>CAVXFV010000001.1:0-33254 GCA_963761125.1 Candidatus Latescibacterota bacterium
CGCCCCGGCGTCCCGCGCGGGTTTGGTCTCGTGCGAACGCGGACGCCGGGTATCATCCGGCGGAGAGAACGATGACACGACGCGACCTGCATCGGATCGAAAGCGACGGCAATCCGCGCTTCAAAGCGCTGAAGAAATCGCTGTCCGGTCGCGGCATCGCAAGCACGGAGCGGTGATCGTTTCCGGGGCGAAAGCGGTGCACGACGTCGTGGCCGCGTTTCCGGACCGGTGCGAGGCGTGGATCGCCACCGACGGCCAGCCCGATCCGCCGGACGCGTTGCCCGCCGGTGTTCCGTGTCTGTTGCTCGCCCGGCGATTGTTCCGGTCGTTGGACGTGTTCGGCACCGACGCGCCGATGGTGCGGATGCGTACGCCGGCGATTCCGGTGTGGCGCGTCGACGACGGCCTGCCCGACGGGTGCAGTCTGCTCGTTCCGTTTCAGGATCCGGAAAACATCGGCGCGGTGATTCGCACGGCGGTGGCGTTCGGCGTCGACACGGTGATTCTGCTCGCCGGCGCCGGCCATCCGTTTCACCCGAAAGCGGTGCGCGCGTCGGGCGGGGTGGTGTTCCACGCGACCCTGATGACCGGTCCCGCGATCGGCGATCTTCCGCGCGACCTGCCGCTCGTCCCGCTGTCGGCCGAAGGCACCGACGTCGCGACGTTCCCGTTTCCCGCCCGCTTCGGATTGCTTCCCGGCCCGGAAGGGCCGGGACTGCCGGCGCACCTGCGATCGGGCGCGGTGTCGATTCCGATATCGTCACGACTGGAGTCGCTGAACGCCGCGGCCGCCACCGCCGTCGCCCTCTACGCGTGGTCCCGCTCGCGACGCCGCTAGGCGGTTGAGCGAATGCCGTGGTGCTCGCACCAGATTCCCAGCGAGAGCAGCGCCCACAACGTTCCTTCGTACGACGCGCGGAAATAGTCGGGCGGATGCGCGAGCCAGCGTTCGACGCCCGGAAGCGCCGCGCGCAGGGCAGACGATCCCAGCACACGCCCGCGCACGACGTCCCCGTGCGTGGCGAGTAATTCGGGGAGATTTCCGAACGGAAAACCGCGCTTGCGGCGCGCGAGTACGTCCGGTGCGACGCGTCCCTGCGCCCACTCGCGCATAACGAGTTTCGTATTGGTCCGTCCCGGCCACCGGCCGACGCGCATCGACGGCGGGAGCGACAGCACGAAGTCCACCAGGTCGCGGTCGAGAAACGGCATGCGCAACTCGGCCGACGAGTCCATCGCCATGGCGTCGGCGAACGAGAGAATGTTTTCGGAGAGGAACGTGTCGAGCATGATGTTCTGCATGCGGTCGAGATCGGCGTCGTCGTCCGCGCACGCGGCGTAGAGCCGGTCGACGGTGGCGAGATACCCGTCGTGCGCGGTGATCGGCCGGCCGAAGAGCATGCCGACGTCGTGGGGTCGCAGCGGCCGGTGGATCATATAGCGCGCGGCTTCGGGCGCGCGCCGGGCGGGCACGCGGCGCATGCGTTGCAAGCGCCCGGCGAACGGTTCCGCGCCGTTGAGCACGCGGTCGAGCGCGGGGCGTGCCGCACCCGCGGGGAAGCGGGCGAGCCCGTGCGCCACGGCCAGGCGAAAGCGATCCTGGCTCAGCCGGTATCCGCCGAGCACCTCGTCGCCGCCGTGACCGCAGAGGAACACCGTGGCCTGTTCGCGCGCGCTTCGAATCAGAAACCACGTGGCCAGCGCCGCGCCGTCGCCCACGGGCTCGCCGAAGGACGCAAACGCGGGAAGCATGCCGTCCAGCCGGTCGGCCGGCGTCACGAGCAGGTCGAACGTCTCGGCGTCGTCGGAGGTCGCCGTGGCCGACGGCGCGAATCCCGACGCGGAATCCGCGAGCGCGTACGTGAACGACCGAATGCCGCCGGCATCGCGCAGCGACGCGCGGATGGCATTGCTGTCGATCCCGTCGCTCAACAGGAGGGCCACGGGGACGTCGCTCACCATGCACCGGCGCGACGCGGTCGAAAGCAGACTGCCGAATTCCTCGGCGGCGTCCGTGCGCGTGCGCGCCGGGCCGCGACGAAACCGCGGGGCGTACCAGCGCTCGACCGCGACCCCGTCGGCGCCGACGCGCATCACGTGTCCCGGCGGGACCTTGAGAATTCCCGCCAGCACGGTGCGGGGGCTGACGACGTAGCGCATGGTCACGTATTCGAGCATCGCATCGGGGTCCAGCGCCGCGGACACGCGCGGGGATGCCAGCAGCGCGGGAATCGACGACGCGAAGTCGACGGCGTCGCGGTCGCGGTGGTAGAACAGGGGCTTCTCGCCGAATCGGTCGCGCGCGAGCCACAACCGGCGCGCCTCGCGATCGACCATCGCGAACGCCCACTGACCGACCAGCCGGTCGAGCGCGGCCGTCCCCCAGCGTTCCCACGCGAGCAGGAGAATTTCGGTGTCCGAGGTGGAGCGGAGCGCGTGGCGGGCGACGCCGAGTTCGCGGCGGATGTCCTCGTGGTTGTAGATTTCGCCGTTGAAGCTCACGACGAAACGCCCGCTCGCGCTTCGCATCGGCTGGTGACCCGCGTCGCTCGTGTCGAGGATCGCGAGACGCCGGTGACCGAGCGTCAGGGGGCCGTCGGTTTCGATGCCGGCGTCGTCCGGACCCCGGCGCGCCATCGCATCCATCATGGCCTCAACGACCGGACGATCGTTGCCGCCCGGAACGAATCGAAACACGCCGGCGATACCACACATGGGCCGGGAGTATAGCAGGACTTGCCAATTCCGCGACCCTCTCGTACGGTGGGCGGGCCCGGCCGTGTCCGGCGCGTGCGATGACATTCTCTTCGTCCCCGAGACTCGAATACGGCGTGCTGCTTCCCGGCGTCGGGGTGTTCGGCGGGGTGCGGCGGTTCATCGAAGTCGGGAACGAACTCGTCCGGCGCGGACACCGGTTCGTGATCTACCATCCCGCGGGCGACGCGCCCGCGTGGCTGCCGTTCCAGGGCGAGACGCGCCCGACGAGCGCGCTCGACGGCGCGCGCCACGACGTCCTCTTCTGCAACGACCCGCCGCTCGTGCCCGCGTTCGAGCGCGCGTCGGCGCGGCTCAAACTGTTCTATTTCGCGCTGGAGGGAATTCCGGGTGAGCGACGCATCGCGCGTCACCCGGGCTGGGTCGCGGTGGCGAACTCGACGGGGATGGCGGCGCGCCTGCGACGGCACTACGGCGTGCGCGCGGAGACCGCGGTCGGCGGCATCGATCCCGCGACGTTCCACCCCCCGGCCGCACCGCGGACCGCCGACGGTACCGTGCGCGTGCTCGTGTTCGGGCGTGCGTCGCGCCGGCGCAAGGGTGTCCCGACGGCGATCCGCGCGGTGGAATCGTTCGCGCGCTCGGTGTCACGGCGTGAAGGACCCCGCGTCACGCTGGTGATGTTCGACCACGTGGGCGCGGGAAACGAACGCGACCCGCGCGACGACGTGCACACGCGGGTGCCGGTCGAGTTTCATCTCAATCCGACGCAGGAGCAACTGGCGGCGCTGTACGGCGGGTGCGACCTCTTCGTGAGCGCAGAGAAGCGCGCCGGGTGGTCAAACACCGTCGCCGAAGCGATGGCGTGCGGAACGCCGGTCGTGTGCACGCGCTCGGGGACGCGCGATCTCGCCATTCACATGGAGACGGCGTGGGTGGCACGCTGGCGGGCGGCCTTTCTGATTGCGCGCGGTCTCGATGGACTCCACCGCGACCCCCGCGCGGCACGGCGCCTGTCCGCCGCCGCGCTCACCCGCGTGCGGAACTACGCCTGGCCGCACGTGGCCGATCAGGTGGAGGACATCGTCCGCCGCCGGCTCCTCATGGACGCGTAGCGCTCACTCTTTTTCGATGCCGTGGGGAGTTCGCGTCTCGCCGATCCACCGGAACTTCTCGATGAACTCCCGGCTGTGCGGCATCGGGTCCGCGGTGTGGAACAGGTGGTACTGCAGGGCCTCGCGTGTGATGGTTCCCACCGCGACGCCGCTGTTCAGGAGCCGCGCACGCAGGTTGTTGTCCTCCAGGCCCCGTCCGACGATGCGCTCGTCGTATCCGTTGACCCGAAAGAAGTCCTCGCGATGGAGCGAGAAGTTGGAGCCGACGAGTTCGTAGTCGCTGCGGCGGAAGTTCCGCGCGCGATGCATGACCGGCAGGTAGAATCCGTTCCACCGGTCGATGCGTCCCGCGTGCTTCCACCAGAAGCGACGGTGTTCGATGCGCCGCGACCGCACGTCGTCGGTCGTGAGGCGCTCGGTCAGCGTCCGGTCGAACATGACCCGCCGCCCCGACAGTGCCAGCAGCGGACGCCGCCGGCGATAATGGCGTTCGAGAAAGCGGTGATGGAGCACGCAGTCGCCGTCGATGAAAGTCAGGAAATCCGAGCGCGCGCGGGTGACGGCCCGGTTCACGATGATGGTCTTGCGGAACCCGTCGTCATCGTGGCGGACGTGGACGATCGGGTGCGCGAGCGCGCCCTGGAAGCTCGCGATCACCTCCGCGATTGCGGGTCCCGAGCCGTCGTCGGCGACGATCACTTCGAAATTCTGCAATGTCTGGTCGAGCAGGCTGGTCAGTACGAGCGTGAGAAAGTCGTCGCGCTGGTAGACGGCGATCACCAGGGACACATCGGGCGTACCGGCGGGGCTCATGCGTCCTCCGCGTGCAACCACAACTCGCGCAGCTTGGCGTATTTCATGAATACGTAGTACGCGTGGAAGAGCGCGATGACGACCCCCGGGTAGCCGTCCAGGAAGCCGGCCTTGCCGATGTACGCGCGCAGGAACTCCAGCGGCGGCTGCAACGCCAGCCGCATCGCGCCCGCCCGTCGCCGCTCGGCGAACATCTTCCCGGCGGACAATGTGGTGAACTCGTTCATCTTTTCCAGGTGGTGGTCGACGTCGCGGTACGAGTAATGGAGCAGGTCGGCGCGCAGGTGGCCAGTGCGGCCGTCCACGCGCACGCTTTCATGGATGGTGTCGTCGGTGAAGCCGGCGCGATCGCGACGGAACAGACGCACCACGCGACCCGGGTACCAGACGCCGTGACGGAATCCATCGCCCGAGATACCAGACCGCGCGCGGGACGTCGTACGCGTCGAGCGAGAAGTCGAGTGAATCAATTTCGGCGGCAAGCGACGGCGTCACTTCCTCGTCGGCGTCGATCGAGAACACCCAGTCGTGGGTGGCGTGACCGACCGCGACGCGCTTCTGCGCGCCGTATCCGGGCCAGGGGCTGTGGAACACGCGGGCGCCCAGGCGTTCGGCGATCCGGACGGTGTCATCGCGGCTGCCGGAGTCGACCAGGACCACATCCGCCGCGAACGGCAGGACGCTTCGCAGGCAGCGTTCGATGGACCGGGCTTCGTCGCGGGCGATGACGACGGCCGAGATCGGCGGCCTCCCGGGGCGCGTTGCGGGAGAATTCGACACGGCAGGGAGGATAACAGCCGACCAAAATAGGCGTATACAGCGTTTTGCGAACCCCGCGTCCACGGGCTACAATGGCACCTTTTCCGGCGCCGCGAGGGCGGACGCCGTCGCGAATGCGTGAACCCATGACACGATCCGACTCATCCCGCAAACAGGTCTCGCTCGGCAGCGTGCGCCGCGCGTTTTGGACCATCGTCTGGCCGCGGCGCAAACTGGTGCTATTCGGCCTCTTGCTCGTCGCCGCCAACCGACTCTCCGGTCTCGTGCTGCCCGGGTCGACGAAGTATCTGATCGACAATGTCATCGCGAAGCAGGACACGCACCTGCTCAAGATCCTGCTGGCGGTCGTCGGCGGGGCGATCCTCGTCCAGGCAGTGACGTCGTTCTTGCTGACGCGGTTGTTGAGCGTCGAGGCGCAGCACCTGATTTCGGTGCTGCGCGCAGAGATGCAGGAGCACATCATTCGTTTGCCGATCGCGTTCTTCGACAACACAAAAACCGGCGCGCTGGTGTCGCGCATCATGTCGGACGTCGAAGGCGTGCGCAACCTGGTGGGCACCGGGCTGGTGCAGCTCGTCGGCGGCCTGCTCACCGCCGTGGTCGCGCTGGTCCTGCTGATCCGGATGAATCCGCTGATGACGCTGTACGCGTTCGTCCCCCTGGTCGTATTCGGTCTGATCTCGATGAAGGCGTTCGCGTACATCCGGCCGATCTTTCGCAAGCGCGGCGCGATCAACGCCGATGTGACCGGACGGCTGACCGAGACGCTCAATGGCATCCGCGTGATCAAGGGATTCCACGCCGAGGAGCAGGAGTACCGCGTGTTCGCGGAAGGCACCGACCGCATCTTCCAGAACGTGCGCGATTCGCTGACCGCGACCAGCCTGGTCACGAGCCTCGCGACACTGTTGATGGGCCTCGGCAGCGTCGTTATCATGGGGTTGGGCGGCACAATGATCATCCGCGGGCACATGACGGTCGGCGAGTTCGTGTCGTTCACGCTGTATCTCGCGTTTCTGGTGGCGCCGATCGTACAGATGAGCAACATCGGCACGCAGATGACCGAGGCCTTCGCCGGCCTGGACCGCATGGAGGAGATCCTCTCCATGGAGACCGAGGGCGAGGAAACGGGACGCACGGTCACGCTCGGCACCGTCCGCGGCGACATCGCGTTCGAGGACGTGTCGTTCGCATACACGGACAAGGAGGTGCTCACCGGCGTGTCCTTCGAGGCGCCGCCGGGAACGGTGACGGCGCTGGTCGGGAGTTCGGGCTCCGGAAAATCGACGATCGCCGGGCTGGCGGCGTCGTTTCGCATCCCCACGCGCGGTGCGGTACGCGTCGACGGCCACGACCTGCGCACCGTTCGTCTGGACGACTATCGCAGATATCTCGGTGTCGTCCTGCAGGACGAGTTCCTCTTCGAGGGAACCATCCGCGAGAACATCCTGTTCGCGCGGCCGGGCGCGAGCGAGGCCGATCTGGCGGCGGCCGTGCGCGCGGCGCACGTCGGCGAATTCGTCGACCGCTTCGACGACGGACTGGACACCTTGATCGGCGAACGCGGGGTGAAACTCTCCGGCGGCCAGCGCCAGCGCGTGTCGATCGCACGCGCCCTGCTCGCCGATCCGCGCATCCTGATTCTGGACGAAGCGACTTCGAGTCTCGACACGGAGAGCGAGGCGTTCATCCAGGAGAGCCTCGCGCGTCTGATGGCCGGTCGCACGACGCTCGTTATCGCGCACCGGCTGAGCACGATCCGCCGCGCAAACCAGATCCTCGTGCTCGAAGGCGGTCGCATCGTCGAGCGCGGCACGCACGACCAGTTGATCGCGGCTGGCGGGCGCTACCACGACCTCTACACCTACCAGGCGAAGATCTAGCGCACTGCCACGCAGGTGCCCGCGTTGCTTGTTGCCCATCATTCGGGTATCCTCAAGCGCATGAATCCCAACTATGAAAATCTCGGTGTGTTCTACCTCGGCCGCGCGGTCGGCGCCGATGGCGCGCTGGCCGATGTGCCGCTGCTCTACGATTCCCGCGACCTGACGACGCACGCGGTCTGTGTCGGCATGACCGGGAGCGGCAAGACCGGCCTGTGCATTTCGATTCTCGAGGAAGCGGCGCTCGACGGGATCCCGGCCATCGTCATCGATCCCAAGGGCGACCTCGTCGACCTGATGCTGACGTTCCCCGATCTCGACGCGGCCTCGTTCCGCCCCTGGGTCAACGAAGACGCGGCGCGCCAGCAGGGAATCACCGCGGACGACCTCGCCGCGCGCGAAGCGGAGCGGTGGAAGCGCGGGCTCGCGGACTGGGCGGAAGACGGCGATCGGATCGTCGTCTGCGCGCACGCCGCCGAATTTGCGGTCTACACGCCGGGGAGCGACGCGGCGCGCCCGGTCTCGGTGACTCGTCGTTGAATCCGCCGCGCGCGGCCGCCGCCGACCACGCCGATCTGCTGGCGGAACGCGCGGGGGGCGTGGCCTCCAGCCTGCTGTCCCTTCTCGGCATCGACGCCGACCCGGTCCGCAGCCGCGAGCACATCCTGATCACAACCATCCTCCAGGGCGCGTGGGCCGAGGGGCACGGGCTCGATCTCGCGGGACTCGTCCGCGCGGTGCAATCGCCGCCGTTCACGCGCGTCGGGGTCATGGAGATCGAATCGTTCTTCCCGTCGAAGGATCGTTTTGCGCTGGCGATGCTGCTCAACAATCTGCTCGCCTCGCCCGGCTTCCAGCCCTGGCTCACCGGGGAAGCCACTCGACGCCGACCGGTTGCTGTACACGGAGATCCGGCAAGCCGCGCGTGGCCATCTTCTCGATCGCGCATCTGGACGACGCACAGCGCATGTTCTTCGTGTCGCTTTTGCTCAACGAGGTCGTGGCCTGGATGCGGACGCGGTCGGGCACGCCGTCGTTGCGCGCCGTCGTCTACATGGACGAGATCTTCGGCTATCATGCCGCCGGTCGAGAATCCGCCGTCGAAGAAACCGTTGCTGACGTTGATGAAACAGGCGCGCGCGTTCGGCGTCGGCGTCGTGCTGGCGACGCAGAACCCCGTCGACCTCGACTACAAGGCGCTCTCGAACGCCGGCACGTGGTTCGTCGGCCGGCTGCAGACGGAGCGGGACAAGAAGCGCCTCGCGGAAGGACTGTCGAGCGCGTCGTCGTCGATCGACCCCGGGAAACTCGAAGCCATGATCGGATCGCTGGAGCCGCGCACGTTTCTCCTGCACAACGTCCACGACGACGCACCGGTCGTGTTTCGCACGCGATGGGCGCTATCGTATCTGGCAGGTCCCCTGACGCGCGCGCAGATTCGGATGCTGCCCGGGGCGGCGGCACCCGCGAATGCAGCGAGTTCGTCTCCGGTTCGTGCCGTGGCGTCGATCCCGGCCGGAGCCGCCGCCGCCGGCGCCTCGCGCCCCGTGCTGCCGGATGACCTGCCGCAACTGTTCGAGTCGTCTACGGCGCCGGTCCGCAGCTACGTTCCGTTCGTGCTGGGCGAAGCGCGTGTTCACCTAGCACTTCCGGACGGGAGCCCGCTCGCGAAGACAGTCTTGCTAGAAGCCCCTCTGGATTCCGGCGCTGTCCGCTCCGGACTGGAGCGCGGCGACTCCCGTCGCCGGAGTCCCCTCGGTGAGCGACGCGCCCGTCGAGAGCGCGGCGTTCGCGCCGTTGCCGGCGTCGGCCGGGAAGGCGGGGGCGTCGTCGTCGTGGAAGAAGGCGCTGACCGACGCGGTCTACCGCGGGAGCGGCGTCACGGTGCTCGAAGCGAAGCGTCTGCGATTGGTGTCGAAGCCGGACGAAACCGAACGGGATTTTCGCGTCCGCATTGCGGATGCGTTGCGCGCCGACCGCGACGCGCGCGTCGATGCGCTACGGGCGAAGTACGCCTCGCGGCTGGCGGCGCTTGACGACCGCATTCGCCGCGCCGAAACCGCGGTTGCGCGCGAACGGGATCAGGCGACCAACCAGACGATGCAGACGGCGGTCTCGCTGGGGGCCACGCTATTGACCGCGTTTCTGGGTCGCAAGGCGATTTCGCAGTCGACGATCGGCCGGGCGACCACGACGGCACGCGGTGCGAGCCGCGTGGCGCGGGAGCGCAGCGACGTCGCGCACGCAGAGGAAAACGTCGCGGCGTTGCGACGCCAGCGCGACGACCTGGCCGGCGAACTCGAGACCGACGTCCGTGACATCGATGCCCGCAGCGGTCCGGACGCCGAGACATTGACCTCCAAGACGCTTCGGCCGAAGAAGTCCGACATCGAGGTCGTTCGCGTCGCCGTTTTGTGGAGGCCGGGCGCCTAGCGCGGCGACGCATCCATCCACGGCCCGCCCGCACTCCCGAAATGCAAAACGGGGGCGCGGCCGTCGCCGCACCCCCGTTCGTTTCGAGCACGATTCCGAGAACCGGGTGTCGCTATTCGCCCCGGCGTTTGAAGCGTCGCGTGTCGACGTCCTTCTTGAGGTCCTTTCCGTTTAGCAGCGTGAACTCGACGCGGCGGTTCTGCGCGCGTCCTTCCGGCGTGTCGTTCGACGCCACCGGCTTGCTCTCGCCGTATCCCTTCGTGGACAGGTTGCCGCCGCGGATGTTGTGGAACTTGCCGACGAGGTATTTCTTCACCGCTGCGGCGCGCTGCTCGGAGAGCGTCTGGTTGAACTTCGCCGAACCCTGCGAATCGGTGTGGCCGGCGATCTCGACCTTCGCATCGGGCCAGTCGTTGAGGACTTCGCCGACGCGATCGAGGTCCGCGTACGAACCCGACTCGATGTCCGCCTTACCCGACGCGAACTCGATGTTCATCGCAACCGACGAACCGTCGAGGAACTTCTGGCCGACCTCTCCGATGGGGATGGGGCAGCCCTTCTTGTCGACCGCGTATTCCTTCGGTGTGTCGGGGCACTGATCGATGCCGTCGGCGACGCCGTCGCCGTCTTTGTCGCTCGGACAGCCGTGCGCGTCCACGGTGGCGCCCTTCGGCGTTTTTTCGCACCTGTCGATGCCGTCGGGAACGCCGTCGCCGTCCGAATCCACCGGGCAGCCGTAGCGATCGACCTTCGCGCCCTTCGGCGTCATCGGGCAGCGATCGATGCCGTCGTACACGCCGTCGCCGTCCTTGTCCAACGGACACCCGTTGGCGTCGACGATGGCGCCGGAGGGTGTGCCGGGACACTTGTCCTTGCTGTCGACGACGCCGTCGCCGTCCGCGTCGTCGGTGTTGACGTGGCGGAACGGCCAGGGAACGGTCATGTCATAGATAATCTTGTTGGGACCGGTCTGCAGTTTCTGGTGGCCCATGTGCGCCGGGGTCGCGATCGCAAGGGTTGCGGCCGAAACCACGAGCAGGGCGAGACCCGCCGCTCGGGAAAGGTTCATCGATCCTCACCACCTTCTGATGGGGTTATTTGTCGTCAATCTGAAAATGTCTGCGCGCGGCGCGTATGCGATCGATGTGCGTTTCAGTGCGCTCCCCGCGGGAACGAGTGCCTTCGTGTTATACCACATGGTTCACACCGGGACAACTCGTGTAACTCTCTGCCCGCGTGTCACATAGATGGCGAGCCCTGCAACGCGACCTTCACCGACCGGCTGCCGGCGCGACCCAGCGAAATCGCGAGCGCATCGCGGAAATCGGCGAGCGGAACGATGTGGGTCACGAGTGGAGCGAGGTCGGCGCCCAGCGGCGACGCCAGCAGGGAAGCGGACGTGGAAAACGCGTCGTCATGCGCGCCGCGGTGTGACGGCGCGTTGTAACAGAGGCTCCCGCGAACGGTGAGTTCTTTCAACCAGACCGGTGTCCAGTCGACGCGTTTGAGCGTCGACACGTTTCCGAGCAGAATGACCGTCCCGCCCGAGCGCGTGAAGCGCAGCGCGTCGGACACGGCGGCGTGAGTGCCGACGCACACCACGGTGGCGTCGAATCCGCCGATGTGGATGCGCGGCCCCAGGATGGGCTTGAGCAGGCGGCCGTCCACAATGCGCGACAATTCCGCGAAGTAGTTAGCGTCACTCGTCATCACGATGTGACGGGCACCCAGTCGTTCGGCATGTTCGGCCTGGAACCGATGGCGCGCGAGCAGCGTGACCTCCGCGTCCGCGACCGCGCGCAACGCGGCAACGGCGAGCAACCCCATCGACCCCGAACCGATCACCAGCACCCGCGCGCCCGCGGCAAGCGGGTGATCGAGAAGCGGTGAGAGCACGCAGGCAAACGGCTCCATCAGCACGGCCGCGCGGTCGTCGGTGTCCGGCGAAACGCGGACGAGCTGACTCTCATGCGCGACGAACGACTCGCCCCAGCTTCCGCCGAGGCCGCGCGTCGTCCCCAGCAGCATGCCGGGTGCGATGGCGCCGTCGGTGAAGTGTTCGCAGCGCGACGGATACCCTTCGGCGCAGTGCCGGCACGGCGGATCGATGCCACGGACCGCGCACGCGAGCAGCGGGTTGACCACCACGCGATCGCCGCGCGCGACACCGGTCACGGCAGGCCCGACGTCGGCCACGGTGCCGACGTTCTCGTGGCCGATCACGAAGGGGAATGACGAGAACGGGGACGTCGACGGCGAAACGTGCAGCCGAACCAGGTTGAGGTCGCTGCCGCAGACGCCGCCAAGCCGGGTCGTCACGCGAACCCAGCGGTCGCCCGGAAGGTCTGGTGGCGCCACGTCGCGGAGCGCGGTGCAGCGAAGCGCTCCGGTCAGCGCACCCGACGACAACGATCCCACGGCCCGCGTCAGCAGGTAGCGGGGAATGGCGCCGTCGAAGACGACCGCCTTCATCGGGCGTTCTCCCCGGTTGCGCGCGGCGGGGCGCACACGCGAAGCGCGTGCGGTACCGATTCGACGCGAAGCGCCTCGGTCGACGCGTACACCTCGCCGTCGGCCTCGTAGCGGAGCGGTCCGTCGACGCGCACCGTGAACGCGGGCGACTGTGCCGTAACCACGTGGGCCAGCGCTTCGTGCGTGCCCTTCGATACGCTGGAAAACAGCTTCGCGCGGGTCGGGGGGCCCGCGTCGCGAATCACGGTCAGGTCGAGTTGCCCATCGGTGAGACTCGCGCGCGGCGCGATATGGAATGAACCGCCGAAGTAGTTGGCGTTGCTGATCGTCATCATGAGAATGCGCTCGCGAATCGTCCGGCCGTCCGCGGTCTCGATGGTGACGTCGAGTCCGGGGAAACGAAACAGCTGCCTGAGCGCGCAGAAGCGATAGAGCGCGTCGCCGCGAAGCACCGGCGTGCGCTCGGCGTCGTCGATGACCGCGATGTCGAAGCCCAGGCCCACGACGTTGAGGAACCCGCGCGCGCCGACCCGTCCGGTGTCGATCGTCGTCGTGGTGCGATCGGCGATCGCGCGAACGACGGCATCGATGGTCTCGTGGCGGATCCCGAGCGACTTGCCGAAATCGTTGCCAGTTCCGGTGGGGAGCAGACCGAGCGCCACATCGGTCCGGCCGCTGGCGAGGACCCGGTCGGCGGCCGCGCCCCAGGTCCCGTCGCCGCCGACCGCCACGATGCACTCGGCGCCGTCTGCCAGCGCGCGATCGACAAGGGTCGTCTCGTCGCCGGCGCGCGCGGTCATGGCCGGTTCGAATGCGCCGAGATGACGGTGGAGCAGGTCGAGGTACTCGCGCACGCGAGCACGTCGTCGTCCTCGGCCGGCGGCCGGATTGACGAGAACGAAGAAGATCCGCTCCGGGACATGGGAACGGTGGGAATGACCGGACCTCTAGATGGTCTGAAGTTCTTCGAACGTCTGTACGCCGTCTTTCATCCACAGTTCGCGGAACGGGTACGACGCGACGTCGGCGTCAATGAGCGCTTCGCACATCGGGTGCGGGTGGATCACGAGGTCACCGGACTCCTCCTCGTGTTCCGTGAACGCGCCCTCCATGTGGATGTCAGCCTTGAAGCGCCGCGGCGATTCCACGGTGAACGCCTGGTAGAGATGGTTGACCGTCGTCCACTTGTGCTCGTTCACCGTGACGTCGATGATGGGACGGCCCTTTTCGTGCGCGTGCACCTGCATCTGCCCGTCCTTCTCGACGAAGTCGACGTCGATGTCCGCCATGTAGTGGGGAAGGTGCCAACGCTCGATCGCGTGCTCGCGCGACGCCTTCGTGCTGGTTCCGACCACGAACGGGTAGAAGGCCGAGCGCGGAAACTCTCCGCCGACCCCGAGGACCGGCGGCGTGATGATGGCCAGCACGAGTTCGGTGTACGAACCGACTTCGCTCTGGGTGAAGTCGAACGCGGTCAGGGCGAACACGCCGAGGCCGTGTTTGACTTCCATCGGCTCGAGGTGCGCCGGCAACGCCCGCTTGGCGGCGTCGCGAGACATCTCGAAGAAGGCACTGACCGCGTTCTTGAAATGGTAGCGCGTCAGCGGCATAGGAACCCGTGCTGGTCGAGGACGCGGGCGATGATGTCGGCCGCCTCGCGCAGTTCGTCGTGCGTGTGCGACGCCGTCACCGAGATACGCAGCCGCGAGCGGTGCTTGCCCACCGCGGGGTAACGCACCGGGTTCAGATAGACGCCGTGGTGAATCATGTCCTCGGCGACCTTGAAGATGCGGTCGTCGTCGCGGATCATGATCGGGATCACCTGCGACTCCGAGTCGCCGATGTCGACGCCGTGGTCGCGCAGGTGCTTCTGCAGCACCGCCGTGTTCTCCCACAGACGGTCGCGCAGCTCGGGTTCGGTCGCCGCGAGCTCGCAGGCCTTCAACAGACCGCCGACGGTGCCGGGTGCCAGCGCGCACGAGAACACGTGGGCGCGGCCGAAGCCCTTCAGGTACCGGATGAGCTTGCGCGAACCGGCGACGTAGCCGCCCTGTCCGCCAAGGCTCTTGGAGAACGTACCCAGGTGAATGTCGATTGCGTCGTCCAGCCCGAAGTGCTCGGCGACGCCGCGACCGTTCTTTCCGAACAGAAACGCGGAGTGCGCCTCGTCGATCATGATGCGCGCGCCGTTGCGCTGTGCCACTTCCACGATCTCAGGGAGATTCGCGAGGTCACCGTCCATCGAATAGACACCCTCGACGATGACGAGCTTGCGGCCGGGGAAGTCCTTGAGCTTGCGGTCCAGGTCCGCGGCGTTGTTGTGGCGGAAATACCGCACCTGCGCCTTGGACAAAATGATGCCGTCGACGATGCTGGCGTGCGCGTACTGGTCGGTCACAACCAGGTCGCCCGAACGCATGATCCCGGCGATGACGCCGAGGTTCGCGCTGTACCCGGAGGGGAACAGCAGGCACTGTTCCTTGTTCTTGAACTCCGCAACCTTCCGGCTCAACTCTTCGTGGAGCTCGGTGGTACCGCTCAAGATCGGGGAGCCGGACGAGCCGGTGCCATATGTGCGAATCGCGTCGATTGCGGCTTCGATGACTTCGGGGCGGTAAGACAGCCCGAGATAGTTGTACGACGCGAGGTTGATCAGGCCCTCGAGACGCTCGTGGTCGAGCTGCTCGACGACGTCGATGCGCGTGCGCGGGGCGCTGCTCATCGGCTGACCGAAGAGGTAGTAGCCCGCCGGGCGCGCCTCGTCGAACCAGTCGTCGAACGGGCCAAGGATATCGAAGGGATCCTTGCCGGATCCCCAGAAGAAATTGCTGTAGTCGAGATCGTTCGCCGACGTCATCGTCGGCGTCGGCGGCGTCGCCGGGGGACGGGCATTCCCGTCGGGCGAGGTCTGCTCGGCCTGGTTATCCCGGACAAGGGCCGACTCGCCGTCTCGCAACGGTCTGGATCGCATACTGATTGTCTCCTCCTCGAAGCGTGGTAAGATACTGTGCCGTATCGATTCCGACGCGTCAAGCGAATTAGGGGGGTGCGCCGGGGGTGCCGCCCACCCGGGGGAAAGCGTTTGGGTATTACATGATGTTGTTCAGGCAATTTATTGGTGTAATTGCATTTCTGCTAGTCGGAATAATTTTCATCGTGCTCGACATCCTGTCGTGGTTCACGGTGGTTCCGGCCGCCGCATTGTTCCCGCGCTGGAAGGAACCAATGCTCCGCGCATGGGTCCGGCTTCCGCGCGATCTCGCTCTCCTCGTGCCCATGGCTGCCGGCGCCCGCATCCGGATCGATGCCCGCATCCCGTGCACCGGGGGTATCCTGATCGTCATGAACCACCAGTCCCTGATCGACATACCCTTGATCGCCAGGTGCGTTCCCGACGGGTATCCGCGCATGGTCGCGCACCATCGCTACGGCCGCGGGATCCCGCTCGTGTCGCACATGTTGAGCATGTACTCGCACATTCTGGTCTACCCGGGGCGCACCTCGCGGGCGGAGCTCGATCGGCTCGGAGAGATCGCGCGGACGAGCACGCACCCCATCGTCATTTTTCCGGAGGGGCACCGGTCGCGCGATGGCGAGATCCTCCCGTTCAAGCGGTCCGGACTGGAGGCGTTCCTGTCGGCGCGCGACTGGAACGTCTACGTCGTCGTGGTGGACGGGCTCTGGAAGAGCGGGCGACCGGGCGATTTCATGCGCACGATCTCGGCGGTTCGCGGCGAGGTCGAGGCAGTGGGCCCGATTGCCTACGACGGGCGGGGGCGCGAGACGCACGTCGAATTCATCGACCGCTTGCGTGCGGTCATGTGTGATAAGCTGGCCGAAATGCGAACGCGACGTACAACCGCGCCGGATTCGAAACCCGACCTCGTGGGATCGGTGACGGGCCGATGACCGAACCGCTGCGACCTTCCGACGCCGCGCGGTCGGTCGTTCGGTCGCTTCCGCGTACCGCGACCGAAGCGGGCGAGCAGGTTCCCCCGGAAGTTCGCGACGTCATCGATCTGTTGCGCGACGCGTGCGGCCGCAACCTCGTTGGCATCGTCTTCTTCGGATCGCGTCTGCTGGGCACGTCGCCGGGCGAGGGCAGCGCGGCGGACCTCTTTGTCGTGGTCGAGAACTACCTTCGTTTCTACGAAGCGATCGGCTCTCGACTGCCGACGTCGCGGCACAGCGGCATAATGGCCGCGCTCAACCGGGCGCTTCCGCCCAACATCATCTACCTCAACGATCCGGGTGGCATGCGCGCGGGAGCGAAGTGTTTCATCGTCTCCGAAGGCGACCTGGCGCTCGGACTATCGCCGGAGTCGAAAGACCATTTCTTCCGCGGTCGGCTCTCGCAACGCGTGCATGTGGTTTACGCGCGCTCCGAGCGCGACCGGATCGCCATGGAACGCCGCATGGAAGCCGCGCGTCACCTGACGCTCGACTGGGTGCCGATGTTCCTGCCGGACACGTTCACCGTGATGGACTACTGCCGGCGCATGATGGAAGTCTCGTACGCGGGAGAGATCCGTCCCGAAGCGCGCTCGCGGTTCGCCGAGGTGTACAACGCGCAGGTGACGTTTTTCCGACTGGCGTACGGGCGCGTCCTGCAGGAAGGCGTTCGGGACGGCGTGCTGGCGATCGACGATGCCGCGCCGGACCATTTCCGGCTGGTCAAGCGCCCGTCGTTCCGCGAACGCTGGCGGGTCGCGTCGTTCTTTCGTCGCTCGAAACTCCGCGCGACGATGCGCTGGTTCAAGTACATGCTGACCTTCGACGACTGGCTCGACTACATCGTGCGCAAGGTGGAACGCCGTTCCGGCGTGCGCATCGAACTGTCCAAGTCGGAGCGCCGGCTTCCCATCGTGTTTCTGTGGCCGAAAGCGATCCGCGTGATGCGCGCGATGCGCGGCGCCGAGCCGGCCGGGACCGCCGTCGAACGGAGTGATGGATGAGACCCGAAATCACCGTGCTCACCGCTGCGGCCGGGTTCGCCTTGATCACGATGCTCGCCTACCGGCTGAGCCCCGCGGGCCGGCAGGGGGGCGACCTCACCGGTCGCGGCGGGTCGTTCGTTCTGGGGTTCTGGGTGCGCAACTGGTTCTACTGGCTGATCGGGCCGGTCACGCGTGCCTCGATCGGGCTGGGGCTGACGCCGCTCTTCTATAATATGTTCGCCGTCGTGTGCGGGCTGGGCAGCATGCTGGGGTACGCGACCGGCCGCCTCCCCCTCGCCGGCGCGTTGATCTTCGTCAGCGGGATCGCCGACGTGCTCGACGGAGAGATCGCGCGTGCCACCGGGACCGCCGACGCGCGCGGCGCATTTCTGGATTCCACGCTGGATCGTTTTACCGAGTTCGTCGCCTTCGCCGGGCTTGCCTACTTCTTCGAGTCGGCGTGGGGTGCGTTCGCCGTGGTGGTGGCGCTGGGAGGATCGCTGCTGGTGAGCTACACGCGCGCCCGGGGCGAGAGTCTCGGCGTGCTGTGCAAGGTCGGAATGATGCAGCGGGCGGAGCGAATGATTCTGCTGGGGTTCGGGTCGATTCTCGACCCCTCGCTTTCGGCGGCCCTCGGACGCCCCACCGGGACCATCGTCGAAGCGGTCGTCATCCTGATCGCCGCGGGAACGGTGATCACGTCGGTCCACCGGACCGTGTGGATCGCCCGCGCACTGCGCGACCGATAGCGTGCAACCGGTCGCCGGGGCGGACGTAATCCGCGACATGTGCTAGAATTCGGGCGCTCCCGCGCCTCGACTCCGCGAATCCAAATTGGAGGGAACCCCATGCGTTTCAGGTCGCTGCACCGCCGGGTCTGGTTGTGCGCTGTTCTCGTTCTCGGTATGGGTCGCGTCGCCATGGCGGCCGCCAACGAGCCCCGGCTCGATGCCAACGTATCCCCGAGCTTCGAGGCGGTGAATCTCGCCATCGATGCCGACCAGGAGTCCTACACGGGCTCCGTCCGGATCGAACTGCACGTGCAGAAGGCGGCGTCGGACTTTCTCTTCCACGCGGAGGAGATGACGCTCGACTCCGTCGAACTGACCGGTCCCGCCGGCGCGATTCCGGTGACGGTGGCCGACGCCGGCGATCGGGGCACGCGCCGCGTGACAACCACGAAACCGCTGGCGCCGGGGAACTACACGCTGTCGATTTCGTTTTCGAAGCCGTACAACACCAAAGCCGTCGGGTTGTATCGCGTACTCAGCGAAGGACACGCGTACCTCTTCACGCAGTTCGAAGCGATGGACGCGCGCAAGGCGTTCCCGTGCTGGGACGAACCCTGCTTCAAGATTCCGTATCAGATGACGTTGACGATTCCGACTCAGCACGAGGCGATCAGCAACACGCCTGTGGAAAAAGAAACCATCGGCGCGACGACACGCACGCTCCAGTTCAAGAAGACCCGGCCGTTGCCGTCGTATCTGATCGCGATCGCCGAGGGTCCGATCGAGAGCGTCGCGGTGACCGGGCTCCCGTTCCCGGCGCACGTCTGGGCGCCGAAGGGGCAGAAAAACCTCGGTAAATACGCGGCGTCGATCACGCCGGGCATCGTCAAAGCGCTCGAGGGCTACTTCGGCACGCCGTACCCGTTCGAAAAACTCGACCTGGTCGCGGTTCCGGAATTCTGGCCGGGTGCGATGGAGAACGCGGGCATGATCACGTTTCGCGACCGGATTCTGCTTGTCGATACCAAGACCACCAGCACGCGCCAGCAGCAGCGGATGGGTTACATCGCGGCGCATGAACTCGCGCACATGTGGTTCGGTGACTACGTGACCATGGCCTGGTGGGACGATCTGTGGCTCAACGAGTCGTTCGCCGACTGGCTGTCGGAGAAAGTCGCCAAGCAGCTCTATCCGGATTCCGATGCGGAGACCGAGGACCTCGCCGAGGTCAACGCGACCATGACGCAGGACGCGCGCGCATCGACGACGCCGGTTCGCAAGAAAGTCGATTCGGGTAACGACGTGATGGAGGACGTGGGCCTCGCGTACCAGAAAGGGGCGCACGATCCTCCGCATGACCGAAGCATTCATCGGCGAAGACGCGTTCCAGCGTGGTGTGCGCAACTATCTCGCCGCGCACGCGTGGAAAAACGCGCAGGCGTCCGATCTGTTCGGCGCGCTGTCGGCCGCGGCCGGCAAGGACCTCGAGCCGATCCTGGCAAGCTATCTCGATCTCCCCGGCTACCCGCTCGTCCGGGTCGACGTGGGCAAGGGCGGCGTGGTCACGCTCTCGCAGAAGCGGTTTCTCAACTACGGCGTCAAAGCGGACGACGCCACGTGGACCGTCCCGTCCGGCTGAAGGTTTCCGACGGGAAGAACGTGCAGACGCGCGTCGTCCTGCTCGACAAACCCACGAAGAGCGTTGAGGTGGGCGGAAACGTTGAATGGGTGATGCCGGATGAAGGCGGCGTCGGCTACTACCGGTGGATCGTTCCGGTCGACATGATGGTCAAGATCGCCAGCGATCCGACCAGGACGCTGTCCAAGCCGGAGCGTGTCCGTTTCCTCGGCAACGCGCGCGCGTTGCTCGACGCCGGCGAGATCACCGGCAGCGAATACCTGGCGATCGCGGCATCGTTCGCGAATACGCCCGAACCCGAGATCGTGACCGCGGTGATCGAGGACCTGCAGAGCCTGCGCGTTCCCTTTATTACCGACGATCTGGAGGGGCCCTATGCGAACTACGTGCGCCGCGCGCTCGGCGCCGCCCGGGATCGCTACGGCATCGAGCCGCGTCCCGACGACTCGGAAGTCATCGCGGCCATGCGCCCGGACCTGATCCAGATGCTCGGACGCGAGGGCCGCGATCCCGAGGTCATCGCGTACTGCAAGACGCTCGCGAAGAAGTACATGGACGATCCGTCGTCGGTAGACGCGAGCATCGCCGGGGCGGCACTCGGCATCGCGATGATGGACGGCACCCAGGCGCAGTTCGACGACATTCGCATGCGCTATGAAAAGAGCACGGCTCCCGTCGAGAAGAGCCGGTACCTCTCTGCCATGGGCCGCTTCGAGGATCCGAAGATCCAGGACCAGTTGCTGGCCTACGCGCTGACCGACAAGGTCCGTCCCACCGATATCTGGCAACTCGTCGGTGGAGTCGGGGCGACCGACCACGGACGCGAGAAGATCTTCGAGTGGATGCGCAAGAACTACGACCGGCTGGCGTCGCGGGTGCCGGTCGAGTTCGTGGCGTACTATCCCTACTTCGCGGGCGGGTGCTCGGAACAGCGCCTGGCCGCCGCGAAGGAGTTCTTCTCCGAGCCGGACCACCGGGTCGACGGCACCGACGCCACCCTGCAGAAGGTCGGCGACCAGATCGAAGATTGCGTGAACCTCCGGGAACGCGAGGGGCAGGCGGTGGCCGCGTACCTTCGCGATCTTCCGAGCGCACCATAGAAGGAGAAGCGATATGTCAGCCTACGTCGTGCTCGACATCCATGTCACCGACCCGTACGGGTTCAACGAGTACAAGGAGATGGCGGCGCCCACCCTGGCGATTTACGGGGGGCGCTACATCGCCCGCGGGGGGCACACCGAACGACTCGAGGGTGACTGGGAGCCCCATCGTGTGGTAATTCTGGAGTTCGAGAGTGTCGACCGGGCCCGTACGTGGCTCGAGTCGCCCGAGTATCAGGATGCGCGGATGAAGCGTCACGCGACGGCGCGCACGAATATGATCGTCGTCGAGGGCGTGTAAGCGCCCTCGCACCTCAACCGTCGATCTCTCGCGGTGGCCGCGTGTGGAGAGGTCGGCGTTCCTCCATAGAAAGGGGATCGCGATGACTCGCGGTGAACGTCCGCTCCGCGTCGCAGTCGTGGGAAGCGGACCGAGTGGTTTCTATGCGGCCGAAGCGATCATGGCCGGCGAGGCGCCCGTCCAGCTCGACATGATCGAATTACTTCCTGCTCCGTTCGGCCTCGTTCGGTACGGGGTCGCCCCGGATCATCCCAAGATCAAGAACATCATCGCGCGGTACGAGAAGACCGCCGAACACCCGTCGTTTGCGTTCTTCGGAAACGTCGAGGTCGGGCGCGATATCACCATCGCCGAGCTGCGGCGTTACTACGACGCCATCGTGTTCGCGTCCGGTGCACAGACCGACCGCCGCCTCGGCATTCCCGGCGAGGATTTGCCGGGAAGCTACACGGCGACCGAATTCGTCGCGTGGTACAACGGCCACCCAGCGTATCGCGACCGCGAATTCGACCTGTCGCACGAGTGCGCGATCGTGGTCGGCCAGGGCAACGTCGCGGTGGACGTGGCGCGCATCCTGTGCAAGACCGTGGACGAACTCAAGACCACCGACATCTCGGCGCACGCGCTCGAGGCTCTGGCGGAGTCGAAGGTTCGCGAGGTGCGCATGATCGGCCGGCGCGGTCCGGTCCAGGCCGCGTTCACGCCGCCGGAACTCAAGGAACTCGGCGAACTCGAAGACTGCGACCTCGTCGTGGACTCGAAGGAACTCGAGTTGAACGACGCCAGCCGCGCCGAACTCGAAGTCCTGAAGTGGCGCGACTCGATCAAGAACTACGAGCTGCTGTCGAAGATCGCGGCGCAGGCGCCGGCGGGGAAGTCGCGGCGTCTGTTGATCCAGTTCTACCGCAGCCCGAAGGAGCTCCTCGGCTCGGCCCGCGTCGAGCGTGTGCTCATCGAACACAATACGCTGAGCGGCGATGCGGGCCGTCAGAAGGCCAGCGGAACCGGCCAGACGGAGACGATTCCCGGCGGCGTCGTGTTCCGGAGCGTCGGGTATCGCGGCGTTCCCATCGAGGGCATTCCATTCGACGAAAAGGCCGGCGTCTTCGCGAACGTCGAAGGACGCGTCGTGATGGACGGTCGCGTGGTACCGGGGTTGTATGTCGCCGGCTGGATCAAACGCGGTCCGTCCGGCATCATCGGAACCAACAAGCCGGACAGTTTCGAAACGGTGAAGCATCTTCTGGCGGACGCGCCGGCGCTCCCGGTGTGCGAGAATCCGTCGCGCGACGCGGTGCTCGAGTTGCTCGCCGGGCGCGACGTACGCGTGGTGACCTACGACGACTGGCGTCGCATCGACGCCGCCGAAGTGTCGCGGGGCGCGCCGCTCGGAAAGCCAAGGGAGAAGTTCGTGCATGTCGCACAGATGCTGGAGGCGGCCGGTCAGCCGGCGGAGGAAAAGAAATGACGCGTTCATGGAAACTCGTGGGACTCGTGGGCGCGGCGCTGACCGCGGGGTACATCCTGGGCGCCGCCGAAGGCGAACTGCCGTTCACCAAGAGCGACATCGCGTCCGGCGAGAAGCTCATCGGCCTGGAGTTCACCGACGCGGAGCGCGATTCGATGCAGGGCGACCTCGCCGACTATCTCAAGGGCTACGAGGCGATGCGCCAGGTCACGATCGACAACTCGGTGCAACCGGCGCTGGTCTTTCACCCCATCGCCACGCGCGCGCACGCGGGCGGCAAGGAAACGCACGCGACGTGGAGCAAGCCCGCGCATGTCAAGCGCCCGAAGAATCTCGAAGACGTCGCGTACTGGTCGGTGGGCGATCTGGGCGAGTTGATCCGGACCAAACAGGTGACGTCCACGGAACTCACGAAGATGTACCTCGATCGGCTCAAGCGCTACGGTCCCAGGCTCGAGTGCGTGATCACGTTGATGGAGCAACGCGCGCTCGAGCAGGCGCGCCAGGCCGACGAGGAGATCAAGAAGGGGCACTACCGAGGACCGCTCCACGGAATTCCGTACGGGGCCAAGGATCTGATCGCCGTCGCGGGTGCGAAGACCACGTGGGGTGCGGCGCCCTACAAGGATCAAACGATCGACGACACCGCGACGGTAATTCAGAAACTCGACGACGCCGGTGCGGTGCTGGTCGCGAAGCTGACGTGCGGAGCGCTCGCATGGGGCGACGTGTGGTACGGCGGGATGACGCGCAACCCGTGGAACACCGAGCAGGGTTCCAGCGGATCGTCGGCCGGGTCGGCCTCGGCGACGGCGGCCGGCCTGGTGGCATTTTCGCTCGGCACCGAGACGTGGGGATCGATCGTGTCGCCGTCGACGGTGTGCGGCACCACCGGACTGCGTCCGACGTTCGGGCGCGTCAGCCGCGCGGGTGCGATGGCGCTCTCGTGGTCGATGGACAAGATCGGTCCGATCTGCCGGAACGTGGAAGACTGCGCGATTGTGTTCGACACGATTCGTGGTGCGGACGGAAAGGACAATGCCGTCCTCGACGCGCCGTTTTCCTATCGGCCGGGCGTGAAGCTGGGCAACCTCAAGATCGGCTACGTGAAATCGCTGTTCGACGCGGACTATCCCAACAAGGCCAACGACGCCGCCACGCTCGACAAGCTGCGCGAGCTGGGTGCGACGTTGGTGCCGGTCGAGCTGCCAAACATTCCGGTGCAGCCGCTCGCGTGCATCCTTTCCGCCGAAGCGGCCGCGGCCTTCGACGACCTCACGCGGTCCAACCGCGACGACCTGCTGGTGCGCCAGGTCAAGGCGGCGTGGCCGAATACCTTCCGCGGCGCGCGCTTCATTCCGGCGGTCGAGTACATCCAGGCGAACCGCATCCGCACGCTGGTGATGCAGGCGATGGAGACGCTCGACGTCGACGTGTACCTGACGCCGACGTTCGGCGGCGACAATCTGCTGCTCACCAACCTCACCGGACACCCGTGCGTTGTGCTGCCCAACGGATTCGACGACAAGAGCAGCCCGACCAGCATCACCTTCATGGGACGCCTGTACGGCGACGACGTCGTGCTCGAAGTGGCGAAGGCGTACCAGGACGCGACCGACTTCAACCGGAAACACCCGCCGATGTTTCAGTAGCGGCGGTTCGCACGAGCCGCGATCCGCGGTTTTCCGTCCTCGTGGGTCGCCCGCCCGGTTGAATCCAGCGGGTATCGGTGTTACAATGTTGGTTGACAGTTTCCTCGATCCCTGCCGTTTTCTCTGATCCTCCGGACAGGGGGTGTTGTCTTAATGAAATCGTCACTGGGTGCACGCGTCATCACAGTCAGCGTGTTGGTATCGTTGTCTCTCGCCGTGACCGCGCGAGCCGGCAAGGACCGCGTCGCGAAGAGCGTTCCTGACGGACACTGGGAGTCGGTCGGCGGCGGCATCACGGGGACCTCCGTCGTAGACCTCGTCGTGTACGGCACACAGCTGATCGCGGGTGGAATTTTCACCGATGCCGGCGGTCAACCGGTGGGCAATATCGCGGCGTGGGACGGTACGTCGTGGTCGTCGCTCGATGGTGGCGTCGACGGAAACGTGACGGCGCTGGCGGTCTATGACAACAATCTGATCGTCGCCGGCGGCTTCACGCACTCGGGCGCCGTCGCCACGCAGCACATCTCGGCGTGGAACGGGTCCGGATGGTCGGCGCTCGGCGCGGGGCGCGGGCCGGTTCCACCGGCCATGACCGTATACGACGGCAAGCTCATCGTCGCAATCAACACGACCAGCGGGTCGATGGCGACCACCATCGCCTACCTCGACACCTGGGACGGATCGAACTGGGGAAGCCTTCCGGGGGTCTTCTCGCCGCCTCCCACGAACCCCCCACAGGTGTTCATCGATGCGCTCGGCGTGTACGGCGGAAAGCTCGTGGTCGGCGGGCTGCTGCCGGAATACTACGCCTACACCTGGGACGGCACGGCCTGGAGCAATATTGGCGGTTCGTTGACGTGGACCTGGGCGTTCGCCGAATGGAACGGGGATCTGGTGGCCGCATCCTTCACGCCCGGCCTGGCGGTCTGGAACGGTTCGACATGGGGGTATCCGAATCCACCCGGGTGCTCTGCCGACGGAATGGAGGACATACTCGTGTACGCTGGCAGCTTGATTGCTGCCGGTGACTTCGGCGGGTGCACTCCCTACGATGCGCAGAATATCGCCGCCTGGGACGGCACCGTCTGGTCGTCGCTGGGCACCGGGATGAACGGGGCCGTGAATACCCTCGCCGAGTTCAACGGCGTCCTGGTGGCCGGCGGAACCTTCTCGCAGGCGGACGGGCAACCCGCTCCGTTGATCGCCCGGTGGGTGAACAATCCGGTCGCAGCGAAGACCACGACGTGGGGCGGACTGAAAGGATTGTACCGGGACAAGAACTAGCGCCGCCTCCGGCGAGTCCGCGTCACCCCGCGCGGTCGAACGCGCAACGCGTCATGGCGGCGAGATGGTGATCGTCGTGCTCGGCGACGAAGAAGCACAGGTCGACCAGCCGCATCGGTCGCTTGAGGCGCGGGTGCAGCGCGGTGCGCACCGCGTCGGCGTCGGACACGCCGTCGAGCGTTGCCAGCAGCCGCGACCGCGCGACACGAAACTCCGCCGCGATCGCCACGATCGAACGCTCGTTGTGATTCGCGGCGCGCGTCCTCGCGTTCGACATGTCCGCCGCGGTGAGTTCCGGGCGCCCCGCCAGAAACTCGCCCACCCGGGTCGCCCACAGAACCTCCAGATCCAGCAGATGTCCGGCGTGTTCCTGGATGGACCACGCGTCGCCGGTCTTTCGCGTAAGATCGACACGCCGCGTTCGCACCATCCGGTCTTCGATCCGCGCGGGCGTCCCGCGCAGGCGTTCCACGATCACGGGGAATTCTCCGGCCGGTGGTTCGTAGGCGAA
Source organism: Candidatus Latescibacterota bacterium (assembly GCA_963761125.1). Taxonomy (GTDB): domain Bacteria; phylum Krumholzibacteriota; class Krumholzibacteriia; order WVZY01; family JAKEHA01; genus JAKEHA01. Next base: position 25,838 of record CAVXFV010000001.1, read on the forward strand.
CCGGCGCTCCAGCCACGGCATCATGCTCTGCATCACATCGTTCCTTTCGGCAAGACGCATTCATGATACCGGGGTAGCGTCCGCGATTCACCCGGAATCCGCAGTTGCCAAGCGCCGCCCGCTGCCGCTAGTGTCTCGGTCAGCCACGCAAGGAGTGACCGTATGGCAGATGCCCTGTTCTGGCACCGATTGCAATTCGCCTTCACCGCCGTCTACCACTACCTATTTCCCCAACTCACGATGGGGCTCGCGCTCTTGATCGTGGTCATGAAGGGCATCGCGCTGCGCACGCGCGACGAGGTCTGGGAAGTCGCCGCGCGTTTCTGGATCCGGATCTTCGGTATCAACTTCGCCGTCGGCGTCGTGACCGGCATCCCGATGGAATTCCAGTTCGGCACGAACTGGGCGCGGCTTCTCCGAGTTCGCCGGCAAGGTCGTGATCGGCCAGACGCTCGCGATGGAAGGGCTGTTCGCGTTCTTCCTCGAGTCCGGCGTTCCTCGCCATGCTGGTCTGGGGCGAGCGGCGTGTCGACGCGTCGCGCACTTCTGCTCGGCGCGCTGGCGTTACTCGCTCGGGAGCTGGCTGTCGGGCTACTTCATCGTCGTGCACCAACGCCTTCCTGCAGCATCCCGTCGGCTACGGTCGCTCGGGTTCGACGGCAGCGCTGCACCTCGCCGATTTCTGCGCGTTCCTGCTCAATCCGTGGGCGCTCGCGCAGTACGCGCACAACGATGATGGCGCGCGTGGTCACCGCGTCGTTCGTCGTGGCGGCGACGGGCGCGTATTACCTGCTGCGCGGCGAGCACAGCGGTGCGGCCGCGGCATTTCGTCCGCGCTGGGCGCGGTCGCCGGTCTCGTGTCGAGCCTCGCTGGTCGCCTTCCCGACCGGCGACACCCAGGCGAAGCTGGTCGCGCGTCATCAGCCCGCGCGCTCGCCGCGATGGAGGGTCGCTTCGAGAGCGGCCCGTTGGCCGAGATCACACTGATCGGCCAGCCGAACGTCGATCGAGCGCCGGCTCGACAACCCGATCGTCGTGCCGGGCATGCTGAGCTTCCTCGCCTTCGGCACGTTCCACAGCAACGTCGCCGGGCCTCGCCGCATTCCCGCCGGAGACTGGCCCGACAACATCGAGCTGCTCTACTACGCGTTCCACGTCATGGCGGGCCTGGGGACGCTGATGATCGCGGTGATGGCTGGCGGCGACTGCGCTCGACCTGCGCGGGCGGTTGCACCTCGCACGGCTGGCTGCTCTGGATCTTGATGCTGGTGTTCCCGTTCCCGTACATCGCGAACACCGCGGGATGGATGACGGCGGAACTCGGGCGCCAGCCGTGGGTCGTCTACGGCCTGATGCGCACCGCCGACGGCGTCGAGCGCCACCGTGCATCGGCGGCACGGCGCTGTTCACGCTGATCGGTTTCTGCGGGATCGTACTTCGTTGCTCGGCGTGCTGTTCCTGTTTCTGGTCGGTCGCGGGAAGTCGCGCACGGGCCCGGCGCGCGCGCCCGGACCGGTGGCAGCATGGTTGAACTCTGGTTCGCGATCGTCGCGGTCATGCTGACGATGTACGTCGTGCTGGACGGCTTCGACCTGGGCGCCGGCGCACTGCACCGTTCGTCGCGCGCACCGAAGGCCGAACGCCGCAGCGTGCTGGCCGCGATCGGCCCGTTCTGGGACGGCAACGAGGTCTGGTTGATCGCCGCCGGCGGCGCGCTGTTCGTCGCGTTCCCCGAGTGCTCGCGTCCGGCCTCTCGGGATTCTACTTCGCGATCTTCCTGGTGCTGTGGAGCCTCATTCTGCGCGGTGTCTCGATCGAGTTCCGTAGCCACGTCGACGACGCCGATGTGGCGGGCGTTCTGGGATTCACGTTCGCGGCAGGCGAGCATCCTGCTGGCTATCTTCTTCGGATGTCGCGCTCGGGAATCTTCTGCGCGGAGTGCCGCTCGATGCCGACGGCTGGTTCGCGTCTCGCGCTCTTCACCGACTTCAAGACGGGCGCGCCGGTCGGCATCCTCGACTGGTATACGGTCGCTGGTCGGCGCTGTTCGCGCTCGTCGCTCTGGCGATGCACGGGGGAGCATACCTCGCATGGAAGACCGACGGCGCCGTGCGCGAGCGCTGCGCGAACCTGACGCGTCGCGCGGCGGTTGCGATCGCCGTGCTGTGGCCCGCCATGACCGTGCTCACCATACGGGTCGACGGGGCGATGTTCTCGAACTTCGCGGCGCGGCCGCTGGCGTGGGCGTGCACCGTGCTGGCGCTGGCGGGCCTGGTCGTGGCGATTCGGGGCGCCGGCGGCGGTCGCGGACGACGGGTGTTCTTCGGCACGACGGCGTTTCTGCTGGGACTGATGGCGGCGACGGCGACCTCCGTGTACCCGGTAATGCTGCGCTCGGTGGGCGACGCGTCGCTCTCGATCACCGCCGACGCCGCGAGCAACGACATACACGGCCTGCGCACCGCGCTCGGATGGTGGCTGGTCGGCATCCCGCTGGTAATCGCGTATTTCGTGATCCAGTTTCGCGTCCACGCGGGCACGGTGACCGCGCCGGGCGAGGGCGACGGCGGTTATTGAGCCGGGCTCCGGGATGTGAGATGTCGCTCGAACTCGGTGATGCAACGCAGGACGACGTCGAGGCGCTGACGATTCTGCGCAACATGGTGGCGGCGCGATTGACCGCCGACTACGGCCGCGGCCACTGGTCGCTGGTCGTCACCGACGCCGGCGTCCGGCGCGCGTTCAAGCACGCTCGCATCCTCGTGGCCCGCGACCGGGGCGACATCGTCGCGACCCTGCGCCTGGTGACCAAGAAGCCGTGGGCGATCGACGCGTCGTACTTCACACCGGTCAAGAAGGCGATCTACCTCCTCGATATGGCGGTCGCGCCCGACCGACAGCGAACGGGAATCGGACGGCGGTTGCTGGACCATGCGCTCGACGTCGTGCGTGCGTGGCCGGCCGACGCGATCCGCCTCGACGCCTACGACGCCGACGCGGGCGCGGGGGACTTCTATGCCCGCTGCGGCTTCCGGGAGGTTGCGCGGGTGGAGTACCGGACGGTTCCGCTCGTCTATTACGAGCGCCTCGTGTAGAGTCGCCGCAACGCACGGGTTGCCCATGTCGCCCACGATCACCTATCGCCTCGGAAACGACCTCGACCTCGACGCGGTCCACGACCTCTACCGCGCGTCGACGCTGGGCGAGCGGCGTCCGGTCGACGACCGCGCGATTCTCGCCGACATGATCCGCCACGCCAACCTGGTGGTGACCGCCTGGGACGGCGATACACTCGTCGGAATCTCGCGTTCGCTCACGGACTTCTCGTATGTGGCCTACCTCGCCGATCTCGCGGTGCGCGACACACATCAGAAACTCGGCATCGGCCGCGAGCTCATCGCGCGCACGCGCGCGGAAATGGGGCCGCGCTCGATGATCGTGCTCCTCGCCGCGCCCGCCGCGGTCGACTACTACCCGAAGCTCGGCTTCACGCAACACGGCTCGGCGTGGATCCTGCGCGCGGGGGAGCCGCTCGCGTGACGCCACTCGACATCACCGCGATCACCAACTTCATCCTCGCGGGCGAGGCGTTTTTCCTGGCGGGTGCGCTTTCGCAGCACCGCGGCGAACGGTTTTCGAGCGCGTGGTTCTGGGCGGTCATGATGGCACTGCTCGGTATCTCCGCACTCATGGGTGGCGTCGACCACGGCTTCTTCGAAGCGCGCGGCCTGCCGCGCTACGGGCTGCAGCGCGCGAACTGGCTGGTGATCGGGGGCGTGTCGTTCTGCATGATCATGACGACCGCCACGCAGTTCTTTCGGCCGGGTATCCGGCGCATCCTGGCGATCGTGGGCGTCGTCCAGTTGCTCGCGTACACGGTCGCCGTGCTCGCGATTGGTTCGTACGGCGTCGTCATGATCAACTACGTGCCGGCGTTGGTCTTTCTGGTCGCGATGAATCTGATCGGATGGAACCGGGGCGGCGGCGAGCGCTGGATGGTCGGAGGGGTCGCCGTTCTGTTCGCGGCGACGGCGATCGAATCGGCCCACGTCGATGTGTTCTCGCCGCTGGACGCGAACGGGCTCTATCATGTCGTGGTGATGCTGGCGCTGGTCCTCCTGTACCGGGGCGGACGGCGGCTTCGCGCGGTCCGATCGCAGCCCTAGTGAAAGTCCCGGCTGCGGGCGTGTGTGGGGGTGTCGAGCGAGTCCGGTTCCCACAGGGATTCCGCCACCACGTGCACGACGTTCGACTCGCGCTGGATTTTGCCCGTGACCCCGAGGAACGTCGACGTTTTCGCCAGCAGCGCGTAGCGTTCGAAGACGTTTTGCCATAACACAACGTTCACGAAGCCGGTCTCGTCTTCCAGGGTCATGAACACGACCCCTTTCGCCGTCCCCGGGCGCTGGCGTACGATCACGATCCCGGCGAAGCGGACGCGCCGCCCGTGGGGGAGCGCGTTGACCGCGCCCGCATTCGGCAGCCCGAGGGCGGCGAGTTGGTTGCGCAGCGGGCCCAGCGGATGCCCGCGCGTGCTGTGACCGGTGGCTTCGTAGTCCCACGCGACCGTTTCCAGCTCGTTCAAGGCGTCGAAGGCGACCGCGCGCTCGCCGTCGCCGACTTCGATCGGTGACGGCGCCACCGTCCCGCGCGCCGTCCACAACGCCTCGCGCCGGCCGCCTTTCAGCGTTTCGAACGCCCCCGACTCCGCGAGCTTTGTGCGCGCGCGCTCGTCGAGCGACGCGCGCGTGACGACGTCCTCCACCGATTCGAACGCGCGCGCGCGCCGCGCGGCGAGGATGCGCTCGCCGACGGCTTCCGCGAGTCCTTTGACATAGCGAAGCCCCATGCGCACCGCGAACGACGCCACCCCCGCGTCGCCGGGCGCCCGCCGACCGAGCGTGCGTAGCGTCGTGCCGCACGGCTCCAGTGTGCAGTCCCACGCGCTCGACTCGATGCACACCGGCAGCACCACCAGCCCGTGGCGTTTGGCGTCTTCGATGATGGTCGCGGGGGAATAGAAGCCCATCGGCTGCGCGTTCAAGAGTGCGCACGTGAACGCGTCCAGGCAGTGGCGCTTGAGCCACGCCGACACGTACGCGACCAGCGCGAAACTCGCGGCGTGACTCTCGGGGAAACCGTAATCGCCGAAGCCGCGGATCTGTTCGAACACGCGCTCGGCGAATTCTTCCGCGATGCCCCTGGCGCGCATGCGCGAAACCAGCTTTTCCCGGTGGCGTTCCAGCCGACCGCTTCGTCGCCACGCCGCCATGTCGCGGCGGAGCTGGTCGGCTTCACCGGGCGTGTAGTCCGCGGCGACCACGGCGAGCTTCATCACCTGCTCCTGGAAGAGCGGGATGCCGAGGGTTTTCTTGAGCACCGGTTCGAGGCTCGGATGGGGGTAGACGACGGCCTCGTCGCCGGCGCGGCGGCGCAGATACGGGTGCACCATCCCGCCCGTGATCGGGCCGGGCCTCACGATGCTAACTTCAATAACGAGATCGTAATAATTGCGTGGCTTCAAGCGGGGTAGCATGGCCATCTGGGCGCGACTTTCGATCTGGAACGTGCCCACGGTGTCGGCGCGCCGGATCATCGCGTAGGTGGGTTCGTCGTCGGCCGGGACGGTGGCCATCGAGAGGCGCCGGCCGTGGCGGTGCTCGATCAGGTCGAAGGCGCGGTTGACCACGGTCAGCATCCCGAGTCCCAGGAGGTCGACTTTGAACAGGCCGATCGACTCGAGGTCGTCCTTGTCCCACTGGATCACCGTGCGATTCTCCATGGTCGCGTTCTCGACCGGCACGAGCGTGTGCACCGGCTCGTGCCCCAGCAGAAATCCGCCGGGATGAATGGAGAGGTGACGCGGGAAGTCCTGAATCTCGGACGTCAGCCGCACGAGGTGACGGTGCGCGGGCGTTTCGATGTCGAATCCGGCGCGCGCGAGTGCGGCGGGGGAGACGTCGTCGTAGTGCGAGAGCAGGCGCGCGACGCGGTCGAGGGTGGTGTCGGGGACGTCGAGCACCTTGCCCACTTCGCGCACCGCCGAGCGCGCGCGGTAGCGCACGACGTTGGCCACCATCGCCGCGTGCGTGCGGCCGTACTTCTCGTAGACCCACTGGATCACCTCTTCGCGACGGTTGTGCTCGATGTCGAGGTCGATGTCGGGCGGTTCCGCGCGCTCTCTGGAAATAAAGCGCTCGAACAACAGGTCCATGCGCACCGGGTCGACGGCGGTGATGCCGAGGCAGTAGCACACCGCGGAGTTCGCCGCCGACCCGCGGCCCTGGCAGAGGATGTTGTGTTCGCGGCAGAAGCGCACGATCTCGTGCATCGTGAGGAAGTAGCCCTCGTACTCGAGGTCGTGGATGACGCGGAGTTCCTTTTCCAGCTGCGCGGTGGTTTCGAGCGGGACGCCGTCGGGAAAGCGCTCGCGCGGATAACGTCCCGCGGCGCCGTCGAAGGTCAGGCGCCGCAGGGTGTCGAAAGCGCTCGTGCCGTCGGGGAGCGCTTCCAGCGGGTAGCGGTAGCGGATCTCGGCGAGCGAGAACGTGCAGCGCGCGGCGACATCGTCGGTGCGCGCGACCGACGCGGGGTCGTCTTCGAACAACAGCTCGAACGCGTACGGCGACTTGAGCGCATGCTCGGCGTTGGGCCGGGTGAGACGTCCGGCGTTGGACAGCGTGACCCCGTGACGGATGCACGTCAGCACGTCCTGGAGATCGCGTCGCGCGCGCGTGTGGTAGAGCACCTCGGTGGCCGCGACCGTCGGGATGCGAAAGCGCGCCGCGCGTTCGCGCACGCGTTGTTCCGCGGTGACCTCGTCGTCGCGACGGTGGCGCGTGACCATCGCGTAGAGGCGATCGCCGAAGGCGTCCTTCAGGTCGCGTGCGACGAACACCGGGTTGGTCGCACCCGCGATCAGGCTGCCGTCGCCACCCCAGAGCGCGACCAGTCCGCCCTCGCGCTCGCACACCTCGCGCCATCGCACCACGCTCTCGCCCTTGGGCGAACGCAGGCGTCCGTCGGTGACCAGTCCGCAGAGATTGGCGTAACCGGCCCGGTCGGTCGCGAGCAGGACGATGTGCGACCCGTCCTCGGTAGTGAGTTGCGACCCGGTCACCAGGTGCACGCCCAACTCGCGCGCCTTGACGAACGCGCGCACCAGTCCGTAGACGCCGTCGCGGTCGGTCAGCGCGAGCGACCGAATCCCGAGGCGCGCTGCTTCTTCCACCAGTTCGTCCGGGTGGCTGGCGCCTTCGAGAAAGGAGAAGTTTGATTTGCACCACAGCGGGGAGTAGGACCCGAGGAAGGAGAGGCGGTTCATACTTGGCGAGCATAACAGACAATTGTCTGTCATTCAAGGAGGGGACATGAAAGCGGCATTGCAGGGAAAAGTGGGACTGGTGACCGGTGCCGG
>CAVXFV010000002.1:0-734475 GCA_963761125.1 Candidatus Latescibacterota bacterium
GTTGTTGTCCTGCTGATTCCACATGTACCCCAGGCCGCCGTCACGCTCTGGTCCGGGTGGGCGGCGTAGGGAGTCCCGAGCGTCAGCACGCGGACGAGGACGATCAGCGCGCACACGGCCATCATCGGCATCGCCCAGGAGCGAACTTCTCGATGCCCTTCGAGATGCCGCGGAAGACCAGGCAGATGTTGACCCCGAACGTGACCACCCAGAACACGAAGGTCTTGATCGATCCGCCGGCGATCACGCCGTTGTGCAGGCGGCCCGTGAGGTCGTCGTAGAAGTGGGCGGCGCGGTCGCGCGGTCTGGTCGGCCGAGCACGGATCGATGCCGATCCCCCGTGACGTAGTGCCAGAAGTACCCGAGGCACCAGCGCCTCGATGTACGTGTAGTAGAAGGAGCACGGCGAGCGGGATCAGGATCCCGAGCACGCCCAGGTAGCGCATGACCCGCCCGCGGCCGAACACGCCCAGGATCGAGGGCGCGGAGTGGAAGCCCTTCTGGCCGCCGTAGCGCCCCATGGTCCATTCGGCCCGCCGATGGGGATGCCGAGGAAGAGCAGCGCGCAGAAATAGGGGATCATGAAGGCGCCGCCGCCGTTGCTGCACCGCCTGCCCCGGGAAGCGCAGGAAGTTCCCGAGCCCGACGGCCGAGCCGGAGACCGCGAGAATGACGCCGAGTCGCGACGTCCACTCTTCCTTCGGCATCGACAAATCTTCTTGCCTGCTTCTTTAGCCATGGTCCCCACCTTGGTCAAAGGAAATAGAACAACGTACCGTTGCGCACGCTGAAGCACTGAGCGGGAATGGTATCGCCGCTCGGGTGAGGGGTCAACCGCGATTTCGCGGCCTACGATCGGCGGCGACGCGGGCGGGTGCGCCGCGTGTCGCGCATCGCGGTCGTTTTCGCGCCCGACAGCATCCATTCGGCGGGGTAACGCGGAAATAGCGCGACAGTCGGCGTACAGCGCGGAATATCCGTCTCAACGCGAGCGGCCGCTCGAAAAACTCTCGGTGACGACGGCGAAGAATCCGACGGATCCTCGGCGCCGTACGGGTCGATCATGGTCGCGCGCCGCGACGCCGCCGCGCGCTCGACGCGTTCGAATGCGTCGTTCATCGCGCTCGCCCACGCCTGCCGCTGTTCGCGCCGCGGAGTCGCGGGGCCCGTCCAGGGCGCCGTTCTAGAAATCGAGCTGGTGGGCGAACTCGTGCAACACGACAATGTGCCATGAGGACGTCCGGTCGACGCGTACTGTTCACAACTTCCCACCAAAGATGACGACGCCGAGGTCCCACAGATCTCGCCCGACCGGTCTTCGCTCTACTCGCTGACCACGTGCCGGTCGTCTTCTTCGAGATGCCGCAACAAGTACGAGGATAGACTACGAGCACCGTGACGAGCTCGGGAAAATAGTCGGTGTCTGCGATTCATAATCAGCAGGTACGCCTGACCGCGACGGTCACACGGATCTCGTCGGTGGTCTCGAGCCCGTTGCAGCACTTCGAATCGCTTCTCGGAGAGAAACACCTGCACGTGTCCGTGCAGTTGGGCGCGCGATGCGTCGGGCAGGCGCCGGTAGACCGGCGCGTTGGCGACGAGATACTCCGCTCACACCTCGGGAAAGGACGGGTCCGCAACGCGGCCCGTCGTCGTTTCTTGAAAAATGAAAACACAAAACTCCCTTCGACGTTTCGAAGCCTATCGCGGAGCCGCCGCATTGCGGAAGCCGGATTCGACGGACCGGGCGCGGTTGCCCTTCGGCCGCCGGTTGCCTCTGAGATGCGTCGGTTCCTCACGCAGCCCTTCCGTGATTCCGGAGGTTCGACCCATGCGCTCGATATTCTCGCGGTTCTGCTGGCCGGTGCCGCCGCCCTACCGTCGCCGGCACGGACGATCGTCCACGCGGGACACCTGATCGACGGCGTATCGAAGACGTCGCGTGCCCAGGTGTCGGTCGTGATCGCTGATGGACGCATCGCTGACGTCGGTTCCGGTTTCATGGCGCTGGATGACAGCGACGAAGTGATCGACCTGTCCATTCGACGGTCATGCCGGGATACCGACATGCACGTCCACCTGACGGGGCAGTTGTCGAAGACGTCCTATTCCGAAGACCTCTTCTCGTGAATCCGACCGATTACGCGTTGCACGCCGCGTACTACGCCCGGCTGACGTTGCTCGCCGGATTTACGACGGTACGGAACCTCGGCGACGATGCATGACGACGGTCTCGTTGCGCAATGCCATCCGCGACGGATCCGCCATCGGCCCGCGGATTTTCAGCGGGCAAACCGATCGGAACGACCGGCGGTCACGCGGACCCGACCGACGGCTGGTGCCGGGCGCTCCAGGGTGATCCGGGGCCGCGCGAGGGCGTGATCGACGGCGCGGACGACGCGCGCAAGGCCGTGCAAGCCAGCGCTACAAAGACGGCGCGGACCTGATCAAGATCATGGCGACCGGCGGCGTGTTGAGTCTCGAGACGCACGGTGACAATGCGCAGATGACCGAGGACGAAATCAAGGCCATCGTCGAAACCGCCAACGACTACATGGCGGTCGCGGCGCACGCACACGGCGCGGAGGGCATCCGGCGCGCCATCGAGGCCGGCGTATCGTCGATCGAACTCGGGACGTACCTGACCGACGACCTGATGGCCATGATGAAGAAGAAGGGCATCTATTACGTCCCCACGTTCTCGCCGGCGTCACCGTGGCCGAATACGCCGACCAGGGCGACTTCCTGCCCGCCATCGTGCGCCCCAAGGCGCGGCGCATCGGGCCGCAGATCAGGTCGACGTTCACGCGCGCATACAAGGTCGGGGTCAAGATCGCGTTCGGAACGGACACGGGCGTGGTCACACCACGGCGACAAGCGCGCGAATTCGAACTGATGGTGGAGTGCGGCATGCCGCCGATGGCGGCGATTCAGGCCGCGACGATCGAAGCGGCGAGCTGCTGCGCGACGAAAAAGACCTGGGGAGCGTCGAGAAGGGAAAAGTCGCGGATCTGGTGGCCGTCGACGGTGACCCGATTCAGAACATCTCGCTCTTGCGCGACATCCGCTTCGTCATGAAGGACGGCGTCGTCTACAAGCAAAACGGCGAACCCCTCGCCCGCTAGGTGCCGGACCGCGGGAAGGGCGCCACGCGCCCTTCCCGCTTCCCTCTCCCGGCTACATCTTCTCCGCCGCTCCCTTGAGCGCCGCCAGCATCGCGGCGATTTCCTTCTGCGTCATCGCCGCGGTGTCCTTGTCCGTCGGCGCGTCGAACGCATCGCTGTACTGCTCCGTCACCTTGACGTGCGTCGTGTTGCCGTCCGGAGTCAGCACGATCTTCGCCTGGCACATGTAGCTGCCGTTGTCGGGGACGTGCGCGATCCGCAGTTCCTTGCCCGCATCGACGTAGATGACGACCGACTTGCCGGCGTTCTTCCAGTCGTCCACGAATTCCATGGTGTTGCCCACCTTCGTGAGCGGCTGCGGGCTCTTTGCATTCTTCCACATCGGACACCAGCTCATCGCTTTGTCCTTGTCGGTCAACGCCGTCCAGACTTTTGCGGCGGGCGCATTGATCTGCGCGGCGCCTTCGAACGTCATCAGCGCCATCTTGGACACGGCGACGTCGTCCGCCCACGCGGCGGCAACGGTACCAAACGCGAACACGCACACGACGAGAGCAATGATTCGTTTCATGGATTCCTCCCGGGGTTGGAGGCGCATTATACAGGAAGGCGGCCGATGCGTTGGCGGCGCCCGGTGATCGTGGCGTGGGGACGCCGGTTCTGGCTATTCGGCGGGGTCCGAAGACGACCCGTCCTCGGGCAGGTGGCGGTCCATGACGTCGACGATGACGTCCTTGCGAATGGGCTTGGCCACGAAGTCGTCCATGCCGGCTTCGAAACACTTCTCGCGGTCGCCCGGCTGGGTGTGCGCGGTCATCGCGACGATGGGCATGCGCGCGCCGGTTCGCGATTCCCGGCGACGAATCTCGCGCGTGGCCTCGTATCCGTCCATTTCCGGCATCCGGCAATCCATGAACACGAGGTCGTACTCGCCGTTCTCCAGTTTCTTGATCGCTTCGAGCCCGCTGGTCGCCACGTCCACGCGACACCCCAGCATCTCGAGCATGCGCGTGGCCGCGCGCTGGTTGACGACGTTGTCCTCCGCGACCAGCACCCGCGCGCGCGGCTCCGCCGCGTTCGCGGTCGCTTCCCCTTCTGCGCGCGCTTCCGTGATCGTGTGGCGCGTCACGAATACTTCGCGCACGCCGCGGCGCTTGACGCTCCAGACCGCGGAGAGGACGTCCGCCAGTTGGGACGGCCGCGTCGGACGCGTGAGATAGGCGTCGTAGCCGGCCGCGCGCAGGCGATCCGCGTCCCCGTGCTGCCCGTGCGACGTCAGCATCACGAGCACGGTGGAATGCACTGCGGGATCGTCCTTGATCAAGGCCGCGAGCGCTTCGGCGGACATGTCGGGAATGTCGTGCGCGATCAACGCGATACCGAACGGATCGTTTTCCCCGACGCCGTCGCGCAGCATCGATACGGCGCCCACGCCGGTGGCCACGCCGGTCGCGCGCGCCCCCCAGGTGTCGATCTGCTCGGTGAGCACGCGGCGGACCGTGTCGTGCGCGTGGAGCACGAGGACACGGACGCCCGCCATGTCCTCCGCGGACGGGGGGTCCGCGGGGGTTTCGCGGTCGAGCTGAAGCGTGAGCGTGAACGAAAACGTCGAGCCTCGGCCGGCCGTGCTCGTGACGGACAGATCGCCGCCCATCAGTTCCACCAGTTCCCGGGAGATCGCGAGACCGAGCCCCGTGCCACCGTAGCGTCGTGTGATGGAGCCGTCGGCCTGCGTGAACTTCTCGAAGATGCTTTCGATCTTGTCCGACGCGATGCCGATGCCGGTGTCTTCCACCGAAACGCGCACGCGCACGTTTTCGTCGTCGCCGTCGAGCCGGTCCACACTGATGAACACGTGACCCTCGTGGGTGAACTTGATCGCGTTCCCCACCAGGTTCAGCAACACCTGCCGGATACGCCCGGCGTCGCCGACGACCCGTCGCGGAGCGTCGGGTGCGTAGCGCACGATCAACTCGATGCCCTTGGCGACACACTTCTCCGACACCAGGGTCACGACCTCGTCGACCGCCGTCGTCAGGTCGAAGGCGAGCGGGTCGATGGTCAGCCGCCCCGCCTCGATGCGAGAGAAATCGAGAATGTCGTTGATGATGGCCAGCAGCGACTCGCCCGACGACTGGATGATTTTGACGTACTCGCGCTGCTCGGGCGTGAGATCCATGTCGAGGAGCAGGCCGGTCATGCCGAGAATTCCGGTCATGGGCGTGCGCACTTCGTGACTCATGTTGGCCAAAAACTCGCCCTTCGCCCGGTTGGCGGACTCGGCGCTTTCTTTGGCGCGCAGCAGTTCCTCCTGCGAACGGCGCAGAACTTCGAGGTCGGTGATGTCCTGAAGCATCAGGATGGTCTCGTCCACACGGTTGTCGGGAGTCTTGATCGGCAACGCGGTCGCGTAGATGTGACGCGTCTCGCCGTCGACGACGAGGCGGATTTCGCGGTGCGACACGGTCGCGGTCGCCAGCGACCGGGCGGTCGGACATTCGGCGCATACCGCTCGCGACCCGCACAGGAGTTCGTTGCACGTGGCGCGGTGGCCGGACCGTGCTCCCTGGTCGGTGCCAAACCATGTTCGACAAACGTTATTGAGCCAGCGAACTCCGAGCCCCGCGTCGAACACCAGAAAGCCGGCGTCCGTGTGATTGACCAGCGCGGAGAGCTTCTGACGCTCACGTTCCAGGAAGCGGATCTGGCGATCCTGCGTCTGGAACCAGCGCTCGAGTTCCTCGACGCGCCGACGCATGGCGTCGGGTGTGTCGCGGTCGATGACTACGGGTTTCTTGCCCACGTGGGTGTTCCCGGGTTCAGGCACCGCGCTGCGTGTCGTAGTGCTCGGCCAGCCATTCCGCAACCTTTCGAACTTCGGCCTCGGTGTGCGTGTCGAACGCGTCGAGGTCATGGCTGTCGATATCGATCTGCGCGAAGATGCGGCCGCCCTTTCGAATCAGGACGACGAGTTCCGACTTCGTAGCGCTGGAACACGCGAGATAGTTGGGTTCCTTGGAAACGTCCGGCACGTTCTTGTCGCGTCCCTCGGCGACCGCGCTCCCGCACACGCCGCGCCCCACCGAAATGAACACGTGGTCGGTCGGCGCCCCGAGGAACGGTCCCAGCCGAAGCGTGCTGTCCGGGAACAATTCGTAGATTCCGGTCCAGTGGAAGCGCGGGTTGGCCGCGTGGAGATAGTCCACCGCGCTCGAGAGGAGCGCGTCGAAGCTCACCCCGGATGCGGCGAGTTCGTCCAGGTTCTGGCAGATTTGGGCCCCATTCAAGGTCGGTCCGGGCATGGGTCCTCCCTAAGTGCGCGTCTGACAAACGGATCGGGCGGACGGGCGATTACGCGATCCGTACCCCCGCCCGGCCCCGCAACTCCTATGCCAGACAAGCGGATGCACCGTTTGCGTCCATCGGGAAAACCCGCGGAGCCAGCGTCTGGGAAGCATGAAACCGGTTCGCGCCGCGATTCGGTACGGCTCGCGTTGGTCGTCACCCAGGCGGGGATATCACCCCGGCCTCGAACGTTCCAGTGACGACTGGCCGTGTGTCGGTCGCGTGCCCACCGCGACGTGGAATGCGCGGGCGAAGCAGAGCCCGTCGGGGAACCGGCTCTGGAGCGCGTCGCGCACCGCCACGCGCATCTGCATCCATTTGGACGGGGAGAGCAGAATTCGGAGCGCGCGGCCGGTCGCGCAGATTTCACGCGACTCCGCGTACTCGTCGCAGGTCATCGCACATTCAACCGTGTGTTCGCTCGACGCGATATCGCTCAATCCCGCTCCCGCCAGCAGCGCCGCGAGCGTCCCGGGCTTCGAGAAGCGGGAGTCGGCCGGCATCACGTGCCGAACCGCGTCCTCGATTCGTGCCGGATCGATGAACTCACGAATGACGCGCGCCCACTCGCGGAACACCTCGTCGTCGGCCGGGTACCACGCGCTCAATCCGATTCCCCCACCCGGGCGGACGACCCGCGCAATCTCGCCAATGGCGCCTTCGGGGTCGTCGACGTGCGACATCACGAACGCGGAGAGAGCGCCGTCGAATGAAGCGTCCGCGAACGGCAGCCCCGGCAAAGCCCCGACGACCACGCCCGCGATCCCCGACCGGCGCGCACACAGAACCATCGCAAGCGCCGGATCGATCGCGACCACGCGGGCGTTTCCGCCCAGCGATTCCAGCGCCGCACGCGACACCTCGCCGGTGCCACAACCGATGTCGAGCAGACGCGATCCGGGAGCGGGGTCGAGTGCGTCGACGAGCCGTCGGGCGGGTTCGGCGAAGAGCAGAGGTGCATTGACACGCTCATAGACGTCGGCAACGTCGTCGTAGACGCGCGCACGGGAGAGATCGGGGTCGTCGTGCTTCATCGAACGGTGATCATGCGTCGGCCGTGCCGGTGCGACTGCGGCTGTTTCTCAACCGGGCGCGATGGCACTCCGCGCGGCAACGGGCGCGGGGAGAATGCACGCGCGATAGCCCGCGAATATCAGAAGAATACCGACGAACTCGCCGATGTACAAGGCCTCGACGATTCCCGCCTTCGCCATCGAACCGCCGATCCCGGGAAGGATCGCGCCGAATGCGATGAGCGCGTTCCCCACCGCACGATTCCCGGCTTCCGAGCTCGGCATGCGCGCGTAGCGAATCGCGCTATAAACGGCGCCGCCGACCAGAAATGCGAAGGAGTACAGATTGATCAACGGCGTCATCAACCGGACCCATTGCCAGCCGAGCACGGCGCCGCTGGGACGATGCGGTTCGATGTTCTCCACGATCACCGGCGAGAGTATGACGAGTGCCGACGCGACCGCGATGATGACCAGTGTCACCGACGTCAGCACGTCGGCGGTCTTGCGCTTGAGATGCAAATAGACCGAACCCTGCGCCAGCGGATACCCGCCGAGCAATGCGCCGGCGATGTACCACGCCTTGGTCAACGCCGCGGAGTTACCGAAGAGGGTGATGCTCGATTCGAGCGCGGTCCCCAGTCCGTAAGTCCCCATTCCAATCGCCCACCACAACAGGTGCCGTCCGCCCCGGCTGCGATAGCGAGCGATCAACACGATCACGAACACGATCGAAATCGCGGTAGTCGCCAATGGGAGGTAGTGGATAGCTGTCCGATCCATTGTCGCCGCCTTTCTAGAAAGCGATCGCGACGCCGAAGAGCCAGTTGCGCCCGGGCATGCGGTAGCGCGCGAGTTCTTCGTACGCCGCGTTGAATGCATTGTTCAATTTGACCGACAGCCGCCAGGTGCCGCCGAGCTGACACTGCGCGCCGGCATTGAACACCCAGAACGCATCCGGCGCCTGTCGTGGGTACAGATACACTTCGTCGATCTTGCTGCGGTAGCGCCCGTCCGCGTGAAAGCTCCATCGCGTCCACGCCACGTCCGCGCCCAGGCTCGCGGAGTCTTTGGGGCGGTAGGTGAGATAGTCGTCCGTCCGTCCCGGCGACGTATCGCGCGCATCGAGATACGTGTAGTTGGCGGTCAGCGACAGGATTCCCACGCGAGACTTGAGTGTCGTTTCGACGCCCTGCAGGATCGCCGAGTTCAGGTTGCGCACCTGATAGACGGTGTAGGAGACGCCCAGTTCCTGGGAGATTTCCTCCCAGTAGATCATATCTTCGTATTCGTAGCGGAATCCCGACATGTCGAAATCGAATATCGGCTTCGGACTCCAGCGGACACCGATCTCGTAGGAGTTGCGCAGGTGCTCCGGTCCGAGACTCGGATTGGGTACGAAATCGATCCCGCCGCCGAGTTCGCGCTGGAGATAGAGTTCCGCGATGGTCGGCGCCCGGAACGCCTGACCGTACAGGGCCCGGAACGCAAGCTTCGGTGCCGCGGTCCATACCATGGCGACCTTGGGACTGAACTGTTCGAGTGTGCGCACGCCGACGAGATGATTCCAGTCGTAGCGCGCGCCGATCGTCGCCGCCAACGAGCGCGTGAGCGTGATGTCATCCTGCGCGAAGAGCGCGTAGTTGTTGATCTGTCGATTGCCGTAGAGCACCGTATCCGGCGCCGAATCCACGTGATCGAGCTGGAAGTCGAAGCCGGTCACGATGTGATTGCGTTCGCCGATACGCGCGTCGAGCTGGAGAATGTTGCCGACCTTGTCGCCGTCGATGGAGGTCTGCTGGCCGTACGGTTCGTTACCCGGGATCTCCATATTGGGATCGTCCTGATTGAAGTACGACCGCTGCTCGTTGCGCGAGTAGTACGCGCGCATCGAATACTTGATGTTGTCGCCGCTCAACCCCCAGTACAACAGATCGGCGCTTCCATAGCGTTTCTTCTGCGTGTCGTCGGCGTAGGGGGCGCGCACTTCGAGCGGCTGTGCCGAGTTGAGCCACGCATGCGGATAGTCGTTGTCGGCGTTTCCCCCGCCGAGGGTCAGTTCGAGTTTTCGTTCAGTGCTGATGTCCCAGAGGAGCTTGCCGTAGACGTCGTAAAACGTGTAGGCCGTGTTTTCCGCGTACCCGTCCGACTGTTTGCGGCTGGCACTGAACAGGTAACTCACGCTCTTGCGCTTGCCCGAGTAGTCGAGCAGCATCTCGCTCTGAAGCAGCGTGTTGTCGGTGTAGCGGATGTCCGGCGGCGACTTCTCGAAGAATCCGAGCTTCATCTGCAGATTGCCGGCCGACGAATAGTCCGGACGACGGGTGATGACGTTGATCACGCCGCCCATCGCCGTCGATCCGTAGAGACTCGAGAACGCGCCTTTGACGACCTCGACGTGATCGATGAATGCGACCGGCACCAGACTCCAGAACGCGCCGCCGGTATCTGACGTAAGCGCCGGACGGCCGTCGATGAGCAGGAGGACGCGGTTCCCCACACCACCGCCGGCGACGTCGGAACTGCCGCGGATCGAAATGGACTGAACCGAGATGCCGCCGGTCGAGCGGAACGCATTCAATCCGGGAACCTGC
This sequence comes from Candidatus Latescibacterota bacterium, assembly GCA_963761125.1. Lineage (GTDB taxonomy): Bacteria > Krumholzibacteriota > Krumholzibacteriia > WVZY01 > JAKEHA01 > JAKEHA01. The sequence continues at coordinate 10,078 of CAVXFV010000002.1, forward strand.
TCGATCGCCTGATCGAAGGTGGCGGGCGCGCGGTGCGCGAGTTCGTCGCTGTCGACGACGGAAACGCTCGCGGGCGCCATGCGCGCCGTCTGTTCCACGCGCGACGCGGTCACCACGATGGGGTCCGATTTGAGCACAACCGGTTGCATCTGAACGGCGACGCGCGTCGTGTCGCCGGGGATCACGGTCACGTTCTCGCGCCGAACGGTCGCGTGACCGATTCTCGACACGATGAGCGTGTAGCGTCCTGCCGGCACCAGGTAGAGCACGAAGTGCCCGTGGGTGTCGGTGACCGTTCCGCGCCCAATAGAGTCGAGCACGACATTACAGAAACTGAGCGCCTCGCCGGTCGTCACATCGGTCACGTGACCGGTGATCGCGCCGGGCGCCGGCGTCGCGTCGGCCGCACGGCCAACCGAACCGACGCACGCGGTGATCGCGACGATCAGCGCCGCGACCACCTCGAGACGTCGAAGCAGCTTCACAGGATGTATTGGCACGACGGAATCGTTACGGGATGATGCTGAGATCCGCCGTGATGTTGAGTCCGCTCTTGTCCTTGCCGGCCTGAACGGTGACCGGGATCGGTCCGGGGGCCGTGGGCATGCACTGGAGATCGATTCCGACGCTGTCGGGGTACATCCAGTAGACGCCGTTGCACGTTTCGTTGAACGGGGGCGTCCCCGCGGAATCCGCCAGCCGACCAGAACCGCGGCGTACGTACCGGGGTCGAGACCGACGATCTTGAAGTCGTACGAAAGCGAATCCTCGGGGGGAATCGGATCCGTGTAGCCATCCGGCGGACCGGACGGAGGGAACGTCGAAAAGACGGAAACCTGGATGTTGCCCTTCGACGGCCACGGTCCTTTGAACGTGACTTTCCCGGAGATGCTACCGGTCTTCGACCCGGTGCCGGTTGGGGAACTGTTGTCGTTGCACGCCGACAGGGTGGCCAGTGTCACCGCGCTCGCCACGAGCAACGCGCCGAATGAGAAAAGGCGTTTCATGGGATTCATTCCTGGTGTTAAGGTATCGGTCTCCAGCCGCGTCGAGGACCGCATTGAGGCAGACAAACAGCCTTGCAATCCATTTCACGACTGTATAGAATTACTAAGATTTAGGCACTTTAATCCCATCCCAATGACGCGTCAAGAGTCAATCACGAACGGAACCCACTGGCTGACCCTCACCGAGGCAGCCGAGGCGCTCCGGGTCCATCCGACCACGCTGCGGCGCTGGTCCGACTCGGGGCAGATCCCGGTATTCCTGACCCCGGGAGGGCATCGCCGGTTCGCCGCCGCCGACGTCAAAGACATGGCGGCGCGCCGCCATTCGGTACGCCGGGTGGGTCCGGTGGAACGCATCTGGGCCGACCAGGCCCTGCGGCAGGCGCGGCAGCAGATCGCCGAACAGGAGCAAACGCGCTGGCTCCGCAGGCACGATGGCCGGGCGCGCGACAAGAACCGGCAGATGGGGCAGCAACTGATGACGCTGATCCTCGAATACGTGACCACCGATGAGGACGACGGCGACCACCTCGCGCGTGCACGCGACATCGGCAGGGGTTACGGCCGCATGTCCCGCGAACTCAAGCTGCCGTTGACCGACGCCCTGCAGGCGGCGATGTTCTTCCGCGACACCCTGACGGAAGCGGCAATTCAACTTCCCGACAATATCCGCATCCCGACCGGATCACAGGTGAGGTTGGTGAACCGCATCGGGCGGATCGCCAACGAAGTGCAGTTGGGAGTAGCGGACGCCTATTCGGCGTCGTAAGATAGGCGCCTTTCCGAACGGCCGCCCGGCGCGCCGCTTCGATCGGATCAATCGATGTGTGGCATTCTTGGATATTGCGCCCCGGAGTGGGATCCGGGCCTGGAAAAGTTCTTCGGCCTGCAGGGGTTCAACCTCCAGCACCGCGGCCAGGAGAATTTCGGCTGCACGTACAGCAACGGATCCAAGTTCTCGCATTTCAAAGACCGCGGACTCGTCTCCCAGGTGTTCACGCGCGAACGCCGCGATGACTTCACCGACATCCGCCCCCTGATCGCAATCGCACAGACGCGGTACGCAACGGCCGGCGGGACCGACGCGATTTCGGCACAGCCGCACTGGATGACGCTCCTCGACGGCTTTTACTCGAACGCGACCAACGGCGACCTGCCGCTTCTTCAGCAGGAGATCGAAAGCCTCGAGAAGGCGGGCACGGTGATGCTGTCCGGTAACGACGGCGAAGTGATTCTGAAGAAGATCCTTCACGGCGCCCGGGAAAACGGCGGCGACCTGGTGGCCGGCATCCGTCGTTTGATGGAAACGACACCGGGTGCGTACTCCGGTTGCCTGATGACACTCAACGCACTCTACGTCTATCGCGACCCGCACGGGTTCCGGCCGCTCTATTATGGACACTGGCGCGACGCCTTCGTCTTCTCGTCGGAGTCGTGCGCGTTTCACGAACGCGATGCGCACATCGAACGCGAAGTCTATCCGGGCGAAGTGATCCGCGTCGACACGACCGGTACTGTGACGCACCACCAGGTGGTGCCCACGCACGAGCCGCGACAGCAGTGCATCTTCGAACCCATCTACTTCGCCAGGCCCGATAGCCGCGTCTTCGCCGACACGCGCGAGGTCGGCCACTTCCGCGACCTGCTCGGGCGACAGCTCGCGGCCGAGCACCCGGTGCCGGGCGCGGTCGTCGTGCCCGTCCCCGATTCGGGGCGCTACGCCGCCGTCGGATTCGCCAGCGAGAGCGGCGAGCCGTTGCGCGAACTGCTGGTCAGGAATCCGTACATCCCGCGCACGTTTCAGATCGCCGGGCAGGCGAACCGCGAGGACCTCGTCCGTCTGAAGTTCACGGTGATGCAGGCGCTGGTCGGACAGTACCGGCGTTTCGTCGTCGTGGACGATTCGCTGGTTCGTTCGACGACGCTGCGTATTCTGATCGCGATGATCCGTGACGCCGCCGAACAGTCCGGAATCGGCCGCCGCGACGTCGAGGTCCACGTGCGGATTGCATCGCCGCCGATCGTCGGGTGCTGCTACTACGGAATCGACACGCCGGAGATGAAGGAACTCGCCGCCGCGAACCAGTCGGTGAACGAGATCGCCGCCAACATCGACGCCGACTCCCTGGCCTACCTGTCGCTGGAGGGGCTCGACGCCGTCGCCGGCCAGTTCGGGCGTTCCAGGGATTTCTGTCACGCATGCTTTACCGGCCGCTATCCCACGCCATACCTCTCCCGCGCCCGTTAACCGCCGGGCAATCAGCGCCCCGCCGCGGCCGGTTGGCCGCCCCGACCCCAAAAAAAACACGCATGGACCCCCATCCCGGGAATAGAGTATGCTTGACGGCAGTGTGTCCGATGGTGCGGGAGATTCTCGTCGGGTTTGTGCCGTTAGATTGGGAGCCTATCGCATCGCGGGAACCGTTAAAGGAGAACGTATCGTGTCTAAGAAACTGTTTGTGGGTAGCTTGAGCTGGAACACCACCGACGAGGGGCTCCGGCGCGCATTTGAAAAATTCGGCGAAGTTCTTGAGGCGAAGGTGATCAAGGATCGCGACACCGACCGCTCCCGCGGGTTCGGGTTCGTGTCCTTCGCGAATCCCAAGGACGCCATGGATGCCATGCAGGCCATGGACGGCCAGGAACTCGACGGACGCGCCATCAAGGTCAACGAGGCTCAGGAGCGCGAGCGCACCGGCGGCGGCGGCCCGCGCGGTGGCGGTCGCGGCGGCGACCGTGGCGGCTTCGGTCGCGGCGGTGGCGGTGGCGGCGGCGGGGATCGCCGTGGCGGCGGCGGCGGCGGTCGCTGGTAGGCGACGCCAACCGCAGCAGATTCCGAAAGGCCCGGGCATTGCGCCCGGGCCTTCTTTTCGTCCCCCGCGTTTGCACGCTGGCGCCGTCGCACGTACATTAGGCGCCCATGCGCACACTGGTCTGGTTTCGCGGCAAGGATCTTCGTATCGGCGACCACGCACCCCTCGCCGACGCGCTCGCGCGCGCCGAGGTCGTTCCTCTCTTCGTGCTCGACCCGGTTTTCTTCGCGCCCGAACGCGCACGTGAACTACCGCATCGCATGCAGTTCCTTCTCGATTCGCTGCGCGAACTCTCGGACACCGTCGCCTCGCTCGGCTCGCGACTCCTGGTCGTCCAGGGACGGAGCGTCGACGTGGTGCCCCGCCTCGCCGCACTCTGGAACGTGGACCGCGTTGTCGCGCATCGCTGGGTGGAACCGTTCGCGCGCGAACGCGACGCCCGCATCGCCCGTGCGCTCGGGGCTCCCTTCGTTCTCTTCGAAGGCGAAACGCTGGTTCCCCCGGAGACCGTGCGGACGAGCGCCGGCCGGCCGTTCTCCGTGTTCACGCCGTTCGCGCGCGCGTTGGCCACGACGGCGTCGCCCGGCATTCCGTTGGCCGCGCCGACGTCGCTTCCCCCGATTCCATCGGACATCCGCGCGGACTGCGTGGCGATTCCGACGTGCGAATCGCTCGGCATTGCGCGCAACGAGCGGCTTCCCGCCGGTGGCGAGCGCGCCGCGGCGGAACGTTTGCGGAGTTTCATCGACGCGCGACTCGCGAACTACGCGACACAACGCGACGTGCTCGCTCGCACGGGAACGAGCCGCCTGTCACAAGACCTCAAGTTTGGAACGATTTCAATCCGGACGGTGTGGCATGCGATCGCCCGCATGCGCGGCCCGGGAGCGGATTCGTTTCGAAACGAACTCGTCTGGCGTGAGTTCGCGCATTCGACCCTTTGGGACCGGCCGGACCTGCTCGAGCGCCCCTTTCGCGTGGAGTTCGAAGACTTCCCGTGGCGCTTCGACGAGGCGTCGTGGCGGGCGTGGGTGGACGGAACCACCGGCTATCCGGTGGTCGACGCCGCCGCGCGACAATTGCTCGCCGAAGGATACGTGCACAATCGGGCGCGCATGATCGCCGCCAGCTTTCTCACCAAGCATCTCTTGATCGACTATCGCCTCGGGGAGGCGCACTACATGAAGTATCTCGTCGACGGCGACTGGGCGCAGAACAACTTCGGATGGCAATGGTCGGCCGGGTGCGGCTGCGATGCGCAGGCATACTTCCGCGTGTTCAATCCCATTCTGCAGGGTGAGAAGTTCGACGCCGATGGCGCCTACGTGCGACGCTGGGTGCCGGAACTCGCGACGATGCCTTCGTCGTGGATCCACAGGCCGTGGCAGGCGCCGGCGCCCGTCCTCGCGTCGGCCGGCGTGTCGCTCGGCGGAACCTATCCGCGTCCGATCGTCGACCACGCGACCGCGCGCGCGATGTTTCTCGACGCGGCGAAGTCGCACCTCGACGACCGGCGATCGCATCCCCCAAAAAAGAGAGGGGCGTCGGACGCGCCCCTCTCCGGGTGAGACTCTTGCTTCGGACGGCGGCTACTTCAGCAGCACCATCTTCCGCGTGCTCGTGAAGTCGCCGGTCTGCATCCGATAGAAATACACGCCCGACGCAACCGGCCGGCCGGAATCGTCCATGCCGTCCCAGCGAACGCCGTACACGCCCGCGTCCTGCGAGCGATCGACCAGCGTTCGAACCAGCCGTCCCGATACGTCGAACACGCGAACGTCCACGTGTCCCGGGGCCCCGACCTGGTACCGGATCGTCGTCGAGGGATTGAACGGATTGGGAACGTTGGCCTCCAGACGATTCTCGAACGCCCGCGCGCCGACCGGTGTCGGAAGCGTCGCGGGCAGGAAGGTCACCGTGGTCGCCTGGTTGTAGTCGTTCCCGCACGCATCCTTCCAGGCGATGTTCAGGTTCACGGAGAACGACCCACCGGGCCAACCCGTGGTGTCCATCGTGTACGAATCGGAACCGAACGACGAACCGCCCGGCGCGATGTCCGGGTACGCACACGTCGGATCGGTGATCGAGAGCCAGCCCGGACCGCCGGACATCGTCGCGCTGACATTGTGCGCGGTGAAGCCGCCGGTGTTGCTGACTTCGACGGTGACCTGGTACGTCGTCAGGGTCTGCGACACCGTCGCCGTGTCGGACTGCGCCATCGTCGTGACTTCCGGCGCGCACTTGTTGACCAGCGACCAGCCGATGTCCTGCATCAGATTGAGCGCGAGACTCATGTTGTGGTTGGGTCCGGTGTACATCGGTTCCAGCGACTCGTTCGGCGTCACCGCCGTCGACCAGTGCGACACTGACGATCCGATCGCGAGCGACGACGGCGCGTGCAGGCGCATGTAGCTGCCGTTGAGGCCGGCCGTCACCGGAATCGCGGCGGCCTCGGTTGTGACGCTGGCGCCCGTCCAGCGGAGATTCGGGTCGGACTTGTTCGCCGCGATGCGCTGGGTATTGTTCATCAAAGAGTACGACGACGGCGAGGCGCCCGCCTGTTCGATGTGAAGCAGGAACGCGTCGTTCAGACCACTCAGCTTCGCACCCGAGCTGACGTCACAGTACGTCTGAAAGCCGAGGCCGTGACCGATCTCGTGCAGCACGACCGTCACGAAATCGATGTTGTTCCCCGGCGGGTTCGAATCGTAGCCGTAGTACCAGCCGATCCCGCCCAGGCAACCCGCGGAGCCGTTTAGGTTGCTGTTGAACGTCGCCGAAATGTCGGGCTTCGTCGGGTCGAGGTCGGACCCGGCCAGCGAGTTGGCCAGCGCCTGGCAGTACCACGTGTTGGCAACGGGCGCGTTGGTGAAGTTGGCGTGAACCGTCGTCGCGCCCGCCGAACCGAGGACGGCGGACATCGGGGTGCACGTCTGCGGGTCCATCTTGGCGCTGACGAGGATGGTCACGTTGCTGTTCAGACACGCCGCCCAGATGTTGGCCGCGTACTGAAACGCGTTGAGCCTCGCCTGCCCCAGGGTCGTCGCGGGATTTCCGCCGACCGGCGTAAACGGCGCGGGATCGTTGAATCCCTCGCCGGCGCCGTCGACGTTCTGGACGATGATGGTCGCGGCCGCCAACGCGTTCGACGCGCGAAGGCCGGGGATGAGCAGCAACCCAATCAATGAGAAGGCGATGAGTCTGCCGGGGCGCATGACTATTCCCCCTCTCCGGTCTTTTCGGTTTCGGAGCCGGGCGCGCACGTCGTCTGCAGCTTGCCCTGTTCGTCGACGACGGCGATGGACGTATTCTGGAACCGTCCCTGCAGGTCGATCGTGACGCCCCCGCCGGGTCCGGTGTTCTTGCGAACCGCCAGGCCGTTGTCGGACGTATTGAGCGCCGGCGCGAGCGCGGCCGACAGTTCCTTCATCTGCTGCGCGGACGGCGAATCGGTGAATTGACCGGTGGCGGGATCGATATGGAGCACCATCCCGGGAGCGACCACGCCCGCGGCCGGCTCGGTGGCGCCGGGCCGGGCGCCATCGCTCGGCGCGGCGGCATGCTCGCGCCCCCCGTCCCCGCTCAGCACCACCACTGCGCCGCATACAAGAAGTAGAGTTGCAACTCGCTGTTTCATCGGATGTCTCCTCGCGATTCGCGGTGCCCCGCCGTCCCCCGGAGGGCACGAGCGTCGTTCAACGCACCCCGGGTCGTCCACCCGGGGTGCGCATGTCCGTGACTATGCAAGCTTGGTACCCGATTCGCGGCTTTGCCAGGGCACATTCGACCGCCGGCGAACTCCGGAAATCAGGACTCGGAGATCGTGTCGGGCAGTTCGTTGATGTCGCCGGGATGCGGAGGAAACGAAGACGCGAGCGCTTCGCCGGCGGCCGCGATACCGTCCACCAGGCCGTCGGCGAACCGGCCTTCTCCAAAGCGGGATTCGACACGGGTTGCAACCGACGCCCAGAAGCCTTCGGGCACGACGGCGTGAATACCCACGTCGCCGACGACCGCGAACCGCCGGTCGCGCACGGAAACGAAAAACAGGACGCCGTTGCGGTCACGCGTCCGCGTCATTCCGAGACGCTCGAACGTGCGCGCCGCGGCTCTCGTCGACGAATCGTCCGTGCGTTCTTCGATGTGCACTCGAATTTCTCCCGACGTGCGTGTTTCGAACCCGCGAATCGCATTCACCACCCGCATACGCTCGTCGGGCGTGAGAAACGTCCGAGCGGTGTCGCGTTGTTTGCGATGGGCGTGACGCGAGAGCAACCCGCCGACGAGCCAGAGAAAGATCGCGAGGAGACTGAGAACGACGATGGTGCCGCCCGTCCACGCCAGCCAGGTGTCGCGAGGGGGCGCGACCATTTCGCGAAACGCGAGCGCCGCGGCCAGGACCGTCAGCACGACGCCCGCCGCGACCAGAAACGCCGCGGCGGTTCGATATGAACGTGTGCGCAACGATCGATCCATCTCACCAGCTCCCCGACGCGCCGCCGCCACCAAACGACCCGCCGCCGAACGATCCCCCGCTGAATCCGCCGCCGCCACCGCCGCCCCCGAAGCCGCCGATGAACGGACCGCCACCAAATCCCCCGCCCCGCCAGCCGTGCCGCGACATGGTCGCGCGGCGTCCCAGTCGCGCGATCAGGATGAAGAACGAAATCATGATCGCGATGATCACCAGCGGAAACCACGGGGGCAGCGACTCGGACGTTTCCTGCACCGGCTGACCGCCGGCGACGCGCGCGATGTCCTGCACCGCGCGCATCAGACCGTCGCCATAACGGCCCTCCCGAAACGCCGGCGCGATGTCGTAACGAATGATGCGTCCCGCCGCCGCGTCGTTGACCCGGGCCTCGAGACCGTAACCGACCTCGATGCGAATCTTGCGCTCCTCCAGCGCGATCACGATCAGCGCGCCGTTGTCCTCTTTGGCGTCGCCCGGCTTCCACTTTTCGGCGAGCGCCAGCGAGACGTCCTCGATCGGGTCGCCGTGGATCGTCTGGAAGACGGCGATCCCGACCTGGAGTCCCCGGCGGTTCAAGGTCATCAGCGTGTCTTCGATCGCCGAGCGCTCGCCGCGCGAAAGCACGCCGGGTTCGTCATAGAGAAACCGCGAGGGCGGATCCGGAAGCCGCAGGCGCACGCGCGGGGCCGCGAGCACCGCCGCCGCCGCGCAGGCCAGGAGGCCGAGCGCAATCAGGAATCGTGTCGGGAATCGTGTCACGGCGTGGGGCTAGAACTTCACCTTGGGCGCTTCCTCGGAACCTTCCTTGGCCTGGAAATAGGCCTTGGGCGCGAATCCGAACATGCCGGCCAGCATGCTCGTGGGAAAGCGCTTCACCGCGACATTGTAGCCCTGAACGGTCTCGGTGAAGCGGCGGCGCTCCACGGCGATCCGGTTCTCGGTGCCGGCGAGTTCGTCCTGGAGCGCGAGGTAGTTGGCGTTCGCCTTGAGTTCGGGATACTGCTCGACCGTCACCATCAGTCGCGACAACGCCGACGACAGTTCGCCCTGCACCTGGTCGAACTTCTGGAGAGTCTGCGGGTCGTTGAGCATCTCGGGCGTGATATTGAGTTTGCCGACGCTCGCGCGCGCTTCGATCACCCGGGTGAGCGTTTCCTGCTCGAAGTTGGATGCACCCTTGACGGTTTCCACCAGGTTGGGAATGAGGTCCGCCCGGCGCTGGTAGACGTTCTCCACCTGGCTCCACGCCTGACCGACGGCCTCGTTCTGCTTGACCAGCACATTGTAGCTGGACACGCCCCAGACGACGCCGAACAACAACAGGACAACAATACCAATCGCAACGACTTTTCCCACAAGCAACCTCCTCGGTAGTATGGATTCGACCATAGCATACACGCAACGGCGTATGGTATTCTGCGGATACTTCACGCCAACCAAGGAAATATCGATGTCCGAAATTATCGAAAGAGACCGAACTGCAAGTATCGCCGTATTTTGCGACTTCGAAAACATCGCCATCGGCGTCCGCGAGTCGCGCTACGACGACCTGGATATCAGCCGCGTGCTGGAACGCCTGCTGCTCAAGGGAAGCATCGTCGTCAAGAAGGCGTACTGCGACTGGGAACGCTACAAGGACTTCAAGAAGAAGATGCACGAGGCGGCGTTCGAGCTGATCGAGATCCCGCACGTGCGCCAGTCCGGAAAGAACTCCGCCGACATCCGCATGGTCGTCGACGCGCTCGACCTGTGCTACACCAAGCCCCACGTCAACACGTTCGTCGTGATGAGCGGCGACTCGGATTTCTCGCCCCTGGTCACGAAGCTGCGCGAGAACAACAAGGTCGTGATCGGCGTGGGGGTCAAGAACTCGACGTCGGACCTGTTTACCGGCGCTTGCGACGAGTTCATCTTCTACGACGATCTGGTGCGCGAGCACGAGAAGCGGCGTAAGAGTCAGAGCAAGCGCCGCCCGCCCGCCAAGCCGAAGACGGCGGGCGGCAAGCCCGGCCAGCCGTCAGCCGAGGACCGCAAGCAGGAGGCATTCGATCTCGTGCTCGACACGGTCGACATGCTGTGGGACGAGCGCGGCGACGAAGGCGAGATCTGGGGCTCGATGGTCAAGCAGGCCATCAAGCGCCGCAAGCCCGGTTTCAACGAGTCGTACTACGGCTTCCGCAGTTTCAGCGATCTGTTGAAGACGATGGAAAAAGACGGGATGATCGAGATGGAGCCGGACGAGCGATCGGGCGGCTACATCATCCGCGACGTCCACGACGACACGCCCTGACGCAACGGTCCGCCGCGCGCGAAGCTAGTCGCCTGTGTCCAGCCGTTCCAGCGCCAGTACCACGGCGCCGGCATTGCGACGAACGAACACGCCGCCGCCCGCGTTGACGAAGTCCCGTTTGAAGAACCGCCGGTACCAGTCCGCGCCGCGGATGTGAACGTCGCGGTCGGTGCGGCGCATGTCGAGCAGGCGGGCGTCCACGTCGTCGCGCGTGGGAACGTCGAAGTAGAGCGCGCCCCGACACACCCGCGTCAGCGCCTCGATGTTTCGGCCGACGTCGGCGTCGTCGACGTACTGCAGCACGTCCTGGCAGACGACGAGATCGAACTTCTCCGCGACCGGAATTCCGCGATTTCGCATTGCGTCCATCCGTACCGGCGGCACAGGTAGTCGCTGGGATCGATTCCCGTGTACTCGATCTCGCGATCGAGGCGTCGCAGCGCCCGTTTCCACAACCCGGTGCCGCACCCGGCGTCGAGCACGGTCCGAACGTCGAGCTGCAGATGGACGAGATAGCTCCACACGAACCGCGCGCGGCGATAGACCTCTTCGGCCGACGTGACCGCGGTGGCCTCGTCGGCGTAGAAACGCGTGAAAAACTCCCGGTCGAACGCCCGGCGGATGCCGCGATCACGGTGCACGTCGATCTCCTTTGCGCCCGACGGCGACGATACCACCGGCGCGCGCGACCGGCAATCGTGGACGAGCGCGCCTTGAAATCGAGCCGTCGACGCGGTATGCTCGCGCTTCCTCCCCGTTCCCCCCCGCTCGACCCGTCGACCTTTCTCCTCCCCGGAGGACAGACTCGTGGATTTGATTCTCGCGTGCATCGCGCGCGCCCTGCTGTGCGCCGGCGCGCCCCTTTCCATTTCCGCCATTCAGGGAGCCGCACACACGTCGCCCGTCGTCAACGCGAGCGTGGAGACGCGTGGCATCGTCACCGCGGTGGCGTCCTCCGGGTTCACCATCCAGGACGCGACCGGCGACGGCGACGACGCGACGTCGGACGGGATCTACGTTTACACCGGCGCCGCCCCGACGGTTCGCGTGGGTGACGACGTCGTCGTGGACGCGACGGTGGCGGAGTTTCTCCCGGGCGGCGCGGCGACGAACCTCACCGTCACCGAACTTCACGAGGCCACCGTGCGCATCGTGGCGAGCGATCACCCACTGCCGGCGGCGGTGCTCGTCGGCGGCTCGGGGCGCATTCCTCCGTCGCGCGTGATCGACGACGACGGGTTGACGCGCTTCGATCCGGACAGCGACGGCATCGATTTCTGGGAAAGCCTCGAGAGCATGCGGGTGCGGCTGGTCGACTGCACCGTGGCCGGCCCGACGAATTTCTACGGCGAGTGCTGGGTCGTCGCGGCCGGCACTGCAACGAGCGCGAATTTGCGCGGCGGCGTGACCGCGACGCGCGACGACTGCCATCCCGAGCGCATCCAGATCGACGACGGGTTGCTGCCCACGCCACTTGGCGCATTCGACACCGGCGACCGGCCGGGCGACGTCGTCGGGATCGTGAGTTATCGATTTGGAAGCTTTCAGGTCCTGCCCGTCGCGCCCCCGGCGAACACGCGGGGCGAGGCGGCGCGCGACGTCACGCGTCTGTCCGGCGATACCGACCATCTGGTTGTCGCGACCTTCAACACCCACAACCTGGGTCCCGACGACGTCGCGCGCATGCCGCGCATCGGTGACCTGATCGCGCACGCTCTCGGCGCGCCGGACATCCTCGCACTCGAGGAAATCGAAGACAGCAGTGGCCCCATCGACGACGGCGTCGTGGACGCGACGGCGACGCTCGACCGGTTGGCCGGCGCAATCCTTGCCGCCGGCGGCCCGACGTACGATGCGCGCGAACTCCCGCCGGTTGACGGCGCGGACGGCGGCGCGCCGGGAAGCAACATCCGCGTGGCGTTCCTGTTCAACCCCGCGCGCGTGACGTTCGTCGATCGCGACGGGGATTCCGCGGGATTCGCGACCACACCGGTGCCGACGGACAGCGGCGTCGTGCTCTCGCGTAGTCCCGGCCGCATCGATCCCTTCAACGAGGCGTGGCGCGACTCGCGCAAACCGCTGGCCGCCGAATTCATGTTCGACGGCGCGCGGGTGTTCGTGGTCGCGTGCCACTTTGCGTCGAAATCCGGCTCGTCGCCGGAGTTCGGCGCGGTCCAGCCGCCGTTCGACGCGGGGAGCGCACAACGCCGCGCGCAGGCCGGCGTCGTCCGCGACTTCGTGGCCTCCATCGCCCGCGAGGACGCCGAGGCGCGGATCGTCGTCGCGGGAGATTTCAACGACGACTGGTTCGCGGGCGCCCTGTCGCCGCTCGAGTCTTCCGCGGATTTCTTTGACACCGCGTGGCTGCTCGCCGAACCCGAGCGTTACACCTACGTGTTCGATGGCATGGGACACGCCTACGACCGCGTGTTCGTCAGCCGGCCGTTGATTCGGGAGGCCGAGGCGGACGTCGTCCATGTCGCCGCCGAATTCTCGGCGGGCGACAGCGACCACGACCCCACGGTGGTGAACGTTCGGATTCGATCCGCGCCGACCGCGCCCCGTCCCGCCGTGACGCCGCTGCGCATCTATCCCAACCCGAGCCGTGGGGACACGACCATCGAGCTGGCGGCCCCGGACGGGGCCGGTGTCACGTTCGAGATATTCGATGTGCGCGGAACCCGGGTGCGGAGGCTTCGGGGAGAAGCGCGCGCAGAAACCAGCACGGCGACGTGGGACGGCCGCGACGATCGCGGGCGTCCGTTGCCGGACGGTATCTACGTGGTTCGAGGCCGGGCCGGCGGTCGCACGATCACGCGCAAGGTGCTCCGGATCGCCGGAGCGCCTCGGTGAGCCACAGCGCCGTCAGGAACGCTCGTCGTTCGAGACCGTCTACTTGGCCTGACGCTTGGGAAAGTCTTCGAGCATCATCGACACGACTTTCTGGAAGCGGTCTTTCTTGGTCTCGAAATTCGACTGGTCGTCGAGCTTCGCTTTCGCGGTGGAACTCCAGACCTGCTTGCCGGTCTTTGCGTCCATTGCGAAAATGATGAGCGTGCCTTCCTGCCAGTAGTCGTTGGGTCCCATCTGGGCCCACGCCATGTCGTAACCCTTGTAGATGTCGGCCATCTTCTGCTCGTCGAACTTGCTCTCGGTGACGACGTGGAGCATCAGCACGAAATCGGGATCCCGATCGACCTTCGTGTAACCGAGCTTGTCCATGTCGTCGATCGTCGATTTGCTGACCGCGCTCCGGAATTTGGGGTCGTCGAGGGTCGCATTGCCCGTCGCCGGATATTCGTCCTCGCGGGCGAACCGCCAGGTCTTGTACGGGGAGTAGTCGATGCCGGGCACCGCGCGCGCTTCGATGTCGAGGTTCGAATAGAAGCCGCGCTGGGAACACGCGGGCGCCAGCAGGACGAGAGCGACGAGCGAAAGTTTGACGAGTCGGTTCATGGAATGTCCCTTTCGATTTTCAGACAGCGATCGCGGCGACTATACCACGACTCGGCAAATGATGTGAACGCCGCGCCGGGGAGCAAAAAACGGGGCCCCGCGCAATCGCGAGGCCCCGCAAGGTTCGTTTCGGTGGCGTTGGGTTCCCCCCGCTTTCAGGGGTGACCGACAGAAGCCACGTGTCGTGGAGCCATCCCAATTACGGGGACGCCACCTCCACTAAACCGCATCTGTCAATACTCACTGGATCACCTCCTTCGGGGCGTGCCCAATGATCGGCGAGACCCACCTCGCCCGGCCCCCCGGACCGCCCAGGTCGGACGGGGCCGCCGCGACTCGCGTCGCGATGCCATATGCCGGGTACGTTACAAATCTGCCGGCGGCGCGACAAGAAAAAAATTCGGGCGCGCGATTATTCCAGCAGGACCGCGCGCGTGACCCGGTTTCCGATCGGTGTCTGGATGCGGACGAGGTATACACCCGAGGCCACCGACTGCCCGGCGCCGTTGCGTCCGTCCCAGCGGAGCGAGTTCTCGCCGGCGGCGAACGTCGTGCCCTGCGTCAGCGTGCGCACGCGCGACCCGTCGACGGACCACACCTCGGCGGTCACCGCCATCGTGTGCGGTAGGACGAAGCGGATCGTCGTCTCCGGATTGAACGGATTCGGGACCACTCCGGTGATCGCAAACCCGGCGTCCGGCGTCGCGGACACCGACGTGACACCGTCGATGGACACGTCGAACACGGTCGGTGAATTGGACGCGTTGCTCGTGACCGACACCGAACAGTTGGCCGGACCGGCATCGGTCGGCGTCGCACACACCAGAATCGACGTCTGCCCGCCCGGCGGTACGAGGTGCGACGTCATCGTCGTATCCACCGAGAACGGCGCCACGTCGCAGCCGTTGATCCCGGCGATCGCGAGCGTGTCGCAGCCGGTGTTCGACACCACCAGCGTGTCACACGTCGTCTGGTTGAACGGAATGTTCGAGAAAACCGTCTGCGCGGGGCTTCCCGCCGCCGCGACGTTGAGCGATCGATACTTGATATAGAAAAGCCAGTCGCCGGTGACACCCTGGGAGCATGCGTCCAGCCACCCGCCGGGAATTGCGTAGATCACGTTCTTTCCCGCCTGACAACCGTTGGCATCGTTCATCACCGTTCCGGCGAAGTAGTCGCCGACGTTCGCATTGTAGAACTCGAGCGACACGGTGAACGGGCCGGACTCGATGCGAATCTGTCCCGGCAGCGGGTCGAGATTGAACTCGTTGAACACGCCGTCGGTCAGCACCGGTCCTACCAGCGAAAAGATCGGGCTGCCGGGATTGGGCAGACCACCGGCGTAGATGTTGATCGCCTGCTCTACCGACTGTCCGGAGCCACCGAAGTAGGAACCCCAGGCGATTCCCACACGGGTAATCTCGATCGGATACACGTTGGCCGGGAGCTGGAATACCACCCCGGCCTGTTCGCCCTGGGCAAAGCACGGGCATGCGGCCTGGTTGGTCCCGCCGAAGTACTGAAAGGGCCCCAGTTCGGGGCACTGCGCGAAAACCAGATTGGCGGAAAAGAGCAGCGCGATCAGCGCAAGCAAGCAGGGCACGATGCGCGCGAACGACCGGCGGGCACCGTCCTGCGGGGCAAGGATGTGGCTCATGGTTCCTCCCTCGTCCGGGGACTCCTGGCACTTCCGGGTTCTGCATGCGATGTGCCACCCACGCCGTGGGCCGACGGCGAACGGACTCAGCGTGGCAACAGAGAGACCACCGTGTCGAACAGGCAGGCGGCGGCAAGAGCGTGCCCACGCGCATTGGGATGGCTGTCGCGGTCGAAGTAAAGCGTGTCAGTTTCCGCGGCGGCCCGAAACCGCTCCACCGGGTACAGGTAGTCGATGCCGCGTTCCGCGCAGAAGTTCTCCAGGCGCCGGTACGGGAGCGTGAAATCCATCACGGCGGGGTCGACGCCGCTGTGGTGCATCAACTCGTCGCGCCAGGGGACGTCGACTTCGATCTTCAGCGGAAACGCAAACACGAGGAACGCCGACGAGTCGGCGCGGCAATCTTGCGCGAATCGGTTGATGATGCATTCGGTTGCGTCCCACCCCGCCTCGATGGCGGCGCCCCCGCGCGTGTCGTAGACCGACCAGTGCGAGAGCTGGCGATCCGCTTCGAAGCCCGCGTTGCCGGGCGGCGGGCCTTCCTGTGAGCGCTTCTTGTATGCGCGCATCTCCAGTCGCCGCTTCACGAACAGGAGCAGCCGGCTGTGCCGGAGCAGCGCGCGCACGCGCATCACCGGAGAAACATGCACCGGCGCGGGGATGACCATCGGCTCCAGCACCAGCGAGTCCGCGACGCACCGGAATCGTGGCTTGGATCCCTCCTCGATCAACGGTCCGCGCAGCTCATTATTGACGACGTCGTTTCCCCCGGTGAACTGCAGGATGACCACGTCCGGATCCAGCCGCCGCAGGTAATGTTCGTAGAACAGGAGTTCCTGGTCGTTGCCCCAGCCGGGAACGCTCCCGTTGATGACCTCCACACCCTCCGGCATGATCGCCTGCAGCACATCCGAGAACCGGTCGCGCGCCTCGACGCCGCTGCCGAACGCTACCGAATCGCCGATGATCAAGATGCGCTTCGTGCCCGGCGGCTTGGGCATCTTGACTTCATGGTCGCGCAGGCCGATCGAGTTGACGTCGATCCGGTAGTGAAGCCCGCGTTCGGGGTCGTCGCTGATCAGCATCGAGCCCGGCTTGAGACTCCAGCCGACAATCGGATCGAACTGAATGACGGTCCCGAGGTTTTCCGGGTGATAGAAAATGCGGAGCGCGATCTCGGTGCCGACGAGCAGCACGAAAACGGTAATCAGGAGCACGACGACATTCGCGCGCCCGGCGTTGGATGAGGTCGATCGATGCATTGGGCTTGCCAGGCGACGCAACGCGCGGAACTTCGTGCCGACGTCGCCGCCCGGCATTATATCACGAGTCCCGTACGGCGGCGGGAGGGATCAGACGGGCGTGGGGACGCGGGCGTCAGGTTCGCGGGCGGGGCGTGATTTGAGCGCCATCGCCGAGGATTCGGCACCGCGGGTGCCAAGCGCCAGACGAAGTCGAAACGCCTCCGAGGTCTCGGCGATCTCTTCGGGGCGCATGCGCGTCAGGTACACGGTCTGCGCGTGGACAATCTCGCGGGTGGCGTTGACGAAACGCCGGCGTTCCTTGTTGGCGGTAAGATCGATGGACTCGTCGAGCGAGCAGAGATAGTAGTAGTGCCCGTCGACGCCGTTGAGCTTCCAACGGAACTCGCGGTCGACTTCGAGGATGATCCCGCGACCGCTTTCGTCGACGTGTGGCTTCCCCTTCGCCACGTAGTCGAACAGAAGCGACTCGGCGTCCAGGGCGAACATCGCGACGATCTTCTCGGTGAGGCCGGGGAACGATCGCACCTGCGGGAGCCCGACCAGTTCGCGGAGCATCGTCGTCTTGAAGTCGTTGCGAACGACGCCGCGCGGCACGACGGCGAGCGCGGTCGACTTGTTGAACGTACAGAGCGACCGATGCGCGGTGCGCTGGATGGCGAGTGCGCTCGCGCGAATCACCATCGGCAGGCGGTCCATCTGTTTGCACGCCGCCGTGGCGAATGCGCCGCCCGGACGGAAGGCCGTTCGCGCGCTTCGATATAGCGCCCGGCGTGCGCGACGATTGCCAAACCACCATCGGGCGCTCGTATTCCGCAATGCATCGCGCATCTCCCGCCGCCCGTCGCCCTCGACCCATGTGTCGAACACCTCGCGCGTCAGCGGATGGCGCGCGATTCTGAATTGGTTCCGTCTCCAACTCAATGTTGCCAATCAAATCCTCCCTCGTGCGACTCGCGGTGCGTGACTGGCCCGTGTGAGCCGATATCGGTGCGATGGTAGAGCCGAAGGGATTCGAGGCGTGCAAGTGTCACGCCATGGCCGGCGGATGGTGACGAGAGCGCTAGGAGGTGACGCCGCCGCAGCTCGACCCGGCGCCGGCGGTGCAGCCGAAGCAGTGGCGGTCGACGACGATGGCGCGCGCGTTCAACGCGGCCAGATTGAAGTCGCGGATGTGACGCAGCGCCGGGGGCGCCACCGGGAGATCGAGCATCTGATTGAAATCGCAGTCGTAGACCACGCCGTCCCAGCCGATCGAAATCATGTTGCGGCACATGACACCGCGCGCGGCCGCCGGGTTGAACGACGCCACCAGGCGCTCCATGTACGATTCGAGATTTCCCGATTCCAAGAGCCACTCGAGAAAACGGCTGATCGGCATATTGGTAATACAATAGAGGGCGTCGAAGCGGATGCCGTGCAGGCGAAGCAACTCACGCTTCCACTCCGCCTCCAGCGACGCCTGCGCACCGGGCAGGTACGCACCCACCGGATTGGTCACGAGCACAAGTCGCAACCCCGACGATCCGTCGCCGTATCCGAGCGCATTCAGGCGCTTGAGCGCCGCGATCGACTTCTCGTATACGCCGTCGCCACGCTGGCGGTCGGTGCTGATCGCGCGATAGTGCGGAAGCGAACAGATGACCTCCACCCGGTGACGCGCGAAGAACTCGGGAAGGTCGTCGTGCGAGGGTGTCTCGAGAATCGTGAGATTGCAGCGGTCGATCACATGACGCCCCAGCGCCCGGCACTGCTCGACCAGCCATCGGAAGTCCGGGTTCAGCTCCGGTGCGCCACCGGTAATGTCAACGGTGGGAATGTTCGTCGCCGCGAGTGCGTCCAGGCACCACTGCATCGTCTCGCGCGTCATGACCTCGCGGCGGTCGGGTCCGGCATCCACGTGGCAGTGACGGC
This sequence comes from Candidatus Latescibacterota bacterium, assembly GCA_963761125.1. Classification (GTDB taxonomy): domain Bacteria; phylum Krumholzibacteriota; class Krumholzibacteriia; order WVZY01; family JAKEHA01; genus JAKEHA01. The sequence goes on from CAVXFV010000002.1 coordinate 28,951, forward strand.
AGGTCTGATTGCACAGCTTTCCGACATTGATCTGAAAGACTTCGATTCCGGTGGGGCGCAGCGGATTCAAACCGGAGTCGGCCAGTGCGGCCGAGAAATCATTCCCGCCCGGAAGGTCGTGCAGCACGCGCAACTGTTCGTCCGCGGTCGCGAGCCGCGAGCCGCGCTGCCGCAACGATGGAAGCGTCTTCACCATGCGGTGCTACATTCCCAGCTTCGTGGCGTGGTTGCGCATCTGCACACCGTGAACCAGCGACGCGCCGCCCCGGATTGCGGCCGCGACGTGAACCGCCTCGGTCATCTGGTCGAGGTCGGCGCCCTTCTCGAGCGCGTCCCGACTGTAGGCGTCGATGCAGTACGGACACTGCACCGCGTGCGCGACCGCCAACGCGATGATCGACTTTTCGCGCGCGGACAAGGCTCCGTCGGCGAAGACCGCGCTGTACCAGTCGAAGAATTTTTTGGCCAGTTCGGGAACGTTCTCCCCGATTTCCGGGAACCGGGCGAGGTCATGTTCGTCGTAGTAGTGTTCGCGATCGTCCGGCACGGGAGGCCTCCTTGGTTAGACTCCCCAACATACGCCGCGGGAGCGACGCGGTCAACGACCGCGCCGACCACCTGTCGTCGCGTTGGCGGCGCGATTCCTTACCGTCAATGTGACGCCGGACTCGAATCCGCAACCGCGTGCAGGTACTCGAGGATCGCGTCCATCGCCGGGTCCCGGTTGGCGCGGTAGTCTTCCGATGTCATTTCGGCAGCGATCGCGGGGGCGATCCACTGCCGTTGGTCCTCCGACACGGAATCCTGCCACAACCGGCTGGACGCATTGGCAATGACGCCGCTGTACGGAAGCACGATCAGGTTCCCTTCCCCGACAAAGTTTGGTTTCGATCCCGTCGCTTCGCCGACAAAGACCGCCTTCGTGTCTCGCTCGATCCAGTTACAGAAGTTCTGGCATGCGCTGAACGTCTCGCGACCCGTGATCACGAACAGATGGTTGGGCTGCATGATCGTCTTCGATCGTTGGATCGCGATCCAGAGCGCACGCCCGAGAAAATTGTTCCCGCCGTGATTGAGGCGGACGTCGATTACGAGCGCGTCGACCGGATGCGCGTCGATAAAGTCAAACAGGCGGTCCGAGAACTGAGCGAGGGTCTCATCGTTGTCCTGGTCGATGACCGCGTGAAACTTCATGTACACCACGCGCGAGTCGGGCAGGTACTCGAACCAGTAATTCCGGTCGGGGTGCTGACGCCACAGCGGCAGCGGCGCGGTCGCACCCGCCGACATGTCCGCGAAGTTCGCAACACCGACGGGTTCGCGATCTCCGTTCATCGCCACCGGTGTCACCGCGACCGATGTCTCGCGTCCGGCGTCGTCCGCGACCGTCACCGTAACCGGCCCGGTGCCGTGCACGATGCCGAGCGCGTCCAGGATTTCGACGCGCTGGAGATAGCGCGCAGCAAGCCAGCGAATCTGCTGCGAGTTGTCGCGCTGCACCGTAGTCGCGACGCGGTCGAGCGCGTCGCGGATCGGGGTATCGCCGATTCGCACCACGCGCTTGCCCACCAGCGCCGCGTACTCGGGAGCCGCGCCCCGGACGAAGAAGCCATCTTTGAAATCGTAGAAGTCGACCGGCAGCGCGTGAAATCCGTAGACGCTGTCGACCGGCGCCGCCACGACGCTATGCCCGTCGTGAAGCCGCGCGACGAGTTGCATCATCGCGACGATGATGTCGTGATCGCTCATTTTCGGGACGTTCTTCGATATGCGCGCGACTTCGCGGTCCCAGTCCGCGCGTGAGATGTTGCGAAACGGGTCGTAGTGCGTCTCGGCAACGCGGCGCGACAGGTACGCGAGGTCCATCCGCCATCCGTCCACGCGGGACGTCTTCGGCATGGCCGCGGGAAGAATGCGCTCCCGAAACGCCCGCGATTCGCGGAGGCTCGCGAGATCACTGTCGGTGCGCAGGAGATCTTCCCGGTTGCGCAGTCCATTGCGAATGGCGAGATCGAGCGCGTCGAGCGCGTCGGCCTCGTGCTTCCCCTCGAGCGCAAAGCAGCACCCAATGTTGTAGTAGCTGGTCCCGACCTCGAAGCCCACGCCGATCGCGCGCCGGTAGTGACCGATCGACGCCTCGTAGCGCTTGAGGTTGTACTCGGCGGTCGCGAGCCGGTACCAGAACCGGCCGTTTCGCGGATTGTCGTCGGCGAGTTCCTGGTACAGCCGGACCGCGTCTTCCCAGTGACGGGCCGTGAATGCCGCCTCGGCGGCGGGATACACCCGGACCGCGAGGTTGTCCGGAGCAGCGCCGGCGCCGCTGGCAGCGGGCGCAAGGCCGGCCAGGCCGGCGCACACAGCGAGTGCGGAGAGTACTCGGTTCATGGGGGGTCCTCTTTCGAGCAGCGGGTGACGGAATGTGGGGAGCGCCGCGCGTTTCACGGGCCGTTGCGCATACTACGCGCCGGATGGCACGCCGGTTGCGCTTCGCGGGGTATTCATGCGGGTGCTAGACTCCCGCGCGGACGTGGAACGAGGAGGTCCCATGAGAACGCGACAGTATCTCGCCGCGATCGCGGTCGTGCTCGCGATCGCCGCGTGTTCGTCCGGAAAGAAAGAGGAGGAGACCCGGACCCTGACCGAACGCCAGCGCGACAGCACCATCGCGCATTCCAGATTGCCCGGCGCGGGCGTGGTCGGAAAGGCGCTGGAACAGTCGGACTCCGCGAAGGCCCGCGCCGATCGCGAAAACGCGGCCGACCGGGATCAGGACTAGCATCGCATGCAAAAACGAGTGCTCCGTCTTCCCGAAGGAAGGCGGAGCATTCGTGCGTCCGGCGATGACTCGCCGCGGTCGTGGGGTCCCGGCTACCGCGGACCGGCTCCCGACGTCGTGTCGGCCGGCGACGTCTCCGTCGCAACTGGCGCCGTCGTCGGGCCTCCGGATACACTCGCGAGCGACGAACCCGCGCGCGCATCGATGCCTTCGACGAACGTACGCGCCAGCCCGGCCAGGTCGACCGCCTCCGCGTTCGGATCCTTCAGAACTGCCGCAATCCGATCGCCGTTGGCGGCCGCCTTCTCGTTCGATGAATCGGCGGCGACCGCCGACGCATACGCATCTTCGGCGTCCTGCGGGTGACCGGTGCGCTCCAGCGCCATCCCGAGATTGTTGTAGAACGTCGCGACGTCGCTGCGAAGTTCGACCGCGCGCGCGAGTGGCGGCAATGCTTCCTCGAAGCGCCCCTGTTCGATGCGGATGTACGCGAGGTTGTTCATCGACCACGCGTCCTCGGGGTTGAGCTCGATCGCGTGTTCGTACGCGGCGACTGCTTCGTCGTCATGACCGAGGTCGTGCAGCACCCGCCCCTGCAGTCGAACCGCATCGCTCGATGTCGCATCGATCGTAAGCGCGGTCTCGATCGTCGTCGCCGCTTCACCCGGCCGACCCGCATCCAGCAGCACGCGCGTGAGATTGAGATAACTCTTCACGTGATTCGGGTCGAGTGCCAGCGCGCGCTTGAACTCGAGTTCCGCCGTGTCGAGACTTCCGGCTTTCCACGCCGACAACCCGAACATGTAGTGGCCCCACGGATTGTCGGGTTTGGTTTCGGTGTAGCGCGAGAACAGGTCCACGGCCTGCGAATAGTTCTTCGCCGTGAACGCGGCCTCCGCCTCTTCGTAGGTCACGACGCGCGGCGGCGCCGGCGTGTCGGCGACGTTGGCTGTCGTCGGGGCCGGCGTTGTCTGCGCGACGTCGGCGGGCGTCGTCGCCGTGCGCGTCGTCGTTTTCGACACCGACACCTGCGACGTCTTCTTGTCCTTGCCGCAACCGGCGGCGATGAGCGCCACGGCGAGTGCCGCCGCGGCGAGCGTGACGAGTCTTCGAGTCTCTTTCGATCCGTTCAACATGGTCGTCCTCCTTGGGCCATTGCGGCTCCAAGGACCCCTATCGCAATCGCGCAACCAGACGCAGACCGGCGGCACGACGTCCGCTTAAAACAAATGATAACAATGTATTAAATCGCACAACCCGGTCTCGATCGGGTCAGCCCCGAGGCCATACGTGTCCAACCAGACACGGCTTTCGGAGGTGGCGCGTGTCTATTCGGACACACTCCGGAAGCGGTCACGATCGTTTGATCTTCAGGCGGCGCATGATCTTGAGGAGGCTTGCGTGGTCGGCGAGCCCGAGGGTCTGCGCGGTGCGCGTGACGCTGCCGTCGTGGGCTTCGAGCGCGGCGATGATGATCCGTCGCTCGGCTTCGTCGCGTTGCTCGCGTAGCGTTTGCGCACCTCCCGTGCGCGGTGCGTCGCCGCCGCGAATCTCCGCGGGCACGGCTGCGACTCCGATCGTGTCGATGCCCGTTGCCAGCACCATCCGTTCGACGACGTTGCGCAGCTCGCGCACGTTGTTTCGCTTCCAGTCGTAGGCCATCAGCGCATCGAGCGCATCACGGCCGATCCGCTTGCGCCGCACACCGAAGCGTGCACACGTCAAGGTCAGGAAGTGGTTCACGAGATCGGGGATGTCCGAAGAGCGATCGCGCAGCGGCGGTACACGAACCGCGTGCACGTTGATGCGATAATACAGGTCGCCGCGGAAGCGCCCGGTTTCGACATCGGCGGCGAGGTCGCGATGGGTCGCGGCGACGACGCGCGCGGCGACCTTGATCGGGCGTTCGGCCCCGACCCGCGTCACCTCGCCCTGTTCGAGCACGCGCAGCAGGGTCGCCTGCGCGGGCGGCGGGAGTTCACCGATCTCGTCGAGGAACAACGTGCCGCCCGACGCGCGTTCGAATGCGCCGCGGTGCGTGCGGTTGGCACCGGTGAAGGCGCCGCGTTCGTGTCCGAACAATTCGCTCTCGATCAGATTCTCGGGCAGCGCGGCGCAATTGATGGCGACGAACGGTCCGTCGGGGTGTGCGCACAGCCGGTGAATCTCGCGCGCGACGACTTCCTTTCCCGACCCGCTCTCCCCGACCACCAGCACCGTGCTCGGGACCGGTGCGACGCGCGCGATCTGTTCGCCCAGCGTACGCGTCGCGGCACTCGATCCCAGGAGCGCGGTCTCCGCGCCGAGGTCGCGGCGTAACGCTCGCACCTCCGACTGCAACCGCGCCCGTTCGAGGGCGTTCTCGACTTCCTGCACCACGCGCGCCATCGGCTCCGACTTGTCGATGAATCCGGTCGCGCCCAGCTTGATCGCCTGCACGCAACGGTCGTAGTTGCCGGTGCCGGTGTAGACGATTACAGGTGTGGCAATACCGTCCTTTTTGAGACGGCGCAGCACTTCGAACCCGTCGACGCCGGGCATTTCCAGGTCGAGAATGACGCAGTCGATCGCGTCGAAGGCGATCGCCTCGAGCGCATCCTTGCCGGACAGCGCGACGCGCGTCTCGAACCCTCCGATGCGCGCGAGATCGTAGGCATACTGTTCCGCCAGATTGCGGACGTCGTCGACGACGAGTACGGTGGCCATGCTATGCATCCTCTCCGCGCGCGGCGCCCGCGGCAAGCGGAATGTCGACGACGAACCGCGTGCCCTTGCCGACCTCGCTGTCGACCCGAATCGAGCCACCGAGATCCATCACCAGCCGCCGGACGATCGTGAGCCCCAGCCCGGTGCCGTTCGCTTTGGTCGTATAGAAGTCTTCGAAGATGCGCGCCTGTTGCGCGGCCGGCATGCCGACGCCGGTGTCGCGGACCACGAGCCGCGCACACGGGCCGGTGGCGTCGCGAACGATCTCCGTTTCGACGGCGACGTGCCCGGCCGCGCCCTCGAGACTGTCGATCGCGTTATCGATCAGGTTTTCGACGACGCGTCGCAGCGACAAGGGGTCGGCCATCACGTCGATCCCTTCGCCGAGCTGCGTGTCGATCGCCGCGGGCGTCGCCGTCCGGCGATCGTCGGCGACGCGGCGTACGACGTCACTGAGGTCGGTCCGCTGCTTCTGTCCCGATCGCGACAGGCGCGCGTAATTGGCCGCGAGCGCTTCGAGGTACGCGATGCTCGAATCGAGTGCGCCCCGGCGCTCGTTCAACACCTCGGCGACGCGTTCGGGACGGCTGACCGCTTCCTCGACGAGGTGACTGAACACGTTGCGGATCGGCGTCAGACCGTTCTTGATGTCGTGATTGACCTGGCGCGCCAGCTCGCCGGTCGCGGCGCGGCGTTCGGCGTCGCGCAACTGCACCGCGCTCTCGCGGATGCGTCTCGTCATCGCACTCAGCCCGCGCGCCAGTACACCGACCTCGTCCGCGCGATCGCTGGCGAAATCGACGTCGAGGCGGTCGAGATCGACATGAGCGGTCTTGCCGGCGAGTTCGGCGAGCGGGCGGCTGATGCGCGACGCGCTCCAACCCGCGATCAGGATGGCGAGGATGCCGGTCACGATCACGACGATCGCGAACAACCGGTCGATGCCGCGGCGCACGTCGTGCAATTCGTCGAGTCGGTGCGACACGCGGAACGTCGCCGTGGCGAGTGTCGCGTGCCCGAGATCGATGTACGGAACCGGCAGGTCACGCACGATGGCATCACGCGTCGCCGACATTCCCGTGGAATCTCCGGGCAGCACCAGATCGACATGCAACACGTCGCCTCCGGCGGTCGGACGAAGGACGCGCGCGTTCACGTCCACGCCCCCGACGATGGTGAAGCGCCGATTGCCGACGGCCACCGAGTCGACGCCCGCCAGCACCCGTAGCGGCGACCCGGCGGTGCGCGCCTCAATCAACCCGGTGTGACCCGGTACGGACTCGAGCAGTCGCGGCAGGTCGGCGTCGATACGGTCGTAGTCGTTGCGAAAATGTCCCGAGCTCACGATCCGCCCGCGCTCGTCCTGGATCTGGAGCATCGACAGGCCGGCGAGGCGCATCGCGCCGCCCGCATAGTCCAGGATGTAGCGACGATCGTCGGCGTCGGCGGTCGTCGTCGCCTTGCGGAACCGATTGTCGTCGGCGATGGACGCGCGAACCTGATCGATCGACGCGGCGACGGCGTCCCGTTCGGCGGCGAGGTCGCTGGCGATCAGCGCGGACATCGCGTCGACGCGCGTCTCGTATTGCGCCGTCAACTGCTTCGTCACCTGGTTGTGCACGACGAGCGCCAGCGCGACCAGAGGAACGAGCGCCACGACGAGAAACGTCGCCAGCAACCGCGTTCGAAATCTCATGGCAGGCGCTCCCCATCGTCGCCGGTGATCGTCACGTCTCCATAGTAGTCCATGGTGACCGTCACACGTCCCGGTCGCGTCAGTAGCGACGCGTGCGTTTCCGCCAACGGAATGAGTGCGTCCCCGAACTGGACCGCGCCGGACACAAGCCACGGTACATGGAGCAGGAGTTCCCGCGCCGCGTTGCACGGATCGGCGGGATGACACGGAAGCGCGAGGATGTATGCGGCGTCGGCGCCGTCTCGCAACCGCGTCACGAACTCCGACGTCGGGACACCCAGCGTCTTGCCGCCCTGCGCGGCCACACCGGGGATCGCCTTTCTCACCGCCGCCGCGTCTGCCGTCGCGTTGTCGTCCATGGTGGCGAGCGCAACGATGCGTTCGGCGAGGTCGCGTGCGGTCGCATCGCCCGCATCGTAGAGAACCCGCGCGGGGCGCTCTACCGGGGCCTGGGGTCGGAACACCTGCCACGCCGCATACGGCGAAACGTCGCCACATCCGTCGACCATGGTCCACCAGCACGGCGGTTCCGGCCCGCGCGCACCCGGCGAACGGATCGCGTTGCGCGCGATGTGATCCGCGACGGTGGACGGAATCGGCTCCGGCGCGGCACCGCCGGCGATCGCGGTGATCCGGTCGGGCGAGATCAATACATAGAGTCGGTCGTACGCGAGATCGTTTACCACCCATGCGCGCGATCGCGCGTAGTCGATGATATCAGCGTCAGCGGTGAGCATCGCATCCACGCCGAGGTCGATGGCGTCGCGCGGATCGCGCGAGCGCGGGTCCACGAAGCGCAGCACCGGCGCGTTCCCGCGAACGGACGACGCGATCAACCCGCGTCCGTCGGATACGACACGATACGGACCGGTGCCGAGCGGCCACGACGATTCCGCCGCACGCCTCGTCACCGCGAGCGACGGCGAGGCGAGCGGTGCCAGGCCGAGCGCCGGATTCTCGACGAACACGTCGACACGACGGTCGTCGATGGCAACCACCGAGTCGACGCCCGCGCCGCGCGCGATCGGATCCCCGCCAGCTTTGCACGACGTCGCGCGCCGTTGCCGGCGTCCCGTCGGCGAAACGCGCGCCGTCGCGGAGCTCGAGCGTCCACCGCCGGCCCTCGTCATGACGGCTCCAGCGGGACGCGAGACGCGGAACCGTCGCCCCCGTGCAGTCGACGGAGACGAGTGTCTCGTAGCACTGTCCGAAGACGAGGCGTTCCGATGGATTGGTGGCATCGGGTGCGTGCGCGGGATCGACCGGGTCGCCGAGCGCGACGGTGACCGTGTCGGATTGCGCTCCGGCGGTCGCGCGCACGATGCGGCAGGTGTGATCGCCCGGTGTGGTGTTTGCTGCCGGGCGCGGTCCGCACCCCGCCGCACCGAGGAGCGCGACGATGGCGGCGGAGGCTGTCAGACGGATGGAACGCATGAAATGGTGGGCGACGCGGCGGTCGCCCACTAAAGGAAGGACGGTGGCCGGATTCCTGTCAATGGCGTTCGCGCGCCAACGGTGTCGAACCACGCGATTCCGGCCGATCGCCTCGAAAGAAGATCGAGTAGAGGACGACCGCGGCCGCGATCCACACGACACCGATCCACGCCGCCGCACGCGTCGATGCCACCTGGAACGCGCCGTAGACGATCGCACCTTCGAGCAGCACGAACAGCGCGGGAACGACCGGGTACAACGGCACGCGTACCGCCCGGGGTGTGCCGGGGCGGCGGACGCGCAGCACGATCAGCGCCGCTCCGGTCAGCGCGAAGAACACGGCGTCGACCAGGACGACGCCGGTGAGCAACCGATCGATGCCGCGCTTGCCGGCGATCGCGACCAGCGCGATCGCGAGCGCGGCGATCAGTCCGATCGCGGGCGCCGGGGTCGCGAAGCGTGTGCTCGTCCGCGCGAACGGCGAAAAGAACCGCCCGTCTCGCGCCATCCCGAACAATAACCGGGGCCCGGAGAGAATCTGCTCGTTCAACACGCCGAACGCCGACACGGCGACGGCGGCGGCGGTGAATCGCGCGCCCGTGCGCGGCCACACCGTCGAGACCGCGTCGGCGGCCAGTGCGTGGCTGTTCGCGACGGCGTCGTACCCGAGCAGGCGCAGGTACGCCCAGTTGGTCGACACGTACACCGCGACGACCACGATCACGCCGGCGACGATCGCGAACGGTACCGTGCGGCGCGCGTCGCGGACTTCGCCGCCCACCCACAACGCGTGCTGCCAGCCGCCGTACGCGAAGAGCGCGGGCACGAGCCCCGCGAACATCAACGCAAGCCACGAACCGGAACGCACGGGCGTTGCGGGCGTCACGCCGGTCGCGTGTGTGCCGGTTCGGGCGACGACCACGGCCAGCCCGACGATCAACCATAACGCGATCACCTTCGCGATCACGGTGGCGTTCTGAATCCCCGCGCCCCAGCGCACGCCGATCACGTTGGCGCCCGCGAGTGCGGCGATCATCGCAATGGCGACGACCGCGACCACCGCGCCGCCCGGCATCGCGCCCGCGACCACGAGCATGTTCTCCGCGCAGATCATTCCGATGATCGCGATGCCGCCGGCGAGAATCGCCGTGGAGTTACAGAACACGAAGCAGAACGCGACCAGCGATCCGTAGGCGTCACGCAGGATCTCGTACTGGCCGCCGCTGCGATCCACCATGCCGCCGAGTTCCGCAAAGGTGAGCGCCCCCAGCATGGCGACGATGCCGCCCGCGACCCACGTCCACAACGCCAGCGGCCCGCTTCCGGTGATGCGCGCGACGCTGGTGGGTGTGAAGAAGATGCCGACACCGACGATTGCGCCGACGACGATGCTCGTGGCACTCGCGCGACCGAGGACGCGCCGCAGTCCGGCATCGGTGGCGACGGACCGGACGGACGGCGTCGTCACTTGAGGAGAACGACCTTGCGGGTTTCGTGCGCGTCGCCGGCGCTGAGCCGGCACAGATAGACGCCGGAAGCGAGCGACTGCCCGTGGTCGTCGGTTCCGTTCCACTGGACGGTGTGCCGTCCCGGCGTGACGTTGCCGGCGACGAGGGTGGCGACGCGGGCGCCGCGCACGTCGTACACGGTGAGTACGACGTAGCGTGACGAACTCGTGGCGAATTCGATCGTCGTCGACGGATTGAACGGGTTGGGATGCGGCGCGTACAGCGCGATCCCGGCGGAGCCCGGGTGTCGGGCGATTCCGGTGGAGAGATAGTTGGCGGCTGCTTCCGCGTCGACGATTCCCCAGCCGTTGAAGCGGTCGGGCGATCCCGCCTGACTCGCGGTTGTCCGCAGCGCCTGCATGATCTCCGCGTTGCTGGCGGTCGGCCGCGCTTCGAGGATCAACGCCGCCGCGCCCGCGGTGAGCGGCGCCGAAAACGACGTGCCGCTGTTGGAATAGAACGTGGTCGAGTCGAACGCGCTCGCAATGGTCACGCCGAGTCCCATCGCCATCACATCGGGCTTGGTACGCCCGTCGGCGGTCGGACCGACGGAACTGAAACTCGCGCGCACACCCAACGCGTCGACCGCGCCAACGCAGAGCACACTGTCGCCGTCGGCGGGAGCGATCAGCGTGTTCGCCGGCAGCGACACCGAGCCGTCGTTACCCGCCGACTGCACGATCAGAATGCCGCGACTCGCCGCGATATCCGCGCCGATCGTGATGATCGCGGTGTTGCCGTCCATGTCCTGCCACGTATACCCGGTTTCGCCATTGGTGAATCCGAACGAGTAGCCGACCGAACTCGAAATGATGTCGACGCCGATGCTGTCGGCCCACTCCGCGCCCGCCACCCACGCGTCTTCCTCGATGTGGCGTTCCCAGTCGGTGTTCTCGGTCTTGGCGAGCACGTAGGTCGCGCCCCACGCCGGGCCGATCAACTGGCCGGGCGCGAATCCGCCGATCACGCTCAGCGTGTAGGTCCCGTGGTTGCCGCTCCCCATCTGCCCGGGTTGATCCGACACGATGCTGTCGCCGTTGACGAAGTCGCGCGTGACGAGAATATGGATGTTCTGGAAGACGATGTGGTTCAGTTCGTTCACGCCCGCATCCATCATGCAGATGATGACGCCGTGTCCGTTGTATCCGAGGTCGTGCAGGGCGGGGACGTGGATCAGGTTGTTCTGCGTGAACGAGCTGCCGTAATCCAGCGAGGTGAGTGACCGCGTGCGCGGCGTTCTCGAAACCAGCGCGGTCGGCTCCGGCGGCAAGGGCGCGGTCCCCGTGCGAACGGCGTCGAGTCCGCGGACGAACGCGAGCGACGCGACCTTGTCGACGGCTTCCGGCGCGACGTCGACCGACACCGCGTTCAGCCAGCGCGAGGCATACCGGATGTGCGCGCCCTGCCGGCGAACGGCGGCAACGTACGCGGGATCGACGGGGACATCGCGCATGTCGACCAGGCGCCCGGTCCAGTGGTTGCGGATGCGGCGTGCGCGGGCGTGTTCCGTGAGCCCGGCGCTCGCATCGGCGAGCCGGCGATTCGTGTCGCCGCCCTTGTCGGCAAAGAACACCCAGGCCGCCACCCGCTCGCCCGGAGCCGCGCGGGCGGCTGACTGCCGCAACGCGGGCGAAACGCCGTTCGGCGTCCCGGCGAACGCGGGCATCGCGCCGAACATGCACGCGGCGGCGACGATTGGAAGATGGCGCCAGGAAACACGCATGGTACCGGTAATGGTACCATACCCGGCGGGCCAGAGCGAACACCCGGCGTAAGAACCGGGGTCGTGATCCGACCGACGTCGCGCATCGTATATGATGGAGGAAGCCAATCGGCAAGGAGGGCGATGATGGAGACTCGTGCGACGGCGGTGTTCGCCGGAGGGTGTTTCTGGTGCGTGGAAGCGGTGTTCGAGGAACTCGACGGCGTCATCGACGCGGTGTCGGGATACGCCGGCGGAAGCCGGGAGACCGCCAACTACGAGGCGGTGTGCACCGGCACGACCGGTCACGCCGAAGCGGTTCAGATCATCTACGACCCGTCGAAGATCGACTACGAGAAGCTGCTCGAGGTCCATTTCGCGACGCACGACCCGACGACACTCAACCGCCAGGGCAACGACGCGGGGCCGCAGTACCGATCCGCGATCTTCTATGCAAACGACGCGGAGAAGCGGGCCGCGCAGTCGGCCATCGACCGCCTGACGAAGTCGGGCGTCTACAACCGTCCGATCGTGACCACGCTGGAACCGCTGACGGAGTTCTACCCCGCCGAGTCGTATCACCAGAGCTACGTGTGCGCCAATCCGCGACAGGGGTACGTCCGCGCAGTCGCGCTACCCAAAGTCGAGAAGGTCCGGAAGATGTTCGGAGGCGACCTCAAGAAGAAATCGCCGCTCGGCGCTTAGGCGCGCGGCGATCACTGATCCGAGTGGAAGAAGCGATTCATTTCGATCATCGCTTCCTGTGACCGATCGGCCGGCGGCAGTCCGGCCTTCGCCTTGATATCGTTCAACTTGTATTTCTGCACGTACATTGGGAAGACCACCATCACGTCGTCGGCGACGACGACGGCGTGGTTGACGTAGCTGCTGATCACGAGCGGGCGCTCCGCCGGGATCGGCCCGAAGAGATTCACACCGTTGCTGTAGTCCTTGACGTTGGTCGCGCACCCGAGGCCTTCGACGAGAATAGTGGGCGGGATATCGATGTGCGCCGTCACCTTCGTCACCTGCCGCGGCTTCTCCCAGGGCACATAGATCACCATCGGGACCCGGGTCTGATATTCGGTGAAATTGCCGGTGTGTCCCCAGTAGTTCGCCCCGTTGTCGTTGAATTCCTCGCCGTGATCCGACGTCACGATGACGATCGTGTTGTCCAGAATACCGGACGTTTCGAGGTGGCCGATCAGCACGCCGATCAGGCTGTCGTCGTAGGCGACGGAATTCTTGTAATCGTTCATGAACAGGCTGGGGTCGCGGTCCGCGCTGGCAAGCGCGATGTTGAGTTTGTGCGTGGGCACGAAGTGGGCGCGGTCCCTGGGATAGTAATAACTGAAGTGCGTGGACTTGTAGAACGCGAACCCGAAGAACGGCGTCCCCTGCTGCGACGATTGCTGGATGAACGACCAGAGTTGGTCGGTCATGTCCTGGTCCTTCTGGTCGGCCGACGTACCCGCGAACGACTCGTGGACCTCGATCCCGCGGAACATCCCGTCCTTGATCTTGTGCCGCTCGAAATGCGAATCGGCAAAGATGCCGAAGGCATAGTGGTTGTCTTCGAAGGCGTCGATCAACACCGGGTTGTGAATGGCCGCGCTGTTGGCCTTCACTGCGGACCAGTACGTCGGATGAATGCCGTAAAACAGCGAGAAGATTCCCGTCGGCGTGGAGTTTCCGGAGCTGAAGTGGTTCTGAAACCACGACGACCGCAGGGCCAGCGCATGAATGTTGGGCGACACGGTTTCGGTCATCGTGTCCGCGCGCCAGCTCTCGAGAACGATCATCAGGACGTTGGGCAGCTTCTTGCCCGACGGCACCGCCGTGGATACGTCGTGCAGCGGATAGTAGAGCGACGTCGACGACTCGCCGGTCGAATCGGCCTTCGACTCGCCGATCATCGTCAGCATCCCGCCATATTTCACCGCTTCCCCGTGCGAGACGATCGGGAAATAGAACGGGATTTGCGGCGTGACGCCCGTGATACGGGAATCGTTTTTTTCGTAGGCGACCAGATGAATCACCTGGCTGGTCGCGAACGCCAGCACTGTCAATACGGCGAACCCGGCGGTAATCCGCCCGCGATGGCGAAGGTGGCGCGCGATGCGAAACAGCCCCCATTCGAGCAGCCCGATCGCCACCGCCAGCGCCGCGGCGGTCACGATCATCCAGCGCGGAATCCCGATGCCACCGAACGATTCCATCATGTACTGGATCCAGAAGGCGTCGATGTGGAGCCGGTAGACGCGGTGCACCACGCTGTTGATGACCAGATAGAACAGCGTCAGGCCGAAGATCGAGCCCGCGATTCCCCACGCCAGTCGCCGGATGCCGCCGGTGACGAGAAACAGCACGCTGGAGACGAACAACAGCAGGAGACCGTAGTAGCCGATGAAGACGAAGAACAGGTAAAAGCCGGAGATGCCGAACCAGGTGATGTCCTCGACGTGGCGCGCGAGTGCGGCCATCAACAAAGGCGTCGTCAGCGCGAGCGCGCACACGAGTGTCGTGTAGGTTTCGCCGCGCGCGCGGAGCCAGCTTCGAATGGAATGGAATTTCACGTCGAGCTTTTCGGTTGCATCGCACGGGGGCCCGGACTATCCTGCAACCAGGAGGTTGCATATATGTCCACGACGGATCGAATCGAAGCATCCATCGAATTGCACGTTCCGCGCAAGCGCGTATGGCGCGCGCTGACCGACTCCGGCGAATTCGGCCAGTGGTTCGGCGTCGCCATGGACGGTCCGTTCTCGCCCGGCGCGCGGGTCCGCGGCCGGATGACGATCAAGGGCTACGAACACTTCACCATGGAAATCACGATCGACGCGATGGAGCCCGAGCACCGGTTCTCGTACCGTTGGCACCCCGGCGCCATCGATCCAAACATCGACTATTCCGCCGAACCCATGACGCTCGTCGAGTTCACGCTGGAGGAGATCCCCGGCGGGACGCGTCTCACCATGGTGGAGACGGGGTTCGACCGCATCCCCGCCTCGCGGCGCCCGGAGGCGTTTCGCATGAACACCCAGGGCTGGACGGCGCAGATGCGGAACATCGAGCGCTATGTCAGCCAGTCATCGTGACGCCGGCGCGGGGCAGTCGGAGGCGATCTTCGCCGCCCTTGGCGACGGGACGCGCCTGCGCCTGGTATCCGCACTGTGCACGCGGGGACCGTCGTCGATCGCGCGGCTGACCGACGGCTCCGGCGTCACCCGCCAGGCCGTCACGAAGCACCTGCGCGTGCTCGCCGACGCCGGACTCGTGCGCAGCACGCGGCGGGGCCGGGAGACGATCTGGGCGTTCGACCCCGAGCGCGTCGCCGACGCACGTCGCTATCTCGACGCCATCACGCGACAGTGGAACGACGTGCTCCGCCGGCTGAAAGAATTCGTCGAGCGCGACGACGCATGAGCGTTCGCGACGGCTCGACAACGAGCGCGTCATTCGGTATGGTAGAATGACCGGGCAAGAGCCGGAATTACCAGGCATTCAATCAAGGGAGCAATCGTATGGCAGTGTATACCTGTGAGAAATGTGGAATGAGCATCGGCACGATGACCTGCGGGAAGTGCGGCAAGGAACTCGAGCACAAGACGGTCACCAAGCCCGACGGAACCCAGGTCCACGTGTCGGAATGCCCGGCGGGCCACGGCAAGATCAAGTCGCCGATGTGTTGCGGCCAGGACATGAGCTGCACGATCGGCTGATCGTCGACATTCCAAATCGGCGTTTCATCAAGCCCGGTGCACGCGAGTCGCGCACCGGGCTTTTTCATGCACGGACCTTCCCGGGACGTCTCGGGAAGTCGTCACCCTCATGAGACGCGGGAACAACGCGCCATCACGAGGAACCACGGGAACAAAATTGCGCCCGCGATGCGCCATTGTTGGAAACGATGCGACCGAAGATGCTAGAATCATACACACGCTAAATCATTTCAAGAGCGCCCACGGAGAGTTTCTCTCCCGGTAGTACCTCCGCAATCAGAGCGAGTTGATGCAGCATGTTTGTTCGGCTTTCAAAGCGATGGCTGGCTTTGTCAGTCCTATCCGTTCTCGCAATCGTCGCCGTGTCGTGCGGCACAAGCGGCGATTCGCAGAATCCCCTGGCGACACAGGGTCCCGTGTCGCGCAGCAACACCGGCACCGCCGCGTCGTGGCATGCGATGAACAGCGGTGTGACCGAGTTGCTATGGAGCATCTGGGGTGACGCGAGTACCGGTGCCGTCACCGTCGGTACGCGCGGCACGGCGGATCACCTCGACGTCGACACGTGGCACGACAAGGCGACCGGCACGGGCAGGGACCTGTGCGCCGTCTGGAGCACGACCGACGGTCGTGCGGTGGCCGTCGGCGTCGACGGAACCATCCTCCAGTTTCCCGGCGCGGCCTGGGAACCGGTCGCCAGTGGAACGAGCGCCAGTCTCTTCGACGTCTGGGGATTCGAGGACTACGAGCTGATCGCCGTCGGCGACGGCGGGACGATCCTGCACTACGACGGCAGCGCGTGGTCGTCGGAGACCAGCGGGACCGACGTCAGTCTGTTCGGTGTCTGGGGCGCCGCCGCGAACGACCTGTTCGCGGTCGGCGTCGGCGGCACCATCATGCACTTCGACGGGAGTCAGTGGTCGTTCATGACAACGCCGACGCCCGAGAATCTCTCGGCCGTGTGGGGATCGGCGAGCGACGACGTCTGGGCGGTCGGCGACGGCGGCACGCTGATTCACTATGACGGCACCGCGTGGAGTCCGGTCGCGTCGGGCGCGGGCGAGAACCTCTACGACGTCTGGGGAGCGGCGGCGAACAACGTCTTCGTGGTCGGCGCGGCGGGAACGATTCTCCACTACGACGGCACCGCGTGGAGCGCGATGTCAAGCGGCACCGACCGGAGTCTCTTCGGCGTATGGGGGCGCTCGGCGAACGAGGTGTATGCGTGCGGCGACGGCGGGACGATTCTGCGCTACGGCGCCGACGACGAAAATTTACAGACCTGGGTTCTGCACGACCATCCCGACGGCGATCTCGGCACGCCGCACTACGGACTCCGGCTGGACGACCTGCTGGACAGCGGACACTACACCTTCAGCTTCGACTACACGGATGAAACCGAAAGCGCGCGCGTCCTCTTGACGTACGACGCGACATCGAATCAGATTCACATCTACGGTCGCGCATTTGGCGGGCTCAACGCCGGTAACGACTGGGCGTCGGATTCGCGCGGCTGGATCGACATCGACTTCACCTACACGACGAATATCGCTATCAAGGATGACTGCGGCGAACTGCCCGGCGACGACCTTCACGTCACCGGCCAGGACATTGCCAATACCGGAACGATCGCGCTGGATGGATGGGGCGGCAATCAGAGCTTCACGTGCTTCGATCGAACGGGCGAAAGCCGCTGCTCGTTCAGCCTCGACAACGACACCGATTCCAAGGGCGACATGACCCTCGCCAATGACCTCACCACATGGTCCGGATCGGGCTGGCTGGAACCGCACGTCTCCGGATCGCGGGACTGGCTCTTCATCGCACGGCGCGCGGATCAGTAGACCTGCGCGTCGGCGAGTGCGATCAGCGCGAGAAGCGTGCGCCAGTTGCGCGCGGTTCCTGTAGTCGCGAGCTTGGCGTCGAACCAGGCGTTGGTGAGCTTGCTCTTCCCCATGCCGTCGGGCGTGTGCAGGTAGATCTCGCGGCCGCGGACGACGAACTCGTCGGGCGGCGAGCGGTCGGGGTCGAGACTCGCGATCCGCGCCTTCGTCGGCGCATCCGCGAGGAACATGACGTGTAGCCGCGACGGATCGGCGCCGGCGCGCAGGAACGGGTTGTGGCGTACGACGTCGCGGAGATCGTCGGGCGTACGCGTGACCACAGGCACGACCAGCCCCGTGTTTTTCTGGATGGCGCGTGCGACGAGATCGGGCACGCGACCGGCCAGCGACTTTCCCGCCCGATACACGACATTGCCGCTCTGGATGTAGGTGCGGACGTCGGTGCAACCGATGTCGGCGAACATCGCGACCAGCGCCTTCATTTGTAACGAATTCTTGCCGCCGACGTTGATCCCGCGCAGCAGCGCGATGTGGACGTCGCCCGATTCACGGCGGGTCGCCTTCGTTGCCATCGGGTCCTCCTTGTCGTGTCCAACGACATCTTACCACGGCGAATCGGGGCATATCGCGGGCGTGTTCTTCATCCTTCTCGGTAACGCCGGCGCCATGCTGTATAATGGAGGCGCCGGGGCACCCGCATGAACGCGCCCACATTCTTCAGACTCGCGCGTCTGGCCGCGCTTTCGATGGCTGTCGTATCGCTCGCGGCGATACGCGCCACGGCGCAGCCCGAGAATCCTCCGCCGTCGGACACGTACTTCTACCACGGATACTCGTATGGTTCCGATGCGAGCTTCCACCCCGTGAGCGAAGTGATCAATGGCGCGTTCGGCATCCTGCAGATTTCGAGCAACTGGGTGACGCTGGATCAGATCGACTTTCAGCAGGGCCTGTCCGTCACCTGGAGGAGCATCACGCATCCGGTTCGCACCATCGACGCATACGGTACATCGGCGTTCGTGACCGACCAGATGGTCCCGGCGACGTTGCGGTGGAACAATCTCCAGTACGTCCCCAACTACACGCTGCACCTGATCGGCGGCGGTGCACGCAACCGCGCCTTTACCGAATGGTACCGCGCGCACGACTTCGCCGCGCCCGCGCTGTGGGCGTTTGGCACGACAGTGCTGCACGCATTCGCCGTGGAGTCGGTCGAGCACTACGGGGAGACGCAACCGACCGTCGACCCCGTCGCGGACATGCTGTTCTTCGATCCGCTGGGCGCGGTGCTCTTTACCAGCGACCGCGTCGCCGGGTTCTTCTCGCACACGCTCAACATGTCGATCTGGTCCGGACAACCGGCGTACAACCCGGTGATCAACACGTTCGAAAACGCGGGCGAAAACTACGGACTCCATTTCTTCTTCGGCGACCGCAGCCGCGTCGGCATTTTTTCCTACTGGGGGATGAGCCACCTGTTCGGCGTCACCGTTCGCGGCGGATCGTTGTTCGACTGGTCGGTGGGAGTGGGCGGTGCCGTCGAGGAGTTGCACGAGCGCGATCGCGGGAACGGAACGACGTCGCCCTTCGCACGTATCAAGCCTGACGCAGGGGTGTTCCTCCACCGGAACGGGTCGCTGCTGGCGTCGGTGCAGGTGTCGCGGGCGTGGACCCAGCTCCTCCGGGTTCAGGTCTATCCCGGCGTGTTCAGCGTAGGCGGCTATACCACCGGGTTCTACACGGGAATTCGGGGAAACGACGTGATCTTCGGGATGAGCTTCTCGCGGTTCCCCGTGGGACTCGCGGTGTCCGGCTGAACAATCCTTCCACTGCGGACGCCGCGTCCCGGCCGGGGCCGCGACGGGCTGCAAGAAACCGCCGGTCATCGGCGTCCAACCGGGTAAAGCATGAAACAGCGTCACATCGAAGCAGGTTCTCCATGAAGAAAATCATCGCTATCGGGATCGGGGTGCTGGTGCTCGCGGCCGGCGGCTGGTATTTCACCCACCGGGGCGACGGCCCGGCAACGTCATACCGGTTCGTTCCGATCGAAAAAGGAGACGTCGACCGCCTCGTAACCAGCACGGGCACGCTCGGCGCGGTGACGACGGTGCAGGTCGGCACGCAGGTGTCGGGTGCGCTCGCACACATCTTCGTCGACTTCAACGACGTCGTGAAGAAGGGCCAGCCCATCGCCCAGATCGACACCACGCTCCTGTCGACGGCGGTCGCCGAGGCGCGCGCGGCGCTGGCGCAGGCAACGGCGACACAACGCCACGCGGCCGCCGACCTGGCGCGCTCGAAGTCGCTTTACGACCAGAAGGCGATCAGCGACTCCGACTTCGCGCTGGCACAGTACACCGAAGATTCCGCGGCGGCGGCCGTGATGTCGGCGCGCGTCCACCTTCAACAGGCGAAACAGAACATGGCGTACGCGACGATCTATGCGCCGATCTCCGGCATCGTGATCGAACGCGACGTCGACGTCGGTCAGACGGTCGCCGCGAGTCTGTCGGCACCGCAACTGTTCGTGATCGCGAACGACCTTTCGAAGATGCAGATCCTCGCCTCCGTCGACGAAAGCGACATCGGTATGATCCATAACGGGCAGACGGTGCGATTCACCGTGCAGGCCTACCCCGACAGCACGTTCCACGGGACGGTGCGCCAGGTGCGCCTGCAATCGACGTCGTCGGAGAACGTCGTCAATTATACCGCCGTCGTCGACGTCGACAATCGCGGCGGCAAGTTGCTTCCCGGAATGACCGCGACGGTCGACTTTCTCGTCGAAAGCGCGCACGACGTGCTCAAGGTGGCGAACGTCGCGCTGCGTCTGCGACCCACCGACGACATGATCGCGGAGTTGCGCGCCCGCAACGCCGGCCACCCGCGCGATTCCAGCGTCGCCGGTGCCGACACGCCGCGTGGCGCCTGGCGCCCCGGCCAGGTCGCGGGCGCCGGACCGTCCGGCGGTTCGGCCCCCGGCGGTAACGCACCGTCCGGCGGGTGGAAGCCCCCGGCCGACGCGGGGCACCTGTTCTATCTCGATGACGCGGGCAAACTCGCGGTGGCGCGGGTGCACGTCGGCATCACCGACGGAACCTACACGGCGATCCAGGGCAAGGACATCAAGCCCGGCATGCAGGTCATCGCGGCGCTCACCGCAGCGCCCGGCGCGACGTCGACCAACCCGTTCCAGGCACAGCAGCAGGGCGGGCGTCACTTCGGTCCGGGATTCTAGGACGCGGCGCATGATTCACGAGTCCGGCGAGATCGTCATCGAAACCGTGGGCGTCGAGCGCGTCTTCACGATGGGCGCAACGCAGGTGCACGCGCTTCGCGGTATCGACCTGCGCGTGGCCGCCGGCGAAATGGTGGCGATCATGGGATCGTCGGGGTCGGGCAAGTCGACGCTGATGAACGTGATCGGCTGTCTCGACCGTCCGACCTCCGGCACGTACCGCCTCGACGGCATCGAGGTCAATCGCCTGTCCCGCGACCAACTCGCCGACATCCGCAACCAGAAAATCGGTTTCGTGTTTCAGGGATTCAACCTGCTCGCGCGCACCACCGCCCTCGATAACGTCGAATTGCCGCTCCTGTATCGCCGCGGCTCCGACGTCAACCATACCGGCGACCGCGCGCGCGCCGCACTGGCGCGTGTCGGTCTCGAGGACCGCATGAATCACGAACCCAGCGAACTGTCGGGCGGACAGCAGCAACGCGTGGCGATTGCGCGCGCCCTGGTCACCAATCCGGCGCTCGTTCTGGCCGACGAGCCCACCGGCAATCTGGACACGCAGACCTCGATCGACGTGCTCGCGCTCTTTCAGCAACTCAACGAGCAGGGTGTCACGATCGTTCTCGTGACGCACGAACACGACATCGCGCAGTACGCCAAACGCGTCGTCGAACTGCGCGACGGTCTGGTGATCCGGGACGAGGCGATCGCCAACCGGCGGTCGGCCGCCACCGATCTCGCCGCGTGGATCGCGTCCCAGGGGGCATCCGCATGACCGCGCGCGTGTTGCTTCGTGTGGCCGGCAAGAGCATCCTGAAAAACAAGATGCGAACGCTGCTGACGATGCTCGGCATCATCATCGGCGTCGGCGCCGTCATCGTGATGGTGGCGATCGGCGAGGGCGCGAAGTCGCAGATTCAGAGCCGAATTCAGGGCCTCGGCACCAACATGATCGTGGTGACGCCCGGCGCCAACGCGCTCGGCGGCGTGAGCCGCGGAGCGCAGAGCATGGACGCACTCACGATCGACGACGCGCTCAAGCTCAAGCGCGAAAGTTTTCTACTCGCGGCGGTGTCCCCGGTGGTCATCGCGCCCACGCAGGTGGTCGGCGGGCAGGGGAACTGGCGCTCGGCGGTGTACGGCGTGTCCACCGACTATCCCACGATCCGCGACTGGACGGTCGAGTCCGGGCGTTTCTTCGACGACGCCGACGTACGCTCGATGCGCAAGGTCGCCGTGATCGGCGCGACGATCGCGACCAACCTGTTCCCCGACCAGGATCCGGTGGGTCAGCAGATCCGCCTGCGCAACGTTCCGTTCCAGATCATCGGCGTGCTCGCGGCCAAGGGTCAAACGGCCACGGGCGCCGACCAGGACGATACCATTCTCGCGCCCTACACGACGGTCAAGAACCGCCTCGCGGGGCGCATGTTCATCGCCCAGATTCTTGCGAGTACGGCGTCACCCGCCGACATTCCGGCGGCGCAGAAGGAAATCACGTCGGTGCTGCGCGAGTCGCACCGGCTGGCCGACTGGGCGGAGAACGACTTCACTGTCCGCAATCAGACCGACATCGCCAAGGCGGCGCAGGGCGCGACCGAAGTCATGACGCTGCTGCTCGCGGCGATTGCGAGCATTTCGCTGCTCGTCGGCGGCATCGGTATCATGAATATCATGCTGGTATCGGTGACCGAGCGCACGCGCGAGATCGGCATCCGCCTCGCCGTGGGCGCGCGCGGCGCGGACATCATGACGCAGTTCCTGGTCGAGAGTATCGTGATGAGCGTGGCGGGCGGACTGATCGGCGTGGCCATCGGCTTTGGCGCCTCGGCCGCGATCCGTCACTTCACCGGATGGGACACCGTCGTCTCGCCGGCGACGATCGCCGTTGCTCTGGGATTTTCCGCGAGTGTCGGTTTGTTCTTCGGGCTCTACCCGGCGCGTCGCGCCGCGAGTCTGGATCCGATCGAGGCCCTTCGCTACGAGTGACGCGACGACCGGGCGTGTTCGATCGCCCGCACCACGTCGTCCGCGACCGTCGATTGCGTGGTATCGGCGTCGATGACCGTCATCCCCTCCCCGGGAGCGATCGGTTCGTTACGTGCCTCCTGCCATCGGAGGATCGAGAGAGTCGCTTCGGATTCGTCGGCGCCCGCTCTTGCGCGTTCCCGGATGCGTTGCGCCACTACATCCCGCGGCGCGTGGCAGCGAACGAGGAACGCGCGCACACTCATCCGCTCGGCGACGGTGTGGAGTGTTTCGCGATCGGCCCGGCGGATGAAGGTCGCGTCGACGACGGCCGGGTAATCACCCGCCAGCGCATCCGCCGCGCCCTGCGCGAGTCGATCGTACACGCGCTCACTCATGTCGCGCGAATACACGCCTTCGCCCGGCGCACTCTCCGAGCGCGCGCCGTCGGCGAGACCCGCCAGCCGCCGCCGCTCCACGTCCGAACGCAGATGCACGCCGCCTATCGACGCCGCGACGCGTCGCGCGAGCCACGTCTTGCCCGAACCGCTGACGCCCGACACCAGCACGAGAATCGGGCGGCCGGGTGCGAGTGCCTCGCCGGCCACACGCACGTAGGTCGCAAACTGCCGCGCCAACTCGTCGCGTTCGGTACCGGCCTCCGCATCGTTCGCGGTCAGCGCCGCCACCTTGGCGCGGACCAGCGCGCGGTGCGCACGATACGCGTTCAGTACCCGGCACGACTCGACGTCGCCGCTGCGATCGAAATAGCCCGTCCGGAACGCGTGCGCGTGCGCGGGACGACGGCGCGCTTCGAGATCGGCAATCAAGAATGCGATCTCTTCGGCCACATCGATCCAGCGGAACGCGGGCTCGAACTCCATGCAATCGAACGCCACGAGTCGCGACCCCACGCGAACGATATTGCGGGCGTGGAGATCGCCGTGGCATTCCCGCACGCGTCCGCCGGCCAGTCGCAACGCCATCGCCGGCTCCGCGCGATCGAGCGCACGACGGATTGGGCCGCGTAGAGATTCGAGATCGTTGGAAAAACCGGCGTGCGTCGCGGCGCGAATACACTCGTCGAGATTCTCGAACATGCCGTCGCGAATCGCCGCGGGGGTCGCCCACCCGTCGCCCGCGGCGGCCACCGGCAAGTGCGCGTGAATATCGGCCAGGTCGCGGCCGAACGCCTCCAGTTCGTCGGGGCTCACGCGGTTCGTCTCCAGCAGACGGTCGAGTTCCTCGTTGCGTCGGAACTGCCGCATCTTGACGGCGGGCTCGAGCACCGGTCCGGCGCCGTCCATGCACGCCTCGCCACCCGGCGATGCGGTGACATCGCTCAGGCCAACGTAGAGGCCGGGCGCAAAACGGCGGTTGAGCCGCAGTTCCTCGCGACAGAAGAACGCGCGCCGCTCCGGCTCGCGCAGATCGACGAACGCGTGCACCACGGGACGCTTGATCTTGTAGGCAAACGCGCCGGTCAAGAGAACCCAGGATACGTGCGTTTCGACCAGATCGATGGATCGAACCGGATGGGCGTACGCGGCGGGCTTCAGCAGTCCCGCGAATCGATCGGGAAATCGCGTCATCGTCACCGTCCCAGGGGGAGCCCCTAGAACGTTACACCCAGCGACATGAATGTGGTCCAGTCGGTTTTCTCGACGCCGGGCGCGGGATCCGAATTAGTCTCGACGGACACGCCGGCCTTGAGGTCCAGCGTTCCGGTGACGCCCACTACCAGCACGGCCGTTTCCGCCGTCCGCAGGTTGCCGAAGTCGGAGAACAACGGTTGGACGAATCCAGTCGCGTCGACGCGAACCTTCGTCTGGAGTTTGCGCGACAGGGCCAGGAAGGTGGACAGACGTCCGCGCGCGGTGTGATCCGCCTCGCCCTCCAGGCGTTCCATCTCCAGCATCGGTGTCGCTCCGATGAGAAGCTTCCCGGTGTCGCCGTCGATTATGTCGTATCGAAGTCCCGCGCCGAAGAGCCACCGGGATTTGATGCGCTGGAATTCGTTCTCCTGTACCTGCACGAACGCGACGGTCGCCAGCTCGGCAATGATGTCGTAGTTGTGGCGCAGATGCACGGTTCCGTTGCGTGCGGTGGTCGCGTTGTTGCTCTCCTCGTAACCATAGGCGGCGCGCAGCTGCCAGCGGTTGCGGTCTCCGCGCCACTGCGCGTGCCCGCCCGCAGCGACGATCACGCGCTCGGTATTTCCGCCGCTCCCGCTGAACAATCCGTCGACACTCCCGGACCAACCCGGCACGTGATCGTCGGTCCCCTGGAGCGTATTGAGGATGATCCCGCCCGCCGCGCGGACGTCGGCCGCGAAGGCAGATGTCACCAGGCAGATCAGGCACGCAAGAGTTCGAATGCGCATGTCGCGGACCGTATCACGGCGGTCGCGAACCGGACAAGGATTGCCCGGCCCGCGATATCGCGGCCGACATCGGGACGGGCAAAAGGCACGATTGATGCTCCTGCGCGAGCGCACCATGGAATCCGTCTATTCGAACTGGAGAGCGTTGAGGAACGGCGTGATCGTTTCGGTCATCGTGGCTCTATCTTGTGGAGCCGACGATGAAGCTGGCGATCGACGTGATTCCCGCATTTGGCGGGCGTTTCTACAATCTGGTGTGGGATCGTGCAGCCCGACAGGCGGCGCTGGGTGGCCAGTATCTCGACTTCACCCTGCTCGCCGTGCTCTTCTCCATCGTCGTCGGCGCGGTGATCGGGCGTTTCGCCGCGCACGCGGGCTTCGCGCACCTGATGAGCAAACGCAGCCGGCGCGCCGCCCCCGCGGTCTCGGCGTGGACACGGTTCACGTCGCGCGTGGCCATCCTGGTGGTCGTACTCCTGACGCCGATTGCGGCGAGCACGCTGCTTGTGGATTTTGCGGCGCAGCAGATGAAGCTATCGTTCCATCAGCGCGTGACGGTGCTCGCGCCCGCGATTTCCGACGAGACCGAAAAGGTGCTCCTGGCGAGATTCGCCGCACTCCACGACCGTGGCGACTACGAGAGTCTGAACCACGACATCGACCAGCTCGCCCGGGAGAAGAACGTCACGCTGCCCGCGTCGCTGCTCTAGGCGCGCGTCACCCATCAACGATTTTCGGTGGTCCGTTTGAGATCGCGCGAATGGCGATAGAGTTCGTCGGGCGTCATCCCTTTGAGGAAGACGAAGCCGCGCGTGGCGCGGATCAGGGCGCTGGGGTGCTCGTGGAACCACTCGCGGCCCAGGCAGGTCTTGAGCATCTGGTACTGCTCGACCTGGATTCTGCTGCGCCAGCTCGCGAGAACGGGCCGTCGTGCTCGTAGCTGGGGAACGAGGCGTCCTGCTGCGAGATGAACGTGTTCAGGAAGCGCGCTGTGCATGACGGCGAACATGTTCAGCGAGACCGGGCACGAAGAGGTTGGCCTCGGACGGGATGGAAGCGGAACCAGACGTTGCGGTAGCCCCAGACGCGCATGTCCGTGCGCTTCGTCGCGGTCCTCGATGGACGCCGCAGGGCCTCGGCCACCGCCTGCAGCACCTTGTAGTGCGTGTCCGGGCCCGCTGGCCTCGGGGTCGAGGGCCACCGTGACCACGTCCGGCTTGCACCTCGTCCAGCAGCGCCAGCATCGGCGGCACGTCGCGCTCGACGGTGGGCTCCTCGGTGAAGATGTCGCCCGTGTAGAAGCCCAGCCGCAGGTGGCGCACGTTCTCGGCATTGCCAGCCGAAGTAGCCCCAGAGGCACTCGGCCTCCCACTCGCGGCACATGCCCTTGAGCCGCTGGATCCGGTCGGGGTCCTTCTTGCCGGGATACGCGTATCGAAGTAGTCGCTCAGCTCGGCGACGCGGCGACTCGCACGCCTCGCGGCGTCGTGCTCGCCGTAGATCTCGATCAGGTTGCGCAGCAGCCGGCGGGCGTCGCCCTCGTCGCGCATCGTCCTCGCTCTCGGCGGCCACGCCGTCGAGGTACTGCCAGACGTCGCGGTTGCGGGCGACGCAGTTGCTCCGGCTCGAAGTAGCCTGTCCCGCCAGCGTCGCGAACTGGGCGTCCGCCGAGGAAGCGCCGCAGGTCGGCCATCTGGCGCGCGCATGAAGGCGTTGGTCACCGAGGTGAAGCCGCTGGTGAGGCTGGCGAAGTAGTGGTGCGTTGCTCGGGTCGCGGACATGGCGGACGATCGTGCGGCAAGTAGCCGAGCATGATGTCGTCGTGGTGCGGCTCGGTGTGCAGGAAGCGCGCTGGCGAAGAGCGCCGCGGCGCCGCGCTCGATGCGCTGCCGACGAGCCGGCGTGCGACCACGCGCCAACGTCGCGGCCGGAGCTCCGGATCGCCGTTCGAAGCACGGCGGCGGCGACAGCGGTCGGCCGGCGAAGTCCGTCTCGGTCAGCGTCGTCGATGCGCGCTTGCGGCGCGGCGCAAGGCCAGATCGACCAGCGGCCTGATCTCCGCTCGTCGCTCGCGATCGCCGTGCGCTGGTCGAGCACGCGAGCCGGCGCGCTCGCAGGTGCTGCCGCCGCGCCGCGCGTGATGTAGAAGCGCGCGTTCGGGCAGGCGCTGCAGCGCGGTGGCCGGGTAGCGCACGTGCCGGCTCGTTCTGGATGGCGTCGCGCCACGATCTGCGGCCTTGGCCTCGCCCGGCGGCGAGGATGATGGCCGTGCACTCCGGGTTGTACGTGATCGTGCCGAGCCCGATGGTGATGACGAGGCGGTGGCGGGCGACCTCGATGCCGCCCAGGTCGACGGCCGCCGCCGCCTGGGTCTCGTAGTTGGTCGGCGCTCAGGCGCGTGGTCGAGTAGTGGTCCGAGCCGCGCACGTTGAAGCCGATGTGGCCGTCCGGGCCGATGCCGCCGAGGAAGAAGCCGATGCCGCCCAGCTCGCGGATGCGCTCTTCGTACTCCGTGCACCACTGGTCGATCTGCGGCGAGCAGGGCCTTCTGCGCGCGCTCGAGCTGCGTTCGTCGCCATGGCGGTAGCGCAGGCGTCAGGTCGACACGCGCTGCCCGGCCAGACGTCCGCCGAGTCGTCTCGGCCCGGCAGCAGGCCGATTCGGCTCGCGTCGATCAGCAGCGCCTTGGCCGGGTCGAGCCCGAAGCCCTCGATGTAGAAGTGCTTGACGTAGTGAGTGAAGCTGTTGTCGCTGCGCGGGGTCGATGGGATAGAACTCGTCGATCTGCACGAAGTGCAGTCCGCGCGGGTCGCGCGCCTTCGCCGGATCGACGCCGGCCTCGCGCGAGCTCGCGCTGGATCGTCGGGCGTATCCCATCTCGGCGAGCAGCCGGCCGACTCCCGATGAAGTGCTCCGGCGTCTTGCCCGTCGGCAGGGAGATCGACGCCGTCCGGGTTGTGCTGGACCCACTCGATGAACCGAAGCGCCGCCAGCTTGCCCAGCGCGGGAAACGAATCGACGACGATCACGCCCAGCTTCTCGAGCGGGGCGTACCGGAGCGGCCGGTTGGACGCTTCAAGCGCCTTCTGCTCAACATACGATTTCATAACGGGTTGTCTCGACAGTTCCTGTCCGTACAGCATGGATCGTACCAGCGAGGCCGGACGAATTCCGCCCGCCCGCGACGCACCGGCGCCGCGGAATTGATACCAACGCATCATGGCGGCGACGGCCCGAGTTCGCTATCTAAAGAACAGGATATTGCACCATTTTACAAAGAGCCGCGCGCGAGTACGCCCGTACCGCGCGTCGGCGAATCAATCAAAGGAGTCCAATCATGTACGGACGCAAGGTCACATTCGAGCTGAAGGCCAACAGCGTGAACGATTTCAAACATCGTCAGGAGAACGAGATTCTCCCGATCCTGCGCAAACAGAGGGGCTTCCAGGACGTCATCACCCTGATCGAGCCCACCAAGAGGCACGTCGAAGCGATCAGCCTGTGGACAAGGCGGAAAATGCCGAAGCGTATGACCGGAGTGGTTTCCAGGAAGTCACGAAACTCCTGGCGACCATTGCCGAAGGCAAACCGAAAGTCGAGATGATGGAAGTCTCGACGTCGTTGTTGCACAAGACCGCCAAGTAGCGGTTCTGCAGGACGCTTGACGCGCGAGGGCGGGCCCAAACCCGCCCCTCTTTTTGTTTCCCCCCCGGGCGGCTTCGCCGGAACATGTTGACAAAGCCCGCCAGAACGGGTTCTGGTGGTGTGGATATCGGCCCCGCCCGCAGCGGACCTAGGCCGATCGACCACCCCCTATCACGAAGCAGATCCGGAGAGGCATGCCCGACGCGGTTGCCGGCATTCTCGAAATTACCAACGGGCGCGGCGGTTTCCTGCGCAATTCCGAACGGTCGTTCCACCCCGACCGCGACGATCCGTTCGTACCCCAGGAACTGATCGGCCGGTTTGGATTGATCACCGGCGCGCTGGTGTCCGGCTCCGTGCAGCAGGCCAAGCAGGGTCCCCGGCTGGCCGACGTCGAGTCGGTCGGCGGCCTGGCGCCCGACGCGTGGCGCGGGCGGACGCCGTTCGCCGAACTCGCGGCCATCAATCCGGACCGCCGCTTTCGTCTCGGCGACGGCGGCAACCCGTCGATGCGCATCGTCGACCTGTTCGCGCCCATCGGCCGCGGGACGCGCGGCCTGATCGTCGCGTCGCCGAAGACGGGCAAGACGCGGCTGCTGGAGGACCTCGCCATCGCCATTCACGACGACGCGCCGACGTCGCGCATCGTCGTCCTCTTGATCGACGAACGGCCCGAAGAGGTCACGCACTTCCGGCGCGCCGTTCCCGCCGACGTACTCGCGAGCAGCAGCGACCAGACTATCCAGGAACACGTGCGTCTCGCCGAATCTGTGCATGGCGCAGGTGCGATGCGAACTCGAATGCGGCCACGACGTGGTCGTGCTGGTGGACAGCATCACGCGCATGGGGCGCGCATTCAACCAGTTCGGTTCGGGTTCGGGACGAACGATGAGCGGCGGGCTGGACTCGCGTGCGCTCGAAGTCCCGCGCAAGTTCTTCGGCATGGCGCGCAACGCCGAGAACGGCGGATCGATCACCGTGATCGCATCCGCGCTGATCGAGACCGGATCGCGCATGGACGATCTTATCTTCGAAGAGTTCAAGGGAACGGGCAACAGCGAGATCGTGCTGGATCGCACGCTCGCGGAATCGCGCGTGTTCCCCGCCATCAACCTTCGATCCACGGGAACCCGGCGCGACGAACTGTTGTATACCGCCGAGGAGATGAATGCGATCAACAAGCTGCGCCGCCAGGCGCTGGCCGTGCCGCCGGCCCAGGCGATGGACGGATTGCTGAAATTGATCGAGAAGTATCCGACCAACGAGGAACTGCTGAAGAGCGTGACCTGATCATGGCACGCGTGATGAAGTGCGTGATCGCCGCGATACCTCTGGCCCTCCTCCCTCTCGTTCTCGCCGGCGGGTGCGCCCGAACCGACAAACCGCGCGTCGAAGTATGGACAAACGGCGCATACCAGCCGGTTCCCACTCTCGACTACACGATCTCGGGTCAACGTCACGGTGCACAGACAACCGCCAGGGCGGTATTCACGCTGGAGCACGGCGAGCATCTGCGCATGGACCTGGAGATCGTCTACAACCCCACGCCCGCGCTGGCGTCGAGTCGCTGGGAGTTCGACGGCGCCGGCGGCGGCAGCGGCGAGGCGCAGGCGGAATCGTTGAAATTCCTCGGCGGTCAGGGCGAGGGTCCGAGCCTCGGCGGTCGCTTTCGCCTCGACGAGAACGGATCGCCGCGATTCCGCGTCGTTCTTCCCCCGCGACCCGTCGAGACGCCAAAATGGTGAGCGCGGCCGGATGACGCGCGAATCGGTCTGGACGTCGTCGGCGCGTGATCTGCTGGCGCTCGCCGCCGCGTGCACCGCGATCTACCTCGTGAGCGCCGGCCACCCGGTGCTCGGTTCGTCCGCGCGCTACTACGAAGCCGCGCGCGAGATGCGACAGCTGGGCGCGTGGAGCGTTCCGAACCTCCAGTATTCGCCGTACGGCGAAAAGCCCCCGTTGGTGTACTGGCTGGGCGCGATCGCGCGGTCGTTCGGCGACGGTCCCCGCGCCGCGAGCCTGCCGAGCCTGTTCGCGACGATCGTCGCGTTGTGGGCCACATGGGCGCTCGGTCGCGCGATCCGGTCGCGCGCGCTCGGTCTCGGCGCAGCGCTGTTGCTGCTCGGAACGACGTTCGTGCAGGCGATGGCGGGCGTGCTCATTCCCGACACCATCCTGACGGCGACGACCGCTATCGCGTGGTGGACGTTCTGGGAATGGGAACGGTCGGAACGCACGGCGTTCCGCTGGCTGCTCGCGCTCTACGCGTCGATCGGCGTCGGCTGGATGACGAAGGGCCCGGTGGCGCTGCTGCTGCCCGCGGTGGGCATCGCGCTGTACACGCTCCTGGCCGACGGATGGACCGGGCCGTTCCGGTGCCTGCGACGCATGCGCCCGCTGATCGGGCTCGCGATCGTGGTGGTCATCAATATCCCATGGACGATCATGTGGTGGCATCGCGATCCACGGCTGCTGGAGTTCTTCTATCTGCGGATCAATCTCGATTCGTTCCTGCACGGCAATTACAACCATCCGCGATCGTGGTGGTACTACGGTCCGGTGCTGATCGGGTCGTTCATTCCCTTCGTGCTCTTCGCGCTTCCCATGCTCGCCGCCGAATGGTGGGTCGACCTGCGTCGCATTGGGGTTCGCGGGTCGGTCGATTCGACGGACCGGGCGCACCGCTACCTGACCGGTTGCACGCTGGGACCGCTGCTCCTTCTGTCGGTCAGCTCGGCGAAACTCGGGACGTACCTGATGCCGATCATTCCCCCGGCGGCGCTCCTGCTCGCGATGCGCATCGCAGAGTGGCGCCGCGCGCCGTGGTGGATCAAGGCGGTCGCCGCGGTGCAGACGGCGATCCTGCTCGCCGTCGTCGTGATCGTGGCGATCCGGTTTCCCCTGGCGGAACGCACGCACCGGGTCGTGCTATTCGGCCGGGAACTGATCGGCGCGCGCGAGGCGGCCTCGATCGACTTCAGTCACGCGTGGATCGCCCTCGTCGTGGTGACGGCGATGTTCCTGGGGTCGCTCGGATTTCTCGTCTTCGCCGCACGCGATCGCGTGCGCGCGGGACTGGCGGTGCTCGCGATCGGATTCTCGGTGGGGACGTCGGTGCTTCTCGGCACCATGAACACGCTCGTTCCACGATGGGATTCGAGTTCGCTGGTCATGGACCTGCGCGCCCGCGGTGGCGACGATCGCACGCGGCCGCCCGAAGATCGCGATCCGGTGCTGGTCGATCGGTCGGTCGCCCAGGATTACGTCATCCCGTTGACGCTCGGCCGGCGCGTCGGCATCGTCGATCGCGCGCAGGAATCGGGACTCGGTCATTTTCTGCAGGCGCACCCCGACCCGTCGGTCCCGCTGCCGGGACCCGGCCAGCCCATCGAACACCCTTACGACGTCAGCGGCGAAAACACCGAACACGACTGGCTGTGGTCTCGCGACCGATTGCGAGAGGTCTGGAATAGCAACCAGCGCGTGTGGGTGTTCATCCGCGAAGGCGCGATTCGCGATCTCGAGTCGCAGGGCCTCACGGTGAATCGTATCTCCAGGGTCGAAGACACCTGGCTCGTCAGCAACCGGCCCTGATCGCGCGCCAAATCGGGTGTGAACCCGCCCGCGAACTTCGGCTATAATGGACGCCGGAGGTAGCTGCAGGGCCGCGCGAGCCGCGGCCGATTCGTATGCGGGGCACTTTTCTTCCTTTTTCGCGCCCGTCCCTGGGGGAGGGCGAACTCGCCGAACTCGCGGATTCGATCCGGTCCGGTTGGATCACGACCGGACCGAAGGTCGAGCGTTTTTCCGCGATGTTCGCGGACTACGTCGGGGCGACGCACGCGGCGGCGGTGTCGTCGGCGACGGCCGGGCTCCACCTGGCGCTGCTCGCGCACGGAATCGGTCCCGGCGACGAAGTCGTGACCACGCCGATGACGTTCGCGGCGACGCTCAACGTCATCGTGCTCGTCGGGGCGACGCCGGTGCTCGCCGACTGCGACCGCCGCACGCTCCAGATTCGCGTCGAGCACATCGAGCGCGCGATCACGCCGCGCACGCGCGCGGTGATTCCCGTGCACTTCGCCGGCCAGCCCGCCGACATGGACGCCATCCTCGACCTCGCGCGCGACCATGACCTCGCCGTCATCGAGGACGCCGCGCACGCCGTCGGGACCGAGTATCGCGGCCGCCGAATCGGCTCGCTGCCGACGACGTCCGTATTCTCGTTTCATCCCAACAAGAACATCACCACGGGCGAAGGCGGCATGGTGGTGACCCACGACGACGGTGTGTTCGACAAGGTGTCGCTGCTGCGCTTTCACGGCATGGACCGCAACGCCTGGAAACGGTTCGCGAAGTCGGGTTCGCCGCGCTATGACGTAACGATGCCGGGCTACAAGTACAACATGCTCGACATGCAGGCCGCGCTCGGGATTCACCAGCTCCCGCGGCTCGACGCGTTCATCGAGGCGAGGCAGCACCGCGCCGACGAATACAACGCCGCGTTCGAAGGCCTCGCCGGATTGTCGTTGCCCGGCATGGTTCCCTATCCGTCGCGTCACGCGTGGCATCTGTACGCACCGCTCGTCGACATCGATCGTTTGACGATCGATCGCGATCGTTTCATGCTGGAACTGAAGGAGCGCAATATCGGAACCGGACTGCACTACACCGCGGCGCACGAGTTCAGCTACTACGCGCACGAATTCGGGTGGAAGCCGGACGACTTCCCCGACGCGCATTTCGTGTCGGAGCGCATCCTGTCGCTTCCGCTGTTCCCCGACATGACCGACGACGACCAGGCGGACGTCATTCAGGCCGTCCGCGACGTGTGCACGAGGTTCGCGCGATGACGCCGGCCGGTCGATCGCGCGTTTCGGTTGTCATTCCCGTTCACAACGAGGAAGCGAACCTCCCGCCATTGTGCGAACGGCTATTCCCCGCGTTGGAAGCGCTCGGCCGGCCGTACGAGGTGATCGTGGTCGACGATGGCAGCCGCGACGGGTCGCTGGCGTTCCTCAAGGCCGAGGCGGAACGCCGGGCGGGATTGCTCCGCGTCGTCGAGCTTTCGCGCAACTTCGGCCAGCACCCGGCGATTCTGGCCGGCTTCGAGTACGTCACCGGTGACGTGGTCGTAACGCTCGACGCGGATCTCCAGAACCCGCCGGAAGAAATCGCCAAACTGCTCGAACGGATCGACGCCGGCTACGACGTCGTGGGCGGCGTGCGCCGCGACCGCAAAGACTCGGCGTTCCGGCGCGCGATCTCGGCGCTGTCGAACTCGGTCAGCCGGCGCGTGACCGGTATCAAGCTGCTCGGATTTCGGATGCATGCTGCGCGCGTATTCGCGCGAAGTGGTCGACGAGATCAATCGCTGCGAAGAAAACTCGACGTTCATTCCGGCGCTGGCGATGAGTTTCGCGCGCCGCCCGACCGAAGTCGTCGTCGACCATGCCCCGCGCGCGCACGGCGGGTCGCAGTACTCGTCGTACCGGCTCGTTCGCCTGCATTTCGACCTGATGACCGGGTTCTCCGCGGTGCCGCTGCAGATATTCGCCATGCTCGGTCTGGTGGTGTCGGCGGGCGGACTCGGCCTGGGCCTGTACCTGTTGATCCGGCGCTTCATCCTTCTGCGACACTCGGAAGCGGAAGGCCTGTTCACGTTGTTCGCCATCGCGTTCGTGATCATGGGCGCGACGATGGCGGGACTCGGCATCCTCGGCGAGTACATCGCCCGGATCTACACCGAGGTGCGCGGGCGTCCGCGCTTTTTGATTCGTGCCGTGCACGGCGCCGCGGCGGCGACGAAACGCACGTCATCCAACGATCTCGAGCCGCCGCGGATCGTGGTGTTCGCGTACTCCGAGGTCGGTTACGCCGGACTCGAGTACCTGCTCGATCACGGTCACCACGTGGTCGCCGTCTACACGCACGAAGACGCGCCCGGCGAAACGCTGTGGTTCGGTTCGGTCGCGGCGCTCGCCGAAGAGCACGGCGTCGAGGTGCGCAGAGACGCCGACCTGCGCGCGCCCGACGAGGTGGAACGCTTCCGCTCCCTCCGGCCCGACCTGGTGCTTTCGATGTACTACCGGCGACTCCTGCCGGAAGTCGTTCTCAAACTCCCGCGGCTGGGCGCGTTCAACATGCACGGGTCGCTGCTGCCGCGTTACCGCGGGCGCGCGCCGATCAACTGGGCCGTTCTCAACGGCGAGACGGAAACGGGTGCCACGTTGCACGTCATGGAGATGAAGGCGGACGCCGGCGACATCGTGGACCAGGAAGCGGTCGCGATCGGCCCCGACGACACCGCGGCGCAGGTGCAGACCCGCGTCACCGCGGCGGCGGTCAAGATCCTCGCGCGACAGATCGTGCACCTCGAGCGCGGCACGGCGCCGCGCCGCCCGCAGGACGAATTGCAGGCGACGACCTTTGGGCGCCGCCGCCCGGAAGACGGAGAAATCGACTGGACCCGGCCGGCGCACGGCGTCCACAACCTGGTGCGCGCCGTATCGCATCCGTACCCCGGCGCGTTCACCGACGCGTTCGGACCGCGCACCACCATCTGGTCGACGCGGCTCGTCGGACCCGCGCCCGACGGCCTCCAACCCGGACAGGTGTTCTCGCGCGACGGCCGCGATTGCGTCGTGTGCGGAGACGGCAACTGCGTCGAGATCATGAGCGCCGAGACCGCCGGCGAAACCGACACCAACGACCCCGGGGACCCGCCCGCCGACTCGTCGCGGCCGGATCCCCGTCAGAAGAGAGGCACCGCGTGAAACTGCTGATTCTGGGAGTGAACGGGTTCATCGGCAATGCGCTCACCAGCCGCATCCTGACCACGACCGACTGGGAAATCTACGGACTCGACGTCGCGTACGATCGTGTGGAGCAATTCCTCGACGAGCCGCGCTTCCACTTCGTCGAAGGCGACATCGCGATCAACAAGGAGTGGATCGAATACCACATCAAGAAGTGCGACGTCGTGCTTCCGCTGGTGGCGATCGCGACGCCGTCGGTGTACGTCAGCAATCCGCTCGCCGTGTTCGAACTCGACTTCGAGGAGAATCTGTGGGTGGTCAAGCGCTGCGTGCAGTACAAGAAGCGCCTGATCTTTCCGTCGACGTCGGAAGTCTACGGCATGTGCCCGGACGCCGAATTCGACGAGGACACGTCGCCGCTGGTGTACGGCCCCATTCACAAGCAGCGGTGGATATACTCGTGCAGCAAGCAATTGCTCGACCGCGTGATCTGGGCGTTCGGACAGCAGGGACTGCGGTTCACGCTCATTCGCCCCTTCAACTGGATCGGACCCAACCTCGACGACGTCGAGTCGCCCAAGGAAGGGTCGTCGCGCGTGCTGACGCAGTTCCTCCACAATATTCTGTACGGCGAGCCGATCAAGCTCGTCGACGGCGGATCGCAGCGGCGGTCGTTTACGTATCTGTCCGACGGGATCGATTGCCTGATGAAGGTCATCGAAAACCGCGACGGATGCGCGGACGGACAGATCTTCAACATCGGAAATCCGGGCAACGACCTGTCGATTCGCGAACTCGCCGAGAAGCTCGTCGCCGCGGTCGGCTCGTATCCGGCGTACGCCGACGTGGCGAAGGCGACGCGTATCGTGCCGGTCGAGTCGGGCGACTACTACGGCAAGGGCTACCAGGACATCATGACGCGGCTGCCGTCGATCCGCCACGCGCGCGAGCGCCTGGGGTGGTCGCCGCGCGTGGGCATCGACGAAGCGCTCAAGCTCACGCTCGACTACTACCTGACGGGCGACCGGCCCGCACGTTCGGCGTCGGCGACGCCCGCGTCCGCCGCGACGGCGACCGCACCCCGGGTCGTGCGCAAGAAATCGGGAGCGGGTGCCGACAAGCAGGCCCGATGACTCCGACGACGCGCCGGGTGGCGATCAAGGTCGACTGCGATACGTTTGACGGATCGCGCCGGGGAATTCCCACGTTGCGTCGCATATTCGATGACCTCGGCGTCCGCGCGAGTTTCTTCTTCACGCTGGGACCGGACCGCTCCGGTCGCGCCATCACGCGCGTGTTCCGTCACCGGGGCTTTCTCGCCAAGATGCTCCGCTCCAACGCCGTTTCGATGTACGGGCCGAAGACACTGCTCTACGGAACGCTGCTCCCCGCCCCGATGATCGGCGCGCGTCTGGCCGACACGCTTCGCGCTGCGGCGGCCGACGGTCACGAAGTCGGCGTACACGCCTGGGACCACGTTCGCTGGCACGACTGGCTCGATCGCATGAGCGAAGCAGAGATCGAGCGCGAATGCGCATCGGCGCACGATCGATTCGCGGAGATTTTCGGGAAGCGTGCGCGCGCGTCGGCGGCGCCAGGCTGGCACGCGACGGCGGGATCGCTCGCCGTACAGGAACGTCGCGATCTGCTGTACGCATCCGACACGCGGCTGGGATCGCCGTTCTTTCCCGAAGCGGGCGGGCGCAAATTCCACACGCTGGAGATTCCGACGACGTTGCCTACCTGGGACGAGGCGCTGGCCGCGCCGGACCGTCCCGACGCGAAAACGCTCGTCGATGCCTATGTCCGGCTGGTGCGCGGAACCGAGGTGCACTCGATCCACACCGAGGTGGAGGGGATGCGCTACGCCGATCTGTTCCGGCGTCAGCTGGAATCGTGGAAAGCGCAGGACGTCGCGTTCGTTTGTCTGGAAGACATCGCGCGCGAAGCACTCGCCAACCCCGCGAGTATCCCCGTGCGGCGACTCGTTCGAACGACGCTTCCCAACCGCGGCGGTCGGATCACGTCGAGCGAACCCGGCGAGAACTAGCTGAGGAGCACGGTCGGGCGGGTGGTCAGACCCGAGCGCCCGGCATGCGGTCCCGACGTCCCGTCGACGGCGTCGTCCACGGTGAGGAACATCTCGAAAATAAGCGACAGCCGCGTGATCTCGAGCACGTCACGAATCCGGTCGCCAACCTCGGCGAGTACCAGCTTCGCACCGGCCTTCTTGGCACTGGTGTAGGCGCCGATCAGCATGCCGATGCCCTGACTGTTGGCCCACGGCGTGTCGCGAAGATTGATGACGATCCGGGTCGCGCCTTCGCCGAGCAGCCCCGCAATCAGATCGTGGAACTTCTGCGTATTCTCCAGGCCACCGATCAGCTTACCGGACACGTCCACGACGGCGACGTCCTTTTGATATGTCTTTGTGATTTCCAACTTCCTTGCCTCCTGCAGTACAGCGAACGGGGTAAGTGGGTCACCCCGTACCCGTAATACGCCTGACGGGCCGAGAAGTCGAATAAAAACTCGGGGAATGTTCCGGGGAACGGCCAATCCGGCCAACGTCTTCCGCGATCGCCGCCGCGGTACCCATTCTCCACCCATTTCCCGCGACGAACCCGCTTCTCCGGGCCCGCGACGGTGGGGTACACTGCCGGTCCAGGAGGACCCTTGGCCGCCGTTTCTCCCAATCCGAACCCGCCTGTCCGGAGGGGACTCCTCGACCGGATACTGACCCCCTTCGCGCACCTGCAAGCGGGCGAGGGCACGGACGCCGTTCTGCTGATGCTGAGCGTCTTCCTCCTGCTCACGGCTTACTACGTGCTCAAGGTGGTCCGCGAACCGCTGATCCTGTCGCGCGGCGGCGCCGAGCTCAAAAGCTACACGTCCGCGGCGCAGGCGGTCCTGCTTCTGCTTCTGATTCCGGCCTACGGGAACATCGCGAGCCGCGTCAACCGGATCCGGCTGATCAGCATCGTCACGCTGTTCTTCATCGCCAACCTGGTCATCTTCTACATTCTCGCCGTCGCGGGCACACCCGGCCTGGGTGTGGCGTTCTTCATCTGGGTCGGCATCTTCAATCTGATGATCGTCGCGCAGTTCTGGTCGTTCGCCAACGACGTCTACACACCGGAACAGGGACGCCGGCTGTTCGCCATTCTCGGCTTCGGACAGACATTCGGAGCCGTTCTCGGCGGGGTCGTCGCCAAACAACTGATTGTGCGGCTCGGCATCTATCCGCTGATGCTGGTGGCCGCGGGGTTGCTCGTCGTCTATCTGTTCCTGATTCGGACGGTGAATCGTCGGACGCAAGGCGCCGCACGCGGGGCGGCCGCCACGGCCGCCGAACCACCGCTCGACCGGCGGGGCGGCTTTGCGATGATCGCGCGCGACCGCTACCTCCTGCTGATCGGGCTGTTGTTGCTCGTGCTCAACTTCGTCAATACGAATGGCGAGTACATCCTTGGACGCGTCGTCACGGGAGAAGCGAAGGATCTGGCCGCCGCCGGGATGACCCACGGACTCGCGCCGGACGTTTTCGTGAAACAGTTCATCGGGAAATTCTACGCCGACTACTTCACGTGGGTGAACGCGCTGACGACCGTGATCCAGTTGTTCCTCGTGTCGCGCATCATGAAGCGCTTCGGCGTACGCGTGGCGTTGTGCGTACTCCCGATCGTCGCACTGGGCGCGTATGGCATCGTCGCGTTCATCCCGATCCTGTCGCTGATCCGTGTCGCCAAGATCGGCGAGAACTCGCTGGACTACTCGCTGAACAACACGGCGCGGCAGGCCCTGTTCCTCCCCACGAGCCGGGAGGCCAAGTACAAGGCCAAGGCCGCCATCGACACGATCTTCGTGCGGGCCGGCGACCTGCTGTCGTCCGGGCTCGTGTTCGTCGGGACGATGCTCGCGTTTCAGCCGCGCCAGTTCGCGATCATCAACATGGGACTCGTCCTGCTCTGGCTTGTGATCATCGTCGGTATTTCCCGCCGGCACCGTCGCATGACGGAGATGCAGCGCGCGATCACCGGGCTGGAGGGATGATGGTGCGCGTCCCGGCCTGGATGTTGATGGTCCTTGCGCTCGTCGCGCCGGGTGGCGCCGCCGCGACGGATGGCACGCCCGACAGCACGGCGACACCCACCGCGCAGGTGCGAACAATC
Source organism: Candidatus Latescibacterota bacterium (assembly GCA_963761125.1). GTDB lineage: Bacteria > Krumholzibacteriota > Krumholzibacteriia > WVZY01 > JAKEHA01 > JAKEHA01. Next base: position 68,506 of record CAVXFV010000002.1, read on the forward strand.
GTCGCCGGCGACCACTACCGCGCGGGCGGCATTCACCGCTTCCTGCTCGGCAACGACTATCGTTCTCTCTGGGCAACGCCGGTTCAGGTAAAGGAACTCGATCTCTCCAGCCGTGCCGGCGGCCTGCGGCCGGTCAAGCGCGTGGGCGGGCAGGAAACACTCGGCCTCGCGATGAAGGGCGCCGACGGCCGCGACTACACGTTCCGCGGTCTCGACAAGGATCCCAGCGCGATCCTTCCGCCGGAGTACCGCGGCACCTTCGTCGATCGAATCCTGCAGGATCAGATCGCGTCGAGTCTGCCCGGCGGCGCGCTCGTCGTCCCTCCCATACTGGAAGCCGCCGGCGTGCTGCACGCCACACCGATTCTCGTCGTGATGCCCGACGATTCCTTGCTCGGCGAATTTCGTTCCGCGTTCGCCGGCGTGCTGGGCACGATCGAGGAATATCCGCGCCCGGTCGGAGACGGCAATCCGGGATTCGCCGGCGCCACCGAAATCATCAACGGCGCGGAGATGTGGAAACGCATGGACGCGAGTCCCGCGGTGCGACCCGACTCGCGCGCGTTTCTCGCCGCGCGGCTCGTCGACATCCTGATCGGCGACTGGGACCGTCACCGCGGCCAGTGGCACTGGGCGAACGTCCCGGGGCAACCGCAGTGGCAGCCGATTCCGGAGGATCGCGACCAGGCGTTCGTTCGCTTCGACGGGTTGCTTCCATCGATGGGTCGCCAGCGCCTTCCGCAGTTCGTGAGTTTCGGCGACGACTACTCGTCGATCGAGGGCCTCACGTGGAACGGCCGCGACGGCGACCGCCGCATTCTGGTCGATCTCGAAAAACCGGCGTGGGACGAGATCGCCGCGCGCCTCCAGTCGCGGATAACCGACGACGTCATCGCCGACGGCGTCTCGCGCCTGCCGGACGCCTATCGGCCGCTCGTGGGCGACCAACTCGAAACGTCGCTTCGCCACCGGCGCGACGGCCTCGTCCGCGAGGCGGATCGCTTCTACCAGCTCCTCGCGCGCGACGTCGACATCCACGCGACCGATCAGGCGGAGCTCGCGACCGTGGCGCGCAAGGAAAACGGCGACGTGGACGTCTCCATTGCGCTCGCGGCGCCCGGCGGCGCGGCGGCGGCGGCGCCGTACTTCCATCGTGTCTTCCACCCCGACGAAACCGACGAGGTTCGCATCTATCTCGGCGGCGGCGACGACCACGTGGTCGCGACGGGTCCGCGCGGCAAGATCATCGTGCGCGTCATCGGCGACGATGGCGATGACGTCTTCGACGACACCGCGGGCACGGGACTGCGCATCTGTGACGCGAGCGGCGACAACACCGTGCACCGCGGACCGGGGACGTCGCTGGACACCCAGACGTACACGCCGCCACCACGCCAGAAGGCCGAGTGGATTCCGCCGCGCGACTGGGGCCGGCGCAATCTCTTCGTCCCGTGGATCGGCGGCAACAGCGATCTCGGCGTTCTATTTCTCGCCAGCGTGCAGTCCGAGGGCTACGGTTTCCGCAAGGACCCGTGCGCGGACACGCAGACCTTTCGCGTCGGCTACGCCACCCGGGCGGGCGCGTTCGGCGGCGACTACAAAGGCGAGTTCCACCACGAGAATTCGCGCGATGTGACGCAGCTCTATCTGCGCATATCCGGACTCGACATTCTCCACTTCTACGGATACGGCAACGAGACCGGGGCGCCGGGTGGCGAAGACTATTACAAGGTGAAGCACACCGAGTACGTCGCCGAACCGTCCCTGCGGCTCGCGGTCGGGTCGCACGGAACCGCGACACTGCGTGCGGTCGCGAAATACACGAAGACGAATCTCGACGAAGACGACCTCCTTGCGACCGCTCCCCCGTACGGCAGCGAGGAGTTCTTTCAGACCGGCGCCGGCGGGGGCCTCTCGGTCGATACGCGCGACTCCGACGTCCTGCCCACGCGCGGCTTTCGTGCGGCGGTCGACGGCAACGTGTACCCGCCCGTCGGCGCGGTGGTGTCGACCTTCGGCGAACTGCACGGCGAGGCCTCCTGGTACGGCACCGCATCGCTTCCGCTGACGCCGACCCTGGCGCTGCGCGCCGGGGGCAAACAGGTGTGGGGCACGTATCCGTACCACGAAGCGGCCTACGTTGGAGGCGGCGCGACCGTCCGGGGCTTTCCCGAACAACGGTTCGCCGGCGACGCGTCTCTCTACGGCACCGCGGAACTGCGCATCCCCCTCACCCGGGTGTACATCTTCGTCCCCGGCCGCCTGGGCGTGTTCGGTCTCGGCGACGTCGGCCGGGTCTTTCTCGCCGGCGAGTCGTCGAAGCGCTGGCACGGCGCGGCCGGAGGAGGCTTCTGGTTCTCGTTCGTCAATCCGGCCAACACGCTGAGCGTGGCGCTGGCATCGAGCGAGGAAGATGTCCGCGTCTATGTTCACGCCGGGCTTTCGTTCTAGTTTACCCGCCCGTTGCGACCGCAGGCCGGAGCGTGATACGCTCGGTTGCCATGTGCCGATCGAAGCGCACTATAGAACCGCGGTAGAAACCGCCGACGGCGGGTGAGGAACTGCCCGTGGCCGCAGAATTCAACATAAGAACAGAGTCGGACTCCGGCGGGCCGTCGAGCTTCGCCGACCTGGATTCGCTGACCCAGCGCAGCGCGTTCCGCGGGCTGTCCGTGGCCGCGATGTTCTACGCGGTCGTTTTCTTTCTCGCGTTCACGTCGGAATGGGTGATCCAGATCATCGCCGAGCACCGCTTCATGCTTCCTCCCGCGTTCGCGGGCATCTCCACCGTGATCGCGATCGGCTACGCCCTTTTCGTCGCGTTTCGGTGCAACCGGCCGGCGTGCACGGCCCGGCCATTCGCGCGCATGGCGGGCATTTTCCTGGTGGTGGCGGCGTTCGGGATCGCCATTCACGCGTGGGGATGGGAACAAGTGGCGCAGCTGGAAGTCGGACCGGCCGCCTGGGTGGGCGTGTGGATCGTCCTCTATCCCGGTGTGGTCACACTCGCACCCCGGCAAATCCTCGTGAGTTCCCTTCTGGCGTCGATGACCGTGCCCGGCGTCGCGATCGCGTCGGTCGTGAGTCATGGCGTCCCGCCGACGTTCGAGGGTTCGCCGACGATCGCCATCGCCCGCCTGACCGTTCCGGTATTGATCTGCGCCGGCCTCGCGTACGCGATTTCGTATCGCATCTTTCGTATGGCGCGCGACGTCACCAAGGCGCGGCAGCTCGGGAGCTACGAACTCACCGAAAGAATCGGTTCGGGCGGCATGGGGGAGGTGTGGAAGGCGCGCCACCGGCTGCTGGCGCGGCCGGCCGCGGTCAAACTGATTCGCCCCGAAGCGATCGGCCAGGGCGATACCGGCGCGGCGGGAACCGCGCTGCGACGATTCGAACGCGAAGCGCAGGCCACCGCGCTGCTCACGTCTCCGCATTCGATCATGCTGTACGACTTCGGTATCGCAACCGACGGCGCGTTCTACTACGTGATGGAACTGCTCGAGGGTCGCGACCTCAAGTCGCTCATCCAGGACAACGGTCCGCTCGAAGCCGAGCGCGCCGTCCATTTTCTGCGCGCCGCGTGCGACTCTCTCGCCGACGCGCACGATCGCGGCCTGATCCACCGCGACGTCAAGCCCGCCAACCTGTTCACCTGCCGTCGCGGTCAGCAGTTCGATTTTCTCAAGGTGCTCGATTTCGGGCTGGTCAAGACCATCAGCGAGCCGGGCGAGGCGATCACCCAGTTGACGCGCGAGGGCGTGACCAGCGGAACGCCGGGGTTCATGGCGCCGGAGATGGTCACCGGCGAGGCCGTCGTCGACGGCCGCGCTGACATTTACGCGCTCGGATGCGTGGCACACTGGCTGCTGACCGGACAGCTCGTGTTCGACGGCAAGAGCCCGATGTCGATTCTGGTCCAGCACGTCAAGGAAGACCCTCCGACTATCGCATCGCGGACGGAGGTCGACATTCCCCGGCGTCTGGAAGAGATCGTCCGCGCGTGCCTCGCGAAAGAACCCGGCGCGCGCCCGTGCTCGGCGCGCGAACTGGGCGATGAACTCGCCGACCTCGCGTCCACGCTTCCCGCGTGGACACACACGCGCGCGGAAACCTGGTGGCGCACGAATCTCCCGAATCTCCACGCGGCGCCACTCGTGGTCGGCCCGGACACCGCTGCGCCCACCGTGATCAATGCATGATCGACGACCGGTCCCGCATTGCCCGGTCCGTCTGGATCGCTTCGGCGTGCGCGTTCGCCGTCATTGCCACCCAGGTCGCCGGCAAAGCGACGCGTGACGCACTCTTTCTGAGCCACTTCGACATCTCCGCCCTGCCGGTGGTCCTGATTGCGTCCGCCGTCTTGTCGATCGGCATCGTGTTGCTCGCCGCGCGTGCGATGTCGGCGGTGGGCCCGTGGCGACTGGTTCCGCCCCTGTTCCTCGCGAGTGGATTGCTGGTCATCGGCGAATGGCTGCTCGCCACGCGCTCCCCCCGGTTGGTGGCGGTTCTTCTCTACCTTCACGTTGCGGTTCTGGGATCCATCCTCGTATCCGGCTTCTGGTCGATCATCAACGAGCACTTCGACCCGCGAACCGCGAAGCAGAACATCGGACGGATCGCCGGCGGCGCGGCGTTCGGTGGACTCGTTGGAGGCATTCTCACGGAGCGCATCGGCGCGCACTGGGACATTCTCCGGGTGCTTCCGGTGCTGGCCGGCCTGCAGTTCGCGTGCGCCGTGCTGCTCCCGAGCCTTCGCCCGGCAACGCCGTCGGCCGAACCCCTGTCGCTGCGTGCGTTGTTCGCGTCCCGGCCGGGCGAACCCGCGCAGGAACCCGCACTGCGCGTGTTGCGTCGTGTGCGGTATCTGCGCACCATTGCGCTGTTCGTCCTGCTGGCCAACATGGCCACGACGTTGATCGACTATCTCTTCAAGGCCAGCGCCGCACACAACTACGCCGGCAGCACCGATCTCGTTCGCTTCTTCGCTGCGTTTTACACCGTCGTTTCGCTGGTGACGCTCGCCGTCCAGGGCGGACTCGCGCGCCGGACGCTGGAACGGTTTGGCATCGCCAATACGTTGTCGATCCGACCCGCGATTGTGACGGTGGGCGGACTCGTGACGCTGCCCTTCATGGGCCTCTTCGGGCTCAGCATTCTGCGCGGTGCGGAGGCTGTCGCGCAGAGTTCGCTGTTTCGTTCGGGCTACGAACTCCTTTTCACGCCGGTCGCGCGCGACGACAAGCGACGGACCAAGACCATCATCGACGTAGGCGCCGACCGCATGGGCGACATCCTGGGTGGCACGTTGATTCGTGGCGTGATTCTGCTGCCTGTCGCCGTCTCCAATCCGACGTTGATGATCATCGCTGCGGCGATCTCCGCGCTGGGCTTTGGGCTCGCGCGCAAGCTGCGACAGGGGTACGTGCGCGCGCTCGAAGGCAGTCTGATCGACCGGGCACATGCGCTCGACCTCGCTCCGGATCCGGAAATGCGCACGATGATGATGGATTCGTTCGCGGGCGTGGGTGTGACGGGAACGATCGACCGGGAGCGGCTGGAAGAACTCCAGCGCACGCCGGCCCCGGTCGGTGACACGGCCGCCCACACCGGCGCGGCGCGCGCCCCGGCGAAGCCGGCAACGACGCCCACGGATCCCGACGTCGCCTCGCTGATCGAATTGCGTTCCGGCGACCCCCAACGGATTCGCGCGCAGCTTCAGCACGCGCGTTCGCTCAGTCCCGTCATCGCCGCGCAGGTCATTTCACTGCTCGCGTGGGACGAAGTCACCGGATGGGCATCGCGCTCGCTCGCGAAAACCGCGCCCGCAATCACCGGCCAGCTGGTCGACCGGCTGCTCGACGCCAATGAGGACTTCGCCATTCGCCGGCGGGTGCCCGCGATCCTGTCGACGTGCCACACGCAGCGCGCCGGAGACGGTCTCATGGCGGCGCTCTCCGACAAGCGCTTCGAGGTTCGTTTCCAGTCGGGACGGGCGCTCGTGCGGATCCACGAACGGTTGCCGTCGCTCGTCATCGACACCGACGCCGTATACGCGTCCGTCATGAACGAAACGCGGATCGGGAAGCCGCTGTGGCTGAATCAGCGGTTGCTCGACGAACCGGTCGGCGGCGACGCGTTCCCGCCGGTGGACGACGCGCTGCGCGCACGGAGCACGCGCAGCATGGAACACGTGTTCACGCTGCTCTCGCTGGTGCTGCCGCGTGCGCCGCTGCAGATCGCCTTCAAAGGATTGCTCACCACCGACGCCGTCCTGCGTGGGACCAGTCTCGAGTATCTCGAGAGCGTGGTCCCTCGCCCGATCTGGGCGGGCCTGCGACCGTTCCTCGACGACGGCGAAGAGAGGGAACCCGGCGGGAGACCGGGCGCGGACGTGCTCGACGATCTCCTTCGCTCGAGCCAGTCGATCGAACTGAATCTCGAAGAAATCCGCAAGAGATTGTCGAAGAAGTAGCGTGATGCGCGTGGGACGCGCCCGCGATCAGCGCGGTTCGGCGGCCGCGGCGGATCGCGCCGGGACGTGCCTGTTCCACCACTCCCGGCATCGCGCCTGCGTCCATTCGTTCGGCGTCCGGACCTCGTCGAGACGCCGGGACAACTCGCGCGCGGTTTGCGGTCGCGCGGCCGGGTCCTTGGCGAGGCACGAAAGCACGATTTCATCCAGCAACGCGGGGATCGGCAACTCCGTCCGGGTCGACGGGGCGGCCGGCGCGCTCTGGATGTGCATGACGATCAGGGCGGTCGGCGTGTCCGCGGTGAACACAAGCTGCCCGGTGAGCAGCCAGTAGGCGACGCACCCCAGCGCATAGATGTCCGCGCGGCCGTCGACTTGCGCGTCGCCCAGCGCCTGCTCGGGCGCGATGAACGCGGGCGTCCCGTGGATCGCGTTTCGGCCGGTCAGCATGGGCATGTCGCCGTCCGGTTCGTGCGGCGTCTTGACGATGCCGAAGTCCAGAACCTTGACGAAGTCGTCGTCTTCCCCGTAGCGACACAGAAAAATGTTCGCGGGCTTGATGTCGCGGTGGACGAGCCCGTGCGACTCGGCTTCGGACAACGAGTGACACACCTGGCGCAACATGTAGATCGCGCGCTCCGCCGGGACGGGACCGAAGCGCTTCACCAGCGAGTCGGCGTCGAGGCCGTCGAGGAGCTCCATCGCGTAGTAAAACGCGCCGTCGCTCGCCACGCCGAAGTCGAAGAGATTCACGGTATGAGGAGATCGCAGCCCCGCGATGGCCTGCGCTTCGCGTTCGAACCGGCGAACGGCTTCGCCGGGAATACCGGCGCTGCCCGCAAGTGCGGGACGAATCAACTTGATCGCGGCGGGACGCGCCAGCAGGCGATGACTGGCCCGCCACACCTCGCCCATGCCGCCCTCGCCCAGGCGTTCCTCGAGCTGATAGCTGCCGAGCGCGCGCGCACGCGCGACTTCGCGTCCGAGTCCGTAGATGACGCGCGCTCCCATGTACGCGAACCCGACGCCGAACAGCGGGCCGATAATCGCCGGCACATAGGCGCTGCCGTCGCCGACGTCGACCTTCCCCGCCTGGCTGAGAATCAATAGCCCCAACGGCGACGTCGCCGCGGACGCGATCGCCGCGCGCAGCATGCGACGCGGCGGCCCGGGCATGATCAGCGGAAACATGATGATGATCGCGGGAATCCACGTCAGGTTGGGAAGCACACCCGAGTCGAGGTAGGTCTGCCAGTAGGTGAGGATCGAACTGACGAGGCAGATCATGACTTCATAAACGAGACCGAAGGTGTGCAGGCGCGACGCGGACACGCGACGGCTCCCGGCGGCCCACCACAGCCACACCGAGCAGACAACCGCGCCCAGATTGATCCATTGAAACCAATGGATACGACTGCCGCCTTCCACCGCCGGCCGGTGGGCGAGCGCGGCAAAAGCCATCGAGACGAGAAAGATCAGGAGATCGAAACCGAACGCGATGACGAAGAAACCGGTCAGCAGGCGCAAGCGCCCGCGCGCCTGTTCGAACAGATCCGTCGGAAACCCCGACGATACGCCGCGCGCGGTGGGGCTGGCCGCGGGCCGGTGAACGAACGTCACGTGGTCGCGCACGCTTTCGGTCGTGTGTTCCGCGCCGCGCTCCGCCAATCTCACACTCCGATCTTCTTGTACCGGAGCCGGTGCGGCTGCGCGGCGTCCTGACCGAGTCGCGCGCGACGATCGGCCTCGTAGTCCTGGTAGTTCCCTTCGAACCAGCGCACCTGCGCGTCGTCCTCGAACGCCAGCATGTGCGTCGCGATGCGGTCGAGGAACCAGCGATCGTGGCTGATGACGACGGCGCACCCCGCGAATTCCAGGAGCGCGTCTTCCAGCGCGCGCAGCGTGTTGACGTCGAGGTCGTTGGTGGGCTCGTCGAGCAAGAGGACGTTGCCCCCGCTCTTCAAGAGTTTTGCCAGGTGCAGCCGGTTGCGCTCGCCGCCGGAGAGGTCGCCGACGCGCTTGTTCTGTTCCTGTCCCTTGAACATGAAGCTCGCGACGTACGCGCGCGAGTTCATCTTGTGCTTGCCGACTTCCATGAACTCCAGCCCGTCGGAGATCTCGTCCCAGACGGTCTTCTTCGGATCGAGCGCATCGCGGAACTGATCGACATACGCAAGTTGCACGGTGTCCCCGACTTTGAGTTCGCCGGCGTCCGGTTTTTCCAGGCCCGTGATCATGCGGAACAGCGTCGTCTTGCCGGCGCCATTGGGACCGATGACGCCCACGATGCCACCGCGCGGAAGCGAGAAATCCAGGCCGTCGATCAAGAGATTCTCGCCGTAGCCCTTGCGCAACCCGCGGGCTTCGACGACGACGTCGCCCAGACGCGGCCCCGACGGAATCGAGATCTCGAGTTTGTCGCGGCGTTCGTTGGCCTTCTCGGTCAGCAATTCTTCAAACTGCCGGATACGCGCCTTGCTCTTGGTTTGACGCGCCTTGGGCGTCATGCGCATCCATTCCAGCTCGTGCTGGAGCGTGCGCCGGCGCGCGGACTCCTGCTTTTCTTCGGTCGCGAGCCGGCGCTCTTTCTGTTCGAGCCACGACGAGTAGTTCCCTTCCCAGGGAATGCCCTTGCCGCGATCGAGTTCGAGAATCCAGCGCGCGACGTTGTCCAGAAAATAGCGGTCGTGCGTGATGGCGACCACCGTGCCCGGGAATTCCTTCAGGAAGCGCTCCAGCCATTCCACCGACTCGGCGTCGAGATGGTTGGTGGGTTCGTCGAGCAGCAGCATGTCGGGCTTCTGCAACAACAGCCGGCACAGTGCCACGCGTCGCCGCTCGCCGCCCGAGATCTTGCTCACGTCGGCGTCGGCGGGCGGACAGCGCAGCGCATCCATCGCGATCTCGAGTTGGCGATCGAGTTCCCAGGCGTTGGCGGCGTCGATTTTGTCCTGCAGCTTTCCCTGCTCTTCGAGGAGCGCGTTCATCTCGTCGTCGCTCATCGGCTCGGCGAATTTCATGCTGACCGCTTCGAAACGCTTGAGCAGTGCGCGTGTCTCCGCCACACCCTCTTCGATGTTGCCGAGCACGTCTTTCGACGGGTCGAGCTGCGGTTCCTGCGGCAGGTAGCCGATCTTGAGTTCGGGCAACGTCTGCGCTTCGCCCTGAATCTCCGTGTCCACACCCGCCATGATGCGCAAGAGCGTGCTCTTTCCGGCGCCGTTGTGTCCGAGTACGCCGATCTTGGCGCCGGGATAGAACGCGAGCGTTATGTCGTCCAGGATCACCCGGTCGGGCGGGACGACTTTCTTCAGTCGATAGAGCGTACAGACGAATTGATGGGCCACGGGCACTCCTTGTTGGTTTGACCCAACCCGAACAGCGGGCGGGCAGCCCGCAATGATACACCAAGTGCGAGCGCGGAGCGAACCTCGCCCTGGCAGGGCGCTGGCCGGGAACCGGCCACATTTGGGGTTGTAAAAACCGGTGATTCGCGGCACGATACGCATTCTGTCTCGTCGCCCGGCCTCCCGTCGCCGGGGGCCGTAATTCATCACCTCAATATCGGGGAGCGCGCACACGAGTGGAAACTTCCGCGTTTTTGAACCATAAGGGCGGTGTCGGCAAGACGACGTCGGTCGTCAACGTCGGCGCGGGGCTCGCGATTCTGGGAGAACGGGTTCTGCTCGTGGATCTCGACCCGCAGGGGCATCTGACGCGGTTTCTGGGAGTCGAACCCGAAGACATTCAGGCGACCGTTTACGACGTCCTGCGTGGCAGTGTCCAGCCGCGCGAGGCCGTCATTACGCGGACACTCAAGGCCCGGCTGCACGTCGACGGGCGCGACGCCCCGATGTCGATGTCGGTCCTGCCCGCAACGCTCGAATTCTCGGGCGCCGAGATGGCGCTGTCGAGCTCTTCCGACCGCGAATCGCTGTTGAAGCGCGCGATCGCCCGTCTCGGCGACGACTACGACCACGTCCTGCTCGACTGTTCGGCGAGTCTCGGGTTGATTTCCACCAATGCGCTGGTCGCCGCGCATCGCGTGTTCGTTCCGGTGCAGACGGAGTATCTCGCGCTCCATAGCCTGGAGAATCTGCTGACGAAAATCGAATCCGTCGCGGGACAGTTGAACCCGGATCTTGAAATCGGCGGACTGATCGCCACGCGCTTCGACGCGCGCAAGGTCTTGAGCCGCGTAGTCGTCGAGACGTTGCGCGAGCGGTTCGGAGCCCTGTTGCTCAACACGATCATCCGAGACAACATCGCACTCGCCGAATCGCCCCGTTTCGGCAAGGACATCTTCAGCTACCGGCCGCACAGCTTCGGCGCCGAAGACTATCTCAATCTCTCCACCGAAATCCTGGACCGCTTCGCGGCCGTCGAGGACATCGACGCCTCCGACTTCGACGTCTTCGAGAGCCACGCCGGCAGTCCGTGATGAACGCCCCCGGTTGCTTCGTCGCCGTCGCCGTCGTGACGGTTTCGATCGCACCCGCGGCCAACGCCGCATCGGTCTCGAAGATCCTCGAGAAAGAACACGTCGAGTACGCCTACCCGCACTGGTCGCACGACGGCGATCGGATCCTGTTCGAGTCCAACGAGACCGGTACCTGGCAGATCTACACGATGGACGCGGACGGCGGCCATATCGTCCAGGTGACCACCGGCAAATCCAACAGCACCTTTCCCGACTGGTCTCCCGACAACTCGGAGATCTGCTTCGTGTCCGACCGCGACGGCAACGACGAGGTCTACGTCATGAAGAGCGACAGCAGCGACCCGCGCCGTTTGACCGACGATCCCGCGCGGGAGATTCATCCATTCTGGACCCCCGACGGGAAGAAGATCCTGTTCAACTCGTCGCGGGGTGGGCACGGCGATCTGGACATCTACATCATGAACCCCGACGGATCGTCGCCGACGCTCCTGTCCCACAGCCGCGACGAAGAAACCTGTGCGCGCCTGTCGCCGGCCGGCGACCGCATCGTGTACCTGCGCAACAACGACAGCGGACTCGACGACGTCTTTCTCATGAAGATGTCGAACGGATCCGTCGAGAACCTCACGCACACGCCGACCGCCGACGGCTGGCCGTGCTGGACGCCGTCCGGCAAAGGGATCGTCTTCTCGGGAATGAAAGACGGGGGCTACAAGCTCTTCCACATGAACATCGAAACGCGGGAACTGACGCAGTTGACCCATCCGCTCTTGCCTGCGTTCGACGGTCGCGCCAACATCTCGTCGGACGGAACGAAGATCGCGTTCAACCGCCAGGTCGACGGCCCGAAGAACACCATCGGCATCTACGTCCTCCGCCTGGACCAGCCGCTGCAGTAGCCCGCTCACCGGGAAGCATGCCACATTCCCGGGCCGATGACGGAACGGATCACCACCGGCGTCACCGGAACGTCGTTCAGGCCGTTCCGACTCTCGGTGGGCACGGCCGCAATTCGATCCACCACATCCATGCCGGACACGACACGCCCGAAGACCGCATAGCCGTATCCCTGCGGCGTGTCGTCGTGATGATTCAAGAACACGTTGTCCGTCACATTGAAGAAGAACTGCGATGTGGCGCTTTGCGGATCTAAGTCGTGCACCATCGCGATCGTGCCGCGCATGTTGAGTAGCCCGTTTCCAGCCTCGTTGACGATCGGGGCGTACGTCGGCCGCGGTCGCTTCAAATCGGTGGTGAATCCACCGCCCTGGATGACGAATCCGGCAATGACGCGGTGAATGATGAGGCCGCCGTAGAAGCCATCGGACGCGTACCGGAGAAAATTTCTCGCGGTGACGGGGGCATCGTCGGAAAGTAACTCGATCGTGATGTCGCCCAGAGACGTCTTCACGACGTAGATATCCGCCACGATCGCCGGAGCGGGTCCGTTGACCGAATTGTTATCCCCACAGGCCGCAAGGACGGCCACGATGGCGATGGTGAATAGCGGGAGTATCCAGCGTCCGGACATCAAAAGTCTCCGGTGGGCCCGAGAGAGGATCAGGGCCGGGATTCGGCACCGTCCTCTGGGAATTCTACCACGCCCGGTCCGGTCCAGTGCGCCGATGTTCACGCACCCGCGGCGTGCGCGGCGGACAAGCAGTCCTTGATCTTGGAGCCCAAATGCGTTGAAATAGGGGAAACAGAAACAAAGGAGATGGTGTGGCAAGACGTACAAACTACAGTTTCGAAAAGCGCCAGAGAGAAGCGAAGAAAAAGAAGAAGAAGGAAGCGAAGCTCGAGAAGAAGCGGTTGAAGAAAGAAGGCGTTGTCGACGACGCATCGCCGGAAGGGACGGATACCCCGGCCGAAGACGATACCGAGGCCGCGACGGACGAGTCCCCCGAGGCCGCGACGGACGACCCCCCCGCCTAGGAATGCGGCGCCCCGGCCTCCAGCCGGAAGTCCACGCTGACAAGTGCGCGCCGCACTCGGGGCGCCCTTGGTCCGGTGGCTGGCGAGCGCCGAGATGGAGGGCCGACCGCCGGCCCTCTCCCAACGAACGTGACTATCGCTTGTGCCCCCGGATCGTCCCCGTTATCGAGGCGTTCACGGTCCACGTGCTGCCGGATTGCGACGCGGACAATTCCGTCAATTTCAGCGAGATACTCGTCACGACATAGCCGATGAGGTCGGGGCCGGAACGCGACACGCCGGAGCCATAGGTGAGCCCGTTGGACTCTTTGGCCCCCGTCCCGGACCCGCCCCACCCGTCGATCAACAGTTGGTGGAAGATTCCTTCGTCGATCCCATCCGTCAGGCGATCGGTGGTGGTCTTGAAGCTGGGTGTCGCCGAGGTGGCCGTGATCGTCTGTCCCACGGTCGTCAGCGAGTCTTCCTCGAAGAGCAACGGGATCGGGTAATCGCTGCTCGGATCGGGGGAATCCGAGTAGACGCCGAACTCGGGCCTCGCAACCATCGGCATGTCGGGGCCCGGAACGCCGGTGCCGGAGCCGCTGGACGCGTGCGTGAACGTCGCCAGTACGATGTCGGCCCTCGGCGCGACCGGGGAATCCCCGCAGCCGCTCGCGAACACGAGCAACCCCAGCGCGGGAATCAGTCCGATGAGTCGAAGGATCGTTTGTTGCTGCATCAGTACCTCCTGGGCGTGTCGATCAACCCTCTCATATGGAACGCCGGAAATCGGAGCAAAAACGATCACGCCCGGGAGACGCTCCCGACACCGGCGGTCGCCGCCCCCCGGGGGGCTTGGTTCGGAATTTGCACGGTTCGTCGAGTTCGCCCCCCAACCGGGAGATTTCTGACCGTTTGTCGCCTGCCGCGAGGCATCGAGGTGGATCGTGGAAACGCTTGTACAAGATGAAGTTAAGTCGCCGGTAGCGACGACCGAGGACACCATCGCCCGGATCAGTGACCGCAACAGCGAGATCGACGAGCTGCTCAAGATCAAGCAGAGCCGCAAGATCAACGCCGGCAAGGTGCCCTGCCCCTGCTGCACCGTCGTGGTCGAAATCAGCATCAATCGCTGCCCGTTCTGCGATTCCGACATCGCGGCCGAGACCGCGCTGGCGCGAGAGACGACGCGCCGACTGCGGGAACTGTCCGGCGAACTCGACACCGAACACGGCGCGCGCACCAGAGACGACAAGCCCGAACGCCGCGGGTTCTTCGCGCGGCTCAAGTACCTCTTCGACGGCGACCCGGAGCCGGAACCGGAACCGACCGTCACCATCGACCCGCACGCCAAACGCCTGCTGGGCCTGCTCTCGCCGGGCGATTCGCTGAAGGTGCTCGAAGAAGACGGCCCCTGGCTCAAGGTCAAAACACTCGCCGGGGACATCGGCTGGGTCTACTCCACGGTGCGGAAGACGCCGTAGTCACAGGAATGGACGGTGCCGGCCGGACACTCGCCCGGTTCATCCCGTCCGAAAATGGAGCGGGTCCCGGAGATTCTGGAGTTCGCGGTAGTAGTAGAGTGCGGTCGGACGCTTCCCCTTGAATCGAAGCTTCTTGAGAAATTCGAGCTCTTCCTCGGTGGCGCCCTGACTCAGTGAGGCATCGCGCAGGAACTCCATCAGGCCGGGCTCTGCTTCCGGGCGCCTTTCGGCCTGCTTCTCCACGAACTCATATCGCCGGGTGTGTTCCGGCACGAGTCTCCGGTTGAGCACGATCTCCATGCCGAAAGTCGCAAGGTCGATCGACCACGACTCGATCAGAGGATCGAGGAAGGCGACGCAGCTTTCGGGAGACAACCGGAAGACGTCCGTATCCAGGAATTCGAGAATCATTACGCGAATCTGTTCGTAGCTTCTGCCGGTGAGTCGTGCGACCAGATGGAGCCAGTTGTCGTTTTCCAGCTCTTCGGTCGCAAGCCTTTTGACGACATCCAGAAGTCGCTGCGTAACGAGACGTTCGAGCTCACCGAGCGGCTGCTGTTCAAAGATCGCCCGTAGTTGCGCTGCCTGTCCGGGCGCGCACTTGCGAAGGACCATTTCTCGAATGTCTTTGAGCAGCGGCTCCGGCGGATCGCCGGCATTTCGCTTCCATTCGGCCATGCGCTGGGCCCTCGCCAGCTGGGCAAGCTTGTCGCTCGGCAGCTTCAGGAGCTTCGACATCTTCTTGTAGATGTCGGTCCGTTCAGGCGCGGGCGGCAGCTTCTTTCCGGTCAGCAACTGAGAAATGTAGGACTCCGTAACCCGTGCGGCCACCGCCAGATCCTTCTGGTCGAGTTTCAGCTCCTGCAAACGCTGCTTGATGAGTACGGACACATCCACGGGGTACCTCCGGGTTAACTAACCCTGATTAATATCGTCTCCAATATTGCAGGATTGAGTTGACACATCAAGTTAATTAGCCTATGTTGGTGACGTAGCGAGGGCGAACCTTCAGACCGTCTGAATCAACAAAGTCAACTCGCGGCTCCCGCTCTAATCACGAATACATGCAAGGAGAACAACATGTTTGCACGCAGAGTCTCTATGAAACTCAAACCGAACACTGCCCCGGAATTCACGCGCACCCTCGAGAAGGACGTCATTCCGACGCTTCGCAAGCAGCGGGGCTTCCAGGACGAGATCTCGTTCGTCGCTCCTAACGGAACGAACGTGCTCGCGATCAGTCTGTGGGACAAAGCAGAGAACAGGGCTGCCTACGACAAGGGTGCCTATTCGGAGGTCGTCAAGATGCTCTCGAAGGTGACCGAGGGAACGCCTCAGGTTGAAGACTACGAAGTCTGCAACTCGACCTTCCACAAGATCGGCGTAGCCGCCCACGTCTAGCCTCCGATTATCTGCTTCTTGGTGGGAGCGGACTTCAGTCCGCTCCTGCCCTTCCAATCTCGGATCAAAGAAAGAAGGATTTCAAATGACTACCAAGAGACTCTACGTCGGAAACCTGTCGTTCGACGCCACCACGGCCGACGTGCGGACCGCCTTTGAGGCGTTCGGAGCCGTCCACGATGTTTCCCTGGTCAATGACCGCGTGACCGGCCGACCGAGGGGCTTCGGGTTCGTCGAAATGGATACCGCGCAGGCCGTCACCGCGATCGAGCAGCTCAACGGCAAGGACCTCGGGGGACGCGCCATCACGGTCGACGAAGCCCGGGTGCGAACCGACGGCGCCACGCGCGTCTAGCCTCGGAACTCGCCGACGGCTTCTCAGCACGCTCATCCGCTAGCATCGGCAGATAGACGCGCGTGCAGGTTTGCCGGTCGGCGAGTTTGTTATTGATGACCCGTCGTTGCCGTCTCCCCGGCGGTCGATGGGTGGAATTCCAGATATCTGATTGATTTCGGGCCGCGTTTGTTTCCATATTGTCCCCGTATGATTCCGCTGCCCCTACCCGTCCGTCCGGCGAAACCAACGACACGCGCATGAACGGCATCGACCGTCTCGGCGACCGCCTCGGTGTGAACCGTATCGTCCTGGCGCTGTCACTCGCCCGCCTGGGCGACGCAATCGGCAACAGCATCCTCTTCATCGTCATTCCGCTCTACGTCGCCAAACTCCCGGCGCCGTGGTTTCGCGTCCCCGAATCCGTGCGCGTCGGAATTCTGATCTCGCTCTACGGGTTTGTAAACTCCGCGTGTCAGCCGTTGATGGGCGCGCTCAGCGATCACTACCGGCGGCGGAAGGTCTTCATTCTCTTCGGACTCGTGCTCATGGGCGCGGCAACGTATCTGTTTACTTTTGCGACCCGATTCACCGACCTGCTTGTGCTGCGTTCGCTCCAGGGCATCGGCTTTGCCGCGACCATTCCCGCGTCGATGGCGCTGATGACCGCCGCCACGCACAAGAATTCGCGCGGCAGCGCAATGGGCGTCTACACGACGATGCGCATCGTCGGTTTCGCCAGCGGGCCGTTGATCGGCGGCTACGTGCACATGCGCTACGGATTCAACGCGACGTTCCTCGTCGGAACGGCGTTCGTACTGGTGGGATTGATCCTCGTACAACTGTGGGTCCGCGAAATGCCGACGGAAGTCCCGGTGTCGGCGAAGTTCACACGATTCGACATCATCGATCGCGAACTCTGGTCCAACGGAATCCTCGGCCTCGGCGCGGCGACCTTTGTCATGGCCGCGGTATTTACGATGATGAGCACACTCGAGGTCCAGTTCAACGAGCGCCTTCACCAGACCACCTTCGCATTCGGCGTGGCGTTCAGCGCACTCATGGTGACACGGCTCTTCACGCAGATTCCGCTCGGTCGTCTGTCGGACAAGATCGGGCGCAAGCCGTTGATCATCGCGGGGCTGTTCCTGATGGCGCCCGCTACGCTGCTCCTCGGCATGGTGACATCGACGTTTCAACTCACCGGACTGCGTCTGATTCAGGGGCTGGCGTCGGCCGGCATCGCTGCCCCGGCGTTCGCGCAGGCCGCGGATCTCTCGAAAGTCGGCGGCGAAGGGCGGCAGATGAGCGTCATCACGATGGGCTTCGGACTGGGGATCGCGGTCGGTCCATTGATTGCGGGGATTCTCGCCGTGGTGTCGTTCGAGCTGCCGTTTGTGATCGGCGGCGTCCTGTCGCTGATTGCGGCCTGGGTCGTGTATCGCTTTGTCCCCGAGACTGTACAACGCCAGCGACGCGCGGCCTGACGCGGGCAAGCCCGCAACCTGCGTCTTAGAGCGGCATTACAGCCGTCGCCAGATCGTTTTCCGGCGTGCGATCATTCTCCAAATTTCGCTCAATCTTTTTCGAGACCCGGAACGACTCAATGGTTGAGATGAGCGCGCCCCAGGAAAGCGTCCGGACGGACCGCGAGCTGGTCGACGCCGTTCTCCTGCGCAAGGATGAACGCGCGTTCCGCGATTTGTACCGCCGGCATACGCCGCGGCTGTTTGTGCTGGTCGCGCGCCTGCTGGCGCGGGGCGACCACGAGGCGGAGGACGTCGTGCAGGAGATATGGATCCACGCCTTCGAAAGCCTCGGCCGCTTCGAATGGGATTCGGCGTTCTCGACGTGGCTCACGGGCATCGGACTCAACCGCGTGCGCGATCGCATCCGAAAGTACGGGCGATCGCGCGAGAACGCCGTCGACGCGGTGCCGGATATCCGGGTGGTTCACGACTCGCACGAGGCCCGCATCGATCTCGAACGCACAATCGCACGTCTTCCCGACGATCTTCGCATGGTGTTCGTCCTGCACGACATCGAAGGAATGAAACACCGGGAGATTTCGGAACACCTCGACATCCCGGAGGGGACGTCCAAGACGCACCTCTCGAGTGCACGCGAACGGCTGCGCGCGATGATGTCGAAAAAAGGAGCACAGAAATGACCGACGACCTGACACCCGAAGAACGGCGGGCACTGGACGCGCTTCCTCGCGAGCGCATGCCCGCCGGGTTGGAAGAACGCGTGGTCGGCGCGATGCAGGACCGCGGATTTCTGGCGAAGCGGCGGCGCACGATCGTGCTGTCCGGAAGCCGCGTGGCGGGACTCGTCGCGGCCGCGTTCGCGCTGATGATCGGCGCGTATTCGATCGGTCTGCATCGCGGCCCGGTCGACGTCGACCGGCGTGCACTGGAACCGGCAACCCGCGATGAACTCGGACGCATGAACCAGCCACCGGCTCCGGTGAGTTCGCAGGCGCTGGAAAAGACCCTGTCGGAGGAGATGCGTCAGGCGGCGCGCGTCCCGTCGGGAACCGGTGCGGCCGAATCCCCGGCGATCGCGGACGCGGACCGACCGAATGTCGCGGAATTGAAAGACGAGCCCGCCGCACCGAAGCCCACGACTCGCTACGACGCGGGGGGATCCGCACGGATGGAGACAGCGTCGTCCGACAAATCGGCCGGCCAGGTGCAGGCATTTCAGGAAACTCCCGCGACAGTGCCGCCGCACACGTTCATGCTGAACGGCTCGCCCTTGATCGTCGAAGCGCCCGATAGCGTGCGCGTCGTCGAGGACGAACAGGGCAAGATGCTCCTCATCTACACCTCGGACGGCGTCATCCGCATCCATATGGCCGCCGGGCACTGATTCCTTCCGAAGCCCGCGATTTTTTTCAAACCAAACGCGCGCCCGCGGCGACTCAAGGGTGTCATCGAGAGTCACCGGGTCAGGGTGACCTCATCCTTGTGAGAAAGGGGCATCCAATGAAGATCACCATCTGGGCCGGCGCGATGCTGGCCATCATGTTGACCGCGGTTCTTTCGATCGCGGATGGAACGGGACGAATCGCGGGGCACGTGTTCGACGCGGCCACGAACGCTCCCGTCGCAGGCGTGTCCGTCGCGGTGGTCGGCACGCAGCTCGCGACACGAACCGGAAGCGACGGCGCATACATCATCGTCAACGTACCGGCCGGCATTTACGTCGTCCGAGTAGAGAAATCGGGCCTGCCGACGACCGTCCAGCGCGTTTCGGTCTCCGCCGGACAGACCGCGATGCTTGATTTCAAGTTGGGGCGCGTCACCGATGGGCCCGCGACGCCGGAGAGCGCGGCGCGCCAGGACGAACTGAAAGCGTCCGGCAAGGATGCCGGACGCGCGCAGAACATGCAATCCCCGTCCCCGGGCGCGGTAGGCGTGATGCAGAAGCGCATGTCGGCGTGCGAGGCTCCCGCGATGTCGTGGCAGTCACCCGGTTTCGAATCCTACGACACCATCACGGAGAACGGCTGGCTCTCTACGCTCGACAAGCCGCTCTCCACCTTTTCGGTCGACGTCGACGCGGCGTCATACGGCAACGTGCGCCGGTTCATTACCACCGGACAGCTGCCGCCCGTCGACGCGGTTCGCATCGAGGAGTTGATCAACTACTTCGACTACGACTACCCCGACCCGCACGGCAAGCACCCGTTCTCGATCACGACCGAAGTCGCCGAGTGTCCGTGGAATTCCGAGCACAAGCTCGTCCACATCGGACTCCAGGGTCAGCGCATCGCGGTCGAGAATCTTCCGCCGACGAACCTGGTCTTTTTGATCGACGTGTCGGGTTCGATGATGCCGCCCAACAAGCTGCCGTTGTTGAAGTCGTCGTTCCGGATGCTGGTCGATCAGCTTCGCCCGCAGGACCGCGTCGCGATCGTCGTGTACGCGGGTGCGGCGGGACTCGTGCTGCCGTCGACCAGCGGCGCCGACAAGGAACGGATCCTGTGCGCGATCGATCGCCTCGAAGCCGGCGGATCCACCGCGGGTGGCGCCGGCATTCAGCTGGCCTATCAGGTGGCGCAGGAGAACTTCATGGACGACGGCAACAACCGCGTCATTCTCGCCACCGACGGCGATTTCAACGTGGGTGCGTCCAGCGACGGCGACATGGAGCGGTTGATCGAGGAAAAGCGCAAGAGCGGCGTGTTCCTCACCGTGCTGGGATTCGGCGAAGGCAACCTCAAGGATTCCAAGATGGAGACGATCGCCGACAAGGGCAACGGGCACTACGCCTACATCGACAACATCGTGGAAGCGAAGAAAGTGCTCGTCAACGAAATGGGCGCGACGCTCCTGACCATCGCGAAGGACGTCAAGCTGCAGGTCGAATTCAACCCGGCGCGCGTGGCGTCCTATCGGCTGCTGGGTTACGAAGATCGCCTGCTGCAGGATCGCGACTTCGACGACGACTCCAAGGACGCCGGCGAGATCGGCGCCGGGCATTCGGTGACGGCGCTCTACGAGATCGAATCGGCGGGCCCGAGGGACGATCACGGCGTGCGTCCGCTGAAGTACTCCGACCTCACCGTTCACAACAGCGCTCGCTACGGCGACGAACTGCTGACGGTGTCGTTCCGCTACAAGCAGCCTGCGGCGTCGGAGAGCCAGCTCCTCGCGGTCGCGGTTCGCGACCGGGACACGCGCTTCGAGCGCGCGTCGGACAACTTCCGCTTCTCGGCGGCGGTTGCGGAATTCGGAATGATCCTCCGCAACTCGTCCGAGAAAGGCGACGCGACGATGGAGCAGGTCGTCGAGACCGCCCGCGCGGCGCGCGGCGACGATCCGCACGGCTATCGTGCGGAGTTCGTGAGTCTGGCGGAGACGGCGGCGACTCTGATGTCGCCGACGGTGGGCGTGCGGTAGTTTCGCTGGAAGTGGCCGGGGCGCTATTTCCCGCGGACCGGGCCGCTCCTCGCACGAGGGGCGGCCCGTCGTGTATCCGCGCCCGACATCACTTCAGCAAGACCATCTTGCGCGTTTCCACATTTTCACCCGCCCGCAGCCGATAGAAGTAGACTCCCGATGCGACGCGATTACCCACATCGTCGTCTCCGTCCCATTGCACCGAAGCGCGTCCCGCCGGCATGTTCCGGCTGATCAACGTGGCGAGGCACCGGCCGGCCACGTCGTAGATCGACAGTTCCGTCATGGCCGCGGACGGAAGCGAGAAAGTGATCGTCGTCGTCGGATTGAATGGATTGGGAACGTTCTGGTCGAGCGCGAACGGGGATCGCCCCCGGTCTCCGATGCCGGTCGGCGTACCGGTCAAGACCACCGCATGCATGCCGGCGGCCGTCGTCACGAAGTCCGGCGTCGATGCGGTCACGGTAATCGTTCCCGCATTCCACCGTCGCAGCACCAGTCCTCCGGCGATCGCCGACACGGGTGTTTCAAACTCGGCCGGGTCGAGCACGATGTCCCGGGACACGTCCGGTACGCCGCCCAGCACGATGGACGCGAGAGCCCCGTCGGAGCTCGTGACCGTGAACGTACGCGACGGGCCACCCCCGCGCAGCTCCTGCGGCTCCACGATATCCGAGCCGCCGCCGTTCAGCGCGCCCACCTGAACGACGAATTCGTCGTCGGGGGTTGAGGGCGTGAGAGTGTCGGCCAGCGAAGCGATGCGGATTCCGGCGGGGACGACATCCACGTTCTGCATCGCCGTCGCGTAAGACGCCGCGCTGGCGGTAACGGTGACCTGCCCGGTGTCCAGCGCCTGCACGTAGAAGAGCGCCTCGGCGTCTCCGTTGGGGAGCACGATATCGACGAAGCGACTGCCGGCGGTAAGCGCGTTGGCGGATACGACGGCGAGCAGGGTGTCACTCACTTCGACGTGAACGGTCGTGCTTACGTGATTCGGATCGCCGAGTTCCGCCGAGGCTGCCACCGACTGCAGGTTCTTTCCCAGACGCGCGGCCAATCCGTTGATGTAGATATTCTGGTTGCTCACGTCGACGACCTTCTGCCCCGTCCCCACGGTGATGAAACCCGGGATAGAGGCAGTCACCGTGGTCTGTCCCGACGCCAGTGCTTCGAGGGCGACGCCGCCGTTGGCAACGGTGGTGGGTGAACCGCTGTGCCCCGAAGTGATGGTGACCGTGACGGTGTCGTTGGGTTCCGCGGTCTTCACAAAGTCCGCCACGGCGCCGGTCGAGCTGATCAACGTGACGATGAGCGGCGGCGCACCGGCCCGCCTGCCCTGCGCATTGCTGATATCGCCGTTGTTACCCGTCGGCGGGCCGACCCGCGCGTAGAACGCGTCCGCCGCGTCGCCGACATCGATCGTGCTTGCCAGGTCGACGATCCTCACGCCCGGCGTGACGACCTTGACCGAGTCCATATCGCTGATGAACAACGGCGCGCTGGCGACAATCGTCGCGGTCCCGGTAGTGTCCTCGAGTCCATGAACGTAAAAGTTGAAGCTTGCCGACCCGTCCGGAACGAACACGTCGATGAAGGGCTGACCGGGATCGGCGGATGCGTATGACAGCAGCGCCAGCTCCGGTTCCAGCGACTCGATGTGAACGGTGACGCCGCCATGGCCCGATGCACTGAGGCCCAGGCCGTGGGCGGCGCTCTCGAGCCCCGCGCCCACGGTGCCGAGAGTCGGCAATCCGACCGTCGGTGCGACCACCGTGATGGTCCTGATCGCCGTCGAGAACTGACTGAACCCGGGTACCGACGCCGATAGCTCCACGACACCGGGACTCAGACCCTTGAAGGCAACCCCACCCAGGGCCACGGTGCTGGCGGACACGCCCGCCCCCGCGGGAATATTCACCGTCACCGTGTGGCTCGTGTCCGCCAGGGTTTGCAGCTCGGCGACCAACGAATCGTCGACGCTGGCGGTCACTACCACGTCGGGCGCCCCGGGGCGAACGGGTTGTCCGAAGAAATTCGCCGAGCTGGCGACGCCGACGTTCACAATGAAGTTGTCCGGCGGATCCAGCGTGTCCTGAGTCCCACTGATCGAGCTGGTGATTCGGACGGATGGCTGGACGAGGCCGACATCCTGCAAACCGTTCGAAAATCCGGGAGCGCTCGCCGACAGCGTGATGACCCCGGTGGTGTCCTCTTTCCCCTCGAGATAGAAAGCGGCGACCGTCTGCCCGTTGGCGACGAAGACATCGACGGATTTTCCGCCGACATCAAGGGCGTTCTCCGAAATGAGCGCGAGATTGGTATCCGCGACCTCGATGTGCACCGTCACGCCGCCATGCAGGGCGGCGCTAAGCGTCGCGTGCAGCGCGGCTGACGTCTGTAACCCCGCACCCACGCCGACCGACGGGAGATTGTTGATGGCGATCGATGGTTGGGTCACGGGGAGATCCACGACCCCGGTGCTGACCGGCAGGAAGCCGGGTGCGGCCGCGGTCACCGTCGTCACACCCGGTCCGACGCCATCAAAGGCCACGCCACCCGCCGCCACAGTCCCCGGCGAGGTGTACTCACCGGGCGGGACCACGACGACCGCGGAGTCGTCGAGCGTCGCCGTCGTCTCCAGCAGGCCGACCGTACTGTCGGAACTCGTTACCGTGAAGGCCAGACCCGGACCACCACCACGCGCCTGCTGCGATGTGATGTCCGTGAACGAACCGTTGGGAAGACCGACGTAAACGTAGAACGGATCGGTGGGGTCGAGCGTGTCGATAGATGAGGGTAGTCCCTTCAGGCGGAAGTACGGCTGCAACACGTTTACCGTCCCCACAGCCGATGCGAAACCCGGGGCCGTCGCCGTCACGGTGACCGCGCCCGTCGTGCCTTCGATCGTCTGTATGTAGAAATCGGCGAAGATCGAGCCGTCGGGGACGAAGATGTCGAGCGTGGATGTGCCGGCATCGTAGCGGCCGCGGGCGAAGAGGACCATGGTCGAGTCGGATGACTCCAGGTGAACCGTCGTCCCGCCGTGCTGGGTTCCGCTGAGGTCGGCGTGCCGGCTCGCCAGTTGCAGGCCCGCGCCCACGTTGGACGGAAACGGGTACATCGTGATCGCCGGTGCGGTGACGGTCACGGTCTGCGGATTACCGCTGAGCGGATCGAAACCGGGAATCGCCGCCGCGACATCGGTCGTTCCCACCGCGAGCCCATCGAACGCCACACCGCCGCTCGCCACCGTGGATGGCGTGGCGGCCTCCCCGGGCGACACGGTCACCGAGACCACCTGTCCGTGATGGCCATCGTCGCGAGCTGCGCGGCCGACGCGTTCGAGTTGGTGACCGTGGCGGTGAGTCCGGGTCCCCCGACGCGCACCTTCTGCGTCGGCGACAGAGTCGTATGACTACTGTTGGCAATCCCCACGGAAATGGTGAACGCGTCGTCGGGGTCGAACGGGTCCCGCGAGGTTGCCAGTCCGTTGATTTTCAGCGATGGCTGAACGACGTCGATCGAATCGAGTCCGGCGGCAAACCCCGGGGCCGACGAGGTCAGATAGACGCGTCCCGTCGTGTCTTCCAGCGCCTGAACATAGAAGATTGCATCGGTGTTTCCATTGGGCACGAATATGTCAACCGATGCCGCCCCGGGCGTGAGCTCGTCGGCGGTGACGAGTGCCAGGGTTGGGTCCAAGCTTTCGATATGCACGGTGACGCCGCCGTGCGCACTGGTACTGAGGTGGGCGCGTGCCGCCGATGTCTGGAGTCCGGATCCGACCTCGCCCGCCAGAAGGGACCACGACAATGTCTGCGCGCGCGCCGGAACAACACCGGCGGGAACTGCGACGGCCATCAATACCAATACAGCGAGAATGCGTGACATGAGCGGCCCTTTCGGTGACATCACAACCCGTCGTTTCCGCACGGAGGGTGCGGGCAGACCTTCCCCTGATTGAGTTCACGCAAAAACGGGCGGTAACCCGACACGAAACGTGGAACTTTTTGGCGTGGGGAGGGGAGGGTGGCCGCCGCCCGTGATTACGGACGGGAAATGGAAGCGAGCATGGAGTCTCCGGCTCGCGTGCGCGCGTCATCGGCACCGACCGTTCGGGTGAGGTTCGCCACCGCCGTGGACAGCAGGTCGCGGGCTTCTTCGGGACGCCCGAGGCGAATCAGACAGTCTCCCAGCACGGCCTGGATCTCCGCGATCGCCCACGAATTGGGCGAATGACGGTTCAATCGAAGTTCAATCGCCCGCCGGAGACGGGGTTCCGCGGAGCGGGCATCGCCAACCTGGAGATCCGCCTGCGCCAGCCAGAACAGGGTCTGCGACGCGCGCCACCCGTTCCCTTCCCGCCTTCGAGTTGCACCTTGAGCGCCGATTCGAGCGTCGCGCGGCCGCGCGCCATGTCCCCGCTGCGCCACTCCGCGTCACCCACGTAGGATCGGGCCGCGGCCGTGAACAGGTGATCCTTGCCGAGCACCGATTGGAAAATCGCGTACCCCGCCCGCGCGTGTTCGAGCGCTTCGTCGTAGTGGGCCTGTCCGACCAGCGCGCGGCTGAGCGTCAGGTGATTGGCCGCTACCTGGATATTGTGCTCGCCGAGATTCTTGATGTTCATGTCGAGCGATTCGCGGGCGACCTCTTCGGCTTCGGCAAACTCGCCGGTTTCGTTGAGTCCGTTGGCAAGCGTGTTGAGGAAGTTCGCATAGCGCGACCCTTCGAGGCCGAGCTCCCGGTAGACGGCCAGCGCCTTACGATTGTAGTCCGCCGACTGCGCGCGCGTCGAGTCCTTCCAGGAATACCGCGAGGTTGTGATATCTCCGCCAGATCCGTGTCGCGCGTGCCTTGCTTCTCCCAGATAGCGATGGAACGCCGGTAGTTGGCCTCCGCTTCGTCC
Source organism: Candidatus Latescibacterota bacterium (assembly GCA_963761125.1). Lineage (GTDB taxonomy): Bacteria > Krumholzibacteriota > Krumholzibacteriia > WVZY01 > JAKEHA01 > JAKEHA01. The sequence goes on from CAVXFV010000002.1 coordinate 94,374, forward strand.
ATTTTCCCCAGCGCGGACTGGGCGGTAGCAAGGTTGTTGTAGCAGATCGCCGTCTTCGGATCGTCGGGACCCACTTCGGCGAGACGCATGTCCACGGTCTTCTGGTGGTAGCGTTCGGCATCCTCGTAGCGTTCCTGGCGCGCGGCGATCGTCCCGCAGCGCGCTGTAATTGGGAAGAAAGATGGGTATCGTTCTCTTCCAAATGATCGAGCCGGATACTCACGCACTCGTGGATCAGCGAATCGCGCGCGCGCGAAATCGCTGGTGTGAATGAACGAATTGCCGAGCGCCTCGAGTGCACTCGCCTCCTCGAGGCTGCGGGAACCGAATGTCGTGTGCGCGCCAGACGCTCGGCACGCTCCAGCACTTCCTGCGACGATTTCCAACTTCCGCATGCGCCCGTATCCCTCGCCGATTCCAATCAAGACCTTTGCGAGCATGTCCGGTTGCCCGGCGAACTGCACATCCACGCGCCCGACGGCGTAGTCGAGAACCTGCTTGCCCGCCGCGACGTCGACGGGCGAATCTCCCGGGTCCGCCAGCGCAATGATGTCGAGCAACGCGTCGGACACGGTCTGTCGCTTGGCGGCTTCGGCCCTGGCCTGATCGCGTTCGCGCGACGCCACACGCGCCTGCCACAGCGCCGCCCCCAGGCCAACAATGAGCACCGATATGACGACGGCCGCGGAGGCCATCATCATGCGGTTGCGTCGGAAGAAGCGATTCACCCGATAGCCCACCGAATCTGGCCTCGCGGCCACCGTCTGGTGGGCACGATGATGGGCGATGTCGCGGGCCAACTCGCGGGCCGACGAGTAGCGGCGTTCCGGCTCCTTGCGCAGGGCCATCATCACGATGGAATCGAGGTCGCCACGCAATCGCTTGCGCGTCTCCGCGTCGGTAACGACGTCACTCGGGGCGGCGGGCGTCTCCTCGCAAACGATTCGCTCGCGTTCTCCGGCGGAAAGACCTGCCAGCGTGTAGGGCTGTTTGCCCGTCAAGAGCGTGTACAACAACACGCCCAGCGAGTACACGTCCGATTCGGTCGTCACGGGTCTCGCGCGGATCTGTTCGGGTGATGAATACTCGGGCGTGAGCGGCGACGAGTCCGCCACCGTCATAACCCGATCCGGCGCGCGCGCGGGATCGAGCAACTTGGCAATACCGAAGTCCAGGAGTTTGGGAGTGCCGTCACTCGTAACCAGAATGTTGGTCGGCTTCAGGTCGCGATGGATGATCAGGTTGCGATGGGCGTGATCCACGACCCCACATACCGTTTCGAAAAGCGTCAACCGATCGTCGAGGCCGAGTTTGTGTTCATCGCAATACTGGGTGATCGGAACGCCGTCGACGTATTCCATCACGAAATACGGCCAGCCATCGTCAGTCACGCCGCCGTCGAGCAGCCTGGACAAGTTGGGGTGATCCAGATCTGCGAGTATCTGGCGCTCGCTCGCAAACCGCTGCATGGATACTGGATCCGAATTGGCCGCGCGGATGAGCTTGAGTGCCACACGCTGTTCGAAATGACCGTCGGCCCGCCGCGCGAGATACACGACTCCCATTCCGCCCACCCCGAGCACTCGCTCAATCTGGTACGCGCCGATTCGCTGTCCGGTCATGGCCGAGGGCCCTTCATGCACCGATCCGTCGATCAAGTCGGCGGCGAGTTCGCCGGCGGGGATTTCGAAAGCGTCGCTGCCTGCCGCTGCGACCATGCGCGTCAAACGCACGAGCAACTCGGCGTCGCCGCCGCAGGCCTGTTGGAGCAGCGCCGCGCGATCGGCCTCCGGCGCCGCCAGCACCTCGTCGAGTATGCGGCTGACACGATGCCAGTCGGGGCTGTTCACTTCGTTTCGATCCATTCGCTGAGAAGCGCCTTCGCCTTGGCCCAGTCGCGTTGTACCGTCCGGTCGGTTACCCCGAGCGCGCTCGCGGTTTCTTCCTCGGTGAGGCCGGCGAAAAAGCGGCACTCGACCACCCGGCCCAGGCGTTCGTCCAGGTCGTTGAGTCGCGACAGGGCGCGATCGACGGCGAGGACGTGATCCGCCTGATAATCGACCTTTGCGGTGTTCTCATCCAGAGTCGTGCGCCTGCGATCGCCACCACGCTTGATCGCCTGCTGCTTGCGCGCGATGTCGACCAGCAGGTTGCGCATGACCACGCTGTATACCGCGAGAAAATGTCCCCGATCTTTCCACTCCAGTCTCGACCGATCGACGAGACGGAGGTACGCTTCGTGAACCAGGGCCGTGGTATTCAGCGTAATGGCAGCGCCGTGCCGCCGAAGATGGCGGTGTGCAATCAGGCGCAGATCTTCGTAGACGAGCGGTATCAACTGGGTGAACGCGGACGCATCACCCCCGGCTAGCTCGCCGAGCAGGCGGGTGATTTCACTTTTCTGGTTCATGGCTGCGTTGCGCGGCCAAGCTGAAGAGGCGCAGGCATTGACGCGAGTATACCAGAGGGACCGAATTGCGGGCGCTATCTCGTGAGTACCAGTTTGCGGGTCTCCACTCCACCCGGCGACGTCAGCCGTATGTAGTAGACGCCGGAACTCGCGCGCCGTCCGTCGCTCGTCTCGCCGTTCCAGTCGAACTGACGCTGTCCGGAGAGCGTCCCGCTCGCGAGCGCGCGGATCAGTCGCCCCTGAACGTCGTAGATCTCGAGGCGAAACGCACCGGTTACAGCCGGTGCAATGGTGATTCCAACATTCTCCGAAAACGGATTCGGCACTGCGTGAAGCTGATGCAACACCGGCGCATTTCCGACGCCTGTCGGTGCAAACGTGATGGTGACGCTGACCGAGCCGGTGTTGTCGGAATAGCCTCCCGGAAGACCGGTGCCATCCCAACTGTCCATGAAGCCCATGAACAGACGTGTTGCGCCATCGGGGACGTGGATAGTCTGCGGGTCTCCGGTGCCCGTGTCGGTCAACCCATCGCCCATGAAGAAGATCTGGCGAAGGTCCGGCGAGATCTCTGTGAATGCGCCATCGGAGAACGACAGAGATGCCGGAGGTGGATCGACGGGTTCGTTGTCATCCAGAAACACGCCGGCGACGTAGCGCAAACGCGTTGGAAATATCGGGCCGGCGATCCCCATATAGAGGCCGGTGGGTATTCCCGAGCCCGCGATCCCGTCGGGGCCGTTGGACCCGCACGGACAGTATGCAATGGTTCCGGCCGACGAGAACTGCATCGTTCGGCTCGTACCGGCCGGGAGCCCAACCATGGGAGGCATCGTGCCGGCCCCATGACCGCTCGGCTCTTCGACCGTCGAGTGACCCGCGCCGTAAATGTTTGCGCTCGCTGGAACATCGGTCTGCGCACGGGCAGCCACCGTCAATAGCACCGACATTACGGAAATCACGAGTGCCCACAACATACTTCGTCTGAGAGTCACGGTTCGACCTCACTTTGGTTCCGTTAGCCCTCAATGATACCTCAGCGGCCGTTCTGCGAACACCCCCGTGCGGTCTCTTCGATCACGACGTGGCAACTTCCGCCCTCGGGTTGTAGATCCACGAAATGCAAAGAGCACGATCTCGGGCCCGGCCGCGGGGTTCGGCCGGTAGCCCCCGGGACACTCCGGAAGAGGACGGGCACAATCGTTTATTTAACAGCATGTTACATGAACATGGTTCAACGCGAGCACGCGAGACGACTGGCCCCCGACTTGCATGCTCCCGGTGACCCGTGCGATGTAATGACACCCCGTGCCCGAGAAGGGACCGGCGCACCAATGGAGTATTCACAAGCGTGGTTCGAGAAATGTTGCAGCTCAAGCACCCGAATTCTTGAACAGATCCCCGATCCCGTCCTCGTCCTCGACGACCACTTCGTGTTGAGGGCGGCAAATTCGAGCGCCGAGCAATTTTTCGGTTACACCCGGGAGGAATTCCCGGGCATCGAGATCACGCGTCTGATCCCGTCGGGCGTCGAAGCAGTTCGCACGGGTACATCGAGGGAAAGCGAAGCGATCCGGCGGGACGGCAAGCGGATCCCGGTCGACGTGCACATCGGCCCGCTGACAGCGTCGGGCGGGCGGGTCATCGTCGTATACGACATCACGCGGTGGAAAACGATCGAGGACGACCTCCGCCTGGAACGCGTGGCCGCCAATCTGTCGCGCATGGCGACAAACGAATTCTTTGTCCGCATCACGCACTCGCTCAAGACACCGCTGCACTCGATCATCGGGTTCTCCGCGCTTCTGACCGACGAAACAAACGGGCTCACCGACGACCGCCACCGGCGATTCGCCCACCATATCAGCGAGGGCGGCTCCCGACTTCAGCGTCTCGTCGACGATCTTCTGGCTCTTGCTCGCGCCGAATCCGGGCGTTTCGCATCCCGCACCAACCCGGTCGACCTCGACGCGCTCATCAGCCGGATGTTGTCATTGGTCGCGGATCTCGCGTACGAACATCGCGTTGAAGTCTCCTTCGAACCAACGCCCGATCTTCCGCAGATAAGCGCCGATGAGAATCGCCTGAAGACGGCGATTTTCAACATCCTGGACAGTGCAATCCAATCGACTGTCGAGGGCGGCCGCCTGCTGGTGCAGACGGGACGACACGGCGACCTGGAAGCATACGTGCGGTTTGGGATTTCGAAGACGAACGCGTATGTCCACAGCGAGGAGACGACCTTCGCTGCATCACACGACGGCTCACATTGTATGCACAAGCATTTCCACGGGACCGGCCTCGGTATTCCGCTCGCCGCGCGCTTCATCGAGATGCACGGTGGACGTCTGATCGTAGATAGCCAAGACTCGGAACACGGGCATCAGCATTCTGATCACGCTGCCGATCGATCGACCTCGGCGCTGTCCTCAGAACCGCAATGATTGCTACCAGGACGCGAATACTTGTCGTAGACGACAATCGAAGCCAATCGCGAACTTCTCGAAGCGCTGCTGGTGCCGCAGGGGTATGAGGTGGTTCTGGCGAAAGAGCGGCCAGGCAGTGTCTCGACTATGTTTCGCCGCGGAACCTGTCGACGTCGTCGATGCTGGATGTCATGATGCCGGGCATGGACGGTTTCGACGTGGCGCATGCACTGCGTGCAAACCCCGACACGCAGACGATGCCGATTCTGATGATAACCGCACTGAACGATACGCAGGACCGCATCACGGGAATCGAAGCCGGTTGCGACGATTTCATATCGAAGCCTTTCGACAAGGACGAAGTACTTGCGCGCACCCGGTCGGTTATCCGAATGTCGCGGACGTACGCAACCAGAGCGATCACCGAAGTATCGGCGCAGGGTCGCGGCCATGCAGCCGGGAACTCGAGGAAGCGCGGCGGGTTCAAAAGGCACTCTATCCGACGACGATTCCGCCAATCGCCGGCTTTGACATCTGGGGGTGCAATATCAGCTCTCTGGAAGTGTCGGGAGACTACTACGACGTAATTTCCGGCGAACAGGCCAACGAGCGGGCTCTGTTTGCGATCGCCGATGTCAGCGGCAAGGGCGCACCCGCCGCTCTCCTCGCGTCGACGCTGCATGCGGGATTGCACAGCCAGACGCCGGATCCGGAGTTCGACCTGGTCCGGGCAATGGAGCGACTGAATGCGCTGGTTGCGCGTCATTCGCCCGGCAATATCTTTGCGACCATGCTTCTTGGGGAGATGGTCACGCGCGACGGCAGCATCCGCTACGTCCGTGCCGGGCACGAGCTTCCATGTCACGTGCGCGCGGATGGCTCCGTCGCGCGGCCGGCGGCCGGCGGCGGCTTGTTGGGAATAGATATCGGAATGCGCTTTGAGTTGACGGAGATCGCGACACGACCCGGCGATGTGTTTTGCGTCTACACCGACGGCGTCACGGATATGGAGGACGCCGACGGAACACCTTTCGGCCCGGAGCGACTGACGCGCGTATTGTCCGAACACAGGGGTGCCGCTGCGGAGCGCATCGGCGCCGCGATCGTCCGCGCGGTGGACGAGTTCTCATCCGAACGAATCGACGATCTCACGTTTATCGTCATCCGACGAGTTGCCGTGACATCGTAGCTCAACGTACTCGGGCGAAAGCGCCCGAGTCGGAGCGTGGCCATGCAGAAGCTTATCAAGGGCAGCATTCTCGGCGTGGACGACGACAACGCCAGTCTTGAGTTGCTCGAAGCAATTCTGGCGGACGATTTCGAGCTGCGCCTGGTTACTTCGGGGCGGGATGCCATTAGTGCCGCCGCCAGCGTTTTGTCCCGACTTGATTCTGCTGGATATCGGATTGCCGGATATCAGCGGGTACGAGACCTGCCGGCAACTGCGGAGCAATGGCCACCTGCGACACGCGAAACTCGTGCTGGTCTCCGGCAATTCGCAGGTGGAGGATCGCCTGAAGGGCTACGAGGTCGGCGCCGACGATTTTATCAGCAAACCATATGTTCCCGACGAACTTGTCGCAAAAGTTCGCGTCTTGCTCCGCCTCAAGCGTACCGAGGAACTCAGCGGGCTAAAGGACGATATTCTGACACTGCTGGCACATGAAACGCGAACACCGCTTACCGTGATCAACGGGGCGGTCGACGCGATGAGATCGACAAAAACCAATGACACGGATCCCGCCGGCGAGTTCCTCTCGATGATTGCCGATGCCGCGGCCCGCCTCGGCGCTCTTATGGAGCGATCGCATCTGTTGTGCACGCTCAAGAGTGGCGGCCTGCTTCTCAACAAGGTTCCAGTCAACATGACCGCGTTTCTCACCTCGGCGGTCGACGCGATGCGCGAGAAGGCGCTGGCGCACGATGTCCGCATCGTGGTCGAGTGTCCCGATCAAACGGAAATCATCGCCGACGATGGACTTCTACGCATCGCCGTATCATCGGTTCTCGACAATGCCATCCGCTTCAGCCCCCGGGGTACGACGACCCACGTCGAGGTGTCGACCACTGCGAATCAACTGTGCATTGCAATCGTCGATGAGGGTCCCGGGTTCGATCCGGAGGTCATGTCTCACCTGTTTGAGGAATTGTCCGCGCACGACATGGCACACCATCACGAGGGTGCACGGCTCGGATTGTCAATCACGCGCGAAATTGTCGCGTTACACGGCGGATCGATCGACATCGTCGCGAACGCGGGCGCCGGATGCACTGTCTCGATTACCCTTCCCCGCATGCGGTCCACCGTCGATGTCCCCCTGAGTGCGTGAAGCGCAGTCACGAAGCCAGTGACGTCGCTGACAGCGGGATGCAAACGCGTACGCGGGTGCCGCGGCCGGGTTCCGACGCGATGTCGATATCGCCTCCCAGTTCGGCAACAACATCGTACACGGTCGTGAGACCCAGGCCGCGACCAATGCCGGTCAATTTTGTCGAGAAGAACGGATCGAACATCCGTTCCTCGGTATCCGGACTCATACCGACACCGTCGTCGACCACCGTCACGATCGCATACTCGCCCGTCGCCAGGAGCGGGTGATCCTTCGACTCTTCGCTCTCCACCACCAGGCGTTCGACGCCAACGCGTAACGTGCCGCCATCCGTCATCGCCTCGCATGCATTGGTGAGCAGGTGCGTCAGCATTTCGTCCAGACGGTCGGCGTTTCCTCGCACGGGCGCGTGCGGGTTCTCGAGATCGACCTCCAGGCGTATCCCTTCCGGTAGCACCGTGCGAAACCGGGCCACGGCCGCGGCGACCGCATCGTTCAACATGAACACCGTCAATCGCGCCGGGCCGGCGTGCCCAATTTCCGCAATCCGTTCGATCAGTTTTCGTGCTTTCTCGCCCCCGTCGACGGCGCGACCCAGGAAGCCACGCGCCTTCTCCGGATCATCCGTGTTCTTCGCGAGATGAATGTAGCCGAGGACGGGTTGGAGGAGATTGTTGAAGTCATGGGCGATGCGCCGCGCCATGTGCTGCTGGGCGTCGACGCGCCGCCGCCGGCAGTGGTGCTCGGTGAGAAGGCGCCGTCGTTCTTCGTCCTGAGCTTCCGGTCCCGTGGTTTGCGGCTTTTTTCTTTCCATGGGGGCCCTGCTCTCCTGGAGTCACACAATCATTCGTCGAGCGCCTCACGCAATTTCGCTGCGAGCGCATCAAGAACATACGGCTTCTGCAGAAACGTGACGTTATCGGCAAGCCGACCGCGATCATGGATCACGTCCGCCGGGTACCCCGACACGAACAAGCACTTCAGACCCGGAGTGATTGTTTGTAGCTGCTCCCATAGCTGTTGCCCGCTCATGTGCGGCATGATGACGTCCGTCATCAGAAGGTCGATTGCGTCTCCATGCTCCCGGGCGATCTCAACGGCCAGCTCGGGCCTATTCGCCGGAAGCACGCGATAGCCGAGCGTTTCCAGCGAGACGACCGACAATTCCAGCAAGGCGGCTTCGTCTTCGACAAGCAATACCGTCTCCGTGCCCGTCGCCGCCTTCTCCGCCGCCTTGCGAGCGGGCTTGACAGCCGCTCCGACTTGCCCGGGCAGATACACGCTAACCGTAGTGCCGACGTCCGGCTCGCTGTAGACGTTGATGAATCCTCCGTTCTGCTTGACGATCCCGTAGGTCGTCGCCAGTCCGAGCCCGGTGCCTTCCGATGCCGACTTCGTCGTGTAGAACGGTTCGAAGATATGAGACAGCGTATCCCTGTCCATGCCTTTGCCATTGTCGCTGACCGTCAATCTGGAGAAATTCCCCTGAGTGAACCCCACGTGGTTGGCGCAGTATTGTTCGTCGAATTCGGCGTTGCCGATCTCGATGTGAATGCGTCCGACGCCGTCGATCGCATCGCGGGCGTTGACGACCAGATTCGTGAGAATCTGATCGAGCTGCGTCGGGTCAATCTCGACAGGCCAGGTGTTCTCTCCCCGCTTGTAGTGGAGGTCGATATCCTCGCGTACGATTCGACGCAGCATGTTCAGCGCCTTGTCGACGCCGTCGTTCAGGTCGACGATTCGGGGTGACACCGCCTGGCCGCGCGCAAATCCGAGGAGCTGGCGCGTCAGATCCGCTGACCGTTCACCGGCGCGAATGATCTCGTGCAGGTCCTTTTGCAGCGAATCCTTCTGGTCGAGGTGAGACTGCGCCTGCCGCGCGTACCCGAGAATGACGCCGAGCATGTTGTTGAAGTCATGCGCGACGCCTCCCGCGAGCCGACCGACCGCTTCCATCTTGTGTGCCTGGCGTAGTTGTCCCTCGAGCGTCAATTCCCGGGTGATGTCGCGCTTGACCGCGACAAAATTGACGACCTTCCCGGCAGGGTCGACGACGGCGGAAATGGTTGCGGCCTCGGTAAAGAGTGTGCCGTCCTTGCGCTTGTTGGTGAATCGACCCTCCCAGGTCCGTCCCGCCGTGATCGTGTCCCACATGTCCTTGTAGAACGTCTTGTCTTGCTTCCCGCTCGACAAGAGCCGCGAATTCCGCCCGATGGCCTCGGCTGCCGAGTAGCCTGTAATCCGTTCGAACTCGGGGTTGACATACTCGATCACACCGTTGATATCCGTGACGACAACCGCTTCGCCCGCGTGCCGGATGGCCTGCATCGAACGCTCCCGTTCGACTTCCATTTTGCGCCTCTCGCCGATGTCCCGTGACGTCCCCTGAACGTACAGCGGATGTCCATCATCGCTGAAGACGACGGCCGCGCTGGCCTCGACCAGAACAATGGTCCGGTCCTTTCGAATCAAGGGAACCTCTACGACCACCCCGGCGTGTTCCGGACCCAACTTCAACTGGTCCTCTAGAACCTCGTAAACACGCACCAGAGTCGCTTCGTCACACAATTCCTTGAGGTTTGTTCCAGTGATTTCTTCAGGTGTGTAACCCAGCAGTCGCTCGACGCTCGGGCTGACGTAGGTGAAAACCAACTCCAGGTCGGCCACCCAGATCAGGTCACGGGTATTGTTCACCAGCGCGCGGTACTGTCGCTCTCGGTCCTGAAGTGCGCGCTCGGCCGCCCGCAATTCGCTGATGTCCTGAAAGGACCCGTATAAACGGGTGATCGTTCCATCCGGGCCATGGACGGGGAATCCCGACGCCACGCCCCGCAGGACGGTGCCGTCACCTCGAATGACATTGAGTTCTACATCATAGGGTGTCCCGTCCGAAATCGTGGCTTCGACTGCTTGCCGCAGGCGCGCAAAATCGTCCGGAGTGTAGAATCGATGATGCTCCGCAAATGAAGGAGCTGCTTCGCCGGGCTCCAGTCCATACAAAGTGTACAACCCCTTCGTCCATCTCACCGCGTCCGTCGCAATCTCCCACTCCCAGCTGCCGATGCGAGCGATATGCTCCGTGCGCTCCAGCATCATTTGGAGCTTCTCGCTGGAGTTCGCTCGCCTCGCTCTGTCGACGGCGCGTCGGATCGTGACGGAAAGGTGCTTGAGGTGCGACGCTGACTTGACAACATAGTCGCTGGCGCCCTCGCGCATGGAGCCGACCGCGAGTTCTTCCGAGCCGGTGCCGGTGACGACGATCAGTGGAGTCGAGGGAACCTTCGATGAGATGAACTGGATGATTTCCAGGCCATTGAAGCCGAGGATATTGAGATCGGTGAGAACCGCGTCCCATGGACCGGCGGCAAGGTGTGTCGCCAACTCAGCTTTCGTCGCGACGCAGGTCACACAAAAAACCGGGTCCGGGCCCACGAGTACGGCGAGGATCTGATCGCGATCCTCGGTATCGTCGTCGATGCAGAGTACGTCGAGCGAACTACGGCCGCTGTATCCTCTGAAAGGCACGACTACACCTCCCGCGCGCTCGATTCCACGACGCGAACTCCCCTCACGGTCCCGTCACGGAGTATGAGCAGGGGCGCCGGATTTCGCCAAGTGAATGGTAGGCAAATCTGCCCGGTCAGGACAAAGTCAGGGAATCCCTGATGCCCCTTGCATCGCGGCGCGGAGAGAGGATGGCGGCGCTACAGACTCATTCCGACGACGAAATAGGCGATTTCGGCGTGGGGGTTATAGATCAGCCAGCCGGTGAGCGGCACTGAGAACCGGTCGGTCACGGCGATCGATTTTTTCGCCGACAGCCCCGTGTTGATCGCGTTGAAGGTGTCGGTGCCGTAGTAGTCGGGATTCTCCGTGCTGCCCCCGGCCACACCCACGAAGAAATCCAGGTCGACCTCGCCGGCCTTCGCCGGATAGTCGGCCTGAAAGTACGTGTTGTGGCCGTCGTCGTTCGACACATTGACGTAGCCGGCGATGGTCAGCGGAAATCGCGACGGACCCATGATCGCCACGCCCGTCTCCAGCGTGTTCGCAGCCGACTTAGAATACGGGACACCCGAATTCGGATAGGTGTAGTCGGTCACGATCAGCTTGAAACCGGCGCCGCTTTCCACGGTCCGCGTGTAGTCCAGCCAGAAGTCGATCTCGTCGTGCGCCGAACTTTCCGACGACATGCTGTACGCCGCCCAGGCGCCCAGCGTCGAAACCATGGCTCTCGAGCGCCAGCGTCGGCTGGATCGACGGGCTGTTGCCGATATCCAATCCGCGCCAGACGTACCGGCTCATCGAGATCGACGCCGAGGGTCACGCTGTTTGAATTCGATTCCGCGGCGCTCGCGGCCACCGCGGCCGCGAGCGTCGACATCAGTCCGATCAGAAAGAGGAGTCGGAGTCGCATGCACGTCCCTTCGGTACGGGTCCCTAGTTGGCGTACGCGTGCTCGCCGTGGAGCGATTCGTCCAGCGTCGTTTCTTCCGCTTCGGTTGTCTTCACCTGGGCGAACTTGTTGATGATCCACAGCATGCCGTACGTGAACACGAATGCGTAGGTCGACGAGACCACGACCGCGACGAGTTGCTTGACGAAGAAGTCCGCGCCGCCATGGAACAGACCGTTGGCGCCGTTCGCGTTGACCGCGGTCGTTCCCAGAAGACCGAGCATCACGATTCCGAGCGCGCCGCCGACGCCGTGGACGCCCCACACATCGAGCGCGTCGTCCCACTTGAGCCGGTTCTTGAGACCCACCGCCGCGTAGCACACGCCGCCGGCGCAGATTCCGATCAGCACGGCGGACCCCGGTGTCACGTAGCCCGCGGCGGGCGTGATGGTCGCGAGACCGGCCACCGCGCCGGTCAACAGCCCGACGAACTTCGGCTTCTTGACGAGTGTCCACTCGAGGAACAGCCACGCGATCGCGGCGAACGACGCGGCGATGTCGGTGTTCACGAACGCCATCGCGGTGACGGCATCGACTTTCAGTTCGCTGCCGGCGTTGAAGCCGTACCAGCCGAACCACAGGAGGCCGGTCCCGAGCGCGACCAGCGGAATGCTGTGCGGACCCGCGTCCGCGGCGCGACGCCGGCCGACGAACAGCACCGAGGCCAGCGCCGCCATGCCCGCAATATTATGGACGGCGATGCCGCCCGCGAAATCGAGCACGCCCCACCTGGCCAGCAGTCCCCCGCCCCAGATCATGTGCACGAACGGGAAGTAGACCAGCAGCAGCCACGCGACCAGGAACAGCAAGTACGCCGGAAAGCGCACGCGATTCGAGAACGCGCCGGTGATCAGCGCGGGCGTGATGATCGCGAACATCATCTGGTAGGCGAAGAAGCAGTACATCGGAATCTGGCCGTCACCGAAGGCCGTCGACGGACCGACGCCGCGGAGGAACGCCATGTCGAGGTTGCCGATGATCCCGCCCTGTCCGCCGCTGAAGCAGAGCGAAAAGCCGACGGCGTACCAGAGGATCGTGGTGACACCCATCGACACGAAGCTCTGAATCATGATCGACAGGACGCTCTTGCGTCCCACCAGACCGCCGTAGAAGAACGCGAGCCCCGGCGTCATCAGCATGACGAGGCTGGTCGCGACGAGCATGAATCCTGTATTTCCGGTATCGAACATGGTCTCCTCCTGGGTTCGACCAAACGGTTGCATTATAGTCAGGGGACCCCTTTAATTGAAAAGGGGTTTCCCCGCGGCAATTTCGTGGACCGGCCAATCGTCCATTGGCCCGTAAAGAGAAGGAGTCTGATCATGCCGCGAACCAGATTGGGACTCGCGCTACGCCGCCGATGACACACCGTGGGACACCGGTCGGCCCGCCAATCATCTCATTGAGATTGTCGAAGCGGGCACCGTCTCCGCGGGTCGCGCGCTCGAGGTCGGGTGCGGAACCGGAACCAACGCGCTGTGGCTGGCGGCGCACGGGTTCGACGTCGTCGGCGTCGACGTGTCGCCGCTGGCGATCGAACGCGCGCGATCGAAGGCGGCGGGCACCGCTCACTGTCGCTTCGAGGTGCTGGATTTCCTGACCGACGGACCCGCCCGGCGGACCGTTCCAGTTCGTCTTCGACCGCGGATGCTTCCACGTATTCGACGAAGCCGACGTGCGGGCCCGCTTCGCCGCGCGCGTCGCCGAACTGCTCGCGCCCGGCGGCCACTGGCTGAGCCTGATCGGCAGCACCGAGGGCCCGCCGCGCGACGTCGGACCGCCGCGGCGCACCGCGCGCGAGGTCATCGACGCGATCGAGCCCGCGCTCGAATTGTTGTTGATGCGATCGATCGAGTTCGACGTCGAGTACGACGTGCGTCCGATGGCGTGGCTGTGCCTGTCGCGTCGCCGCGAGACCCCCGCGCAGCCGTCGACGCGACGCTGAACGCGTTCCGCGCGGCCGCGATCCTTACATTCACTCCCGCAGCGGGAGCACGCGCTCTTTTCACAAGCGCGTAGATTTGCTGGCGTGACCGGGAACCGGACCACGACGATATCCGGCGCCTCATCGTCTTCACGCTTGCGTTTGTCATGCGTTCCAGTCGGCGTGAAAGCGAAGCGGCCGCCCGAACGCCGGTTCACTGTCAGGTATTCAAGAAATGTGTTGCAATGAGGCAAATGGCTTTGCTAACCTCGACGGGCAGCCGAGCAGCCGAAGTATCGGGAGACTCTCCTCACCCTCGGGAGGTTATGCTTTGTGCCGGTTCGGTTCCGTTTGTCTTCCATTTCTACTCAGTACTCTTCTTTTGATGTTGATAACGTCACAAGCCCACACGACGGCTCGAACACCTCTGCGCGTCTCACTTTCGTGCACGGGGCTGCCCGAGCCCGGTAATGCATTCACAGTGGTGTGTTCCGTGACATGCGATGTGGACACGCTGTTCATTTCCAACTCAGTCCTTACGCTTGAAACTGGCCTCGTCACGGGAGGACAATCTGTTGTCGCATTTGAGGACTCGTTAGGGGACGGCCTCGTTTCTGTGCATCAGTATTCTGTAGAGGCGACCCAGGCCGGTATCTATGAAGTCACGCTTTGCAGTAGGGTTTTGTAGACAGTCTGATTACGCTTAGTGACTGTGATCTTCTGAACATCAATGTTTCGACGGATCCGGATTCGTCCGGCGAATCACCACTTTCCGGGGAAATCGCTCCGGATGGCACTTCGTATGCATTCTTTACGGAAGGATCGTTGAACGTTGAGTCCTACGAGTTCCCATACTACACCGCTATGGACCCTGTTCCTTTCGATTCTGTGCCCAATCCGGGCGAACCAAACGACTCTGCCTACGGTGGACCGGCGATGACGCTGGCGACGCTAACTGTGCAGGGGCGGTACGTATATTGGGTCGGTACCGACGAGTACAACAATGCAATCTACGCGCCCCTTGTCAACGCCACGGTTCGCATCTGGGACAGTGATAGCTTTTGTGGCAGCGATGATCTTCTTGGGGTGACGGCGACGAACAATCAGGGCTACTATTCGATTGCGGTTGAAAATGGGGACTGCTCGGGCACCGTGGATGTTTATGCCCAAGCCCTACTGGAAAATGGCCACATCCTCGTTTCCGATCGGGACCTTCAAGGAGGCGTCGTTCAGTACAAATTTAACACGAGTGTACATGACGATGCTGGTTCCGGCACTCTGGATGTCGGAACTTACAGAATCGAGGGACCTGGCTTCACGCAGCGAGCTTGCATTGTTTTCGACAATCTGAATCGTGGATGGAGCGGCGTTTATGCCGCGGGCTACAACATGCGAACAGTCCGAGCGTTCTATGGATCGTTTGTAAGCTTTCTTACCAATGAAACCTATTACTCCAGCCCTGCCATATACATTGGCCACGCAGCGGATGCGAACTCTTTCGACGTTTGTGTCCATGAGTACGGCCATGCTGTCTCCGATTGGTTTGATGACTTGTCCAGCTCCAACCCGTGCACCGGGGATAATCATTACTTCGACACCCCGAATACGAGTGGCTGCGCATGGCAAGAGGGATTTGCCGACTTTCTCCCCGTCGCAATTGAGAATGACGAGGAGTTCAATTGGCCCGGCGGCGGATACGCGAACGCAGAGATTTTGCCGGACAATGTCTACGAGGGGATGTCCTCGCAAACCGCGTTGAGCACAGAGGGAGCTGTTGCACGCGCACTCTATGACCTGTTCGACACGCACAACGAGTTGCCACAGAATTGGCAACAGGGCCACGATTTCTACTCCACGAGCCTGGCGACGATTCTTGACGTTCTTCATGACTACGATGTTAAGGGAACATTCCAGACCTTTTGGACCAGATGGATGCAAGCTGGCAACCCCCGACACGAACCGGTCCAAGCCATCCGGCTGAATCAGATTAACTTCAATACCTCTCCTGTTTGGATGTCAATCGGAAACGCTTGGCGCTACCCGAATCAGACGTACACACTTGATGTGAATCCCCAAGTTTCTGACCTCGAGTCCTCCGACGCAGAACTCACGCTTTCGGTGTACTCGAACAGCAACTCCTCCGCCAACTGGGAATGGACAGCTCCGGGACAATTGAGTGTAACTTTTCCAGCAAATACGGAACGTTCCACGTCGATCACTCTCGCAGCTGACGACGGAATCACCACGGCGAATTCGAACACATTCGTTGTGATTTGGAGTAATACATCTCCTGGCAAAGGATATGATCCACCAGAACCGTGTGAGGAGCCGTGCCAGACGTATAACCCTCCTGATTTGCAACCGGTCGTCAATAATTTGGGTGCGGCTCGTCCCAATCCTTTCAATCCACAGACGACGTTCTATTTTGATCTAGCGTCGGCCGATGAGATCGCTCTCGCGATCTACGATGTCCGCGGCAAACTCGTTCGCCACCTAGTCGCGGGGCTGCAATTGCGCGGGCGGCACTGGCTAACGTGGGATGGCGCTGGTTACAACGGTTCACGTCAAGCGAGCGGAATATATTTCATCGTTCTCAATACGACGCGACAGCGCTTCGTCTCGAAAATTGTGCTCTTGAAGTAGGAAGCCGGAGGTAACTGATGAAAACCCTATTACCTTACCTGTTGGTGCCGGTATTGCTTCTTGGATGCAGAGTGAACTCGACCGACGATCAGGGCACTGGCGATCAATCTACGAGCGAAGGTATTGCTGTTAAGCTCACCGCGGATAGGAACCCTGCATTTATGGAAACCACCACGCTGTCCTGCACCTACGAAGTAGCGTACCCTATCCTACCCGAAGGTAGGGATGACTACGTTGTCACCGGGCACTTCGTGTTGCCAAGGACTCATTTCTTGATCACATCGGGTGACTCGTCGTGGGTGGATACCGTGAAGGTGAATACATCACGGGAGCACCGTGTCGTTGTTCAGGCGATTAAGAGGGGCAATTGGCTTGTCGATGCTTTTGCGAGTTCAATAATCGTGGACAAGGTTTCGGTAATCGGCGGAGAGGACTCCGTGGAACTCCATGTCAACTAGAACTTAATATAGTGCGGTCACTTCCCTGTGGATCGAAAGTGTTCACGGTGGAGTAGACTACTTGCCGCGAAGCTTGCGACACGAGTGACCATGGCTTATTCATTTAGATGGGCCGCCCTCGGGCGGCCCTTTGCCTTCCTCCAGCAACTCGTGCAGCAACGCCATTCGGAAGCGCGGAGGCGTCAACCTATTCTCAGAAGAAATTTGAGGTAACGTCAGCTTCATAAAGCCCAGACTCACCAACTGTGCCCCGCGAGGCCACTGCCGGCACGAACGTGATGGTATCGCGCGATGGTAGCCAGCGCCGCGTGCCTCACTCCCGCAGCGGGAGTACGCACTTCTTTCACAAGCGGAGATGTGCGACTGGCATGAACCGTTATCAGCTGGCGCGGTCCTGATAAATCAGACTGCAGCAGGTGACGCCGCCCTCGGCCTTTGCCAGTTCCGAGGCGTCCACGAGATGGAGGGACATTGCCGCCGCGTCGAGATGGGCGCGCAGCATCGAGGCTGTGCGCTCGCAGGCGCGCGGGTAGATCACGCCGTCGCCGATCCAGAGCGCGTTCGCCGCGTGCGGTTCGGAAGGATCGACCTCGACCCACGTCACATCGCCGAACGCGCGCCGGTCGACCCACGCGCGGTTGCCGAGCAACGCGCTTTCCCCCACGGCGGTCACCGCCGACTTGAGGTGCAGGCAACCGCGCACGTCGATGTCCTTGACCGTGTAGCCGAATCCGGACACGCGCGCGCGCAACTGCGCGATGCCTTCGTCGTTCGTCCGGCTCGAGCGCCCGACGAAGATTCGTTTGCCAACGCGCAGCACGTCGCCGCCATCCAACGTACCCGGTTCCTCGATGCGCACGATGTCGCGATAGCGCGCGAGCACTTGCTCGACGCCCTCCAGTTCGGCGCGGCGCGACACGGCACCCGGGCGGGTCATCACCGCGACTTCGTCCAGGACTACGGCCGCGTCTTCCACGAACACCGCGTCCGGCAGATCGTGCGCGGCGGGAACGTGAATGATCTCATCGCAAACTTCGGCAAGCGCGGCTTCATACGCCGCGTGCTGTTCCACCGCGCGCCAGTAGTCGATCGGCTCGCGCGCGAGGTGCGTGAGCTCGCAGCGGACGATGCTCTCGCTGACCGGACGGATGACGGCGATTCTCGGCATACGCGCAGGATGCGCGTTGGAGGCCCGGGCTGCAAGACCGTTTGTCCGACGGGAAGGGGGTCGGGTTGACGTTGGGGGCCCGCGCGTCTATGCTTGAGCTTCCGCGAACCGCTCCAGGAGAAACAGGTTGTTCAAGAGTCTGCCACGTTGGGTTCTTGCGATCACTTTGATCTGCGTATTCGGTTCCGCGCGAGCGGATGATCGACAGGATCTGCTGAACTCGGTGGGGATCAAGCCCGCCAACGGTGTCCGCGGGCAGATGGACGCGGTGGGGTTTGTCACCACCGCGGCGCAGATGGACTCGGTACTCGCCCAGTGCCGCGTTCTCGCTTCTCCCCGCGCCGCGGAGCTGGAAGCGACGCAGGGCTGGACCGGCGATACGGCGTTTTCCGCGGCCGTCTGTCCCCACGACGATTATTACTACGCGGGTCGCCTCTACGCGCTTTTGCTTCCCCACATTCACGCGAAGACCGTGGTGATCTTCGGCGTCTTCCACAAGGCGAAGGTGTTCGAGTGCCACGACACGCTGGTGTTCGATTCGTTCAAGGCGTGGCGTGGTCCATATGGCCCGGTGACGCCATCGCCCGTGCGCGATGAGCTGATCGCGCGTCTCCCCAGGAGCGACCTCATCGTCGACAACGACATGCAAGAGGTCGAGCACTCCGTGGAAGCCATCGTGCCGTGGCTCCAGGCGTTCGATCGAGACGTCCAGATCGTTTCGATTCTGGTTCCGTACATGGACTGGACGACGATGGACCGTCTCGCCGGCGACGTGTCGTCCGCGCTGGCGTCGATCATCCAGGAGAAGGGCTGGGTACTCGGCCGCGACATCGCGATCATCGCGTCGTCGGATGCCGTCCACTACGGCGACGCCGACTGGGGCGGGAGCAACTTCGCGGCCTTCGGAACCGGCCCGGACGGATACGCGAAGGCCGTGGACCGCGACCGGGGGTTGATCGCGTCGGATTCTTCGGGCCCGGTTCGGCGTGACGGCCTGCACGCATTTCTCTACGCGTGCGTCGACAGCACGGACGTGACGCACTACAAGGTCACGTGGTGCGGACGCTTCTCGGTGCCGTTCGGGCTGGACGTCGCGTCGCGGGTGAACGAATCGCTCACCGGCAAACCACTGACCGGAACGCTGGTGGACTACGGAACGAGTCTCGGCGAAGTCTCACTCGACCTGAACGCGATCCCCGGCCTGGGCGCCACCGCTCCCAACAATCTGCACCACTGGGTCGGCTACCCGGCAATCGGGTATCCGTAGGACAGAGTCATTTGTGCGCCGACGGGAAGATCAACGTGAGATTCAGGCGGAATCCCCAGCTCGGACCGCCGGTGGGACTGGTCACGTAGAAGCGCGGTCCCGCCTGCAGGGAGATCGGCCGCGCGCCAAGCCGCGTCACCTTGCTCACACCCATGTTGATCGGGACCGTCCACTGCTCGCCGCTGTCGGCTTCCCAGTTGGCAACCGACTCTGTGTTCATGCTGAAGGTCCACCCGTTGACGCCATAGGTCAGAAACGGTTGGAGAAACGTCTGGTTGACGTCCGCGCGTCCGGCGTCTCCGCCCACGCTCCACAACTGGTTCACCAGCGCACCGTACGTCCAGTGTCCTTGCTGCTTCAGAAGCACGGCAGTCGGTCCGAAACTGTATTTGCCACTACCGAGTAACGGATCGGACGTCACTGGCAGGCTGATGACGGGACCCACGCCCCACGTCAGGCCCGGCTTGTTCGGCGAGAAGAACCCGGAGACGAGGATATCGCCCATTCCGGAGGTCGCGGCGCCGCCGTCGAAGAGAACCGGTTGCGCAATCATCGGCACGATGACGCGCGCGATCAGGTTCCAGTCCGGGTTCAGCTCGAACGGCATGACCGGCTGGAAGTTCATGAGGAAGCGTCGGCCGTCATCGTTGTAGCCGAGACCCTCGTCCCAGTTGAGCTGGAACGGAACGCTGACCAGGCTCGCAATGGGATTCGAAAGTTGTTTCGCGAGGTCGGCCGCCACGCCGCCCGCACCGGCCGCGATCTTGTGCTCCTGGGCCGCCGTCTCGCCTCCCGACTGCGCGACGGCCGTTCCGGCGGACGCGATCATCCACACGACTGAAACGGCCACACACGCGCACACCGCGCCCGAGCTGAACGTCCTTTGCTTGTTTAGGGCCAGGCATTTCATTCTCATACCTCATTTCGTTTCGGGATTGTCGGAATGCCGCGTGCAGATGCTCTGCTCGATCGAGGTGAAGTAAGTGGTTGTGGCTGACGAGCCGTCTACTTGAGCAGTGCCATCCGTCTCGTCTGTGAGAATCCGCCCGCATCAAGCCGGTAGAAATAGACGCCCGACGCCACAACCCGTCCGCTCTGGTCGCGACCGTCCCAGGTGAGTTCGTGGCGGCCCGCGTGCATCGACTCCCCATCAACCAAAACCATTATCCGCCTGCCGGTCACATCGTAAATGGCGAGCGTGACCGGCACGCCTCCTTGAACGTCATAGCTGATCGTCGTCGTCGGATTGAAGGGATTCGGATAGCACGGATGCAATGCGGCCGCAACCGGCTGTCCGAAGCGCCCGACCCCGGTCGGCACCGCCGCGACATCGAAGTAGTTCACATTGAAACCACCGGTGTCCGCGACGAACCTCATGACCTGCGTCCCCGCCGCGAGGGTTGCCGTGGCGGACACGGTCATCCACGCTTGCCATCCGCCCGTGACCGGCACCGCAACCGGACCCGTCTGGTCGGTTCCATTGAAGGCCAGATGAAACAAGCCACCCGCGGAAAGAGACGCGACCCGAACATCAAACGTGTAGTCTCCGGCGGTTGGAACGGAGACCGTGTACTCGAGCCATTCGCCGGGCGCCAGCCATCCGACATCGTATCCGCCACCGGTATCACCACAAGCTTCAACGTCAACGCCTTCCGTGGGGCGGTACTGCCCACCATTGTTTCCCGCGTCGAGATCGTGGTACGCCACGCCCTCTCCTCCAGTGTCGAAGTCTTCCGCTTCGATCTTTGTCGGCAAGGCAAAGGCACTTCCCAGATAGGGCAGCTGACCACAGCCCGCGCCCACGGTGATGTCAACGGCGTCCGTTTCGACGCCACCCTGGTTGTCAATGGCCCGGGCAACCAGCTGGTAACACCCGTCGGGGACGGACGTCCAAACGAAGCTGTACGGTGCGGTGATGTCTTCGCCCAGATACGCGAACCCATTATAGAATTCCACCCGGGCAATCGAACCATCGGGATCGGAGGCCGTCGCGTTGATGGTTATGTCGCCCGGGGGAAGAATTCCACCCGAACCGGGCGCCGTAATGGTGACTATTGGAGGAGTATTTGCGATGTCTTCGTACACCCGAACATAGTCTACAAGAAACTCCTGCGGAAAACTCGCCGTAACGCAGCCGGAACTCGTGCAGCCGGTATAGTTGCCCCCCACCGCGGCATTCAGGATGATGTAGAAGTCCTGATCAAAAGGCGCGCGTGGGTTCGCGGGTGCCGCATCGCTGTACCACTGCGAACTGGTCCTTGTAAAGAAGAGCACACCGTCCACATACCAGCGTATTGCGTCCGGCTCCCACTCGATGGCGTAAATGTGAAAATCGTCGGCGAAGTTCGCTCCACCCAGTGAGTACGAGCCACCCGAGTATGTGTTGTTGGGCCAGCTTCCTCCATAGTGGATCGTTCCGCCCACCGACGTGGTGCTGTTCGACGCCTCCATGATGTCGATCTCACCGCTGGCAGCCCAGACGCCGTAGACAGCATCCCGGGGCAACATCCAGAAAGCGGGCCACATCCCGCCGCCGGTTGGTATCCTGGCTCGCATCTCGATACGGCCGTACAGAAAGGCCTGCTTGTTCTTTGTCGTTATTTTCCCGGAGGTGAAACCCGCCCCGCCGAAAGATTCCGCGCGGCTGGTGATGACGAGGTTGCCGCCGGAAACCGTCACGTTCTCCGCGCGGTAGTACTCCAGTTCGCTGTTTCCCCACCCGCACAAACTCGGGCAGCCGGTTCCAACTTCGTAATTCCAGTCGGCGGTATTCAGGCTGGTCCCGTTGAATTCATCCGACCAGACGAGCGACCAGCTCGCACGCGCGGGGCTGGCGATTGAAACCGCCACCACGGCAAGCAAGAGAACGCACAGGGTTACGGCAGGCTTTTTCACGTCACCTCATATCAGTTCTGGCCACGAACGGCGCGCTTGGGCGTCCTGTCGGAATTGTACAGGCCCCAGTGTTTCTCGACTTCGTCGCTGTGATCGCCGCCCTTCCAGTTTTCATCGAATGCTTCGAAGAAAAAGACGGTGACATGCTCGCGCTGCGCCCACGACGTTACGGCGTCGAAGAACGCGGCCTGCTCGGCCTCTCCGGGATGCCCCTTGATCAAACGCGCCTGCTCGCCTTCGTTGTGCGCCATCGTCGCCCAACCGGTCTCTCCCAGCACCACGATGCGGTCGGGATGCTCCGCTGTGGTGGCGCGGTACGTGTCGCGCGTCCAGTTGAAGGCATCCGCGGCGAGAATTCCGTTCCACATGGGATGCGCGTGCACGACGATGAAATCCACTTCTCTGGCGAGCGTACCGCTCTCGGGCTTGTTCCAGAAGCTATAGTCGTCGGCCTCGGTAACCGGAACCCGGATCGCCGCTCGCACCGCTCGAATATGTCCAATCAGTACGTCGAGCGGGATCCGGTTCGCCGACCATTCCACCTGGGCTTCGTTGCCCACGCAGACGGCGATCACGATGTCGGAGTATTCGTTGGCGAGGCGGATGCCGGACTCCACCTCACGCCGATTCGCCTCACGAGCGCCAGGAAACGACTCGAACACGTCTCCGGTCTCACCCCGGCGTTCCTCAGGTGCGATCCACACGCCGAGCATGACTCTCATATCGAGGTGCTCGGCGCGAATGATCTCCAGCATGGTTTCCGTTGTTCTACCCGCGCCATAAGTTCGTAGCAGATGCCAGTGGTGCACCATGATGTCCAGATCCTGGCGAATCTGTTCCGGGGAGGGAGACGGCCCGCCTGGATACTGACCGTCGCGGTGGGGGCCATACGCCACGCCGTTACCAATCCACCGTTCGCCGATGTAGGGACGAAACTCGCGAACAGTCGTCGGCGTCTCTGCCGGCTGGCGATCGGCGCCGCTTCCGGGCAGAAACGCAGCCGACATGCAAACAAGAATCCACGAAACCATCGTCACGGGTGCTCCTCAAATGACGTGGCTGCGCCCCGGATCACCGGAGCGCAGCCTTCTCCATCGTCAAAATACCAGCCCTCACCGCGTTACTTGAGCAGCAGCATACGGCGTGTGATCTGCCCCGCCGAGGTTCGGAGTACGTACATGTACACTCCGCTCGACACGCGCTCACCGTCTGCGGTCGTCCCGTCCCACGTCACGGTCTGCGGACCGGCACCCATCGGCCCCTTGAGGAGGGTGGTCACGAGGCGCCCGCTTACATCGTAAACGCTGAGTTCGACGTTCTCCGACTGCGCGAGGTCGAATGTGATCCGCGTGCTGGGGTTAAACGGATTCGGGATGTTCTGGTGCAGTTCGGTACGGGCGCTCGGCGTGTCCTCGACGCCGGTCGCCGTGACCTTCGCAAATGCCGCGTCATCCACGAAGATGGCGCCGTTCTCCAGAAACACGCCCTGCGTGAACAGGATGTACGCATCGACCGTAACCGCTCCCACGGGCGCTGTAGCAGTAACAACGTAACGCGTCCACGTGCCCAGTGGTGACGTGTTGTCGCCGATGGTGACGTCCGCACCGCCCAGAGCGGTTCCCCCGCCATCACGGTACACGATTTGGGCGAGAGCCACGTCCGCGTTGGTTCCGCGGATTGCATCTTCCACGCACGTGTTGAGTGCGTAAATGGTCAGCAGCCACCGATCGCCGGGTACGGTGGCAAAACTCTGGTACATTCCCGAGTCGTTGCCCACGGAGTAGGTGCCAAACAGCTTCGCAGCACCCGTCGGCGACCGGCGTGCAAAGGAGCGGCCGTCCCAGAATACGTTGCCGAACGTGGTCCAACCGCTGAGATTCGTATCAAAGCTCGGGTTCACCAGCACGTTGGAACTCGCGACGGGCGCGCCCTCACAGAAGAGCAGGTCATCGACAAAGACAGATCCCGTGTCGCACCCCGGCTGGAGAAACAGAATCATCGCCTGGACGCGCATGGCCCCCGCCGGCGCGGGAGCCGATACCGAAAAGGGGAGCCACGCGTCGAGGGGCGTCTCCCAATCGCCAATGATGACCTCATTGGTTGCTATCTCGGCGCCACCAACGGCCGCGTTGTAGAACACAATCTTGGCGATCGCGCGGTTCCGGGTGCACGTGTCGTTCCCGGGCATCGGGTCCGCGCTCGAGACAAACGAATAGCCGGACATCGTGTAGACCTGACCAACGACGGGTGTGAATGACTGAAAGTATCCACCCGTGTCAAACGTGGGAATCGGACAGCCGCTGAACTCCCCGTAGATCTTCGACGCGGCAACGCCAGTGTGAATGATGTTATCGGTGGCGGTGGTGGATAACTGGACACCGCTGCCGAACGTGGTCCAGCCGGTGTACGACCCGCCGGCCGCCTCGAATCCGGGGTTGGTCAGGAGCTGGACGCCACTCGCGAACACCGTGTGACCAACGGCGAGTACCCCCACACATGTCGCCGCAATCAATGCAAACATTCGTGTATGTTTCATTTCATCTGGCCTTCCTTGGGCGGTCCTCTTGTGTGCCGCCCGCGTCGTTACCGGTTTGTGCCGGTCTATCAAGGGTTAAGCGCCGGCAACGAAATTCGATTGCGACCGCCGACTTTCCTGGACTTCGATTCCCTTCCGTCACATATCGCGGCGCCAAGATCGTAGACCGCGATTCGGATGGTACTGCTACTTCAACATCACCATTTTCTTTGTCTCCACCACATTCCCCGCCCGCAGCTGATACAGATAGACACCCGACGCCACGCGGTTGCCGGAATCGTCGCGACCATCCCACACCACTTCGTTGTAGCCCGCCGAGACACGGCCGCTGACCAGCGTGCGCACGAGTCTGCCCCGCACATCGTAGACCACGATCTCCGCAACTCCGGCCGCCACCATCGTGTAACCGATGGCGGTTGTCGGGTTGAACGGGTTCGGTCGCGCATCGGCAAGGAAATTCTGCCGGGCCGGCGACACGGCGCGCACCGGGGTTGCTGTCCCGGCGGGAACAAAGGTAAATCCGTCGAGGACGACTTCCTGGTCACTCGGCGGGGTTGGCAATTTGCCAGAGGTTGAGATGTACGCGTGGCTGCTCGGGGCGCGGAATGTGGGGGCCGGTGTAGGTCCAGGAATAGATCTGGGCCGACGTGGCCTCGTCCAGAGGACCACCACGCCAGCTCCGGCATTCGACGCGGTCGTGCAGCCAGCGGAACGCGTGGCTGGTAATCTCGTTGGAGGAGAAGGTAGCGTCGAAACGGTTGAGGTTACCGGGCCAATCGTACGGCTGGGCGACAAACTGCCCGATGGCACTGGCCGGATTTCCCCACCGGCTGAACTCGATATCGAATTCATTGTCCGGGTTCCACCACAGATAGGACGGGTCGTAGCACGGTTCGTACTCCCAGATGAAAAGTCCGAATACGACATTGGGATCGAGCAGATCGAGGCGGCCCTGCGTCGTGAAAACGTAGTCGCCGTAACCCAGCGGGTCGACCAGGGCAATCTCGCTGCTGTACCAGTTGCCGAAGTTGTTCTGGACGGTCAGGTGCAACTGGTCGCTCGCATCGACCCACACTGCGCTGGCGGAGTCGTCATAGCGGTTGGGGCCCGGCCCGAATACGCCCGGACCTTTTACGCGCCAGTCATAACCGCTGAACGTTATCGTTCGCCCGCCGGGGAAGTCGTTCCACTGGATGTCGTCGATGCTTGGCGGTCCGACTTTGTTGAACTGGGCGAGGTCATAATAAACATCGGGTGCTGGATCCGTGGGCGATTGGAGAACGCCGAGCAGGAAGTCGGGTCTTGACTGTTCCCGGCGGCGCGGGACCGCTGACCACGCTGAATTCCTGGATCGCGTCCGTCGGCGTCAACGCAGTCGCGACGTCATGCGACTCGTACGAGATCAGATTGCCGCCGCTGTCACGCCACTCGATGTTGAGGATCGCTTTGCACTGACCGGTAAGCGGGTGGGTCGACGTGTGCCAGACATCGACGGACGCTTCCCACGTCTCACCGGGCGCGGTATCGAACGCCTGCCAGTACGCGGATACGTCCCATCCACCCAGGTTGGGTCCGCTTACGCGCGCAGCTTTGAAACCGTGCGGCGCAGTGGACGTGGAGCCAACCAACCCGAATTGATTCCAGCCGGCGAACACTTGTCCACCAGTTCCGCTGATTTCGAAACTCGGATTGGCGAGAATGCACTGGGAGGACGCCTCGAGCGGGACAAGCGCAACGACGATGAGCGCATGGATGAGTATCGCAAGGCGACGCATTTTTCCCTCCGTGCGTCAGGGCAGAAGTTGCGTCCCGTGGGGGGGGGATCGGAGGCATCCGTACTGGGCGGCTAAGTAGTTACAGTGTTGGAAGCTACGTTCGCACCACGTCGCCCTGTAATGGTACCAGAAGCGGCACCGATAATCAAATCTCCGGTGGGAGGGACGCCGGCCGCGCCGGTTGACAACGCGGCGCGTTCTTTGACACGATCCCATCCAGTCCGCTCGCGTTGTGCCAAGCCAGTTAATGAAAACGAGATACCGTTGCCGGCTGTGCTCCAATTCCCCGACGACTTCATCTGGGGCGTGGCCACGTCCTCGCAGCAGATCGAGGGCGCGTTCCACGAGGACGGCCGCGGCGAGTCCATCTGGGACCGGTTCGACGCCACGCCCGGCAAGATCGCCGACGGCTCCAACGCCGGCATCGCCTGCGACCACTACCACCGCTGGCGCGACGACATCGTCCTGATGCGCGGCTGGGCGTCGGCGCCTACCGCTTCTCCGTCGCCTGGTCGCGCGTATCTTGCCCGACGGCCGCGGGAGCCGTGAACGCCGCGCGGGCTCGACTTCTACGACCGGCTCGTCGACGCGCTGCTCGGACGCCGGCATTCGCGCCGTTCGTCACCCTCTACCACTGGGACCTTCCGCAGGCGCTGCAGGACCAGGGCGGCTGGACGTCCCGCGACACCGCGGACGCCTTCGTCCGACTACGCCGACTGTCGTGAGCCGCGCGGCTCGGCGACCGCGTGCCGCACTGGGTCACCCACAACGAACCCTGGTGCATCGGCCACGCTCGGCCATGAGGAGGGCGATCATGCCCCCGGCATCACGGATCCCGCGGGTGCGCTGCGCGTCGCGCATCACCTGCTGCTGTCGCACGGTCGGCGCGTCCGGGCGATCCGCGCGAACGCGCCCGGCGCGCAGGTGGGCATCGTGCTCAATCTCACGCCGGTCGACACCGGCCACCGCAGAGCCCGCCGACGTGGACGCCGCGCGCTGGTTCGACGGCTTCTTCAATCGCTGGTACCTTGACCCGCTCTTTCACGGCCGCTATCCGGCAGGACGCGATCCAGGACCGCGTCGCCGCGGGTCACCTGGACGGCGCGCAGCTGCCGTTCGTCCAGGCCGGAGACATGCAGACGATTCGCGCGCCCATGGACTTTCTCGGTGTCAACTACTACAGCCGCGTGGTGATGCGTGCCGGCGAAGGCGCGACGGCCACAGGCCGTGCCGCCAGGTGCCGGACGAAGAGCTCGACCGACATGGGCTGGGAGGTCTACCCGTCCGGGCTGACGACGCTGCTCGAGCGACTTCACCGTGAGTACGCGCCGCCGCGCGATCTACATCACCGAGAACGGCGCCGCATACTCGACGGTCCCGACGAAGCCGGCCGCATCGCCGACACGCGGCGCATCGCGTACCTGCAGCGAACATATCGCTGGCGCGCCACCGCGCGATCGCCGAGCGGCGTACCGCTTCGGGGCTACTTCGCCTGGTCGCTGCTCGACAACTTCGAGTGGGGCAGGGCTACGACAAAGCGATTCGGGCTGTTCTGGGTCGACTTCGAGACGCAAGAGCGCATCCCCAAGGACAGCGCGTTCTGGTACCGAGACGTCGTCGCCGCCAACGCGGTCGACGACGCCCCGACACCGATCCCGAGGAGGCTCCCGTGACGTCGAACGCTGATCCCGCATCCGCCGCGCGCAGGAATCCGCCGGCCGTCTGGCTGTGTACACTCGCCGCCGCATGTCGGTCACCGCCTGGCCGCCGGCCAGCCGCCGCGCAGACGCGCAGACACGGTGCGCGTGGTCACCGACGCACGCGGCCAACGGCTGCAGGTGAACGGCCGCGACTTCATGGTCTTCGGGATGAACTGGGACTACATCCCGATCGGCGAGAACTACAGCTACAGCCTCTGGATCAGCCCGACGATGATCATCGAGGCCGCGCTCGCGCGCGAGATGCCGCTCCTGCAGAGACATGGGCGTGAACGCGATCCGGCAGTACGTCGGGCATCCCGCCGCGCTGGGTGCAGTACATCTACGAGCAATACGGCATCTACACCGTCTCAACCACCTCGTCGGCGCGCTACGGCTACACCCTGGACGGCATCTGGATCCCCTCGGTCGGACTACGCCGACCCGCGGCTGCGCGCGGCGGTCAAGGCCGAGGTGCTCGGCCCTGGTCGAACAGTACCGCGACACGCCGGGCGTGCTGATGTGGCTGCTGGGCAACGAGAACAACTACGGCCTGTCGTGGACGTCGTTCGAGATCGAGGCGCTGCCCGAGGGCGAGCGCGACGCCGCCCGCGCGCGCTACCTCTACTCGCTCTTCGGCGAGATCATCGACGACGATCAAGGCGCGCGATCCGACCACCCCGGTCGGCGATCGCCAACGGCGACGTCCAGTACATCGACTTCATCGCCCAGGAGTGCAAGGACCTCGACATCTTCGGCACCAACGTCTACCGCGGGATCTCGGCCCGCGACCTCTTCCAGGTGGTCAAGGACAAGCTCGGCATTCCGGTCATGTTCACCGAGTTCGGCTCGCGACGCCTTCAACGCCGAAGAGATGCGCGAGGACCAGGCGATGCAGGCCCGCTACCTCGCTCGGCCAGTGGGAGGAGATCTACGAGCAGTCCGCCGGCAAGGGGCGCGTGGGCAACGCGATCGGCGGCTTGATCTTCCAGTGGAGCGACGGCTGGTGGAAGTACGGGCAGGACGAGCGGCTCGACATCCACGACACCAACGCCTCGTGGCCCAACGGCGGCTACGCCGAGGACTACGTCGCAGGGCGAGAACAACATGAACGAGGAGTGGTGGGGCATCTCCGCCAAGGGCTACCCCGACAGCAGCGGGCTCTACGAGGTCTATCCGCGCGCCGCCTACTACGCGCTGCAGCAGGCGTTCGCGCTCGACCCCTACGCGCCGGGCACCGATATCGCGCAATCCGCGCGCACTTCGGCCACATTCATCCGGCCGGTGGCGCGCGCTCGAGGCCGCGGCAACACCGCCAGCGCTGGACCCGAGGCCACCAGCCGCGTCCGGCTGAGCGGACGTGCGCCTGGAGTTCGAGACCTACAGCACCGGCGGCAGACCGCATCAGCACGCCTGCCACGGCGGAACTCCGCGCGCCACGCAGTTCCCGGCGTTCCAGGGGTTCGACCACATGGAGTCGTTCTACGCCGACTTCGAGGCGCAACCCACCGACGCAGTCACCGGCACCCTGTCGCTGAACATCCTCGGGCACGTGCCACGGCAACCCATCGACGAGATCTTCTACGAGAACCGCGGGCGTCCCGAAGACCGTCGACCGGGCCGGACGGCGAGGTCGACCTCAGCGACATCGAGCGGGTCAAGGTCTACCGGGCGTCGGTCAACTGGGACGACCGCTGGTTCCACCTCGACGGCTTCTACCGCACCGGCCACTTGCACTGGGGGTACGAGGGCGACTTCTTCGGGCTCTACCGCGACGCCTTCTACGGCGAAAACATCGACATCTACAACGGCCAGGCGCCGGTTGGCTATCGAGATCGCCGGCAAGAGGACGCTCACGGGCTGAAGGTAGCCTTCGGGCCGCAGCTGTGGTGGGGCGCCAACCCCGCGGTATTCGTGAAGTACAACCACCGCCTATGGCAGTGCGGACGCGACGGCCATTTACCAGGATGACATCCAGGGGCAGACGGGCACCGTCGCGAGCTCGGTTGCAATCCCGCTTCCACCCACCCGCAAGCTCTCGCTACAGCTCCACGGCGCGCACGGCCACATCGCCTACGAAGTGGGCGGCATCTGGTCGGGCAGCACCAAGGTCGGCCAGACATTCCAGATCGCGGAGCCGGATCGGCGGCAGCTACCGCGTTCTTCAGGACCAGGTGAAGGACTCAGACACGTTTGGCGGCAAGGCCAAGGTGACCTACCAGAAGGGCCGGTGGAACTGGTACGGCGAGGGCGCCGTCATGGGCCTCGTCGCCGACGGCGGTCCGACTTCCATTCCGACATTCACCGGTTGGCGTCTTCAAGGACAGCGGCTCCGGCAACCAGTCCAACGTCCTCACCGGCATCGCCGTGCAGGTGCGTGATTTCCAGATCTCCCCCAACTTCCTCTACCAGAAGCCGATCGTGGGTCCGATCCCCGGCGACGTGCCGCCGCCCGGACGGCCCCGCAACGTACTCGACGATCCGTTCGCCGTCCGCGCAAACCGTGAGACGACCGCCGGCGAGTTGGTGATCACCTATGACCCCACCCCGGCCACATGGATGTGGGCGTGGGACAACGAAACCGCCGAGGACGCCAAATTTGCCGTGGCGGTCGGGTACGTGTACCGGCACATGCCCACCACGCAGGACGTGGCAAACTTCATCGCGCAAGACGGGACAACCGTCTACACGTTCAACTCGGCCCCACCGGCACGCGACCTGTGGGAGTTGTGGGCCCGGATTGTGTCCGTCCCCCGGAAGAACATGCGTTTGCTTGCGGACCTGTTCGTCGGAAGCGGCGAGGGCAACGGCTACGATATCACCGGCGCGAACCAGACGCTCAACCGGCGCATCCAGCGCGCGGGCGGACACGCCCGTCTCGCGTGGGGTCCGCAGGTGTTCGAGGCCGCGGCGACGTTCAACGACTGGGGCCCCTACGATTATCACCACGACTTCAACGAGACTTTCCCGGTTCAGTTGATGGCCGACGTTTCGCACACGCTGGGGTCGCCGCGCTGGTTCGATTTCCCGCAGACCCGGTTCGGCGTGCGCGCGACGTGGCGCTCACTCGATAGGAACTCACCCCGTTATTGTCCGGCATGACACCGGACGCGCTGGGAAACCTGCAATGCGACCCGACGCTGGACGCCAAGAACGGCTCGGAGTGGGAACTCCGCACGTACCTGACGTTCACGATGTAAGGCGAGGAATCGCCGGGATCAATTTCCGTCTTTGTAGAAGAAGATGTTGTCGACGATCAACTGCACCGAGTCACTGCGCAGGATGATCTGCGCCAGGTGTGCCGTCTCTTTCAGCCCGCCGGCCACCGTGTAGGAACTCATCGGGATGTCGAGGCTGAGCCACTGGTTGAACACCAGTTGCGGCGGCACAACCGCGACCACCTTCTGACTATCGTCGCCGGACGGCACCGGCTCGCCCGAGAACACGCCGTCCGCTCCGAAGCTGAACAGCCCCAGGCCGAAGAACGTACCTTGCGGCGCCCAGATATCGATGTGGATGTACGTCATCGCGCTGGCGTCGATGGTGTGTGTGCCGAAGTCGATGACGGCCACATCGAGCGCCGTCGGGATGTTGTACACCTTGACGTCGTCACCGTTGATCTTGAGATCGGACACGTCAGCGGTGTCATAGTCGGGAGAGAAGCTGTCAACGGGCCGGTTGGGATACGCATTGCTGAAAATCGATATTACATCCGCCGCCGGATTCGTCGGCCGGGGGGCGGGGTCGGACGGCGGGTCGAGTGCGCGAACCGTGAATCGACCGGCCACCGCAGCCTTGCCCAGCGTCGCCGTAATGTCGGCGGTACCGCCTCCCACCACACGGACTCCACCTTCCGCCGGCGCGGCAACATCCTTGTCCGATGACACAAACGTGAAATAGGCCGCGGAGTGATCCACCTGCAGCGTGACGGGCGCCGGAACCGTGACATCGAACACGGTGAACGTTCCCTCGACGTTGATTCGCACGCCGCTGATCGTACCCACATCGCCCTGGCGCATGACCGGGCGCGGGTTGGAGATTGCGTCCGAGTTTATGAACTCGATCTCATCGAACCAGATGTCGTAACCCATCCCGTTCTCGGGACCTTCGGAGAAAAAGAAGAGACCGCGTTCGGGCGTCATGACTCCCGTCCGTGGGATAGGAAGGATGTGGCGCTGCCACGTGGTGGTCAGCGGGATGTTGCTCACGCTGCCCACGTACTGGGATGAACCCGAATTGTCGTTACCATATCCGGCAACGTTGAGTGTCGCGGCCATGCTTGCCTTCGCCCAGAAGGAGAGCGC
Source organism: Candidatus Latescibacterota bacterium (assembly GCA_963761125.1). Lineage (GTDB taxonomy): Bacteria > Krumholzibacteriota > Krumholzibacteriia > WVZY01 > JAKEHA01 > JAKEHA01. The sequence continues at coordinate 126,666 of CAVXFV010000002.1, forward strand.
GTTGTACTTCGAGAGGTCGCGGGGAACGTTGGCGGTAATGGCACCACCCGCATACCCGACGTCGGGCACCGTAATTTTGATGGATGCGTCTCCGAGGTACTTCTCGTTGGTGTCGATGGAGAGAGCATCGAGTTTGGATCCACCAAACGCCTGGTAGTCGATACCGTCGAACGCATCGCTGAACACAACCGGGTCGGTCGGAAAGGGGGCGAGTTCGAGCCCGGTGGTGTCGCGTTCGCAACCGGTGATTGCCAGCGGGGTCGTCAGGACGGCGGTCGACAGGAGCACGGCGGACATGCGATTTTTCATGGCGATATCTCCAGGGCCAATGATCGGATACCGGGCTCGTGGAATCAAGTTCGTTCGAGGCGCCGGCGCAAAGTAATCGCTTGAATCGCAGCCCTCGGTCCACAAAGATAGACGCTTCCCACTGATGATCGGTGGGCTCGTCGAAACGTAATCAACGGGAGCATCTTCTCAATGGCAATACGACTGGGGCTGCCCCGGATACCGGAGATGTCGTCATCCGTCGCCGGTGGCCTGGTCCGGTGGCGCGGTGATTCCTACTACAGAATCACCGGGTACGACCTGATGGACCCATTCCTCACCAGCGTGGTCAGCCATTCGGATCTGTGGATGTTTGCATCGTCGCGTGGCGGTCTGGCCGCGGGCAGACGGGATTCGTCTCACTCCCTGTTTCCATACGAAACCGTGGACAAACTACACGCGTCGCAGATCCACACCGGACCGGTCACCGTCGTCCGCTGCGAACAGAATGAAGATGTGTATGTGTGGGAGCCATTCAGTACGGATGGACGGCTTCGTTACGAGCTGGAGCGCACGCTGTTAAAGCACAATCTGGGCTGCGAACTCTGGTTTGAGGAACACAACCTGACGCTCAATCTCAGGTTTCGCTACGGCTGGCGCCCGAGTTCTCGCTTTGGCTGGGTACGGACATGCGAATTCGAGAATACGGGGAAACGCAGGCAGAAGATTGAGGTGCTCGATGGCGTGCAGAACCTGCTTCCTGCCGGCGTCAGGCAGGCGCTGCAGGATTCCGCGAGTTGTCTTGTGGACGCATACAAGAGCGCCGAGTGCGATCAGGCGTCGGGACTCGCGCTCTATCGACTGACTGCCAACATTGTCGACCGCGCCATCGCTAGCGAAGCACTGCGTACCACCGTGGCGTGGAAGAGCAACTTCGACGGCGCCGAGACGATACTCGACAGCTCATGTCGCGATGACTTCATACGAGGACAAAGCACCCCGCCCGTCGATGAGTTCAACGGACGCAGGGGCGCCTACCTGTTGCGAGGCGTGATCGAACTGGATCCCCGCGTGCACAAACTCTGGCACATGGTGCTCGACTCGCCGGTGGACCACGTGCGCCTGGCACGGTTCCATCAGATGGACCCCGCGACCACAAGTACAGCCATCGACGACGACATCCGCAACGGCCGTGACCAGCTCCGCCGCAGGCTTGCAGGATCGGACGCGCTGCAGATGACCGGCGACGAACTGGCCTCGGCCCACCACATCTGCGACGTGCTCTATAACATTGCGCGCGGCGGAACCCCGGCCGACAATTACCAGGTAGAGCGGAGCGACGTCGCCAGATTCGTCGCGTCCAGAAATGGTCCGGTCGCGAAACGAAACGCGCACTGGTTGCGCGATCTGCCCACGCGCCTGCCGCACCCGGAATTGCTGGCCAGAGCGGACGCCACGCGGGACGTGGACCTGCTCCGCCTCTGTTACGAGTATCTGCCACTGGTCTTTTCGCGCCGGCACGGCGACCCGTCGCGACCGTGGAACCAGTTTGCCATCGTGATGGAGAGCCCGGACGGTTCCACGTTCTACTCGTACCAGGGTAACTGGCGCGACATCTTCCAGAACTGGGAGGCGCTCGCTCGAAGCTACCCGGAGTTCCTCGAACCGATGATCGCCAAATTCGTCAACGCCAGTACGGTTGACGGTTTCAACCCCTACCGCATCACCCGCGACGGTATCGACTGGGAGATCAGCGAGCCCGACAATCCGTGGAGTTCGATCGGCTACTGGGGAGATCACCAGATCGTATACCTGCTCAAGCTGCTCGAAGCATCGATCGCACATCACTTCGGCAGACTGATTGGGTTGCTGGAGCGCGACGTGTTCAGCTACGCCGACGTTCCCTACGACATCAAACCCTATGCGGACATCGTCGCCGACCCGCAGAACACTGTCGATTTCAACCAGGCCCGGCAACAGAACACCGAGACTCGTGTCGCGCGGATCGGCACGGATGGGCGGTTGGTTCCCGATGGCGACGACGTGCTGCTTGTCAATCTTGCCGAGAAGTTGCTGGTACCCATTCTTTCCAAGCTGTCCAACCTCGTGCCCGGCGGTGGCATCTGGATGAACACGATGCGACCGGAGTGGAACGACGCCAACAACGCGCTGGTCGGAAACGGCTTGTCGGTGGTCACGGCGTGCTACCTCTATCGGCATTTGGGCGTGTGCGCGGACATCCTGGCGGGGGGACCACGGCGATTGAGATTGTCGGCACCGGTCGCACGTTGGCTGGATGCCGTCGGCGCCGCAATTGCCGCGCACGACGCTGCGGATGACGACGATCGTGCACGGCGCAAGTTCATGGATCGGGCCGGGCGCGCATTCTCCGACTATCGCGCCGTATATATCGACGGCATGGGAAAACGCGTGGACGTAGACGCTTCGCGCGTGGTGGCCGTACTGCGTAGCGCCGCCGAACTGATCGGCGCAACCATCCGCGCGAACCGGCGCGACGACGATTTGTACCACGCCTATAACATCCTGCATCTGGGTGATGGGGTGGCTTCCGTGACGCGTCTCCCCCTCATGCTGGAGGGTCAGGTGGCGGCGCTGAGTAGCGGTCTGGTTTCGCCTTCCGAGGCAGTGTCCCTGCTGCAGGCGCTACGCCGAAGCAGCCTGTACCGCGCAGATCAGAACTCCTACCTCCTCTACCCGTGGAAGGAACTTCCGCGTTTTGCGGACATGAACCGCGTGCCGGATTCCATTCTCGAACACTCGCCGCGACTGAAGCAGATGCTCGACGACGGCGATAACTCCGTGATCGCGCGCGACGCCAGTGGACAGCTCCGGTTTAACGCCGCACTGGACAATGCGGCGGCGCTGCGGGAGCGGCTGGTGGACTTTCCAGGAGCGGAGGCCTCGGCGGTGCTTGCCGCGTACGAGGACGTGTTCCACCACAAGGCGTTCACCGGACGATCGGGAACCATGTACGGCTACGAGGGAATCGGCTGCATCTACTGGCATATGGTGGCCAAGCTGCTGCTGGCAGCGCAGTCGGTCTTCGAGGCCGCACAGAAGGCGGGCGAGAATCGCGCGGTTGTCGACGCGCTGCACACGCACTACTACGATATCCGCTCCGGCCTGGGGTTCACGAAGACTCCGGCCGAATTCGGCGCGCTCCCTCTGGATCCGTACTCACACACGCCGGGTTACGGTGGCGCGCGTCAGCCGGGAATGACGGGGCAGGTGAAGGAGGAGATCCTGGCGCGATGGGGCGAACTGGGTGTCTATGTGGAAGACGGCGCTGTCCGCTTTGATCCGGTCCTGCTGCGCGACGACGAATTTCTGGCGGCCGACGCTCGTTTCGCATACGTCGATGCCGACGGGAAAGATCAGTCAATGACGCTTGAGGCCGGTTCGCTCGCCTTCACCCTGTGCGAGACGCCCATCGTCTACAGCCGCGGAGGAAAGACATCGATTTCCGTGCACTATGCCGATGGTCGGGTCGATACGGTTGCAGGTAGTTCGCTCCCCGCGGAGGCGTCGGCCTTGCTGTTCGCCCGTTCCGCGGTCATTCGACGCATCGACGTCCACGTGCGCGGTCAACGCCACACCGTGGACTAGGCGGGAACAACCCCCACCGCACCTCGGCGACGTTCGAGTTCCTGGCGAACCTCGCGCGCGCGCGCTTCCGTAATCGGATACCTCGCGACCACCCAGATCGCGATGGCGGAAGTGACGCTCGGGACCAGGATATCGCACAGACGCATGAGGATGATCGTGCGATGCGTCTGGTGTCCCTCCAACCCGACGTCGAACCCGGTCGCGTTCAACAAGTACCCGCCGCCCAGCAGCGCCGCGGACATTCCGAGTTTCACCATCCACCAGAATATCGAGCCGAACATGCCCTCGCGGCGCTCGTGGGTCTTGAGTTCGTCCAGATCGACCACATCCGCAACCATCGACGGCATCAGCGTGAACAATCCCCCAAGACCAAACGCGAGCAACGGCGCCGGCAGGACCACCAGGATCGGGATGTTCGGGTTGTAGCATACCCACTTGAGGGCATAACCGATGATCGAGAGTCCGGTCGACACGAAGAACGCACGCCGCTTGCCCATTCTCGTTCCCAGCCACGTTACCAGGATGATCACGAGAAATGTCGAGACCGCACCCACCGTGCCGGCATAGCCCGCATACTTGGCGCCCAGATTCTGATTGCCGGCTGCCACGTAATAGATGATCACGTAGAACTGGAACGACGAGATCAGGATGAAACCGTTGAAAACGAGGAATGTGGCTGCGCAGAGTCTCACGAACGGTCCGGATGAGACCGTGACACCGAACCCCTTGAAGAAACCAACCATGTTGCGGACAAAAGCGCCGCGGACCGACCCGCGCAATGCCTCGTTCTTCTCGGCGGCGGCGACGTCCTTGAGCCGCTCGCGCAGGACGATCGCCGGGATGATGCCGATCGCGGCGACAACGACGGCGATGATAATTGAAAGGCCGGCGGCGCCTTTGATCTGGTTGGCGAAGAACGCCTTGTAGGTCATGATCCACAGAAACCACGGGGACACCACATAGGCCAGCTGGCCGATGAAGTTCTGCACCCCCATCAGACGCGTCCGCTCGTTGTAGTCGGGCGTCAGCTCGTATCCCAGCGCGACCCACGGTGTCGCAAACACCGTGTATCCCATGTAGAAGACAATGGATCCCACGAGGAAGTACGCGAAGTAGAAGGTTTGACTGCGTCCCTCGGGCAGCTGCCATAACAGCGCGAACAAGACCGCGGCGGCAATTGCACCCCAGAAGATGTATGGCCGTCTTCTACCCCACCGCGTCCGCGTATGGTCCGAGATGAAACCCATCATCGGATCGGTCAGCGCGTCGGTCAGCCGTGGCAACGCGCCGAGGAGTCCAACCATGGCGGGGTCCATCCCCAACCCCAGGTTGAGGACGATCATCATCCCGCCGCTGGCCGCCGCCAGCAGATTGTTGACGAAGGCGCCACTGCCGTACGCGAGCTTCTGTTTAAACGGGATGTGGTCTTCGGGTGCGGTCGTGGAATTCGGCGCCTGGCTCATGCTGCCTCCCCGCGCTCTCGGAATTGGGCGAAGCCGCCGGGTTCATGCCTCCGCGGCGCCGGCGTGGATCTGAGACGCGTCATGCTATACCACCCGGGAAGACCTCTCAAGCTGAACCGCGGCAACGACGCCGTTGGTCCGGGCCTCATGGCGGGGCGCACAATGGCCAGATTGTGCCGTGGGTACGCCCTGTCTGGCTTGCCCCGGCCAGGAGAATAGTGTAGACTCCGTACACAGCCGGAGAAGAGGTTGAGTCTTCATTCTTGGTGCTCAAGCGGCACCGACTTCTGCCCCCCCCCGCCGCAAGATTTCCGGAGGCACACCGGGCCGCGATCGCTCTTTTCGACAGTCTGTTTACTGCTAACTATGGAGGGTCGTGTTATGTGGAAACTGGTAAGTGCTCTCTTCGTGACTTCATGTGTGTTTCTCGCGGCAGCCGCTGGCCCCGCTTCGGCGGTCAATGTGCTGGTCAACCCCGGCTTCGAGTCGCCGGCCTTTGTTGGTGCGGAGGCTCCAGGCGCGGGCGACGGATGGATTCCGTTCAACGCCAATTACCGTATTCAGGGTCAGCCCCCCATCGGCCCGGCTGGAGCACACGGTGGCACCGTGGTCCTCAAGGTTTTCGGTGTTGCCGGTGCTTATCAGGATTTCCCGGCCAGCCCCGGCGAGACCTGGAATGGCGGCGCCTGGATCATGAACGACAGCCTTGACCCGATGGCCGGAGGTCAGGTTGCGGCTGTGAATATCGAGTGGCACAACGACGCCGGTATGATCAGCTTTATCAGTAATGGGACCTTTAACCTCACCGATGGCGCTCCGCTGGACGAATGGGTATTGAAAACGGTTACAGGCGAAGCGCCTGCCGGGACCACGTTCGCTCGGTTCGTCGTCATCACGGGTGATTTCCTGCCCGGCGGTCCTGGTGGCGCACCGAGATACGACGATGCGTTCTTCGAGAACGTCGGTCCGGTCTCCACGAAAGAAAGCACCTGGGGCAAGGTCAAGTCGCTCTATCGCTAATTGACCGAGTGCCGATGAGGGCCTCGTTCAGTGAGCAAACTGAGCGATTGCAACAAGAGACGCCGCCTCCGTTACGGGGCGGCGTCTCTTCGTCTTAAGGCAGAGGCGCCAGTTCTCGTCGGCCAGAACAAGACAAACGCGTCACGCTACGCGAGGTCGAACCGGTCGAGGTTCATCACCTTGTTCCACGCCGCCACGAAGTCGCGCACGAACGTCTGCTGCGAGTCGTCGCAGGCGTAGGCTTCCGCGACCGCCCGGAGTTGCGAATTCGAACCGAACACGAGGTCGACGCGGGTGCCGGTCCACTGGACCTTGCCCGTCTTGCGATCCCGTCCCTCGAACACGTCCCTGTCCTTCGCCTTCCATTCCGTGTCCATGCGAAGCAGGTTCACGAAGAAATCGTTGGTCAACGTTTCCGGATTTTCCGTGAACACGCCGTGTTTGGACTGGCCCGTGTTCGCATTGAGGACCCGCATGCCGCCGACGAGCACCGTCATCTCGGGAGCGGTCAGCGTCAGGAGCTGCGCCTTGTCCAGGAGCATCTCTTCCGCCGGCCGGTCGACGCCCTTGCCGAGATAGTTGCGGAAGCCATCGGCCACCGGTTCGAGCGCGGTGAACGAATGGGCGTCCGTCTGCGCCTGCGACGCATCCGTGCGGCCCGGCGCGAACGGAACCTCAATGCTGTGCCCGGCGTTCTTCGCGGCCTTCTCGACGGCGGCGCATCCGCCCAGCACGATCAGATCCGCCAGCGAGACTTTCTTGCCGCCGGTGTTGAACTCCTTCTGGATCTTCTCGAGCGTTCCGAGCACCTTCTCGAGCTGCGCCGGCTGGTTCGCTTCCCAGTGGCGCTGTGGCTCGAGACAAATGCGCGCGCCGTTCGCGCCCCCGCGCTTGTCGCTGTTGCGGAAGGTCGAGGCCGACGCCCACGCCGTCGAAACGAGCTGGGAGATCGACAATCCCGAGTCGAGGATCTTGCTCTTGAGCGCCGCGATGTCCTTCGCGTCGATCAGCTTGTGGTCGACGGCGGGAACCGGATCCTGCCAGATCAGGTGCTCTTTCGGAACTTCGGGACCGAGATAACGCGTGGTCGGTCCCATGTCGCGGTGTGTGAGCTTGAACCACGCCCGGGCGAACGCGTCCGCGAACTGATCCGGGTGCTCGTAGAAGCGCCGCGAGATCTTCTCGTAGGCGGGGTCGAAGCGCAGCGACAGGTCGGTGGTCAGCATCGTGGGTGCGTGGCGCTTGGACTTGTCGAATGCATCCGGAATCTTGCCGGCACCCGCGCCGCCCTTGGGCGTCCACTGGTGGGCACCGGCGGGACTCTTCGTCAGTTCCCACTCGTAGCCGAACAGGTTTTCAAAGAAGTCGTTGCTCCACTTCGTCGGCGTCTCGGTCCAGATGCCTTCGAGACCGCTGCCGATCGCGTCGGCGCCCGCGCCGCTGCGATAGGTGCTGTGCCAGCCCATTCCCTGGGCCTCGATGGAGGCCGCCTCGGGCTCGACGCCCACGTGCGTGACGGGACCCGCACCGTGCGTCTTGCCGAACGAATGCCCGCCGGCGATCAGCGCCACCGTTTCTTCGTCGTTCATCGCCATGCGTGCAAAGGTTTCGCGAATGTCGCGCGCGGCGGCGACTGGATCCGGCTTGCCGTTCGGACCTTCCGGGTTCACATAAATCAAACCCATCTGGACGGCGGCAAACGGATTCGCGAGTTCGCGATCGCCGCTATAGCGCTCATCGCCCAGCCAGGTGCTCTCCCCACCCCAGTAGATTTCTTCCGGCTCCCAGACATCCTCGCGCCCGCCGCCGAAGCCGAACGTCTTGAATCCCATCGACTCGAGCGCCACGTTGCCGGCGAGGATCATCAGGTCGGCCCACGAAATCTTGCGACCGTACTTCTGCTTGATCGGCCACAGCAACCGGCGCGCCTTGTCCAGGTTGACGTTGTCCGGCCAACTGTTGAGCGGCGCGAAGCGCTGACCGCCGGACGACGCGCCACCGCGCCCGTCGGCGATGCGATACGTGCCCGCACTGTGCCACGCCATGCGGATGAACAGCCCGCCGTAGTGTCCGAAGTCCGCCGGCCACCAGTCCTGCGAGTCCGTCATCAGATGCTCGAGGTCTTTCTTTACGGCCTTGATGTCGAGCGACTTGAACTCTTTCGCGTAGTCGAATGTCTCGCCCAGCGGATTCATCAGGGGCGGGTTCTGGTGGAGAATCCTCAGGTTCAACTGGTTCGGCCACCAGTCCTGGTTCGACCGGGTTCCCATCGTCGTGTTTGCGCCCGACATCGGGCATCGGCTTGCTTTTTGATCAGTCATGGTTGCTCCCTATTATTGAGTGGATGGTGTGAGTGTGATGCGTTGTAGGTGGTTGTGTGGGCTGATGCGCTAGCTCTGACACGCGGGGCAGCGCCCCCAGTAAATGACTTCGGCCTCGTCGATTTCGAATCCGTGATCTTCGCTGGCGGTAAGACAAGGTTTCGACCCGACCGCGCAGTCGATGTCGACCGTCTTGCCGCAGCTCCGGCAGATCAGGTGGTGATGGTTGTCGTCGACGCGATCCTCGTATCGGGCCGCGGATCCCGACGGCTGAATGCGGCGGACGAGATTCTTGTCCACCAGCACACCGAGCGTATCGTACACCGCCTGGCGAGAGATCGATCCGATGATCCCGCGGACGTCTTCGATCAACTCGTCGGCCGTTGCGTGCGGATGGGACGCCACCGCCCGCATGACCGCCAATCGCTGGGCCGTCACCTGAAGCCCGTGCTGGCGAAGCAGTTGTTCTGTTTCATTCGACATCGCCCCAGCCTATCGCCAATTCTGGATTATGTCAATTATTGGATCGAGGCGACTTTAAGTGGGCTGGCGTTGCCGGTCTATTTGCTTTGAAAAGTGTAGCGAGCCTGACCCTGCCACAGCACGCGGAAGTCGCCTCGTTCCGGCATCCACATGTGTCCCGGCTGGACCGAAGTCTCGAAGATGTCCATGGAAAGGATCAACTCCGCGTGTTTCGCGAATCGAAGCCGGGCGGAGACATCGGGAGCCAAGAACAACCAGCCCGACTCCGGCGGCGTACCGAGTCCGCGTGGAAAATCCGAGATGATAACCCCATCGGCGACTGCGTTCAGTTGCCAGCGGTTTCCCAGCGCAAAGCCCGGGCGCTCTTTCACGGAAATCGTGGAGTCGGTCCCGTCGGGTCTCCAGCCGATCCGCCCCGCGATCACGGTGGTGTCGACCTCGAGCCCCGTCGGGACCGTGACCTCCGTGATCGACTCGGACGCAGGACGTATCGCAATCGAAACCGGTTCAGATTGGATGCGACCGGTCCAACTGGTCCATGGACCGTCATAATGTCGCTGACGGTAGTGCTGCGTCGAATCAAAGTAGGCTTCGGTTCCGTCCCCACCGCTGTTTGTATACACCACTCTCACTGAGTACTTTCCGGGAGGAATCTGATCACCATTTTCGGCGAGAAGGTGCACGGCCACATCATCCAGCGACAAACGTTCGCCGTGTTTCATGCGTACGAGATCGCCGGGCGATCGAGCGATCGGCATGCCCGCATCATAGGGCAAACGCTGAAACGACGCTGCCGTCTCGTCGTTGACGAACAGGAATTCGTAGCGCGCCGAGTATCGGTTGAGAATTCGCGTCGATGGAGACGCCTTCGAAGAATCGAAGGCCAAAGAGACGTGGAACACGACCCGCGCCCCCATCGTCACGGCGGTGGAGTCACAGTGAAGCGCGACCGTCAGCCCGTCGTACTGCGTGGGCGACGCCTCCGTCGACACTGAGGCGATGAGGACTGCAAGGATCACAATCATCGAGTACACGTCGTAATGATGGGCCTTTGCCGCGTCGGCGGCAAGAAGCTGCCGCGACGATCGGGTTTACCGATAGCGGAAGATCAACGGGAACAGCGCCGCCACGATCCAGGCCCACGCGGCGAATGCCGGCATGTACGCCGTCTGCCAGCGTTCGAGGCGCGTGAAGGCGACCCGCCCCGTTAGAAATCGTGCGTAGAGAACGGCGGACCACCCCAGGTTGACGAGCAGGAGCAAGTTCAACCCGAGTGCGGCGGTCTTGTTGGGACTGAAGCCAAACTCGGAGATGCGCGCGGCGATCGCCCACAAAGCAAGGCCATCCACGATGAGCGCGCTGGTGACCAGCACGAGTTGGAGCGCGTCGAATCGGCCGGGCCGCGCCTGCGAATCGCGCGCCGAAATCGAATAGAGCAGCAAGCCCAGCACGAGAACAAGCAGCAAGTCGAAGCCGATGAGCACTTCGCGTTGGACGTCGATGGCGTTGCCCGTCCAGATCACGGCCACCACGAAGACGAGCAGCAACACGGTGAACAGGGGCGTGAAGAGCCACGTGAGCACGGGCGCCATGTTCTCGATGACACTCTGCTTGGCCTCCACCAGCCACGCGCCGATGATGACGGCTCCGGCCGCACCGCACGGGAACACCCAGCCCTGAAGCGCGGGCTCCGCGTTGAGGCCAATGGCGCGGAAGATGAACGAGGTGAACATCATTAAGGTCCCGCCGCCCAACGCGATCAGCGTGTAGTAGATGAACCACTCGCCGGAAAATCGCACGTAGTTCATCCGCTGTTGATGGCGACGCCACTCGCCGCCGGCATAGGCGAAACACGCCATCAGCCACAACGCCACGGGAAGGTGAATCGCGGTGAGCACGCCGGTTTGGCTGCCCGGCGCGAATGGCGGAAGATTCGCGGCCAGGCCCGCCGCGACAAACGGAACCGCGAGCCAGAACCATCCCCGTCGATGCAGGCCGCGTTTCCACGCAAAGAAGCCGGCGAGAAACGGCAGGACGAACAGGCCAAGATTACGCATGTAGAATGTATTGTCCGCATTCGGTCCCGAGATGTGATGCCCGAACAGTTCAGGTGCTTTGATGGCGATGCCCGCAGCAATCGCCAGCCCGACGGCCACCACGGCGTCGCGTTGCGCGCTGAACCAGGAAGCGCCGGTGTCGGGTAGAACCACGAGTTGCTTCCACAGGCGTTCGGAATACTCGTTGGCGAATTCGCGCGATACCGAATCCAGATCGCCCAGGCGCTTGACGGCAACCAGAAACGCTTCGTCTTCGGCAAGGCCGACGTCCCGTAGCGCATCGATCTGGTTACGCAGATGATCCTCGAGCTCGTCGACGTCCGCGGTGTGCACCGCCTGTCGTCCCCGGAAATACTCGCGCCACTCCACGATGCGTTCTTCCAGCAGAAACCCGTCGCTCATCGTCGTCTCCCTTTCGCCTGGATCGTCAGGCCGGTTGTGTCCCCGGATCCGCGACCATCTTCCAGATGCCACGCATGGCCTCGTCGACCACCTGCCACTGGCGGCGCTGACGGTCGAGCTGCTCCACGCCCGACGGGGTCAGTCGGTAGTACTTGCGCCGTCTCCCCGTCTCCGACTTCCCCCACACCGCTTTGACCAGGTCGTTGCGCTCGAGGCGGTGCAGCAGCGGGTAGAGCATGCCCTCGGTCCACTCCAGCTCCCCGCCGGACAGCTCGCCCACCCGCTTGATGATGGCGTAACCATAGCTTTCGCCTTCATTTAGGATGGCGAGCACCAGCGGGGTGGCCGAGGCCGCGACGAGGTCTTTGTCGATGATCATGTCTTTACCTAGCGCTACTATACATTGCAGCTCTAGGTATATCAAGAGGGATTTTGAATGCGATCAGGGCAGGTCTGCCGGCTCGTGGTCGTCGAGTCGGCGGATGTCGATCTCGGTGCGACCGTCGTCGGACAGCTGGAACATCCGTACGAACCGGGCACCCTGGACGATCTCTTCGGCGCGGTACGACGACCGCGCGTGCACGATCTGCGAAAACGTCTCGTCCATCCCGGTGATGAGGATCGTGATTTCCGCCTGACGTCGGTCCAACGCTTCGACATCGATTCCGAAGAGCGGGCTTCGGTGGTCGATCGGGTGAACGATTGTCCAGTTCAGCGAGAAAAACGGGACTCGTTCGCGCTCGAGCGGGAGCAAGATGAAACCGTCGCGTGTGCGCCTCGCAACTGTCGTCGAGGATCGAGAGAATGACCTGCACCTGCAACTCGATGAGCTGGCTCCGCCGGCCGTTCACGATGCGGAACATGAACGCGCGCCCGCCGTCCCCGTAGGGCGCGATCAGCGCGTGTTCACTAAAGAGGACGTTCGCGGTCGGGCGCGAAAAGCGCGCGAAAACGAGCCCGGTCACGAGCGCCACGCTGAGCAGCCCGATGAACGACTCCACGGTCATCACCATGTTCGCGAAGTCGCCGCGGGGGATGATATTCCCATAGCCGATCGTCGATGCGGTCTCCACGGAGAAATAGAACGCGCGCAGGAAGCGATGAATCCCCTGCACCGAATCGCCGCCCATGAGCGCACCCGCATGGACGTCGAGTGCAACGTAGATCGCGGCGAAGAAGAGGTTCAGTACGAGATACGCGAGCGCGGCCCACCCGAGAAACGTCGACCACGTCATCCTGAGCAAATGGTGGTAGATGCTCGCCGAGCTCCAGAAACTGAGCCCGCGCCGGACGACGTTGAAGTCGCCGTTCCGTTCCAGGATTCGCCGCCGGATCTGGCTCGGCGCCACCGTCCCCAGCCCGAGATCGGAATCCTGGACATCCATCTCACGCTTCCGTTCGTCGGCCATGGCATTCCCTTCCGTCAACGAGGATAAGAGTCGCGATACGCTTTCCTCATATCCCGCAACGGCCGCGTTTGTCCACACAGACATCGCATGACGGCCTCACCGGCGGCGACCGGCAGCGCCCCCGCTCTGTTGACATATGCTTACCCCCTTAGTATATTGAGTGCCATGAAGCTGCCCAGATCCGTGCGGGAACGATTTCGGACCTATGGCCGGTCCGGGGGACAGGCGCGCGCGGCGCGCATGAGTCCCGAGGCACGGAAAACCGTGGCGCGCCAGGCGGCCATCCGGCGGTGGGTGGGCGTCCGGTTCGGCGCGCCGCGCTTTGAGCTTCTCGGCCTGCCGGGAGGCCAGATCATCGATACGGGACTGGCGGCCCTCGCCGCCGGCGAAGAGTCGATCGAGAGTCTGCTGGTATCGCTGGCGGCGCCCCGTCTCAAACGCGAGGGGGTTCCCCTTCCGAGCCATGTGTTCGCCGACGCGGATGTGCGCCTGTACCGTCTGTTGGAGACTGCCGACGGCGGTCTGGCTCACGCGCGCTACCTCGCCTACCTGCGTCAGGCCGAATCGTTCGCAAACGCGTGTGCCGACTTCCGCACCCGTTGAGATCAAGATGCGCGAAGAACTCACACGGGAACGTTTGATCCTGCTGATGAAGGAGTTGGCCCGGACCGCCCCTCGGCGCGGCCCTTTCCGGGTCTACATCATCGGCGGAGGAACCGCGGTTTACCTGGGCTGGCGGCGCTCATCCATTGATGTGGATCTCTTCTGCGACCAGCCGGCCGTCTTTCGCGACATCCAGGCAATCAAAGAACGGCTCAACATGAACGTCGAGTTTGCGCGGCCCGAAGACTTCGTTCCACCGCTCAAAGGAAGCGACGACCGGCACATCTTTATCGACAAGGTGGGCGCGGTGGCTTTCTACCACTACGATCCCTATGCGCAGCTCCTTTCCAAGGTGGTCCGCGGCTTCCAGCGGGACATGGACGACGCACACGAATTCGTGCGCAGCGGAATGGTGGATGCGGGCAGATTCCGGGACCTGGTGGCGTCGATCCCCGACACCGCATACGCGAGGTACCCCACCCTGTCCAGGGACGGAGTCGAAGACGCCGTGGAGGCCTTCCTCAAGACAACGTAGCCGACAGCGTTTTTTTCTTTCATCGTGTGTCAGGAGAGTACTCGCGCCGTCATATTGGATGTACGCTTCGGGCCACAGGGCGCCGGGTAGTGGACAGAGATTCAAGCAGCTCCGGGAGGAAGCCGATCATGCGACACGTTTTCAATGGCAATGCGCACCGACACGTCATACCCAGGCTTTGCGGTCTGGCGCTGGCCGTATTTTGTGGTTCCGTCATTTCCGCTGCGGGGGCGAAAGCCGCTCCACCTGCCGCGACCGGCGGCGCCGGCGAATCGCCTGCCGCCGTGTGGGAACGACTCGGTTTGCCGCACTATCAGCCGCCTTCCGCTTACAGCGAGGACCTCGTGATCAATGCCGACGGCAAGACCTACACGTTGAAGCGCGCCATCGACGGCACGAAGATGCGGACCGACATGACCATGGACGGCCAGAACATGATCATGATCGAGATGGGCGACGAGCGCGGCACGATGTACACGCTCATGCCCGACCAGAAGGAAGCCATGAAAACGTCGCGCGCCGCCATGGACGAGATGACCGGCGGAAAGATGAGCGAGCAAGAGAACAAGACCGCCACGCAGAGCACGAGTTCAGGGGAGCCCACGGACGTGACGATCGAAGACCTGGGTGACGACACCGTCAACGGCACCGTCGCGCGCAAGATGCGCCTGACTTCGAGCGACGGGGTCGTGATGGCGTGGTTCGACAAGTCGACCGGCGGACCCTTGCGCATGCAGAGCACCACCGACGGCAAGCCCGCGACGATCGAGTGGCAGAACCACAAGGCGGGACCGCAGGAGGCGAAACTCTTCGAGGTGCCGAAGGGCTACAAAGTGGATGACATGGACGAAATGGTCGCGCAGATGAAGAAGATGGGCGGCATGGAAGGCATGGCCAAGGGCATGATGTCCGGCATGACGCAGGGCATGGGCGGAAACATGGGCGCCCAGCTCGGATCGGCGCTGGGCGGATCGCTCGCCGGCCCGCTCGGGTCCATGGCCGGCCAGTACATCGGCGGACGCGTCGGCAGCGCGATCGGAAAGAAGGCCGGCGACACGGTCGCGCACTAGTCGGTCGACGTGCGCGGACGGTGCCGTCAACTCACCGCTATCAATCAGAAGGACAGGTAGTAGCTCCACCGGTTGGTGTCGCGCTGGACGCGCCAACCGGTCAGGGCAGAGTGACTCATCCTCAAGTAGCGAACCGATCCGCCGCTGGGCGGCTCGGATCCGGCGACGCGGATCTCAACCCGGGCGACGCATCGCCCACTATGTCCGTGGGCCGTGATCGATACGATATCGATGTTCTCGGGAGTCACGTCCGCGACGATTCGGTCGGCCCGCGTTTGGCTCAACGTGCCGTCCATCGTGGCCTGCTGCAGCTCGGGCAAGTATTGCCGCGTATATTCCGCCACCAGGTACGTCTTGATTGCGTCGATCCCCTGAGTCTGCAGCGTTTGCCGCTGCGAGAAGAACTGAACGCCCATGATCGCACCGATGACGACAAGCGCCACCAGTGCCCCGGGGCCGCTGAGCTTGAAGGTCTTCTCCATGTTCCTTCTCCCTTTCAACGTGTGGAGAAGACTCGATTTTGCAAGTACCGTACCAGCGAAGCCCGAGACTCGCCTCATGTCGCTTCGAGCCGCTTGCCACTTGACGTCAGGACTCGCCCGATTCTACCATGCGAAATCACGAGTGTGTTTGGCCGGCACCTCGCGCTCCGTTCCACGCACCCCATGTCTCGAAGCCGTTTTGCCCCCACGGCCTCGAAGTCAAGAGGAGGTAGCCCGTGAGGATCAAAGCGTGCATCATTGCGGCGCTCGCGCCCATCGTGGCGATCTTGATCGCGTTGATCGCAGCCACCACCCCATTCGCGCCGTCCCCGGCAAACGCAACGCCGGGCTTTGCGCGACAGACCGGTATCTCGTGCCAGGCGTGCCATACGGTTTTCCCCGAACTCACGCCTTTCGGCCGGAAATTCAAACTGAACGCGTACGTCTTCACCAACGTGACGCAACTGCAGGCCACCAACGACACGGGTCAGCAGACACTGGCGATCAGCAACGTGCCACCGCTTTCGGTGATGGTCCAGGCCTCGAATACGACGTTGGCAAAAGCGTTGCCGGACCCCAACGTGCCGGACGGCGTGTCGCAGAAAAACGATACCGAGTTTCCCCAGGCCTTGAGCCTCTTCTACACCGGAAAAATTGCGGACAATCTGGGTGCCTTCCTGCAATTGACCTGGGAGCCCGGAAGCAACGCCCTCGGCATCGACAACTGCGACCTGCGTTTCGCCAACCACGCCAGTTTCGAGTCGATCGGCGACGTCATCTACGGGATCACTCTGAACAATAACCCGACCTCGCAAGACGTCTGGAACAGCACGCCGGCGTGGGGCTATCCGTTTGTCGCCAGCGGCGCCGGTGTCGGTCCGACCGCCGGCGTCCTGCTCGACGGCCAGCTCGGACAGGCATCCGTGGGGCTCGGTGCTTACGCGTACCTCTTCGATCACCTCTACCTGGAGATGAGCGGGTACCGTTCCGCTCTGACGGAATTCGCCAACGCGACCACCGACGGTCCGGGGCCACTGGACAGCACCGCGCCCGACTTCCGAATTGCCTCGGCGGCCGCGGCCTACTGGCGCGCGGTCTGGGAGCAGGACTGGGACCGTCATGCCCTCTCCGCCGGCACCTACGGCATGTCGACCCACACGCGTCCGTCCGGGATCGGCGAGAATGGCCCGAGCGATCGGATCACCGATGCCGGGCTCGACGCGCAGTATCAATATATCAGCGACGCTCACATCGTTTCGGTTGCAACCACCTGGATTCACGAGAGTCGAACGGCCAACAACATGGAGTTCGCTATGCTGGGCAGCGGGACCCTGGACACCGAACGGTTGACCGGCAGTTATTTCTTCAAGCGTAAGGTCGGCGCGTTGGTGCAACTCTTCTCGACGACCGGGAGCGCCGACACCACACTCTACGCTGGCGGGACGCCAGTTGTCGGCAGCGCAAACGGGCTGCCCGACACCCGGGGTGCCCTGTTCGAGATCGACTACCTGCCCTGGCTCAACACCAAGCTGGGACTCCAGTACACGCTCTATTCCAAGTTCAACGGACAGTCCAGCAACTATGATGGTTTCGGGAGAGACGCTTCCGACAACAACTTGTGGTACGCCTATATTTGGACGGCGTTTTAACGCGAACCCACGAGGAGGTCCAGCGATGATATCGAAGATTGCACTTTTGGCGCTCGTGGGATTCGTACTCGTGACCGCTCGGGTGGACGCGAAGGATAAGCAGGCGGCTCCCGAACTGGTGACGAAAATGTGCTCAACCTGTCACGGAGCTCGTGGTATCAGCACGTCGCCGATGTTTCCAAACCTGGCGGGGCAGCAACCGGCCTACCTGGAAAACCAGCTCAAGGGGTTTCGGGACCGGTCGCGGGCGGACCCCCATGCTCAGGCGTTCATGTGGGGCATGGCAGCCCAGCTTTCGGACTCCATGATCACGCAGATCGCGGAGTACTTTTCGGCTCTGCCGCCCGCCCACGGCAAGCCGGCGGGACGCGAAGAGACTGCCGCGGGAGAGAACATCTTCAAGAACGGGATTCCCGCGGAACAAGTCCCGGCCTGCTTCAGTTGCCACGGCTCGAAGGCCGAGGGCAACGGGATATTCCCGCGGCTCGCGGCGCAGCATCGATCGTATGTCGAGCGACAGCTGGCGGCCTTTATGTCGAACAGCCGAGCCAACGAGATCATGCACGGAAACGCAAAGAACCTGACTGCGCTTCAGATCAGCCAGGTTGCCGCGTACGTAAGCTCACTGCCCTAAAGTTCGGCGACGTGGCGCCCATGAGCGCCACGTCCGCCGTGCTCTTGCTATGGGGAAGATTGGCTCCCGGGTGGCGGACGTCGGGGGTGTCGCAGCCACTTGCGCGTCACTGGCTCGCGGTGTCCGGATAGGCGATCACGAGATGAAATTCACGGTGCCCCAGGCCGACGTAGTTCCGGGGCAATTTGTCCTGCGGCAGAACTTCACTCTCGAGGATGACGTGTGCGTGGTTGACGCCTGGCTCAATCGGGCACGCATGCAGTAGCGGCAACAGTTTCCTGGATCCTGCCGGGACCCTTGAAAAGTCGGCGACGTCGTAGCACCCCTCCCGCACATGTCGGTCGAGGTTCTTCCCACGTCGACCGTCGCGCTACCACCGGTACACACGTACACATCGAAGTCATTGGGATTGGTGACGAGCATGAACAGATCGGTCTTCCCGCGCTCGACATCGGTCCAGAGGATCTCAACATCAATGGTCGGCTTGGCCGGAGTGACATTTGTTCCCCGTGTCCCGACGGAACGGACGACAGGGCAAGCACCGCAGCGAGTATGACGGGCGTCTCTACCTTCATGGGAAACGTTCGATCGACTTGCCGCGACTCACTTCCGACCGGTCGCCACGACCATGCGCTGCGGAACCGGCACGCCACCCGCTTTGACCAGATCCTTCGCGTTCTCCGCCACGTCTCGCTCGAGAGCCGCCAGTCGGTCGTCATCCAGCTTCGCGACGGCCTCGGCCAGCGGCGTCGAGTGCAGATATTGCCAGAGGAATTCGCGCGGCGCGGGGAGTTGGAGCGGCACCGTGGTCGTTTGGACGGTGACGTCCCGGAATCCTCCCGACTTCAACAGGTCATCGACATCGCCAGGATCGGCCATGGAAAAGACGGCCTTCAGAAACCCGGCGGCCTCGGGGCTCACGTGCCGCGCGAGCGCACCTTCGATGATCGAGAAAATCGGCTGCATCGCACCGGGCGTGTTGAGCGCCACGCGTCCTTCCGGGACCAGGACGCGGTGCATTTCGCGCACGGCCGCGGACTTGTCCGGCACGAACGGCAGCGTCATCTGACACAGCACCACGTCGACACTCTCGTCGCGCAGCGGAATCGCCTCCGCGCTCGCCTGGTGCCAGTCGATGGGCATCTCCGCCGGCGTTGTCGATCGCGCGACGGCCAGCATGGCGGGGTTGAGGTCGAGTCCATCCACGCGCTTTCCGGTCTTTTCCGCTGCGAGTCGGGTGACCACACCGGTCCCGCACCCGACGTCGAGCACGCGTTCCCCCGGCTTGAGGGCCGCCACATCGATCAGATTGGCCGCCACCGGTGCCCCGATGGCGGGGACGAAGTAGTTCTCGTAGTTTTGAGCGACGTTGCCGCCCAGGTCCTTTCCGAAGTGTTGCTGTACCACTTCTCGCACCTCCTTGTGTTGAATGAGTTCGAGTCTAGCAATGATCGCATTCATCGTCCACCCCCCGCACGGAGTGCGCGACGTTGACATCGAGAAAGTGTTTGCAACGCTTGCAAACGGAGCCACGTGCGATTGCCTCCCCGCCTCCGCCGAACTGGGACATGGCCAGGGAGCTGTTCCTGCGATACGAGCATGGCGGTCGACTGGAGGACAGTCGCGCGCTCGCGCCGAAGGTGTCACGGATGTCGCAGGCCGTGATCGATTCGGTCTCAACCTGCGATGGCGTTCAGAATGGTGAATGGATGGTTCGCGAGGCGGCGGACCTTCGAGACCTCTGCAAGAAGATCGTGAGCAAGAGCAAGTGAGACGGAACGAGAAAAGAATTGGCTCCCCAGAGTGGTGGACGTGGGGCTGCGCTTGGCGAGGGATGGCACGTTGGCCAAGACTTGAGAGGAGGGCACCTGCCGCGATTGGCATTCGTGTCGTAACGGAGAGGCTGACTGGCCATGCCCTCGAACATCAGGCCATGTGCTACCCTCGCGACGTGTCTTGCTATGGGGACGTGTCTTGCTATGGGGTGGGGTCGCGAGGGTAGCACATGGCCTGATTATTGGCAATGGGACAGCCTGTCTGATGGACCTCCGGGCCTCACAGAGCCGCAATCTATTGTGAAATAACTAGTTGTGGTGCTGGCGGAGTAAAAGAGTGCAAATACGCTGGCCAGTAAAGCGCAAATATTGTATATATACATAAACTATAACTCATTATATTACAACGAGTAATGATCATATTGTGCAAATAACATTTTTTGGTGGTGCAAATTTCTTGAGCTCAGAATTCAGAGACTTCAAATTGGGCATTGTCGAACCAGACTTCGGTTCGAAACTGACGGACCTCGTAATGGACCTTCAGTACTTGAAACGGTACACCCTTCTTGGGGAAACACCAGCGTTCCTGTTTTTTCAACTGAAGGAGATTTTTCATCTTCTTGAGAGCCTCGCGTCTGCACGAATAGAAGGGAATAGAACAACGGTGGCAGAACTGGTCGACGAACAAGTTGCTCCGTCTGGTACGAAGTCAGAAGCGCTTATGGAAATTCGGAACATGCAGGAGGCGATGTCTCTTATCGACAAGACAGTTCAACCCAGCGGTGGAATAACGAAGTCTCTAATCCTGGAGCTGCATAGTCTCGTCGTCAGCAATCTGACGGTTGAAGGAGACGAGCACCCTGGCGCGTTCAGGAGCGAAAATGTTCGCATAAGTGGCTCGGCCCACGTGCCGATCGATTACGTGCATGTAGAATCGTATTTTGACGAACTATTGGCGTTCATTAATAGCCCCACAAGCGGAAAGTATGACCTTCTAAAGACGGCACTAGCTCACCACAGATTTGCATGGATTCACCCGTTCAAAAATGGAAATGGTAGAGTAGTTCGCCTGATTACTTACGCAATGCTAATCGAAAGAGGATTTCGGGGCGTACATCTAAAAGAAGGTCGAATTCTGAATCCATCGGCGGTTTTTTGTTCAAATCGTGAAGGTTACTACGAGATGTTGTCGGTCGCGGATGGCGGAACGAAAGAAGGATTGTTGGCATGGTGCGAGTTCGTTCTCGATGGATTGAAAAACGAACTTTCGAAAATCGACAAGCTATTGGATTACAAGTACCTGAGTGAGAACATACTGACACCCGGGATTGACTTCTGCCGCGAACGAAAACTGGTCACACAAAAAGAACATGAAGTATTAGTAATTGCGGTGAAACAACAGAAATTCAAATCAGGCGATCTGGAAAAACTGGTTTCCAAGGCATCCGATAAGCGATCGCGCTTCATTGCACGAATGAAGGAACATGGTTTGATTTCTGCGTTGGATCCGGGAGGCCGAACATACACTTTGCAACTAGCTGGCCAAAGAAACCCGTTGCTAAGGGGCATAATCTACGCGCTGGAGAAAGAGGGATTCGTGAATCTCTAGAGAATGGCGTCGGAGAGTGAAAGGCCGGGGTGATTAGTAACGCCCCGGTGGGGGGCAGTCGATAGCTCAGAGGTTCGCGGTGAAAGAGCCTGAGGTCAAATGGGGTTCTTGCTTGGTATCTTGTCTGCTGTCGCGGTGTTGGTCCTTACGAAGGTTGTGTTCGAGTGAACCGCCCCGGGATTGTCGGAGGCTCCATTCCGTGAGAGGATGGAGTCATGGCCAGACCAAGCAGGTATTCCCCAGAGGTTAAAGAGCGGGCGATCCGGATGGTCATCGAGCACGAGGGCGAGTACGGCTCTCGGTGGGCGGCGATCCGTTCGATTGCCGGCAAGATCGGGTGTTCGGCCGAGGTTCTGCGCAAGTGGATCCTGCAGGCGGAACGCGACCAGGGCGTTCGACCGGGTCTGACGACGGACGAGCGCAAGCGCCTGAAGGAACTCGAGCGCGAGAACTTCGAGTTGCGGCGCGCCAACGAGATCTTACGCAAGGCGTCAGCCTATTTCGCCCAGGCGGAGCTCGACCGCCGAGCGAAGTGATGGTGTCGTTCATCGACGACCATCGGGCGACGCACGGGGTCGAGCCGATCTGCGCGGTTCTGCCGATCGCCCCGTCGACGTACTACCACGCAAGACTCACGAGCGTGAGCCCGAACGGCGCTCTCCCCGAGCGCGGCGCGACGACGCGTTGCGTGTGGAGATTCGGCGCGTGTGGGAAGCCAATTTCCGCGTGTACGGCGTACGCAAGGTGTGGCGGCAACTGACGCGCGAGGGCTCGGGGGTGGCGCGCTGCACGGTGGGCCGCCTGATGGCCGATATGGGGCTTACCGGCGCGGTTCGTGGCAAGGCGTTCAAGCGGACGACGATCTCGGAAGAGTCAGCGACGCGACCGGCGGATCGGGTCAACCGCAACTTCGCGGCGAGGGCCCGAACCAGTTGTGGGTGGCAGACCTGACGTACGTGGCGACGTGGAACGGATTTGTGTACGTGGCGTTTGTGATCGACGTGTTTCGCGGGCCATCGTGGGATGGCGTGCGTCGACATCACTTCGCACCGATCTTGCGCTGGATGCATTAGAGCAGGCGATTCATGCGCGTGGATGCGACGACGGGCCTCGTCCACCACAGCGATCGCGGCAAGCAATACCTGTCGATCCACTACACCGAACGCCTGGGCGAAGCCGGGATCGAGCCATCGGTGGGAAGCGTTGGCGACTCGTACGACAATGCGCTCGCCGAGTCCATGATTGGTCTCTACAAGACCGAACTGATTACCAGCGCGGGACCGTGGCGCCACTTCGAAGCGGTGGAGTTCGCGAACACTCGAGTGGGTCGATTGGTTCAACAACCGGCGGCTGCTGGAGCCGATAGGCGACATGCCTCCCGCTGGAGTTCGAGATGATGTATTATCTAAAGCAGGAAAAGAACGACGCGGTGGCAGGAGTCAACTAACCGCGTCTCCGAAGAACCCGGTGCGGTTCACTCCAGTTGGCGCGTAAGCTTCCCCTCTAGCTAGACCACTCAAACGTGGAACTTTCTGGCAAAATAGCCAACCAGGAGGTTCCGATGAAGCGGTCGCGATTTACCGAACAACAGATCGTGGCGGTGCTCAAAGAGGCCGATGCAGGAATGTCGGTTCGAATCTCTGTCGCCGGCACGGCATCAGTCATGGCACGTACTATCACTGGAAGTCGAAGTACAGTGGCCTCGAAGCGTCTGATCTGAAACGCATGAAGGAGCTCGAGGCGGAGAACGCGAAGCTCAAACGGTTGTACGCCGACGTGTCGCTGGAGAATGCGGCACTGAAGGACCTGATCCAGCGAAAACGGTAACGCCATCGGAGAAGCGCGCGGCAATAGCGGTTCTGGTGGCGGAGTGGAACATGAGCGTCCGGCGTGCCTGCGCTGCCGTGAAGCTCTCGCGAGGTGCGTACTACCATCGCTCGGAAGAGACGAGCGGTGATCAAGAGATCGTAGGGGTACTCAACGAGTTGGTCGATGCGCACCCGGGCTGGGGTTTTTGGAAGTGTTACCACTGGATGCGTCGTCACGGCCGCGGGTGGAACCACAAGCGCGTGTGGCGGGTGTACTGTGCAATGCGGCTCAATCTGAAGCGTCGCGCGAAGAAACGGGTGCCGCCGCGGGAGCGGCAGAGCATGGACGTCGTCGCGATGCCGAACGTAGTCTGGGGGCTGGACTTCATGAGCGATGCGCTCTTCACCGGTCGAAAGTTCCGGACGTTCAACATCCTCGATGAAGGGGTGCGCGAGGCACTCGATATCGTGATCGACACGTCGATCCAGTCGGGGCGAGTGGTGCGAGCGCTTGAGCAAGTGGCGAGCTGGAGAGGTTACCCGGCGGCCATCCGCTGCGACAACGGGCCCGAGCTCCTGGCCCAGGTGTTCGTGGACTGGTGCAAAGAGCACGGCGTTGAGCCGCGCTACATCCAGCCAGGCAAGCCGAACCAGAACGCCTTCGTTGAGCGCTTCAATCGCACGTATCGAGCCGAAGTGCTCAATGCGTATCTGTTCGCGAGCCTGGAAGAGGTTCGGCGGATCACGGAGAACTGGATCAAGGAGTACAATGAGGACCGGTCGCACGACGCCCTCGACCATGTTCCTCCCAGCGAGTATCGGCGTCAGATCGAAGCGAAAGTGTCTACGTTGGAGTGGTCCACTTGACGGGGAAGCTTACGGTTCGTGTGCCAACGTTGGTCGGATGGGGTGCAGTGTATCGGTCCCACTCAATCAGCACCTGTCCCGTGGTGGTCGGATCGCAGCGAAAAGAAACAGGTGGCACCGTCGAGCCAGGCAGCGAGAGCACCCATACAGAAGCCAATGAAAACATGAAGAGGAGTCGTCGCGCTGTTCCGGAGAAGAGCATAGGCCAATGATGCACTACAACGTCTTGTTCTTTGGCGACGCCACTAGAGTGGACTTGCTGCCTGAATGATTCTTGTAAGTCGGCCAACTCGGGTGGTATTGCTCAACCTCGTCCCCCCACTGTGCCCAACCCTTGCGAGTTCCCCGTGCGAAAAGCTCCAGGTACGGACCGGGGCTGCATTCTTCGATAATTGAATACAGCTCATCCGGCTTTCTCGAGTGTTCCCGCTTCTGCGTCTTGATAATGTTCACTTGGCGTCGACCTGGTTGAAGCGTACGCAATCTCCCCCGGATGCCAAAGAGCACCATCTCAGTCGTATTTCGGAAATAGAATCCGACACCCCGTCCGTCCGGGCCGCCATCCTTCCGCACCTTATGCCAAATGATATTGGTCTTGTAGTTGAAGCCCCACGCCTGCATCACCTGAAGTCCCTCCGTGAGAAGTGCGTTCGGTACCCAGAGGTACAGGTGTGCTGTCTCGCCTAGCGCGAGTGCGACCGGAATCTCCTTAATATCCTCTAACTTCAGAGTCGCATATCGACTCAGTCGACGATGTTCGGGCGCAATTTTCCCAGTGCGATTCGTGAATTGCCAGGGCGGATCAGCAAGGATCGTCTGAAATTTCGCCCGGCGTTTGACGAACTTCACAAAGTCCTGCGCGGGCGTAATCCCCGTCATCTTTCACCTCCAGTTCTGATCAGTGCTCGCTTGATACCAAGTGCCAAGATGGGACACCCACCGCCACGCCCAGCGTCGAGCCGTGGTTTGAGCTTACCCATATGCGTCGTGCTGGCTCCGTACTTCGCCTTGTACTCACGCGGGGTGCCATGCTTGTCGGTGTAGGAGCCAAGACTCTTGAAATAGTCATCGAGCTCGTCACTCCTAGTGACAAGGACGGCCACAGAGATTCTGTTAAAATCAAAGAATGTTCTGAATGCGTATAAATCCCGGTCGAAGGTTTGATCCTTGGCGTTCCATTCAAGGTCGAACGCAACACGCCCTTTGACGTAGTCGATCTTATGCGTCTCGATCGATGCGACTTGTTCACTATCGCCCTCTCCTACAACCTGCCTCGCCGTCAAATTAATCTCATTCCACCCGAGAGGCCTTAGCAGCTTCGAAATCCGCTTTGGGACGTCGCTCTCATTACCACCGGGGGCTTTGATATCAGCCTCGGTCACGTAAAATTCCATCAGTGCATCGCACAGCTCAAGCGTCTCGCTTGGGAAGGAATCCAACAAGAATATCGGATGCATGCCTATGGTCGACATATTCATAGACATCGCACACGCGATCAACAGCTGAAACAGCATCGCGGGTTTTTTCAGTAAACTTCATCTCATCGGCCGGATCAAACTTCTATGTTCAGCATAGGGGAATTGTTTCCCAGTCGGCAAGCGGTTCCCGTTGGTAGGTTGACAGTGCCGTTGAACTGAATATGCGAAGCGCCGGACTGAAGGGATCAGGGAGAGAGGCCTCGACACCAGCCGACCACCCAGTCGCGCGCCGCTGACCCCTGCTGAAAAAGAATTGGCTCCCCGGGTAGGACTCGAACCTACAACCCTGCGGTTAACAGCCGCATGCTCTACCATTGAGCTACCGAGGAGCAGGAGCGTTGAAATCTGTGGAATCGGGCCGGGAGGACCCGATCGCGAACGCCTAGAATAGCCTCCAGACACCCCAATGTCAACGACCGACCCGCCCTTCGGATCCCCTTAACTGGTGCCCAGCAAGGACCTTGCCCCTCCTTCCCGGCCCGTCGATTTTTCGTGATCGCTTTGGTTCGCGGTTCCTGCGTTTCCCCTGTGAGCACCCGTAACCGGTCGCGCATCGTGCGCGAGCGGGACGGGCGCAAAACGGAGGTTCACGATCATGTGCCGCAGAATCACGCCCCTCATCGCACTGGCCGCGCTCATTGCCGCGGCGGCCGGGTGCAGCAAAGACCAGCCGACCGCGGTCAACACCGCGCCGGTCAATCCCGCGCAGGTCAATAAATTCGTCAACGCGCTTCCGGACTGGGTGCCGCCGTCCGACGTGGAAGACCCGCCGGTCGATCTCGGCGACTCGGAGAACCTGGAAGACAATCAATACTACCGGTGTCACGCCGTCGAGTACGACCTCAAGCGCAACTTCGACGCGATCATCGCGGTCGGCGCAAATGCGACCGCGCTTAAACCCGGCATGATGGTGCAGGGCAAGGGCGTCAAGGACGGCACGCTGTCGACGATCGGGCTCGCGCGTTCGCCGATCTCGCTCTCGATCAACCTTGCGATCGACGATCCGTCCCGCACGATCGACAACCCCAACAGCTCGTCGATCCAGGACGCCATTGCGTCGTTGCAGCGCGCGGCCGACGACCGCCTGGGCAACCTCGACGTCGTGCCTGCGCAGATCAACTTCAAGGCGGAGTCCGCGTACTCGGTGCAGCAGGCACTGTTGAGCGCAGGCCTCACGGTCCGCTACAACGCGCTGATCGCGAGCGGATCGGTGGGCGGATCGCTGCAGCAGTCGTCGTCGGTCAAGCGCCACACCGTCGTCGTCAAGTTGCTCCAGCCGATGTACACCATCTCCTTCGCCGACGACGAGAAAGCCGAACCCGCGAGCTTCTTCTCGCCCAATTTGATGCAGGGCGACTTCGACCGCCAGACGGAACTGGGCACGATGGGCCCGGGGAACCTTCCCTGCTACGTGCAGTCGGTGACCTACGGCCGCATGCTGGTGTACTCGATGTCCACGACGGAGACGACCACCGACGAGGACTACCGACTCGCGGTCCAGGCGTCGTACGGTGCCTGGTCGGGGTCCGGCACCGTCAACAATCAGCAGAAGTCACTCGTCCAGAACTCGTCGGTCGAGGTGCAGGTGTTCGGTGGCACGCAGGGCCACGGCGACCGACGCGCTCAAGACGGCACTGCGCAACGGCGACTTCAGCGCGTTCCTCTCCCCCGCGCCGGCGACCACGGCCGTGCCGCTGTCGTATCGCATCAACGACCTCAAGAACCGTCAGCCCGCCGTCATCGGCGACGCGACCCAGTTCAAGATCCAGGAGTGCGAGCCCGTCAACGACCTCCTGTTCACGGTCACGCTGGATAGCTGCCAGGTCGTGGACGGTTGCGAAGCGGAGACCGGGTTCGACATCGAGTGCTTCGTCAGCACCGACCACCCCTACGACAGCCACACGCTGATCCACGTGACGCCGCCGACGTACTCGTTCCCGAAGGACACGCTGCCTTCGTTGCACGGAACGGCGATCTTCACGACGACCGCGACGCAGGCAACAACCATGTCGTTCTTGAGCGACGTGGGGTCGACGTCCGGTACCGGGCTGCAGGGCTGGAGTAAGACGACGAACTTCGCGTTCCCGTTCGACTTCAAAGAGAATCCGTATCACTTCACGCAGATCCAGACGACGACGGATACGAAGTATCGAAGTTGCACGGTGGAGTTGTTCTTCACCATCAAGCGGGAGTTGGCCAACTGACGGGCGTGGGGCACACGCGCCCGTACATGGAAACGCCGGCCCACGGACCTCCGGGCCGGCGTTTTCGTTTGGACGCGGTTGCGGCGGTCAGCGCGAGCGCTTTCCCCGTTTGGGTTGCTTCTGCTTGAGCGCGGTGCGGCACTGCTTCAGTAATTGCTCCGCCTCCACGCGATCGATCTGGTCGGGGAGTACCAGAGCCGCGTAGATTTTCGTCGCGTGTACGAGCAACGGCTCGGCCTCCGCGGACTTGCCCTGCGTCAGCAGCACGCCGGCGAGTGCCGTTTCTTCGCGCGCGACCTTGGGGTGATCGTCGCCCAGATACTCGCGGTCGATCGCGAGCGCCTCACGGAAACGCGCCTCGGCGCCGGTCGTGTCTTTCTCCGCCAGACGACAATTTCCCAGGCCGAGGAGCGCGTTGGTGTCGCGCGGACGCGCGGGCGCGCCGGCTTCGAACGACCGCATGCGCGCCAGGCCGTCGGTGAGCAACGTCTCCGCTTCCGCGACCGCACCCATGCGCAGGCGAATGTTCCCCAGCTCCACCTTTACGCCGGCGAGCCACATGCCGCCGTCGTTGTGCAGACGCTCGCTGATCGCCAGCGATTCGCGCGCGATCGATTCCGCCTGCAACAGGCGCCCGCGCGCGGCCAGCACCTGCGCGTGCCGGATCATCGACACGGACATCGCGTTGCGATCTTCGCCGCCTGATATCGACTTGAGGAACGCGAGCGCGTTGCGGAGCGTCGTGTCCGCCGATGCGTAGTCGCCCCGGTCGTACTGAACCTGCCCGATGTCGTTCATCAGCGCGCCCAGGATCGGATGTTTCGGACCATTGACCTTGAGGTGCATCGCATAGGACTCGCGATAGTATTTTTCCGCTTCGTCGTAGTGCCCCTCGTCATGAAGGACGCGACCGAGCGCACCCAGGCTGTAGGCAACGTCGGGATGCACGTCGCCGTCGAACTTGCGCCGGAGATCGAGCGCCTCCCGTTGCAATTGCTCGGCCTGCTTGAATTCTCCCAGACGCGAAAGCGTCTTCCCGTAGGCGCTCAGCGTAAACGCGATATTGGGATGGCCGTCCGGATAGAGCGCGCGGTCGGTGGCGAGGACTTCCGCCCACATCGCTTTCGCCTGGTCGAGATGCCCCTCGTCGCTCAAGAGTTGCGCGTAGTTGTAGCGCGTCGTCGACGTCTCGGGATGGCGTTTTCCGTACTGTTCCTCCTGAATGGACAGCGCCCGTGCGTAGAGCGATTCCGCCTCCGCGTACCGGCTCATCTCATGGAGAAGGAGCGCCAGATTGTTCATCACGATCGACGCGTCCTTGCTTCTCGGACCCTGGATCTTCAGCCACGTCGCCATCGACTCCCGGAAATATTTCTCCGCCTCGTCGAAACGGCCCTGGTAGTCCACCGTCGTCGCGAGCGTGCTCAGCGCACTCGCGAGCGGGCCCTTGTCGGGTAACGTGCGCGCGATCGCGATGGCCGCGAGCTGGCGTTCCTCGGCTTCCTTGTATACTCCCATCTCGTTTTCGACACTGGCCAGGAACGTCGTGGTCTGCACGAAGTCCGCGTTGTGGTCGCCGTTCACCTTTCGCTGCAGATCGATGCTCTCGAGCAGCGCTTTTCGAGCTTCATCATAGACACCGAGATTGCCGTATGCCGTACCGATCGTCCGCAGCATCTGCTCGAGTACGTCGGGCTCGTCCGCGAGTTCCTTGTGCACGCGATCGCGGCCCTGGTCGAGCATTTCGCGTGCGGTGATGACCTTGCCACGCGACTCGTACGGATCAGCGGACTCGAACAGGCTCCCGAGGAAGCCGCTCACCTCCGCCGCTTTCTTGGCTTCCAGGCGCGCGCGGTCGCGCTCGTTCGCCAGGCGCGTGGTATAGAGAACCGTGAGCGCCGCGACCAGGACGACGAAAGCCGCGGTCGCGGCCACGCCGACGCGGTTGCGTCGGACGAATTTCCCGAAGCGGTAACGTGCGGTGTCCGGACGCGCGCTCACCGGCCGACCGGCCAGGTGGCGGCGGACGTCCTCGAGTAGCTGGCTCGCCGACGCATAGCGGCGCTCCGGCTCCTTGCGCAACGCGACGAGACAGATCGTGTCCAGGTCGCCCTCGAGGCGCTTGCGCAGTCGCGCGGGCGGAAGCTGTCGCGCTTCCGCGATGCTTTCGACCGACGTCGCCGGGTCCGCGCCGACCGAATCCATCCGCGACAGAAACTTGCTCGGCCGTTCGGCAGGCGTGTCCGCGATCGCACGCTCGAGTTCCGCCGGCGTGCTGGTGGTATCGCGATGCGGATGGCGACCGCAGAGCAATTCGTACAACACCACGCCCAGCGAATAGACGTCGCTCGCCGTCGTCACCGGCTCGCCGCGAACCTGTTCCGGCGAGGCGTACGCAGGCGTCATCACCCGCTGGCCGCTGCGCGTCAGTCCTTCGTCTTCGTCGCCGAGCACGCGAGCGATCCCGAAATCGAGGAGCTTCACCTGGCCGTCGCCGGTGACCAGGATGTTGCTCGGCTTGAGGTCTCGGTGGACGACCAGATTGGCGTGGGCGTACTGAACCGCCTCGCACACCGACTGGAACAGATCGAGACGGTCTTCGATCGAGAGCCGGCGGTCGTCGCAGTAACGCGTGATTGTCTGACCGTCGACGTACTCCATCGTGAAGTACGGAAGACCGTCGGCGGTGACGCCGCCGTCGGTGAGACGCGCGATGTTCGGGTGCTGGAGACGGGCGAGAATCTGTCGTTCGGAGTGAAAGCGCGCGAGGATCGTCGCCGAGTCCATGCCGCGCTTGATCAGCTTGAGCGCCACGCGCTGCTCGAACTGCCCGTCGGCGCGCTCGGCGAGATACACCATCCCCATCCCGCCGACGCCGATGCTCCGGATGATCCGGTACGAACCGACGATCGTCCCTTCGGCGAGGCTGTCGGGTACCGCCGCGGGAGCGCCCGAGATGACGTCCGCGGCGTTTCCGTCGAGGAGGCTGTGCGGCGCGAGGTCGGCGTCGAGGAGCGCCATCACCTCTTTATAGAGGGCGTCGTCACCGCCGCAGGACTCGCGGACGAACGCGTTTCGCTCTTCGAGCGGACGATCCAGCGCTTCGTGGAAGATCGCCTCGATCTGCTGCCAGCGATTGGTGTCCACCGGCTAGGGCTCCAACTGACGGCTCAACCACGCCCGCGCCATTCGCCAGTCGCGACGCACGGTCGGCACCGAGACACCCAGCACCTCGGCGATCTCTTCGTGCGTCAGTCCGCCGAAGAAGCGGTACTCCACCACGGCAGCCTGCCGTTCGCTCATCGCTTTCAGGCGCGTCAGCGCCTCGTCCAGGTCGATGAGTTGATCGGCGCGTGCCTCGCGTGGAATGAGGTCGTCGTCGAAGGTCGTCGCCACCATGTCGCCGCCGCGCTTCTGGGCCCGGCGCTGCTGGGCGTAGTTGATGAGGATACGTCGCATCGCCTGCGCGGCCACGCCGAGGAAGTGCGCGCGGTTCTGCCAGGTGACGCGGCTCTGGTCGACCAGTTTCAGGTACGCTTCGTGGACGAGTGCGGTCGCGTTGAGGGTGTGATCCTTGCGTTCGCGCCGCAACTGATTGTCGGCCATGCGGTGGAGTTGGTCGTAGATCAACGGCAACAGCGCGTTGACCACCGCCTGGTTCCCGCCGGTGAGTTCGGCGAGCAGTTGCGTCACGTCATGGTCGGATTCCACGAAATCATGGTACACCTTCGCCCCGGCCCGCACCAACCCGGTACTCGGGCGGCCCCGGGGCTACCCGGCCTGCGCCCCGTCAACGCTGATAGAGGAACACGTCGCGTTCCCCGAAGCCCTGGCGCACCTTACCGCCGGGGAATTTCACGTCGCCGCCGCATAAACCGACCACGATGGCGCTTTCACCCGATGCGGCGACGCCTCGGCCGCTGTCGTCGCCGGCACTGCCGATCGCTTGTGCGGAGACGACACCCCCGTTGGCGTCGAGTTCGACCAGGTACGCGTCGCGGACCCCGTTCGAAACCAGCGTGTGCGAACCAAACGTGATGCTGCCGGTGAACCATCCCGTGACAAGCAAATGATCGGAGCCGATCCGGCACATGCGGAACGCGGCCTCGTCGTCCGCACCGCCAAACTGCTTCACCCACTGGATCACGCCGGGCGTCGAGTAGCGCACCACGAAGGCGTCGCTCAAACCGTTCGACGTGAATGCACCCGCGCTGGTGATCTTGTCGAAATCAACGTCGCCGTTCGCCGCTGCGGCCACGACGAACCCGTTGCCCATCGTGACGATCGCATATGGAAACACCGCCCCCGTGCCACCGATCTGGAAGGCCCCCAACCCCACACCGAGGTCGGAGTAGTGGGCGATGAATCCGTCGACGGAGCCGTCGTAGCCGACGGCATCGCCGGCCACATTCACCGGTTGGTCGTAGCTGCCCACCACCCACACGCTCCCGTCGGCGGCACGTACCATCGATGTGCACTCGGCCGACCCCGTGCCGGTAGCCGTCGCGCTCCGAATCCCGCCTCCCAGCGAACTCAAACGCTCGACGAACCCGGATCGACTCCCCGCTTCACCCACCACCTTGCTCGCGAGGATGAACGCATCTCCAGCAGAGCCGCACACGTACACGTCTCCGCCGCCCGCGGGTACCACGGCGTCGACCACATCGAAGCCGCCGGACCCTCCACCGACTGCCCATACGGGATTTCCGTTCGCGTCCAGCTTGACGACCAACGCGTCATCCACTCCATATGCGCTCAGCACGGTGCCAGCGATGGTCGTCTGGTTCCGATAGGAACCTCCGAGGAAGATATTGCCATTGCCGTCACGAGCGGCAGCGGACGGTGTCTCGTTCCCGGTACCGCCGATGTCGCGCTTCCACGCGACGGTCCCGTCCTCGCGGAAGGCCACCACGTACGCGTCATACGACAGCGCGTCTCCAACCAGACTGTCCGCCTCGCCGGAGATGTGGAGGGCGCCGGCGAACGCACCGGTCACGAGTCGAAGGCCGTCCGACGTGACGACGACGTCCCCCACCCAGTCGTCGACCACGGGCTCACCCATCATCCGGGAAAACGACGTCGCCCCGCCGGCCGGGGCCGCGGGATTGTCGCTGCCACATGCGGCCAGGAGGCATGCGAACAGGACGAACGACAGGGAGAGCGAGGAAGCCAGTCGGTGTTTCATGCGGCTCACGTCCGAGTTAGAGATGCCGGGGCGGCACGAGCGCCGCTCGGGTAGACATAGAATCTTATACCGCAACTACAGCGCGGACCCATCTAAAGTTTGTCGTTTTGGGGCGGCGAGTCACCCGGTCAGGATGCGGGAGAGGACGAGTTTTTGGAGTACATAGGCCAGCGCGATACAGGCCGGCAATGTGAACAGCCACGCCGCCAGGATCTTGCCCGCGACCCCCCAGCGCACCGCGGACAGGCGCCGGGTCGCGCCGACCCCCATGATGGTCGACGTGATGACATGCGTGGTGCTGACCGGCAGTCCGAAATGGCCGGCGGTCAGGATCACGCTCGTGGCCGCGGTTTCGGCCGAGAAGCCGTGCACCGGCTCGAGCCGAAGCATCTTGGCACCGAGCGTATGAATCACTTTCCAGCCGCCCATCGCGGTCCCCAGTCCCATCGACACCGCGCACATCAAGACGACCCATTTCGGAACTTCGATCGACGGAATGTATCCGCCGCTGTAAAGCGAGAGCGTGATGATGCCCATGACCTTCTGGGCATCGTTGGACCCGTGACTGAACGCCATAAAGCCGGACGAGAGGAGCTGCAGGCGTCCAAAGCTTCGGTTGACCGCCCAAGGCGAATGATGCCCGAAGAACACCAGCACGGTCTTCATCAGCAGGTAGCCCATGGCGATGCCCAGAATGGGCGAGAAGAGCAACGCCGCGAAGATTTTCTGCAAACCGCCGACGTTGAGGACGCTCCATCCGGCGTGCGCCGCCGCCGCGCCCATCAGACTTCCGATCAGCGCGTGCGACGCGCTCACGGGCAATCCGAGCCACGTCATCGCTGCGTTCCACACGAAGCCGGTGATGAGCGCGCTGCACACAACAACCTGGTTGATGGCGTCGGGGTGCACCACGTCGGTCCCGATGGTCTTCGCCACCGCGGTGGAGACCAGGGCGCCCACGATATTCATGATGGCGGAAAGCAGGACCGCGCGCTGCGGAGACAACACGCGCGTAGAGACGACGGTCGCTATGGCGTTCGCCGAGTCGTTCCAGCCGTTGCTGATGTCGAACAGGATCGCCAGAACGATCGTGACGATGACGATGTCAAACATGCTTGAGAACGATGGATTCCAGCGTATTGGCGACGTCTTCGCACTTGTCGGTCGCGAGTTCCAGGAGCTCGAGAATTTCCTTCCACTTGATCAGCAGTATCGGATCCTTCTCCTGCTCGAACAGGACGCCGATCGCTTCGCGGAAGATCACGTCGGACTCGTTTTCCAGGCTGTTGATATCGATGCAGGTCTGCTGCAGCGCGGTGTATTTCTTCCGGCGCAATTCCTGAATCGCGCGGTGGACGGTCTCCGTACTGTCCTTGAGCGCCCGCGCCAGTGTGATGGCTCGGGGCCGCGTCGCCGGGACTTTGAACAGTGCCACGCGGTCCGCGGAAGCCCAGGTCAAATCCATGATGTCGTCGAGGCCCGTCGCCAGCGCGTGGATGTCTTCGCGGTCGATCGGAGTCAGAAACGTTTTGGCGAGCTGCTGCATGACCTCGTGGGTGAGGTCGTCGTTCGCGTGCTCGAGGTCGTGGATGACTTTGATGCGCTCGTCGTGACGATCGAAGTGCTCGAACAGCGCAACAAGCTCCTTCGACGCCACAATCAGGTTTTGTGACGAGCGTTCGAAAATCTCGAAGAAGTCGACTTGTTTCGGGAAGAACCGCACGAGCCCTCCGTGGGTTCCCGCGATACTAGTGGCACGGAGGGAGGTAACGCAACGCCCGAATTCCGGGGGCGGGGATGTGGATGACCGCTCGGAATGTGGTACCGTCACATGCGGAGGTGCGGATATGGATCGCTTGCGTGGATGGGTCGGGGTTGCGGTCGTGGCAGCTGCGCTCGTTGCGGGTTGCGGCGGTAACAAGAACCCCACCGACGCCGGAAATGACGGTGGTGTCACGGTGACGTTCTCGCTGTCGCCGACCGGGAAGGCCGTCTCCGGCGCGCCGGTCGCTCAGGCGCAGGTCACCGGCTGCTTCAACTTCAGTTGCATCGATCACAGCCAGGATGGCTGCGACGTCAACCGCTACGAGGACTGCCCGAAACTCGCGAGCGATTGGATGAGCTTTCCGCGTACCACGCTTGCGTGCGCGCCGTTCTTCTGCGAGTTGACCAAGGGCGCGGACCACTACAGCTTTACCGGCACATTGTTGCGGACGGTGACGTCGGGCAGCGGCCCGCTGGCAACGGGCAACTACACGTGCACCAGTGGGGGCGTCGTGGTGGAGTTCGGGACGTTCTCGGCGTCCGCCGACGGACTCGGGCAGGGCGACTCGCCCGACTGTCCCGGGTAAAAAACAGCGAGCCGGCGAACCCCCATGGGCTGCCGGCCCGCGTTTTGCGCCAGCGAGAGTGGCCGCATTTTCCCCCGCCGGACGCGAATCAAAGCGCTTATGTTGAGCGCTCCTAGAGCGCTGGGCCCAATCTGACGGTGACCTTCACCGGTCAGCGAGCCGCGGCGCAGTTCTCACGAGAAGTTTCCCAAGAGCGGTGAGCCGCATCCTTCTGGCCCACCGGCACCGCCCTTACACGTCAGGAAAGATAGCACAGAACCGGAGTATTGTCTCCTTTTTTCTTTTGGAAAGTGAAAATTTCTCCTAACCCCTGTATTTTTCAGCGGGTTTGGCTATAATGGCGCCACGCCCTCACGGCCGGGTCCGCCCTGCCGGCCGCCGGGAGAGACAGCCAGTAACCCAAGTAAGGAGCCCAGGGATGAGAATTCGATTGTCCAGTCGGGCCGTGGCGGCGCTTCTGGTGGCGACCACCGCAGCGGTGGTCGCGGGAACCGGTTGCAGCAAAGGATCCGACTCTAAAAAGAGCGAGGAAGCAGCGAGCGACGTGACGTTCCACCACATTCCCGCAGACAGCCTGAAATACCAGATCTCCCGGTTCGCGCCGGTCGAGATCACCTACGACGCGACGATTCTGTCGCCCCCGGAAAAGGAAGCGCTGGCCAAGCTCGTCGAGGCGGCGCGCGTCGTCGACGAGATCTTCCTGCGTCAGGTGTGGAACGGCAACATCGCGATGCGCGATGAGCTGCGCACCGCGGCGAACACGGAAGGTCCGCAACAGACGTTGGCGCGCGATCTCTACCACTTCTTCCGGATCAACGCCGGCCCATGGATCCGCCTGGAGCACGATAGCCCCGCGATCGGTATGATGCCGAAGCCCGCGGGCGCCGGGTTCTATCCCGAGGACATGACAAAGGAAGAGTTCGAGACCTACGTGAAGGCCCATCCGAAGGAGCGCGATGCGCTGACGGGCTACTTCACGAAGATCGAGCGCGGCGAAGACGGTTCGCTCAAGGCCGTTCCCTACAGCGAGGCGTACGGATCGTTGCTCGATGACGCCAGCCGGCTGCTCAACGAGGCGGCGGACATCCTGACGCGCGACACGACGAAGTCGCAGCTTCCCAACGGCGTCGACTACGCCACGCTGGCGAAGTTCCTGCGCAGCCGCGCGGCGGCATTCCAGTCGAACGATTATTTCCAGAGCGACATGGACTGGATGGATGTGCAGAACAACATCCTCGACGTCACCATCGGACCGTACGAGGTTTACGAAGACGGGCTCTTCAACTATAAGGCGGCGTTCGAAGCGGTCATCGGGATTCGCAACCCCGCCGACAGCAAGAAGCTCGACGAGCTGAAGTCGTTCCTGCCGGCGATGGAGCGGAATCTGCCCATTCCGAACGAGCTGAAGAACATGAACCGCGGCACGGATTCTCCGATCAGCGTGATCGACGTCGTTTATGCCGGGGGCGACATCAAGGCGGGCGTTCACGCCATCGCCTACAATCTCCCCAACGACGAGCGTGTGCGCGAGGCCAAGGGCTCGAAGAAAGTCATGCTCAAGAACATTTCTCGCGCCAAGTACGACAAGATCCTCGTGCCGATCGCGAACATCGTGCTGAATCCGTCGCAGATGGATCACGTGAACTTCGACAGCTACTTCGGGTTCAGCGTGCTGCACGAGTTGTCGCACGGCCTGGGACCGGGAACCATAACGCTGAAGGACGGCACCAAGACGACCGTGAACCAGGCCCTGCAGACGCTTTATTCGCCGATCGAAGAGTGCAAGGCGGATGTCATGGGCATGTACAACGCGGAATTCCTCGTGCAGAAGAGCGTAATGACGCAGGAGGAACTCAACCGCACCTACGTCGTGTTCCTGCCCGGGCTGTTCCGCGCGGTGCGTTTCGGACTGCACGAGGCGCACGGCAAGGGCAACATGATCCAGTACAACTGGTTCAAGGACAAGGGTGCGATCGTTCTGGATCCGGCGACCGACCGGTACACGGTCGTGCTCGAGAAGATGCCGGAAGCGGTGCGGTCGTTGACGCGCGAACTGTGTCTCGTCGAAGCCGCCGGCGACTATGACGCGGCCAAGGCGTTCGTCGACAAGTGGGGCGAAGTCCCGCCGGAGTTGGACCGTATGATCGGGAAGCTTTCCAATATTCCGACGGACGTCGAGCCGCTGTACGACAAGACCACGTCCTAGCCGCCGATTCTCCACGAATCGGCCTCGTGACCCTGGGGCGCCCGGGCGATCTCGCCCGGGCGCAATCCGTTTCAAGTCGTGAAAAAACGTACGTCCAAACGATCCTCTTCAAAACGGGGCGACGCCGCATCCCGGCCCGCACCCGAACCCGCAGCGCCGGTCGAATCCGCGCCCGAGCGCGGCGCGCTTCTGGTCGCGACGACGGCGCTTTCCGCCGCCCTCGCGATCGCGTCCTCGTTCTTTCCGGCGACCCGACTCTGGGGGATCAACCACCTGGCGTTCCTGCCGCCGGCGATCCGGCTGGTCCTCATCGCCCTGCTCGCACTGTCCTTCGTGCCTGCCGTCGCCCGCGCGTGCTACCGCGGTGCGCTCGCCGCCTCCGACGGACTGGCCGCATCGCGTAAATCGCCGGGCGCGCTGGTCGCGTTCGCCGCCTTCGCGATCTTCTCGATTTCGATCTTCTATTCGTGCCGCTCGGCGACGTTGCTCCTGGGCGACGGACAGTTGATCACCCAGAGCTTCGAAGCGGCGGAAGAAGGCCACAAGGAAGTCATCATGCGTAGCGCCCACGCGATCATGACCGAAGAAACGATCGCACCCGGCGCGACGTTGCTCTACTACGGCGCGATCAAGGTAATGGCGCCGTTCAAGCGCCCGCCGCTGACCAGCATGCGAATTCTCAATTGCGTGCTGGGAGGCCTGTTCGTCTTTGTGTTCCTGCTCGCGGCCTCGAGCCGGGTTCTGTCGCGCGATTCGCGGGTGTGGCTGGTGATTCTCGGGCTGTTCTCGAGCTCGCTGTTACTGTTCTACGGCTACATCGAGAACTACACGGCGCCGCTTCTCTTCCTGGTGATCTACGTCATCATGGCGTTTCGTGCGATCCACCGGCTGAGTTCGCCGTGGCTCGCCCTCATTCCGCTCGCGTGCGCGATCTATTCGCACGTTCATTGCATTCTTTTCATCCCGTCGTTTGTGTATCTGCTGCTCTGGCTGCGCGCGCGCAACCGCCGCGCGACGATTCTGCGGTTGTGGACGCCGCTCTTCATGGCGATCGCCGTGGTCGGCGTGTTGAGCGTGACCTTCTATATCCCAATCCGGCGCTTCTACGTGCCGCTTGGATTCGACAATGCGAAGTACGCGCTCTTCTCGCCCACCCATCTCGTCGACGTGATGAACGAGGTCCTGATCCTGCTGCCGATTCTCCCCACCGTACTCGCCCTGGGCTGGATCGGGCGGCGTGCCGAGCGCGCGGGCGGCCGCGATCCCATCCGCGACCCGCGGGCGCTCAAGGATCCCGGGGCATGGTTTTCACACCCCGCGGAATGGCAGTTCGCCGGCACCGTGCTGTTTCCGTGCGTCCTCTACATCGTGCTCTTCCACCCGGAAATCGGTATGGCGCGGGACTGGGATTTGTTCGCGATGACGTCGACCGCGATCGTGCCGCTCGCGATCCTCTCGCTCAACCGATATCTGCGCACGACCGGAGCCGGACTCTCGACGGTGGCGGCGTTCGCGACCCCGGCCCTCGTGACCGTGATGATCACGGGTTCGTCCTGGGTCGCCGTCAACGCGTCGCTTCCGCGCACCGTCGATCGTTTTCAGCGCATCCTCACGTACGACAAAACCCACGCACCCTACGCGTGGGAAAATCTCGCCATCCTCCAGCACGATCGCGGCGAGCTCAAGGCATCCATCGCCTCTTTGGAAAAAGCAGTGGCCATCTCCCACAACCCGCGTCAGATCGTGCGCCTGGCGGTCTACACCGAGGAAGACGGTCGCATCAACGACGCAATCGACATGCTGGACAAGGTTCTGGAGAAACGGCCGGACTTCAGCAAGGCACGATTCCGCCTGGTTCTGTTTCTCGAAAAAACGGAGCAGTGGGACCGGCTGCTGACGGTTTCGCGCGACGGCGTCAAGTACAGCCCCGGGGACGCCGTCTATCGTTTCACCTACGGCGAGAGTCTGCTGCGTCTGGGGCGCACCGACGAAGCACTCACGGTGTTTCGCGAGTGCCGCAATCTCGACCTTCCCGACACGGTCAAACAGTTCATCGAATCGGCGCTCGCACAGGCCGGCTCGCACTGACGCGATTGCCCGCCATCGCTGCGGCCGCGTCGGCTACTGGTCGTCGTCGTCGGTATCGGTCGCCGTCGTGTCCGGGGGCAGCACGGCCTGCTGGATGAGCGCCGCCGGAAACGATTTCTCCGCGAGCGCGTTGTAGGAAAAGAGCGCAAAACCCGACACCCCGACTTTGCGCAGCAGCGCCACCGATTCTTCGAGATACTCATCGCGTCCGCCGAACACTCCGAGCCCGACCAGGAACCGGCCCTTGCCGACGAGACGCGTGTAGACCTGCGCGCGATACTCGAGTTCGAGCGGGGGCGCGTTGTACGCCATCGGGACGACGAAGTCGACCCAGTGCTGGTGGACCCAGGTGGGCCAGTCCTGCGCCTTGTCGTGCGACGCCTCCAGCGGATCGGCACCGACCGCAGCCGAGAGGGCTCGCCCGGGGCACGCCTCCCGCACGGCGACGACCATGCTGTCGACATCCGCCATGCGCGCCTGCGAAAAGAGACTGTCGGCGTATGCGAGCGCAGCCGCGCCGATGACCGACTGGATCTTCCCGCGGTCGCCGATCGCGAGCTGGGCGGGGTCGACACCCCATCGGATCGCAAACGCCGTCCGGCTGGCCGCGTCGAACGCAAACCGGCGGTTCGGGTAGCGGATGTAGTCGAGGTGGATGCCGTCGACGTCGTAGCGGGTCACCAGTTCGCGCACGACGCGCGCCATGTGACGTCGCAGGTCCGAAACGGCGGGCGACATAAAGACACCCTCAATGCCGTCCCGTTTCCACTTGCCGCGCGGTTCCGAATCCATTCGAACACCGCGCGCGTCGGTCAGCAACCATTCCGGATGGAGGGCGAGAAGGTGTCCGGGTGGCGGCGCCGAGCGCTCCGACCAGATCAGAAACACGTTGAGCCACGCGTGCACCGTAATGCCCTCGCGATGGGCCACGGTGAGCAGATAGGCAAGCGGATCGAAATCCGACAGCGGCGCCTGCAGATGGGACGACGGCGGCACGATGTCCGACTTGTAGTACGCGTCGCCGCGTCCGCGCACCTGGACGAAGAGCACCTGGATACGCGTCTGCACCGCGAAGTCGACGAGACGATTGATGGACTCCGGAGTGGTGATGGCGTCGCGGACCACCCACAGCGCGCGCAGTTCGTCGTTGGGAAGGATCGGCGTCGTGGCGCGGAGCCGGTCGAGATAGGGCGTGTCGTCGGAGACGTGGTCGGCCGAAAGGCTGTCGGCGGGTGTTTGTGGGGAAAAAGCGAGAGCCCCTCCCGTTGGAAGGGGCTCTGCGAGCATCCAAATCGAAGCGATCAGGACCGACGCGCGAACCGCCGCTCGGAAACCGCCCGACATGTCGGCAACTACTTCTCCGACTTCTTGGTCCTGGACTTCGGCTTCGCCCCGGCTTTCGCCCTGGGCGCGGCTTTCTTGGAGTCGGCCGACTTACCCTTCTTCTTGTCTTTGGGGTCGGCGGCCGGCTTCTCTTTCTTCGCGGCCTTCGCTTTCTTCGGTTTCTTCTCCGTACCGGCGTCGTCGGCCGCCGCGGCCTTGGCCTTGCGACCCTTGGCCGGTTTCTCCGGTGCCGCAATTTCGGTCACGACGCCCCGGGTCAGCGGCTTGCGCGTGACTTCTGTATCCACCAGTTCGAGAAGCACGAGACGGGCGTTGTCACCCACGCGGTTGCCATCGAGGCGAATGATGCGCGTGTAGCCGCCGTTGCGCTCGAGGAAGTGCGGGGCGATGTCGTCGAACAGCTTGCGCAGGACACCCGGCGTCCGCACGTAGCGGCCAGCCTGGCGCCAGTGGTTCAGCGCCACCGCTTCGGAACGCTGCGCCTCGGCGTCCTTCCCGGACGACTTCAGGCTCAGACATTCCTGGTGCGCACGATATCCCTTCTTGGCGCGCGTGATGAGACGCTCCGCCACGCGGCGCGCCTCCTTGGCCTTCGGGCCCGTGGTGGTGATGCGCTCGGACAGGAAAAGCGACGTCACCATGCTGCGCAGCATGGCGCGGCGGTGCGACGCGGTCCGTCCGAGCTTGCGATGATCGACGCGATGTCTCATGTCTCTCTTCCTATCCGGTTCCTGATTTTACGAATTCTCGACGACGACTTCGCTGTCGTCGTCGTTGACGGGCGGTTCCTCGACAGCCGGCCGGGGCGCCTTGCCACCGAGAAGGGCGTCGACGTCCATGCCGAGGTGCAGGCCCATGCCCGCGAGGATCTCGCTGATCTCTTTGAGGCTCTGCTTACCGAAGTTCCGGTACTTGAGCATCTCCGCTTCATTACGGCGAACGAGTTCTCCGAGCGTGCGAATGTTGGCGCGACGGAGGCAATTGCCCGAACGGACGGACAGTTCCAGTTCCTCGACGCTACGGCCCATCAACTCGCGCAGACGCTCGCGCTCCTCGTCCACTTCCGGCTCCGCCGGCACCATCGGTGCCTCGTCGAAGTCGATGAACAGGAGCATGTGGTCTTTGACGATCTTGGCCGCGAAACCAACCGCATCCTGCGGAAGCACGCTGCCGTTGGTCACGACTTCGAGAATCAGACGATCGTAGTCCGTACGCTGGCCGACACGCGTGTTCTCGACTGTGTACGCCACCTTGCGGATCGGCGAAAAGTTCGAGTCCATCGGGATGAGCCCGATGTCGTAGTCGCCCAGATCGTGGGACTCGCCCAGCACGTAGCCTCGTCCGTGACCGATGAGAATATCCATCTCCACTTCGACCGGTTCCGACGTCGTGCAGATGACGAGATCCTTGTTCACGATCTGGATGTCCGAGTCGGGCTCGATGTCGGCCGCCGTGATCGGTCCCTGCTTGGACACCCTGAGCTTGAGGAACTTCGGGTCCTCGTTGTGCTGGATGACGACCAGCTGCTTCAGATTGAGGACGATGTCCGTGACATCGTCCATCACGCCGGGAATGTTGGACAGCTCGTGCAGCACGCCCTTGATCCGCACCGCGGTCACCGCGGCGCCCTGGATGGACGAGAGCAGCGTGCGGCGAAGCGCGTTACCGAGCGTCAGGCCGAAGCCACGCTCCAAAGGTTCCACGATGAACCGTGCACTCGAGTTCGTGGCCGTCGCCTCGTCACGAATGATTTCCTTGGGCATCAACAGGTTACGCCATTTCATCTAGACTTCCTCCTCCCTTTCGGGGGAACTCGTGATCCGTAGCCGGGGTCGTTACTTCGAGTACAGCTCGACGATGAGCTGCTCGTCCACAGGCACCGGAATCACGTCGCGGCTCGGAATTTCCGTAAACGTCCCCTCGAACTTGTTGGTATCGAGGTCGAGGTACGGAACCGCCTGCCGCGCATCGACATTCTTGATCGCCTCGCGGATAATGAAAAGTTCCTTGCTCTTGCCGCGCGGTGCGATGCGATCGCCCGGCGACACGAGATAACTCGGGATGTTGACCCGCTTGCCATTCACTTCGAAGTGGCTGTGACGGATCAGCTGCCGCGCCTGGGCCCGCGAGGTCGTGAATCCCAGACGGTAGACAACGTTGTCCAGTCGCCGCTCGAGAAACTGCAGGAGGGTCGTACCGGTGACACCCTTCTGCTGCACGGCCTTATGGAAGTAGTTCCGGAACTGCCGTTCGAGCAGACCGTACGTCTTTCTCAGC
Source organism: Candidatus Latescibacterota bacterium (assembly GCA_963761125.1). Taxonomy (GTDB): domain Bacteria; phylum Krumholzibacteriota; class Krumholzibacteriia; order WVZY01; family JAKEHA01; genus JAKEHA01. The sequence goes on from CAVXFV010000002.1 coordinate 169,880, forward strand.
TTCTGCTTCTCGCGAAGCTGCACGTTGTACTTGGACGATTTCCGCTGACGGGCCTTACCGTGCTGGCCCGGGGGAAAATTGCGCTTTTCGATGGCGCACTTATTGGAATAGCAGCGGTCGCCCTTGAGGAAGAGTTTCTCGCCCTCACGACGGCACAGCTTGCACTTGGCATCAACGTACCTGGCCATTCATTCCTCCATGTATAGCGGAGCTATACGCGCCGCCGCTTTCTCGGGCGGCAACCATTATGCGGCACGGGCGTGCAGTCCTTCACCGCGATGACGTCGAGACCGGCCGCGCGCAACGACCGGATGGCCGCCTCACGGCCGGCACCCGGACCCTTGATCCACGCCTCGACCTTCTTCATTCCCATTTCCATCGCCTCGCGAGCGCACCGCTCTGCGGCGAGCTGCGCCGCGAACGGCGTACTCTTGCGCGAGCCCTTGAACCCCACCATGCCGGGGCTGGCCCACGACACGACGGCACCGCTCATGTCCGTGATGGTCACGATGGTGTTGTTGAAAGTCGACTTGATATGCGCGATTCCCGCGACGTCGACCTTCTTCGACTTCTTCTTGCCGGCTGCGCGTTTCGGCTTTGTCGTCAACGCTTTCCTCCTTGCGCCGGGCGTCCGCTCTGGGCGGCGTCCAGCCTCGAACGATCAAACTCTACTTCGTCGCCTTTTTCTTACCGACACCCGGACGGACCTTCGGCCCCTTGCGGGTGCGTGCGTTCGTGCGCGTGCGCTGCCCGTGGACAGGAAGATTCAGACGATGTCTCCGCCCCCGATAGCAATTGATATCGATGAGGCGCTTGATATTGAAGCTCAGCTCCGTTCGGAGTTCGCCTTCCACCTTGTATTCGTTCTCGATGATCCCACGGAGCTTGATACCGTGTTCCTCGAGCAGATTCTTCACCCGGGTGTCCGGGTCGATGCTCGCCTTGGTGCAGATGCGCTCCGCCGTCTTCGGCCCAATGCCGTAGATGTACGTGAGCGCCACCACGACGCGCTTTTCGTTTGGAATGTCTACGCCTGCGATTCGCACGGCATCGGTCTCCTTTCGCCGCCTCTTTTATCTCAGTCGCAGCGGGTCCTGTCATCTCGCCACCCCGCCGGCTCCGCGCGGCGGGGGCCCCGTCTCGATGCCACCCGCTGCACGCCTAATAATCAGACTAGCCCTGGCGCTGCTTGTGGCGCTTGTGCTTGCAGATCACCCGCAGCACACCCTTGCGCCGGATCAATTTGCAGTCCGGACAGATCTTTCGGATTGAACTTCTTACCTTCATAACCTTCCTCCGCGATCGTTATTTGTACCGATATACGATCCGGCCCTTGGTTGGATCGTAGGCGGAAATTTCGATCGTCACTCGATCACCGGGAAGAATCTTGATGAAGTGCATTCTCATCTTCCCCGATACGTGGGCGAGCACAACATGCTTATTCGCCAGCTCGACCCGGAACATCGTGTTCGGCAGCGCCTCGACGACGGTTCCCTCGACAGTGATCGTATCGTCTTTCCCCATAGACCCTTTCGTCTTAACGCGTCAAAATCCTCGGCCCGTCTTTCGTAATCGCGACGGTGTCTTCGAAGTGCGCGGACAGTTTCTGGTCCGCGGTCACGATCGTCCATCCGTCTTCGAGCGTGAACACATCGGCCGTGCCGATGTTGATCATGGGCTCGATCGCAATCACGAGACCTTCCTCGAGAATCGGACCCTGCCGCGGCGGTCCGAAATTCGGGACCTGCGGTTCCTCGTGCATCCGCTGTCCGATGCCGTGTCCGACGAGCGACCGCACCACCCCGTAGCCGGCCTTTCGCGCCCGCATCTCGACGGCATGAGAGATGTCGGTCAGGCGATTACCCGGCCGCGCCTGCTCGATTCCGGCCTCCAGCGACTCCCAGGTCAATTCCATCAGCCGTGCCGCTTCCCGGCTGATCGTCGCCGACCGGAAAGTTCGCGCCGAGTCGACGTAGTAACCGTCCACGAGACGCCGATATCCAGACGACGATGTCGCCCGCTTCCAGCGACGGTCGTCCGGGATGCCGTGCACGACTTCCTCGTTCACCGAAATGCACGTGGCGGCCGGAGAGCCGTGAATCCCTTGAACCCGGAATGCCGCCCCGGTCGGATGACAGTCGCTCGATCATCTCGTCGAGCTGGCGGCGCGACTTTCCCGGCTCGATAGTCGCTTCGACCATCTCGAGGCGACTCGACAACAATCGCCGCGCGTTGGCATGCATGCCGATTTCGTATCTGATCGGACGATTTCACGGTACGATCGTCACTTTCCGCACAACGTTCATCGATCGCGCCGAACACACCGTCCGGACGTGCTTCCGCCGTGGACTGTTCGAGACCGGCACCCGTTGCGGTAGAAATGCTCCAGGATCGGCTGCGTCTGCTTCTTGTAGACGCCGAGCCGCTTCCGAACAATCGTCTCGGCCGTCGTCCGGGCGTCGCATCAGACGGGCGCCTTCGACATGGTCGCATATTCCCTGACTTTCGACGGCGTTCGGCCGGGAAATTGTAGTCCGCTGGCACTGCGGGCAGGACCGGCGGCCGGACAACCGCTCGACTATATCTTCGCTGTCGACAGCCAGCAGCACTGCCGCACCGATACTTATGCCAAGCTTCTTGAGCATTGCTCGAGCCCTTCGCGCCTGCGGAATCGTCCGCGGGAATCCGTCGAGGATCGAACCCGCGATAGCGACCGAGATCCTGTGCACTTCGGAGATGCGTCCCGATCAGTCCCAGCAGCAGGTCGTCCGGAACCAGACTCCCCCGATTTCGATGATACTCTTCGCCTTCTTTCCGAGCTCGGTGTCCCGTCTTTGACCGCGTCGCGCAGCATGTCGCCGGTCGAAATGTGCCGGAGGTGGATGCTCGTCTTCTGTCAGCTCGGTTGCCTGGGTCCCTTTCCCGACCCCGGGGGGCCCGAAGCAGCACCAGATCTTCATCTACCTCGATCCCCCGCGAATGCGACCTCGTTTCACGAAGCCATCGTAGTGGCGCATCAGCAGGTGCGACTCGACCTGTTGCAGGGTGTCGAGGGCCACGCCCACCACGATCAGCAAGCCCGTACCGCCGAAGTAGAAGCGGCACGTTGAACTGGCCGGATCAGCAAGTCCGGCAGGATCGCGATAACGCGGCAAGGAAAGCGCGCCCGGCAGCGTGATTCGCGTCAGGATCCGGTCGATGTACTCGGCGGTGTGCTTGCCCGGGCGGATACCCGGGAATGAAGCCGCCGTACTTCTGCATGTTGTCCGCGAGGTCCACCGGATTGAGGACGATCGCGGTGTAGAAATAGGTGAAGAAGATGATGATCAAGCCGAATACAACACGATGTAGACCACGTGCCCCGGCGACAGCCACATGGTAATCGTCTGCAGGAACGTCGCGTTCGGGAAGAACGGCCGCGATCGTCGCCCGGAAACATGATGAGCGACTGCGCGAAAATGATCGGGATGACGCCGGCGGTGTTCACGCTGCAGCGGGATATGGCGTCGCCTGGCCGCCGTAGACGCGCCGCCCCACCACGCGCTTGGCGTACTGGACCGGGATCTTCCGCTGCCCCTGGGTCACGAAAATCACGCCGGCGATCACCAGCACCATCATGAGCGCAATGATCGATCAGACTTGAACGAGCGTCATCTGGCCCAGCTGGAGGGCGCGAAACGTATTCAGGATCTCGATCGGGTAGCGCGCGATGATGCCGATGAAGATGATCAGCGAGATCCCGTTGCCGATGCCGCGCTCGGTGATCTGCTCGCCGAGCCACATGATGAACACCGTACCCGCGGTCAGAGCGTCAGGACGTCAAGAGACGGAACCCCCATCCGGGGAACATCACCGCCGACTGCCCGGCCGGACCGCGCATGTTCTCCAGGAAGATCGCGATGCCGAATCCCTGAACGATCGAAAGCACCACCGTTCCGTAACGCGTGTACTGCGTGATCTTCTTCCGGCCCTCCTCGCCTTCCTTGGCGAGCTTCTCGAAGTACGGAATAACCGCCTGGAGACAGCTGCAGGATGATCGAGGCGCTGATGTACGGCATGATCCCCAGCGCGAAGATCGTCGCCTTCTGCAGATTTCCGCCCGCGAACAAGTCGTACAACCCGAGGATCGTGCCGCGCTGGCGCTGGAAGAACTCGCTCAGGACCGATGCATCGACACCCGGTGTGGTGATATGACTCCCCACGCGGTACACGATGAGCAGCCCCAGCGTGTACATGACCCGGCGCTTCAGTTCCGGAATGCTGAAAATTTCCTGAATCTTGCTGAACATAATCGTATGAACCCGCCGTCGGCTAACCGACCAGGTTCACCTGTCCCCCGGCCTTTTCGACCGCTTCCTTCGCACTGGCGCTGCAGGCGTGCACCGTAATCTTGAGCGCCTTCTTGATTTCACCGTTACCCAGGAGCTTGATCTTGTGGTTCAGGTTCCGGACGAGCCCCCGGTCGATGAGGGCCTCGATATCTACGGTCGCGTCGGCATCGAACCGGTCCAGATCGGACAGGTTGATCACCTGGTATTCGACCCGGAAGATATTCGTGAACCCGCGCTTCGGCGTCCGGCGCTGCAACGGCATCTGTCCGCCCTCGTACCAGGCGTGCATGGTGTTACCCGTCCGCGACTGGGTCCCCTTGTGACCGCGCGTCGACGTCTTTCCGTGACCCGAACCGGGGCCGCGACCGATGCGCTTGCGCTTCTTCTTTGCGCCCGAGGCGGGCTTGAGATCGCCGAGGTTCATGTCAGCGGGCCTCCTCAACACGTCACGAGGTGACGGACCTGATGGATCATTCCGCGAATCTGCGGCGTGTCCGCTTTCTCGATGGTCTGGCTGCAACGGCGGAACCCGAGCGCCTGCATCGTCTGCCGGTGCTTCTGCGGGGAACCGCTGATGCTGCGAATCTGGGTAATGCGAATCGTCTTAGCCATTCTTGGCCTCGATTCCGAACAACTGATTGATCGAGATCCCGCGGCGCTTGGCGACGTCCTTGGCGCTCTCCAACTGCTCGAGCGCGGCCAGAGTCGCCTTGACCAGGTTGTGCGGGTTCGTCGAACCCAAGGACTTGGCCAGAATGTCGCGCACACCTGCCGCTTCCATGATGGCGCGCACCGCGCCACCCGCGATAACGCCGGTACCCGGTGTCGCGGGCTTCAAGATCACCTTTCCCGCACCGAACTTTCCGTAGACGGTGTAGGGGATCGTTCCGCCCATCAGCGGCACACGGATCATGCCGCGCTTGGCCGCCTCGCCCGCCTTGCGGATGGCGTCGCTGATTTCGTTCGACTTGCCCAGCCCGACGCCGACGCGGCCCATGCCGTCACCCGCGCAGACCAGTGCGTTGAAGCTGAACCGGCGTCCGCCCTTGACGACCTTGGCGACGCGATTCACGTAGACCGTGGTTTCGACGTATTCCGGGCCGCTGCCGCGCTCCTGGCGTGGTCCGCGCCGCGACCGATCGTCACGCCCTCTGCCGCCACCCGGGCCACCGCCGCGCGACGGCCGGCGATTCTGCCCCTGCTGGGGCGGCCGCTGGTTTGTTCCCGTTCCGGTTCCGGTTTCCACTAAGACGTCCTCCGTCCCGATTCTCTCTGGTTAGAATTCCAGACCGTTTTGCCGCGCGGCATCCGCGAGCGCCGCCACGCGACCGTGGTAGCGATAACCGCCGCGATCGAATGCAACCAAACTGACACCCTTCGCCTTGGCGGCTTCCGCGAGAAGCCGTCCGACCTCGCGCGCGAGCGACGTCTTGCGACCGCCGCTGGCTTCCGCGCTCTCGGACTTTTCACCCTTCTCGGCCTTGGCCTTCTTCGCGGGCTTCGCAGCCGCCGCCGGCGCGTCGAGCTTTAGACTCGACACGGAAACGATCGTGTGTCCTTTGGTATCGTCGATGAGCTGCGCGTAAATATGGTCGTTGGAGCGAAACACGCACACACGCGGTCTCTCGGTCGTGCCGATGACGCGGTTGCGCACGCGCTTGTGCCTCCGCCAACGCTGATACCGGTTCTTGTCTTTCATTTTCTTCATCATATGCAATCGCCTCTTCGTCCGGGCCCGGGGTTACGAGCCGGCGGCCGCGGACTTGCCGGCCTTGCGAACGATGATCTCGTCCGAGTACTTGATTCCTTTTCCCTTGTACGGTTCCGGCTCCCGGAACCCGCGAATCACGGCCGCGACCTGACCGACTTGCTGCCGGTCGATTCCCGACACGCGGACCTTCGTCGGCTCCGGCGTCTCGATCGTGATCCCGTCGGGAATGGGAAACTCCACCGGGTGCGAGTATCCGATCGTCAACACCAGCGTTTTCCCCTTCACTTCGGCCTTGTAGCCGACGCCGATAATTTCCATATCCTTGGCGAAACCCGCCGTGACGCCCTTCACCATGTTGGCGAGATGAGCGCGGGTGGTGCCGTGGGCGGCACGTGTCGGCTTTTCGTCGTTGAGACGCGTGACCACCAGTTCTCCGGCTTCCTGGGCGACCTTGCACGTGCCGGGCACGGCGAGCGTAAGCAGGCCTTTGGGCCCCTTCACCGTAACCTTGCTGGCCTCGATGTTCACCGTCACACCCGACGGGACAGCAACCGGCTGTCTTCCAATTCGCGACATATCAAAACCGTCCGTTGTTGACCGCTTACCAGACCTCGCACATGACCTCGCCGCCGATACCGCGTTTGCGGCATTCCAGATCGGTGAGGACTCCCTGCGACGTCGATACGATGGCGATGCCATAACCGCCGAGCACGCGCGGGAGATGCGTCCGGCCGGTGTAAACACGCCGGCTCGGGCGACTCACGCGTCGCGCGCCATTGAGAACCGGAGAATTGTCGCGCCCGTACTTCATGTAGATGCGCAACAGTCCCTGCCGGTTGTCTTCGATGTACTTGACCCCGGATACGTAACCGGCATCGAGCAGGATCTTGCTCATCTGGGCCTTCACCCGCGACGCCGGGATATCCACGTACTTGTGCTTGGCCCGCGATGCGTTACGCACCCGCGCCAGGAAATCCGAGACTGGATCCGTCATTGCCATGATTGTCTCTCTTCTCCTCTATTTCCGTCGGGCGGCTGTTCGTTTCGCCGCGTCACACGAAGCGCACGCACCGCGCGTTGCGCGACTCCGTAGCGCTTCCAACAGACTCACCTCGAGGATTCGCGCTCGAACGCCGCGCGATCCCAGAACGCTACCAGCTGGCCTTGACCACGCCCGGGACTTCGCCCATGAGGGCCAGGTCACGGAAGCAGATTCGGCAGATGCCGAACCGGCGCAGGTACGCACGCGACCGGCCGCACCGGTTGCAGCGATGGTACGCGCGCACCTTGAATTTCGGGCGTCGTTTGGACTTCACAATCCAGGATGTCTTCGCCACAGGTTCCTTCCTACCGTTTCTCGCCGCCGCTAGTTCTTGCGGAACGGCATCTTCATGTGCGTCAGCAGCGCGAGCGCCTGTTCGTCCGTACGCGCCGACGTCACGATCGTAATGTCCATCCCGAAGATCTGCGCGATCTTGTCGTATTCGATCTCCGGAAAGATGATGTGTTCCTTGACGCCGAGCGTGTAGTTACCACGCCCGTCGAAACCACGGGTCGGCACACCGCGAAAATCGCGGATGCGCGGGAGCGACAGGTTCACGAGGCGATCGTAGAATTCGTACATCCGATCGCGACGCAGCGTGACCTTGCAGCCGATGGGCATGCCTTCGCGCAGCTTGAATGCCGCCACCGAGATACGCGCGCGGTTCATCTGCGGCTTCTGCCCGGTGATCAGCGCCAGGTCGCTCATCGCAGCGTCGACCAGCTTGGCGTTGGCGACGGCTTCGCCGATGCCCATGTTGACCACGATCTTCTCGAACCGCGGCACTTCCATGACGTTCTTGAACCCGAACTCCTTGTTGAGAGCCGGGAGGACTTCCTTCTCGTATATTTCCTGCAGTCTCGACATGGTGTTTCTCCGCTATTCTCCCGTGATCATCTCTTCGCAGGCTCCACACACGCGGACTTTCTTCCCGCTCGAGAGCGTTCCCGTGCGCGTGCGCGACGGCTTGCCGCATTTGGGGCAGACCAGCATCACATTGGAGAGATGAATCGACGCTTCCTTCTCGATGATCCCGCCCTGCTGTTGCTGCGACCGCGGCTTCGAATGCCGCTTCACCAGCTGGATCTTTTCGACGATCACGCGATTCTTGGCCGGAATCACTTTGATCACCCGGCCGGTCTTTCCCTTGTAGTTGCCGGCGATCACCTTGACCGTGTCATTCTTTACGATGTTCTCCATGGCCACTCCTGCCTACAACACTTCGGGCGCGAGCGACACGATCTTCATGAACTCTTGTCACGAAGCTCGCGCGCAACCGGACCGAAAATACGCGTCCCGATAGGTTCCTTGGCGTCATTGATGATGACGGCGGCGTTCTCGTCGAAACGGATGAACGAGCCATCCTCGCGCCGCGTCTCCTTAGTAGTGCGGACGACGACGGCTTTCGCGACCTGGCCCTTCTTCACCAGCCCGCCGGGAATGGCCACCTTGACCGACACCGAAATGACATCGCCGATGGTGGCGCTGCTCTTCCGGGTCGATCCGACCACCTGAATGCATTGCAGTCGCTTGGCCCCCGAATTGTCGGCCACTTGAAGCATGGTCCGCATCTTGATCATTGCTTATACCTGCCGCATTTCAGAGCCGCTACTTCGCGCGCTCGATTACTTCAACCAGACGCCAGCGCTTGAGCTTGCTCAGAGGGCGCGTCGACATCACGAGGACCTTGTCCCCGATGTTGCACGAATTCTCTTCGTCGTGAGCGTAGAGCTTCGTCGTGCGCTTTACGTACTTGCCGTACGAGCTGTGCTTGACGAGGCGTTCCACCTTCACCACGATCGTCTTGTTCATCTTGTTGCTCTCGACGACGCCGACGAACGTCTTCCGTCGATTGTCGCGAACAGCTGTAGTCGTTTCGGTCATCTTTTTCTCCACCCTACCGCGCGGCCGGTTTGCCGGCTTTTTCGCGAATGAGCGTCTTGGCGCGCGCGATGTCGCGACGCAGGTGCCGCACACGCATGGGATTGTCCAACTGGCGAAGCACCAGCTTCACTCGCAGACTGGCCAGTTCGTCGAGGAGCGTATCCTGATGCGCCTTGAGTTCCTCGGCCGTCATGTTTCGCATGTCTTGCGCCTTCATCGTCAATCCTCTCTGTCGCGCTGCACGAACTTGGTCTTGCACGGAAGCTTGGAGGACGCGAGCTCCAGCGCCCGCTGGGCGACGTCGGCCGGAATCCCCTCGAGCTCGAACAGGATGCGCCCGGGCTTGACGACGGCGACCCAGTACTCCGGGTTGCCCTTTCCTTTGCCCATGCGCGTCTCCGCCGGCTTCACCGTGACGGGCTTGTCCGGGAAGATCCGAATCCAGAGCTTTCCCGACCGCTTCATGTGACGCGTGATGGCGACGCGTGCCGCTTCGATCTGCCGATTGGTGATCCACTGCGGCTCCATCGCTTTCAACGCATACTCGCCGAACGCAATCGAAGAGCCGCGCGTGGCCTGGCCGCTCATGCGCCCCCGCTGTTGTTTGCGGTGCTTTACGCGCTTGGGCATCAACATGGCTTACTTGGCCCCCTCTCCGGCCTTGGCGAGAGCCTTCTTGAACTCCTCGGGGAAGATCTCGCCCTTGTAAATCCAGACTTTCACGCCGACGCATCCGAACGTCGTGTGCGCGGTCGCGCGCGCGAAGTCGATGTCGGCGCGCAACGTGTGAAGCGGTACGCGTCCTTCGTGATACCCCTCGCAGCGCGCGATTTCGGCGCCGCCCAGGCGTCCCGAGCACTGCACCTTGATCCCCTGCGCGCCCATCCGCATCGCGGACTGAATCGTCTTCTTCATCGCGCGCCGGAATGCGACACGCTGCTGCAGCTGCATCGCGATGTGTTCGGCGACGAGCTGCGCATTCAGTTCGGGCTTCTTGACGTCCTTGATGTTGATCTGGACCTCACGACCGCAGCGCTGCTTCAGTTCCTCGCGCAGCAGATCGACTTCCGAACCCTTGCGTCCGATGACCATGCCCGGACGCGCCGTATAGATATTGACGATGGCCTTGCCACCCGAGCGCTCGATTTCGATGCGCGCGACGCCGGCCTTGAACAGGCGGCGCTTGATGTAATCTCGGACCTTGATGTCCTCGTCCAGCCACTTCGAATACTCTTTCGACGAGAACCAACGCGAATCCCAGGTCCGATTGATCCCCAGCCGGAAACCGACGGGATTGGTCTTCTGTCCCATTACTCGGACCTCCACACCGTGTTACGGCGATCACGCATTCTCGGCTCCCTCCGTCAACGACACGATGACCTTGATATGACTGCTGCGCTTGCGGATCCGATATGCACGACCCTGCGCGCGCGGGCGGATACGATACATCGTCCGTCCCTCGTCGATCAGGATCGACTTCACGAACATGTCCTCGGCCGCAACCGATCCCCCGTGCTTGTTGACGAGGTTGTGCATGGCCGACCGAATCGTCTTGCTGACCGCAGCCGACGCCGCGCGCTTGGTGAGGCGCAACGTCGTAAGTGCGTGGTCGACCTTCTGCCCGCGAACGAGGTCGGCGAGTTGCCGGACCTTCCGCGGGGGATACTCGACATGTTTCGAAACTGCGTACGCGTCCATGATTTCGTCCTATTCTCGTGCGCCGAGAGCTACTTCTTGGCGGCCTTCTCTTCCTTGGTCTTGTGCGTGTGACCGCGGAACTGGCGCGTCAGGGAAAACTCTCCGACCTTGTGGCCGACCATGTTTTCGGTCACGTAAACCGGGATGAACTGCTTGCCGTTGTGAACGGCCAGCGTGTGTCCGATCATCTCCGGGGAAATCGTCGAGCGCCGAGCCCACGTCTTGATGACGCGCCTCTCGCCCGTCTGGTTCATCGTCGTAATCTTCTTGAGAAGGTTCTCGTCGATGAACGGACCCTTCTTGAGACTCCTCGCCATAGCGTCCTCTATCCTTCCGTCTTCTTCTTGCCACGGCGGCGAATGATCAGCCGCGTGCTGGCCTTCTTGCGATCACGGGACTTGCGGCCGTCGGGAACACCCCACGGGCTGCAGCCCGGACGACCGCCGCTGGACTTGCCCTCGCCGCCGCCCAGGGGGTGGTCGACGGGGTTCATGGCTACGCCGCGTACCGTCGGCCGGCGGCCCAACCATCGCGTGCGGCCAGCCTTGCCCGACACCACGTTTTCGTGGTCCAGGTTGCCGACCTGTCCGACACTCGCGAAACATTCCTTACGAACCATCCGCATCTCGCCGGACGGCAAACGCAGCGTCGCATAGTCGCCGTCTTTCGCCATCAACTGCGCGAACGAACCGGCCGACCGCGCCATCTGCCCGCCCTTGCCGGCGACGAGTTCGATGTTGTGCACCATCGTACCGACGGGAATCTTCTCCAGCGGGAGCGCATTGCCCGACTTGATGTCGACTTCCGGACCCGCGACGACGGTGTCGCCGACTTTCAGGTCATTCGGTGCGATGATGTAACTCTTCTCGCCGTCCGCGTAGAACAACAGTGCGATGCGTGACGTGCGATTCGGATCGTATTCGATGGCCGTCACGCGCGCGGGGATCCCGAGCTTGCGGCGCTTGAAGTCCACGACACGGTACAGACGCTTGTGTCCGCCGCCGTGGCGGCGCGCGGTCTGATGCCCGGTGTTGTTACGTCCACCGCTCTTGTTGAGCGGTTCGAGCAACGACTTCTCCGGTGTCCGCTTGGTGACGTCGGCGAAATCCGACACCGTGCGGTAGCGCAGCGTCGGAGTGATCGGCCTGAACTTTTTGATACCCATCTTGCTTCCTCTTCCGTACTAGACGATGTCGAACGCTTCGATGGTCTCGCCCTCGAGCAGCGTCACATACGCCTTCTTCCACGATGAGCGCAGTCCGGCGAATCGTCCCGCGCGGTTCATAACCACGGTGTTCTTACCGGCATAAACCGCCGTGCGGACGTCCTTCACCTTCACATTGAACAGCTTCTCCACCGCTTCCTTGATCTCGCGCTTGTTCGCGCTCCGATCGACGCGGAACACGTAGCGGTTCTTGAGTTCTTTCATCTCCGCGCCCTTCTCGGTCAGCATGGGGCGCTGAATGATGAATCGAATATCGCGATCTCTCATGACGCGAACACCTCTTCCATGCGACTCAGGGCCGCGCTCGAGACGACGACCTTTTCCGCCCACACGACGTCGTAGGTGCTGACCGAATCGGCCAGCGCGATACGCACGCTCTCGATGTTCCGCGCCGACCTGACGGTCGCGGCGTGCGGCTTGTCGAGAACGACCAGCGTGTTGGCCGCCGGCGTGGCGCCGATGGCCTTGAGCAGCGTCGCGAACGTCTTCGTTTTGGGCGCGTCGAACTCGAGCGACTTGACGACGATGACGCCGCCTTCCTGGGCCTGGCTCGTGAGCGACGACAACAACGCCACGCGCTTCACTTTCTTGTTGAGCTTCATCCGGTGCTCGCGCGGATGCGGCCCGAAGACCGTTCCGCCGCCGCGCCACAGCGGCGACCGGATCGTACCGGCGCGCGCACGGCCGGTGCCCTTCTGCTTCCACGGCTTCTTACCGCCGCCGCGGACATCGGAGCGCTCTTTGGTATTGAGCGTGCCCTGGCGCTGGTTGGCCAGATAAGCCACCACCGCTTCGTGCACCACGAACAAATTCACCTCGACGTCGAACAGGCTCTTCGGCAGATCCACCGTACCCGCACTCTTACCGTCTTTTTCGAAGCAATTGGCAGTTGCCATCGCGCTACCTCGCGTCCGCTCGGACGAATACAATGCCGTTATTCGCGCCCGGGATGCTGCCCTTGACGAACAGCAGGTTGTTCTCGGCGTCGATCTGAACGAGCGTCAGGTTGCGCGTCGTCCGCTTGACGCCGCCCATCCGCCCCGGCATCCGCTTGCCGGGATAAGTCCGCGACGGATACGCCGACGCGCCCACCGAACCGGGTTCGCGATAGTTCTTGTTCCCGTGCGTCTTGCGGCCACGCTGGAAGTTGTGGCGCTTGATCGTGCCGGCGAATCCGCGTCCCTTCGACGTGCCCGTGACGTGAACAACCGTCGCACCTTCGAAGAGCTTGACGTCGAGCGTGTCGCCCACCTTATAAGCGGACGTGTCCTCGACCCGAATCTCGCGCAGGATGCGACGCGGCCCGACACCGGCCTTCTTGAAGTGGCCGATCTCCGGCTTGTTGGAGCGCGCTTCCTTGATCTCGTCGAAACCGATCTGGATGGCCTGGTAGCCTTCCTTCTCGGTGGTTTTCACCTGGACGATCGGGCACGGCCCGACTTCGATCACGGAGACCGGGACGACTTTGCCCGACTCCTCGAAGATCTGGGTCATTCCGAGTTTTTTTCCGATCAGCATCATTTCGTGTTCTCCGGGCTCTTGTGAGCGGTCGATGTAACACCCTCCGCTCATGCACTTCGCGCGCGACTATTGGAAGCGCGCCTCGTGAAATCACGTCGAGCGTTACATCAACCGCTCGACGCGCTCCGTCCCTACGTCTTGATCTCGATGTCCACGCCCGCCGGCAAAACCAGCTTGGTCAGGTCGTCGATCGTCTGCTGCGTCGTGTGCGTCAGATCGATCAGCCGCTTGTGGATTCGAATTTCGAACTGCTCCCGCGACTTCTTGTTCACGTGCGGCGATCGCAGCACCGTGTACACCGAGCGACGCGTCGGAAGCGGAATCGGTCCGATTACCCGCGCACCCGTCCGTCGCGCCGTCCGAACGATGTCATCCGTCGTGCGGTCGAGTGTCGCGTGCTCGTACGCCTTCAGCTTGATACGAATTCTCTGGCCTTCCACCGCTCGCTCCTCTCAGAAGCTACTTGATAACTTCAACGACGACGCCGGCACCCACCGTGCGTCCGCCTTCGCGGATCGCGAACCGCAGTTCCGGCTCCAGCGCGATCGGCGTGATCAACTCGATCTCCATCTCGATGTTGTCTCCCGGCATCACCATCTCCGTCCCACTCGGCAACGTCGCAACCCCCGTCACGTCCGTCGTCCGGAAGTAGAACTGCGGCCGGTACCCGTTGAAAAACGGCGTATGCCGGCCCCCCTCTTCCTTCGTCAAGATGTACGCCTTCCCCTTGAACACCGTGTGCGGCGTGATGCTCTTCGGCGCCGCCAGCACCATCCCTCGCTCCACGTCCTCTTTCTCCAACCCTCGCAAGAGCAACCCCACGTTGTCTCCCGCTTCCGCCACGTCCAGGAGCTTCCTGAACATCTCCACACCCGTCACCACCGTGTCCTTCGTCTCCTTGATCCCCACGCGCTCCACCTTGTCTCCCACCTTCACCACTCCGCGCTCGATTCGTCCCGTCGCCACCGTCCCCCGGCCCGTGATCGAAAACACGTCCTCCACCGGCATCAAAAACGGCTTGTCCTTCTGCCGCTCCGGCGTCGGAATGTACGCATCCACCGCATCCATCAACTCCAGGATCGGCTTGCCGCTCGCCTCGTCCTCCCCCTCCAGCGCCTTCAAGGCACTCCCACGGATCACCGGTATCTCGTCGCCCGGGAACTCGTAGCTCGAGAGCAACTCCCGAACCTCCAGCTCCACCAGGTCCAACAGCTCCGGATCGTCCACCATGTCTACCTTGTTCAAGAACACCACGATGAACGGCACGTTTACCTGCCGCGCCAGCAGCACGTGCTCACGCGTCTGCGGCATCGGCCCGTCCGCCGCGCTCACCACCAGGATCGCCCCGTCCATCTGCGCCGCACCCGTGATCATGTTCTTCACGTAGTCCGCGTGTCCCGGACAGTCCACGTGCGCGTAGTGACGCGCCTTCGTCTCGTACTCCACGTGTGCCGTCGCAATCGTGATCCCGCGCGCACGCTCTTCCGGCGCCTTGTCGATCTGATCGAAGGCCACGAATTTCGCCCCGCCCGTCCGCGCCAGCACCTTCGTGATCGCCGCCGTCAGTGTCGTCTTCCCGTGGTCCACGTGTCCGATCGTCCCCACGTTCACGTGCGGCTTCGTTCTTTGAAACTTCTCCCTGGACATCGATCGACCCTCCTTGATTCCGTCTCGATGAGGTGCTAGCTGGTAACTTTTCCCTGGAACTTGTTGATGACTTCTTCGGCCACGCTCTTCGGCGCTTCTTCGTAGCAGCCGAATTGCATCGTGTAGACGGCGCGTCCCTGCGTCAGCGATCGAAGGGACGTCGCGTAACCGAACATCTCCGCCAGCGGAACGCGCGCGGTGATGATCTGCGCGTCGGCGCGCTGCGTCATGCCACCGATCTTCCCGCGGCGCGAACTCAAGTCGGCGATCACGTCGCCCATGTACTCCTTGGGCATGACGACTTCCACGTCCATGATCGGCTCGATGAGTTTCGGATTCGACTTGCGCATCGCTTCCTTGAACGCCATCGAGGCCGCCACTTGAAACGCGATTTCGCTGGAGTCCACTTCGTGGTACGAACCGTCGAGCAACTGGATCTTGACGCCGACCACCGGATAGCCGGCGAGCACACCGGACGTGAGCGCGCCCTTGAGGCCCTTCTCCACGGCGGGCACGTACTCGCGCGGGACGGTGCCGCCGACAACCTTGTTCTCGAACACGAAGTCCTGGCCGTCGTTGAGCGGCTCGGCGTGAATGACGACATGGCCGTACTGTCCGCGGCCGCCCGACTGCTTGACGAACTTGTGTTCCGCTTCGACGGGCTTGCCGAAAGCTTCCTTATATGCAACCTGCGGCCGGCCGACGTTGGCGCTCACCTTGAACTCGCGCAGCATGCGGTCGACGAGAATCTCCAGGTGCAACTCGCCCATGCCGGAGATCAACGTCTGGCCGGTCTCCTCGTCGGTACGGACCTGGAACGTCGGATCCTCGTCGGACAGCTTGATCAGGGCCTCGGAGAGCTTCTCCTGGTCGCTAGCGGTCTTGGGCTCGATCGCAACCGAAAGCACCGGCTCGGGGAAGTGCATGCGCTCGAGAATGACCGGGTTCTTCATGTCGCACATGGTGTCGCCGGTACGCGCGACCTTCAGACCGATGACCGCGCAGATGTCGCCGCAGTACACCGTCTCGATTTCCTCGCGCTTGTCGGCGTGCATCTGCATCAACCGACCGATGCGCTCTTTTTTGCTGGTCGTCGCGTTGAGCACCGTTGTGCCCGCGCTGAGATTACCGCTGTACACGCGGATGTACGTGAGCTTGCCGACGTGCGGGTCGGTCATGATCTTGAAAACGAGCGCCGACAACGGCTCGTCGTCGGAAGGTTTGCGAATGATTTCGCCCGTGCTGTAGAGGTCGTGGCCGGTGACGGGAGGGACGTCGGCGGGAGACGGGAGCAGGTGAACGACCGCGTCGAGCAGTCGCTGCACGCCCTTGTTCTTGAACGCCGAGCCGCACATCACGGGGACGAACTTGCTCTCGAGCATGGCCTTCTTCATCACGCGGCGCAGGGTCTCGCCGGCGCCTTCGCCGGAGTCGAGGAACTGCGTCATCAATTCGTCGTCGAAGTCGGACAGGTTCTCCACCAGCTTCGCGCGGTGTTCTTTCGCCAGCGGAAGCAGGTCGCTGGGGATCTCCTGCTCGTCGTAGGTCTGGCCCTTGGTGTCTTCGTGGTAGAAGAACGCCTTCATTCGCACCAGGTCGATGATGCCGTTGAACAGGTCGCCGGCCCCGATGGGGAGCTGGATGGGAACCGCGTTCGCGCCCAGACGGTCGTGCATCATCTGCACGACGTTCAGGAAGTCGGCGCCCATGCGGTCCATCTTGTTGACGAACGCGATGCGTGGAACCTTGTACTTGTCGGCCTGACGCCACACGGTCTCGGACTGGGGCTCAACGCCGCCGACTGCGCAGAACACGGCGATGGCGCCGTCGAGAACGCGCAGGCTGCGCTCGACTTCGGCGGTGAAGTCCACGTGGCCGGGCGTATCGATGATGTTGATACGCACTTCCTCGCCCTTGTTGTTCTTCCAGGCACACGTCGTGGCGGCCGATGTAATGGTAATCCCGCGCTCACGTTCCTGGACCATCCAGTCCATGATAGTCGTGCCATCATGCACTTCGCCCAGGCGGTGCGTCTTGCCCGTGTAGAACAAGATGCGCTCCGTGACCGTGGTTTTACCGGCATCGATGTGCGCCATGATGCCGATGTTGCGTACGCGTTCTAGAGGTATTGTCCTCGCCATATACCCTGCCGACTCATCCGTGCCGCGACGGCGAGCCCGAGGGCCCGGCGTCAGCGGAACACTGGCGTGATTGTGTACCCAGTTGCTCTGATAAGAAGCTTCCGAGTTCGATTATGTGGCCCGGTCAACGCGCGACTTCCGGTCGCCGGGGCTAAGGTTCGCGCGGCTATCGCCGCTTCCAAACCGTCCGTGGGACTTACCAGCGGAAGTGGGCAAAGGCCTTGTTGGCCTCCGCCATCTTGTGGGTGTCTTCCCTCTTCTTGACGGACGGGCCCTCCATACGGGACGCGGCCATGAGTTCGTTGGCGAGGCGTTCCGCCATCGTCTTTTCCGAACGCATCCGCGAGTATCCCGAAATCCAGCGCATGGCGAGGGCCACTCGACGCGTCGAGCGCACTTCGATGGGCACCTGATAGGTGGCACCACCGACGCGCCGCGACGAAACTTCCAGCGACGGACGCACGTTATCGAGGGCCTTCTTGAAGACCTCGATCCCGCGCTGTCCGGTCTTCTGCTCGATCATGTCGAAGCAGTCGTACACGAGACTTTCCGCAGTCGACTTCTTCCCCTTGCGCATGATGTACGCGATGAAGCGGGCCACCAGTACGTCGTTGTACTTGGGGTCGCCCGCGTAATCTTTGGACCTGGAACGATTTCTTCTCGACATCGCTTATCCTTCTTGCCGACTTGCGTTTACGCTTTGGGCCGCTTGGCGCCGTACTTCGAACGGCTCTGACGGCGACTATCCACTCCGGACGTGTCGAGCACGCCGCGGATGATGTGGTAACGAACGCCGGGCAGGTCCTTTACTCGACCGCCGCGAATCAGGACGATCGAGTGCTCCTGGAGATTGTGCCCTTCGCCCGGGATGTACGCGGTGACTTCGATCCCGTTGGTCAGGCGAACGCGCGCGACCTTTCGTAGCGCCGAATTCGGCTTCTTGGGCGTCTGCGTATACACGCGGGTACACACACCGCGCTTCTGCGGACACGCGGCCATCGCCGGTGTCTTCGAGCGGGTGGGCTTTTCCTGCCGGCCGCGGCGAATCAGCTGATTAATTGTCGGCACGAATCCTCCGTCCTCGACGCAATGATCCCAGCCACGTCCGGGGTTGTGGATAACTTCCGAAAGCCCGGGTGCCGGGAAACGCAACCTATTTAATTACAGTAGATTACCAGGACTTCCTGCGAGGAAGTGATGGAGTTGCGAACCACGAACTTTATCCGCTTTTTTTAGCCCTGTCAAGGCCCTTGTAGGCCAAAACCGGCTACTTCTCCACACTTTCCTTGCCGCTGGCCGACAGGGGCTCTTCCTGCATGTCCTCCCCGTCATCCATCCCGGCCTCCTCCGCCACACCGACGAACTCGTCGTCGTCGGTGGGTGACAGGTCGATATAATCGTACTCCTTCAGGCCCGTGCCCGCCGGGATCAGATGCCCGATGATCACGTTTTCCTTCAGGCCCAGCAGGCGATCGCGCTTGCCCCGGACGGCCGCGTCGGTGAGGACACGGGTCGTCTCCTGGAAGCTCGCCGCCGAGAAGAAACTCTCGGTCGACAGCGAGGCCTTGGTGATCCCGAGCAGCATCGGCTTGAACGTCGCCGGCTTGCCGCCACCCGTGAGGATGCGTTCGTTCTCCTCGCGGAACACCGTCTTGTCCATGAGGTCGCCCTCGAGGAACATGGTGTCGCCCGGATCCTCGACCTGAACCTTCTGGAGCATCTGACGCACGATCACTTCGATGTGCTTGTCGTTGATGCCCACGCCCTGCAGCCGGTAGACCTCCTGGATCCCGTTGACCAGGTACTCCTGCGCGGCATTGACGCCCTTGATGGCGAGAATGTCGAAGGGATTGACCGGTCCCTCGGTCAGGTTGTCTCCCGCCTCGACGCGGTCGCCTTCGTACACGCGCAGGTGCTTGCCCTGCGGGATGATGTAGGTCCGCTCGTCGAGGTTCTCGTTCTTGATGATGATCTTGCGCATGCCGCGCGTAATCGGTCCGAACTCCACCGCGCCGTCGATTTCGGAGACCACCGCGGATTCCTTGGGCTTGCGGACCTCGAAGAGTTCCGCGACGCGCGGAAGACCGCCGGTGATGTCGCTCGTCTTGGCGGTGTCACGACCGATCTTGCACATGGTGTCGCCGGCCTGGACTTCCTGCCCATCCTTGACCAGCACCTGCGCACCGGTCGGGATGATGAAGTTACCGATGACGTTCCCGCTCTTGTCGAGAATCTGAATGTGCGGATGGTGCTTCTTGTCGCGGTCTTCGATGACCACCATCTGCATCTTGCCGGTCTTCTCGTCGATCTTCTCCTTCAGAGTGATGTCGATCACGAGATCCCCGAAGTGAATGATGCCCGCCTTGTCGGAGAGAATCACGTCCGAATACGGATCCCATGTGTAGATCACCGTGCCGGGCTCGATCATCTGCCCTTCCTTGACGCGCAACTCCGCGCCGTACGGAACACCGAAGCGCGTCCGCACGCGGTCGCCTTCGTCGAGGAGCATGAACTCGCCCTTGCGCGAGATGACGATCTCGTTGCCGCCACGACCGGTGACGGTGCGCAGGTTGCGGAACGTCGCCTTTCCGGGGTACTTGACCGTCTTCTGCGTCTGCTCGGCGATACGGCCGGCGATGCCGCCGATGTGGAAGGTTCGCAGTGTCAGCTGCGTACCCGGTTCACCGATCGACTGCGCGGCGATGACGCCCACGGCCTCGCCCTTCTCGGCGAGACGGCCCGAGGCCAGGTTGGTGCCGTAGCACAGCGCGCACACGCCGCGCTTGGCCTCGCAGGTCAGCACGCTTCGAATCTTCACGTGCTCGACACCGCGATCCTCGACCGCGGCCGCGAGGTCCCACGTCAGCATCTGGTTGGCCTCGATAATGATGTCGCCCGTCACCGGATCGAGCACGTCGTCGACGGTCACGCGTCCGCGAATACGATCGGAGAGCGATTCGATGATCTCTTCGCCTTCCTTGAGCGCCGAGATGTCGATGCCCATGATCGTGCCGCAATCGTGATCGGTGACGATGACGTCCTGCGCGACGTCGACCAGACGGCGCGTCAGGTAACCGGCGTCGGCGGTCTTCAGAGCGGTGTCCGCCAGACCCTTGCGCGCGCCGTGCGTCGAAATGAAGTACTGAGAACCGAGAGCCCTTCGAGGAAGTTCGCGATGATCGGCATCTCGATGATTTCACCGATCTGACCGGTGATCTTCTTCTGCGGCTTCGCCATCAGTCCGCGCATACCCGCGAGCTGACGACTGGTCCTTGCTGCCTCGCGATCCCGAATCCGACATCATGAAGATGGGATTGAACCCGTCGCGATCCTTGCGCAGGCCTTCCATCATCAGTTCGCCGACTTCGTTGGTCGCGCGCGTCCAGGTGTCGATGATCTTGTTGTAGCGCTCGCCGTCGGTGATGTCGCCCTCTTCGTACTGCTTGATGATCAGGCCCACGTCCTTGCTCGCGCGCTGGATGACCATCGGCTTGCCTTCGGGCACCACGAGGTCGTCCATGCCGACCGTCAGCCCGCTCTTGGTGGCGAAGCCGAAGCCGGCGGCCTTGAGGTCGTCGAGGAAACCGATCGTCTTCTCGAGACCGAGGCGATCGAACGCCTCCGCGACGAGATTGGCGAGGCCCTTCTTGTCCATGACCTCGTTCTTGAAACGAAGGTCTTCGGGGATGATGCGATTGAACAGCACCCGTCCGACGGTCGTCTCGATGAGCTTGCCTTCCCAGCGCAGACGAATGCGCGCGTGGAGATCCACCTGCGCGTTGTCGTGCGCGAGGATCACCTCGTCCATCGAATAGAACGCCTTGCCCTCGCCCCGCGCACCGCGCTTGG
The DNA here is from genome assembly GCA_963761125.1 of Candidatus Latescibacterota bacterium. Taxonomy (GTDB): domain Bacteria; phylum Krumholzibacteriota; class Krumholzibacteriia; order WVZY01; family JAKEHA01; genus JAKEHA01. The sequence goes on from CAVXFV010000002.1 coordinate 190,929, forward strand.
CCATGGTCAGGAAATACGCCCCGATCACCATGTCCTGCGACGCCACTGCGAGCGGCTTGCCGTTGGCGGGCGACAGAATATTGTGCGCCGAAAGCATCAGCGTGCGTGCCTCGAGCTGCGCCTCGTACGACAGCGGTACGTGGACCGCCATCTGGTCGCCGTCGAAGTCGGCGTTGAACGCCGCGCACACCAGCGGATGCAGACGGATCGCCTTGCCCTCGACCAGGACCGGCTGGAAGGCCTGGATGCCGAGGCGGTGCAGCGTCGGGGCGCGGTTCAACAGAACCGGGTGCTCCTGGATGATCTCTTCGAGGATGTCCCAGACTTCGGGACTCTCCTGCTCGACCAGCTTCTTGGCGCTCTTGACCGTCTGCACGTAGTTCTTCTCTTCGAGCTTGCGAATGATGAACGGCTTGAAGAGTTCGAGCGCCATGCTCTTGGGCAGACCGCACTCATAGAGTCTTCAGTTCCGGACCGACGACGATCACCGAGCGGCCCGAGTAGTCCACGCGCTTTCCGAGAAGGTTCTGCCGGAACCGGCCCTGCTTGCCCTTGAGCATGTCGGACAGGCTCTTGAGCGGACGGTTGCCCTGTCCGCGAACGGCGCGCGAACGGCGGCCGTTGTCGAAGAGCGCGTCCACGGCTTCCTGCAGCATGCGCTTCTCGTTGCGCAGAATGACTTCCGGCGCCTTGATCTCGATGAGCTTCTTCAACCGGTTGTTGCGGTTGATGACGCGGCGGTAGAGATCGTTCAGGTCCGACGTCGCGAACCGTCCGCCCTCGAGCGGAACCAGCGGACGCAACTCCGGCGGAAGCACCGGCACGACGTCGAGGATCATCCAGTCGGGACGATTCTCCGACCCGCGGAACGCCTCGACGACCTTGAGCCGCTTGAGCTGGTCTTTCTTGCGCTGCACCGACGTCTCCGTGGCGATGCGCGTGCGCAGGTCCTTGGAGAGTTCGTTGAGGTCGATGCGCTTGAGCAATTCCTTGATCGCCTCGGCGCCCATCTTGGCCGTGAACTCGAAGTTCTGTTCCTCGAGCTCGAGGTAGCGATCCTCGGAGACCAGCTGCTTCTCCTTGACCGGCGCATTACCCGCGTCGATCACGATGAACGACTCGTAGTAGAGCACGCGCTCGAGATCTCGAATCGTCATGTCGAGCAAATGCCCGATGCGGCTCGGCAACCCCTTGAAGAACCAGATGTGCGACACCGGCACCGCGAGCTGGATGTGTCCCAGCCGTTCGCGGCGCACGTTGGCGCGCGTTACTTCCACGCCGCAGCGGTCGCAGATGACGCCGCGGTAGCGGATACGCTTGTACTTACCGCAACTGCATTCCCAGTCCTTGACGGGACCGAAGATGCGTTCGCAGAACAAGCCGTCCTTTTCCGGTTTGAACGACCGGTAGTTGATCGTCTCGGGCTTGGTCACTTCGCCGAAGCTCCACTCGCGGATGCGTTCGGGCGATGCCAGCATGATACGGATCGACTTGAAGTCGGTCGGCTTCTTGCGATCTTTCTCCAGGTTGATGAACACCTAGATTCCTCCTCGTAACGGGGCTATTCGCACCGTCAATTCGGCTAGTTTCGCTCCAACTCGATGTCGAGAGCGAGACTCTGAAGTTCTTTGACAAGCACGTTGAACGACTCGGGGATACCCGGCTCGGCCGGGTTCTCGCCCTTGACGATCGCTTCGTAGATCTTGGCGCGTCCCTGGATGTCGTCGGACTTCACCGTCAGAAGTTCCTGCAGACAGAACGCGGCACCGTACGCTTCGAGTGCCCACACTTCCATTTCTCCGAACCGCTGTCCGCCGAACTGCGCCTTACCGCCGAGCGGCTGCTGCGAGACCAGCGAATAGGGTCCGATGGACCGGGCGTGGATCTTGTCGTCAACGAGGTGCGAAAGCTTCATCATATAGATGTAGCCCACCGTGACTTCCTGCTCGAACGGCTCGCCGCTGCGGCCGTCGTTGAGAACGGACTTGCCGTTTCGCGGCAGGCCCTGCTCTTCGAGAGCATTCTTGATTTCTTCCACCGACGCGCCGTCGAAGACCGGGCACGTGACGGCGTATCCGCCGGCGTGCGCCGCCCACCCCAGGTGCGTCTCGAGAATCTGGCCCACGTTCATTCGGCTCGGCACGCCCAGCGGGTTGAGGACGATGTCGACCGGCCGGCCGTCCGGCAGATACGGCATGTCCTCGACGGGCACGATGCGCGCGACGACACCCTTGTTCCCGTGGCGTCCCGCCATCTTGTCGCCGACCTGAAGCTTGCGCTTGCGGAAGACGTAGACCTTGACCAGGCGCGACACGCCGGGCGGCAGTTCGTCGCCGCGGGTGACGCGTTCGACTTCCTTCTCGTACTGGACGTCGATGCGTTCGATCGCCTTGGCGGCGGTGTCGAGCACGATCTGAACCTGGCGGTCGACCTTGGGATCCTTCACGATCGCCAGGCCCCATTGCAGGTTGTCGAGGTCCAGCTCCTCGAAGAACTTGTCGGTGATCTTGCGACCCGCCTTCGCGATCACTTCGCCCGTCTCGGCGTGAACGAGCTTCTCGCTGGTCTCGCCGATCATCAGGCGTTCGAGTTTCTGCCGGCGGATCTGTTTGACGCGCTCGACTTCCAGGTCACGCTGCTTCTTGAGCTTCGACAGACGGACCTTGTCCTGGCTCCGCGACTTGTCGTCGCGTTCCTTGCGCGAGAACACTTCGATCCCGACGACGATTCCGTCCATGCCCGGAGGCGCCTTGAGCGACGCGTCGCGAACGTCTCCGGCCTTTTCGCCGAAGATCGCGCGCAAGAGGCGCTCTTCCGGCGACAGCTCGGTTTCGCCCTTCGGCGTCACCTTACCGACCAGGATGTCGCCCGCCTTGACGTGGGCGCCGATGCGCACGATGCCGTCCTCGTCGAGGTTCTTGAGCGCTTCCTCGCCGACGTTCGGAATCTCGCGGGTGATCTCTTCCATGCCCGCCTTGGTGTCGCGGACCTGGCACTCGAATTCCTCGATGTGCAGGCTCGTGAACTTGTCGCGCTTGAGGAATGCCTCGCTGACGACGATGGCGTCTTCGTAGTTGTACCCGAGCCACGGCATGAAGGCGACGAGTACGTTGATGCCGAGCGCGAGCTCGCCCTTCTCGGTCGCGGGTCCGTCCGCGAGCACCTGTCCCGCCTTGACCTTCTCGCCGATCGTGCACGAGCGGCTTCTGGTTGATGCACGTGTCCTGGTTCGAGCGCTTGAACTTGAGCATCGGATATTCGTCCATGCCCTCGTAGTCCGAGTAGTCGTCCAGGGTGTCCTTGCGACCGCCCGGATCGACCACGATCGCTTCGCCCGAAACGCCGATCACGGTCCCGGCCCGCCTGGCGAGCACGAGCACGCCGGAGTCGCGTGCGATCTTGCCTTCCATGCCGGTGCCGACCAGCGGCGCTTCCGCCGCGAGAAGCGGAACGGCCTGGCGCTGCATGTTGCAGCCCATGAGCGCGCGGTTCGCATCGTCGTGCTCGAGGAACGGGATCATCGACGCCGCCGGCGCTCACCAGCTGGAGCGGCGACACGTCCATGTACTGGATCTGCCTGCGGCGAAACGACGGGGAAGTCGCTTCGGCACCGGGCCAGAATCGTCTCCGCCGTGAACTCGCCTTTGTCGTTCAACTGCGCGTTTGCCTGCGCGATGATGCAATCGGCTTCCTCGTCCGCGGACAGAAACGCGACGTCATCCTTCACGCGACCGTTCTCGACCTTGCGATACGGCGTCTCGAGGAAGCCGTACTGGTTGATGCGCGCGTAGGTCGCGAGCGAGCTGATGAGTCCGATGTTCGGACCTTCCGGCGTCTCGATGGGGCACATGCGTCCGTAGTGCGTGAAGTGCACGTCACGCACTTCGAAGCCCGCGCGTTCGCGCGTCAGACCGCCCGGTCCGAGCGCCGAGAGGCGACGCTTGTGCGTCAGCTCGGCGAGCGGGTTGGTCTGGTCCATGAACTGCGACAACTGGCTCGACCCGAAGAACGATTGGATCACCGCGGACACCGTCCGCGCGTTGATCAGGTCGTACGGCGTGATCTGGTCGGCATCCTGCTGGAGCGTCATACGCTCCTTGACGATGCGCGCCATCCGCGCCAGACCGATCGAGAACTGGTTCGCGAGCAACTCACCCACCGAGCGGATACGGCGATTGCCCAGGTGATCGATGTCGTCCGGCTCCGCGTCCGCGGCCTTCATGTCGAGCAGGCACGCGATCACGGCGACGAAGTCGGCCGGATCGAGCGTCGTCGTCTCCATGGGGACGTTGAGCTTGAGCCGGCGGTTGATCTTGTAGCGGCCGACCGGCGCCAGGTCGTAGCGCTTCGGCGTGAAGAACATCCGCTGCAAGAGAGCGCGCGCCGTCTCCAGATTCGGGGGATCGCCCGGACGAATCAGGTTGTAGATCTTCTTGAGCGCCGCATCCTGTCCCTGCGAGTTGTCCTTGCGCAGCGTCTTCAGGATGACGTCGTCCTCGGGGCTCTCGTTTTCCCCGTACTTGATGCAGTGGACCGCGGCGACCTTCGCCTCGCGCAGCTTTTCAACAACCTTCTCTTCGATCTGCTGACCGGCCTCGAGGATCAACTCGCCGGATCCTTTGTCCGCGATGTCCTGGATCGAGATGCGGCCGACGATCTCCTCGTCCTTCTTGGTAGTGCGCTGGCCGAGCTTGACGATCTCTTCCTGATGGAACAGACGCAGGATCGACTGGTTGGTGTCGAAGCCCATCGCCTTGAGCAACACGCTGACCGGAATACTTCCGGCGGCGGTCGATGTTGACGAACATGATGTCGTTGATGTCGACAGTGAACTCCACCCACGATCCCGATAGGGGATGATGCGCGCGTTGAACAGGCGCTTGCCGTTGGGATGGATCTCGTCGCCGAAGAACACGCCCGGCGACCGGTGGAGCTGACTGACGATCACGCGCTCCGCGCCGTTGATGATGAACGTGCCCTTCTTGGTGAGAAGCGGAATCTCACCGAGGAACACCTCGCTCTGGATGATGTCCTTCAGGCGCTTCTCGCCGCTTTCTTCGTCCTCTTCGTTGATTACCAGGCGCAGCCGGGCCTTGAGCGGCGCCGCGTAGGTCAGGTCGCGCTCCTTGCACTCCTCTTCGGTGTACTTCGGCTCGCTGATGATGTAGCCGTGGTACTCGAGCTTGTACTTGCCCTTGGGCGACTCGATCGGAAATACGGAATTGAACACCGCCTCGAGACCCTGGTCCTTGCGCTTGTCGATCGGCACCTCCCGCTGGAGGAACTCGGCATAGCTTTCGAGCTGGATCGCGAGGAGATTCGGAATCTCCATGATGTCGGGAGTTTTGGCGAACTGGACGCGTCCGTACTGGTCCCGGGGATATGCAGAAATGGGTTTGTCGGGCTTTTTGATCATCGTGTCCTCAAAGAAACGGGGTCTGTCGCAGCCGAAAGCCGCCCTTGTCCACGGAAACAGACGCGGGCGGGCGCAGGGTTATACACCGCTGCGCCTGACGAGTGTTCGCGCGCACGCGCGCCGACGCCGCCGGGGACCGCCGCAACGGTCCGCCCGGCGCGTCGCGGACGCCGCGCTACTTGATTTCGACGGTCGCGCCGACTTCGACCAGCTGCTTCTTGGCTTCCTCGGCGTCGGCCTTGGCGACGCCTTCCTTGACCGGCTTCGGGGCACCCTCGACCAGGTCCTTCGCCTCTTTGAGACCCAGGCCCGTGATCGCGCGGACCACCTTGATGACCTTGATCTTCTCGGCGCCGACGGCGGAGAGAATAACGTCGAACTCGGTCTGCTCTTCCGCCGCGGGGGCCGCAGCCGCACCGGGCATGGCCGCGAACGCCATCGGCGCCGCCGCCGTGACTCCGAACCGGTCTTCGAGGGCCTTCACGAGCTCCGACATTTCGAGCAGCGTCAGCTTCTCGATGGCCTCCATGGCCGTCTGGGCATTGGAACTGCTCAATTTCACTGCTTCCGACATGATCCTTACTCCTTCACCGATGGTTCAACACGTGCACTTCGAGGCGCCTGCCTCACTTACGATTGTTTTTCCGAAGCCTGTTTCAAAACGCTGGCGAGATTGCGGGCCGGTCCCTGAATGACGGACAGGAGGCCACGCGCCGGTCCCTGAATTCCGGACAAGAGCTGGGAAACGAGTTCGCCCTTGGTCGGCAACTTCGACAGGGCCAACACGCCCCGGGCATCGATCACGTTGCCGTCCACGAAACCCGCCTTGAACTTGGGCAGCTCGTGCTCTTCGGCGAACTTGGCCAGCACCTTGGCCGGCATGTTCTCCGTTTCGCGACTCGTGACGATCGCCGTCGGCCCTTCGAAGTACGGGTCGAGGGCCGCCGCGGGCGTATTCTTGATGCCGCGCTTGGCCAGCGTGTTCTTGACCACGCGGATCTCGACGCCTTCCGCGCGGCAGCGGCGTCGAAGTTCGGTCACCTTCGCGACGTCGAGACCGGTCAGATCCGAGAGCACGACGGACTTGGCCGCCGTGATCACCTCGGTGACCATCTCTACCTGCGCGACTTTTTCCGGACGGGCCATGACTAACCTCCCAATGACGCTGCTAGAGCGTGCTGATGGCGTTGCTGTCGAGCTTCACCGACGGGCCCATCGTTGACGAGATCGACAGACTCTTGATGTAGCGACCCTTGCTGGCGGCCGGCTTGGCACGCACGATTTCGTGAATGAGAACCTTGAGGTTCTCGAGCAGCTTGTCCGGGTCGAAGGACCGCTTGCCGATGGGCACGTGCAGGTTCGCGTTCTTGTCGACGCGATACTCGACCTTGCCGGCCTTGACGTCCTTGACCGCCTTGGCCACGTCGAACGACACCGTGCCGCTCTTCGGGTTGGGCATGAGCCCGCGCGGTCCCAGTATGCGACCGAGCTTGCCGACTTCGCCCATCATGTCCGGCGTCGCGATGATGACGTCGACGTCCGTCCAGCCTCCCTGGAGCTTGGGGATGTACTCCTCGGCGCCGACGAAGTCCGCGCCGGCGTCCATGGCCTCGCGCTCTTTCTCGCCGCGCGCGAGCACCAGCACGCGCACCGTGCGCCCCGTACCGTGCGGCAGAACGACGGTTCCGCGCACCTGCTGATCGGCCTGGCGCGGATCGACGCCGAGCTGCGCCGAGAGCTCGATGGTCTCGTCGAACTTCGCCGTCGCGGTTTCCTTGATCAGGCGCACCGCGTTCTCCATGTCGTAGACCGCGTTGTGGTCTACCTTCGTCGCGGCATTGTTGTAACGCTTACCGTGGTTCATTTCCCCTATTCCTCCACGAGGATGCCCATGCTGCGAGCCGTACCCGACACCATCCGCATCGCCGCCTCCACGCTCTCCGCGTTCAGGTCGGTCATCTTGGTTTCCGCGATCTTGCGAACCTGATCCGCGGTGACCTTACCCACCTTCACGCGGTTCGGCTCCCCCGAGCCCTTCGCCAGACCGGCGGCCTGCTTGAGCAGCACCGACGCGGGCGGGGTCTTGGTGATGAAGTCGAACGACCGATCCGAAAAGACCGTCAGCAACACGGGAATAATGACGCCCGCCTGCTGCTGCGTGCGGGCGTTGAACTGCTTGCAGAAGTCCATGATGTTCACGCCGTGCTGACCGAGCGCCGGACCGACCGGCGGCGCGGGCGTGGCGTTACCACCCGGGATCTGCAACTTGACCGTGGTGACGACCTTCTTGCCTTTTCCGCCTTTTCCGGCGGCGGGCTTACTGGGAGCTGCCATGACGATTCTCCGTTATGCAACGAACGACGACGCACGCCGCGCAGACCCGTGCCGCGCCCGGTGTGCGTCTTTTTTCAACCGACGCTAGATGTTTTCGACCTGTAAGAAGTCGAGCTCGACCGGGGTTTCGCGCCCGAAAATGCTGACCAGCACCCGCAGCTTTCCGCGCTCGGCGTTGATCTCGTCGATCACGCCGGTGAAATCGCTGAACGGACCGTCCTTGATCCGGATGTGCTCGCCCAGCGTGAACGGAATCTCGGGAATGATTGTCTGCTTCTCCTTGTCCATCCGACCGAGGATCCGCTCCACTTCCGCCTTGGTGAGCGGCTGCGGACCGGACGACGTTCCCACGAACCCGGTCACGCCGGGCAGGTCGTTGACCAGGTGGAACGCCTCGTCGGACATGTTCATCTCGATCATGATGTAGCTGGGGAAGAACTTCCGCGTCGTGATGGTCTTCTTCCCCTTCTTCATCTCCGCGACTTCTTCGGTCGGAACCACGATCTGCCCGAAGTGGTCCTTGATCGAAGACGCGTTGATCATCTTCTGAATGTTCTCGCGCACCTTGTTCTCATGACCCGAATAGGTGTGCACGACGTACCAGCGCATCGGCAGCGTCGTCACCTCTTCCGGCGACATCGCCGCGTGCGCCGTCTCCGTGGCCGCCTTGGGCGCCGCTTCTTCGATCGGCTGTTCCTGCATGTCCTTCTCTTCGCTCATTCGACTCGACGACTCCCGGCGACGTCCTAGGCCCCGAACACGAGCTTGATGATTCGGCTCAGGATCTGGTCGACGGCTCCGATGAACACCGTCATGAGAACCGTCGCGATGATCACGACCCGCGTCGACTGTTTGATTTCCTCGCGCGATGGCCAGGTGACCTTCTTGAGTTCCGTCCGGGTCTCGTTGATGTACTGTGTGATTTGTTCTTTCATATCGGTTCTTGCGTTAGATGGCAGGCCCGGCAGGAATCGAACCCGCAACCCCCGGTTTTGGAGACCGGTGCTCTACCAATTGAGCTACAGGCCTGCGTGAATCCTCGTGGCCGCGCGGGTCCTGTCGGCCAACAGCCCACGGCGCGCCCGTTGGCCGCCACCCGCTTATATGTCGAGCGCCTCAGCGCGTTTCTTTATGCTCCGTATGCCCGTTGCACCACCGGCAGAACTTCTTATGAGTAATCCGGTCCTGGTGCTTCTTCTTGTTCTTCGTTGTCGAATAGTTCCGGCGTTTGCATTTGCTGCACGCCAGCGTCACGATGTCACGCACGACTCATCGCCTCCGGCTACTTGATAACTTCAACGACGACGCCGGCACCCACCGTGCGTCCGCCTTCGCGGATCGCGAACCGCAGTTCCGGCTCCAGCGCGATCGGCGTGATCAACTCGATCTCCATCTCGATGTTGTCTCCCGGCATCACCATCTCCGTCCCACTCGGCAACGTCGCAACCCCCGTCACGTCCGTCGTCCGGAAGTAGAACTGCGGCCGGTACCCGTTGAAAAACGGCGTATGCCGGCCCCCCTCTTCCTTCGTCAAGATGTACGCCTTCCCCTTGAACACCGTGTGCGGCGTGATGCTCTTCGGCGCCGCCAGCACCATCCCTCGCTCCACGTCCTCTTTCTCCAACCCTCGCAAGAGCAACCCCACGTTGTCTCCCGCTTCCGCCACGTCCAGGAGCTTCCTGAACATCTCCACACCCGTCACCACCGTGTCCTTCGTCTCCTTGATCCCCACGCGCTCCACCTTGTCTCCCACCTTCACCACTCCGCGCTCGATTCGTCCCGTCGCCACCGTCCCCCGGCCCGTGATCGAAAACACGTCCTCCACCGGCATCAAAAACGGCTTGTCCTTCTGCCGCTCCGGCGTCGGAATGTACGCATCCACCGCATCCATCAACTCCAGGATCGGCTTGCCGCTCGCCTCGTCCTCCCCCTCCAGCGCCTTCAAGGCACTCCCCCGGATCACCGGTATCTCGTCGCCCGGGAACTCGTAGCTCGAGAGCAACTCCCGAACTTCCAGCTCCACCAGGTCCAACAGCTCCGGATCGTCCACCATGTCTACCTTGTTCAAGAACACCACGATGAACGGCACGTTTACCTGCCGCGCCAGCAGCACGTGCTCACGCGTCTGCGGCATCGGCCCGTCCGCCGCGCTCACCACCAGGATCGCCCCGTCCATCTGCGCCGCACCCGTGATCATGTTCTTCACGTAGTCCGCGTGTCCCGGACAGTCCACGTGCGCGTAGTGACGCGCCTTCGTCTCGTACTCCACGTGTGCCGTCGCAATCGTGATCCCGCGCGCACGCTCTTCCGGCGCCTTGTCGATCTGATCGAAGGCCACGAATTTCGCCCCGCCCGTCCGCGCCAGCACCTTCGTGATCGCCGCCGTCAGTGTCGTCTTCCCGTGGTCCACGTGTCCGATCGTCCCCACGTTCACGTGCGGCTTCGTTCTTTGAAACTTCTCCCTGGACATCGATCAGTTCCTCCTGATTAGCGGTATCGACGAAACGTGTGTACTGGAGCCCTCGACCGGATTTGAACCGGTGACCTTTTGCTTACCATGCAAATGCTCTACCGACTGAGCTACGAGGGCAGAGCGACTCTTACGCTCGGGCGATTCGCGCCCTAGATGTCTGGAGCGGGAAACGGGATTCGAACCCGCGACCCTCAGCTTGGAAGGCTGATGCTCTAGCCAACTGAGCTATTCCCGCCCAACTCGACCATCACAAACTAGTGGTGGGGAGGGGAGGATTCGAACCTCCGAAGGCGTACGCCGACAGATTTACAGTCTGTTCCCTTTGACCGCTCGGGAACCTCCCCCGAACACGCTTAAACAAATAAAAAAGTTCCGCAGTGGGGACCGTACCCCGCGAACGAAGATGATGAAACACCGGCCGGCGCGAGAGGTCGTCGTGGTCGAAGCCACACAAGCGTCCCGCTGCTCCTCGTCGCTGGTGTTAAGTACGTACTTAAGGCTGTGTGGAGATCGCCCGATTTCGCGCGGCCGCGACGCACGCAAACCTGGAGCTGGCGAAGGGACTTGAACCCCCAACCACCTCATTACAAATGAGGTGCTCTACCGTTGAGCTACGCCAGCCGATCACAGTAACCCTAAACAAAATTTAAGGGTACAGACGGGCCACGATACGAAACCCGCGCCGGAGTGTCAAGGGGGAAAATAGTTGACGAGCCCCGGATACGCAAATCCGGAGTCTCCATTTCGGTCCCCCGGCGCCGCCCGAAATCCGGTCCCTATTTTCGGCGGACGCGCACGCCCGCCGGCGTGTCTTCGATCAGGTAGCCGGCGGCGATAATGCGGTCTCGGATCTCGTCCGCCAGCTGGAAGTCTTTATTCTTCTTCGCATTACTCCGCGCCTCGACGTCCGCCAGAATCTCGGCCGGGATCTCGGTGTCGGCCTTCGGAAGCCCGTCGGGGAACAGCCCCAGGATCCGGTCGAACTCCTCGAGCGCGTCGCGGGCGGCTTCGAGCCCCTCGCGGGACTGGGCGACGGCGTCGCCGTGCTCGTCCACGAGAACGTTGTAAGTCTTTACAAAATCAAATAGATGCCCGATCGCACCCGCGGAATTGAAGTCGTCGTCCATGGCCTCGCGGAAGGCCTCCCGGGTGCGCGCGGCGGCAGCCGTGAGATCCCGGCCCGCCGGAGTACTCACCGACGGCGCCGTCCCCAACCGGTCGAGCTGCTCGGCGATCGACCGGGCGGCGTTGGTCAGCCGCTCGAACGCCTTCGCCGCATTCTCCAGGCGTTCCCGCGAGTACTCCATCTGCGAGCGGAAGTGGGTCGACAGCAGGTAGAACCGGACGACATCCCCGCTGAAGTCGCGGAGCACGTCGTCCATCGCGAAGAAATGTCCGGTCGACTTGGACATCTTCTGGCCGCGCAGGTTCAACAGCCCGTTGTGCATCCAGAAGCGGACGAACTCCGCGCCGGTCGCGCACTCGCTCTGGGCCAGCTCGTTCTCGTGATGCGGGAAGATGAGATCCTCGCCACCGCCGTGGAAATCCAGCGTGTTGCCGAGATACTTGGTCGCCATCGCCGAACACTCGATGTGCCATCCGGGGCGCCCCGGTCCCCACGGGCTGTCCCACGCGGGCTCGCCGGGTTTGGCCGCCTTCCAGAGCGCGAAATCCAGCGGATCCTGTTTGTTTTCTCCGACTTCCACGCGGGCGCCCGAGATCAGGTCGTCGACGTCGCGCTTGGAGAGCTTGCCGTAGTCGGGCTTGGTACGGACGCGGAAGTAGACGTCGCCGCCCGCCGCCGCGTAGGCGTTCCCGTTGGCGATCAGCGTCTCGACCATCGCGATGATTTCGGGGATGTGCGCGGTCGCAAACGGGTACTTCGTCGCCGGTTTGATGTGGAGCGCTTTGGCCGCCGCGTAGTAGGCGGCGATGTTGCGCTCGGCCACCACCCGGTAGTCGACGCCCTCGGCATTCGCCTTGTCGATGATCTTGTCGTCGATATCGGTGAAGTTCTGGATGAACGTGACCTCGTAGCCGAGAAACTCGAGGTAGCGCCGGATCATGTCACCCGAAACGAACGCGAGCATGTGGCCCATGTGCGGCCGGTCCTGGACGGTCATGCCGCAGACGTACATTCCCACCTTCCCCGGATGCGTGGGAACAAAGTCGGACTTGGTCTGCCGGAGGGTGTCGTAAACGCGCAGTGCCATGGGACAAAGAACTATAGCAGCGAGGCTTCGCTGTGGTAAGAGGGAATCAGCGATCGCGCTACGAACACCATGCCGCAAGCCCCCGCCGCACCCTCGTCACGCCGTTCCGATACCCTCGGTCTGTGGACGTGCATCGCGCTCGTCACCGGCAACATGATCGGCTCCGGGATCTTTCTCCTGCCGTCGTCGCTCGCGCCGTACGGGTTGCTGGCGGTCGCCGGATGGATCGTGACGTCGCTCGGCGCCATCTGCATCGCGCTCGTGTTCTCGCGGCTTTCGCGCGTGATTCCGCGCGCGGGCGGTCCGTACGCATACACGCGGGCGGCGTACGGCGACTTCCCCGGTTTCTGGGTGGCGTGGGGATACTGGATCGCGCTGTGGACCGGCAACGCGGCGATCGCGGTGGCGTTCGGCAGTTATCTCAAGGTCTTCATCCCGGCGCTCGAGGGGAACACGCTCTTGTGCGGACTCGCCGCGATTGGTGCGGTGTGGGTGTTGACGCTGGTCAACGCCATGGGGATCCGCCGCGCCGGCATGTTGCAACTCATCACGGTGATTCTCAAGCTCGCGCCGCTGGTCGCGATCGGAACCGTGGGTCTCCTGTGGACGCGGCGCGCCAACTTCGAACCGTTCATTCCCCCGGGGATTCACCCCCTCACCGCGATCTCCACCGTGGGAACGTTGACGCTATGGGCGTTCCTCGGTCTCGAGTCGGCCACGATTCCAGCCGAGTCGGTCGACAATCCGGAGCGCACCATTCCGCGCGCGACCATCATCGGAACCCTGCTCTCCGCCGCGGTCTACATCGCCAGCACGATCGCGGTGATGGGCGCGGTCCCGCGCGACGTCCTCGCATCGTCGCAGGCGCCGTTCGCCGACGCGGCGCGCGCGATGTGGGGGGCTCCGGGGTACTACCTCGTCGGCTTCGGCGCGATCGTGTCGTGTTTCGGCGTTTTGAACGGTTGGATGTTGCTCGCGGGACAGTTTCCCGCCGCCGCCGCGCGCGATGGCATGTTCCCGTCGTGGTTCGGCAAGATGAACACGCGCGGTGTTCCCGCGGTCGCCACCGCAATCGCGGCGACGCTCATCACGGTGATGCTTTTGCTCAACTACTCCGGCGCACCGAGCCTGGTCTCCGTGTTCAACTTCGCGATTCTGCTGGCGACGCTGTCGAGTCTGATTCCCTACACCTTCTGCTCCCTCGCCGAAATCATCCTGCGACGCAGACGCGGCGAGCACGCGCCGATGAAGCGGCGATATCACGTCGTCGCCGGCATCGCGTTTGTCTATTCGGTATGGGCGATTTACGGCGCGGGCGCACAGACCGTGCTGCTCGGCTTCCTGATGCTGCTCGCGGGAATTCCCGTCTACGTGTGGCTCACGCGCGAACGCGCGTGACTAACGCGAGCGAAATCGCTCCAGCGACTTGCGGACGATGAAGTCGCACAGTTCCACGTAGGACATGCCGACGGTCGCCGCGGCCTTCGGGACCAGACTCAACGCCGTCATTCCGGGCAGTGTATTCGCTTCCAGGAGGAACGGGCGGCCATCGTTGTCCAGGCGGAAGTCCATGCGCGCGTAGATCGAGAGACCCAGCGCATCGAATGTGCGCGCGGAAGACACCTGCACCGCGCGCGCGACGTCGGGCTCGAGCGGCGCCGGAACGAGGTACTCCGTGTTGCCCGACTGGTACTTGTGGAAGTAGTCGTACAGACCAGACCTGGGCCGGATCTCCAGCACCGGAAGCTCCGGCCCGCCTTCCAGGATGGCGTGCGTGATCTCGCGTCCTTCGATGAAGCGCTCGACGAGGATCGTGTGGTCGCTCTCGAACGCGCGGTGCGCGGCCGCGTCGAATTCCGTGAACGACTGCACCACCGACATGCCGACACTCGAACCCTGCGCGTTCGGCTTCACCACCGCGGGCAACCCAACGCTCTCGCGAACCTGGTGCTCGAGCGTCCCGGCGGCCAGCGCGGACCGTTCGAAGTGCAGGCCGGGAATAACGGGAACGCCCGCGTGCGCGGCGAGCACCTTTGTCCGCTGCTTGTCCATCGCGAACGCGCTTGCGGCCGCACCGCTGCCGGTGTACGGGATTCCGAGATAGTCGAGCACCGCCTGAATCGTCCCGTCTTCGCCCGCGCCGCCGTGCAGACCGTTGAACACGATATCCACGCGGAAGGCGTCGCGTTGAGCCAGCAACCGCGTGAACTCCGCACGCGCCTCGTACACTCCGGAGTCGATCCGCGGTGGCGTGGTGCCGATCGCGGCGTCGCCGAAGATGGCGTCGTCGTACTCGGTCGGTGCGATGTGCGGACGCGCCGGATCGACCACCAGCACGCGGTGTCCCGCATCGCGAAGCGCGGCGGCAATTCCGCGCGAACTCGACAGCGAAACATCGCGTTCGGCCGAATCGCCGCCGGCAAGCAGAAGGACACTCAGTGGTTCTGGTTTCACGATCGTTCCCGTCCGCGGATCACGTCCGCGCAGATGACACGCCTAGTGGTCGTGCCCCCCCATGGAATCGCTCGAATCCGACATCGCGCTCTCCTGCTTCATCAGCGTCACGCCCATGTCGCCATAGCCGGCCGCCGCCGGGTTCATCATATGCAGCTCGCTTCCGCTGGGGTGGAACGACATCGTCATCGTGTCCCCCGCATCGCTCGCAAACATGACGTCGACCATGCCGTCCATCGTGCTCATCCATCGCCCCATCTGCGTGAGTGCCGGCTGATCGTTCTTGTAGTCCGTTGTCATCATCGCCGTATGGTCGGCGTTCAACACCAGGGAGACCTTGCGGCCGCTGCTGTCGGCGGCGGACAGGTCGGCGGTATACGTACCGCCGACATCCGGCGTCATCGCGGATGTGGACATGGAGTGCATCGTCTGCGACGTTTCCGTGTCCTTCGCCTGCTTCTTCCCACACCCGGCAAACGCGATCACACACACGGCCACGACTACCGAACCTGTGAGGACGCGCATCGTCGCGTCGTTCTTGCTAAACATTTCGACTTCCTCCGGAAAACGAAGCGCGGGAATCGCGCTCCGGAAATTTGTCGGTAATGATGCGGACTTCGCGCCGAGATCGTCCACTAGTTTATTGGGTGGATCAGGACGGCCGCGCAACCCAATCCCACGTAGACCAACCCCACCAGCATGCGACGTACCCGGGGGAATCGCTCGCCGGCGCGCAGCCGCTTCGCCAGCGCGCCCGATGCCAGCGCGTAGAGCGAATCGGTCACGGTTCCCATCGCCACGAACACCAGACCGAGGGCGACGAGCTGGAGGCGAACGCTCCCGGCCGGGTCGACGAACTGCGGAAGAAACGCGAGAAAGAAAATCGCCGTCTTTGGATTGAGGAAGTTGACGACGATACCGTCCGCGAATACGCGCCGGTACGGTTTCTTCGCGGTGTGTGCGTCGGCGTCCGTGCCGTCGCGCGCGCGCCACGTCCGGACGCCGAGGAAAACGAGATAGGCTCCGCCGACGTAGCGGATCATGTCGTATGCAACCGGCGACGCGGCGATCAGCGCGGACAGCCCGAACGCCGTGGCGAACACGAGCCCAACGCTACCGACCGCGATGCCGAGCGCCGAAACGATTCCCGCCGTCTTCCCGTGGTCGATGCTGCGCGCGACGATGTAGAGCACCGCGGGGCCGGGCACCACCAGCAGCACGAGCGACGCCACCAGAAAGAGCGTGAGCGACGGAGACGCGGGCATCGCGATCCTACTTCGATTCTTCGGGCGGTTTCATGCTGCGAAACGAAAAGAACACGAGGATGTCGTAGACGATCTTGAGGCCGCCGGCCACGAAGAACGGCGCGCTCACCAGCGCCTGGCGCGCGAGCATCCAGCCGCACAACGACGGTGAGATCGACGCGCCCGCCGATCGCGCGATCCCGGTGACGCCGGCGGCCGCGGCGCGTTCGTCCGGGTCGACGACGGCGATGGTGTACGACTGCCGCGTCGGGACGTCCATCTGCGAGATGGAAAAGCGCGCGAGGAGCACGGCAATGGCAAGCGGGGCCGTCGGCATCAGCGGCACCAGACACAGGAGAACGTTCGACGGGAGGTGTGTGACGACCATCGTATTGATCAACCCGATGCGCGACGCCACGCGCGCCGCCAGCAGCATCGACGCCGCCGCCAGCAGATTGGCAGCGAAGAAGAGTCCGCCGAGCGCGGCAATGTCGAGGTTGAAGCGAATCCGGAACCAGTAGGCGAGCAGACTCTGCAGGATGAAGCCGCCCGCGAATGAGTCGAGCGCGAACAGCGCGCTGAGTTTCAGCACGGGTCGTTTCGACCGGTGTAGTCCGAGCACGCGCTTCACGGATAGGGCCGACGCGGGCGCTTCGACGCGAGGCGACAATCCGAGGAATACCAGTAGAATCACGACGCCGCACAGCGCATACGCGCCGAGGAGAACGCGGTACGACGCCACGTCGGACATGCCGCCCGCCTGCATCGCGTGCGCCGCGGAGCCGCCGGCGAGCGCTCCGAACGCCGTCGCCAGCGATCCGGTGAGCACGTAGCGCGCGAACAGCGTCGTGCGTCGCGCCGGTTCCACCAGCTCCGACAGCGATGCCTGCTCGGTGGCGAGAAACGGCCCCACTTCGTTGCCGCTGGGGCTCAACACGCCGATGAACGCGCCAATCGCGAGCGCCAGCGGATTGCGGCTGACGGCAAACACGATGCCGCCGCCGATCATCAACAACGCGCCGGCCATGAGCACGCGACGGCGGCCGGCACGATCGGCGCGCGTGGTCAGAAGGAGCGAAATCACCGCGTCGCCGACGAGCGCCACGGTGAGCAAGAGGCCGATGGCGCGATCACTGAACCCGATCGCATTCAGGTAGAGCACCAGGAACACCGACGTGAAGCCGAATGCGAACAATCGCGTCGCGCGCGCCGCGAACAGACGAACGATGTCGGGAGTCATGCGCGGATCACCGCTTCGCCACGATGAACGTCATGGTGGCAAAATCGCTCTCCCACGTGCCATCCGGCTTTCGTCGCAGATCGGTCGCGCGGATGAGCCAGGGACCGTCGCCGTTGATCGGAATGCGGACATAGCCGGCCGGATTCGCGCGCTCGAGGAAGGGCTTGCCGCCGCCGTGCGTCGCGCCGATCGCCACGCCGCCGATTCCGGCGCCGTCCTTCATCGCGCGCACGATGAGCGTGTCGCGCGGAGCGAGTCCCGTGGGATCGCGGTCGGGAACGAGTTGAAACCCCGCGCCGGCGGGCGCCAGACACGACGCGTCGTCGCCGACGCCGCTCGCGCGGGCGAACATCGTGGCGTTCTTCGTATAGGTTTCGTGCCACGTGCGACCGGGGCCGGCGGCGTCCCATGCGCGGCGAATGTCGTCGGGCGCGCCGATCTCGTCCAGATATTCGCCGACCTCCGCGTCGGGAAGATCGATCTCCTTCGGACCGAGCGTCAGCCACACGACGACCGTACCCTGTCCGGTCGGAACAACCGCGAGCGCGAGCGATGAGTCGTCCTCCGCGCGACCGCCGATCGGACCGCGGCGGTTGCCGAGCCGCCAGCCGCCCGCGATTACGCGATCGGTCTTCGGGCCCGACTCGAGCCTGGGAAACGACATCCCGCTGGTGAGATGGAGAATCGTCAGCTTGCCCGCGGCGACATCGCGAACCGGAGCGATCCACGTGTCGTGCGCCGCCGCCGGCATCGCGACCGTCAACGCGGCGCTCGCGAGGACGAGCACCGCCCGCGTCACGTTCGCGCCTCGTCGAGGGCTTTGAGCACCGCGTCGCGCCCTTTCACGGCGGCGACGCGCGTGAGATCGGGGCCGTGCACCGATCCGGTCATCGCGCCCCGGATGGGGAAATAGAGATCCTTGCCCTTGAGGCCGAGTTCCTCGCCGGTAGCGAGGATCATCGCCTTGAAGGTGTCGGACGTCAACGCGGCGTCGGCGTCGCGCAGCCGTTGCGTCATACTGGCGAGGACGCGTTGCGCCGACTCGGCGGCGAGCAGCGTGTTGGTTTCTTCGTCGCGCGTCACGTCGGGTTCGAAGATGCGCGCGCGCTGCGGGAAGTCGGCGAGGGTCTCCAGGCTGTCCTGCAGGATCGCAACGATCTCCCGGCGCGTGGTCTCGTCGTAGTTCGAGCGCAGCCAGTCGGGCATATGCGGCTCCACGAGCGTGATCAACGTGTCGAGCGGGAGTTTGCGAATGTACTGGCCGTTCATCCACATCAGCTTCTTGCGATCGAAGATCGCCGCCGCCTTTCCGATGCGGTCGATCGTGAACGCCTTGACGATCTCGTCGCGCGGCATGATTTCCTTGCTTCCCGGGTGCGACCATCCCAGCAACACGAGATAGTTGAACGCGGCCTCGGGCAGATACCCGCTCGTGCGCAGATCGCCGACCGAACTGGCGCCGTGGCGTTTGGAGAGCTTCGACCGATCTTCCGCCAGAATCAACGGAACGTGCGCGAACACCGGCGGTGTCGCTCCCAGAGCGTGGTAGATCATCGCCTGACGGAGCGTATTCGACAGGTGCTCCTCGCCGCGGATCACGTGCGAGATCGCCATGCGCTGGTCGTCGACAGCCGCCGCGAAGTTGTACGTCGGCAGTCCGTTGGACCGCAGAATGACCCAGTCGCCCACCATGTCATGGGAGAGTTCCATCGGGCCGCGGATCTCGTCGTGGAAGCGCACGACGCCGTCGCCCACGCGAAAACGAACCGCCGCGGGAATTCCGGCCGCGCGTTTGGCCGCAACCTCTTCGGGTGTGAGCCGCGCGCAGGTTCCGTCGTACTGCGGCTGGTGGCCGGCGGCCACGGCGTTCTCGCGTTTGAGTTCCAGTTCGTTTTCCGTGCAGAAGCACGGGTACGCGATTCCCTTCTCGATCAGCGCATCGGTGACGTCGCGGTAGAGCGCGTGACGCTCCGACTGGCGGTACGGTCCGTACGGCCCGCCGACGTCGGGGCCTTCGTCCCAGTCCAGTCCCAGCCACTTCAAATCTTCGATCAACGACGCCTCGCTTTCGAGCGTGCTGCGTTCCGCGTCGGTGTCTTCGATGCGCAGGACGAACGTGCCGTCGTTGTGGCGCGCGAAGAGATAATTGAAAATGGCCGTGCGCGCACCGCCGACGTGCAGGTACCCCGTCGGACTCGGCGCAAAGCGCACCCGCACATTCTTGATCTTGGCCATCGAATCCTTCCTTGTCCGACGCGTCGGGCGCCCGGCTACAGCGCCGACTCGCGCCAGCTCTCCATGCGTTCGCCGCTGTTGGTCTCGATCGAGGCGATGGCTTCGCACGCGATCGCTTCACCGCGGCCGATGGTGCCCTTCCCCTCGAAGGTCGTCGCCTTGACGTTGACGCGGTCAGGCGGAATATCGAGGTGCTGCGCGATCGCCGCCGTCATCTCGCGTTTGCGCTCGCCCAGCCGCACCACGTCAGCCAGAACGGTGCAATCCACGTTGACGATGTCGAACCCCGCGCCGCGGACCAGCTCGGCGACGCGCACCAAAAATTCCCGCCCCGCGGCGTTCTTCCACCGCGAGTCGGTGTCCGGGAAGTGCTCGCCGATGTCTCCGAGCCCCGCGGCTCCGAGCAGCGCGTCGCAGATCGCGTGGCTGACGACGTCGGCGTCGGAGTGTCCGTCGAGACCGACGGTCGCGTCCTCGAAATGAATGCAGCCCAGCATGAGGGGCCGACCGGCGGCCACCGCGTGGACATCATAACCAATTCCCGATCGCGTCATCATACAACTCCGTTCTTCAGTATCGCCTCGGCGACGGCGATATCGTCTCGAAACGTCACCTTCACGTTCGTGCGCTCGCCCGGCACCGTGAATACGGGTTCGCCCAGCGCGAGCACCAGCGAGCCGTCGTCGCTGGACTCCAGTCCGTTGTCGCGCGCCGTCCGGTGCGCGCGGAGAATCAGGTCGGCGCGGAATCCCTGCGGCGTCTGTACGCCCGCGACGTCGTCCCGGGCGACGACCGCCTCGACGCGATCGTCCCGCCGGCGCACCAGCGTGTCGGTCACCGGTACCGCCGGAATGACCGCGTCGTGGTCGCCAAGCGCGTCGAGCACGCGATCGCGAAGCGCATCGGTCACGCACGGTCGCGCGGCGTCGTGGATGAGCACATGCGTCGTTCCGTCGGGAAGCGACTGCAGTCCGTTGAACACCGACTGTTGCCGCGTGGCGCCGCCGGCCACGAAGCTCCGCGCTTTCCCCGAATCGACTCCGGAAATCGCGGCGCGCAGGTCGCGTTCGGCGTCCGCCGGTCCGACCAGGACGATCGCATGCACGCGCGTCGAGCGCGCGAACGCGACCACCGACCACGCCAGCATCGGGCGCCCGTCGAGCATCGCGAGTTGTTTCGGAGATTCCGGACCGAAGCGCTCGCCGGAACCCCCGGCCATGATCAACGCAGCGACGTTCATCGACTTAGAACAAGCTGAACTTCACGTAGCGGCCGGGATGATTCTGGATGTCCTTGAGCAGCGAGTCCAGCTCCGTGACCGTCGATTCCATCTTGAGAATCAACTGGTCGTCGTTCAGCAGCCGGCCGGCGGTTCCGTCGCCGGCGCGAAGTTTCGCCGTGATCTCCTTGAGATCCCCCGACACCGCCGCCAGGTTCTCCGCCGTGACTTCGGCGTGCCCGCCCGCGCGCGTGATCGACGTCAGCGACGAATCGATCGCCGCAAAGTGCCCGCTCACCAGGCTGTCGATCAAGGACGACGACCGCTCGAAGTGCGCCAGCGTGCGGTCGAGGCGCTTGCGGTTGTTTTCGGTCATACCGCGGAGATGCCTGCTGGTCGCGGCGAAGTCGTCGACGCTCTGCTTGAATTTCCCATCGGCGGTCAGCGTCTCGGTGATCTCGCGCAGTTGCCGTGTCGTTTCCTGCACGTCGTCCAGGATGCCGCCCGCCGCGCCCATCACTTCGCTCAGTCCCATCAGAAACAATCCGTCGAGCGTGTCTCCCGGCGCGATCGCATGATCGGACACGCCCTGATGAATGGCGACGAAGCGCTCGCCCATGATCCCGATACTCTTGAGTTCGATCTTCGAGTCGTCCGGAATAGTCACGCCTTCGCGGACCGCCATGTCGACGACCACGGCATGCGGGGTCAGCTTCACCGAGTTGACGCGTCCGCGTTCGACGCCGTTGATGTTGATAGGATCGCCCGAGACCAGGCCGCCGACTTCCGGGAAGCGCACGTAGAACGAATAGCGCTTTTCCGCGAGCTGGAACTTCTGGAACCACATCGTGCCGACGACGGCGATCACTACCGCTACGACGACCACCGCGCCCACCCGAATCTCGAGGCCGCGCCCGGTCATTCGCTGCTCCCCACGACGATCGGTCCGACCGCGCGCCCCTCGATGAACTGCCGCACCGTGGCATTGTCCGTCTTGCGCACTTCGTCCGGCGTCCCTTCGAAGAGCACGATGCCGTCGTGCAGCATCGCGATCCGATCGGCCACCTTATATGCGCTCGCGAGGTCGTGTGTCACGACGACCGACGTGATCGATAATTCGTCCGCCAGTTTGATCACCAGGGTGTTGACCACATCGGCCATGATCGGATCCAGACCCGTCGTCGGTTCGTCGTACAGGACGCACTCGGGATTCATCGCGATGGCGCGCGCGAACCCGACGCGCTTCTTCATCCCGCCCGACAATTCGGCCGGGTACTTCTCGCTGACGCCTTCGAGACCCACCATGCGCAGTTTCTGGTCGACGATGGCCTTGATCTCCTCGTCGGTCTTTTCGGTATGCTCGCGCAGCGCAAGCCCGACGTTCTCTTCCACGGTCAGTGAGTCGAAGAGGGCGGCTCCCTGGAAGACCATACCAAAGCGCATCCGAAGCTCGAACAGCTTCTTTCGGTTGAGTTTGGGCACGTCGACACCGTCCACGAGGATGCTTCCCCGGTCCGGGATCAACAGCCCGACGAGGTGCTTGAGGAGGACGCTCTTGCCCGAACCGCTCTGACCCATGATGACGAGCGTTTCGCCCGGGCGGATGACGAGGTTCACGCCCCGCAGCACACTCTTCCCGTAGAAACTCTTCCAGACGTTACGACATTCGATGGTGAGCATGGGAGTCGCCGGCGCCGGCACATTCTAACACTTCGCGCGCCTACTCTCCTTTGTAGAAAATCACCCGGAGCAGCACCGATGCCAGGAAGTAGTTCGACACCAGGATCGCGATGCAACTTGAGACCACGGCGTGCATGGTGGCGCGGCCGACGCCCTGCGCGCCGCCGAAGGTGCGAAAGCCGTTGTAGCAGCCGAGCAGCCCGATGATGCCGCCGAAGGTCATGGCCTTGATGAGGCCGCTGATGACGTCGTCGACGTAGAAGAACATCCGCAGCCCTTCGACGAAAGTCGGAATGCTGACGCCGATCGAATAGTGCGATACGACGAGCCCGCCCAGGATGGCGAGAAAGTCCGACAGCGTCACCAGCACGGGCAGCATCACGACGCACGCGACGACGCGCGGCATGACCAGATAGCGGACCGGGTCGATGGCGAGCACTTCCATCGCATCGATCTGTTCGGTGACCTTCATCGTCCCGAGTTCCGCCGCGATCGACGCGCTCACGCGCCCGCCGACCACCAGCGCGGTGAGTACCGGGCCCAGTTCGAGGATGACCGACTTGCCCACGACCGTGCCCAGAAACACCATGGGCACGTAGTCCTGGAACTGATACGCCGCCTGCACGGCGGCGACGGCGCCGACGAACACCGACGTCACCAGCACCAGCGGGATGGAGCCAACGCCGACCTGCTCCATCTGGAGCAGCGTCTCGTGCGCGGTGCGCGGCAGTTCGCGCAGGCGCGCAAACACGCCCGCCAGCAGGATGAAACTCCCCCCGACGTCGCGCAGAAAATTGAGAACGCTGACACCGACCGCTCGAAGGGCGCGCTTGAACGCGCTCGCCGTCGCGGTCTCGGTCGACGTCAGCGCGCGCAGGGTGTTACTCCGAGAATGCCGCGGACTCGAACCGCGTGCACGAATCGATGAAGGTGAGGTTGACGGTCCCGGTGGGCCCGTTTCGCTGCTTGCCGATGATGAGTTCGGCCTTGCCGCGGTTTTCGGAGTCGGGACCTTCGTAGACTTCGGGCCGGAAGAGGAAGAGCACGACATCCGCGTCCTGTTCGATCGAACCGCTTTCGCGAAGGTCCGACAGCATCGGACGCTTGTCACCGCCGCGCGATTCCACCGCGCGCGAGAGCTGCGACAGCGCAACCACGGGAATGCCGAGTTCCTTGGCCAGCGCCTTCATCGACCGCGAGATCAGCGAGATCTGCTGCTGCCGGTTCTCCACGCGTTCGCGGACACTGACGAGCTGCAGGTAGTCGACGAGAATCATGCCGACGTTCGCCTCCGCCTTGAGGCGACGCGCCTTGGCGCGCAACTCCAGCGTCGACAGGCCGGGCGAGTCGTCGATGTAGATCGGCGCTTCCGCGAGGTAGCCGGCGACAATCGCGAGTTCCGCGTATTCGTTGGACTTGAGGTAGCCGCGGCGGAGCTTGTTGGAATCGATACGCGCTTCGCTGCACAACAGGCGCGTCACCAGCTGCTCCGACGACATTTCCAGACTGAAGATCCCGACCGGCGTCTTTTCCTTGATCGCGAGGTGTTCGCACAGATTGAGCGCGAACGACGTCTTCCCCATGCCCGGGCGACCGGCGACGATGATCAGATCCGACTTCTGAAATCCCGACGTCAGCGAGTCGAGGTCTTCGAACGGCGACGGCACGCCGGAGACATGGCTCCCGCTCTGATAGAGCGCCTCGATGTTCTTGAAATGGTCGCGGAGAATTTTCCCGATCGACTCGAAGCCCTTGAACATCCCCTGCTGCGAAATCTCGAAGATGTGGCGTTCGGCCTCGTCCAGGACTTCCGCGGCGTCGCGGTCTCCCTGGAAGCACTGCGTGGTGACGTCGTTACAGATCGTGATCAGCCGGCGCAGGACGAATTTCTCGAGCACGATGTTGGCGTAGTACTCGACGTTCGCCGCCGTATGGACCGTGTCCATGATCTGTGTCAGATACGCGGGACCGCCCGATGATTGAAAGCTGCCCTGCTGCTTCATCTCCTCGGAGAGCGTGACCACGTCGATCGCCTCGCCACGCGAGGACAGCGACTCCATCGCCGCGAAGATGTCGTGATGCGCCTTCTTGTAGAACGCGCTCGCCGAAATCGACTCGGTCGCGATCGAGAAGGCGTTGTTATCCAGCAGCACCGCGCCCAGCACCGCCATCTCGGCTTCGAGCGACTGCGGCGGCACGCGTCCGGGCGCGGTCGGGCTGGGCTGGGTGCGAATGGTGTCGGCCATGGTTTCTCCGACCGGCATTCTACCCTACGGGGCGGGGTTTCGTAAGGACTGAGAGTCAGAAAGCTGTGGACGGACTGGGGATAAGCGCGTGGACCTTGCCCTACGCGCCCAGTTCCTTCGGGGACATGCTCCCGGCGGTCGTGGCATCCCCGGTCAAGACGCGGCGCAAGTACCCTGCTTGACCCAGGTGGAACGCCAGGTGCGCGGCGAGGTGGAGCAGGAAGGTCCGCGTCGAAAGTGTCACACCGGCGACCGGTTGCGGAAACGGATGATCGAGCGAACCTGGAGGCAAATCGGAGAGCGTCAACTCCACGACATCGCGGGTGGTGTGAATCTCACGCACGAGGTCTGCGCGTGCGCCGGAACGAGCGCCAAACTCGTGCTCGCGATCGCGAACGTAGTCGGTGCCGCCGAGCACGCGCCCGACGAAGTGTTCGAGATTGCCGCACACGTGCAGTGCGAGGTTTCCTGCGGAGTTGGAAACGCCCGGCAACGTCTTCCAGACAAGCTCGTCGCCGGGGAACAATTCGATCTCGCGCGCGAACGCGCGCAGGTCCCTTGCCATGATGACCCGTATGTCGTTTGTGAAGACCATCGGTATCGTCACCCCCGGACTCATTTGAATGCGCGCACCACGACCGTCTTCTTGTCCTTCGCTTCGCCCATTTTGATCGAGACCGTGTAGGTTCCCGCGGGCACGAACTGCTCCGGGCCCGGCTCTTCGTTGGGACTCTGCGCGTACCGCTGCTTGTCCTCCGCCTTGAGATCCCACGTGACCCGGTTGAAGCCCACGTGCGAGGGGCCATCGAGTTCGCGGATGACGACGTCGTGCGCGTCGGTGATCGTGACCTTGACCGGCTCGCCCCGGGTATCGCGCACCCAGTAGTTGATGGTCGCACCCACCGGCGGGTTCTTGGCGCGGAAGACGCCGTCGCCGATCCCGTAGTCTTCGCCAGCGCGCAGCCGCGGTCGCGCGGGCATCACATCGAAGAGCGCGAGCGGTTTCGCGCGCGTGTCGGCGGAGAGTTGCGCGAACATGGAGACGTCGTCCAGGACCCAGATGCTGCGCCCGTGCGTTCCGACGACAAGGTCGCGCTCGCGCGGGTGGATGATCATGTCGTCTACCGGCGCCGGCGGCAGCGACTCGCCATTGAGCCGCAGCCAGTGTACGCCGCGATCGAACGACACGTGCGCTCCGAACTGCGTTCCGCAGTAGAGAACGTCCGCGTTCGCGGGGTCTTCGATGATCACGTTGACGGGTTCTTCCTTCGGCAGATCACCCGTGATTTCGGTCCAGCCCTTCCCCAGATTGGTCGTCATCAGGACGAGCGGTCGGAAGACGTCGCTGCGGTGACCATCCACGGCGACGTACGCCGTTTGCGCGTCGTGCGCCGACGCCGTGATGTACGAGACGTAGAGCCCACCGACCGCTTTGGGCGTGACGTCCTTCCACGCGCCGCCGTCGTTTTCGGTGACGTGCACGAGTCCGTCGTCCGTACCGGCCCAGAGCAGCCCCGCCTTGACCGGCGACTCCGCCAGGCTCACGACGGTGCCGTAGGTTTCGGCGTCGGATCCCGCGGTCATGATCTTGTCGGTCTGCCGGCGCGAGAGGTCCGGACTGATCGCGAACCACTGGTCGCCGCGGTCGGTGAGTTTGAACACCCTGTCGCCGCCGTGGTAGAGCACGGTGGGATCGTGTTTCGACACGAAGAACGGCGCGTCCCAGTTGAAACGAATGCGTTCCTGTCCCTCGCGCGCGGAGGGCCGCAGCATCCGGTGCACGGCGTTCTTCAGGTCGATGCGCGCCAGGAATCCGCCCTGTCCGGTGGCGTAAACGATGTTGGAGTCAGTGGGATCGAACGCCACGCCGAAACCATCGCTGCTGTAGACCGAACGCCAGTCGCGATTCAGAATGCCGTCCTTGGCGTCGTCCTCGGTCTGGTGCATCGTCTCCGACGGGCCCACCCACGAGCCGTTGTCCTGCAGTCCGCCACCGATGCGGTACGGGTCGCTCATGTCCACGGCGATCCGGTAGAACTGTCCCACGGCGACATTGTTCACGAATCGCCAGCTCTTCGCGCCATCCTGCGTGATGTACAGTCCGCCGTCGTTGCCGACGAAGATGCGATCGGGATCCTGCGGGTCGACGGTAATCGCGTGAAAATCGACGTGCACGGAGGCACTCGACCGCCGGAAGTGCCGCGCACCGTCGTCGGAGACCGAGAAGTCCCAGCCGGCGATGTACACCCGCTGGTCGTTCTTCGGATCGATCGCGATGCGCGAGAAATAGAAGGGCCGCGGGTTGATGTCGGTCATCCGCGTCCAGGTGTCGCCGTGGTCGTCACTCCGAAAGACACCGCCGTTGGGCGAGCGATCGTCGAATTCGTCGCGCCCGGTTCCGCCGAGGTCGCTCTCCACGGTGGCGTACACGATGCGGCTGTCCTTCGGAAATATCGCAAGCCCAATGCGCCCGGTCCGCGACGGCAGACCGGCGGTGAGCTTCTTCCAGGTGGCGCCACCGTCGTCGGAGCGGAAGATGCCGCCCTTCTCGCTGTTGCCGGTGAAGCTCCACGGGGTGCGCCGGCGCGCGTACATCGCCGCGTAAACGCGATCCGGATGCTGTGGGTCGACCACGACGTCGCACGCGCCGGTGTTTTCGTCGACTTTGAGCACGTGCTTCCACGTCTTCCCGCCGTCGCCGGTCTTGAAGACGCCGCGTTCCGGGTTCGCGCCCCAGAGATGCCCGAGCGCCGCCACGTACGCCACGTCCGGGTTGCGCGGGTCCACCGCCAGGCGCGGAATGTCGTGACTCTCCTTGAGTCCGACGAACGTGAACGTGCCGCCGCCGTCGGTCGAGCGATAGACGCCGCCGCCCCACGACGAACTGTTGCGCCCGTTTCCTTCGCCGGTGCCGACCCACACGATCTTCGCCTTGCCCTTCTCAGCACGCGACGAGTCGGGCACGTCCTCCTGCTTCCACCCCGGCCAATCCGCGGGTGCATCCGCGACGGCCACGGTCCCGATCGAATGCTGTCCCGTCTTGTCAAAGACGGGCGAGAAGGTGACGCCCATGTTCTCGGTCTTCCAGAGGCCGCCGGTGCCGTAGCCGACGTAGAACGTCTTGCTGTTTCCCGGCGCGAGCGCGATGGCGCCCACGCGACCGCCCATGTTGGCGGGTCCGATTTCACGCCACCCGAGCCCGTTGAAATCATCGGCCGTCACGACGCGGGCATCCTTGTTCGCGGATGCCGGCGAGTCTTTCTTTTTCGGCGCGGATGCCGCGGGAAACGAGACCGAGACCAGCAATGCGAGTGTGGCGAGCAGGGTGCTCGCCCGGCGTGCGGGGTGGAACATCGAGACTTTCCTCCTGAGTTGCTAACCGGTCGACTGCGCGAGCGCCATACGGATGGTTTCGCCCATTTTCTGCGCCCGTTCGCCGGTGTGCCTGCGCGGCGGCCGCTTCGAGCGCTCCTGCGGGGAAAGATGTCGAGGCGGCGCAACGCCGTGGCGACACAGTAGAGCGACAGGTCTCCGGGCGCCGAGTTTGACCGGCGCGTTCTTTGGATCGATGACGTGCACGGCCGCCTTCGTCTTCACGTCGGCGACCTCGGGAACCGCGAACACCACGCCCGTCGCGTCCATCGCGGCGAGCCGGTGGCCCACCTTGGCGACGCCGTCGGCGCTCA
Organism: Candidatus Latescibacterota bacterium; assembly: GCA_963761125.1. Lineage (GTDB taxonomy): Bacteria > Krumholzibacteriota > Krumholzibacteriia > WVZY01 > JAKEHA01 > JAKEHA01. The sequence goes on from CAVXFV010000002.1 coordinate 219,369, forward strand.
AGAGAATCATCGCGTCGGGCCGGTCGACGGCAGTGTAGTCGATCTCGGTCGGACTCAACACGAGTTCGGCGATGCTGTGTCCGCTTTTCACCGTGATGGGATAATCGTCGCGCTGCGCCGCCCACAAACCCGGAGAGCAGCGCCGCGTCGCCGACCAGCCGCGCCGACGAGCGCACCTTTCCACCCGCGGACCCGGCGATCACCAGGTGAAACGGCCGCGCGAGTGACGATGCGAATTGCGGCGTAATCGGATTCGGCGCGAGAAGCGGCTTGCCCCTTGCGGATGCCGACGCCTCGCGGTACGCCGCGACGTATTCGGTGCGTTCCGCGCGGTGCAGCAACCCCGACTGCATCTCCAGATCAGTCATGAGGGTCGTCAGCGTTTTCTTCGACGCCTTGTTCTTCGGCATGTAGTACGCGGTGCACAACTCCCAGATATCGAGCAGCGCGAAACAATCCGCACGCACCGCCTCGGCGATTCGCTCCGGCAGGTCCTTGTCGAAGTTCGTCCCGCGCCACACGTAGCCGGCGCCGTTCGCGGCCACCGTCGCGCAGATGTCGAGCGGGCGTTCCATGCTTCCCGACGGTGTCGTGCTGGTGATCGACCCGGGCGGTGTCGTCGTCGAGTGCTGACCGCCCGTCATGCCGAAGTTGAAGTTGTTGAAGACGAGGACGGTCAGACCGATGTTGCGGCGCGCGGCGCTCAAGAGGTGCGCGCCACCGATGCCGGTGCCGCCGTCGCCCATGACCACGATCACCGTGAGGTCGGGACGCGCGAGCTTGATGCCGGTGGCGTAGGTGATGCTCCGCCCGTGCAGTCCATGAAACGCGCTCGTGTCGAAATACTGGTCGGAGAGTCCCGAGCACCCGATGTCGCTCACGATCACGATCTTCGTCGGATCGATGGCGAGCGATTCCAGCGCCGCACTCAAATGATCGAGAATGGCGTGATGGCCGCAGCCCGGGCAAAACGGGTACGCCTTGTCGTTCCGGTACCGCGCCAGCGTGGTGATGGTGGTCGGATCGCTCATGGCGCCGTCTCCATCGAGCGATGCGCGGCCACGAACTGATCCGGGGCGATCAGTTCTCCGTCCACGCGATGAATCCCGGTCACGTCCACGCCGTTCGCGACACGCTCGACCTCGCGACGGTATTGCCCCTGATTGAGTTCCGCCACGATCACGTGATGGACGCCGTCGAATGCGGCCCGAATGGCGCGCTCGGGAACCGGCCACAGGCTGTGCACGGTCAGCGCGGAGACCGCGCCTCCCGTCGCGCGAATACGGCGCACGGCCTCGCGCATTGCACCCGCGGTGATGCCGTAGCTCACCAACAACGTCCTCGCCCCCGTCTGCAGGTCCGTCGTGACCATTTCGATCTCGGCGGCGTGGTCCTCGATCTTGGCGCGCAGGTGTTCGTTCAGCGCCGCCACGGTGCCGGGGGCTTTGGTAATGAACGCGTATTCGTCGTGCGTCGAGCCCGTGAAGCGAACCGCGAAGTCGCCGCCGTACTCGGCGAGCGGCGGCACGTCGTCCGCGGGAAGGTAGCGATACGGCGCCGTCCCCGCGAGCGCGACACCGCGCGCGCGCACCGGCGGCGTGTCGTAGCGGCTCACGTCCACGGTGTTCGTCGTCATGTTGAGTTCCTTGTCGGCGAGCACGAGGACGGGGCAGCGAAAGCGCTCCGCGAAATCGAACGCGCGCCGCGTCAGCGAATAGCATTCCACCACCGACGACGGCGCCAGCACGATCACGGGATAGCCGCCTGCGGTTCCCCAGCGCGCGAATTGCACATCGCCCTGACCGACCGTGGTGGCACCCCCGGTGCCGGGGCCGAGGCGCTGCACGTCGACCACGACGAGCGGCACCTCGCCGATGATCGCGAGTCCGATGTTTTCGCTGTAGAGCGACAGACCGGGACCGCTGCTCGCGGTCATTGCGCGCGCGCCGGCGAGTGTGGCGCCGATGCACATCCCGATGGACGCGATCTCGTCCTCGGCCTGAATGGCGGTGCCGCCCACCTTGGGCAACTCACTCAACATCTGCATTAGAATGGGAGAGGCCGGCGTGATGGGATAGCCGGCGAAGAAGGTGCACCCGGCGTCGAGCGCGCCACGAACGATGGCCGTGGAACCGTCGGTGATTTCTCGCATGGTGCGTCTCCGAAGGGTGCGGCCGTCGGACGGGTTGCGTCCGGAGTTACGACTCCTTCAACAGGGCCATCAGTTTCTTCATGTCTTCCCAGCACGGCGCCTTGAACGCCGGGTTTCGAAGCAGCGCCGCCGGGTGATAGGTCACGATGACGGGAATGCCCTCGTAGACGTGCTCTCCGGTGCGAAGCGCGCCGAGCGGCGCTTCGGTCTTGAGCAGCCAGTGCGCCGCAATGCGGCCCAGCGCGCAGATGTATTTCGGTTTGATGAGCGCGATCTGGGCGCGCAGGTACGCCTCGCAGCACTCGACTTCCGACGGCTGCGGGTCGCGGTTTCGCGGCGGGCGGCACTTGAGGATGTTGCCGATGTAGACGTCTTCGCGTTTCATCCCCATCGCCGCGATGATCTTGTTCAGCAGCTGCCCCGCACGACCGACGAACGGTTCGCCTTTCGCGTCTTCGTCCGCGCCGGGCGCTTCGCCGATGAACATGAGTTGGGCGTTGGGATTTCCCACGCCGAACACGGTCTGCGTGCGCGATTCGTGGAGCGCGCAGCGCGTGCACACCGAGACCGTCTTCGCGAGCGCGGCGAGCGAGGCGACGGTGTCGCCCGTCGGCGCCGACGCTCCCGCTGTCGCAGGTGGGGCGACCCGGGCGGCCGCCTTCGCGACGGGTTTTTCCGCCCGCGGCTCACTCACCCCGGCGCCGTCCAGGTAAACGGATCGCACGCCCTTCTTCTGCAGGCGCTTGAGCGCGGAGACCGTGGCGTCGCGGGTTTCGGAACGGTCGCTCATGCGAGCAGAGTACCGTCTCCGGAGCCGGCGGGCAAGCGGGTCGTGAGGATTGTCCGGATGGCGCGCGCGTCAGGAGGCGCGGCGCTTTGCGAAACGCGCATTCGCGGCGACGAGGCCCATCAGCCGGCGCGCGATGTCGCGCTTGCTTTCGGCCCCGGGGCTCCGGTAGATGGACCCGGACGCGTCGTAGATCGTGACGACATTGGTGTCGAGTTCGAACGCCGTCGCCGGTTCATTCAGGACGACGAGGTCGCAGTGTTTCCGCTCGAGCTTGGACATCGCGTTCTTCTCTTCGTCCGCGGTCTCCAGCGCGAACCCGACCACGAGGCGCGCGCCCTTGCCGGCGCCCAGCGCCTCCAGGATGTCGGGCGTCGGCGTGAGTTCCAGCGTCCATTTGTCGCCGGACTTCTTCTTGTCCGGCATGGCGCGCGCAGGCCGATAGTCGGTCACGGCCGCGGCCATGACGAGCACGTCGGTTTTCTCGAAGGCCTCGGTGAGCGCGCGTCCCATCTCGTCGCTGGTACGTACGCGCACGATGCGAACCCCCGGCGGCGGCGCCACCGACGTCCGCGCCGCGACGACGGTGACCTCGGCGCCCATGTCGCGCGCGGCTTCCGCGATCGCGAATCCCATCTTGCCGCTCGACCGGTTGGTGATCACGCGCACGGCGTCGATGTCCTCTTCGGTCCCGCCGACGCTCACCAGCACCTTCGCGCCGCGCAGCGGCGACTCGAACAGCGTCTTGACCGCGGCGAAGATCGTCTCGGGCTCGGCCATGCGCCCGGTGGCTTCGTAGCCGCAGGCAAGGTCGCCCTTCTCCGGCGGCGCGACGCGATAGCCGCGGTCGTAGAGCGCGCGCAGGTTCGCCTGCGTGCCCGCGTTTTCCCACATGACGTCGTTCATCGCCGGCGCCAGCATCACCGGCCCGGCATACGCGCTCACGATGGTGGCAAGGAGATCGTCCGCGCGCCCTTGCGCGAGGCCGGCGATCGTATTGGCGGTGCACGGCGCGATCACGATCACGTCCGGCCACTTGGCGAGGTCGATGTGTTCGATAGGAGACACCGCGCCCGACGACTTGCCGTCGCCTTCGAACATGCGTCGATGGACGGGGTGCTCGGAGAGGGACTCGAAGGTGAGGGGTGTGACGAATTCGGTGGCGGCCTCCGTCATGACGACCTTGACGTCGGCGCCCGCCTTCTTGAACAGGCGCAAGAGAAAGACGGCCTTGTAGGCGGCAATCCCGCCCGTCACGCCGAGGAGAATCTTCTTACCGGAGAGTCTCACGGGGCAGCGCCGGCGACAGGCTTACTCCGAGAAGAAATCTCCGCTGCCGGTCTCTTCTTCCGCGTAGGTGTAGTGAATCTTGCCGTTGATGAGACGCTTGACCGCCGTCGACGTGGGCTTGAAGTCCGGTTCGGGCTCCGCGCCCCGAATGACCAGCGAGTTGAGCCGGCGCGCCTCACGCGCCATGACGCGGACCGCTTCGTAGGGGTTGCGAATCCTCTGGGTGATCTTCTCGATCAGGACGAGTTTTTCGATTGGAATCGACATGTGGGTTTCACTCTCCGGACTGGGTATGGACGCTCAACGGTCGTTCAGGTTCAGGAAACCGGGGGCTTTCCGGTCGCGGCGTGTGCGCTCCGCGGTCACGATTGCGATCAACTCCGACGAAGCGCGATCGAGGTCGTCATTGACGATCAGATACTCGTAACGGGGTGCGGCCTCGAGTTCCATGCGGGCATTCTTCAGCCGGACCGCGAGGTCGCCCGACGACACGTCCCCCCGCCCCCGAAGCCGCGCATCCAGCGCCGCGAGCGATGGGGGTAATATGAAGACCATGACGGCGTCGGGAAAGGACCCTTTTACCCGATCTCCCCCCTGAATGTCAATATTAAGGACCAGATCGTACCCGGCGGCGTTCTGCTGCCGGATGTAACCGCTTGGCGTGCCGTAGGTTTCCCCGTGAACCTCCGCCCACTCCACCAGGTCCGACGCCTTCATGGATTCGAAGCGCTCCCGGGTCACGAAGAAGTAGTCCTTGCCCTCGATTTCGCCGGCGCGCGGCGCACGGGTCGTCGCCGAGATCGACCGGCGGACCCGCGGATCGGCGGCCAGCAGCCGCTCGACCAGGGTGGTCTTGCCGACGCCGGACGGCCCGGACACCACGATGAGAAATGGAACCGATGTGCGGGACACGCTACTCCAGGTTCTGGACCTGCTCGCGCAGCTTCTCGGTTTCTTCCTTGAGCACGACGACGTGCTGGATCACTTCCGAATCCGACGCCTTGGACCCGATCGTCGTCGCCTCGCGATGCATTTCCTGCAGGATGTACGTGAGCTTCTTCGACACTTCGCCGCCGCCGGACAGCGCCTTGTTGAACTGATCGATATGGCTTCGCAGCCGCGTCAGTTCCTCGGTGATGTCGGTGCGGTCTCCCAGCAGAACGATTTCGGCGGCGATGCGCTCTTCGCTGACCTTGATGTCGCCGGCGAGCTGCGCGACGCGCTTGCGCAGCGACTCCACGTTCTTCTTCGCGACGGCCGGGGCCAGCGCCTCGATGGAGGTGACCGTCCGATCGATGAGTTTCATTCGCTCGACGAGATCCTTTTCGAGCGCGCGCCCTTCCTCGATGCGCATGGTCGTGCATGCGTCGAGCGCGTTCGACAGCGCCTTCTCGACGAGCGGCCATAATTGATCGTCGTCGGGATCGGTCTCGCGCGTGACGACCGCGTCCGGAAGCTGGAGGAGCGCTTCCAGGCTGACGTGGTCGTTGAGTCCGTGCTTCTTGGCGAACGCCCGGAGCTGTGTCAGGTACTGTTCGAGCGCGGCGTCGTTGATGGTTACCGATCTTCCGGCCGCCGCGGACTCGACCGACATCGTGATCGACACCCGTCCGCGGGCCACCTTGCGGCGGACCACGTCCTTGATGTCGTTCTCGCGGTTCTGGAGTGCGCGGGGAAGCTTGAACGCAAGATCGAGAAAGCGGTGGTTCACCGACCGGACCTCGACGGTGACAGTCGACGTCGAATCCGTCGCCTCACCCTGACCGAATCCCGTCATGCTGATCAACATCGTCGTACCTCGCAGGCAGTGATAAGATGAAACGCACCCTATACTATCGCCCGTGCGGTCACCTGTCAATTGACAACGGGCGTTTCGATAAGGACTTATGAACGCGTTGCTGCTTGCGATGTTCTCCGCCGAAGCGCGCGCCGAGATGATCGGCAGCACGCTGGCGACGCCGATATGGTATCCGCCGGTTCTTTCGGTGTCGTTCGGGCGGCGCGCGAATCTCGTCGCGGTACTCGAGTCGCCGGGGCCGTTCTGTTTTCTCTCGCACGACACCCCGTTCGAGGGCGCCCGCGCCCCGCTCCGCTTCTCGCGACTGTCGGGCGCCGAGGTGACCGACGTGGCGATGGCCGACAACGACCGCGTGCTCGACATCCACGTGGTGACGCGGAACGATCGCGCGCGCCTGACGCTTTCGATCGCGCTGTTCGGATCGGCGGGAAGCGCGTGGCTGCGGCGCGATGACACCATCCTGGAGTTCGTGGGATCCGACGCGACGCCGCGACCGAACCCGAAGCAACCCGGTAACGCGCCGACCGCCGCGATCGCGCCGCCGTTCTATCTCATCGCGACCGCCCGCCCCGGCGATGCCCCGCCGTCGCCGACCAGCAACGCGCCCGGGGGCGCCGCGGTTCTCGGACCGTTCGAGTCCGCGCTCGACGCGTGCGGCGTCCTGGGTGTTCGCGTGCTCGACGGTGCGCACGAGACGATCATTCGCCGTATTGCCCGCCCGGCGCGCCGGAAGGCCGACTCGCTCCGCCGGCTCGCGTCCAATCTGGAGGCCGACATCGCCAATGCCGCGCTGCACGAGCGCGAACGCCGCGAGGCGGAGACGCTGGCGGCGTATCAGACACGCGTGCCTCCGGGGGCGTCGGAGGTGGAACTGCCCGACCCGTACGATCCCGAGCGGGTCATGCGGATCGAGCTGGAGCCGTCCAAACCCTTGCGCGCGCAGATCGAGAAGCGATTCAAGCGCGCCACCAAGATGGAAAAGCGCGTCGGTCACGCGACGCGACGCCTCGACCTCGCACGTCGCGAGGCCGACGACCTCGACGCGTCGCTGCGGCTTCTGGAGGCGACCCAGTCCTTCACCGACGCACTACGCCTGGTGGAAGCGATGCGCGCGAAGTTCTCGATCGAACTCGAGGACCGCGCCCCGCCGATCGGTGGGCCTCGCAAACGAGTTCAGGAAAAGACCTATCGCGAAATCGATCTGGATGCGCACTGGTTCGTCATTGTGGGTCGAAGCAACCACGAAAACGACGAGATCACGTTCAAGGTCGCGGCGCCAACGGACCTCTGGTTCCACGCGCATGGCGTTCCGGGATCGCACGTCGTCCTCAAGGCACGGGGCGGCGGCGACGGACCGTCGGCGCGCATCGTCGAGCGAGCCGCTTCGGTGGCAGCGCACTACTCCAAGGCCCGCCACAGCGGGCTGGTCCCGGTCATCTACACCCAGCGCAAGTACGTGCGGAAGTTTCGCGGGGCGGCACCCGGCGAAGTGACGTGCGAGCGCGAGAAGATGGTGATGGTCGCGCCGATCCTGCCCGAGCCCGTCATCGAGTAGTCCCCGTAGACAAAAAGAAAAGAGGGAAGCACCGAAGTACTTCCCTCTTTCCGTGTCCAGAGAGCGCTGCCGCTCGGAATCACGCTAAGGGCAAGGGCTATGATTCACTTGGCTTGGCGAGCCACTCAGGGGAAGGCACCCAATTCCACCGATCCAGGGACCGGCGGAGGAGTACGCAGCCTCCATGACATCGCTCTCCGGCTCTGCGACACCGCCTCTTCCTGTATCCCGGCACCCCGTTGCTGGAGCACCCTTCGTTAGCACAGCGTCGCAGTGACTCATGCAATGTGCAATTGATATGCCAAGATGCGTGGTCGGAGTCGATTGTCCGTCGCGTTATGTCTTGTGGTCACAACGTGATACACGTTCACGTCCACCTGTTTCCCGGAAGCGCGAAACGGGTGGCGTAAAAAAATCTTACGAATGGAAAAGAAAACTTACGAAACGAGGAATCTAACGATCGACGAAGCCACCCTCAGTATTGAGGGTGCCGACCCACGGTTCGACATCCGGAATCCCGCCCTGATAGACGTCGGTCCCGAAGTTAACCCAGTAGATCGTAAGCGTTTCGATCGCGGCGGTCCCGGGTCCCTTGGGAAGCGGCGTTCCGGGATAGAGCGAGACGGTCACGCGGATCTTGTTCGACAACTCCGGGTCGCACTTGACGAGCAACGCGACTGAGGTGGTGAATCGGAGTGTTTGCCCCCCGTACGTGATCGTCGACGTGCCCGCCGGAACCTTCTTCTCGAGCGGTGCCAGCAGTTCATCGCCGAAGCTGAGCGCCGGCAGGACCGGGATCAGCACCAGAAATACGGCGAGGACAATTCGTCGGAGGAGCTTCATCACGCCAACTATAGCAGGCTTTTCCCGTTTCGGGTAGGCCCAAGTTGATTACCCGACCGGGGAATTCCCGGCAAGGCCACTGCCCGGAATCCGCATATCGCCGCGCCGAACCGTGACCCGGCGGGCGTCGAGGTACTCCAGGAGCGGAACCGCGTGCTTGCGCGACACCCCCAATGCATCCCGGATATCGCCGACGGTGATTTCCGGGCGCGTCGCAAACAGCGCACGCACAGCGTCCAGGCATCGGCTCATTGCCGTGACGTGCATGAGACCGTCCCCCACCTCGACCGCGCGATTCGCCTCCCGCAGGTAGCGGGCGGCCTCCGCGAACGGCTCCGGCGCCGACCACGCACGTTCCGCCTCGGCGCGCGACAGAAAGGCGACACCGGCCGCTTCCAGCGCGCGGTCGAGCGCGGCGAGAGCATCGCGCAGCCCGGGCGTGAGGTGGATGTCCGAATCCCCCGCCCGAACGCGGTCTTCGCGGACGAACAGCGGGTGCGTCGCGGAGACGACGTCGATGACGCGGTTGAACAATGCGGCCGGGTGCGGGAAATCGACGCGGCGACGGAGTTCCTCCTTGTCGATACCCCATTGCAATGGATGTCGGGACGTGTGCTGCGTCGCCAGCGCGATCGCGCGCTCGGCCAGCGCGTCGAGCGCATCCCGCGCGAAAACGCGGCCCGCGATTGCCGTCGCGTCGCCGCGCGCGAGGATCGGCGCCGCAGTTTCCGCGTCGATGTCCGCCTCGACCAGGCCGTTCATTCCGGCGCGTTCGATCATCCGCGCGAGGATCGTTTCCGGATCGCCTTGCTCGCGCGTCGTCAGTCGCTCGATCACCGATGCGTCGTGGCGCCGGTGCACGTCGGCGCGCGCGTCGATCACCCGTCCGCCCGCGATGACGCGCGGCGGCGAATAGCGCCTGAACACCAGCCGGTCGCCCGCGTCCGTCACCATCGGAGACTCCAGGCGGAGCTGCGCCAGCGCGGTGCCGTCCGCTCCCAGGTCGTCGGTGTTCAGCAGCACGACGCGGCCCAGCAGTTCGCGGGCGCCGTGGTGCACGCGCACGCGCTCGCGATTCTTCAACACGATGTCGTCGAGCGCGGTGAGCGTGATGCGCACGTCGACCGTGCGGCTCGCGACGAACCGCCCCGGCGTGGCCAGCGTGTCACCGCGCGCAATCTGATCGAGTTTGACGCCGTGGAGCGCCAGCGCGAGTCGCTCGCCGGCGGTTCCCTGCGCGCGCTTTGCACCAAAACTCTGCACCTCGCGTACCCGCACGCGCAATCCCGACGGCAGGAGGTCGAGTTCGTCGCCGACGGCGACGCGGCCCGAGTAGCCGCTGCCGGTGACGACGACGCCGATCCCCTTTTGATGAAACACGCGGTCGATCGCCAGACGAAACGGGCCCGACGCATCCCGGCTTTCGATGCCGCGCGCGATCGCGAGCAGGCTCGCGCGCAGCGCGTCGAGGCCCGCGCCCGTTCGCGCCGACGCCTCGATGACGGGGGCGCCTTCGAGAAACGTACCGCGAACGAGTTCGGCGATCTCTTCCTTGAGCAACGGAAGCGTGTCGTCGGTCGCGAGGTCCGACTTGGAGATGACGACCACGCCGTGGCGTACGTCGAGCGCACGCAACACGTCGAGGTGCTCGCGCGTTTGTGGCATCACGCCTTCGTCCGCGGCGACCAGCAACAGGGCCAGGTCGATCCCGCCGGCGCCGGCCACCATCTGCCGCACGAAGCGCTCGTGACCGGGGACGTCGATGATACCGACGAACACGTCATCCGCGAGCGCAAGCGGCGCAAAGCCGAGCTCGATCGAGATCCCGCGTTCCTTTTCTTCCTTCAGACGATCGGTATCGACGCCGGTGAGCGCCCGGACGAGTTCGGTCTTGCCGTGGTCAACGTGTCCGGCGGTGCCGAGAATGAAATGTCGCGCCGCCGCGGCGCCCGCGATGCCGTCCGGGGGTTCACATTACTGCGCGGCCCGCTCGATGCGGGCGCCCAGGCCGTTCAGGCGCTCTTCGATGCGCTGGTAGCCGCGGTCGATATGGTAGACGCGGAGGATTTCGGAGCGGCCTTCGGCCGCCATCGCGGCGAGGATGAGGCCCGAACTCGCGCGGATGTCCGTCGCCATGACGGGCGCGCCGGAAAGCGCCGGCATGCCGCGAATCACGGCGAGGTTGCCGTCGAGTCGTACGTCGGCGCCGAAGCGGCGCAGCTCCGGGACGTGCGTGAAGCGGTCGGGATAGATCGTGTCCTTGACCGTACTGACGCCGTCCGCACAGCAGAGCATGGCCATGATCTGCGCCTGCATGTCGGTGGGAAAGCCCGGATACTCGCGCGTGACGACGTCGGTCGCGCGCAACCGGTCCGGCCCCTTGACGCGAACGCGTCCTTTGCCGATCTCCACGCGCGCGCCGCACGCCTCGAGGGTGGCCAGCACCGCGCCCATGTGCCCGGGATCGCATTCGGTGATGACGACGTCGCCGCGCGTGATCGCCGCGGCCGCGGCGAACGTCTCGGCTTCGATGCGATCCGGAATCACCCGGTGGCGAAGCGGCCGAACCGACGATGTACCATGCACGACGATTCGCGGGGTGCCGGCGCCTTCGATCTCCACGCCGCACTCCTGCAGCGCGTGCACGAGATCGGTGATCTCGGGTTCGAGTGCGGAGTTTTCCAGCGTCGTCGTGCCTTCGGCAAGCGCGGCGGCCATGAGGGTCTGCGCCGTCGCACCCACGCTGGAAATCGGAAACACGATTTCGGCACCGCGAAGACGGTCGCACGTCGCCTCGATATAACCGTGTTCGATCTGAATCTTCGCGCCGAGCTTCTCCATCGCCATCAGATGCAGATCGATCGGTCGCGGACCCCAGGCGCACCCTCCGGGAAGACTGACGCGCGCCCGGCCGTGCACCGCGAGCGTCGGCGCCAGCACGTAGATCGACGCGCGCATGGTTCGCACGAGATCGTAGGGCGCTTCGACGCCCTGCGCGGTCGACGTGTCGACGGTGAGCGTGCTTCCCTCGCGCGACGTCTTCGCGCCGAGTACGTCGAGCATCCTGACCATCGTGGTGACGTCCCGCAGATCGGGAACGTTTTCGATGACGCTGGTCCCGCGCGCCAGAAGCGCGGCCGCCATCAGCGGCAACACGGCGTTCTTCGCGCCGTTGACGCTGATCGTTCCCTCCAGGGGAGTCGGTCCGTCGACGATGAATTTGTCCATGTGTGCTCTTTCGTGTGCGCGGTCCGGTTCAATCCGCGCGATGGCCGATGACGACCCGATCGCGGCCCGATAGATCCGTAAAGACGTCGACGCCCTCGAATGCGGCGGCGTCCAGCATGGACGATACCGCCGCGCCCTGCGTGTCGCCGATCTCGAACATCACGAAACCGCCGGGCAGCAGGCATCGTGCCAGCATCGGCACGGCGGCGCGATAGAAATCGAGGCCGTCGGGCCCGCCGTCGAGGGCGCGGACGGGCTCGTGGTCGCGGACTTCCCGCGGCAATGCGGCGAGTTCCCCCGACGGAATGTAGGGCGGATTGCACAGGATCGCGGCGAAGCGGTCGCGCGTCGTCGCCAGGTAGTCGAGCGCGTTGTCCCGCACGAGGCGCACGCGATCCGCGACCTCGTTGAGAAGCGCGTTGTCCGCGGTCAACTCGACGGCCACGTCCGATATGTCCACGACGGTGACGCCGGCGTTGGGGACAAGCGCCGCGATCGACACGCCGATGATACCACTGCCGCAGCACAGATCGAGCACGGTGGCGGGGCGGTGAAGCGGCCGCGCGCTCAGGATCGCCTCGGCGCGTTCGACGAGGACCTCGGTGTCGGGGCGAGGAACGAACACGCCGCGCCGCATCTCGAACGGGAGGGACATGAACTCCGTCGACCCCAGGATATACTGCAACGGCTCGCGCGCCGCACGTCGTTCGACGATCCCCCAGTATTCATCCACGCGGTCTTCCGACAGTTCGAGGCTCGCCTGAACATAGAGGTCGAGCATCCCCACGCCGAGCGACGCGCACAGCATCCACTCCGCGTTTCGACGCGCGTTGGGAACGCCGTTGTTGGTCAGATGGACTTCGGCGCGATTGAGGATCTCGCGAATGGTTTCCGTGCGCGGACGCATGCGGGACTACTTGGTCGACGCGCGCTGAGCGGCGCGTTCCATCACGTCGGCTCTCCGCAATGCCTCGATCAGCTCGTCGAGATCGCCGTCCATGATGCTGTTGAGCGTATGCGTGGTGAAATTGATGCGGTGATCGGTTACGCGCTGCTGGGGAAAATTGTAGGTGCGAATCTTGGCGCTGCGATCCCCGGAACCGATCTGGCTCTTGCGTTCCGCGGACAGCTTCTGTTCCTGCTCGCTGCGCGCGCGATCGAGCAGACGCGCCTGCAGCACCTTCATCGCCTTCGCGCGGTTCTTGATCTGCGACCGCTCTTCCTGGCAGGTGACCACCAGACCGGTCGGAATGTGCGTGATGCGCACCGCGCTGTCGGTGGTATTGACGCTCTGGCCGCCCGGACCGCTGGAGCGATAGACGTCGATGCGCAGATCGTTGGGATCGACCGTGGCATCGACCTCCTGCGCCTCCGGCAGTACCGCGACCGACGCCGCCGACGTATGAATACGCCCGCTCGCCTCCGTCTCCGGAACCCGCTGGACGCGGTGCACGCCGCTTTCGTACTTCAGCGCGCCGAACGCGCCCGGCCCGGCGACGAGCAGCACCACTTCCTTGAATCCGCCCATGCCGGTCTCGTTGCTGCTCAACACCTCCGCCTTCCAGCCTTTGCGCTCGATGTAGCGTGTGTACATGCGCAGCAAATCTCCCGCGAACAGCGCCGACTCTTCGCCGCCGGTGCCCGCGCGGATTTCGAGGATCGTGTTCTTGTCGTCGTTCGGATCCTTCGGCACGATCAAGAGCTGGAACTTCTCCTCCAGCTCGTCGAGTTCGGCGTCGAGACCGTCCATCTCCGCGCGGGCGATCTCGACGAGTTCAGGATCGTCGTTGGCGGCGATGATCTTCTTGCTGTCCTCGATCGTCTCGACGAGCTTCTTCAGCCGCCTGGTCACTTCGACCAGCTCTTCCATGTCCGAGCGTTCCTTGGCGAGCTTGCGCCAGCGCGCGTTGTCGCGAATGACCTTCTCGTCGGAAATGAGACCGGTCAACTCGTTGAATCGGGCAAGAATCTGATCGTATCGTGTCGTCATAACCGGCTTCTTGCGGGCAACGGATGCGCGCGGTGTCTGAATCTAAGGACCGTGGTAGTTCGAACACGACGGGTCGTCGCGCGTTCTAAACCGCTAGTTGGAGGGAATCTCCAGTTTCGCGCCCTGATAGTCGAGGCACGCCACCAGCGCCGCGATCGCGACTTCCAGCATATCATCGCTCGGTTCGCGTGTCGTGACCTTTTGGAGCGTCAGGCCGGGCCAGATGGCGGGCTGCATGAAGCGGGCAAAGCTCTCCTTCGCGGAAAGCCGGATGAACTCGTAGGAGATACCGCCGATGACCGGAATCATGGCGAAACGAAGCAAACGGTCGCCCCAGGTTTCCGGGCGGCCGAGCATCGAAAACACGACGATGCTCATCAGCATCACGACCAGCAGGAAGCTCGTACCGCAACGCGGGTGGAGCGTCGTGTAGGGCCGCGCGTTGTCGACGGTCAGGTCCTGCCCGTTTTCGAACACGTAGATCGTCTTGTGCTCGGCGCCGTGGTACTGAAAGATGCGCTTCATTTCCTTCCACTGCGCGATCGCCATCAGGTAGCCCAGGAAGAACACCAGGCGGATGGCGCCGTCAATCAGGTTGAAGCCGATACCGTTCTTGACGCCGGTCAACCCGGTCAGCCACAGGGGCAGAAAGAAGAAAATCAGAAAGCCCGCGCCGAGCGCGAACGCCATCGACCCGAGAATCGAGAGGTTCGTCGCCGCGGTCTTCTTGGGGTTGGGGTCGCTCGAGTCGTCCGCCGCCTGCGACGCCGAATACGACAGCGACTGGATCCCGATCCACATCATCTCGACGAGGCCGATCGCCCCGCGGACGATCGGCAGGTTGAGGAACCGGAAGCGGTGCGTCAGCGCGACGAACCGGTTCTTCTGGATAACAATGGTCCCCTGCGGCGTGCGCACGGCCGTCGCGTAGACGGTCGGCGACCGCATCATGACGCCCTCGATGACCGCCTGGCCACCGACGCTGATGCGCTTCTTCGGCATGTTCGCCTGGATGGGAGAGCCGCGCTACTCGGAGGTGCCGCCGACGTCTTTGTACTTGTACTTCTCGCGGAAGCGTTCCACACGACCCGCCGTGTCGACGAGCTTGCGCTTGCCGGTGAAGAACGGGTGAGACGCCGACGAGATTTCCATGCGGACGACGTAGTGTTTGACGCCGTCGATGTCACGGGTCTCGCTGCTCGTCATCGTCGAGCGAGTGATGAACTCGGCGCCGACGCTCGGGTCGACGAACACCACGGGGTGGTACTGCGGATGGGTTTCCTTCTTCATTTCGTTTGACTCCCGGCACTTATGGGCCTGAAACCGGCATTATAGCGGGTCGGCGGTCCGGGCGCAAGGGCCGTGCCCGGGGGCGGACCGGCGGCGTTCCGGCGGCTAGAATCCGCTCGCGGCCACGAAGCGGGCCACCGCCTCGTGGTGCTCCGCCCATGATTCCCACACCGCCCGGGCCCAGGTTTCGGCCCGCTGCAGGTGGTCGGCGGCGTTTTCCGCGACCGCCACATCGAGGATCGTCAGGGGCGACGGAAACTCGGGAGGATCGAAGTGGGGCCACTCGCGGACGGCATCCGCGAGCCGCCGCAGCATGTCGGGAACCCGGCCGGGCTCCATGCAGATCGAAAAGGCGGCGTGGAGTCCCACGAGATGGACGTCGACCGACTTGTCCGGGTGCTTGCCGCCGGCGTGTTGCACCGCGTACGCGTCCACGATCATCTGGTGGACGGGTCCGTGGGTTTGCGGATTGCTGAACGACACCGCGAGGACTTCCTCGAAGATCACCCAGCACTCCGGCGAACTATTGAAATAGCCGTCGTATCCGGCCTTCGGACTCGGCGGCATCTGAAGTCCGCACCCCGGGCACTCGCGTCGCACTTTGCTAGACATGCCATCTCCTCGGTTCGGGATCGCGCGTCTCCACGTCCTCGCGCCGACCGGCGTGCGTCGCCGGCCGCGGTCGATGCTAACGAACGCGACCGCAACCCGGAAAGCAGTTTTCGCGCCGGCGAAAGCGACCGTTCAGCAAGCACTTGATGCCGCCCGCCACGGCGCCGCTTACGAAAAAGCGCCCCCCTCGTTTCGAGAGGGGCGCTCGTTGCGCAGACCCAAGTTGCGAAAAACCCTGCACTAGGCATTCATCGACTTCAGGAACTGCGCATTTGTTTTGGTCTTGCCGAGCTTGTCGAGGAGGAACTCCATCGCCTCGATCAGCGGCTTGTCCGCGAGGAACTTCCGCAGGATCCAGATCTTGTCCAGGTCCTTCTTGTCGATCAGGAGTTCTTCCTTACGGGTGCCGGACTTGAAGAGGTCCACCGCGGGGAACGTTCGCTTGTCGCTGAGGCGGCGGTCAAGAACAAGTTCCATGTTACCGGTGCCCTTGAACTCCTCGAAGATGACCTCGTCCATGCGGCTGCCCGTTTCGATCAGCGCGGTCGCGATGATCGTGAGGCTCCCGTTGCCCTCGATATTGCGCGCGGCGCCGAAGAACCGCTTCGGGCGCTGCAGCGCGTTCGAGTCGACGCCGCCGGAGAGGATCTTCCCCGAGTGAGGCACGACCGCGTTGTGCGCGCGGGCGAGTCGCGTGATCGAGTCCAACAGGATCACGACGTCTTTGCCGTGCTCCACCAGGCGCTTGGCCTTCTCGATCACCATGTCCGCCACCTGCACGTGGCGTTCGGCGGGCTCGTCGAAGGTCGAACTGATGACCTCGCCCCTCACCGAACGCTCCATATCGGTGACTTCCTCGGGGCGCTCGTCGATCAACAGAACGATCAGGTACACCTCGGGATGGTTGGCCGTGATGGCGTTGGCGATCTTCTGGAGGAGGATCGTCTTACCGGTTCGCGGCTGCGCGACGATCAGGCTTCGCTGTCCCTTGCCGATGGGACAGATCAGGTTGATCAGGCGTGTCGACAGATCCTCGGGGTCGTGCTCGAGGTTGAACGCCTCCTGCGGATACAGCGGCGTCAGGTTGTCGAAGAACGGCTTGGTCTTGGCGACATCCGGATGTTCGTGATTCACCGCTTCGACGCGAAGCAGCGCAAAGTATCGTTCCGAATCCTTCGGGCTGCGAATCTGCCCCGACACCGTGTCGCCGGTACGCAGATCGAACTTCTTGATCTGAGACGGCGAGACGTAGATGTCGTCGGGACCGGGGAGGTAATTGTAGTCCGGCGAGCGGAGAAAGCCGTACCCCTCCGGCAGAACCTGCAGGACGCCTTCGGCGAAGATCAGGCCGTTCTGCTGGGTTTGAGCCTCGAGGATTTTGAAGATCAGCTCCTGCTTGCGCATGCTGCTGGACCCCTCGATTTCGAGGGTGTTGGCAACATCCAGCAACTCGGAGATGGTCTTCCCCTTAAGTTCCGCGATGTCCATTCGTTTTGCTCCTAGTGAAGACACGTGGCAGGTCGGGCATTAGCCAGCCCGGTGGGAAAGAGTCAAAGTGTCAACGGAGGGTGCACTCCGTCAGGAATTGATACCGTCGTTGCCGCATCGGCAGGAAACAGTTCATCTGGGAAATTTGCGTTAACCGATTTGTGAGCAAAGTGTCTGGAGTGATCTGCCCGGGTTGTCGGCGGGGCGGTAGGTGCCGCCGGGTCGTGTGAAATGCAAATCCCGTTCCACACGATCCGGCGGTGCCGCCGTCTGGCCGTCCTTCGTCAGGGCTGGGAGCCGGAGGAGCGCTCTTTCACGACCTTCTCGTAGCGCGTCGCGGCCTCCTTCGCCTTGTCCTTGTCCCCGGTTTCCGTGTAAATGCGCGCCAGCAACTGCCAGCCGCGGGGATCGTCCGGGGATATCGCTACAAACTTCTCGCCCCACAGGGCAGCGTTCGACCAGTCCGCAATGGCGACGTAGGCAACTTCGATATTGAAGACCGTCGTCGGCTCGTCGGGCTTGAGATCGAGCGCCTTCTGATAGTACGTGATCGCTTCCGCCACTGCGGTCGAGTCCTGCTCGCGCGTGTTATACAGCGCGACGCCGATGTTGTAATAGAGGTTGAAGTCTTCGGCCCCGACCTTGGCGCGGGCTTCCGCGGCCATCTTGAGGAACACGGCTGCGCCTTTCCACTGCCTCGTGTTCAACAGGTCCGTTCCGATTCTCTCGATGATGTCGTAACTCGCCGGATCCTCGTCGATCAGACGCTGGAACCGATTGACCGCTTCGTCGGCCCGATCCATGGCGACCAGTTCCTGTCCGGCGAGTTGAAGCGCCTTGGGGAAGTTCGCGTCGCTCGGATTGGAAAGCTCGAGCACCTTGTCGGCGGCCTGAAGCGCCTTCTCGTGGTACGTCGAATCGTCCTCGGCAAGCCGTGTGTACGCGACGCCGAGGTTGTAGTACGCGTTGGCCTGCGTCGGGTTGGCGAGGGTGGCCAGGTCGAACTCATCGGCCGCGGCCTTGTAGTCCTGCCGGTTGAACGCACTCTGTCCCAGCTTGTAGTGCTTGGCGAAGTTGCTCTGAATGTTGTCGTCTGCGTCGGCCTTCTTCTTGGGATCGAGTTCCCCGGCCTTCATGAAGTGTTCGTACGCCAGCTGGACGCTGTCGAGCTTGCTGTACGCGTAGCCCATCTGGAAGTGAGCCTCGGCGTCGTCCGGGTTGGTGGCGAGCGCCTCCCGGCAGAGCTGCAGCGCCACGTCGTAGTTGCCTTCCTGATTGCGCAGCTTCGCGCTCGTGGTCGCGACCGACTGACAGCCGATAGCGGCAATCAGGGCGAGTAGACAGAGTGTGGAAAAAATTCGAACTCGCATCATGGTGCGTAGTCCTCCCTCACAAGTACAGGCTGGTCGACGTCTGGGGTTCCAGACCGACCATTACTTCAACGGTTCTTTATCGGGCAACCCAATTCTCACGGGGCTGATGGGACGATCTCTATCGTTAGTGCGTGATTGATTCCAAGGCGGCGGATATTCCTTCAGGGGCCGCCGAGGTGGGTCGTTGGGGATCCATGCACGGGGATGGACCTGCCGTACGCCTCCATTAAACGGGACGCCTCGAAAAGTGTCAAGCAGGAATTTGCGGCCCGTCCGGTCCCAACCGGCCATGCCTCATGGTCTTAGCGCGTTCTTTAGAAGAACGATTCCGGGTCCACGTCCCAGCGCAGGTCCACCCCGCGCGCTCCCCGGCGCGATTCGGTCAGGCGGCGGAACGCGTCCAGTACCGCGTCCTTGTCGGCCTGCGAGATCGCGCCTTTGAGAAGGATCTGTTCGCGGAAGCGGTTCTTGACGCGCGGGATCAAGGGTGGCGCCGGCCCGAGAACCGCGATTCCCCGGTCGGCGAGCACCCGGCGGGACGCGTCGGCCCATTCGTGCATGAGCGCGGTCAACGTGCCCGCGTCGGCGCTGGAGCAGGACGCCAGCACGAGACGCGCGTACGGCGGGTACCGCAGTTGCTTGCGGATATCGAGTTCGTCGGCCATGAACCCGTCGTAATCGTTCGCGACCAGGTGGCGAAACACGGAGTGATCCGGCGAGTAGGTCTGGATCACGACCACGCCCCCGCGACCGACCCGCCCCGACCGACCCGACACCTGCGTGAGTTGCTGGAACGTCCGCTCGGCCGAACGGAAGTCGGGGAAGTTCAGCCCCTCTTCCGCGCTGACCACGCCGACCAGCGCGACGCCGGGAAAGTGATGTCCCTTGGTCACCATCTGTGTCCCCAGGAGGATCGGGTACTGACCGGTGCTGAACTCCTCGAGGATCTTGCGGTGTCCTTCCTTGCCGGACGTGGTGTCGGCATCCATCCGCAGCACGCCGACGCCGGGAAACAGTCCTTTGAGATCGAGTTCGAGGCGCTGGGTTCCCACGCCGCTGTAATTGAGCAGCCGGCTGCCGCACGAGTCGCACTTTTCCGGACACCGGCGTTCGAACCCGCACAGGTGGCACTTCAGCCGCTCGTCGACGCGATGAAACGTGAGCGAGACGTCGCAGTTGCGGCACCGGGCCAGCCATCCGCACGCCGAACACTGCACGTAGCGCGCGTGACCGCGCTTGTTCAGGAACACGATCGCCTGCCGGCCTGCGTGGATCGTGCGTTCCAGGTGATCCATCAACTGCGGCGAAAACACTTTGCCGCGGGCGTCCGGCTCGCGCATATCGACGATCTCGATTGCGGGCAGTTCGCCGCCGCCGACGCGATCGGGCAGCCGCACGAGTTCGTACTTCTTCTCCTGCGCGAGTCGCAGGGATTCCGCCGACGGCGTCGCCGACCCGAGGATCACGGGGATTCCAAGCGTCCTTCCCCGCATCAGCGCGACCGCGCGCGCGTGGTAGCGCGGCTTGTCGTCCTGCTTGTACGACTCGTCCTGCTCTTCGTCGACCACGATCATGCCGAGATCGCGAACGGGACTGAACACGGCCGATCGCGGACCCACCACGACGCGGTGTTCTCCGCGCATGATGCGGTCCCAGATTTCAAAGCGCTCCGGTCCGGTGAGCCGGCTATGAATGATGGCGACGAGATCGCCGAACGCGCGCCGGTAACGCGCGGTGGCCTGCGGGAGGAGTCCGATCTCCGGTACCAGCACGATGCACCCGCCGCCGCGTTCCAGCACGTCGCGCGCCGCGCGCAGATACACCTCGGTTTTGCCGCTGCCAGTGACGCCATAGAGGAGCAGGGGGCGAAACTGGCGCGAATCGAGTGCCGCGACCACGCTCGACAGCGCGCGTTCCTGCGCGGCGGTGAGATCGCCGACGATCGCTTCGAGCGCATCGAGCGGCGACACCGTCTGCACCGCTTCGATACGAACCAGCCCGCGCCGCACCAGCCCGTCCAGAATTTCGCGCGCATAGCCCCATTCTCCCAGGATTACCGGCACCATCGCTTCGCCGCCCGCGCTCAACAGCTCGGTCAGCAACGCGAGTTGCTTCTTCGCCCGCGACAGCGTCTTCTGCGCCACGCCGTACGCATCGCCGC
Organism: Candidatus Latescibacterota bacterium; assembly: GCA_963761125.1. GTDB lineage: Bacteria > Krumholzibacteriota > Krumholzibacteriia > WVZY01 > JAKEHA01 > JAKEHA01. Next base: position 239,936 of record CAVXFV010000002.1, read on the forward strand.
CTTCGCCCTCGCACCGCAGCGCGTCGTCGGCAACGCGGGCAAGACCGGTCGGACGGGGCGTTACCTTCGCGCGACGCAGGCTGGGCGGGATGACCGACTGCATCGCCTCGCCGTGCGAGCATCCATAATAGGAGGCGATCCAGCGCGCGAGCTCCAGGAGTTCCGGCGGCGCGAATGTCCCCTGCAGTTCGGCGATTGGCCGCGTACGCGGAACGTCCGACGTCGCGGCCAGGTCCACGACGACGCCGTTCAACGTGCGTTTGCCGAAGGGCACTTCGACGCGGCAGCCCACCTGGACGCGGCCGCGCAGCGTCTCGGGAATCTCGTAAGTAAAGGACTGATCGACGGGAATCGGCAGGACCACCCGCGCGAAGCGCGGTGCGGGAGTGACGGGTGTCGTTTCGGTCGGCATGCGCGTGAGTATACGCGATGTCGCGAGGATTGTCGCACGGCACGCGGGGTCCGCCTGAAAAACGTACACGCACGCCGGTGAACCGGCGCGCGTGCGCGTGCAGAACGAACTTCGGGGCCGCGAGGAGCTACTTGCGGCAGCCCAGAATTTCCTGAATGCGGTCGATCAGCCGGCTGGGACTGAACGGCTTCACGATATAGTCCACCGCCCCGACTTCATAACCGAGCCGCTTGTCCAGGTCGCGTCCCTTCGCGGTCAACAGCACGACCGGGATGTTCTTCGTCTCCGGATCGCGCTTCAGACGCCGGCAGGTCTCGTAACCGTCGAGCACCGGCATCATGACGTCGAGAACGATGAGATTCGGCTTTTCCTGCTTGGCCTTCTCGATCGCCAGCTCGCCGTTGTTCGCGGTAATGACCTCGAATCCTTCGGCTCCCAGGCTGAAGTCGAGAATGTGCAGAATATAGACCTCATCGTCGACGATGAGAATTTTGCCGAGCGCCATTGTGTCCTCCTTACAAAAGCTGTCTAGTGCGCATTTCGCTCGCTACCGGCGTGCGCCGCCGTTTCGCAGTCTTCATGTTGAAAGCTGGCTTCGTTCCGAATCACAGAACTCACGAACACGTCGACCACCTTCGGATCGAACAGCGTCCCCGAGCGATGCTTCAATACTTCGAGCGCCTCTTTCAGGCTGTACCGTTTCTGATAGGGCCGGTGCGATACCAGCGCGCGGAACGTGTCCGCCACACGAATGATCCGCGCCTCCAATGGAATCTCGTCGCCCGACAATTTGCCGGGATAGCCGGTGCCGTCGTAGTTCTCGTGGTGGTAGAGCACGGCGTCTCGCACCCGCGGAATGAACTCGATCGGCTTGAGCATGTCCGTCCCCACGATCGTATGCATCTCCAGGTGGTCGCGGTCCTCGAGCGACAACTCGCGTGGTTGCTTGATGATGTTGTGCCCGATCTTCGCCAGGCCCAGGTCGTACACGTTGAAGACGTAGCGCAACGTGGCGTTTTCGTCCGCGCTCATGCCCAGACGTTCGGCGACGTCCCGGAGCACGGTTGACAGGGCCTCGCCGGTGTCGCGGTCGATATACCGCTTCGCGTCGAGGATCGACTTGAAGGTGGAACGCACGTCCTCGAATTCTCGCGAGCGCTCCTTGAAATTCGACAGCGCGTCCAGCGCGAGTACCACGCGCTCCGCGAATAGATCCAGAAGCGCGCGGTCCGCGTCGTCGAGCGCGTCGCGTCCCACCGGATCGGTGACGTTGATCACGCCGATGACCCGGCCGTCGCGCCGCAACGGCACCGACAGGAACGACTTGGATTCGTAGCGGCGGCCGTTCGACGAGATGCCCAGGCGGTCGTCACTCTCGATGTTGCGCACCAGAAACGCATCGTTGCCCTTGACCACGCGTCCGGAGATTGCGTCGCCGACCCGCACACGCGCGTGTTCGACGACATCTTCGTCGAGCCCGATCGCGCTCTCGATGCGGAGTTCGTCGCCGTTCTCGTCGACCAGCATCAGCGACGCACGTTTGACGTGCAGCAGTTCGGCGACGAGTTCGACCACGAGTTCCATGTAGCGCTCGACTTCGAAGCGCCGCGTCGACACGTAACCGCTCAGGAGCTCGCTGCGGACGATGGCCTGCTTCTTCGGGATCACGACCACGAATCGCGCGCCCCGTCCCGGCACGTTCTCCACCCAGATGCGACCGTCGTGCCACTCGACGATGTTCTTGCAGATCGCGAGCCCGATGCCGGTGCCGCCGTGACGGCGCGTGTTGGTGGCGTCGACCTGATGGAAATGATCGAAGATCTTTTCGATCTGATCGTCGGGAATGCCGATGCCGTTGTCTTCGACGATGATGCGAGCGCTCACGACTTCGTCTTCCAGGCGCACCCAGACGTGCCCGCCCTCGGGCGTGAACTTGGACGCGTTGTGCAGCAGGTTCAGCACCAGCTGTTTCATCAGGTCGCGCTCGGCGCGCACCTTGACCTCGCCCGGCGGAAGCTGGGCGTTCAGCGTGATACGCTTGCCTTCGAAATTCTTCTCGAGTTCGCCGGCCGCGACTTCGACGATTTCATTGAGATTGCACGACGTCCGCTCGAACCGGACCGCGCCGGATTCCATCTGCGAGAAATCGAGGATATCCTCGATCAGCGTCATCAGCCGCGAGCTCTCCTCCTGGATGACGATCAGGAACTCCTTGAGGATCTCCCGGTCGATGGACGCCGCGTTCTTGAGCAGCGTTTCGCAGTAGGCCTGGATCGACGTGAGCGGCGTGCGGAACTCGTGCGAAATGGTCGCGACGAAGTTCGACTTCATCTTGTTGAGGCTCGACAGCTTGTCGGCGTACTGCTTGAGCTTCTCGTTCTTCTCGCCGACCTCGCGATACCGGTTGAGATTGCGGATGGCGATGGTCGCGAGCGTCGCGATGGTCTCCAGTGTTTCGATCACGTCGACGACCGACCGATTCGGGTCCTCCGGCTCTTCGACGGACAGGTATCCGATGGTCCGTTCGCCCGCGTCGTCGTCGACCAGCGGCACGATCAGGCGCTCGACTTCGTCCCACTGTCCAGCCACGAGCACCGCGTCTCCGTCGCCGTTCGGCGAACGGGCGGGCTCGGACACCGGTGTGAGGTTCTTGAGAAAGTAGCTCCGGCCGACGCGGAAGCGCGGCTCGATCATCATTTGATACTCGGGAACCGTGATGCGGTGGTTCATCACCGCTTCCTGCGCGTCGGGGTTGAGTCCGACATAGGCCTTCGGTTCGAAACTCTGCGTGCGGTCGTTGAGCAGCCGGATGATCACGGTCTCGAAGCCGAGGCTCTCGCGCACGAGTTCCGCCACCATCTGCAGGAGCTCCTTGACGTTCTTGTGCTGCTGGATCCGAATGCCGATCTCCAGCATCCGTTCCTTGTCGTCCGCGCGGCGGACGAGCGCACGCGAGTGGTCGCGCTGGCGCCGGATCATGGAACTCGAGTCTTCGTACATGTCCGAGGCGACGCGACTGAGAAGGCTCAACTCGCTGTGCGCCTTCTCGGCTTCGAACGATTTCTCCTCCGCCTGGCGGCGCATGCGCGTCCCCACCACGATGTAGACGGTCTGCAACGCGAGCAGTCCGGTCACGAGGGCGAGGATGTCGGCGACCTGCGCGGACCGCAGCAGAATCGAGGACAGCGGGCCGGTCGCCGCGCCGACGCCGACGACGCACAGCCACGAAGCGATCAGCGACGCCGCGAAGATGAACAGGGTCGGACGAACTTCCGGAATTGCCGTGCGCGCCGCCGATACCAGCGCGCCGCTGATGCGGATGGTGGCGCCCAGGAGGATCGCGCTCAGGAGTCCGACGAACGTGACGCCGGGCGTTTCCGGCACGATCGCGTACAGAAGTCCCGCGCTCAATCCGAACACGGCGGTCTGATACTTGACCGCGCGCCACTCGGCGTCGGTGAACGTTCCGTAGTGCCGGGCCGTTGCATCGAGTGCGGGGTCGGGGGACTCCAGAACCGGCGGAATCTGCACGTCGTTGACGCCGACGGGAATGCAACGCGCCGCAAGATACAGGAAACCGAAGTTCAGCAGCAGAAACAAAAACGGCGGAGCGGTCGTCGTCGCCAGCATGGTGGCGCTGAACACGACCACGGTAACGCGACTGGCCCCGAACGCGAGCGCCGCGAACGTGCGGCAGAAGAACAACGACGAGTTGGTCGTCACTGTCTCGCGCCACATCGCCAGGAACAACAGCATCACCAGTACCCCGCACATGGCGAGGTACGTCGTCGGAGCCGACGGCCCGGTGATCTGCGCGACGATAATGTTCGAAATCGGCATCGTGGTCGCCCCGTGTTACCCCTTCGACGCACCAACCGGCGGCTCGGCGAGCTGGCGCTTGTAGCCCCGCTCGTCGTGCGTCGACAGTTTACCGTCTTCCTTGAGAACGCTGATGAACGCCTCGACGACGTCGCGGTCAAACTGACCGCCCGAGTGATCGACCAGGTCGCGGACGGCCTCCTCGACCGTACGGCGCGTGCGATACGGACGGCCGATGGTCATCGACTGAAAGGCATCGATCGCCGCGAGGATGCGCGCACCGATCGGGATCTCGTCGCCCTTGAGGCCCATCGGGTATCCCTTCCCGTCCCAGCGCTCATGGTGATACAGAATGATGTTGCTCACCGCTTCGACGAACTCCAGCGGCCGGATCAGCTCGGCGCCGCGCTCCGGATGGCGCTGGATCCTCATCATTTCTTCCGAAGACAAATTGAGCGTCTTGTTGAGAATTTCGTCGCTGATCTCCGTCATTCCGATGTCGTGCACGCTTGCCACGTACTGAATGACGCTGACTTCCTTTTCGGGAAGCCGCAGCTTGCGCGCGACCTTGACCGCGTGATCGACCGCCTGCTCGATGACCTTGGTTTTCGTCTGCATCTCCAGCATGCGCCGGAACGCGTCGACCGTGTCCTGCAGGAACGTATGCGAGTCCTCGACCATGCGCACCCGCTCCAGAGCACGCGAGATGCGTTCGCTGAACGAGATCAGCAGATTGAGGTCGTCGTGATCGAACGGATTGCCGTTGATCTTGTTGTTCACGTTGATCACGCCGACGATCACGTCGTTGACCCGGAGCGGCACGCTCAGGAGCGATACGGTTTCGTACTGCGGTCCGTTCGGCGCGGTGAAGAACTCGTTCTCTTCGATATTGCTGATCAGCAACGGCTCGCCGCGCTCCACCACCATGCCGGCGATTCCCTGACCCACCTTGACGCGCGTGTTCTCCACCACCCATTCCTCGATCCCGTACGACATCTTGATGAATAGCTCCGCGCGGGCTTTGTCGAGCAGCATGAGCGAGACGCGCTTGGCGTTCAGCAGCTCGGCGATCATTTTGACGATCAGTTCGAGCATCTCGTGGAGCTGCTCGCGCGCGTCCACGAGTTCGCCGATGTAACCGATCAGATCGTTGAAGCAGTGCTCGCGCGGCAGCGTGAAGTAGAACGTGCTGCCGACGTTTTCGGTGCTGTCGACGCGCACCGCGCCACCGTGCTGCTCGACGATGTTCTTGACGATCGCGAGCCCCAGTCCGAGGCCTTCCATCTTGGACGCCTTGTGGCGCGCGCGTCCGAAAATATTTGTCGAAGACGCTTCCGATCTCGTCGCGTGGAATACCGACGCCCTGATCGGTGACGGACACCAGAATGTTGACGGCCTCTTCGCGGGCGGCCACCGAGACCGTCGTTCCGCGCGGCGAATACTTTAGCGCGTTGGAGATCAGATTGATGAACACCTGCTTGATCAGGTCGGCGTCGCCGTCGATTCGCGGCAGGTCGGCCGGCACGTCGACCTCGACCGACACGTCGCGCTCCTGGAGCGATGGGCTCAGCATCGAGACCACCTCTTCGACGACTGCGGCGAGGTCGATGGGTGCGCGGGCCACGGGACGCTGGCCGAATTCGATCTTCGACACGTCGAGGACGTCGCCCACGATCCGGATCAGGCGGTTCGATTCCTTGTTGATGATGTCGAGGAACTCGCGCTTCTGAGCGAACATCGGATCGTCGATGTTGCCAAGCAAGGTCTCGACGTACGCCTTGATCGAAGTCAGCGGCGTCCGCAGTTCGTGCGACACGTGCGACACGAAGTCGGATTTCAGGATGTTGGCCTTGTGCAGCGTGTCCATCTGGCGTTCGAGTTCGCGGATTTTCCGCTCGAGCGAGTCGTACAGGCGGCTCTTCTCGATCGCGTTCGACAATTGCTGGCTCAGCGTCGTGATCAGGCGCATATGCGGCTCGGTGACCGACTTGGGCATGAAGTCGCCCGTATAGATGACGCCCGTCACCTGCTTTCCCGCGGACAGGGGAAATCCCACCAGCGAGCGGATCCCGAAACGATTCAGGAATTCGCTGCAGTTCGCGCGCTTGTCGCGGGTCGTGTCCTCGACGACGATCGGCGTATTATGCGTCCAGATCCACTCGCTCAGCCCACCGCGACGCATCTTCCGTTCGAGCTTGGCCTCGCGGTTCTGATTCACCCCGACGAAGACCGAGTGCGTGATCTCCTGCTTCTGATTGAACAGCACGATGCTTGCCCACGGACGGTCGAGCAGGAGCGTCGCTTCCTTGGCGACGATCTTGAGCAGTGTCTCCAGCGACATCGCCGCGTTGATGCCGGTGCTGATGTCGTAGAGCCGGGTGAGTTCGTCGATCCGCGATTCGCTTTCCTGTTTCTTGCGGCGCATCCGTTCCAGAGAGCTGTTGAGCCGGTCCTGGAACGCGTTGGACAGGAAGATGACCAGGCTGATGAACGCGGCCATCACCAGCAGTGAACCGGCGACGTAGTGACCGTTTTCGAACACGCCGGGCGCGCTGCGATAGACGGTCTCGTGCGGGATGGAGCCGTGCATCTCCAGGTAGCCGAGGACGGCGATCGCGGAAATCGACGCCGACACGAAATACGCCGCCGTGACCTTCCACGGGAACGTGTTGCACACGAAGAACAGCGGAATCGTGAGCAGGAACAGGAAGGGGCTCTCGATGGTTCCGGTGAGCCAGATCAGCGCGATGACGGCGGCGAGATCGACGTAGCTCGAATACCACAACAGCGCCGAGTTCTTGCGCTTCTTATCCCAATCGAATCCGTCGCCGACCGCGTCCCACAGCCATTCACCCACGTATTGCAGCAACGCCGCGACCAGGAACAACCCGACCATGGCGTTGGTGCGATACGTGAAGTCGCCCAGGAAACGCGCGGCGAACACGATTGCGAAGAACGCAACGAGTTCGACGAATCTCAGGTACAAGATGCTCAACGGACTGGACTCCAGCGCCCGTGGACTCGCGTCCCAGGCGGATGATCGATTCACGGCAACACCACCCCCGCCCATCGGTCGCTGCTCGACAGGGGGAGCGTGACGTGCACCGTGGTGCCCTTACCGGGTTCGCTGCGAATTGAGATTTCTCCCCCACACATGTCGACCAGACTGCGGACGAGGGTCAGTCCCAGGCCCGTGCCGTCCATCCGGGTGTCGTCCAGCCGTACGAACGGCCGGAAGATGCGCTTGATATCGTCCTGCCCGACGCCTTCGCCCTCGTCGGTCACCCGGATGCGCAGAAGCTCTCCGTCCGCGGCGCCGCGCTTCTCGCGCGCCGTTTCTACCTCGAGTCGCACGGGTTTGTCCTGCGGCGAATAAGCCAGCGCGTTTTCCAGAAGATTGATCACGATCAGCTTGAGCGCGTTTCGATTCAGCATCGCCGCGGGAATGTTTCCGTCGTTCGATGTCTTCAGCCGCCTGCGCGCGCCGAGATCCTCGGGAAGTTGTCCGGCAGCTTCTTCGATGACACGGGACACGTCCACCGGCCCCACCTTCGGTTCGCCCGTTCCGCCGTCCACCTTGAGCAGGTCCAGGTAGAACGCGTTGAGTTCGACCAGCAGATCCGCCTCGGCGCGCGCCTTGTCGATGTACGCGACGAGTTCCTTCGCGCCCGCCTTCTCCGCGTCCTCGCGGGCCAACTCGAGGTATCCGCAGATGGCGGTCGTCGGGCGTTTCAGCTCGTGTCCCATCACCAGGCGCGTCGACGCGATGATGCGGCGATAGCGTTCCAGCCGGATGCGCAACTCGTTGGCCTCGATACGGGCCTCGTTGAGCAATGCTTCGACGGTCGCGGTCTTGTCATCTGCCGTGCGAATGTCCATTGGTGTTCCCCTATTTCTGCCGGGTCATGTGGCCCGGAATGTCCTGACGCCGTTCTTTGACGACCACACTTCCCTCGATCCGCTTCCCATAATCCTTGAGGCTCGTGGCGATATCGTTCACTTCGGCGAAGTGCTCGATCTGATTGTCCGTGCTCTTGACCAGCGCGATGGTCACCGACATCACCGGGATGCGCTTGAGTTCGCCCTGGCGATCCCGGATCTCCAGATACCCGCGCTTGACGTCTTCCGGGTTGAGCAGGAGAAGCGCGCCCTTGTCGAACTCGTCGATCACGTACTGCGCCATGATCTCCGCGCGCGACGGCGACACCACCATCACGAAGTCGTCGCCGCCGATGTGCCCTACGAAATCGTCGGGGCCGCCGAGTTTCTGAACCGTGCGACGCAGAATGTCGGCCATGAACTCGATGATCTCGTCGCCCTTCTGGTAGCCGTAGTAGTCGTTGAAGCCCTTGAAATTGTCGATGTCGAGGTACAGAAACGCGTACGGCGTCTTCTGCGCGACGCGCGCGATCATTTCGCGTTCGATCGCGGTGTTGCCCGGGAACCCGGTGAGCGGGTTGGCTTCCTTCTGGCGGATGTTCCACTCGAGCACGTTGCGCACACGCAGGAGCAACTCTTCGTTGGAGTACGGTTTTACCAGGTAGTCGTTGGCGCCGCCTTCGAGGCCGGCCACGCGATCGCGCTGCTCGCCGCGGGCGGAGAGCATGATCACCGGGATCTGGTTCAACGTGAAATCCTGTCGCATTTTGCGACAAACCTCATAGCCGTCTATCTTCGGCATCATCACGTCGAGCAGCACGAGACTCGGCTTGATTTCCGCCGCGCGCATCAGCGCTTCCTCGCCGTCCGAAGCCGTGAACACCGAATACCCCGCTCGCTCCAGAGTGAAGCGCAGGATCTGCCGGATGTGTGGCTCGTCGTCGGCGACGAGGATGCGGTAGGTCGAGTTGTCTGGTGCTTGCATATCGCCTCGAACGTGAACTCCGAACGACACTTAACGCGATCCCAACGGGCAAGGAGCATGCCAAGGGTCACGCCGCGACGCGGAGCGCGCGGGCGGTTGAATCCACACTGCGTTTGCACGAACCGCGCCGGGGAATTGCGTGTGCAACGACGCGCAGCGACGCGCCTCGACGAGGCATCACCAGGAACGATGAGGAACGGAAACGCCGCGCGCGGAGACGCGCGTCAGCTCTGCAACTGGCGGCGACGTCCCAGGAACGCGAAAGCGAGCAGCGCGATCGTCGCCGCCGCGAAGGACAAGGGTGCGCCATTTTCGACGCCCCGCGGGGTCGCCCCCATGAAGTCGAATCCGGGCGCGTGCTGGATCAGCGCGTACCACATCAACGTGTAGAGCGCCTCGAAGAACTTGCTCGACCCCGTCCAGATGCCGAGTGCCAGCGACAACGCAGGCACGAACGCCGCGCCGACCACCCACCCGAGCAACGCGCCGGTTTCACCGGCCATCATGAGGCGAAGCGCGATGGGGCCCGCGGCGATCACACTCACGCCGACTCCCGCAAGCCAGGTCGCGGGGAGCTGGCGGGTGAGCGCTCGCGGCGCCGAAAAGAACAGCGGCGCGGTTCCATGACGGAATCTCGCGCGTGCCCAGACGCGACCACAGCAGGACGGGCCACAACCACGCAAACGGCAGCACGGGAAACCGAAGGGTGGCCACGGGCATGAAGATCGACATGATGGCGATGGCCAGCGGGCCGAGATACCACGCGCGCAGGCCGCGGGTCAGCAGCTTCCACTCGGCAACGATCATCGCGCCCGGTCGCGCGCGGCGTGCCGCTGCGTCGAGGGGGGTCAGATGGACGTCAGGGGCGACGCGCGCGGTTTCGATCGCCGGCGGACCCTCGCTTGCGGGCGCCCCGCGACGGAACCGGCGGCGCCGACGCCGGCGGCTCACGCGCCCGAAGGTCGCGGCCGAGTCGAAGCGATCGAATGGAATCGCCGCGACGGCGGCGATTCCGAGGCCCACCGCCATCCACATCGACCGCCACTCCACCATCTTCATCGTCCACGGAATGCCGTCCCACCGGAACGTCGACAGGGTCCACGTCCCGGCTTCGCGGATGTTGATCCCCATCGACATCGACGGATGCGCGGGGTCGAAGGTCGGATACGCATGAAAACACGCCGCGATGATGCTCGGCCACGCGACGCCAATGCCGATGACGTCGTTTTGCGGGCCGTTATATCCGCCGAAGTTGAATCCATTTCCGAGGAGCCCGCCCCAAGCGACCACGTAGAGCACGTTGCCGAGTCCGCCCCGCAGGCCGGGGATGGTCTCGAACACCACGGCCAGGCCGGCCGTCACCATCATCGCCGGAAGCGTCAGCAGAACGAACGGCGAGAGCAGCGCCCATGGATGAATCGCCGAGTCCTCGGCGCGCATGAGTTGCATGCCGAACGCGGCGACGGCGACGACGCACGTCATCGCGGCAAGCACCGAGAAATTGCTCAACGCTTTGCCGACGGTGTACTGCACTTTCGACACCGGCGTGGCCGCCAGAATCTGGCCGACACCGCTCCGGCGATCGCGGTCGATGGTGTTCTTGACCAGATAGAAACCGATCAACGACAGAAACGCGGCGGTGAGCAACGCCAGCGTGGTTCCGATCCACGCGGAATTGTAGACGCCGCGGTAATCTTCGACGCGGAGCGTCACGTACCGGCTCGTCTGTGGCGGAACGAACGCATAGCCGGCGCACACGCACGCGACGAGCGTGATCAGGAATCCGTAGCGCCGAACGCGCTCCAGGAAATCCGCGCGCGCCAGATGATACAGCCGGCGCGCGACGATCATGCGGGGACGGCCTCGCGGGCGGGCGCGATGTGGAGCAGATACGCGTCTTCGAGCGTGGGGCCGACGGTCTGCGCGGCGGGCGCGGGGCGCTCGTCGGCGACGGCGCGAACGCGGACACCGTCGCTTCGGCGCAACGTTCCGCTGACGCGATAGCGCTTCTTGACGTCGGCGAGTTCCGCGCTGGTCACGATCCACTCCCACACTTTCCCCTCGACCGATCGCAACAACTCCTCGGGCGCGGCGCTGGCGACCAGCCGCCCGCGATTGATCAGCGCGATGCGCGTGGCCGTGGCTTCGACGTCGGAAACGATGTGGGTGGAGAGAATCACGATGCGCTCGCCGGACAGTTCCGAGAGCAGATTACGAAAGCGCACGCGTTCCTCGGGGTCGAGGCCCGCGGTCGGTTCGTCGACGATCAAGAGTTCGGGGTCGTTGAGAAGCGCCTGCGCGATCCCGACGCGCTGGCGCATTCCACCCGAGAAGCCGCCGAGCGGGCGCCTGCGCACATCGCTCAGATTGACGACCAGGAGCAACTCGTCGATCCGCTTGCGCGCCGCGCGCGCGTCGACGCCCTTCGCCGCCGCGACGTATTCTAGAAACTCCTGCGCCGAGAGATTCGGATAGATGCCGAAGTCCTGCGGCAAATATCCGAGGACGTTCCGGACCGCGTCGGGCGACCGCCGCACGTCGGTGCCGTTCCACAACACGCGACCGCTCGTCGGACGCGTGATCGTGGCGAGGATGCGCATCAGCGTGGACTTGCCAGCGCCGTTGGGGCCGAGCAAACCCAGGACGCCGGGAGCGAGGTCGAGCGAAAAGTCGTCGAGGCCGCGCACACCGCCCCGGTACGTCTTGCCCACGCGTTCGATGGAAAGCTTCATGGGGCGACGGCCGCCTATCCCCAGGACGCGATCGCGCCGCGGGTGAAGACGTCGAGCGACGATCCGTCGTCGCGACCGGCGGCGATGAGCAACTCGGCGGTACGCGCCACCATCGCGCCGTTGTCGGTGCAGTACTCGAGCGGCGGCGCGTGATAGGCGCTGCCGGCGGATTCGCACGCGGCGCGCATCGTCGCGCGCAAGGGCCCGTTGGCGGCAACACCGCCGGCGAGGTACACGTCGCGCACCGAGTACGCGCTCGCGCAGGCGACGGTGCGATCGACGAGCACGTCGACGATGGCGGCCTGCGCCGACGCCGCGACGTCGGCGACGTCACGCTCCGTGAGTTCGCCCCGCGTGTCCACGTACTGTCGTACCGCGGTCTTCAATCCGGAGAAGGAAAAATCGAAACCGCCCTTGCCGAGCATCGCGCGCGGAAACGCGATGGCATTCGCATCGCCGGCCTCCGCCGCGCGCTGCACCGGCGGTCCGCCCGGGAAACCGAGCCCGAGCAACTTGGCGATCTTGTCGAACGCTTCGCCCGCGGCGTCGTCGCGCGTGCTGCCCACGAGTTCGTACACGCCGGGGCGCTCGACGTGATAGAGCGACGTGTGGCCGCCCGACACCACCAGCACGATGCCGGGATACCGCATCGGTTCGCCGGAGAGTTCGTTGGACAACACGTGCGCTTCGATATGGTGCACGCCGACTACCGGAATGCCGAGACCCATCGCGAGCGACTTGGCGAACCCGACGCCCACCAGCAGCGATCCCACCAGCCCCGGTCCGTTGCTCACGCCGATGCCGCCGAGGTCGGGTCCGGCGACGCCGGCGCGCTCGAGCAACGCGTCGTAGACCGGAAGCAGCGCGCGCATGTGCTGGCGCGACGCGATCTCCGGCACGATGCCGCCGTATTCTTCGTGAATCAACTGACCCGCGGTCAGGTTGGCGATGACACCGCGATCACGCGAATAGAGCGCGAGCGACGTATCGTCGCACGACGTTTCGATTCCGAGAACGATCATGGGAACAAGCGAGGCTAGAGGACGCTTTCGCCGCTCTCGCCGGTGCGAATCCGGACTGCGTCTTCGACGGGCAGCACGAAGATCTTGCCGTCGCCGATCGAGCCGGTTTTGGCGACGCGGATGATGGTTTCGATGACGCCGTCGACCTCGCCATCGGCGACGAACAGCTCGAGCTTGCTCTTGGGCAGAAAGTCCACGCGGTACTCGCTTCCGCGATAGAGTTCGGTGTGTCCCTTCTGGCGCCCGAAGCCTTTGACCTCGGACACGGTCAGGCCCTTGATGCCGATCTCCATCAGCGCCGCCTTGACGTCGTCGAGTTTGAAGGGCTTGATGAACGCTTCGATCTTCTTCATCGATTCCGAATCCGGACGGCCGCGCACGCGCGCGGCGGACGGATCTCCGGTGTGAAGCCTAGTTTAGTGTGGTGCAAGAGCTTACGCAAGTGGTATGTTGGCGTCGAGTCGTCCCTCCCACCACCATGTCCGAGCACGTTCACCAGAAGCTTCGCGCCCTCGTGGAGGATATCCACGAGGCCATGATGCGCGCGCTCGTCGACGCGCCCGCGACCGACGCGGCGCCGGTTCCGGAGTCGCTGGAGAAGCGACTCGCCGGGTACGGGTTCGACGGGAGCCCGGAAACGGCGGCCAGCGTCCACGGTGTCTGCGTACGCATGCTCGCCGCCGACCTCGCCGACACCGACGCCGTCACTATCCTCGAAGCGTGCCTGCGCAGCCCCTCTCCCGACGCGGCCGTTCGCAATCTCGAGCGCTACCTCGAAAGCGCCGGCAGCGCGTCGGTCTTCCTGCGAACGATGATCTCCGCGCCACCCGTGCTGCACCTGGTCACCACCGTGTTCGGCGCGAGCCAGCACATGGCGGACATCCTCGTGCGCCAGCCGGGCTTCGTGTACTGGCTGATGGAACAGCAGACGTGGGACTCGCCCGACGACGTCGATAGCTATTCGGCATGGCTCGACCGCGAAGTCGCGTCGTTCCGTACGATCGAAGGCAAGCTCAACGCCGTGCGCCGCACGCAGCGGCAGGCGCTGCTCAAGATCGGCGTCCTCGACATGGTCAGCGGTGCACCGATCGAAGAGGTGACGCGCCGATTGAGCGACCTCGCCGACGCGTGCGCGGAAACGGTTCTGGATCTCGTGTTCGAAGAGATCGACGTCGACGACACGATTCCGCGCGTCCTCGCCGTCATCGCGATGGGAAAGCTGGGCGGCCGCGAACTCAACTACAGCAGCGATATCGATCTCATCTTCGTCTCCGGCGAGTGCGACGACGAGACCATGCGCAGCTACACCCGAGTCGCGCGCCGGTTCACCGACGCGATGTCGGCGCTGACCGAAGACGGCTACCTCTATCGCGTCGACCTGCGCCTGCGGCCCGACGGCAAGGCGGGGCCGCTGGTGAATTCCGAGACGTCGCTGCATCTCTACTACGAACACCGCGGGCGCCCGTGGGAATTCCAGGCGCTGCTCAAGGCGCGGACGATCGCGGGCGATCTCGACCTGGGTGCGCGCGTGCTCGACGCGATCGGCAAGCTCATCTACAACCCCGCGCTCCCGTACTCGCCGCTGGAGGCCGTGTCGGCGATGCGCATGCAGATCAAGGACCACATCCGCGCCGACCAGAAAGGCCACAACATCAAGCTCATGGCCGGGGGGATCCGCGACATCGAGTTCGTCGCGCAGGCGCTGCAGATCATGCACGCGCCGCATCATCCCGAACTGCGCACACCGAATACGGTAGCGGCGCTGTCGCGATTGCGTCAGATCGAGTTGCTCAAGGAGTGGGACGCGGACAACCTCGCCGCGGCGTACCGGTTCTTCCGTCTCGTCGAACACCGCCTGCAGATGATGCATCAGTTGCAGACGCACACGCTGCCCGCGTCCGACGAGGAGATCGAACTGCTCGCGCGACGCGTATCGAACGGCCCGCTGGGCGCATTCACCAGTTCGTCGTTCGTGGAGACGCTGTCGAAGCACCTCAACAACGTGCGCACCTTCGCCGACAGCTTCTTCGCCGGCGAGACGGTCCACCCCCATTCGGTGCTGCTGATGCTCCCGGAAGACAGCGAGCGCGCCGTCGGCGTGCTCTGGCAATATGGCATCCGCGACGTTCCGCGGGCGATGCGGACCCTGCACGCGATGGCGTACGGGTCGTTTCCGCGGTTGCTCGATCGCCGTGCGCGCGCGGCGTTCGAGACGCTGCTGCCCCTCCTTCTGGAGGACATCGCCGTCACCGCCGAACCCGACACCACGCTGGTGCGCGTCGCCCAGATCGCCGCGGCGGAGAAGAGCGAATCGGCGTTCTATGATGTGCTCGCGCAGTCCGCGGCGGTCCGGCGGCTCGTCGTCACCGGGATCGCCGGCATGTCGTCCTTGCTGACCCGCGAGCTGTGTTCGCAGATCGGCGTACTCGACGCGTTGATCGAAGGCGAAAACGCGGGCGCCGATATGACGGGCGAGATACTCGCCACGATCGCGGAGTGGGATCGCTTCTCCGCGCGCGACGCCGCCACGCGCGGACCGCGCGCCGAGGAACGTCGCGAGCGCCAGCGGCGCTGGTTCGAGCGCCTGCGCATCCACACCTTCGCGGAGTGCTTTCACGACCACTTTTCGTCCGGTCCTCTGGGGGCGACCGGGGAGGCCGTCCGCGCGGCCGCCGCAAAACAACAACTGGCGATCGCCTTCGACGAGATGGTGCCCGAACGAGACCACGTCGCCGTCTTCGCGCTGGGATCGTACGGCGTCGGCGAACCGCGCATCGGAAGCGACCTCGACCTCATCGTCGTCTCGGACGGCGTCGATCTTTCGGACCTGACGCAGCGCGTACAGGCCATCAATCAATGGTTCAGCGACGGGCGCATTCTCAAACTCGACTTTCGCCTGCGCGCCGAAGGAGCCAGTTCGCCGTTGGTGCAGGACCTGGCGTTCTACGAGACATATTTTCAAACGCGCGCGTCCCTCTGGGAGCGCGTCGCCTTCGCCAAGTGTTCCGCCTGGTGGGGCGGCGAGCCGGCACGACGGGCGTTTCTACGCAAGCTACGTACATTCGCGGTGCGCCCGTTCGCCGCCGAGGAGGTCGCCGACCTCGCCGCCATGCGCGCGCGCGTCGAAAGGCTGGCGCCGAGACGATTCGTCGAGTGGGACGTCAAGCGCTCCGCCGGCGGGCGCTACGACATCGAATACATCACCGCGGTGGGGCTTGCCGCCACGGCCGCCGATCGCGTCGACTACTTCACCATGGGAACGCACGACCGTGTGAATGCGCTCGTGGGCACCGGATTTCTCACCGGCGACGAGGGGACGGCGCTTCGTGATGCGCTCGATCTCTTCAACTTGATCGGACACGTGATGGAGTTGCAGGAAATGGCGCATCCGGGGACCGAGGGAAAGGCGACGCTGCTTGCCCGAACCGCCGACCGCATACTGGAGATGACGACCGGATCGCCGCAATCGAGCCGCGACATGCTCGCCGCGTCGAAGGCGGCCGTGCGCGCCTGCTACCGGCGCACGGTCACGGCGACGTCCTGACCGCGGCGTCTAGGCGTCCATCGCCCGTCCCAGGCGATCGCGAATCTCCGCCAGCCGCGCCGCGGTCGACACCTTCGCCCCCGAACCGTCCCGCACATAGAACGAATCGATCGCCCGCGTGGCTTCGGTGGAAATGCGCGCACGCGCGATCGACAGGTCGTCGGCCGAGAGCGCGCGCGTGATCGTGTAGAGCAACCCCGGGCGGTCCGCCGCGAACACGTCGATAATGGTGTAGTCATCGGAGATGTCGTTTTCGAACGTCACCTGCGTCTTGATGGGGATGCCGCCGGTTGCGATGCGTCGCCAGCGCCGCGCGTGTTCGCGCGTCGCCTTCTCGAGGTCCAGGTGTCCGGCGAATACCTTCTTCAGGTCCGCGCGAATGCGATCGAAACGCGACAGCATTTCTTCCTGCGGCAGTACGCCGTCGCGGTCGATCGGCTCGACCACGAACACGTCGATCACCTTGCCGTCGCGGCGCGTGAACGCAAATGCGTTCAGAATGGTGAAGTCGTTGACGGTCAGCACGCCGCACAGTTCCGACAGACGGTACGGCTTGTCGTTCGTGCAGAAGGTGATCTCGTGCGCGGCGCCGGCGAGGCGGTGGCTCACGAGAAACGGTTCGCCGTTCAGCCGCTCGATCATGTTCATGTGTTCGCGCACCATCTCGTCGGTCATCGTCAGCAGATAGCCGCCGGGCAGGAGATCGAGGTGCGCGAGCGCGCGCTGGCGATCTGGGCCGTCTTCGAAAGTCGCCAGCAACCGTTCCTTGTGCCGGCGATAGACCTCTTCCGGCGCTTTCTCGCGTCGCGCCATGAAGTCGTACGCGCGCGCGTAGAGTTCCCAGAGCAGCGTCCGCTTCCATTCGTTCCACACCAGCGGTGACGTCGCGCGGTAGTCGGCGTAGGTCAAAAGACACAGGTACTTGAGCCGTGTCCGGTTGCCCACACGATCGCAAAATGCGGTGATGGTGCCGAGGTCGGTGGGATCGCGGCGCTGGCTGTAATGCGACATCACCAGGTGCTCTTCCACCAGAAAACACACGAGATCGATCTCGTCCGCCGGGAGCCCCATTTTTTTCAGAAGCGGACGCGACAGCGAGGCGCCCTTCGTTGCATGATCGCGCCCCCGGATCTTGCCGATGTCGTGCAACAACGCGGCGAGAAAGAGAATTCGCTTCTGCGGCAACTCCGAGTAGAGGCGAACCAGGAAGTCGCCGGACGCCGGGTCGCCGCGCCCGAGCGCCACCAGGTTCTCCAGCACCTTGAAGCTGTGTTCGTCCACCGTATAGTGGTGATAGAGATCGTAGCGCTTGAGACACGTGAGCTGGTCGTACTCGGGAATGATCGTCATCAGGAAGTGCGTCTCGTGCAGCGAGCGCACGACGAGGGCCACGTTGCGGTCGTCGTCGAGGAGCGACGGAAATGCGCGCTGCATGCGCCCCACGATCGACGGCGTGCGGAGCTCTTCGTCGAGCACGTGTTCCAGGCGGCGACGGAGCGCGCGCTCCAGCTTCTGCCCGCTCGCTTTCTGCTTTTCGAACACGAGCAGCGGCCGTTTGCGTAGCGTCGGAAGTCGCAACGCCACGTTGAGCTTGGACCCGTCGCGCGTGAGGCGGTTGCGACCCAGGATCACGCCGACGTTCTTGCCGTGCCCGAGCGCCTCCAGACAATCGGCGGTAATACGATAGATGGCGCGTGTGTGCCGGTAATACTCGCGCATAAACGACTCGACGGCGAGGTGCCCGCCGTGTGCGCGGTATCCCAGATTCTCCGCGAGGTCCTGCTGCGCGCCGACGGTCAGCGAATCCTGCCTGGATTGCGTGGTGAGATGGAGTTCCACGCGAACGCGCAGGAGGAAATCGTAGGCCGCTTCAAGTTCGCGCCCCTCGCCGCGGAGCAAAAGCCCCTTCTGTCGCAGCGCCTTCAACCCGCCGGAGATGCGACCGACCGACCCCAGCCACACCAGCGTCTGGTAATCGCGCAGCCCGCCCGGGCTCGTCTTGATGTTGGGTTCGATCAACTGGAAGCTGTTGCCGAATTTCTCGTGGCGCTCGATTACATCGGCGATCTTGCGCTTGAGGAACTCCTCGCGATCGCTGCGGCGCACGATGCCGACTTTCTTCTCCAGCGCGACGGCCACGCGACGCGACCCGCACACCCATCGGCTTTCGAGGAGTGCCGTTTTGGTATCCATGTCGCGCGTCAGCGCGGTGCCGGCTTCGACCACCGACTCGACCGCGTGACCCAGCTCGAAGCCGCAATCCCACATCAGCCGGATGAACGACCCGGCGACGGCTTCGACGACCGGCGTCTTCTTGCCGCACGTAATCAGAATATCGACGTCGGAGAACGGCGCCAGCTCGGCGCGTCCGTAGCCGCCGAGCGCGATGACGGCGATGTCGGTCTCGTCGACGGTGAGGTTGTTCTCTTCGGCGGCATGCTGGAACAACAGTCCGACGATCGTGTCGACCATGCGCGTGTAGCCGTGGACGAATTCTTCGCCTCCGGTCTCCGGCGTTCGCTGTTCCACGATGGGACGTGTCAGCAGGCCGAAGTACGCCCGGGTCTCCGCGAGGAACTGCTCGCGCGATTCCGCGGACCGCGCCGACGGCGGCGACGGCAACGCGCTTGCGGCGCCGGCGCGCCGAGTCGCGCGTTTTGTTCTGGGGCGGCGGGGTGTCACGCGGAGCATCTTACGCGAAGTGTCCACCGAAGGAAAGCGGGGCCGCGCATGCGTTCTTTCCGGTTGATCTCGCCGCCAACGTCTCTATAATGGAGACATCGACCTCCTCCCTTGACCCCGCTTTCGAGTGAGGAGGATGTCCGATGCTTCTGCGATCTCTCCCCGATCTCGCGCTCCTCAACCGCATCAAACGACTGGCCCGCTGCGAACGCGCGTCGACGCTGCGCGTGCTGGAGTGTCTCATCGAAATCGAGCGTCGCAAGCTTCACTTCGCGCTGGGATACAGCTCGATGTTCAATTTCTGCACGTCGGGTCTGGCCTACTCGGGATCGGCGGCGGGCCGGCGCGTCCAGACGGCGCGCACCGTGGCGCGTTACCCCGAGGTCCGTGACCTGTTGCGGGTCAATGATGTCAACGTGTGCACGGTGTCGCGGGTGTCACGGGTACTGACTCCGCACAACAAGGACGAAATCTTCTCGCGCATCCGGCGCAAGTCCCTGGACGAGGTGATCGCGATTGCGGCGGAGTATCGGCAGCCCGAAGCGGTGATCGTCGACCGGGTCCGCGATGTCGTTGTCGCGCCGCCGCACCGGCCGTTGCTGGACACGATGCCCTGGCGAAAGTCGGCCACGGGTGCGCCGGCGAATGGCGACGCGCCCGGCAACGAGTCGGGCAACGGCGTGCACGTCCCCGCGATATCGGGTGAGTTCAATCCGCCGCCCGATCGGGAGTCGATTGCAGATCGGGACACGACGGGCGCGAGTGCGCCCGGGACTCCCGGCGGCGATCTTCAGCACCGCATCATCCTTCGTTTCGGTGTCAGCGCGGCATTCATGGCCAAGCTGGATCGCATTCGCGCGCTCGCGTGGCATCGACTGCCCGCGAACGCAACTCTGGAACACGTATTCGAACTCGTGCTCGACGACACGCTCAAGCGCAGCGACCCCGTCCAGCGGCGGGAACTTCGTTCCCGCCGGGAGCAGACCCGGAATGAAACGGGACAATCTTCACCGTCGAGCGCCCCGGCAGGCGACACACCCCCGCACCCGCGTCAGATTCCGCTGCGCGTGCGCGACGACGTGTTCGCGCGCGACGGCGGCCGGTGCACCTACGTCGGTCCCGACGGACGACGATGCGACGCCACGCACGGGCTGCAGATCGACCACATCGTTCCGGTCGCGCAGGGTGGAAGCGGCGAGGTCCTCAATCTCCGGCTCTTGTGCGCGCACCACAACCGCCTGCTCGCCGAGCGTCTTCTGGGTGCGAAAGCGAATCACTCCCAGCGGGGAAGAGACTGTGAAGACGCGCCCTGACCCACACCGCGCTTCTGGCACGCTTCCTGCGGAAATCGCCTTTTCGGGTGGTCGCACATGCTTAGGAACCTTCAAATCGCCATTTGCGCGAGCGTTTTGCTCGTCCTCGGATGCGGGGGGGCGGGCGACACGACGGCGCCTCCGGTCACGACGACGGACGACTTAATCGTCTCGGACGCGCACGCAATTCGCGACGCGCTGGAAACGTTCGCCACCACCACCGGGCACTTCCCCACCGACGCGGAAGTCGATCCCTTCGTGGCGACGGTCCTGCGCGCCAACCGGTACACCGGCCTGCCCACGGTGCCCGCGCTCGGCGAAGCGCACTGGCCGGGAGAGATCGGACTGGTTCTCTACTACGAATTCAAGCCGACGCCCACGGTCCGCGGCTACAAAGTGGAAGCGCGCGGAAAGAACGGCGTGCTGATCACGCTGAAGAATACGTCGGCGGTCTCGCCGGGCGCGCTCGGGTTCCAGATCGACATGGAGAATCAGGCCGACATCGTGGAAGCCGCACTCGCGGCGTTCAAGGCCGAGGCCGGCTACTATCCGACGACGCCGAGCACGGACCAGACGCCCCAGGGAAACACGCTAATCGATTTCCTTCCCGGCGGGGTGCGCCTGATCAATCCGTACACCGGAACTCGCACCAACCCGGTGGACAACGCCGCGGGCGGTCTGGGAGACGTCGGTTACACGCCGGTCCCGGAATCCTGCGGAGCGGGCCTTGTGTTTGCGTATGTCGTCGACGGCGACGGTCCGCCCGACGGCCGGTCGATTCTCTCGAGGACGTCGGCGTCACCGGAGGAATACGAAACAACGGTTTGCGTTCACCGCGTTCGATGCGCGGTTGAACTCTTCATGTCGCAGACCGGACGGTATCCCGACGACGTCGATACCGACACGACACCGTCCAACCAGACGGTTCTGGACCTCTTGTCGCAGACCTATCACAACGCGTACACGGGTGCGGTCATTCCCCGTAACGGACTCGCCGGCGCTCGCGGTGATGTGGGGTATTCGCCCACCATGAGCGGCGGCAACGTCGTGGGCTGCGTCATCAACGGCCGCGGACTCTCCCGCGAGATCGCGCGCTTGCAGCTTCCGTAGACACACGTCGCGCCCTTCCACTCGCACCCGGAAAAACGAAAGCCCGGTGCGCTTTCGCGAACCGGGCCCTCGTTCGGCAGACCAGAGGAGTCAGTCTACGCGTCGTAATACAGGAAGAACTCGTAGGGGTGCGGGCGCAGCGCCATCGGCCCCACTTCGCGTTCCCGTTTGTAATCGATCCACGTGCGCACGACGTCCTCGGTGAACACGTCTCCCTTGAGCAGGAAGTCGTGATCCGATTCGAGCGCGTCGAGCGCTTCCGGCAACGAGCCCGGCGACTTCGGCACGCGGGCCAGCTCTTCGGGCGGCAGATCGTAGATGTTCTTGTCCAGCGGCTCACCCGGATCGATCCGGTTCTGGATCCCGTCGAGACCCGCCATCACCATCGCCGCGAATCCAAGATACGGATTGCACGTCGGATCCGGGCAGCGGAACTCCACGCGTTTCGCCTTGGGCGACTGCGAGTACATCGGAATGCGAACCGAGGCGCTCCGGTTGCGCTGCGAGTACGCCAGGTTCACCGGCGCCTCGTAGCCCGGGACGAGTCGTTTGTAGCTGTTGGTCGTCGGGTTGGTGAACGCGCACAGCGCGCGCGCGTGTTTCAACAGGCCGCCGATATAATGAAGCGCCATGTCGCTCAGGCCCGCGTACTTGTTTCCGGCGAACAGCGGCGTGTTCCCTTTCCACAGACTCTGGTGGCAGTGCATCCCCGACCCGTTGTCGCCGTAGATCGGCTTGGGCATGAAGGTCACGGTCTTGCCGTGGCGGCGCGCGACGTTACGGATCACGTACTTGTACGTGAGCAGGCAGTCGGCCATGCGCACCAGCGTGTCGAACTTGAGATCGATCTCCGACTGGCCGGCGGTCGCCACTTCATGGTGCTGCGCTTCGACCTCGATGCCGAGATTCATGATCTCCATCATCATCTCGGAACGCAGGTCGTGCAGCGAGTCCGCCGGCGGGACCGGGAAGTAGCCTTCCTTGAACCGCGGCTTGTAGCCCAGGTTCGGGTGCTCGCGCCGGCCCGAGTTCCACGAACCCTCCGACGAGTCGATGTAGAAGAACGCCCGCTGCGGCGACGATTCGAAGCGCACGTCGTCGAAGATGAAAAATTCCGCTTCCGGCCCGAAGAAGATGTCGGTCGCCAGGCCGGTGCTCTTGACGTAGGCCTCCGCTTTCATGGCGATCGCGCGCGGGTCGCGCGAATACCGTTCCTTGGTAATGGGATCGAAGATGTTGCAGACCAGGGACAGCGTGGGTTCCTTCATGAAGGGGTCGATGAAGGCCGTGTCCGAATCGGGAATCACGATCATGTCGCTCTCATTGATGCTCTTCCAACCGCGGATGCTGGACCCGTCGAAACCGAAACCTTCTTCGAACGAATCCTCCTTGAGCGCGGCGATGGGCAGGCTGAAATGCTGCCATGTGCCGGGGAAATCGATGAACTTGAGGTCGAGAACACGCGCACCTTTTTCGCGCGCGAACTTCAGGACCTCCTGGGGAGTTCGCTTCTCCATCACACCACCCTCCTTTTGCCGGGGAAATAGCGGGAACGGACCGAACGCCGGCTGGCGCCGACCGTCTGAAAGAGGAACTTTTAAGGCCAGCGTGCGGGGGTGTCAACGGCGAACATGGCGCGCCGCAAAAGAGTATCGAAACGGCGCCTGAGAACGGGACGGAACGTGTTTCGGGCGGCGGCGTTGCGCACGAATCCGGGTGGTTCCGGGCGCCCCGTCAGGCGCCCGGTCGGCCCAGGTTTCGGATCAGGTGGCGGCGTGTTGCGGGGCGCCTCCGAGGTTGGTCCCGTGCGACTTCAATTTGAACGCCAGCGCGAGCAGCAGAATCCCGAACAGGATCGCGTACGCCCCAATCAGCCACACGATCGCCAGCACACCGGCTCCGGGGCGGACAAACAACACCACACCGAACAGCACCGAGAGAGCCCCGGAGAGCGCCAGCCAGAATTCATTTTTGATTTCCCGGCGGAAACGAATGGCGGCGGCGATCTGAAAGATGCCGATAATCGTCGCCCACGCGGCGATGAACATCAGAAGTGCGAGCGCGGTCATCCCGGGAAACACGATCGCCCCGATTCCCGCCAGGATGCCGGCAATGCCGATGAACAGAAGCACCCACATCGGCCGGCCGGCGCCGTGGATCTTAAACGCAACCACGAGGGCGATGATCCCGTCGACGAACGCGTAGGCTCCGAAGAGTAACGTCAGCACGAGCAAGGTTGCGCCCGGCCAGATCAGCGCGAGCACGCCAAACAACACGGCGCAGACGCCACGCAACGCCATCCACTTCCAGCTTCTGACGATATGATGAACAAGAGTTTCCGATGCCATCGTCGTTCTCCTTCCGGCACCGAACGCGCACGCGACGTCGTCGGATATGTCCCGGATTGGGGGCTCGGATGAAGTGAGAGGTGACGACCCGGGCGCGTTCACCGTGATCATGACACCGCCGCGTCGCGATTGCCACACCGGCGTAGAACAGGGCGACGCGACGCAGAGAACCCCCGAGGTTAGCCGTGATTTTCGAGCGCGACCAGGACGGGGCCGAGCGCGTCGAGGAGGTCGCCCGCCATGACGCCACGAACGCCGCGCCCGCGCGCGGCGAGTTCACCGGCTTCGCCGTGGAGGAAGCACGCGACGCAGGTGGCGTCGGTGACCTGGGTTCCGGTGATCGCACCCGGGGACGGCTGCCGGCGCCGCGGCGCCACGGCCTGGGCGAGCACGCCGCCGATCAATCCGGTGAGCACGTCGCCGGTGCCGCCGGTCGCGAGCGCGCTGCTGCCCGACGCGTTCACCCACACCGCGCCGTCGGCGCCGGCGATCAGTGCCGGCGCGCCTTTGAGTAGCAGCGTGACGCCAAGCCGTTGCGCCGTGGCGCGCGCGAATTCGATGCGCGCGAGCGCGGCGGTCGGCGCGCTCTCGCCGGTGAGCCGTTTGATTTCGCCGTCGTGCGGCGTCACCACGACCGGCGCGCCCGCGGTGGCCAGCTCGAGCGCGTGCGAAGCAAACGCGGTCAATCCATCGGCGTCGACGACCATCGGCTTCTTGCACGCGTGCACGAACTCGCGCACGAACGCGTCGGTCTCGTCGTGTCGACCGAGACCGGGACCGATCGCGACGACGTCCGCACGTTCGATGTACGGCGCGAGCGTTTGCATCGCCGCGCGCGACACGGTCCCCGCGCCGGTTTGCGGTAACGGAATCGTGATCGCTTCGCGGAGTGCCACCATTTCGCGGCGGATGCCTTCGGGTACGGCGAGGTAGACCATGCCGCACCCGCCACGAAGCGCCGCTTCGGCGGTAAGCAGCGCGGCGCCGCGATAGGCGTCGCTGCCGGCGATAACGAGCAATGTGCCCGCGTCGTACTTGTGGATGTCGGGTGCGCGCGGCGGAAGGCGGTCGGCGGCGGTCGATTCGTCGAGAAGCCACAGCGGTCCCGCGTGTTTCTCGACGATCTCCGCCGGAAACCCGATGTCGATCACGGCGAGCGCGCCGACGTGCGCCTTACCCGGAAAGAACAACAGACCCGTCTTGGGCGCGCCGATGGTGAGCGTCTCGCTGGCGCGCACGGCATCACCCGGCACGTCGCCCGTCGACGCGTCGACGCCGGACGGAATGTCGACGGCGACCACCGGCATTCCGGTCGCGCGCATCGCGTTGATCAGCCCGACCATGTCCGCCGCGCGTCCGCGCGGGGCGCCGCTTGCGCCGGTTCCGAGGATCGCGTCCACCAGGAGGCTCGCATCGGCGACGTCTTCGCGCGCGCGCTCCGGCCAGTCCGGCCGCGAGGCGTCGAGTTCGCGCAGCGCGCGGGACTTCATCGCGACGAGGCGCTGATGATTCTTCGACGCGTCCGGCGTGAAATCGGCGGTCGGCTTGAGCAGATGAATCGAACACGACCATCCGGCTTCGAGCAGATAGCGCGCGATCACGAGCCCGTCGCCGCCGTTGTTTCCCGGTCCGACGAAGATCACCGCTTTAGGCGCGCCCGTGTCCGCCGGCGATGCGTCGGCGTACTGCGCGAGAATCGTCCGGGCAACGCCGCGCCCGGCGCGCTCCATCAACTCGATACCGGGACACACGTGCGCGATCGTCTCGGCGTCCACTTCCTGCATCTCTCGGGCGGTTAGGATTCGCATAGAAACACGCTGCCTTAGCTCTCAGATTCAAAAATCAATACGATACACGCCGTCTCGCTGTCCATCAGCGACGGCACCATCCACGGCTGCGTAGTAAAGTCGCTTCGAGTCTTCACTCCACATCAAATTTCCGGTGACGCGATAGGTGCCGGGCACGTGTCTTTCGCGACCTGTCATGAGATCGAGAACGTGCACCTCATCTCCCAGCGGGGGCAATGGAATCGCAGCGTTCACATCTATCGCTAGCACAAAGGCCAGAAAATGTTCATCGGGCGATACACGCAGTTTCGTGGCGGTCACAATCCGAAATGCGCGCCGATCATCGAAAATGCGTTCGTGTGTTCCATCAGGGTTTAGGCGCTCGATTGCACCAATCTCGCAGCCCTCTTTCAATGATCTGGCGTAAACAACGTCCGAGAGCTTTCCATCGCGGTAGGCCACCGTCGCATCGTCGTACCATCTAAGATCGCGAGTTGCCAGCATCTTTTCCAATTCGTGCGGCGGCGCGCACGCACAGCAGGAAAGGTCCGTCCGAGGCTCGGCCGACTGACCTTCGGGTAGTTCGGGAGCAAACGCAATCCATGGGGACGTTGGTGATCTCTTCACAAGCTTGACCACGATACGCTGCCCGACCCAGGTTCTCTCTCGAAACCAATCGAGTACATCGCGCCACGGATCGAATCCGCTCGTGAAAAATTCTGGAGGAATGTTCTGAAGACGATGATGGGTCTTCGTCCCGGTGGCGAGGTTCATGGTCACCAGATGAAACTTCTCTCGTGTGGGCCGAAGGCCCTCGTAGTTCCAGTCGGTAGAGTCAACTTCGAAGAACGCAAGCCACCTCTCGTCCGGGGAAATTGTGAACCATGCGGGCTCATCGGCCGGCTCGATGTGCTCGGTGCCCGGGACGAGGCGCGGTCGCAAATCGTGCCCGCGACACGAAGTGACCGAAATGATTGTCACCAGGATGCAGGCAACCAGGAATCGACAACGCGTCAATGTCAAATCATTCCCCCCAAACGGAACGGGATGGGAACAATTGTGCGATCGCAAATAGCGGCGGATCCAGACACAACAGAATCGGCGGGCATTCAGGCCTCCCCGCGCGGAATTCGACCTGGCGGACGTTCCGAGTATCTCGATCGCAAAGCGTCCATGTCAACAATGTCGTGCTGGCTCGAAGCTCCTCATTCGACTTTCGGCGTAAAACTTCGCTGCTCGCCAAGTTGTAGCGCGCCTGTGGGCACGTTTGACCGGGCGCGGGGGGCTTTGCTACGCTCTGCCGCGCCAGGAGTCATCAACGCCCCGACGCTCGTCGACCCGGACGGCTACCGACTGGACTTCGAGAGTCCGACGGACGTTGCAGAGGACACGGTCTACGCCGACCCTGTGTGAGGAGACAAATGTCAAAAGTTCGCGTTATGAGCTTTGGTGTATCCACCGACGGCTACTCCGCCGGTCCCAACCAGGACCTCGAGAATCCGCTCGGCGTCGGTGGGCCGGAAGTGATGGGGTGGTTCTTTCCCACGCGGGTGTTTCAGAAGATGTACGGTGACGGAAACGGGGAGACCGGCATCGACAACCGGATGGCCGAGCGCGGTTTCGATGGAATCGGCGCGTGGATTCTCGGGCGCAACATGTTCGGGCCCGTTCGCGGACCCTGGCCCGACGAGAACTGGAAAGGCTGGTGGGGCGAGGACCCGCCGTACCACGTGCCGACGTTTGTGCTGACGCACCACGCGCGCGCACCGATCACGATGAAGGGTGGCACCGTGTTTCATTTCGTGACCGACGGCATCGAGTCGGCGCTCAAGCAGGCGAAAGCCGCGGCGGGCGATCGCGACGTTCGCATCGGCGGCGGCGTGGCGACGATCCGGCAGTATCTCCAGGCTGGCCTGATCGACGAACTGCACCTCGCGATCCGTCCCGCGTTGATGGGTTCAGGCGAAAACCTGTGGGCGGGAATCAACGCGCCCGCGTTGGGGTATGAACTCGCGGAGTTCACCATGGGCGAACGCGCGATGCACGTGATCCTGCGCAAGCGCTAGTGCGACGGCGCATGCGCGCATTCCACTCCCAGCGCTGGGAGTGAATACCGTCGCGTTCCCGGGTTCTATCTCGCCTGCGGCCCCGCGTTCAGCGTGTCGACGATGTCGACCAGTTCGTAGATGTCGTCGATGTCGTGGTCGGCGCCGCTCTCCTTGGAGCCCTTGGTGTCGCCGTAGCGCGCGAAGACGGTGATCATTCCCAGCTTTCCGGCGCCGGTGATGTCGCGCTCCGGCCAGTCGCCGATCATGATGGCCTCGCCCGGGTCGAGCTGGAAGTAATCGAGCGCGCGCTGGAACGGCTTGGGGCTGGGCTTGCGCACGCCGGTGTCTTCGAAGGTCGTGACGAAGTCGAACATGTGGTGGAGCTGGAGATAGCACAGGCGCAGCCAGGCTTCCTTGCGCGGCGCGTCGGAGACGACCCCCAGCTTGATCCCGCGCTTCATCAGCTCGATCAGCGTGATCTTGACGTGGGGATACAGTACCAGCGACGCCTCCTTGGCGCGCCGGTAGCCGACGATTCCCGCGGCGTGGATCTTGTAGTCCACGGCACCGATCAGTTCCTCGAGCGCGTGGTCGAAGACGTTCTGGAACTCGATCCCCTCGCGTTCGTAAATCGAATAGATCTTCTGCTTGATCTCCGGGGGTGAGAAGCGCAGCCCGGCGTCGATCATGGCGTCCACGGCCGCGTCGACGGCGTTCTCCTTCATGCGCATGAAATCCGTCAGGGTGTTGTCGAGATCGAAGATGACAGCTTTGATCATGATGGTTACTCTTAGTGTGCGCGTGCGACGGCGGTCCGTCCACGCAAGTCGATGGTGGAAAGAGGCTTATTCTAGTGGAAGATAGTACCTCGCGCAACACCCCGCACGACGTCTTTACGGCGATGAACAACTATTTCCTGTTGTTCTTCTGCGCGAGCTGCGTGCTGTCGAGCATGTACATCCAGGAGCTGTTCATGGCGGCGGAGCACTACCGGCTGGGGATCGGGGCGTCGTCGCTGCTGGGGATCATCCTGCCGGTGTACCTGCTGACCTACCGCTTCCCGTCGGGCGTGAAGCAGCAGCTCCGCCTGCGCAAGCCCCGCTGGCCGCGCTTGATCCTGGTGGCGTTCGCGGCGCTTTCCGCCGTCATCGTGGTGGACCAGATCTATGTCCTCACCCAGCACTTCAGCCCGGTCCCGGAGGACTACGCCGACGCGATCCGCTCGCTCAAGCCCACCAACACGATCCAGTTCATCGTGACGTTGCTCGGGCTGTGCGTGTTCGTGCCGGTGGCGGAGGAGGCCGTGTTCCGCGGATTGATTCAGCAGGTGTTCACGCGCAACATGGGACCGATTCTCGCGATCGCGCTATCGGGCGCGATCTTCGGCGCGGTGCACCTGAACGCGCATCTGTTGATCAGCATCACGGTGTTCGGCTGGTTCCTGGCGTGGATCTATCACGCGACGGGCAACCTGACCTATACGATGGTGGCGCACTCGATCTTCAACGCGGTGGCGTTCGCGCAACTGGTGTGGATTCCGGAGACGTCCGCCGGCGACCTGCCCATCTACCTGCAGGACATCCGAATCGTCGTGGGCGCGACCGTGATCTTCATCTTCCTGCTCTTCAAAATGAAAGAGGGAGGCTCCGAAACGGAACCTCCCTATCTGGACGAGTCGCCCGCCGAATAGGATCGGCGGTGGATTACTTGACGGACGTGCTGATGTCGCGTCCGACGCTGATCTCCCCGTTATCGATACGGATATTGAACCCGCAGTCGGGGTTGTTGCACACCCAGGCTTTGTACATGATGGGTGCGCCGTCGCGTCCATAGTCCGACAAGGGCAGCAGAATGCCCTTGTTACATTTCTGGCATCCGGGAAAAGGCTTCTCCATAAGACCGCACCGCGCGCCGAATGCCCTGGCGCGCAGCCTCGTCACCTCCCTTTCATCACCGGCTCCGGCGGCCACCCGAACCTTAACTCCCAACGAATCAAGGTGTTGCAACCACGCCGAACGCCGGGCGAATTATCCTCGCCGCAATGAGAGGGTGTCAAGGGCTATGTCGGCGGGAGGTTCCGGGGGCGCGGGGCGGAATCAGGCCGGTCGCCACCAGATGATCGCGAATGATCGAGGCCGTGATGCGGTGCCCCAGCACGTTCAGGTGCCACGGATCGAAGTAGTCGTCGCGGTTGATCTTGAGGTCGGCGGGCGCGAACGCGCGGAAGGCGGGCAGGAGGTCGATCGGCACCATGCCGGCGTCGCGGGCGTCGCGGTCCAGGTGCGCGTGGACGTCGGTGAGCGAGTAGGTAGCGAAACTCGGCGCGTCTTCGAAGATCGGATGGACGACGAAGGCGACCGGCGCGCCCAGTTTGCGCGCGTCCGATGCGATGCGCGCGATGTTCGCCCGCACCTCCTGCCGGAAGGCGCAGTGCAGGAACGCGTGGAATTCCGTCGGGCAGTTCTCGCCGCGGAACTTCTGCTTGATGCGGAACGCCGCCTGGAAGACCAGCGCGGCGACGTAGCTGCGCGGGCGGTAGTAGTAGCGCCCGAGATTGCCGTTGGCGTTGTGGTACACCGGGTGCGCGGGGTCGTTGAGGCAATAGCTCCACAGAATCAGGTCGGGGTGGTAGCGCGGCGCCTCGTCTTCGAGGAGCACGAGTTCCTGCGACGTCGAGTAGCCCGCGCGCGCGAGGAGAATGACTTCGTAGCGCAGGCTGTCGCCGCGCGCGTTGAGCATGCGTTCGAGATCGCGGCCGAAGGTGGAATCGGCGGGGACGTCGCGACCTTCCGCTACCGAGTCGCCGATCAGCACGATGCGAAAGACGCCGGCCGGTTTGTCCGCGGTGTGTTCGACGTCGCGAAACCCGCGCGAGTTCGCGCCGCACTCTCCCGGGACGTACGTGTAGATCAGCCGCCGGTCGCGCGCTTGCTTCGTGCACAGCACGTGTTCGCCGAGGCCGGCTCGCATGCGCTCGCGCTCGCGTGCCGCCTGGAGGCGAAGAACGACCTCTGTCGGAATCAGAACAACGAGAAGCGCGACGACAATGAGCAGGAGATTCCGGCGCATGGGGTGCCGATCACAGCAGACGCATCACAACGAACACGCCCACCATGGTGAACATGATCGCCAGTTTTCCCAGCGTGCCGACGACGAAGCCGATCCACGCCGCCACGCCGGCCCGGCCCGCCTGCGCGACATTGCGCCGCGCCATCAGTTCGCCCACCACCGCGCCGACGAACGGCCCCAGCAATATCCCGGGCACGCCGAAGAACACGCCGACGGTGGTGCCGATCGCTGCGCCCCACATCGCGCGCTTGCTGGCGCCGACGCGTTTCGCGCCCAACGCGCTCGCGACGAGGTCCACCACGTAGGTCAATCCCAGCAACACGGCGCAGATCGACAGCGTCGGCCAGCCGACGTACCGGAAGTGTTCGGCCCAGGCGGCAACCACCAGTCCGAGAAAGACGAGCGGCGCGCCGGGAAGCACGGGGGCGATCACACCCACGAAGCCGACGACGACGAGAACGCCGGCGAGCACCCAGAGCAGAATGGTGACGGTCATCGAGGCAAGCCTAGCGCATCCGTCGCGGTCGCGCGCACCTAAGTTTTGAGCTTCTTCTTTTTCGCGGCCGGGAACAGGACATTGTTCAGGATCAGCCGGTAGCCGGGAGAATTGACGTGGAGCGACAGGTCCGTCGGCGGATCGCCGACCGCGTGCTGGTAGTCTTCGGGATCGTGTCCGCCGAGAAACGTGAACGTCCCGCGACCGATGTTGCCGTGCAGATACTTGACCTCGCCGTGCACCGCGTCCTCGCCCAGGATCACGACGCTCTTCTTGACGAGCGCCTTCTTGAAGCCGGTGGTCTGGCCGAGGAATCCCTTCACGTAGCTCACGTGGTCCTGGGTCAGCATCGCGGGCACCGGGTCGAACTTGGCGGAGAACTCGAACAGCGTGAAGTAGTCCGCGTCGCTGCCGCGCGCGGCTGCGTAGTCGCTGGTGTCGATGTCCGAGAACTCGTAGACGAACGGACTGGTGATCAGCGTGAAATTCGTAAATGCGAAGCAGCGGCTGTAGTCGAGCTTTTTCTGGTAGCCGGGCGTGAGTCCGTCGCCGTCGAATTCCTGCGCGACGATGTCGACGCCGTTGGCCGCCAGCGCGATGTCGTACGTGTCGCAGGCGGAACACATCGCAAACATGAATCCGCCGTTTTCGACCCAGTCGCGAATGGCGTTGGCGACCGCCTTCTTCTCTTCGGACACTTTGGTGAAACCGAGCTTGCGCGCGCGTTCCTCGGAGTCGCGCTGGTCCGCCTGGTACCAGTCGGTGTAGCGATAGGCCCCGTAGAACTTGCCGTACTGGCCGGTGAAGTCCTCGTGATGCAGGTGGAGCCAGTCGAATTTGGAGAGATCGCCGGCGAGCACCTGCTCGTCGAAGACACGCGTGTACGGAATCTCCGCATACTCCATCGCCAGCATGACGGCGTCGTCCCACGGTTGTTTGAGCGGGGGCACGTAAACCGCGACTTTCGGCGCCTTCTCGAGGCGGACGTCTTCCATGTTGCTCTTCGCGATCTCCGCCTGGATCTGCGCGACGTCGGATCCGGAGACTTCCTGGAACGACACGTTCTTCAGGCGCGCGTCGAGGATCAGATCCTGCGACGCCGGCATGAGGAAGCTCCCGCCGCGGTAGTTCAACAGCCATTCGACCGTGTTGCCGTTGGCGAGCGCATGATACGCGAGCCCGTACGCTTTCAGGTGATTGGTCTGGGTCAGGTCCATCGGGACCAGCATCTGCTGGGCGACCGCTGCGCCCGCGGAGGCGAGCACGACGCAGACACTTACAACGGTCGCGAAGAAACTACGGCGCATACGTCGACCCCTCCATCGTGGACTTCACGCGGTTGACGTCGCGCCGGATGTCGTCGAGCATCGCATACTCGGGATACGTGAGCAGAACCTGTTCGTACTCGTGGAGCGCCTGGTCGTATTTCCCGAGTCCCTTTTCGTATACCTGGCCGATGACACGCTCCACGACGGGCGCCTGATCGTCGCTCGGATAGTCCGCGAGAAACTTCCGCAGCACGGCGATCGCGGCGTCGTAGCTGCCGCGGTCGAAGTAGACCAGCCCGAGCTGGTGCATCGCGCGCGGTCGCACGGGATCGTCCGCTTCGCGGGCGATAATCGTATTGAGGTGCGACACCACCGCGGTCGTGTCGCCGACCATGTCGGCTTTGCGCGCCGCGACGAAATCGTCGAGCGACGCCGACTTCATCGTCATACCTTCTTCGAGCACCCACGCCAGCTCGATGGCGTCGTTGGTGTATGCCGACGACGGAGACGCCTCGGCCAATGCGGTCAGCGTGTCGCGGGCCGCGTTGTACTCGTGCTTGGTCGCCAGATACACCCCCGCGTAGTACTGGCCGGTGTCGGCGAGGTCGAGATTCGCCGCCTGCGACAGCGCGTTCAGGTACGCGTCCAGATCGCTCGTCTTGTTCGTGCCGATGTAGACCTCGGCGATGCGGGCCGCGAACTCCGATCCCAGCCGCCGCGAATTGACCGCGCCCGACTTGTACGCCGCCAGCGCGTCGTCCGGCCGCTTGAGTTTTCGCAACAGGACGTCGCCGCGCTCGATGTACGCGCGCTCGGCGAGTTCCGACCCGGGGTACCTCTTGGACAGGTCCTCGAACGCCTTGACCGCGCGCTCGAGATACGCCGTGCGTTCCGCCGCCGTCACCGTGGGCACCACACCCGAACCGTATTCGACGTAGATCTCGGCGAGCGCCCACTTGGCGCGGTCGATTCCGGGCGCGTTGGCGTGTCCGTCGACGAAGGCTTCCGACGCGCGGCGCCCGAGGTCGAGGTAGCGCGCGCGCGCGGTGCGCGGCTGCGTGTCGGCGCGGGTCATCGCGTCTTCGGCCAGTGCCAGCAGTGTGGCGCCGTCGGATGACTTGTCCTCGTCGGCGCGCAGCGCCATCTCCAGCGAGTTCTCCAGCAGCCCGCGCTCGAGGTAGTGCGCGGCCAGCACGTCGCGCGCCGCGTAGCCGTCGGGGCCGCCGCCATTCGCGCGCGTGCCGAGATAGTCGACCAGTTTGGGTTCGTCGGTTCCGGCGTCACGCATGAGGTCGAGCATGCGTCCGCGCACCAGCCGGTAGCTCTTCGGGTCGGCCTCGACGAACGCGAAGTACTCGTCCATCGCCTTGCGATTGTCGCCGGCCTGCTTGTAGAGATTCGCGATTTCGAAGGTGAGCGCGGAGTTCTTCTTGTTGCGGTCGCGCCCCTTTTCGAGCACAGCGATCGCCTGATCGACCTTGCCGAGATCGCGAAGCGCGTCGGCGACGATCTTGTACGCCGTAACCCCGTACGCGTTGGCTTCCAGCATATCGTTGAACACCTGCATGGCGTCGGCTTCGCGACCCTGCGAGAAGTAGATCGAGCCCAGCGCCTTGCCGGCATCGAGGTTCAGCGGATTGGCCTGGAGCGCCGCCTTGTAATAGACCGCGGCGGAGTCCGCCTTCCCCACCACCTGCATGCCGTAGCCGAGCCGCGCCAGGATGTCGTCGCGGCCGGGATAGCGCGCGTTCAACTGTCGCAATAGCGCGATGCCGGCTTCGGGATTGACCGACAGGAGTCGCGTGGCTTCCAGAACGTCGGCGCTGAGCGACAGGGGATCGGCGCTGAACGGCCGCCGGACCGTCCGCGGCTGCTGCTGCGCGTGCGCCGGCGCCACCGCGATCCATGCGATCGATGCGGCGGCCAGAATGACGATGGCGTGGGTAATGCTGCGGCGCGTCACGATCACTGGCTCCGTGGAGCGCCCTCGACGGGCGCCTCGTCCGCCAGTGCCCGGAAGTACATCCGAATCAGTTCCTCGAACTCACCCGGCGCCTTGAGCTGCATGGCGCGTTGAATCTCGTCGCGAAGGGTCTGCGCGTCGGCGGTTTCGGGGCGATGTCCCAGCGTCTTGGAGAAGATGTCCGCCGCGGTCACGCTCTGGCGTTCTTTTTCGTAGTCGCGGGTGTTCACGGAGCGGTCCGCGTCGAGCAGGCGGCTCAATATCCGCTGCTGCTGGTTGACCAGATCGTCGCCGACCTGCCCCTTCTGGAGTTGCTTGGCCACCGCCTCCATGTCTTCGATCGCTTTGTCCAGTTGCCCGGGCGCCTGCCGGTTCTTCTCCATGGATTCGCGAATCTGTTTGGCGACATCCTGCAGCGATCGCTGCTGCCCGGCGAGGCGATCGAGTTGGGCCTGCTGCTGCTGGCGCAGCGCCTCTTCCGCGAGTTTCATCTGCAACATCTGCTGCGTCTCTTTGATGATGTCCTGCTGCTGCGGGATCATCGCCTGGAGCATCTGCTGCGCGCTGGGCTTTCCCTGGCCCTGCTTCCCCGACTTGCAACTCTCGGCGCTGCGCAGCATCTCCATGGTCGCCTTGTTCAAGGATTCGATCGCGTTGTGCGCGTGCGCGGTCGACATGTACGGCTTGTCCTGCTCGAGAAACAGCATCGAACTCTGCATGCGATTGATCGCTTCGCCCAGCGCCTCGACCAGCGCGGGCGGCACGCCCAGCGACTGGTTGGCGATCTCGGTAACGCCGTCGGCGACCTTCTGCGTGGCGCGCAGGTAGCTCATCTGTTTCTCGGCGAAATCGTCGAACGCCTGGCTGTCCTGGTCGGACGATCCCTTGAGTCCCTGGGCCAGCGCTTCCTGGCGGAACGACAGGTCGAGCGTCTGCTTGGCGTACTTCTGGAAGTTCGCCGCCATGCGGTTGTTCTGGTTCTGACTCATCTGCTGTTGCACCTGCGTCGCCCGCCGGAACAGGCTGACCATCTTCTCCATCGCCTGTTGCTGTTCCTGCATCGCCTGCTGCTGCTCCTGCTGCTTGAGCTTGTCGGATGCGTTGCGCATGTTCTGCTGCGGGCCTTCCTGCGGTTGCATGTCCTTCGACATCTGCTGCAGATCCTGCTGCACCTGCGGGTCGTCGGCGTCCTTGGAAAGCTGGTCGGTCATCTTCTGCATCTCGTCGGCCTGTTTGGCGAGTTCATCCTGACGCTTCGCCAGATCGTTCATCGCGCTCTGGTCTTTCGGCGACGCGCTCTGGGTATCCTCGTTGAGGTCGGTCTGCTTCTCCATCAGGTCCTGCGTCTTGCGCACCATTTCCTCGAGGCGCTGCTCCTTCTGCAGCTCCTTGAGCAGACTCGCCGTGCGCTCCAGGCGTTGCAGCATTTCTTCCGCGTTCAGGTTGAGATTCTCGAGCGCCTTCTTGACGTCCTCGGGGTTCATCTTCTCCATCGCCTTGCGCAGGTCGTCCATGTACTTCTGCAGCTCGGGCGAGTTGACCTCGTCGAGGAGCTTGCGAATCTCCTCCATCTTCTCGCCGATCTGCTGCGTGGTCATCTGATCGTCGGAGAGCTGCTGCAGCGTCTTGTCGAGCGATTCCTTGACCTCGTTCAATTTGTCGGCAACCGACTTCTGCTTCTCGGCGGCGCGGTCCAGTTCCTTTTTCTGCGACCACTCCATCTTTTCGGTCTTGAGATACTCGTGCGAAATCTTGTCGAGCTGTTCGTTGAGGTCGCGCGTGTCCTCGATCGCGGTCTTGAGCGCATCGGTGCGCTGCGACTCGTCCTCGCGCGCGGTATCGTAGATCTGCGCGATCGTCGGCACGGTGACGCGGAATACCTTGCTGCGTCCGATGCCCGGTCCGGTGACGACGTTGTTGTCCGCGACCTCGACGAAGTACTCGAGCGAATTACCCGGGAAGAGCGTCTGGTTCGACAGGTCCCAGTGATACGAAACCGCAACTTCCTTGCGGTTGCGCTTGTCGCCCAGCGCGACCGCCGCCTTCTGATAGGCGTCGTCGCCGGTCTTTCTATAATAGAGGGTCGCGTGCGCGACACCGTAGTCGTCGGCCGCGACGAAGCCGATGTCGAGCACCTGCGTGCGCGGCATCGTGGTGTCGGTGCCGGGCTCGATCACCTCGACCGTGGGCGGGTGATCCGGGAACACTTCGACGGTGTAGGCCAAGGGGTCGCGCGTCGAGAACCCGAGCGAGTCCTCGAGCAGCACCCGATACGACCCGTCGGTGAGCGCGGCGAATCCGAAGGTGACGTCGCGACCGGTGTGCTCGACGGGCGTTTTATCTTTGCCGTCGAACTGGACCCACGCTTCGCGCAACGGGTTGTTGCTGCGCGCGTCGATGCGCACCTTCGTCCCTTCCAGCGCCTGGACGTTGCCGGCGTTGTCGGCGAGCGTCGTCGCGGGCTCGCCCGTGTACGCCGGCGGCGTGAGCGTAACCTTCACGTCGGTCAGAATCGGTTCGTGTACGACGGTGATGGTGTGACTCGCGCTCTTGTACGCGCCGGTCTCGAAATGGTACGTCGTCGTGTTGCGAATGTCGTGGAACGTGTAGTCGTAGCGATCGAACGTGAGCGCGCTTCCCGGGTCGCGACGCACCAGCGTCGTGGGCTCGCTCTTGTGGAAATTGCTCGAAAGATCGTACGAGATCTGCACCGGCATCTCGGTACGGCCGAAGTCCAGCCCCGACACGGTGACGTCGCTGCCCGCGAGCACCGTGACGTCGCCCGGTTGCGCGTAGATGTTGGGCGCATGCGGGAGCGCCGCCACCTCGCGCGGCGACAGCACGCGCCGGCCGGCGTCCGCCACCACGCGCGGGTTGAACACGCTGATCAGGAGCAATCCGACCAGTCCCCCCAGCGCCACCGGCGCGAACAACAGGTCGCGGCGCTTCAGGAACAGCACGCGCACGCGCAGTCCCGAGAGTTTCTCCACCGCCTGACGGATCACTTCGCGCACGAGATCCGGCGAGTAGCGCTGCGACGCGGTGTCGTCGCGGCTGAATTCAAAACCGGCGCGGACGAGTTCTTTGAGATCCTGGCGGCGTTCGATTTCCGACGCCAGGCGGTCGATTCCCGGCAGTCGCACCAGCGGCCACACGACGAACCACGCGACGAGCGCGATCAGCACGCCGATGGTGATGCGCGCGACCCACGTCGCGGCGGCCAGGCTCGGCTGGTGGACGGCGACGGTCCAGACCACCATCGCCAGCAGCACCCAGGACGCCGCAGCCAGCACCGAGACCAGCCCCGCGCCCACGTGGAGCGCGGCGGTTCGCAACAGGATCGAGCGCAGGTATTTGCGAAGCGCGTCGTTGCCGGACGTCATGCGGTCTCCGGAGGTGGGCGTCACATCAGCACGCTCCGGGTGAGCGCGTACATGAGCACATTTACGGCCATTTTCATGGCGAGTTCCCGCTTGGCCGGCGGGTCGTGGTGGACTTCGGGATCGGCGAGGCCGTCACCGATATCGGATTCGTACACATAGTAGAGTACCACGCGCCCGTCCAGCGTGACCGCGAATCCCTGGGGCGGCTTGCCGTCGTGCTCGTGGATCTTGGGCAGCCCCGGCAAGTCATAGAAACTATGGTAGATGGGGTGATCGTTGGGCAATTCCTCGAACGGACGTTCGGGAAACAGATCGTGAACCATCGCGCGTACGGACGCGTCCATTCCGTAGCTGTCGTTGATGAAAAAGAATCCGCCGTCTTCGAGATACGCGCGAAGAATTGCGCGCTCTTCAGGCGAGAATTTGATCGTTCCGTGGCCGGTGGCGTAGAGAATCGGATAGGCGCGCAGGTTCTCGTCGGTCAGCGAGACCACTTTTTCGTCCGGGTCGGTCTTGATCCCGGTCCGGCGCTCGAACTCGGTCATCCAGTTCGGGAACCGACGACGGGTTGTTGTACCAGTCGCCGCCGCCCGGATACTTGAGGCGGGCGACGCGGACCGGATACTCGTCGGCCGGGTCCTCGCGGGCGATCTGGGCACGGACGTCGCCCGAAGCGACGATCAGCACGCCGACCATCCCCGCCACCAACACTGCCGTTCGAGCCATCCGCATAGGTAACTCCGTGGGATAAATTATAGTTAACTGTGCCCGCGGGTGCAAACGAGACCGGCGTGGGACTTGCACGTTGCGTGCCCCGGTGCCAGTCTCTAAACTTCCAATCAGAGATGGCCGCACGATTCACCTCCCCCGAGCGAAACGACGAGGAATCATGAGGATAGTCTGGATTTTGACCGTTGTTGCGGGCCTCGCCCTGGCGACGGGGTGCACCTCCGCCTACGACACCGAACTGCTGGGCGAGCCCGAACTCGCGCCGGCGCCGGAGTTGGCCGCGCAGAGCCCGGACACGACCGCGGTGCCGGACGACGCCTATCAACAGCCACCCGATTCGCTCGCGATGTTCGACGACCTCGACTCCTACGGGAGCTGGTACGAACTGCAGCCGTTCGGGATGGTGTGGCGGCCGACCGTCATTTCGTCGTGGCGGCCGATGCAAACGGGATACTGGGCCTGGACCTCGTACGGGTGGATGTGGGTGTCGAACGACCCGTTCGGGTGGGCGACCTATCACTATGGATACTGGGCCAACGACTTCACGCTGGGCTGGGTGTGGATCCCGGACTACACGTGGTATCCGTGTCAGGCCGACTGGATCACGATGGGAGACTACGTGTGCTGGGCGCCGCTGCCGCCTCCCGGACACCCGTGGCGGGATCCGTGGTACCACGACGACTACTGGACGGTCGTGCCCGTCGAGAAATTTCATGAGCCCGACGTCGCGCGCTACAAGGTCCCGCCGGCGAAGTTCAAGGCGGCGTACAAATCGCACCAGGTCACGCGCTCGGCGCCCGACACGCAGTATGTCGAACGCTACACCCACGGTTCGATCCAGCCGGTCGACGTCGAGCTGAGCAAGCAGCGTTACGGCAATCGTGAGATCACGCGCGTCCGGTTCCCCGGAAGCGGTATGTCGGGTGCGGGCGCCGCGGGTTTCACGTCACAGCCAATGAGCCCGCCGTTGACGTCACCGGGCATCGGCGGTGGTGGCGGCGGTAACACCGGCTCGAGCGGCAATCAGGCGCAGCGCCCGGCGAAGTCCAAGTCTCCCAGTCCGCCGCCGGCGTCCACCGAGCCGCGCAAATACAAAGCGAAGGCCCCGAAAGACGACTCCAACTCCGGCACGTCGAAGGAGAAGGCCAAGGGCGGCTCGAACGGAGATTCGGGAAACTCCGGCGAGAAGTCCAAGGACGACTCCGGCAAGGGCGACTCCTCTCCCTCCAAAGCAAAAGGCAAGAAGGGCTAGCGCTGTTCGCTCACGGTTTTGCGCGACCAAGGGCTCTATTGCCGTTCCGAAATCCTCTCCCCGGAACGGTTCTGGTAGAAGAATGTGACCGTCGCCACCTTGCCACCACCAAGAACGTCGCTCCGCATCGTGAAGTCACCCGCTTTCGAACCTCCAAGCGATCCTACGACGATCCCGTGGTTCGACGAGGGGCTCGCAATCCAGGCCTTCACGATATCCGTAATGTCGACGACGACCTTCCGGCCACTCCCAACAGAGACCGGCCGCGCTCGCCCCAGAGCAGCGGATGACGCGAGCTCGCCCGTCGGACTATACGTGGCCGTGAGTGCGCGAACGTCGATCGACGGCGTGTGCTCCACTTCCTCTCCAGAGACGAGGGCCGCGTCGACGTAGAACTCGAGGAGCGCCGTATCCAGGCGTTTTCCGCTCACAGCCTCGGGTACCTCAAGTGAAAGGACATAAATCGGCCGGCTGTCCACGGAAGCCGACGCCATTCCTGACGTCGTCACCGGCACCGTTACATGAGATGCGTCCGCTGCCGTCACATTAAGTCCAAGCACCCAGCCGACGACAATCATCGAAAGCAATTGGATCCGTTTCATTGCTGGTCCCCCTACTTCAACAGAACGAGTTTCTTGGACTGGACGAATGTCGGCGACTTCATCTGTACAAAGTACACTCCGCTGGCCACCGATCCACCACGGCTACCCACACCATTCCACCGAACCTCGTGAAAGCCCGGCGCCGTGAACGCATTGACCAACTCAGAGACCAGGCGTCCAGCAACATCATAGATTCGGATCGTTACCTTCCCGCCCGGCAGCGGCACGTCGTAATGGATCGTGGTCTGGGGATTGAACGGGTTAGGGACCACGGCCCCCAGCGCAAACT
Organism: Candidatus Latescibacterota bacterium; assembly: GCA_963761125.1. Classification (GTDB taxonomy): domain Bacteria; phylum Krumholzibacteriota; class Krumholzibacteriia; order WVZY01; family JAKEHA01; genus JAKEHA01. The sequence continues at coordinate 280,668 of CAVXFV010000002.1, forward strand.
TCGTCGGCACGTGCTCCGGTTTCACCGGCAGCGAGAACATCAATGCGGGAGCCTCCGTCAACCAAGGATCATAATCGACGGAGCCGAGAATCCTGGCCGGTACCGGTCCTGATGAACTGTTCCACCAATTATCTTCCCCACCGAGCGTCAACCCCTCGGTGAAATTCACGACCTCATAGTTCGTCTTCGCGTAAATAGTGTTCGCACTGGCCGAACTGCGTTGGCCGATGCTAGGATTTGCGTTCTCGGCTGCGAGCACACCGTTTGTGTTGTGCAATATGACGTTTGACGTGACCAGAGGTGATGAGTGGTCGATGCAGTATATTGCCGCACCGTTATACTCCATCGTGTTCTGGTCGATGTACGGGTGACTGTAGTACTCACAGTAGATACCCGTCTCGTTGCTATCGACCGTACACGCGGCGATCGTGGGCGCTGGCGAGTTCGTACTGTAACAATGGACCCCGATTCCGTTGTTGTTGAGCACACACGCCGAGTTCAGGGTCACGTCCGCAGTGTCGTTGATGTACACACCGGTATCGTTGTCTCGCATCGTGCAGCCCGCTGCGACCAGGGATGCATTCGGCTGCACCTGAACCCCCGCGCTCTCACAGTTCTTGACAACGTCACTCGTCAAGATCGCGTCCGCGGACGTCAGGAACACGCCCCACGCACCGGACCCATCGACTGTGCTACCCGTGACCGTGAGAGAATCACCCTCACCAACCAATCCAGCGTACTCACAGTCGTGGATTGCGCAGTCCGACATTGTGACATGGGACCAACTTTCAACACCGTACTCCGCGTGAGCAATTTCGCAGTGGTCAAAAGTCCCGCCGCCGCTCAGGCTGTCGAAATACATGCCAACCCAGTCCTCCGACGTCGTTGGCGTCCATGAGTCAAAGACAATTGGATCGGTAAACGTCCCGTCCGCCACCAGGGTTCCTTCCACATTGAATTCGACACGCGTAGTGTCGGCGCCCATCTCGGCCAAATCCGATGGCCACACATGGACCCGCGTACCGGCGGCAATGTTCAGCGTGCCGCCGCTGGGCACCGTCACGTCGCCTAAAACGAGCACATCTCCGTCCCATGTCACGACATTGCTATTCGGGGAAGGAACTGACCTTCCCCCACTTCATGATCCAACCATTTGTTGACAACCCGCCTCGGACCGACGCTTTTCGAACTCTGCCGGCGTGATCCCACCCAGACTGCTGTGGGTCCGATAGGTATTGTACTCGACCCACCACGTCTCGATTACCTCTCTGGCGTGCTCGATGTTCCGGAACCAGTGCAAGTCCAGGCACTCGTAGCGAAGCTTCCCGTTGAAGCTCTCGACAAAGCAGTTCTGCACGGGCTTTCCGGGCTCGATGAAACGCAGCTTCACACCGCTCTCGTACGCCCACTGATCGAGCGCTTTGCCGGCGAACTCGCGTCCGTTGTCCATCACGATCTCCTTCGGCAGTGGATGCCACCGGCCAAGCGCCTTCAGCACCTCTACGACGTGGATGCCCCGGATCGAGGACGCGATGTGGATCGCCGGGCTCTTCTTCGAGAAGTCATCCACGATCGTGAGCACCTTCACCTGGCGAGCGTTTGACGTTCCATCGTGCACAAAGTCCATCGACCAGCGCTCATTGGGTCGCGTCGGCGCGGTCACCGGTTTGCGCTGCACCCAGGCCGCTCGCTTCTTCTTTCGCCGCGGCAGCTGCAGCCGCTCCAAGCCGTACAGGCGCTCGACCCGCTTGTGGTTGTCCTTCACCCCATGATCACGTCTCAGTACGCGCGTGATCTGCGGACAGCCCCACCGTGGCTTCGCCTCCGCCAACGCCCGAATCTTCCCGCGCAGTGCCTCGTCATCACGCTGTCTCCGGCTTTGATAGCGAACACTCGAGCGTGGCTCATCCAGAACGCGACACGCTCTCCGTTCGCTGGCCGGCATGATGCGGACCAGCTCTCGCCGCTGCGCCGACGTTAGAGGTTTTTTACGGCCCTCAACGCCTCTTCCAGGATCTGTTTGTCGAGCGTGAGCTCGGCAACCGCCTTCTTCAGTCGCCGGTTCTCTTCTTCCATCTGCTTCAGCCGGCGCGCTTCGCTCAGCTGCATCCCGCCGAACTTCTGCCTCCAGCGGTAGAACGTCTCGCGACTGATGCCGTGTCGGCGGCACAGCTCGCCGCTGCTCGTCCCTGCTTCCGCTTCCTTCAAAATCCCGATGATCTGCTCTTCCTTAAACCGCGACCGACGCATGGTCGACCTCCTTCAGGCTTGAGTATAGCCCGAGGTGTCAACTCATCGCTGGATCAGCTTTCGGGGGGAAGGTCAGTAGGATGGATTCTGATCCGAATCTTCGCGACAGAAATAGTTCCATACGGTGGCAAAAATGTCGTCAGAGATATCGAGCGAATCGTTGTCCATGATACTCGAGATAAGATAACTGAAATCTGATCTTGACCATCGGTTTGAGACTCCATCCGTAAGTTTGAGAGTGAACACACTGTCAAATGGGGCGAACGCGGCCCCAATATCAAACTCATTCGGATACATTAGCGTGTCTGTACCAAACACATGGTACTGACCGCCGGCGTTGAAGATCAACACACTGTCAACTGTTGCACTATCTGGAAGGTCGCAATGGGGGTACACGCCGGCCTGGGCAGAACTCGTCGCCCAGCTCGTGATCGAGGCGAGAACAATGACGGCGAAAAGGACCAATTGCGGAGGAGATGTACGCAAGCCTGGACCTCCTGGCAGAAATTGTGAATCACGATTCCGAACATGGAAACATCATCGACAACATCCCTATCAGTTACGGTAAAGTGCCTTGACTCGTCCCCACGTCGACTCTTGAACGGCGAGCGGAGCACACGTAGACGCGCCCGGGGTACCGGGAAACGTGCGGGTATCCGCGCAAAAGCAGTAATCTGGAACTCCGCTGTAAACGAACAGATCATGGGCGGCCACAACACCCGCCGGATAACCGTGGCACGCAACCTGGTCAATCGTCTCCGCGTCCGGGTGCGGAACGACGTGGATCGCCGAACAATCCACGGACGTGCCGAATGACATGTAGTAGACCGTGGCAACGAGAATGGGGTCGACCACGCACTCCCCGTAGCACGCCACCAATCCCTCCTGCGTGTTTCCGGTCGCTTGCGTGTAGTGCACTTCCGACAGATAGGTCATGGTGACGCCCGGATCCATCTCAAGGCGAAATCGACAGCCTTGAGTGCCTGAAGGCGAGTCGTGAATCACATAGACACTCTGGATTCCCGAACCGTCGTCGTGAAACCCACAGTCCCATCCCTGGGGGACGCTTGAGACGAACAGGTTACCGGTCACCTGACCGAGGGCCAATGGCGCATGCAGCGTCTCTGCTATCAACAAGATCGTTCCCAGAGCGAGCAGCCAGGCTGTAATCCGGTGTTCTCTATTTGTAGTAGGCGCACTCATGGTTGGCACACTCCCGTGGGTTCGGAACCTGACGAATGCATAATTGCAGCCGACGTAGCTCGTTGCGGTGATCTGAGCCAGCGCGATGTCCAGCTAGCACTACCGTTCAAATGCTAGTCCATACTAAAGAACGAAACCGCAGCCGCAACTGCTCGTCCTCCTAGATCGCTCAATCCATATCGGAGTACTAAGTTTAGTCAACTGTTTATTGTCTTGTCTACCCCCCTATTTGGGTCGGACTTGAGGCACCCGCGTTACTGTTCCGCGCTCAGCCATCCTGGCCGCGCCCAACAATCGTGGTCGATATACCCGTGATTTAAAGGTCGAAGCGCTCCGGCGCGTCACCGAATACCGTGTCTCACAAAGGCATGTCGCGGGGGACCGTGGCGACGAGGACATCCTCCGTCACGTATTCGCCGTAGCAGTCGACCAACCCCTCCTGCGTGTTTCCGGTCGCCTGCGTGTAGTGCACTTCCGAGAGATACGTCATGGTGACACCCGGATCCCGTCGGTAAGCGAGAGCGAGAACACACTGTCGAACGGCGCGAACACGGCGCCAATATCAAATTCATTTGGGTACATTACCGTGTCCGCGCCAAATTCGTGGTACAGGCCGCTCGTGTCAAAAACCAACACACTGTCAACTGTGGCGCTGTCTGGGAGCTCACAATAGGGGTAAACGCCGCCCTGGGCGAAAACCGCCCGAACGAAAGCGAGGCAACAACAGCGACGGTTATCACGATCGATCTTGAAGCAGAAGCGCAGGCGCTGAACCGTGTCGACACAAGCGGCCTTGATGACGACGAGTTAAGGACGACTCTGTCCCCGACCCACATGACAACCCTCCACATCAGTCGCGGTACAGGGCCTTGACCCGGCCCCACGTCGATTCTTGAACGGCGAGCGGCGCACAGGCAGACGCGCCCGGCGTGCCGGGGAACGTGTGGGGCTCCGGGCATCGAGACGCAGTTCCCAGGATCTCATGCTGTAGACCCTTAAGTCCTGCACGGTCAGCAAACGAGCCGGGTAGTCGAAGCACGCGACCGCGTCGACCGTCTGGGCGTCAGGATGCGGAACAATCCGGATGTCCGAGCAGTTGTACGTTGAACCGAACGACATGTAGTAGACCGTGGCGACGAGGACATCCTCCGTCACACATTCGCCGTAGCAGGCGACCATCCCCTCCTGCGTGTTCCCGGTCGCCTGGGTGTAGTGCACTTCCGAGAGATACGTCATGGTGACGCCCGGATCCATTGCGAGACGGAACCGACATCCCTGCGTACCGGAAAACGCTCTGTGGATCACGTACGCGCTCTTGATGCCGGCTCCATCATCCCCAAGTCCACAGTCCCATCCCTGCGGAATACTCGAGACGGACAGAGTGCCGATCGCCTGACCGAAGGCTGATGGCGCGCGCAGTGTGCCTGCGCTCAACAAGACGACGCCCAGGATGACAAGACGCGTTGCTGTTTGGTTTTTTCTCATTGTTGGCCCACTCGTGATCAATATGCTCCGCGAGGTTGGAAACCGCAGACAAGAACCCCGTGATCGTCAACCCACAAGACGGCGTCGTCACACGACGCGGCGCAGCGTGAGGATCGCTTCGACGCCGGCGCCGTCGTTGGCGTTGCGCACGCTGACGTCGCCGCCCATCTCGCGCGAGAGTGTACGACATATGGCGAGGCCGAGGCCGGTGCCGGTCGTCTTGGTGGAGAAATAGGGTTCGAACAGTCGGCGCGTCGCTTCGTCGTTCAGTCCCGGCCCACTGTCGCGGAACACGATCTGCACCATGGGCGCGCCGTCGATGGTCGCTGCCGCGCAGCGCACATCCAGTTCGCCGCCCTTCGGTCCCATCGCCTCCATCGCGTTCTCGATCAGATTCGAACATATTTTGCGCACGGCCTCGGCGTCGGCAAGAACCCGTGTGCCGGAAATTCCGTTCTCGTAGCGCACGGCGACGTCGGAGACGTTCTTCTGATACGGCGTGACGATGTGACGAACGAGCGCATCGATTTCCTGCGGGCGGATGTCGAGGTGCTGCATGCGACCGAAGCTCGAAAACTCGCCGGCGATCCGCTTGAGCACATCCACCTGCTGGATGATGGTCTCGGTTCCTTCGCGGAAGATGCGGTCGAACTCGTCCGCCTTCTGTTCGTACGCGCGGCGCATGAACTGCGTGGAGATGCGGATCGGCGTCAGCGGATTCTTGATCTCATGCGCGATCTGCCGCGCCATCTCCACCCACGCAGACAACTTCTTGGTCTGAATCAGTTCGGTGAGATCTTCGAACACGAGTACGGTGCCGAACGTGCGGCCTTCGGTCTCGAGACGCGTGCTCATGTACTTGACCGTTGCGCGCCGACCCTGCGCGTCGATCTCGAGTTCGCCGGAGTCGAACGGCACGGGCGGCGATGCCGCCGGGTCCAGGAGCGAGAAGATGCGAACCGCCCGGCCCGAGCGCGCGATCTCTTCTGCCGTGCGGCCGACGGCGTTTGCTGCCGGAATGCCGGTGATCCGCTCGGCGGCCGAGTTCACGGTTCGGATGCGCCCTTCGGCGTCGGTGCTGATCACACCCGCGCCGATGCTTTCGAGGATGGCTTCGAGGTAACGGCGGCGCTCTTCCAGCGTGCGTTGCGATTCCGCGATGCGCTCGGTCATCTCGTTGAACGCGGTCGCGACGATGCCGACTTCGTCCGCGCGGTCTTCGCGCAGGCGCACGTTGAAGTCGCCCCGGCTGATGCGCCGTGTTCCCGCCACCAACTCGCGCATCGGCTCGAACACGCCGCGCGCCACCACGAGTCCGAGCGCGATCGTCGCCGCCAGGAGCAAGGCGAACACGCCGAGAACGACCGACGTCGCGCGCTGCACTTCGAGCGAATACGACTCCGGGCGGAACAGGAGCGGCACCGAGATCGCCGCGCGCGTCGGGTCCGGGGTGACGGCGATCGCCCCCTTTGCCGAAGAATCGCGCCAGTGGTCGACCGGCAGATACGCCACCTGGAAGTCGTAGCTCCCCGCGCGCTCGGTCGCGAGCGACTTGTCGGATCCCAGGAGCGATACTTCGACGAACGCGTCGGCGTTCATGGTGGCGCTGATGAATCCGCCCGCCAGCAGTCCCTCGCGACTCGACGCCACCAGGTTGCCGTCGACGTAGAGATTCACGTCGGCGCCGACCTGCTCGGCGATCTCCGACAGCAACTCGGGGTCGACGGCACGCGCGTAGAAGATGTAGTACCCGCCGAGCCACCCGTCGCGCATCACGCGCAGTGGCGCGCTGAACACGCCGAGGTAGGAAACGCCGTCGATGGTCATGATGGCGAGGTCTTCGGTCGACACGTCCTCCACCGACCCCACCACCGGAACCGCCGACGCGTCGTCGGGGAGCGCGGCGTCGTCGTAGAGGGCCACCACGCGCTGGCCGCCGAGTCTCCGTAGCGGCGCGGCCTTGGGTGTGACGAACGACTTCAGATCCGCGCGGCTCAAGAAGAACTGGAGTTCTCCGTGCAACAGATTGACGAACGCCTTGCGCGCGCTGAACGCCTTGAACGATGCCTCGTCGCGACTCTCCTCGACGAATCGTCCCTTGATGAAGTTCACGGAGAACAGTCCGAGGATCACCACGGGTGCGAGCGCGACGATCAAGAACGACGCCAACAGCTTCTGCTGGAATCCCAGCCGGCGTCCGGGCGTCAAGGTCGGCAGCACCCGGCTCAACCGAGGCACGGCACCGAGCGCGATGACGGCGACGATCAGCACGAGCGCATAGAACAGATACAATGAGAACAGCGTCGACCAGCGCAGCAGGTGCCGCGCCGGAGACGGAACCCCGAAGCCCGCCAGCAGCAGGTCCGGCGAGTCCGGCGTTTCGACGGCGATGACCCGGTAGGTCTGCGATGCCGACCGGAGCAGCGGCCACCCGCGCTCCATCGCCTTGTCGATCACCAGCGCGTCGACCCGCGTCCCCACCGGCAGGTGTTCCGACGACGACTCCGTCACGCGACGATCGGAGTCGACATGCGCGAGCAAGAGCGCCTCGGGTTCTTCGACACGCGGCGCGACGCCGCCTTCCTGCACGTTTCGCAACACTTCGGGCGTGCGCGGCCCGGTGCGCGCGGCGAGTTCGAGGCTGCCGAAGAAGAAGGGCACATCCACAATGACCTTACCGAGCAGGCGCCCGGGCGCGGCGCCCGGTTCGTAGACGTCGGTGTTGTCGACATTGAGCACGCCGCGATAGAAACGGACGAGCCCCTGCGGCGTCGACCGGGTGAGATCGAGCACCGCCCAGCGATTCTGGTCCGGCGTGTCGGTCCGTTCGCCGCCTTCGCCGATGCGCGCGCGGTATGGCATGTCGACGGAGAATTCGCTGATGACGCTGTCGGCATCGCTGACGACGTGGATCGCGCAACTGTAGCCGAGGAGGCTCAACGGGCTGTCAGCCCAGAGATCGAACGCGAGCCGTTCGACGTCCTGCGACGACGGCGAACGCAACGCCTGGCGGATATCGTGGCGGTCGGCGTACTCGCTCAGCACGTCCTCGAGAATCACGACCTTCCAGTTGTCCGACGGGCTGCTCATCTCGCCCGTTTTCTCGAGCACGAATCCTTTGCGCAGTTCGTCGTAGTCATGGCTGAGATAGACATAGGCCGCGGCCGACGAAATGACCACGAGTCCGAACGCGACGATGCCGATCGAAACCAGGTCTTCGCGGTGAGCCACGCGGGGCGCGACGACGATGAATGCAATCACCAGCGCCGAGATCGCCGCGAGATCCCAGCGATGCAGAAGAATAGCGACCACCGCAATGAGCCCGAGCGCCGCCCCGCATGCGCGAACGCGCCGGGAATCACCGGTCGCGCGCAGCAGTCCCCAGATCAGGAAGGCGCCGGCGAGCACGATGCCGGTCACCGTGAGGAACAGCCCGACGTGGAGGAACACCACGCTAGGGTCCGTGATCGTGAGGCTGTCACCCACCAGTCGTGGATTCGCGTTCACTACCACCGTGTTCGTGAGGCGACGCACGAGTTCGCACGCGCCGAGAAGGACACCCGCGATCCCAACGGCTTCGGCGATCCACGTCCACAGCGGTACCCGTCGCGCGGGGGCGGGGGTATCGTCGTCGGTGGCGTCGCGGACGATGCGCACGATCCCGTAGATGAGCACGACGAGAAACACCGCGGTCACCGCGAAGTCGAGCGTGTTGCGCATGATCCCGCCGAGGGTCGGCGTCGCGAACACGGACGGATCCAACAGACGGGAATGCGCCCACACGCTGCGCGGTCCGAACGACAGGAGCGCATAGCGCAGTGCTACCATGAACGCCGCGAACAACGCGGCGCGCGCGGCGGTAATGCGCACCGAGCGTCCGCCGGGAATCCAGCGCATCAACTGGACGAAGAACGCGAGCAAGGCCAGCAGCGCGCATGCCTTTCCCCACACGGCGCGACGCGCGGTGCCCTGCTCGACGTAGTGACTGAACGGATGACCGACCGCGCTCGCGTTCAGCAGCGGATTTCCCACGCGACTGCGGACGAGGACGCGACCCTGCAGCCCGCTGGCGCCGTCGCCCACGATCTCCCCCATCGGCTCGACGTTCTCGGGAAATTCGAAGTACGTCATCACCGAGTCGCGCCACGACGCGACGTGGTTCGCGGCCCCGGAGGTATCCGGCTCCACGGGTTCGGGACGACCGCGCGCGGCTTCCAGCATTCGCGTTCTCCGCGCCCGTTCGTTCGCCTGCATCTCGCGGAACCGTCCCAGCCGTTCGACCAGGTTGCCGGTCGGCGGATAGTAGTCGAAGGAAACGCGCGCCACCGAGCCCAGCGGAATGTGGTCGGCGAGGCTCGAACTCTTCAGAAACCGGTTGTTGACGCGATAGTCGACTTCGAGCGGCATGTCGACGAGGAGAATGGCGACGGTCGTGCTGTCGCGCCCGACGATCGGAACGATGTGCGACAGGATGTGGTAGAGCGACACCGTTCGCGTATAGACGATCTCGCTGCCGCCGGTGATGAACATCCGGTCCAGCAACGACACCGACTGCGGCCAGCCCGCCCACGCGATGCGTTCGCCCGCCGGCGTGAAGAGCTGGAGGCCGATCGCCGTGCCGGGCGCGAGCGATTTCTGCGCGGTGGAACGCGCGAGCGAATCGAGCAGCGCGAACGCGGCCGTGCGATCCCGGTCGGGCGGCGTATCGAAAGCCCGCATGTGGTCGGTCACGCTCGCCGCGAGCGCCGTCGACAGGTCTTCCAGCCGCCCGATCTCTTCGCCCACACCGCGCAATGTCTCGGCGACGTGTCGCGACGATTCGCGTTGCCAGTTCCGGACCGCATCGGGCGTCGCCGGCGCGGGGAGCGTCAGCAGAACCAGGGAGATGCCGGTGAGCGCGACGGCGGTCCACAACCAGACCGGCTGCGGGCGGCGGCGGCGCGCGGAAAACGTCGCGACCGCCGCGATCGTCAGCAGTGCGGCGATTGCCCACGTCGGCACGGACGGCGTTTCCGCCGTCCAGAAGAAGCGCACGACGATGCCGACCCACGTGGCCAGGAGGCCCGCGGTCGCGACAATGAGATTCAGGCGTTGATTTCGCATCGTGCGTTACCACTCACACGGCGCGAGGAGCATAGCACGGCGGGAGGTGAACCGAATGAGAGGACGGATCACCGGATGGACTTGATCTCGTCCACGACCCAGTGGTCTCCGTCGTCGGCTTGCTCCAGGTGAAGCGATACGTAGACTTTGTCTTTGAAGAGGCGGCCATCGTCGGTCTTCTGGTACTGGCGTTCCGCGATGGCGAACGACTGCCCGCCTTCCTCGCCGGGCTTGCGGTACTGCGTGAACTCGAACTTGCGGGTGATCGTGTAGCGGAACAGATCTTTGAGCAGGTAGTAGCTCTGATTGCGGGAGAAACTTCCGCCGGAGGGTCCGGTTCCGTCCACCGAGATCGCCACCTTTTGCGACCCGAAATGGCGAAGAATCATCTCGACGTTGCGGGTGCTCCAGCCGCGTTCGATGTCCGCGAAGACATCCATGGGACCGCCCGCCGCCCGGGCCGCGTCCATGTCGCCGGAGCTGTCGGGCGAATCGGACCGCTGCGAGACGACGTTGGGCTGGGCGGCAGAAGGATCGGCGCCGGACCGCGGCGACCGGTTGGGGCGCGCCGCGGCGTCCCCGGGCTGAACGACGATCACCCACCCGGCCAAGAGCACGGCGCCCACCGCCGGCACAACTATTCTAAATCGGGTCCCCATTGGCTTGGACCTAAACAACGGAGTAAAAGCAAGCGACGTGCCTCGACCTTATCGATGAATTGACAACAGGTTAGCCAATGACGAAGCGGAACGTTGTCCCGCGGTGGGGACACCGCTGTCCCCGAATGGGGACGAAACGCGCGAAAAAGAGGCTGGAGACGGGCTACTTGACCTTCTTGGGCCGCCGGTGCTGCCACTCGATCAGCACCGGAGCGGCGATGAAGATCGACGAGTACGTGCCGACGATGACGCCCACCGTCATCGTCAGCGCGAAGTCGCGGATGACCTCGCCGCCGAAGACGAGCAGCGCGATCAGCGAGAGAAGCGTGGTGCCCGCCGTGATGACGGTTCGCGACAGCGTCTCGTTGATCGAAGAATTCACCAGCGTGTTGAAGTTCTCGCGGCGGCGGATCGCCAGGTTCTCGCGGATTCGGTCGAACACGACGATCGTGTCGTTGAGCGAATATCCGACGATGGTCAGAAGCGCCGCGATCACCGGCAGGGAAATTTCCATGCCCGTGAACGAGAAGAACGCCAGCGTGAAGAGGACGTCGTGCGCGGTCGCAATGATCGACGCCACCGCAAAGCGGAAATCGAAGCGCCAGCCGACGTAGATGAGAATGCCGATCAGCGAGTAGACGACCGCCCAGAACGCGGCGGCACGAAGCTCGGAGCCGATCTTCGGTCCCACCGATTCGACGCGGCGCAGGTCCACTTTCTGCCCGCCGATACCGGCCGTTACCGCGTTCTTGATGGTCTGCGCCACCGAGTCGGGCGCGACGTCGGTGCTCTTGACCTTGATCAGAAAATCGCCCGCTTCGCCGAAGCGCGTGATCTCGGCGCCCGGGTAGCCGACGTTCGAGACCAGCGTCCGAATTTCGGACACGGGAACGGGATTTTCGACCGCGATCTCGACCAGCGCGCCGCCGGTGAAGTCGATCGACGCCGCAAAACCACGATGAATCGCGATGGAGATCAGGCCGGCGATCAGAATCATCGCCGAGACCGCCATCGTCCGGCGCCGAACACCGGCGAAATCTACATTGGTGCTGCCGAAGAACTGCATATCCGCTTTCCCCCGACTAGATGCTCAGGCGCTCGAGATGGCGCCGGGCGGTAATGATGTCGTAGACCAGGCGCGTGCAGAAGAGCGCCGTGAACATACTCGCGAGAATTCCGAGTGTCAGCGTCGTCGCGAACCCTTTGATGGGTCCGGTGCCGAACTGCCACAGCACGAACGCGGTAATCAGCGTGGTGATATTGGCGTCGAGAATGGTCGAGAACGCCTTGTCATAACCCGCGTCGATGGACGCCCTCACCGTCTTCTCACGCCGGAGTTCCTCGCGGATGCGCTCGAAGATCAGCACGTTGGCATCGACCGCCATTCCGATGGTCAGAATGAGCCCCGCGATGCCGGGCATCGTCAGGGTGGCGTGCAGACGTGCCATCACGGCCATAATCATCACCATGCACAAAATCAGCGCGCCGCAGGCCAGCACGCCCGACATCCGGTAGTAGATGATCATGAACACGAGCACGAGCACGAACCCGGCCAGCGCCGCCCTCTTGCCCGAATCGATCGAATCGCGGCCCAGCGTCGGCCCGACCGTGCGTTCTTCGACGATCTTCGCGGGCGCCGGCAGCGCACCGGCACGCAACACGATCGCCAGATCGCTGGCTTCTTCATCGGAGCCCATGCCGGTGATACGTCCTTCGCCGCCCGGGATCTTGCTCTGTACCGTGGGCGCTGAACGAACCTTGCCGTCGAGTACGATCGCGATGCGGCGGCCGATGTTCTCGCCGGTGAACCGGCCGAACACGATCGCTCCCTGGCGATTGAGCCGGAACGCCACGTTGAGGCGGCTGGGATCTTCGGGATCCGCGCGCGTCGTGGCGTCGGTCAGCGTGCTGCCGTCCAGCGTCGGCGTTTTCTCCACCAGGTAGAGCAGCCGGCCCGTCCCGCCGTCCGGCAGCGGATTCTCTTCGTGGCTCCACAGGAATTCCGAGTTCGACGGAATGGCGCGCTGCGCCTGCGGCGTCTGGAGCAGCAGGTTCACGTCTTCGACGCGCCGCGTATCCACGACGACGCCGCCGTTGACGTACGAGACCAAAAGCGATGTGAACGGTTTGTCCGCGCTCGCTTCCGGAAGCGGCACGTTGCCCTTTTCATTGGAGGTCTGGAGGGCCGGGAGCAGCGAATCCACTTCGGCCGTTCCGCTCGACTTGGGCTTCGCCGATGCGGTCTTCGTGGTGTCCGCGTTGACGCCCGACGTGTCGACGACGGTGCCGGTCACCTTGATGCCGTGCAGATTGCGGTCGAGCGCGGAGAGAACGCGGCTCACTTCGTCCTGCTCGCGAACGAGCCGGAATTCGAGCTGCGCGGTCTGGTTGAGAATGCGGTGGGCGCGATCGACGTCCTGCAGGCCGGGAAGCTCGACGATGATCCGTTTGTCGCCCTGCTTCTGAATGACGGGTTCCGAAACGCCGAACTGGTCGATGCGGTTGCGGTAAATCTTGATGACGCGATCGACGACGTCTTTCTTGGCGTTTTCGTCCAGCCGGGAGTCGTCGACTTCCATCACCAGGTGAACCCCGCCCTGGAGATCCAGGCCGAGCTTGATGGCGGAGTCGATGTACTTATCGCGCTGCGCTTTCGTGAGGCCGGCCCGTTGGTCGGGCGTCAGCGTATAGAAGCGAATACTCGGCAGCAGCGCGTAGATACAAAACGCGACGACTGCAAGAATGATGACCAGTCTCCAGCGGGTCTTCATCGGTACCTCGGGCGTAATCTGTGTCGGGCAGACTCACGCCCTCCCAGGATCGTGCCGGTAAAATGTGGCGCCAGGAATTCCACGCGGGAGGGCGGCTTGGCCGGAAATAAAAAGGCATTATACACGAGCGGGTTGCGGGGTCAAGGGGATAGGTGACGGGCAGACGCCCCGCCGGTCGCCGGCTAGACCCGTCCCAGCAGGTGCAGCATGTCCCGGACGGCCCGGTCGAGACCGGTGAATACCGCCCGCGCGATGATCGCGTGGCCGATATTGACCTCTTCGAGGTACGGGACCTCGAGCATCCGGGTGAGGTTGTGGTAGTCGAGGCCGTGGCCGGCGTGGACCCGCATGCCCAGGTGCCGGATCGCATTGGCGGCGTCCTTGAGCTTCTTGAGTTCGTCCTCGACCCGCGCGTTCGGGGCGTTGGCGAACGCACCCGTGTGCATCTCGACCGCATCGAAGCGGAAACGCGCCGCCTCGTGGATCTGCTCGAGCTCGGGGTCGAGGAAGGCCGTCACGTGGATGCCGGCGTCCTTGAGGGTGGCCACCAGTTCCCCCAGACTCGGGGACGCGTCGGCCAGGTTGAGTCCGCCTTCGGTGGTAATCTCCTCGCGCTTCTCGGGGACGATGCAGACCGCCTCGGGCCGGATCGCCAGTGCGATCTCCTGCATCTCCGCGGTGCCGGCCATCTCGAGATTGAGCGACGACCTGGCCACCTCGCGGATCAACCGGACGTCGCGGTTCTGGATGTGGCGACGGTCCTCGCGCAGGTGAACCGTGATCTGGTCCGCGCCCGCCATCTCGGCCATGACGGCCGCGCCGACCGGATCCGGCTCGGCGGCCTTGCGCACCTCGCGCAGCGTGGCAACATGGTCGATGTTCACTCCGAGGCGGATAAACGGTCGTTCCATTACTGGGTCTCCTGCGGGTTCGTGCCGGACGGCGACGCGTCCTCGATGAGATCGCACACCGTCACCAGCTCCACGCCGGCGCGGTCGAATTCGTCCGCCGTGGCGCGCAGCGCCTCCAGCGTCCACGGGTGCGGGTGGCCGATGCCGATCGCCGACCCTCGCTTCTGCGCCAGCCGGATCAGCTCGCGGATCCGCTCCTCGACGACCTCGCTCTTCTCGGTGGCGTCGTCCAGAAAGAGGCTGTTCGACGCCGCGTGCATCCCTTCGCTGACCGCCACATTATAGGCGACCGACTTCGGGGACGTCAAAGAATCGAGGAAGAAAACGTGGTAGGGCTTGAGCGCGGCGCACACCGCCCGCATCACCCGCGTATCCGCGGTCGCGAGCGACCCCTGGTGGTTGTTGACGCCATCAACGCGCGGAAGGCTCTCGATGTACTCGCCCACCACCGAGCGGATCTCGGCGTCGCTCATCTGGACGGTCACCGGCTGGATGTCCTCGGGGTAGCGTTCGGTGGCTTCCATCGGCAGGTGCAACAGCACGCAGCGATGGCGCTTGCGGGCGGCGGTATACACCGCCTGCGAGAAGCGCAGCTCCGGCAGGATGGAGACGGTGAGCGGCATCGGCAGGTCGATCACTTCGCCGGGGACGCCGCCGGCGCTGTAGCCGAAGTCGTCGATCACGATGGCGACACGCGGGAGCCGGGGCGCACTCTGGAGCGCCTGCGCCGCGACGTGCGGCGCGAGCCGGCGGATGGTGAGGCGGTGCGTGTCGCGCGTGGCGGTTCCGACGTCAAAAAGCAGCGTGCGCCCGTGATCGATCTGTTCGGCGTGCCGGACGCGCGCGCCCAGGTGGCCCACCGCTTCGGTGAGCGCCGCGTTGACCAGCAGCAGGTCGGTCGACTCGTCGCAGGGGATGTCCCAGATGGCGGCCGCGTGCTCGCCATTGGCGACGTGCGCGTGCGCGGCGTCGCCGCCGACGCGGATGTATTTGCGCAGGCCACTCGCTTCGAGCGCCCGCTTGAGCGCAATGCCGATGTCGGACTGGACGCGCGGGTACGCCGTCTCGACGCCGTGATCCACGAGAAACGCACCGCCGCGGGTCGTCTGCAGGAAGCGCACGGTCGCAGTGCCGACGACCGCGACGACCACGAACAGACCGATCAGGATCTTGAATGCCCGCGACGGCGTCCCGGACGCGGAGGATTTCTTTCGTTTGGAGCGGGTGCGCGGCATGGTGAAGCGGGACAACGATCCGCCGCGCGGAGCCTATCGACCGGCGTCGTACGTGTCAATCGCGGTAGAGCGACTTCACCTTGCCCAGGGTTGCCGGAATCACCGCGACAGTGGCAACTGCCTGCGCTGCCGACGGAGGCGGCGGATTGAGATCGTGCATTTCCACCAGTCGCCATTGCGGTGCATCGGCGGTGCCGGCGTTGCGCACCGTGATTTCCAGGCGGGAATTAGCAGGTGCTCCGTACTGCTTGTCGGGTTCGACGTCGATATCGAAGTTGTAGTACACGGTCGTCGTATACCACGTCTCGCCGGGGAACGCCGGGGGCGCGGCCGTCGCGGTCCAGGTCACGCCGGTCTCGAACGCGAGGTCGATGTCGATCTTCCTGCAACGGTAGGGACCCGGGTAGTCCTTGTCGAACAGGCGCGAATTGTAGAGTACCTCGTCCGCGCGCTCCCAGTGATCGGGAAGGCCCCCTTTCACATCGCCTGGCGTCGCGAAGAACGTGAAATTGTCATCGAGCAGTTTCTCGTACTGCGCGATGTTGCGCTGATTGTAGGCGAGCTGCGTGTTGAACAGCACATCGCTGCGCGTGGCCAGCGATTTGAATGTCGGCGGTGGCGACGGATGCGGCGCCGTGGGATCGTCGGAGCACGCGACCAGCGCGCACACGACGAGCGCAACGCTCAGGGCGATAGCGCGAATTCCGGTCGTGACCACGCTCACTGGTAGATACCTTTCACCTTTCCCCAGGTTGCGGGCGTCACGCCGGCGATGGACACAGCGTTGGCGCCAGGCGGTAACGGCGCCCCGAGGTCGCGCATCTCCACCAGCCGCCATGCGGGAGCGTCGTTTGTCCCGATGTTGCGCACGGTGAACTCCGCACGCGAATTCGACAAAGGCTGATAGTCGATGTCCGGATTCACGACGATCTGGAAATTGTAGTCCACGGTCGTCATGTACCACGTCTCGTTGGGATACGCGTTGGGAACGACTTCGACCCACTGCACGCCCCTCTCGAACATCAGGTCCATATCGATCGACTTGCACCGATTGGGGCCCGTATAGCCCTTGTCGAACAGGCGCGAGTTGTAGAGGACCTCTTCCGGGCGGGCCCAGTGATCAGGAAGACTGCCCCCGTTGACCTCTCTCGACGACGGGTAGAACAAGAAATCATTGTCGAGAAGTTTGTCGTATTGCGTGATGTTGCGCTGGTTGTAGGCGAGCTGGATATTGAACAGCACCGCTTGACGTGTGGTCAGCGGCTTGAATGTTGGCGGAGGGAGCTCCGGCGTGGTGGAGTCGCTCGAACACGCGGTCATCGAGCACGCGACGAGCGCGACGACGACGGCGGCGAGTCTGCGCGTCGAGTCCATCATGCGATCAGCGATACAATGACTTGACCTTGCCCCAGGTCGACGACTCGACAGGGGTTGGCCGCGTCTCGAGCGACGCGGCCAGCGGGCTGGGCGCTCCGAGATCGCGCCACTCGACCAGCCGGAAATCGGGATTCGCGTCCGTGCCGATGTTGCGCACGGTGAAGTCGCACTGGGATCCGGCCGCCGGTTGAAACTGCGTATCCGGCTCGACGTCGACCTGGAAGTCATAGGCCACCGTGGCGTGGTGCCGCGTCTCGGTGACCAGGGAGTCGGGCGGGATCGCGTTCCACTGCACACCGTGGTCGATGTCGAAATCGGCGACCAGGTTCTTGCACCGATTGGCGCCGGCGTAGTTCGGGTCGAACAGGCGGCTCGTGTACAGGATCTCCTCGGCGCGTCCCCACTGATCCGGAAGCCCGCCGCCGACGTCGGCACTCGAGAGGTAGAAGGTGAAATTCGTGTCGAGCATCGCGTCGATCTCCGCGATGTCGCGGCGATTGTAGGCGAGCCGGAGGTTGTAGAGGACCGCCCACCCGGTCACCGGACGCGTGTAACTCGGCGGACAGGGATCGCACGCCGGGGTCACGGAATCGTCCTGGCAGGAAACGATGAACCCCGCCGCCAATGCAGCGGTGAAGCACGACACCAACAGAATCAAACCTCGCATCGAAACCTCACGCGGGCAGGATGATCATCGGGAATCCAACGTGGAGCGGCGTGGCGTTCGACACATCGAGGCGCCCCCTCAAAAAAAAAGAGGCACCGGCGGCTGCCGGTGCCTCTCGAAAGTCCCGTGCTAGTTGCTTCCACCGAGGTCGCGGAACTCGACCAGCCGCCACTGGGGCGCCGCATCGCTACCGATGTTGCGCACCGTGAACTGGGCCTTCGAATTCGCCGCCGGCTGATACTGCGTGTCCGGGTCGACGTCGATCTGGAAGTTGTAGAACACCGTGGTCGTGTACCAGGTCTCGTCCGGGTAAGCGTCCGGCACCACCGGGGACCACTGCACGCCGTTCTCGAACTGCAGAATCCATATCGATCTTCTTGCAGCGGTTCGGACCTGTGTAGCCCTTGTCGAACAGGCGCGTATTGTAGAGGACTTCTTCCGCGCGCCCCCACTGATCCGGGAGGCCGCCGCCGACGTCGCCTGGCGTCAGGAAGAACGTAAATTCGTTGTCCAGCAACTTGTCGTACTGCGTGATGTTCCGCTGGTTGTACGCCAGCTGGATGTTGTAGAGGACGTCGCTCTTCTGCGTGAGATCCTTGAACGCCACCGTCGAGGGCGGCGGGGTACCACCCTTCTGCGCCGGGTCAAAGATACACGAAGCCGACATCATTACGACGGCGACGAGTCCGCACAGGAGAATACTTCTCTTTGTCATCGCTGCGATTCCTTTCCGCGAGACGGGTCGCTGAAAAGCCTTCATATCATACTCCATTTCTGCCATTAACGTCAAGTCATCAAATGAGTTATATACTGGTCACCTAACTGTTTGCCCACGGCGGCGTTATGGATTGAGCCGCAAGCGCAGAATTCCCCGCAGGTATCCCCACGTCCGCGCGCCCGCGACGGTCTCGACATCGTTCCAGAACGTCATGCGCCAGTTGCCGTTCTCGAGGCGAACATCGATCTGCGCAACGCCTTTGAAATGGAGCGTGTCCGTCGGCGCCGCCTTGTTGATCACGTCCAACGTGTACGAGGTGCGGAACCGGTTGAAGTTGCTCTTGTTGACGAGGGCCGGCGACTCGGGCGAGAACTGGGCGTTCAGGACCTGCGCATCGGCCAGCAGCAGATCCACGACATCCAGCTCCACCGTCTTGTTCCACCCGGCATACACGCTCGTTCCCTGAAACGCCTGGTCCAGCGAATCCTGCAACGTCGGCGAGAACACAAACTTTTCACTGATCGCCCGCTCGTAGTTCGCGTTCTTGAGCGCGGCGAAGGCATCCGTGATCGCCTGAAATGGTGCCAGCGGTGTGCTGAGATCAGTCGGCGGCACACCGCCGCCGACCGGAGGCGGACTGGCCTGCCGCGTGTCGAACAGACATGCGGGCACTACCGCGGTCAAGGTCAGCACGAGCAGGAAATGCATCAAACGTCGCGTCGTCATGATTCCTAGAACGAGTAGTGAAACTCCGAATTCATGTCCCAGTAGTTCTTTTCTTTCTCGCTGCCGTACGGGCTGAAGCGCTTGACCCGGTACATGTGGAACACCAGCGTGCGGTCCTCGCGCCACTTGTATGTCCCCGAAGCTCCCACCTTGATCTGTCCGTCGGTCGTGACCGTTTCAAAGCCGTTGGCCTTGTCGCGGGTGAGAAAATGGCTGTACTGGTTCTCGCCCAGAAAGGTCAGACCCTTGCCCACGGTGTATTCCGCGCGCAGCACCATGCGGTCGCGACGGTCGGTGCTCGAGATGTCCAGCAGGTCGATGCCGCCCGGTTCGCTCGGGAGATACGAGCCCGTGTCGTGCAGAATCAGGTAGTAGCCCATGTAGAGTCGGATCGCCGACGCGGGCGCAAAATCCACGGTGTTGGTCAGCGTGATATTTCGGTCCAGGAAATTGTCTTGCTGCGTGTAGACGTATTTCGTGTATTCGATCCCCAGTCCATAGGTCTGATTGAGCGTCAATTGCGGCGTGATGTAGTACGTGAACCCGGGACGAAATTCGTAGAGTTGCCGCTGGCGGTTATTCGACGATTGCGTGGAGTCGATGTTGATGAACTGCGTCGAGGTGTAGGAGACCGACACGTTGGCCGATATCTTCTTGAACGGCGTCGAACTCAAATGGAAGCTCACGTTGTCGTCCACCTGGTCGCGGTCGCGCGGATTGTCGGCGTAGTCGACATAGAACGACTGCTGCAACTGCGTGCTCGCGATGACCCCCATCGTGAACGACTTGGTGAAGGAATGATCGAGCGACAGGCTCACGCGCTTTCGCTTGTCGCGCGTGCTCGCGATGGATTGTGGTCCCAGATCCCGAAGCGTCGCCGAGTTTTCGAATTGAAACGTCGACACGGTTTTCCATGGCATCGTGTATGACAGCGTCCCGTTCACCCCGTCGCCCACCGTCCGGCTGTAGCGGGTCGTCTGGATGAGGTAGTCGAACAGCTGTTCGTCGTGCGACGTGCTCAACTTGAGCCGGATCCCCGGCCAGATGCTCGCGTTCATCGCCAGAATCGTCGAGCGCGTCTCGCGCGTCTCCGTCTCCAGCAGGACGTTCTGCGCCCCGGAGAGCTGACCCCCCAGAGATCCGACCGCCTGATCGAGATATTCGCGTTCGCCATGGTAACTCTGGTAATCCGCACGAACGCTGACGCTGTCCGTCGCGGCGAGGCGAATGGCGGCTACCACCGAATCCTCCGACCCGCCGAGTCCGGTGTACAGCGAATCGATCGACTGCGACTGGTCGGCAGACGCCCGATAGGCCCCCCGCGCCTGCACCACCAACCGCTGTCCCACGACGTTGTAGCCGACACCGCCGCTGGCGCCGGCGGCGAGCGACTGATCCGTCTTGTAGGTTCGTTCGCCGTTGGACAGAAGCGACGTCGCGCCCATGTCGACGCGCAGCTTCTCGTACTTCTCGTTGAACGTGCCGCCGGCGGTCAGCGACTTGTCGTTGATAATGAAGTCCTGGAACGACCCGCCCACCGCGATCGAGCGGTTGAACACGCGGCTGTCCGAGTAACCGAAACTCCCCGCCAGTCCCGGCCGGAACGTCTGCAGGTACGTGAAGGCGAGATTGCGGTTATCTTCGAAACGATCCTGCAACCGGTACTCCCTCTTTTTCTTTCGACGCCTGCATGTTGAAGATCCCGCCGAACGGCGTCAGCAGGTTGCCCTGGAACCCGTTTCTCATGCTCACGGACGAGAACGTGCCGTCGATGAGATTCAGGTACGACGGCGCAAACCGATACCCGAGAGCCATCGCCAGCGCGGAGTCGGGCAACGACGACGTCGTCGCCGTAGAGTCGGCGTCGGACTGCGCCCACGCCGACGAGGCGCCGACCACGACCAGCGCGATTACGAGCGTCCGGATGCCGGCTGCCGTTCCCGTCATCGACCACCGTCGCATTCACGCACCCTGTGCCGCCAGGCCGCGCGCGAGCGCGAGAAACTGTTCCTTCGACAACATCTCCGGCCGGCTGGCGAGATCCACGCCGGCGTCCGCCGCGATCGCTTCCAGGACGTCCTCCGGGAGCGCATAGAACGCGCGCAGCGTGTTGTGAATGGTCTTCCGTCGCTGTTGAAACACGTTCTTGACCAGTGCAACGAACGGGCCGAGTTGCGCGGCATCCACCAGCGGACGCGCCAGCGGCGTGAACTTCAACACGATCGACGCCACCCGCGGCGGCGGCTGAAAGGAGCCGGGCGCAACCTTCGTGACCACCTGGATGTCGTACAAGCTCTGCAAGATCACGCTGGTAATTCCATACACCCGGCTCCCGGGTCCCGACGCGATGCGCGCACCCACTTCGCGCTGCATCATGATCACCGCGCGTCCGATGCGCGCGCTTTCGTCCACCAGAAAGTCGAACAGAACGTTCCGCGTCAGATGGTACGGAATATTGCCGATCAACGTGCACCGTTCGACCCCCCTGGCATCCAGCACCTCGCCCAGAGACACCTTCGTGAAGTCCACCGAGAGCACCTCGGCCCGCGCCCGCTCCGGCGAGTCCGTTCCCAGTCGCCGGTCGAATTCCTCCGCCAGCTCGGCGACGAGCCGGCGGTCGAGTTCGAGGGCCACCAGACGGGCCCCGCGATCGACGATCTGCGTGGTCAGCACGCCGTGGCCGGGTCCCAGCTCGATGACCACGCTCTCCGGACCGATACCCGCCGCATCGACAATGGACGCGGCGATCCCGCGGTCGTGCAGAAAGTTCTGACCGAAGCGCTTCTTGGGACGAAAGCGGCCTTCACTCAAGGGACGAATCGTTTTTCTAGAATTCACGCCGTAACTGGCGCGTCGTCAGGGGGATGACGATCGAGTTGATAACAATGGAGAGAGAGAAACCTCCTGGTCACGCCGGTCGTAGGGATGGGGTGGCGTGACTTGTTGGCCTAGTATAGCCCAGTTCTCGGGAAGGCGTCAATACGGTTCAAGGGTCCCCGCACCGGGGTCCACTGCTGTATAATGACCGCTCACACTTTTCAGGGGGACTCCGATGATGAAAAAAATGGCGCTCGTATCCGTCGCTCTGGCGGCGATGCTTTCGAGTTCGATCGCGGCGGCCGACGTCGCCTGGCGGACGGACTCGTTCAACGATCTTCTCAAGACCGCGAAGGCGGAGAACAAGCCGATCTTCATCGACTTCTACGCCACGTGGTGCGGCCCGTGCAAGATGCTGGACGCCAACACCTACCCCGACGCCGGCGTCGAGAAACTCCTCGCGACGATGCTCCCGGCCAAGTACGACGCCGAGAAGGACCCGTGGGTCGCGATCGCGAAGCAGTACAAGATCCACGCCTACCCGACGCTGGTCGTGATCGGCGCGGACGGCAAAGAGATCGATCGCTGGCTCGGCTACCTGCCGCCGGACCAGTTCGTCGACAAGATCGGCGCGATGGCGAAGGGAACGAGCACGATCGCCCTCCTGGAGAAGGACCTCGCGAAGTCGCCCAACGACTTCGATCTTCTGGTCCAGGTCGGGGAGAAGCACGCGGAAGCGGGCCACGTCGAGCAGGCGACGGCCGCGCTCACCCAGGCGATGGAGCAGGACCCGAAGAACGAGAAGGGCAAGTACCCGGAGATCCTTTACGACCTGGGCGATGTGAACTACGGCGCCGGTAATAACGCGGACGCGTTGAAGTACTTCCAGCGCATCGCGCGCGACTACCCGGACTGGGAGAACTACAACGACGCCGTGGCGCGCCTGGCGGCGACGCAGTACCGGCTCGGCGACAAGGACGCCGCGGTCGCGACGTACTGGAAGATCACCGAAAACCACCAGGACGACTACAAGGCGCTCAACGGATTCGCGTGGTTCTGCTCGCAGCGGAAGATCGGCCTCGACCAGGCGCTTCCGGTGGCGATCAAGGCGGCCGACCTGTCGAAACGCGACCCCGGCATCCTCGACACGCTGGCTGAGGTCTACTACGCGAAGGGCGACTACGACAACGCGATCAAAGTGGAGACGGAAGCCGCGTCGCACGACCCGAGTGACCAGTACCTGAAGGATCAGATCGCGAAGTACAAGAAGGCCAAAGCCGACGCGGACCAGGCACGCAGCTAGCGCCCTACGGCACGAGCGGGTGGCATCGAGACGGGGCCCCAGCCGCGCGGAGCCGGCGGGGTGGCGAGATGACAGGTCCCGCGGCGTCGACTAGAAGCGGGTGGCGGCCGTCGGGCGCCCACAAGTCGCGGGACGACTAGTGCGAAGGCGCGGTCGGCCCGCGCGCAGTGGGCTGACGGCCGACAGGACCCGCGACGCTGATCGAAGCTACGCGGCGAGTTCCTGGATGTTCGGGCACAGCGACGGAATCTTGTCGACGTAGGTGTCGAGTGTCACCCCGAACATCTTCGTGAATTCCGCCGGGTCGCACACATTGTCTTCGAGCAAGAGATAGAGTTCCTCGAGCGTCAGCGGGAACGAACGGAAGCGCTGCGCGAATTTGACCATCGGCTTCGCGAAGCGCGACGACACCGACATCGTATTCGGCCACACGCCGTAGTGGCGCGCCACCATGTACATGATGTCGATGAACGCGACCCGTTCCGGTCCCCCGACTTCGTAGATCTTCCCCTGCGTCTCCGGCATCGAGACCGCGCGTGCGATCGGGCCGGTCAGGTTGGCCAGCGCGACGGGCTGCATCAGGGACTTGCCGCCGTCGATAACGGGTACGACCGGCCGGTGCACGAGATCCGCGACGAGCGGATGGAACTCGTCGCCCGGGCCGAACACGACCGACGGCCGAAAGATCGTCCACCGCATCTCCGTCTTGCGCAGAATCTCTTCGGCTTCGAACTTCGTCCGATGATAGGCCGACTGTGCGTCGGGACTCGCGCCCACCGCGCTCAGATAGATTCCGCGCACGACACCCTGCCGCTCGGCCGCGTCGAAGATCGCGTACGACGCCTCCGTGTGCATGGCCTCGTAGGTGATGCCTTCCTGCGGATCTTCACGGCGAATCCCGACCAGGTGAATGACCGCGTCGCATCCCGCCGTGGCACGCATGCACGCGTGCGTGTCGAGCACGTCGGCGGGGAGAACCTCGAATCCTTCGCGCGGATCGATCTTGTTCACGCTCTGCGGGCGTACCATCAGGCGCACGTCGTGGCCCAGGGCCTTGAGCTCTCTGCGCACCGATGTCCCGATGAATCCGGTTCCACCGGTCAGCAAGATCTTCATGGCGTTTACTCGTTCTCCTTCCCGCACACGGGGCACTCCACCGTAGAGCGCGGGTAATAAACGCGGCACTCTTCGCAGCGGACCATGTCGTCGCCGGCTTCGCCGCCGTCGAGCGCGGCCCAGACTTCGTCTTTCTCGGCGATCGGGACGTAGACGTCCCAGAGTCCGTCTTCGTTTTCGACGGCGATCGACTGCAGCGCCTGGTCGTCCAGCATATAGCGCACGCGCTCGACCGGACTCTCGGTCTGGTACATCGCGACCAGCTCCCACTCACTCTCGTCGTCGAGTCCTTCGTGGCTGGAACAAATCACCGTGTTGAACAGCGAGGTATAGCATTCGCTGCAGACCGGGTCTCCGCAGACTGCGCAGGTCCCGACGAGCGTTCCGTCGGCGTGATCACACTTCATCGAGTTCTCCTATGAACGGTACATTCGAATGTCATATGTGGCTCCGAGTTCGTGCGCGAACACGCGGCACGGCTCCGGATCGAATCCCGGCGTCGCCACGAACTCGCAGACCGCTTCGATGCCGGCGGCAACGGCGCAGCGCACGAAATCGCGCATCGATTCCCATTGCTCGGCGTTCACGGCCGGATACGCAAGACGGTTGTGCAGGTCGAGCGTCGGCCCGAACAGCGTCAGAACGATTTCGTCGACCGTCCCGGCGAGCTCCGGGGTGACGTCGCGGCCGGCGGCATGATTGGCGAGTCCGTTGGTATTCACCCGGATCCACCACTCCCGCTCGCGCGCCCGCGCGGCCAGGTGCAGCGTGTGCTCGCTGGTATCCAGCGGATCAACCAGACCCGTAAAAACCGCTTCTTCGACGCCGTCCACGGGGACCCCGTCGAGATCGGCCGGCTCCGCCAAAACCGCCTGAATATATACGCTGTCTTCGATCCTGTAAACGGGCCGCGGCATCGCGGTGGATGGAAGGCCCATCGCGGCCAGATAGTTCTCGGTCGTCGCACGCGCCACGTCCGCAAGCGGCAACTGCTTGACCTTCGCCACCATGCGGGCGACGTGGGCCACAAACGACGGCTCGTTGCGCTTGCCCCGCCACGGGTGCGGCGTCAGGTAGGGAGAGTCGGTCTCGAGGACGATTCGCTCCAGCGGCAGCGCCATCACCGTTTCCGCCAGGTGGGCGTTGCGATAGGTGACCACGCCCCCGATGCCGACGTGGAATCCCAGTTCGAAGATGCGATTCGCGTCGGCCTCGCTGCCGGAGAACGCGTGAAAGATCCCGCGATAGCCGGTTCCTTCCGAGGCCAGCGTCTCGATGACCTCGTCGAAGGCGTCGCGGCAATGGATCACGATCGGCTTGTCCTTCTCGCGTGCCAGCCGGATCATCCGGCGGAACACATCCTGCTGGACGTCGCGCGGCGTGAGATCGCGGTAGAAATCGAGGCCGATCTCGCCCACCGCGACCACGCGCGGGTGGTCGAGCGCGTGGCGGACGTCGCGTTCCAGCGCCTCGTCCAGCGTATTCGCGTCGTGCGGGTGGACGCCCGCGGCGCCGAAGATAAACGGATAGCGCTCGACGAGTTCCAGCGTGTCGCGCAACGACTCGCGGTCGTAGCCGATGTTCATGAACGCCAGCACCCCGTCGGAGACCGCGTTCGCGATGGCGGTCTCGCGGTCGTCCTCGAAGTGACGAAGATTCAAATGGCAATGTGAATCGATCATGGGAGCACCCGGCGCCTATAGTAACATTGTCGCGCGGCGCGCGGTGGCCAAAGTGGCGACGCGCGTCCGGTTTCCATCACGCCGCGGGGGTCTCCAGTCGCGGGAACAAGACGGCGGTCTCGCCGATGCGTTCCCAGCGCTCGTCGCCCGGACGCGCGGCCTCGTCGATCGAAAGTGTCGCGGCGTCGGCGGAAAGCCCGAGCTGCCGGCGCATCTCCAGCGCCTTCTCGGGCATGAACGGCTGGCACAGGACCGAACTCATCCGCAGCACTTCGAGCAACGCCCGCAGCGTGTCGCCGAGCCCGGCGGTGTCCCCGGCCTTGGCCTGGGCCCACGGCTTGCGCTCCTCGACGAACCGGTTGGCGGCCTGCACCGCGCGCCACAGCGCCGCGAGCCCCTGGTCGAAGGCCAGGCGGTCCATGTGGGCGCGATAGTCGTCCACGACGCCGTCGGTCAATCGTTTGAACTCGGTCGCGGCGGCCGGTGTCCACGCCGGCACGGCCCCGCCGACGTATCGGTCCGTCATCGAGAGCGTGCGCGAGAAAAGATTTCCCAGTTCGTTGGCGAGTTCCGCGTTGTAGCGCGTCACGAACAACTCCACGGTGAAGTCGCCGTCGCGATCGAACGCGATCTCGCGCAGCAGCAGATAGCGCAATGCGTCGGTTCCGAAGAACCCCGCGAGGTCGATCGGGTCCACGATGTTGCCGATCGTCTTGCTCATCTTTTCGCCGCGGTTGTAGACGAACCCGTGACCGAACACGCTCTTCGGCAACTCCACGTCGGCGGCCATCAGCATCGCAGGCCAGATCAAACAGTGGAAGCGCGTGATGTCCTTACCGATGATGTGGACGTCGCACGGCCAGTATTTCTTGAAGCGCGCGTCGTCGTCGCTCCCGAATCCGAGCGCCGAGATATAATTGATCAGCGCGTCGAACCAGACGTACACCACCTGGTCGGGCGCGATCGGCAGCGGAACGCCCCAGGTCTTTCCCGCGCGCGACACGCTGACGTCCTCGAGACCGGATTCGATCACGTTGAGGATCTCGTTCTTGCGGATCTCGGGGCGGACGAAGTCGGGGTGATCGAGGATGTGCCGCTTCAGCCGGTCCGAAAATTTCGACAGCGCGAAGAAGTAGTTCTTCTCTTCGATGAACTTCGGAACGGTATGATGCCGCGGACACTTGCCGTCGACGAGGTCCTTCTCGGCCTTGAACTCCTCGCACCCCTCGCAGTAGAGCCCGCTGTACGTGCCTTCGAAGATGTAGCCGCGTTCGTGGATGCGCCGGAACAGCTCGCTCACCGCGTGCATGTGCGCGGGGTCGCTGGTCCGGATGAACTGGTCGTGCGAAATGTGGAGCGTCTTCCACGTCCGCTCGAACAGGGGCGCCATCTCGTCGGTGTACGCCTGCGGGTCCTTGCCGAGGTTGCGCGCCTCGCGCTCGACGTTGGTCGAGTGCTCGTCCGTTCCCATCAGAAAATAGGTGTCGAACCCCGCGAGTCGCTTGTAGCGAGCGAGGCAGTCGGCGCCGATCTTCTCGTACGCGGTGCCCAGATGCGGGCGCGCGTTGACGTAGTCGATCGCGGTGGTGAGATAGAATGTCGGTTTCACGGATTTTCTGGATTGCCCGGCGAAGAAGCCCCTAGAATGTAGCATTCTCGTTCCGGGAACGCAAGCAGACCTAAGGAGTTAGCCCCAAATGCACTGGCTCACCGATCCCCAGGCGTGGGTGGCGCTGGCCACGCTGACCGCGCTCGAAATCGTCCTCGGCATCGACAACATCATCTTCATCGCCATTCTCTCGACGCGCCTGCCCGCCGACCGCCAGGACCGGGCGCGTTTCGTCGGCCTGTCGATCGCGATGGTGACTCGCGTCGGGCTCCTGCTCTCGCTGACGTGGATCATGACGCTCACCGCGCCGCTCTTCACCGCGCTCGGGCGCGAGATCTCCGGCCGCGATCTCATTCTGCTGGCCGGCGGATTGTTCCTGCTCGCCAAGAGCACGCTCGAAATCCACGAAAAGCTCGAAGGCGAGGAGAAGGCCCGGCAATCGGCGCGCGGGCGGGCGGTGTTCGGGTTCATCATTCTGCAGATTGTGTTGCTCGACCTGGTGTTCTCGCTGGACTCGGTGATCACGGCCATCGGCCTGTCCGAACAACTCGGCGTGATGATCGCGGCGATCGTAATCGCCGTCGTGTTCATGATGGTGTTCGCGCGATCGATCAGCGACTTCGTCGACCAGCATCCCACCATTCGCATGCTCGCGCTGAGCTTCCTGATCCTGATCGGCGTGTCGCTGGTGGGCGAGGCGCTGGATTTCCACATCCCGAAAGGCTACATCTACTTCGCGATGGCGTTCTCGGTGATGGTGGAGATGCTGAACCTGCGCATCCGCAAGCGTTCGGAGCCGGTCGCACTCCGCGGCCGCATCGAGGAACTCAAAAAGATCACGCCGGCCGAGACGTCCGAAGGCGTCTAGCCGGCGCGGAAAGCGATCGGTTTCGGGCTCGACCCTACCGGGGAAATCTCGGTTCGGGTTCGTCCTTCTTGTGCCCTCGCGGCCACCTGGCCGCCACGAATCCCATCAGGAACCCCAGCGCGAAGACGGTTATCGCCAGCGCCAGCTGGGGCACGCGGTAGCGCCAGACGAGAAAGCGGAACTCGATCTCCTGACCGTTCTGCACAAAGATGGTCACAACCAGAACGGCGATGAGAATCACCAGTATGACTTTCAGCCGAGTCATCGATACCTCCCGGACATCCGGTTCACTTGATTGTCGCCGCACCGATCAGCCCGCCGGAGAGGATGCACTGCATCGCTTCCTCCACCGACCAGCCGGGATCGCGCGCGTCGGATTCCCTGATGAAATAGACGAACCCCGACGTCGGATTGGGCGGCGTCGGAACGAACACTTTCAGATAGGTGGCGTTCTCCGCCTCGGATACCACCGAACCGGTCACGAACCCCACCTGCCACATGCCGGTGAACGCGTACGGCACGAGAATCGGGCGGCGGAAGATCTGCTTCTCCGGCAACGCCAGCGTCCCGGAGAGTTGTTTGCCGATCCGATACGCCGTGTTGATGATCGGGATGCGTTCGGTGAGACGCTCGATCCCGTCCAGCACGCGTCGCCCGACGAAATTGCTCACCACCAGTCCGAAGATGTACAGAATGACGAGCAGAAGGACGATGCCGAGACCCGGGAACCGGATGTGCAGCGTCTTGTCGACCAGACCGACGAGGCGCCGGTCGATGAATCCATACAATAGATAGACCGCGACGGCGGGTAGCGCGATCGGAATGAGCGCGAGGGTGCCTCGGATGATGAAGCGGCGGATGTGCGCGAACAGGCGACCCATGCGCGAGAGGCGCACAGGCTGGGCAACGGTGTCCATCGCCAACACTCTACCAGATTCGCAAACCGGGTGTTAATCTGTTCTTCCTTATGCCGACGGTATGGCAATGGATCGTGTTCCACGTGATTCTCGGCGTCGCGCTGTGGATCGACCTCGGGGTCGTCCACCGTCGTCCCGAAGAAGTCTCGACACGCCGGGCGCTGGGATGGTGCGGCGTCTGGGTCCTGGTCGCCGTACTCTTCGGCCTGGGAATCTTCCTGGTCCGCGGGCGACAGCCGGCCACGCTCTTCTTCACCGGCTATCTGGTCGAGGAATCCCTGAGCGTGGACAACCTGTTCGTGTTCTACGTCATCTTTCAGTACTTCCACGTCCCGAAGAAGTTCGAACACCGCATTCTGTTCTGGGGAATCGTCGGCGCTCTGGTCACGCGACTGTCGTTCATCCTGGCCGGTGTCGCGCTCCTGCAGCGCTTCGAGTGGCTGACGTACGTCCTGGGCGCGTTCCTCGTGTTCACCGCCGTGCGTCTCGCGTTTTCCAAAGAGCGCCAGGTCCACCCGGAGCGCAACCCGGTGTTCAAGGTGCTCCGGCCGCTCATGGGCACGCACTCGTATGACTCGGGCCGCTTCCTCATCCGGCAGGGGAACCGGCTGTTGATCACGCCCGCGCTGGTCGTGCTGCTCGTGATCGAATCGACCGACATCATGTTCGCCGTCGATTCGATTCCGGCCGTCATCGCGATCACGCGCGATCCGTTTATCGTCTACACGTCCAACGCGCTCGCCATCCTCGGGCTGCGCTCGCTCTACTCCGCCATCGGCAAGCTGATGGTCGCGTTCGAGCACCTGCATCACGGCCTCGCCGTGATCCTGGCGTTCATCGGCGTCAAGATGCTGATCTCGCACTGGTACGAAATGCCGGTGGGCGTCACGCTGGGCGTCGTGGTGACGGTGCTGGCGTCGACGTTCGTGTCGTCGCTGTGGATGCAGAAGGAAGGCTCGGCGAGCACGCAGGTTCGCGACGACCAGGATTCCTCCGGGCCGTCGTCCGACGACGCGCCGCCCTACTGAAGACGCCTCAGGTGATAGAAAAGATCGGCCAGCGCGCCGTCGATGTTCACGTTGGCGAAGAAGATCTGTGCGCGCGCGTCCTCGACCAGGCCGATTGCACGCGGGAGCGATCGCCGGTCCCACGTCGCGGAGAGGCGGTCGATGTCATTCTGGATATCGCCGTTCACCACGAGGTCGGGATTGCCGATCATCGCGTCGCGCAGGATCACGGCCATCTCGTCCAGCACGCGCGCCACGCTTTCGCGGTTGGCGCCGCGCGCCCCGATCAGCGCCTGCGCGTACGCCCACGATTCCGGCTGCTTGCGCAGCCCCGTCACCAGACCCAGGGCGGCATCGCGATCGGCGAGGTCGGCCGAGTCGAGCAGCGCGCGGGCGCGCGCGATCGAGCCCTGCGCCAGCGCCGACACCCGTTTGGCGCGTGACGCGTCGACGGCGTAGTAGCCGGTCAGAATCTTTTCGATCGCCGTGCGCTTGACCGGAAAGAACCGGACCCGCTGGCAGCGCGACCGGATCGTGTAGAGCATCGCGTCCGGATTCGGCGTCACGAAGACCACGGCCGCATGCGCGGGCGGTTCTTCCACCAGCTTGAGCAGCGCGTTCTGCGCCTCTTCGCGCATCGCGTGCGCGTCGACGAAAATGAATACATGATAGCGCGCGTCGAACGGCTTGGTGTTGGCGCGCTGGATCACGGCACGCGCACGCGCGATCCGGATCGACGTCTTCTTGGAAAAGCTCGGTGTCGAGAAGATGTCGCGGCGTTTTTCTTCCAGAATTTTGGCGATGTCGGTGACGTCGCCGGTATCGTCTTCGTTCGACCCCTGCGTCGGCGTGGGATAGATCAGATTGATGCCGGGGTGCTCGAGAATCGAGACGCGCAGGCACGACGAGCACAGGGGACCGCCGGCGCGACACGGTTCGTCATTCTCGCACAGGAGCCCGCGCGCGAACTCGATCGCCGTGAATTCCTTCCCCGATCCTTCGGGGCCGGCGAACAGGAGCGGCGGAATGACGCCGCGCCCCAGCGAGCGCAGATAGGCGCCGGCCTGCGGCTGTTCCAGATCGAGCGCGGGAATCGGTCGGACGTCTTCGGTCGGTTTCGCCGGCATGGCGCCCGACCCCCCTAGACGACGCAGAGATAGAGGCCGAGTGCGACGATCGCGGCGCCCGCGATGCGGACCAGACGCGGGCTCGCGAGGCGCTGCGCCATCACGCCGGCGCCGATCCCGGCCGCGTGCAGCGTGCACGTGGCAACCACGAAGCCGGCGCCGTACTCCAGGCCGGTGACGGTTGCGGGCATCTCGGCGCCGTGCGCGTACCCGTGAAACATCGCGAACATTCCCGCGAGGAACGCGCTCGCGGCGATCGGCAGCCGCACGGCCGCGGCCACCAGCAGCCCGAGCACGAGCACGGACGCGACGATGCCGGGTTCGACGAACGGAAGCGAAACGCCCGACGCGCCGAGCGCGCCGGCGAACGCCATCGTCGCGACGAACGAAAGCGGAATCATCCACACGGCGCGGCCGCCGCGCTGCGCGGCCCACAGGCCGACCGCCAGCATGGCCGCGATGTGATCGGGGCCGGTGAACGGGTGCAGCAATCCGTTGAGAAAACCGTTGGTCGGGAGAAACCCGACGTGCGCGTGGGCAAGCGACGGAACCGCGAGTGCCGCGGCCGCGACAGCCAGCCCGCGAAGGGACAAGGTCGATCGAGCGATGCGTGTCATGGGACCCTCTCTGTGTGGAAACGGCTAACGCAATCCGGGCACTATCTAATCACGAACTGCCCTTCTTGCGCAACCACTCGGAGGGATCGAGCGCCTTGCGTGCCTGCCGAACTTCGAAATGACACACGTAGCCGTCCAGGGAGCCGGTGTCGCCGACCTCGGCGATGGCCTGGCCGCGGGCCACCTTCTGGCCCTGAACCACCATCGTGGTCGAGACGTGGGCGTAGAGCGTGTAGTACCCGCCGCCGTGGTTGAGGATCACGCACTTGCCGAACGCGTCGATCCAGTCGACGAATTCCACGACGCCGGCGGCGACGGCGATGATGGGCGTGCCGTTGGGGGCGGAAATGTCGAACCCGTTGTTCATCGTGACCGTGCCGTACTTCGGGTGCACGTGCTTGCCGAAGCCGCGGATCAGCTTGCCGTCGACGGGCCACGGCAACCGGCCCTTCATCGCGATGAAGTCGCCGCTGGGCGGAAGATCCTTGTCGTCGACGCGGCGGCGCACGATTTCGTCGAGGAGCTTCTGCACCTCGGCTTCCGCTTTTTCGAGTTCCTTGATGGCTTCGGCGTTCTTGCTCTTCTCGTTGCGAATCTGCGCAAGCGTGCGCTCGCGCTGCTTCTTGGAGCTTTCGAGTTGCGCCGCTTCCGCTTCCCGCGACGCTCGTACTTCGGACACTTCCTGCAACGACTCGGCGAGTCGTGCCGTCTGGACTTCGAGTTGACGCTTGCTGTCGCGGAATTCGCCGATCAGCCGCGCATCCTGCGCGGCGATGAGCTTCATGAACTGGTAGCGCGTGATGGCCTCGTCGATGCTGCCGGCACCGAGCAGGATCTCCCAGCGGTACGTGGGGTCGTGTTTGTACATCTGGCGCAGGCGCTGCGCGAGCGCGTCTTCCTGCTGCGAGAGGACGAGTTCCCGGCCGTTGATCCGAACGCGGAGATCGCCGATGTTGTCGTCGACCGTACGCTCCTGTTCGGCGAGTTTGTCGACGTACTGCCGGGTGAGATCGATTTCCTTGTCGAGACTCGAGAGCGTGCTCAACGCCTGCTTTTCCTGCGACGAGAGCTTCTTCACTTCGGCGCGATGCGCCTCGATCTTCTGGTGGATGCGCTCGAGTTCCTTTTGCTTGGCCTCGACGTCGTCGCCCGACTGCGACAACGCGGCGGCGGCCGCGAACAGGATGACCGCGGTCGCCGTCGTCGCCAGGGCGACACGTCGGGCTGCAAGAGACGAGATCATTGCATCTGCAGGTACTTGCGCAACGCCATGAAGCTCCCGAGCGAGCCGATGACGACGCAGGTCACCATGTACACGATCGATTTTTCCGTCGAGAAGAACGTGAGGTCGGGGATGGCGTTCCGACTGACCTCGGTAACGAGCCTCAAGAGCACGAGCGAGAGGACCGCGGCCACGCCGCCCTGGAACGCGCCTTCAATGATAAACGGCGCCACGATGAACGGATTGGTGGCTCCGACGAGCTTGAGAATCTCGATCGTCCGCCGGCGACTGATGACGGTCAGGCGGACCGCGTTGGCGATGATGAAGATCGCCGATAGAATCACGATAAAGCCCACGACGATGTCCACCGTGTAGATGCCCTTGACGATCGACGCGAACTTGTCGATGAACTCTTTGCCGTAGCGCACCTCGTCGACGCCGCCGAGCTGATCGAGCTTCGCGGCCAGGGCCACCATGGCATCGCGCGTCTTGTATTCGTTCTTGGGCGTCACCCAGAACGAGTTCGGGAGCGGATTGGTGCTTAGCGCCGACACCAGGTCGGCGTCGGTGCCGAGCTGGTCGCGGAAGTCCGCGAGCGCCTGCTCGCGCGATACGAACACCACGCTCGACACTTCGGGCTGTGTCAGAATCTTCGTCTGCAGGCTGGTGATGGTGGCGTCGTCGGCCGAATCCTCGAGATAGACGTAGAGCTTCATCTCGTCCTGCGCCTCGCCGACGAGTTTCAGAATATTGTCGGTGGCCAGCAGGAATACGGCCAGCATGAGCAGCGAGAGACTCATGATCACGACCGAAATCGACGTGAGTCCCTTGTGACGCATCACGGTGCGAACGGCTTCGTCGATGATATAGAACCAGCGGCGTATCATGGCGTCACTCCGATGTCCGCGTGGGTGCGATGTCGTGCGCGCGCTGGCGCTTCAGTTCGCGCTCGATGCGCCGCTGGCGTTCGCGATCCATGCGCACCTGATCCAGTCGATCGCTCAGGTTGCCGACGAACCCGGTCGTCCGGTCCTCGAACACCTTGCCGTCGCGCAGATGGATGATGCGCTGGCCGAAGGTCTGCACGAACGAATGGTCGTGCGTGGCCATGAGCACCGCGGTCCCGCCGCTGTTGATCTTGAACAACAGCCGAAGAATGTCTTCCGCCGAGTCGGGGTCCAGATTTCCGGTGGGTTCGTCGGCCAGGAGAATCACGGGGTGATTGACCAGAGCGCGCGCGATCGCCACGCGCTGCTGTTCGCCGCCGGAGAGTGTCGACGGCATGGCGAGCCGCTTATGATAGAGGCCCACTTCGTTGAGCAGCGACATGACGCGGTGTTTGATCGCGAACGGCGACGCACCCACGATGCGCATGCCGATGGCGACGTTCTCGTAGACGTTGCGGTCGTCGAGCAGCTTGTAGTCCTGGAAGATGATGCCGACGCGCCGGCGCAGGAAGGGAATGTCCTTGCGGCGCATCCGGGTCGACACGAACGCCCCCACGACGACCTGTCCGCTCGTAGGGTAGTGGTCCATGTAGATCATGCGCAGGAGCGTGCTCTTGCCCGCGCCGCTGGGTCCCACCATGAACACGAACTCGCCGTTCCCGACCGTGAAGTTCACGTCGTCGAGCGCGTTGTGATCCCCGTACGTCTTGACCAGGTGGTAGACGCCGATGACGGACCGTTCTTCGCCGGGTGTGTCGGTCATGTTCGTTTCCTGCGCGGTGTCGCGATGAAAGTCTCCGCCAGCTTGTACGCCTCGAGCAGCGAGTCGGGTTCCGCGATTCCCTTGCCGGCGATGTCGTACGCGGTGCCGTGATCGACCGACGTCCGCGGCGTCGGGAGTCCCACCGTCACGTTGACGCCACGCCGCTGTGCGAGCATCTTGAACGGGACCAGCCCCTGATCGTGGTACATGGCGATATAGGCGTCAAAGTAACTCCGGGTCCGTTGACGCGTGCTCCACGTCCCGCGCCGCGCGCTGCCGCCGCGGGGGGCGTCCGTCGCGCGGGCCGCGTCGGGCGCGGACTGGAACATCGCGTCTGCCGGGTAGGGGCCGCTCACGCCGATTCCTTCCGCACGGAGCCGCTCCACCACCGGCATAATCACATCCCGCTCTTCGGTCCCGATCACCCCATCTTCGCCCGCATGCGGATTCAATCCCGCCACGGCGATCCTCGGTCTCGGGATCCGGAACATCTCTCGAAGCGACGTGTCGGTCACACGGATGCATGTGTCCAGCGCATCGGCGGTCACCGCCCCGGCCACGCGGGCCAATGGAACGTGCCGCGTGAACGGAACCACCCGCAGGTGGCGTCGCACCATCATCATCTGACAGTCCGGTGCATTCAAGTAGCGGGCCAACATCTCGGTGTGCCCGGGAAAGTCGAAGTGCCCTAGATTCAACGACTTCTTCGAGATCGGCGGCGTAACG
This sequence comes from Candidatus Latescibacterota bacterium, assembly GCA_963761125.1. Taxonomy (GTDB): domain Bacteria; phylum Krumholzibacteriota; class Krumholzibacteriia; order WVZY01; family JAKEHA01; genus JAKEHA01. Next base: position 316,494 of record CAVXFV010000002.1, read on the forward strand.
ATGGCGGCCACTGCATGATTATTGGCCAGGGTGCAGGCCATCCGGATCGCCGTGCCGGCGTGGCGGCCACCGGCTTCGGTGTCCCGACCGACCGGGGCCGTGTCGCGGACGCCGGTGTCGAGCAGGATGACCCGGGGTCGTCGAGAGGCGGGCGCGTCCTCGATAAGTGCTTGTGCCGCTTCGAACGTCTCGACGACCGGGGGTCGAAAGCGGAAGCGCCGGGCCCACTGCTCATAGAGCGTCGGCGACCCGATCACGAGCGCGATCGAGCCGGTCGGCCGAAAGTGCCCGAACAAGCGCGCCGTGATCTCGGGGCCGATGCCCCCGGGATCGCCGGACGTCACGGCCACGAACGGAAGTCGCGCACGGGTGGTCGTCATGGTTCCCTGAATCTATCAGAATCTTCGCTTCCACCCGAAGCGACAATCCGCGCCCGCGCGGCGCATTCGCCGCGAATGTCTCGAACCGGCCGACGCTACTCGGCCGTGTAGGTGAAGGTCGACGACCCCAGCACCGTACCGTCGCTCCCGACCACATCGACCGACCAAGCGCCGGTGAGACCCGGCGCCAGCGTCTTGGTCGAGTAGCAGCGCCACCGGTTCGCGCCGACTGCAATGGACACCTCGGCCATCGTCTGACCACCGTGCATCCACCGATGCGTGATCGTCTGGCCTTCCAGGCCGACGACCTCGGTGAAGAACGTGATCGACGACGCCGGCGCGGCCAGCGTGGTGATCGTGTCGACCGGTTCGTGGTCGGTCACCGCCGTACAGAATACCGCACGACGGACGACATCCGACGCCGCGGTCGACGCCGGCGTGGCCGACGTATCTGTCGCTGTCGTATCCGTTTGCGAGAAAGCCCCGGCCGACGCACACACCAGGATCGCGGCCGCGATGAATCCTTTCATGTCTTTACCTCCCTCGTGCGAAATCGTCCGCCCGATCCGGCTCCATGGCAACGAAAAAGTAACCGGCGACCGGCGGCGGCCGTATGCTTGTCGTCAATCGATGCCGGTGGAAACCTTGCGGGACAACACCTTCGACGGGAGAAAGAATCCATGACCAGTCTCATTGTCGCATTCGCCCTGGCACTGTCCGCGCAGTCGCCGGCCGCCGAGGCGCCCACCGGGGTTGCCAAAATGAAAACCGAAGCCGTCGCGCTGGGCGCGCTGGTCCGGACGCCGCTCGCGACGCAGTTCCTCTCGGCGGTCCCGTGCCTGCCCACCATCGAGACGCGCACCGTCTACTACAACAAGAAGCTGCGCGATGCGTTCACGCCCGCGCAGATCGCCGGCAAGACGAAGGAAGCGCTCGACGGCTACGAGGAGACGGAGATTCCCGAGCAGTTCTTCTACTACACGCGCTACGGGACGCCGCTCGCCTTCGTTCGCCCGCTGGAAATACTCGGTGGCGCCGGCGTCGAGTCGGCGGAGAAGTTGAAGATCGCCGACTTCGGTTTCGGGTCGATCGGGCAATTGCGGGCGCTGGCGTCGCTGGGTGCGTCGGCAACCGGCATCGAGGTGGATCCGTTGCTGAAGGCGATCTACTCGCAGCCCGGCGACACGGGTCGCATTCCGCGGTGTGCCGCGGCGGGCAAGGGCGGCGACGGCGACGTGTCGCTCGTGTTCGGCCAGTTTCCGGCGGACGCCGCGACGACCGCCGCGGTGGGCACGGGTTACGACGTCTTCGTGTCCAAGAATACCCTCAAGCACGGTTACATCCACCCCGAACAGGAGGTGGACCCGCGCATGCTCGTGCATCTCGACGTCGACGACGCGACGTTCGTGCAGGCGATGTTCGCGCTTCTCAAGCCGGGCGGCGTCGCGTTGATCTACAACCTGTGTCCCGCGCCGTCGAAGGAAGGCGAACCCTACAAGCCGTGGTCGGACGGGCGCTCGCCGTTCACGCGCGAGGTCTACGAACACGCGGGTTTCACCGTGGTCGCGTTCGACACCGACGACACCGACGCCGCCCGCGAGATGGGAAAGGCGCTCGGCTGGGCCGACCAGATGGATATCCAGAACGATCTGTTCGGGACGTACACGCTCCTGCGCAAACCGATGTAGGCGCACTCCGCCGGATCCATGGCACCTGTTGGCCGGGCTTGACACTCATATAGGAGTGCGATTAGGCTCTTATATGAGTGTATGAAGACGATTGCGATCATCGGTGGGGGCTTTTCGGGGACGGTGCTGACGGCGCAGCTGGCTCGGCACTCGTGGCGGGGGCCGCCCGTTCGGATCACCCTCATCGAGCGACGATCCTCTGCGGGGCGCGGCATCGCCTACGGGAGTCCCTCGCCCCTTCACGTGCTGAACGTCCCGGCGGGTCGCATGGGCGCGTTTTCCGGCGACGAAGGCGGCTTTCTGCGATGGCTCCGCCGCGACGATCCCGATATCGCCGGCGACACATTCGTTCCACGTCACCGGTACGGCGACTATCTGGAAACGGTCCTCGCCGACGCTTTGTCGCACCGGTCCGGCAATGTATCGGTCGACGTGGTGCGCGATACCGCGGTGCAAGTATCGACAACCGACGACCGCGCGATCGTCGTGACCGCGTCGGGTTCCAGGCTCGATGCCGACTACGTCGTGCTTGCGCTCGGCAACATGCCACCGCGGATTCCCGGGGCCCTGATGTCCATCGAGGGCGATCCGCGCTTCGTGCGCGATCCCTGGCAGCCGGGAGCACTCGCCGGAGTCCCGCTCGACAAGCCCGTGATCACAATCGGGTCCGGTTTGACCATGGTCGATATCGCACTCGCGCTTCGTGACGCCAACCACCGCGGAGGTATTCGAGCGATATCGAGGCGAGGGTTGCTGCCCCGGGCCCATCGCGACTCTCCGACGCCACCGCCGATCATGCAGCCGCCGCGTGCACTCGACGCATGGAATGGTCGCGCATCGAGCTTGCTTTCCATCGTTCGGACCGCCGCGCGAGACGCCGAACGAGAAGGTCTCGACTGGCGCGACGTCGTCAACGCGCTACGCGCCGCCACGCCCGCGTTGTGGGCCCGATTGACGCCGATTGAACGCGCGCGGTTTTGCCGCCACGCGCAAGCGTTCTGGGATTCGCATCGCCATCGAATGGCAACCGCCGTCGCGACTGCGGTCGAAAGCATGGTAGCGTCGGGGGAGCTCGACATCGTGGCCGGTCGGATCATGGCGGTGGAGAGCCGCGGACTCGACCCCTTCGTCGTCCACGTATCCTTAGCGGCGGGAGAAGCCGCGACATACCGCGCGGGCGCGGTCGTCGTGTGCACCGGGCCGGACACGGACTTCGCGCGGATGGAGGAGCCGCTGATCGCCGGGTTGCGCGCGGACGGACATCTCGCCGCGGACCCACTCGCGCTCGGGATCCTGACCGATGATCAGGGAGCCCTCTTGCGACACGATGGTGTCGCTTCACGATTTCTGTACACGATCGGCAGCGCGCGCCGCGCGTCGTTGTGGGAGTCAACCGCCGTCCCGGAACTGCGCGAACAAGCCGCAGCGCTCGCGGCAACGTTGCACCGGACCATCACCAAATCGATATCGTGAGCTTTTCCGTCCCGCGCGCGAGAACGCGGACTAGATGCGCATGTCGACGGGGAACTTCTTGCGCAGTTCGGCGATGTATGCGTCGTAGGTTTCGCCGAACTTCTGCTGGTCGTAGAGTCGCTTGATGTCCGACTTGACCTCTTCGAACCGGTAGGGCCGCTCCGCATCGCGTTCCATGAGTTTGACGATGCGGAAGCCGGAGGATTCGCGGAATACCGGGCTGACGTCTCCGGGTTTCATCTGCGCGAGCGTATCCTTGAAAAACTGCGGCAACTCCGCGATGCGCAGCCAACCCAGATCGCCGTGCTTGTCGGCGGCGGGATCGGTGTTGTAACGCGCCGCAAGCGAATCGAACGACGCGCCCGCCTTCAGGTCGTCGGCGATCGAACTGGCCGACGCATACACCTGCTGGATGTCGGAGTCGCTGGGCGACGTCGCGTACGAGAATGTGCCGGATGTGGAACTCGCCGGTCTCAGGACGCTTCTCGGTGACTTCGATGATGTGGTAGCCGTATACCGTCAGGACGGGTTCGCTGATCTGACCCACATCCAGTTTGGCCACCGCCGCCGCGAACGCCGGCTCGCGCAGGTCCTGCGGACGCACCCAGCCGAGGTCGCCGCCGAGACTCGCGCTGGCGTCGTCCGACTCTTTCTTCGCCACCTCGGCGAAGTCCGCACCCTCGATGAGTCGCTTGCGGATGTCCATCGCCTTCTGGTGCGACGCACTGATCGCGCCCGATGCCGTTTCGAAACCGACGAAGATCGTTTTCAGATGCACGACCTCGGGGCGCTGCGGAAGCCGGCTCTTGTTTTCTTCGTAAAACTTCTCGAGCTGTTCGTCGGTGACCTCGGGACGGTCCCGCGTCATGTCCTTCTGCAGGACGCGCTCGACGAGCATGCGATTACGAAGCTGCGTGCGGTAGAGCTTTTTCAGGTCGTCCAGCGTCAGACCTTCCGCCAGGAGCTGGCGATTGAACGCTTCCTCGCCGCCGATGGTCTTCTTGTTTTCTTCGATCGCTTTGTTCACCTGCGTTTCGACGTCCTCGAACGGGACATCGATGCCCAGCCGTCCGGCCTGCGCGATCACCAGCCGATCGTTGACGAGGCTCTCCAGCGCATCGTGGAAGAGAGAGTCGCGCTCGGCGGGTGAAACACTCGAGACGCCGCGTTGCATCATGTACTGACGCATGGCGGTTTCGACGTCGCTCTGGAAGATCGCTTCATCGTCGACCACGGCCACGATCCGGTCGATCAACTGCTTGTCGGCCTGCGCGGCGCTGACGCCGAGGCGATCGCCAGCATGATCGCGCCCGCGGCCAGCGCATGGATGCAGCGACGTCTATTCACTGTAATCTCCATCCGAACTGTCGGCGGGGGCGACGACGACGACGATCCCGCGCGCGATCTCGCCCGGCTCGGGAACCGCCTGCGTGAACACGGCGCCCGGACGTGCCGGCTGCGCGCCCTGCGCCGTTCGCAACGAATCCGCCGCATCCATCACGGCCTGCAGTTCGGGGTCGATGACCTCGACCTTCGCCTGCGACCGCAACGCGGTGACCAGGCTGTCGTAGATCGCCACACGCTTCTGCATCAGCAACAGCCGCGAGATATCCGGCGCCACGGTCTCGAAAGGCAATTCGTTGGCCGATGTCCGGATGTCGGTGAGTTTGAGAATGTGATATCCGAACTCGGACTCGATGATGTCGCTCACGTCGCCCACGTGCATCTTGAATACCACGTCTTCGAACTCCGGCAGCATGTTTCCCTTGGACAGGTAGCCCAGATCCCCGCCCGCGCCCGTGTGCTTGTCGACGGACATCTTGCGCGCCACCCACGAAAACGGACGCGTCGCCAGCATCTGCTGAGCCTCGCGGGCGTCTTCCATGGTGTTGGTCAGGATGTGACTGACCCGAACTTCGAGGTTGTACTCGTCCTTGTGCGCCTTGTAGTACGCCAGCACTTCGTCGCGCGTGACGATGGCGCGCGTACTCAATACATCTTCGACCAGATGATCCGCCACCAGATCCTTCTTGTACTGCTCGATCTTGTGATCGATGTCTTCCGAGATGCCGATGCCGGCGCGCGTGGCCTCGTCGTAGAGAAGTTCGGTTGCCACCCAGTGATCGAAATGCGTCTTGCGCTGCTCCGCGGTGATCGCACCGACCTCTTCACCGGGAACATAGTCATCGAGATCGTCTTTGTACAAGGGTTGCCCGTTGACACGGGCGACGACGGTGCCGGGCGACCGGGACGGATGTCCGACGTCGCGTCGTTCGCACCCCGTCGCCAGAGCGACGGATAGGACCGCCGCCACCAAAGCGAGAGGGGGCCCGAGGCCCCCTGTCGCCGGATGACACCGATACCGTGCGGTTGCTCCCACCGTAATCCCCGCCGCGCGCTAGCCCTTCGCGGCCGCCTTCTTCGCGGGCTGGGCCGCGGGCGCGGCCGCCGCGGACCGGTCGACGAGTTGCGCCTTCTCGAGGTTCTTCTCGTAAATGGTGACGCCGACTTCGTCCTTCCACTTGGCGAGAAGTTCCTTCAGACGCTTGTCGTTCGCTTCGTCGCGGATCGCGGCCTCAATACGGGGACGCGCCTCTTCGAGCGTGTACGTCTTCGCGTCTTCGCGTTCCAACAGCTTCAGAACCGTCCAGCCACGCGAGGTTTCGAACGGCTCCGACACGTCGCCCACATGCACCAGCGTGAAACCGACCGCGTCGATCTCGGGCTGCTCGCCTTTGGTGAGCAACTTCGTCTCGCCCATGGTCTCCTTGGTCTCTTCGTCGACCGAATACGCGAGCACGACGGTCTCGAGCTTCGCACCGGACTTGAGGTCGCGGTAGGCGGCCTTCGCCGTTGCTACATCACCGGTCAGGACCACGCCGAACTTGCGCTTCTCCGGGGAGAAGAACTTGACCTGGTTGTCCTTGTAGTAGTTCTGAATCTGCTCCGCCGTGACCACGGTCTGCTTGTTGACCATGTCCTCGTAGAGGAGATTCACCATGATCTCCTCTTTCTTGGACTGCAGCGCCTTCTTCACTTCGGGATCGTCCGCGATGTGCGACTTACTCACCGCGTCCGCGGAAATTTCGCTCATGACCCGCTCGGTCAAAAACGACCGGATGCCACCGAATCGGTAGATGCGACGCGGCCGGTTGAAGAACGAGGCCTGGTCGTAGAGATCCGAGAAGTCCTTGATCGTGATCGACTTGCCCTGGTAGGTGACCAGCGGCTTGTCGAGGTCCTTCGGATCGAAGTAGAGCAAGGGATAGATCTCGTCAGACCGGCGCGGCGCGTCGTCGAACGACCGGTCGGGCGGCAACGCGTTGAACGCGATACCGATGTTGTCGTAGTTCCACTGGACGCCGTAGTCGTTGCGCAGTTTTTCGGTGAACGCATTGACCGCGACGGCTTCCTTGAGGCGATGGACTTCGGTCGTGATCTTATCCTTCTCTTCGTCGAACGACTGCTTGTGAACCGGGTCCGACCGCTTGAGCACCTTGATGATGATCCAGCCGTGGGGCGTGAAGATGGGCTCGGTAAATCCGCCCACCGGCAACGCGAACAGCGGGTCCTGCAACTCCGGCATCAGCTTGCCGAAGGTCACCGTGACGATCATTCCGCCGTCGGCAGCGTCGTCGGTCTTCGAGTACGTCTTGCAGGCCGTTTCGAAATCCATGCCCTTCTTGAGAGCGGCATACGCCTCTTCGGACTGAGGTTCGATATCGCACAGGATCTGCTTCACGGTGAGGATGACGCCTTCGTTGTCGTAGTAATTCTTCACTTCGTCGTCGCTGACCGTGATCTTGTCGGCCACTTCCTTCTTCAGGAAGGCCACCTGGAGGGCCGCCCGGGAGAACGCCTCCATACCCTGGACGACGGTGGGATTTTTGTCGTAGCCGAGTTCGTCGGCCTTGTATGCCATCACTTCCTTGTTGAGCATCGTATTGAGGAATTCCTTCTTGCCGTCGAGCCCCGTCGCCTTCGGGAGGAATTGCTCGTCCACCTTCGAATAGGCGGTCTCGAACTCGCCCACCGTGATGGTGTGATCCTTGAATTCCGCTACCTTCAAATCTTCGCGCTTGGAACAGCCCGTCAACGCGATCGCCGCGGACAGGGCAATGGCCAGCGCCTTGAACGCTACCCTCATCGAACGAGACTCCTTTCCAACCAGGTGGGTCGGGCGGGGGGATACGCTATCGGCTTGGTAAGGTATTGATTTTACTGGCGAAGCGTGCCACTTGCAACAGGTTCTTCACCTCATCGGGGAGGTGCGCGGGGGGCTGTCCCACGAGGCTCACGGCAAACGTCTTCCCGGCCTTAAACAAGATGCGGCGCCCAAAAGTTTCCGAAAGTCTTGCGCAGGCCTCGGGCGTGAGGGCTTTTCCGGGCGCGAATTCGAGCGCGGCCTCGCCCCGCGGGGGGGTGGCACCCGCCCGCGAACCCAGGCGATACCCGGGGTCCCGGAGCTGGGCCAGCACGATCCCGAGCGCGTGGGCCTCGAGCTTGATGGTGGCCAGGTCGAGCAAGGCCCGGGCGGGCGCCGGAATCTCGCCGAAGCGGTCCTCCAGCTCCGCCTCCATCGCCTGGGCCTCTTCGGGGCGCGTCATGCGGGCGAAACGCTTGTAGAGGAGCATGCGCTCGTCGGCGTCGGGGACGTAGCGGTCGGGGATGTAGCACGAGTACGGCGCTTCGACCCGGCACGGCGGCGTTTCGTCCTGTTTCTCGCCGCGCAGTTGCTCCACCGTCTCCTTGAGCATCTTGCAGTACAGTTCGAATCCCACCGCGGCGACGTGGCCGTGCTGCTCGACGCCGAGCACGTTGCCCGCGCCGCGAATTTCGAGGTCGCGCATCGCCAGCCGATAGCCGCTGCCGAGTTCTTCGAACTCCTCCATCGCCTGAAGGCGCTTGACCGCCGACGGGGTCAGCGAGATCTGCCGCGGCACGAGGAAGTATGCATACGCCTGTCGTTCGCCGCGCCCGACGCGGCCGCGAAGCTGGTAGAGCTGCGCGAGGCCGAACTTATCCGCGCGGTTGATGATCAGCGTGTTGACGTTCGGAAAGTCGAGCCCCGATTCGATGATCATCGTGGCGAGCAACACGTCGTACTGGCGATCCATGAACGCGAGAATCACCTTCTCCAGTTCGCCTTCCGCCATCTGGCCGTGACCCACGCCGACGCGCACGCCGGGCAGCAACCGCTCGAGGAACGCCTTCATCGAGTAGATCGACTGCACGCGGTTGTGCACGAAGAACACCTGGCCGTCGCGACCGATTTCCTCGGTGATCGCGCGCGCGATGGTTTCTTCGTCGAAGGACGTGACCTCGGTCTTCACCGGATGACGGTTGCGCGGCGGCGTTTCGATCAGCGAGATCTTGCGCAGCCCCGAGAGGGACATGTACAGCGTCCGCGGGATCGGCGTCGCGGTGAGCGCGATCGCGTGCACCGATTGCGCAATCTGCTTCAGGCGTTCTTTGTGTTTGACGCCGAAGCGGTGTTCCTCGTCCACGATCAACAGGCCGAGATCCTTGAACGCGATGTCGCGGGAAAGGAGACGGTGCGTGCCGATCACCAGGTCGACGGTGCCGTCGCGGAGTCCCGCCACGGTCTTCTTCTGCACCGCCGGCGAAATGAAACGCGATAACGTCGCGATGCGAACCGGAAACGCCTTCATGCGCTCGGAGAACGTGCGCTGGTGCTGGAACGCGAGCAGCGTCGTCGGCACGAGGACCGCCACCTGCTTGCCCTCGGCGACGGCCTTGAACGCGGCGCGGATCGCGACCTCGGTCTTGCCGAAGCCGACGTCGCCGCACACCAGCCGCTCCGCCGGCTGCCGGCTTTCGAGGTCGTCTTTGATCTCGCGCGTCGCGCGGATCTGGTCCGGCGTTTCTTCGTACGGAAACGACGCCTCGAGTTCACGCTGCCACTGCGTGTCGGGCCCGAACGCGTGCGCCTTCGTGATCTCGCGCTGCGCATAGACGCGCAAGAGATCCTGGGCGATTTCTTCGATCGCTTTCCGCGCGCGCTCCTTGGTGGCCTGCCAGCGGCTGCCGGAAAGTTTGTCGAGGCGCGGCTCGACGCCTTCGCGGCCGATGTACTTCTCCACCAGGTGCATCTGGTCGAGCGGGACGAAGATGCGGTCACCGCCCTCGAACCGGATCGCGAGACATTCGGTGGCGTCGCCGTTGGAGCCGATCTTCTCCAGGCCGACGAAGCGGCCGATCCCGTAGTCCACGTGCACCACGTAGTCGCCGCCGCGCAGACTCTCGGTGCGGATCGCCGTGGTGCGCCGCTTGGCGCGTTTTTTTCGCGGGCGCGCGAGCATGCGGTTGAAAATCTGATGGTCGGTCAGGATCGCGATACCGGCCTGCTCCCACACGAACCCGCCCGCGATCCAGCCGACCGGCAGATGCACCAGCGCTTCCTGTTCTTCGCCGATCAGGTCGGCGAGGCGGTCGCGCTGCGTCGGCGTCTCGGAGTAGATCATCACGTCGACGCGCTTGGCGCGCAGTCCCCGGATGCGCAAAAACAACGGATCGAGTTTGCCGACGACGCTCGGGTGTTCGCCGGTGAGGAACTTGAGCAGCTTTTCCGACTCGTGCGGCCTCGGGAGCGCATCCGCCTCGATCTCGTCGCCCGCGCCGCCGACGTCCGAAAGCGCCCAGTGGGCGACGACCGCGGCGCCGCGACCGCGCGTGTGGTCGATCGGATGGACGTAGTCGGCGAGCACCAGCGCCGGATATTCGTCTTCCGGGCGCGATGCCACGCGCGCGAAGTCGCGCGCCAGGCCGACCAGCGCGCGATTGACGCCCTCCCCATTGACGAACCACACGACCGGCGGCTCCGGGAAGAAATCGAGCAGCGCGCCGGTCATACCCAGGGCGGGCGCGTAGCGGCGCCACACATAGGACGACCGCGAGTGCTCCGCTTCGTCGGCGATGCGTTCGATCAGGTCCTTCGGGAAGTCGCGCTCGGCAAGATACGCGCGCAGGTGCGCGAGTGCGGCTTCGTCGAGCGGTACACTGCTCGCGGGCAGAATGGTGCACGTCTGCAGGGCCTGCACCGATCGCTGCGAGTCCAGATCGAACGAGCGGATCGACGCGACTTCGTCGTCGAGTAGCTCGATGCGCGCGGGAAAGTCCCACGCCGGGTCGAAGACATCCACGATCGCGCCGCGCACCGCGAATTGTCCGGCTTCCTCCACCACGGGAACGGCGTCGTAGCCCATGTCGACCAGGTGCTCGCGCAGGTTTTCGAGATCGATGGTGTCGCCCGCTTCGATGTGGCGCTGGTGCGCGGACAGCGACTCGCGCGTGATCGTCTTCTCGATGAAGCCGAGCACGCTCGTCACCACGACGTCGGCGCCGCCGTTCAGGATCGTGAGCAGGCTCTCGTTGCGATCGCCGCCGGCGGCGAGGTTTTCGCGCAGTTCGAAGCGGTGCGGCGCGATGGTTCTCTCCGGGAAATGCACGATCTTGCCCGACGACACCGTGCGGAAGTCCGAGACGGCATCTTGCGCGGATTCGTCGTCGGGATAAACGAGGACGAACTTGCGGCCCGGCGACTGGCGGACGGCTTCGGCCAGGAATACGGGCGACGACCCCTTGAGCCCGGTGACATGGACGCGACGACTGGCTTCGAGCTGGTCGGCGTAGATGCCGGTCGGGCGGTCGATCTTGCGGCCCGCGTCCGCGGCCGCGATTTCTCGAGCGGCCTTCGCGGCGTCCTCGATGGCGGCGCGGAGCGATCGCGTGAGCGCCAGCGCTCGAACGCGGTCGATCGACGGAGAATGGGTCGCGGGAGTAACGGTGTGGTCAGGCATGGCAAGAACTGTGGAAGAATATACTCGAACCCGCGTCCGCGCGCACTCCCGGCGCCGGGAGTGCGCACGGTTTTCACCCGCGCGCCGGCTAACGCGGGTCGGTCACGCGGCCGATGAACAGACAGGCGCCGCTCGCGCGGTGCTGGATCGCAAACAGGAACGGCCGGTCGATTTTGACCTCGATGGGCTCGACGGGCCGATGCACCGACGTGACCTGCACCATCGACACCGCCGTCGCGGCGGCGGCTTCGGTACCTTTTTCGTCGACATCGATGAACGCCTTGTGGAAAACCGCGCTGATCTTGAGATAGTCGTCCGGGCGGCGCGGTGCCATGCGGTCGAAGTTCGCGCTCCGCTCCGGGATGTCGAACGCGGTGCGCATGCCGAGCGCCTGCAACCCCTTCGCGAGCGGCAGCGTCGGGGGTTCGAGTTTGAATTTCGGAAGCTCGAGGATGACGCGGGTCCGGGGCGGAGCCGCCGCGTCGTCGAGGACCTCGGGCGTCAACGCCGCCTCCAGGTCCGGCAGGCCGGCGGCGTCGTCCGGCATCAGGATCAAGAGCTGAATATCGTCGTGCACATAGGGAAGCACGACGACGGAATACCGGTCGCGCTTCTCGTATCCAAAGGTGCCGGTCTGCCGCATCGTCGGCACGTCGACCGAGGTGCCGTCCGCGAGATGAAACCGCTGCGGTTTCGTCTCGACCTTTTCGAAGGGCGACGCCCACGGCGCCTTCATGTAAATGGCGTTGGCCAGCACGAGCCGCGTGTGATCGTTCAATGCGCCCTGGGGAATGAGATCCTTGATCTTCTGATGCGTCCGTTCGGCCACCCACGCGTTGATATCGACGCGCTCGCGATCCGCCTGGTGCCTGAAATCCATCTGTTGCAACGGGGCGTCGTACGCGTTCTTCAACAGATCGAGAAACGGCGCGCGGAAGCCGTAGCCTTGCTGGCCGAAGAGCCGATTGGCAATCGTGATGTCGATCGGGTCGACTTTTCCTCCGGAACGAGCCGACAGCTCCGCCGTGTTCTTCACCAACGTGTCGAGCGCGTCGCGCAACGCGCCGAATGACGCGTTCAGCGCGGTGTCGTCGTCGGAATAGTGCAGCGTTCTTGCCATTTCCTGGCGCGTGGCGCCGTCGGCGCCCGCGTAGGTCATGGCGAGCGCGACTTGAATGGAGTACGGCGAGAGCACGGCGTTCTTGCCGGCGTCGGTCGCCTGTCGCATCAGGTCCAGGCCGAGCGCGTTGATCGCGTTGGCAGCCACCGCGGGGTCTCCTTCCGAGGGCGCGCTGTGCGCAACGGCCGGCGCGAGCGCCAGCCACGCGACCAGCGCGAGCGAGGGTTTGCAGGTCATGACTACGCCTTTCTGCCCAGAACCGATTCGCCCACCAGCGCGGCGATCGCGAGCATGACGAACACGGCATAGATCTCGCGGCCTTCGCGCGCCTGGCGCAGGTCGGTCTTGAACGACTCGCCCGCGTGCACGACGCTCACACCCTTCAGGCGCTTCGCGGGCAAACTCGACGCCACCAGATTCGACTCCTGCGTATCCACATTGACCGCGGCTTCCGCCATCCGCGTCGTGTCGCGCACCAGGGTGTAGAAACCGGGTCGGAGCGGACGATCGATGCGAACGAGAACGTCGCCCGACGCCGCCGCGCCGACGTCCGGTTTCTGCGACGTGCCGTCCGGATCGCGGACGGAAAGCTGCGACTCGTCGAGACCCGTCGCGGACACTCCGAATTCGACCGGCGTACCCACGAGATGTTCTTCGGCGCCGCCGACGTCGCCGGATCCGGCGAGATACGACACGGACGTGTGGATCAAGGGCAGAAACATCGGCGACAGCGGCAGGTCGCCGCTGGCGAGATCGGGCGCGGCGGCGATCACGAGGACGCGCCCCTTGCCCCGCGCGCATTCCCACATCTCCGGGTCGCCGCCGCCGACGTACGCGATCACCGAGTCGGGCGCGACACCCCGCGCGGCCACATACGAGTGCACCTTCGCGCGCGACAGGAGTTCCAGCTCATCGCTGGTGAAGATCGAAAACACCGGGTGACTCTTGTCGAACGACGTGAACGCGGCGCGCGATTCCGACGTCTTGTCGGTGAACCCGCGCGCGCCGACGAGCGCGCGGAACGTCGCGTCCTCGCGGAGCGCCCGTCCCGGATCCGCGAGAAACACGAGCAGGCCGCCGCCGCGCCGCACGTGGCGCTCGATCAACGCCATGCGACTCGGCTCCATCGCCTGCGGGTCCACCCACACGACCACGCCCCCGGGCGGAAGCGCCGACGCGGTGACATCACGCTCGTCGATCGACTTCACGGTGAACTCGCCTTCGGCGGTGCCGCGCGGGTTGAGCGCTTTCTCCACGTAGAATACGGCGGGCGTTTGCGCGGCGGGGTCGGTCGGCAGACGCCGGCGTCCCGCCAGTACGGTGACGGGAACGCTGTTGGACACCTCGAGCAGGAAGTAGCGATCGTCGTCCACCGGCAGCCGGTCGTGATTCATGGACACGCGACCGCGGTAACGACCGGGCGCCCCCATCGATATCGGGAACGACACCGTTTGCGAGGCGTTGGGCGACAATTCCAGCACCTGCTCCGCCTTGCGATCGCCGTCGACGATGATCTCGAGCGGCACGCTCGCACTCGCGTGGCGGGAATGATTGCTCGCCGTGACCGTGACCTTGACCACTTCGCCGGGGCGCAGGAGTTTGCGCGGCACGCCGACGTGATCGATGCTGACGTTGTCCGCGTCGTCGTCGTACGCGGGAACGAAATAGAGCCGCACGTTGTCGGGCATCCTGGCCTCGTCCACCAGCGCGGAGTCTTCGGTCGCGCGGAAGTCCGACACGACGTAGATCTCGCCGCCGTCGACGTCGCTATCCTTGATCAGGGTGAGTGCGCGATCGATGGCCGAGCGGATCGACGTGGTCTCGCTCGACAGCCCGGCGCGGTCGATGGCGGCCTTGACCACGCCCTTGTTGCGCGTCCCGCGTTCCAGCGAAGGCTCGGGGTGCTTCGAAAAAACGACCAGGTTGACCTCGTCGCTGCCGCCGGCTTCGTCCACGATGCTCTTCGCGATCTGCTTGGCGGCATCGAACACGGTGCCGGTCTTCTCCGCCAGCCCCATGCTGTAGCTCGCGTCGAGACACACGATCACGTTCTTCGGCACCGACCCCGAGAACAGGAATCCCGAGCGCAGCGTCGGGCGCGCGAACGCGAGCACGAGACACAGAATCGCCAGCGTGCGCAGAATGAGAATCAGGATGCGCCGCAGATTGATGCGGCGCATGCGCTGCTTGTTGACCTCTTCGAGGAACTCGAGCGACGAGAACTTGACGCGTTTGACGCGGCGCCGGTTGAGCAGGTGAATGATCACCGGCACGGCGCCGGCGACCAGACCAATCAGAAACGCGGCATTCAGGAAACCCACGGCGACCTCGTCGAATCGGAATCATGGACTCGTGCGGCGGCGTGCGGCATCATCCCAGCCGCTCCCGCTTGCCGAGAAATGCGGTGAGCGCCTTGTCGAACGGTGTGTCGGTACGCAACAGGTGATACTCGATCGCGTGGTTGCGGCACCCGCGTTCGAGTTTGTCCACCCACGCGCGCACGTCGCGCCGGAATTGCTCGCGAAGGAACGCGGGCTCGACGCGAAGCTTCTGTCCGGTCTCCATGTCTTCGAACTCCACCGCCTCGCGGTAGTCGACGTCCATCTCGCGCGGGTCGAGCACGTGGAACACGATCACCTCGTGCTGCCGGTGACGGAAGTGTTTGAGACCCATCAATACTTTGTCGGGGTCGTCCATGAGATCCGAAATCAGGATCACGAGCCCGCGGCGCGACATGCGCTCGGCCATCTCGTGGAGCGCGGGACTGATGGACGTCTTCGCGCCCGGCTCGATCTGGTCGAGCAACTTCAGCATGTGGAAGAGCTGCTTGCGCACCGAGCGGTGCGGCACCAGTTCGCGCACGGTCTCGTCGAACAGGCACAGGCCGACCGCGTCCTGCTGGCGGATCATGAGATACGCGAGACTCGCGGCCAGCATACTCCCGTATGCCAGCTTGGTGACGCCGCCCTCGGGAAATCCCATCGACCCGCTCTTGTCGACCAGGATATTGGCGATGAGGTTGGTTTCTTCCTCGAAGACTTTGACGTAGGTGCGGTCGGTCTTGCCGACGACTTTCCAGTCGATGGTCTTGATGTTGTCGCCCGGCATGTACGGCCGGTACTCGGCGAACTCCACCGAGAAGCCGTGATAGGGACTTCGATGGAGACCCGCGATGTAGCCCTCGACGATCAGCCGCGCCTTGAGCTCCATGTTCTGAAGCTTGCCCACGACCGCGGGGTCGAGGTAGCGGGAAACGTTGCGTTTGTCGCGAAGGTACGGCATGGGACACGGGTTCCGCCCGCGCATGGCGGGCAGTCATTATACACACGGACGGGGAAACGGCGCCAGCGCGCGACGTCAGTCCGAGGGGGGCGTCTTGTCGGGAACGAGTTGCCGGTAGACGTCGAGGATCGCGCGCGCCGCGTTGGCTTCGTTCGCACCCCGGATCGGAATCACGGAGACATGATCGGATGCGACGCCGAGATGTTCGAGCGAGGCTTCCCATTCCGCGGAGGGCGCAATGAAGTGATCCGCGCATCGTTTGAGCAGCGGGCCGGCGATCCACCGCGGCGTGCGGCCGAACGCCCGCGCGTGGTGCGTGACCACCCGCGCGCACGGGATCTTGCTGGCCTTGACCGCGACCGAGGCCACCGCACCGCACGTCGCGCCGAACGCATGCACCACGTCGAAACGGTGGTGCTTGATATAAAGGAGCAGGTCGTGCGCCACCGGCGCCCATGCGCTGTTGGCGTTGTCGATGCGGACGTACTTGATGCGCGGGTCGAGGTGCTCGCGGAGTGGTCCGTCGGCGGCGGCCACGCACACCTGCTGACCCGCCCCGGCAAGCGCGTTGGCCAGCGCGAGGGACGCGGGCGCCACGGTCCCGTCCGGGCGAAGCGCGCCCTCGACGATCAGGATGCGCAGCGGCTCGCGCGACTGCGGCACGTCCTGGTGATCGTGCGTCGACGCCGCCGTGTCCGCGTCATGAATCAGAACGCCCGTGTTCATTTGCGAATCAGTCGCGCGGGATTCCCCGCGTAGATCCCCGGCTCCGTAATGTCTTTGGTGACGACCGAACCCGCTCCGACGACCACGTTGTCGCAGATCGAGACGGGGAGAATGGTCGCGTTGGTGCCGATCGAGACCTTGTTGCCGATGCGCGTCGGTTTCCACAGATCCTGGCGGCCCCACGCCGGCCCGCCGGTCTGGAACAAATCGTTAATGAACATCGCCCCGTGCGAGATGAAACAATCGTCGCCGATCGTGACCAGTTCGCAGATGAACGCGTGCGACTGCACGCGCACGCGCTTGCCGATGGTGACGTCCTTCTGGATCTCCACGAAGGGACCGATGAAGGACTCGTCGCCGATGGTGCATCCATAGAGGTTGCACGGTTCGACGATGGTCACGCCTTCACCGAAGGTCACGTTCACGACGCCGGCTTTGATTCTTCGAGGCTCTGCCATGCCCGGAGTATACATGGGCAGCGGGCTTTTGCCAGCCCAAGGTGAGCGCGGTCGGGGCGGGCGGTGATCGCGTTTCCCGCCCGAGTCCGCGCGCTTACGCGGGTCAGTCGGAGAAGTCGATGCGGAAGACGCCGTCTCCGCGACCGTCGGCGACAGGGCCGTCCACGGCTGCGTAGTACAGTCGTTTGGAGTCTCCGCTCCACATGAGATTGCCGACAACACGATAGGTTGCAGACACCCGCCGGTCGCGGCCTGTCTTCAGATCCAGCACGTGCACCTCGTGCCTTATCGCAGGCAACGGTACAGGCGACTTCAGATTTGTCGCGAGCATGAATGCGAGGTGACTCTCATCAGGCGCGACAAGCATTTTGTCCACAATCACAGTGTGAAGTTTGCGTCGATCCTCGAAAATGCGCACAGGTGGGCCGCCCGGGCTCAGGCGCTCGATCACCCCGACTTCCGAATCTCCGACGGGGCTGGCATAAATGACGTCCGAAAACGTTCCATCACGAAATGCGGCTGTCACTTGGTCGTATGTCTTTAGATCATGGTTGGACAACACTTCTTTCCACGCGGACGATGGAAAGCAGCCACAACAGGAGAGATTCAACGGGGGCCTGGTTTCACGACCGTCTACGATCTCGGGCGCGAATGTGATCCATGGGGATGTCGGAAGATTCTTCTCGAGCTTGATGAAGAGGCGTCCGTCAAACCAACTTTCTTCTCGGAACCAATTCTGGACCTCAAACCAGGGACGGAGCATGGCGTCAAAAGTCGTCGTCGGAATCTCATCAAGGCGATGATCAGTTTTCGCCCCCGAGCCCATGTTCATGGTGACCAGGTGGAAGCGTTCATAGAACGAGGACGTCGAATCCACATTGAAGAATGCCAGCCACTTCTCATCCGGAGAGATCGTGAACCATGCCTCGTTTCCTCCAGGCTCGAGGTGCTCGGTGCCCGGGACGAGGCGCGGTCGCAAATCGTGACCGCGGCACGCGAGCGACGCCGCCGCGAAAGCGGCAAGACAAGTGGCAAGAATCAGCCTGCGATTCATGAGCGGACCTGTCCGGCTGCGAGTTCGTTTTCAGTAGCAGGAAAGCCCGTTCAGCGCTTCAGCGTCAAGACGATCTTCAGTTGCTAAACACTCGCCGGACACGTCGAGTCATTTGAATCGAAAGACTGAGCGTTCGCAAGTCCACGCCCGGCGGCGAGCGCCAAAATAGCCGGTGTTATCTCGAGTGCGGCAGCGACTTCCTCCCGTCGCGAGTTCAACCAGGAAGGACCTGCTGTGATTCGTTCTGCATGTGACGAGGCAACTTCATCTACCTGAATTGTGTTCTCGCCCCGTCCGAGGAATAGAATACCTCCACCACTCTGTCCCCCCCGGCTCGGTCGAATGAAACGCGCGCGGAAAAGCCGCTTACGCCCGAGGGATCCACCTCACCCCATTTCCATCTGCCGTCCTTGAATACGATTGGAAAATCACTTTCCCGGAAAGGCGCCTCGTCGAACCTTGCCATGCACTCGGAGTTAGCAAGCGATACCGCCAGCTTGTTCGCCTCGGCCTGGGAGAGACGATTTGAGACACGCATACCGCATCCCATCGTGATGGCCAAAACCAGCAGCAGCAGCGCACCTCTGTACCTGCCGTCCAGTACTCGCAGTGAATGCCGTAGAGGCGCAGGAATCCTTCGCGCCTGGAACAGAAGAGTCACCATAGAACAGCGTGTCATGACGTGTCTCCCTAAGCCGATCACGACAGCAGTAGCGGAAATGTTTGACGGCCCATGTTAACTTGGGGGATCACGGGCCGTCAAGAATATGGTTTAGGCTGTCTGTTTGTCTTGCAGTTTGCGAATGCGCCGGCGCGGAAAAATCGAGAGAACGGACTATCACTCAATGGCTTTCGCCTCGCCGCGGATCGGCTTACCCGCCGCGTTTGCGTACCGTCGGTTTCCACGCGTTCATCGGGATGGTGATGTCGTACGACACGCCCGGTCGCGTCTGCACGCGGACCTCGATGCGTTCCGGACGGCTGGAGACGATGCTCGTCTGGACGTCCGGCACCGGACCGCGGGTGGGGACCAGCACCCACGCGAACGTCGTCGTGCCGGGAAGGTCGGCGCTGTACACCGCGGTCGGATTCGGCACCTTGGTGCCGTAGACCGCGCTGTACCACCCCTGAATCGGCGAGGTCGAACCGCGCACGATCGTCGGGTGCCAGGTGATACCGCCGATGGGCGCGATGCGAAGATTGCCGATGTCCTTGTCGTCGGTGAACACGTCGCGCTTGTCGACGCGCACGTGACAGTCGGGGGCGAAGTGCCACAGCGCTTCGATCGTACGCGGGCGGTCGGTCTCGATACGATCCGCAACCACCCAGAACTCGTTGTGCACGTACACGACGGCGCGGGTGTGAATCGCGAGGCCTTTCACTCCGTTGTAACCGGAGTCGAAGATGCTGCGCGCATAGTCCCAGGTCGGGGTCGTTCCGAATTCGGTGGTCGATACCGGCGCACTCGCGCGCATGGCGTTGGGCGCCTGATCACCGCCGTCGATCAGAATGACGTTGTGTGCGGCCGCGCCGGTGAAATAGTCGCGGTAACGTTGATCGTCATAGCTGTAACGCCCCGAATCGACGAGTAGCGCGCGTCCGAACGCATCGACCGACAGGTGCAGCTTGTCGCGATGCTGGTGCGCGGTTCCGTACGGACCGATGTCGAAGAACGACCACTGCGCGTCCGCGTCCCAGCCGCTGCGCATGATCGCCTGCCCGGCCCACGGAAACGTGACCGACGGCGGCGTCGCCGGCTTCTTGCCGTCCTTGCCGTTGGTCACGATGTAGATCCAGTCCTTGCGATGGAACTGATCCGCGGCCGCCAGCACCTTGTCGCGGATCGACTGCCGGTCGGAATCGTTGTTCTCGGGCGCGGTGCCGTCGGGGCGCGCGGTGTACGCGAGATAGTTCCACATGCGCTCGATGCCGGACGACAGCGAGTCCGGTACCGCGTAGCCGAAATCCTGGAAGATGCTCATCGCGATGCTGAACGACTCCACCGTCACGCGGTGGTACATGCTCGTCAACTCCATCTCCGCGCCGTCGGGATAGACGTTGTCCGCGAGTTCGTTGCCCAGGTGCTCCATCGCGTAATAGCGCCAGCCGGTCGCGTCTTCGAATTCGGGCCAGGCCGAGCCCACGATGGCGAGTCCCTTCAATTCGCCGATCGTCCAGTTCGCCGGACCGGGATGGTGGAACAACATCAACTGATGCGCGTGATCGACCAGGCTCGACAACATCAGAATGCGCGCGGCGGGCGAGAACTCCCTGCAGTACTGCAGCCCGTAGAACAACTGCATCCAGCTCTGCACGCGCGCGGACGTCTCGATGCCGCGCCAGTTGCCGAGGATGTCGAGCTTGTTCGGACACGGGTTGGCGAGAATCCAGTCGCGAATGTCCGCGTCGATGCGCTCGGCGTATTTCGGCTGTCCGGAGTCCAGGTACGCGGCCATCAGCGTGTTGCAGTGCAAGAGATCGTTCAGCGAGTAACGCCACTCGGGCGCGTTGTCGGGTCCCTTATATGTCCAGTCGATGGCGCCGCTGGCGGTGCGCCGGATGCGCGAACGGTGTCCGTAGAAGTTCACGGTGTCGGCGAGAATCGCGTCGGCGTCGGGCCACGATCGCTCGCGCGGCGTCACCGCATCGTGACGCAACCAGCGGGCGGTGGGCGCGGAGCGGTAGTACTCGATCAGCGCGGTGCACGCGGCGGGATAGTCTTTCGCGAGCACCGCTTTCTTCACGGTGGCCATGCCGGGACGATCGAGGTCGAGGCTGTCGAAGAGCGCGCGCACGCGATCGGGCTTGTTCGCGCACACCCACTCGACGGATCGCGGATCGGCTTTCGGGGACTCGCCGCGCGACGCGGTCTCCATCACCGTGAGCCACGCGACAAGCACGACGAGTACGAGAACGACGGCCGCGGCATCGCGGCGCACGCCGGCACGGGAGGCTTTAGCGACAGAACGCGGCGGAATCACTCCCACCGCTACTCCTTCACGCCCTCCAGCAGCATGTCGACGATGTCATCGGTCGAGACACCGTCGGCGTCCGCATTGAAGTTGGTGACGATGCGATGGCGGAGCACCGGATGTGCGATTTCGCGAACGTCTTCGACGCTCGGAATCGGCCGGCCGCCCATCACGGCGCGCACCTTCGCGCCCAGCACGAGGTTCTGCCCGGCGCGTGGACCGGCGCCCCACGACACATACTGATTCACCTGCGGAACCGTGTCGTCGCGCGTGGCGCGCACCAGGCGAATCGCGTAGCGCAGCACGTGCGAATCCACCGGCACCGTGCGCACCATCTCTTGCGTGCGCAGAATGTCGTTCGCGTGCAGCACGATCTTCGGCGTCTCGCCCGCCGGCGCCGTCGTGGCCTCGACGATGCGAACCTCTTCCTCTTCGGACGGATAATCGACGCGGACGTTGAACATGAACCGGTCGAGCTGCGCCTCGGGAAGCGGATACGTACCTTCCTGCTCGATCGGGTTCTGGGTCGCCAGGACGAAGAACGGCAAGTCGAGCGAAAACGTCTCGCCGCCCGCGGTGACTTTCTTCTCCTGCATCGCCTGCAGCAGCGCCGCCTGCGTCTTGGGCGGCGTGCGGTTGATTTCGTCGGCCAGAATGACGTTGCCGAAAACCGGACCCTTGATGAACCGGAACGACCGCTTCCGCGTGGCGGCGTCTTCCTCCAGGATTTCGGTGCCGGTGATGTCGGACGGCATCAGGTCGGGCGTGAACTGGATGCGCGAGAAATTCAGGTCGAGCGCCTGAGCGACGGTCGAAATCAGGAGCGTCTTGGCCAGTCCGGGCACCCCGACGAGCAGGCAGTGCCCGCCGGCGAACAGGGCGATCAGGAGTTCCTCGACGACGCGGTCCTGCCCGACGATCACTTTGGCGATCTCGTTCCGGAGCGCGCTGCAGGATTCGGTGAACTTGCGGACGTCGTCCATTGTAGCGGCGCGGGTATCAGCCATGTCGAAATGTCCCTTTCAAGAGAGTGGCCCGATGACGTGTGCCCGGGTCATTGAATCTATCATATTCGCCCGCCCGGACCTACAGGGCCTTTATACGCATCCACGGCGGGAATGTGTCGTCGTTGCGATCTTGTTCGAGCCGTGCGTGCGGCACGAGACGCGGCTGCGGACACGGGTCTCGGCGCCCCACCGGGCGCCTCGCCCTGTCGCTCGGCCTCGCTCGCCTCGCCCCGTGTTCTCTCGGAATCGGGGCTCGGCACCATGGCCGCTCGGCCTCCGCGAACATCCGCAAGCCCGGTCTCGTGCCGCGATCGACAGCACTCGCGTCCTCCGACGTGCGTTGACCACGCGCCGAACGGGCGTATACTTCGAGTCAACCAGGAGGTGCCGTATGGCAGACAAGGTTCGTAAAGTGAAATACTGCTACGCAATGGTCCCGATGCGCGTGGGACAAGGCGCGAAAATGTTGTCCGATCTCCGCGATGCGGGTGTCAACCTGATCGCGTTCTCCGGCTTTCCCGCCGGCAGCGGACGCGCGCAGATCGATTTCATCCCCGAAAACATGGGCGCCCTGCGCCGCGTCGCCGCGAAGAACCGTTGGAAGCTCGGCAAGGTGAAGAACGCGTTCATCGTCCGCGGCAATGACTCGGTCGGCTCCGTCTACAAACACGTCAAGCGGCTCGCCGACGAGGGCATCAGCGTGACGGCGGCAGACGCCGTGTGCGCGGGAAAAGGTCGCTACGGCATGATTCTGTGGGTGAAGCCGACCCAGTACGCGCGCGCGGCGCGCGTCCTCGGCGCACGCTAGCGAACTACGGGACGAGCACGCGGTTCAATCGTTCGATGCCGTCGAGCACGCGGTCGGGCCACTCGCCGGCGAAACACACGCGCAGGTAGTTTTCGAATCCCGCGCCGAAATCGCCGCCGGGCGCCACCGACACGCCCGCATCCAGGCACGCGTGCACGACGTCGGTGAAGCTGCGGTCGCCGAGGACCGCGTCGACCGGGAAGAAGAAGTAGTAGGCCCCGTCGGGCAGCGGAGCGCTCACGCGCAGCGCGCCCGCCACGCGGTCGCGCGTCGCCTGGTATTCGTCCACGAAGCGGCGCGACCATTCGCGGCGCGTGCGCACCGGCTCCACCATCATCTGCTGCGCAAACGTCGACGGTCCGTAGAGCATGTGCACCATCGCCTTGTTGATCGCGCGCACCGCCGCGTCACCCGCCACCGCGTACCCCAGTCGCAGCCCGGCGAACATGAACACCTTTGAAAACGTGAACACTGAAATCGTGCGATCCGCCATTTCGGCGAACGACGCCGGCGACAGGTGCTCGCGTCCATCGAATGTCATGCCGTCATAGGCTTCGTCGGAGACGAGCCAGAGGTCGTGGCGACGGCACACATCCGCGATTCCTTCGAGTTGCACGCGGCCGAGAACCTTGCCGCTCGGATTGTTGGGGCTGTTGAGATAGACCGCGACGGTGCGCGGCGTGACCGCGCCCTCCAGCCGTGTCGCGACGTCGAGCGCGGGATCGGCGTAGAGCGCCGCATATAACGGAACTTCCACGGGGGTTCCCCCCGCCATCCGCACCATGCCGCGAAAGAACGGCCAGAACGGTGAGAGCAGAATCACCTCGTCGCCGTCGTCGACCAGCGCATGCACGGTCGCGCTGAGCGCATTGGTCGCACCGGCGGTGACAAGAATGTTCTCGCGGAGAACGTCGAGGCGATTGTCCGCACGGAGTTTTTCGGCGAGTGCATCCCGCAACGCCGCGACGCCGAAGGTGTCGCAATACCGGTTGAAGCCGGGGTGGGCGTCGGTAAACGGTCGGGTAAGCGGAACGGGGTACGGCGGCGGCGCGTACGAATCGCCGATGTGCAACGCCACCAGGCGGTCGCCCTGCGCGGCCATCCGGGTGCGGAACGCCTCGTATACCGACCCCGAAATGCGATCGGTCCGGGCGGCGAATCGTGGAAAGCGTGGCATGCGTGCGTCGAATGGGAATTCGGGACGCGGGGAGTCTACCACACACGGCGGGCGGGCAACGCACCGACGAATCGTCGGGCAAACTGGGAGCGAGGCGGTCGGGAAGCGCTTGACCGCACCGTAGAGGCTGGTGGGCCCCCGCAACGGCCCGCCCGAAAGCGGCATCGCTCCCATAATCGCGGCCCTTGGTGTTTCAACTGAGCAATGAATTATTCGTGCGCAAACCAACGGCGTCAAGACTTGTGAGCATGTTTGCGGAGCGAACACGAAGAAAAAGCGTTGTTGTATGCGTTGCGTGCTACAATTCGCACGCGCGAGCACACACGCGCGTATGGAAATCGCGAAAGGAGCATATACATGTCGACGGAGCATTCATCCGAACAGTCATCGCGGCCACCCGCTCCCAATCATGAAGAGCGCGCCCGTCTCATCGAAAAATTGAAATCGAGTTCGGCGTACCGCATCGCGTTCGAAGATGCGGAGTTTCTCAAAGAGGAAGTGCTGCGCCCGGTGCGCCTGGAGATCGAATTGCTGAAGCCGGAAATGCTGCTCCGCCGTCATCGGATCCGTTCGACAATCGTCGTGTTCGGCAGCGCGCGCATTCCCGCGCCGGAACACGCGCGCGAAAAGCGGGACGCGCTGAAAGCGGCGCTGGAAAAGCAACCCGGCGATCGCACGATCGCCGCCGAACTCGCGCGCGCCGAGCGGCGTGTGGCGCTATCGCGGTACTACGACGAAGCGCGGCAGTTTTCGCGCACGGTCTCGACGCTCGTACGCCGCGCCGACCGAAACGACTTCGTCGTGGTCACGGGAGGCGGCCCCGGGATCATGGAAGCGGCGAACCGCGGCGCGTACGACGTGCAGGCGTTGAGCGCGGGACTGAACATCACGCTCCCGATGGAGCAGGAACCGAACCCGTACATCACGCCCGAACTGTGCTTTCAGTTTCACTACTTCGCGCTGCGCAAGATGCACTTTCTGCTGCGTGCGGTGGCGCTGGTGGCGTTCCCCGGCGGATACGGTACATTCGACGAGCTGTTCGAAGCATTGACGCTGGTCCAGACGCGCAAGGTGCAGCGCATGCCGATCGTGCTCGTCGGACAGGACTTCTGGAGCCGGGCGGTCAACTTCGACCTGCTGGTCGACGAAGGCATGATCTCGCCGGAAGACCGGGACCTGTTCACCGTCGTCGAGACGTCGGAGGAAGCGGTGCGGGTAATCTACGACTTCTACGAACGCGACGTCCCCGACGTGTGACCGGGGACCACGCTTCCCGGAAATCGCCGCGACCTATATAATGAGGACGTCGGCCACGGGAGTTCGAGGAATGAAAGAGAGGCGATCGCCATGAGGGGCTTTCTGATTCGCGGCCTGATTACGGCTCTCGGTCTCTGGATTGCGTCCGCGCTTCTACCCGGCGTTCATTCGGGCGGCATCCTCGCGATCGTCGGCGCCGGACTGGTTCTCGGCATCGTGAACGCCGTCGTCCGGCCCATTCTGGTAATACTGACACTCCCGATCACCATTGTGACGCTCGGACTGTTTCTTCTGGTCATCAATGCGCTGATGGTGGCGCTCGTCGGAAGGATGATGCACGGCTTCCAGGTGGACGGATTCCTGTGGGCCGTACTGACGGCGATCATCGTTTCGTTCGTCAGTTGGAGCGGTAACGCCTTCATCGGGCCGCGCGGGAATTTCGAACGCTTCGTTGCGGGGCGGCGCCAGCCGTGACCTGCTTGCGGGAATGGCCGGCGTGACGACGCGCCACGAAGACGATCCGCTCCGGCGGTTTACCGCCCGCGTCGACGATTACATCCGCTACCGTCCCCATTATCCCGCCGAACTCGTCGCGTGGCTGACCGAGGCCATCGACTTTCGCAAGTGGTGGATCGTTGCCGACATTGGCTGCGGAACCGGCATGCTCGCCGATCGGTTTCTCGAAAACGGCAATTTCGTCTACGGTGTCGAACCCAACGCTGCGATGCGCGCCGCCGCCGAAGAGATCTACCTCCGGCAGCCGCGGTTCTGCGGCATCGACGGATCCGCGGAAGTGACCACGCTGCCGGACGGGTCCACCGACCTGATCACGGCGGGCCAGGCATTCCACTGGTTCGAGCCCGACGCCACCCGCCGCGAATGGAAGCGTGTTCTCTCGCCGGGAGGTCGCGCCCTGGTCGTCTTCAATTCGCGCCGCACCGACGCGACACCCTTCATGGCGGCGTACGACGCCTTTCTCGCCGCGCAGGCGGTCGACTACACCGGCGTCGAACACCGTCGCGTCCTCGGCGGACAGTTGAAGAAGTTTCTGGGTGACTACCTGGAATGGCACCACCGGTTCACGCAGCAGCGCACGTGGGACGAGGTGCGCGGGCTCGCGATGTCGTCGTCGTATTCGCCCGCGCCGGATCATCCCGCCCATGCCGCCTTTTACGAGGCGCTGAAACGCCTCTTCGACGAGCACGCGGTCGACGGTCGCGTGGAGTTTCCCTACGAGTGCGAGGCGTACACGGGCTGGCTGGATTAGTCGCGCCGACGCGCCGTCACGGCGTGTACGGACGCGCGAACACCGCATCCCACGCGGACAACGCCGCCTTGGGATTGAGATCCACGTCGACGAGTCCGAGCCGCGCGAACAGATACAGAATCGATCCCGGCGGCGGCGGGTTCGCGACCAGATCGAGGTCGGTGAACGTGAGCTGAAACACCGCGGTGGCGTGCACGTTGTCGAGCAGCGTCGCCTGTCGCTGGATGTACCGCTTCTGTTCGTCTTCGGAAGAAACCAGCGAGTCGAGTGTGGCGGACGACCACCCGCCTTCGGTGACCATCGCCGGAATCGTGTGGCCCTGCACGATCCGCGAATAGTAGTTGCCGGGGATGTCTTCGGGCACATCGAATCCGGCGAGGAACGGATACGACGACAGACCGAGTTCCTGGATGAACGGGAAATCGGTAAAGTCCTGCTCCACGCCCTCGTAGACGTGGGTGCCGAACCGTCCCCACGCCCAGTCGACCTGAACGCTCACGCTGAGCTTGACGACCGGGTCGATCGCGCGCACGTCCGCCGCGGCGTCGTTGGCGACCTGCCGGATCGCCGCGTACAGCGGCGCCGGTGAGAGACCGCGAATCAGATTGGTCTCGAGCGCCAGACCGAGATGCTCCGGACGGACAATGCTGTCGATCACGACCGCGTATCGCCGGAACATCTGCTGGATCGCGGGCTCGGTGATGCTGCGGCCGGCGTTGACCAGCGCGTCGGCTTCGCCGGCGCGGTTGAGTCCGTTGGCCGGATCGAGGTAGATGTAGAGTTCGTGCCCCTTGTACCGGAAGTAGTTCGCGAGGCCCGCCTCATTGCGCACGACCAGCGTCTCCGGGGAAACGCCCGCGAGCAGCGAATCCCAGGGGAGCTCGAAGCTCATGATGGCCGCGTCGGCGCGCTGCGACCACATGTCGATCGACGCGATCGCCAGATTGAGGTCCGCCCGGGACGGAATGCCCGAGAACCCCATGCGGTAGCTGCGCGTGGCCGGGGGCTTCGCGGCGGGGGGCGAGGTCCCGTCGTCGGAACACGAGATACCGGCCGCAAGGACCGCCACGACGGCGGCCATGATCAATCCGGGGCGTCTGGGCATCGATTGTCTCCTGTCGATCTGACAGCAAAGGTCGGGCCAGTCTGTGTCTCAACGCTTGTTCCGATCATACGCACGTTGTATGCTGTTTGTGTATGGACTGGCGCGTGGCGCCATATTGTAATTATGTCTTTTAAGATGCTGAACTTGCCGGAGCCCATCCAGCGCGCCCTCGACGACGCCGGATACGAGACTCCCACCGAAATTCAAGCGCAGGCGATTCCCCCGGCGCTCGAGGGCCGCGACATTATCGGCCGCGCGGCCACCGGTACGGGAAAGACTGCCGCATTCGCGATTCCGATCCTCGTGCGCATGTCGCAGCGTGACGCCGCCGCCGCGGGCACCGCTGACGCCACGACGGATACCGACGCCGCGGCCCGGCCTCGCCATCCCCAGCGCAAGGGTGCGTCCGCGCCGCCGCGCGTGATTCGCGCGCTCGTGCTCACGCCCACGCGTGAACTCGCCGTGCAGAACGACGAGGCCTTCCGCGCGTACGGAAAGTATACGGGCTACCGGTCGCTCGCCGTCTACGGCGGCGTGCGCATCGACAGCCAGCTGAAGAAGCTGCGCTCGGGCGTCGACATCGTCATCGCCACGCCGGGGCGACTGCTCGATCACATCAGCCGTCATACGATCGACCTGCGCCACGTGGAGTTTTTCGTCCTCGACGAAGTCGATCGCATGTTCGACATGGGATTCATTCAGGACGTTCGCAAGATCATCGCTAAGATTCCCGGTGAACGCCAAACGCTATTGTTCTCGGCGACGGTGTCATCGGAAGTGCGGCGCCTCGCGGAGCGCGTGCAGAAGGATGCGCTCCTGATTGAAGTCGGCGAACAACGCAAACCGACGGAGACGGTGACACAGTACGTGTTCCCCGTGCCCAGGGATCGCAAGCTCGACCTCTTGCAGAAGATCCTTGAAGACCACCACTGGGAGGTCGTGCTCGTGTTCTGCGGGACGAAGGACGCCGCGGAGTTCGTCACGCACCGCCTGGTGCACAACGGCATCGACGCGGCTGAGTTGCACTCCAACCGCTCGCAGACCGAACGCCGCGAGGCACTGGAAGGATTCAAGAGCGGCGAGCACCGCGTGCTGGTCGCGACCGATATCGCTGCCCGGGGTCTCGACATCGACGGGATCTCGCACGTGGTGAACTTCGACGTCCCTCGCAACGCCGAGGACTATATCCACCGCATCGGCCGCACAGGTCGTGCGGAAGCGACCGGGGACGCGGTGACTTTCGTCGCTTTCGATGAAGAAGAGTACCTCGATCGCATCGAGCAGCACATCGGCATGAAACTCGAACGCCGTCGCTTCAAAGACTTCGATCACGGCGTCGGACGTTTTGGCCCGCCGAAGAACGGCTCGTCGAATCGCCTGCGCAAGGGCCGGCGCGGTGCCAAGCGTCGCTACGTTTAGCCTGACCCCTCTCGCTCAATAGTATTCCCGTCGATCCCGCCAGGCACTCGAAGTGCCTCGTTCGCGTTGCATCCCGGGCGCCCGTCCGACCGGCGATGGGCGTCCCCACCGATAGCCTCCAGGACACGCTGGGGAACGATCGGCCGCGATCGTCCCTTGCGCGCGCCGTTTTTCGGGAACCGGCTCGCTTCTTGCCGAAGCCATTCCGCCCGTTCTCGACCGAACCGCGCGGCGGTCGTGCACCCCGGCGATAGCCATGAGGCTTCGTGGGGAGTCCGGGGCGCTCACGTCAGGTGCGCCGACTTTCGGGGTGCGCGCCGCGCGAGAACGGCCGAAAGGAGAACCGATGATGAAGACGCTTTTGACGACGCGAGGCCGCCTGAGCCGAAAGCAGTATTTTCTTTCGACGACGATCATTGTCGCCATCACCTACGCGTTCATGTTCATCGGCTTCCTGGGTGTATCGAGGCAGGGCGTCGAAGTCGCCGGCAAGGTCGGTGTGGTCGTCGCCATGATCAGCATCGTCGCGCAACTGGTGGTTTCGATCCGCCGGCTCCATGACCTGGGTCGGCCCGGTTCGCATCTATGGCTCTTGCTGGTCCCGTTCTACAATCTCTACTTTCTCCTGATTCTCTCGTTCGCGCCCGGCGCGCCCGGCGCGAATCCCTACGGTCCGGATCCCGCGACTTCATAGGCCTCACCCCGCCTTCCAGTCCCGACGCTCCTTGTGCGCAGGCGCGCCGTTGGCTACGCTTGTACCGATTGCCGAATGAACGCTCATTGTTACGATTGCATTGTCGTCGGTGCGGGTCCGGCCGGAGCGGCGACCGCGCTGTACGCGTCGCGCGCCGGGCTCGATGTCCTCGTTCTCGACAAGCATCGCTTTCCGCGCGACAAGATCTGCGGCGACGCGGTGGCCCGCAAGAGCGTGTCCCATCTGCGCGATCTCGGTGTTCTGGATCAAGTCGCGACGTCGACGCACGAACCGATCGCGCGCGCGGAGTTATGGTCGCCGAACGGCCGAACGATCACCGTCGATCTGTCGACGCGCACCGAACCCGCCCCGCATCTCGTCTGTCGCCGGGAAATTCTGGATGCCGTCCTGGTCGACGCGGTTCGTCGCCGGACGCACCTGGTCGAAGGCGCAGCGGTGACCGACATCCGGCGTGACAACGGCTGCGTGACCGGCGTGACGTATCGCGCGGACAGAGTCGACCACGAGGCACGCGCGCGCGTCGTGGTCGGCGCGGACGGCTTCG
The DNA here is from genome assembly GCA_963761125.1 of Candidatus Latescibacterota bacterium. GTDB lineage: Bacteria > Krumholzibacteriota > Krumholzibacteriia > WVZY01 > JAKEHA01 > JAKEHA01. The sequence continues at coordinate 346,766 of CAVXFV010000002.1, forward strand.
ACTCGATCGTCGCGCGCCGGCTGGGAACATACCGGCACGACTCGTCGCGCTGGTATGTCGCGACGCGCGGCTACTACCGCGGGCTCGACGTCGACGAACGCACGGTCGAGGTACACTTCTTCGACGAAACGCTTCCCGGTTTCCTGTGGATATTTCCCACCGGAGACGGCGTCGCCAATGTCGGCCTCGGCGTCGTGCATCGCTCGTTGAAGCGCCGGCGAGTCGGCCTGCGCGCGCTCCACGAGTCGGTTCTCCAGCACCCGCGGCTGCGCGTTCGCTTTCGCACCACGGAACGTATCGGCCCCGTGCGCGGCTGGAACCTTCCGACGCCGGACGCCTCACGAACAATCGCGGGCGCGGGATACCTGCTGGCCGGCGACGCGGCCGGCCTGGTGGATCCATTCTCGGGCGAGGGAATCGGCAACGCGCTGGATTCGGGGCGCGTGGCCGCGGAGATAGTCGCGGAGGCCGCCGCCCGGAACGACGCGACTGCACCACTCGAACAGTATCCCGGGCGCCTGTGGGAAGCGATCGACGCCAACGAGATCGCGCTCCATTATCGCTTGCGCGGCGTGGCGCGCCACGGACGCCTGATCGACTTTTTGATCGGGCAGGCGGCCGCGCATCCCGACGTGCTGGAATGGATCCGCTCGATGACCGGGCCCGATGACACGGTCGACCGCAAGCGACGGTTGCTATCGCCGCTCACCTACGCGCGCCTGCTCGTCCACCGGAAATGAAAAAAAGGCGCCGGTGACACCACCGGCGCCCGAACGAAACCTCACAATTCGGTGGATTACTTCACGACCGTGATCTTGCGCGACACGCTGCTCGTCGGTGTCTGCAGCTTCACGAAGTAGATTCCCGACGACAGGCCGCTCGCGTTCAGCGTGATCGTCCCGGGTCCTGCGGCGCGGTACGCGCTGTCGAGCAACGTGGCGACCAGACGCCCGGAGACGTCGTAAACGTGGACCGTCACCGCATCGGCGTGATCCAGACCGTACTCGATCGTCGCGGTTCCCGCGACCGGGTTCGGGTACGGCGTGCCGATCCACAGCGACGGCGTGCGTGTCGCGTCGCCGACGCCGGTCGGCGACGTGTGCATGCCCCGCCACACGAGCGAATAATCCTGCGATCCGCCGGAGAGCGACCCTGTGTGCGACACCGTGACTTTGTAGTGACCGCTCGCGGCCGCCGGCAGGTCGATCTGCTCGACGTTGTCGACGTGATTCACGCCCTTCGTCGCGGCATTGGGCGGAAACGTGCCGTTCAACATCCACGGGTAGGTCGTCGTCGAACTCCCGAGGTCGACCAGCGTGACGTCGAGGTCGTTAACGAGCATCTTCGTGGTCGGATCGAGCGACGGCGACGGCGGCGTTCCGGGGGGATCGGTCCATACGAGCGTCACGCGGATATCCTGCGTGATGCTGGTGAAGAAGGTGTACTCGTCAGTGTTGCCGGTGGTCAATGTACCCTCGACGACACCCATGTCGCCGGTCGCGTTGTGGATGATGTCGATCGAGCGTTTCGTGTCGAGCAGGCCCCAGCCGAAGCGATAATCGGGTCCGTCGGAGGTGCCCGCCTCGTCGGCGCCGTTGATGACGAGCGCTTTCAGCGTGGACGACAGCGGCGTGGCGCCCATCACGCTTTTGTATTCCTGCGCGATCAGGTTGATCGAGCCCGCCGCGTTCGGCGTCGCCATCGACGTCCCCTGGAGAGTGATATAGGAGAAGTCGGACACATTGTCGCACGAATACAGATTCTGGCCGTTGGCGACGATGTCCGGCTTGATACGGCCGTCGTCGGTAGGACCCCAGCTCGAGTACGCGGTCATGACGACGTCCGACGGCGCAGAATACCCCAGCGTGATGTCGTTGATCGCGCCGATGGTCAGGATGTCCTTCGCATTGCTGCCCCAGCTGATCGTGTCGTAACCGCCGTTCTGCGCGTCGCTCCCGTGCGTGTCGGTCGCGAACACCCAGCCGCCGTTCCAATGGTAGTGTCCGCCGCCGGGCGTGGGACCGAGATCGTTGCGGTCATTGCCGGCCGCAAAACAGATCAGATAGTCCGGCGCGTTGAATGCGATGTTGTCGTACTGCCGCGCGGTGTCGTCGTAGAACCCGAACCCCCAGTCCTCGGTCGTGTTGACGGACAGATCGCCGTACCAGTACCACGACGCGCCAACGATCTCCCAACCCGTCGCGTATCCGTACGAGTGGCTCGACACCTCGAGGCCGTTCGCGGCGGCCGTTGCCATCTCAACTGTGTCGGAATTCCAGTCGTAGGCGTCGAGCGGTGCGGCGTACGACATCCCGCGCGCGGCGGCGTTGACACCGGCCGCGACCAGCGTGCCGGCCACGTGCGTCGAGTGCTGGAGCGTGCCCCCGGGCGAGTCCTTTTGCGTCACGCGCCCCCCGAATTCCTGGTGGGTCAGGCGGACACCGGCGCCGTCCCAGACGGCGAGATTCCCGGACGTCGTATTGCTGCCGTCGAGGCCGTACACGCCACCGCCGACTCCGGTCGGCCACACATCCCAGGTGCGGACGGTCTTGGCTGCGTTGAGATTGTCCAGGCGATAGAACACGGGCATGCCGGACGGCCGCATGAACATGAGCTGGATGCTGGGATTGTCGTTGAGTGCTTTCTGCGCCGGCTCCGTGGAATGGAGCAGGTCGAAGTACTGCGGCGTCCGCCGGGAATCGAGCGTGGCGCGATACTGATCGGCCAGATTCATGAGTCCCGAGACGTCGGTCCGTCGTGCGGAACGCGCGGGAGCCGCGGAAAGAGCGATCGCGGCAAACGCGATAATCGTTGCAACACTGGAAACGCCGCATCTGCACCGGATAGCAATTGGCCTGGTCACCGGTTCCTCCTGGCTGGGGGGCAAATGGATGAAATTAGCCGCGAGGGCTTTGCAAATTATAGCACACAGGCGTTGTTTGGGGGAGTGGCCGGCGGAAACGACGGGCGAATCTCGGAGCCGAAGCCGGCGATCCCGTGCTCCGGCTCCTCGTGGTGTCTAGGCGTGGAGGTAGTCTCCGATGTGTCGCATCGCGGGACGCGTCCGCAGCTTTTCGATCGCCTGCTCTTTCACCTGGCGGATGCGCTCGCGCGTGTATCCGAGGACACTGCCGATGGCCTCCAGCGTCATCGGCTCTTCTCCGTTGAGACCGTAGTAACGCGTGAGGATATCCTGCTCGCGATCCGTCAGGTTCTCGAGGACGCGGCGCAGATCGCGACTCAGTCGGCCGTCGTACAGGCGCCGGTCCGGGTGGTCCGCGGTCGGATCCTCGATCTGATCGACATACGACGTGTCTTCGGAGTCCCCGCCGACGGGTTCATCGAGCGACAGGTGACCGCGGGAGATAGCAAAGACCTCTTCGACTTCGGCGGGTTTGACAGAGAGTTCTTGCGCGATCTCGTCTGCGCGCGGCTCGCGCCCGAGGTGCTGCTCGAGGGAGCGGGCCACTCGCGCGGCGCGCTGCGCCAGTCCGACGCGGTTCATTGGAAGTCGAACCATGCGCGGCGTCTCGGAGACAGAATTGAGGATGGACTGTCGAATCCACCACACCGCGTACGAGATGAATTTGTAGCCGCGGGCGGGATCGAAACGCTCCGCCGCCTTGACCAGGCCGAGGTTGCCGTCGTTGATCAGGTCCTCGAGCGGCACGCCATTGCCGGCATAACGCTTGGCGATGGTCACGACGAAACGCAGGTTGGAGCGGATCAGGCGCTCGCGGGCCTCGGGGTCGCCGGCGCGCACGCGTTCGGCGAGTTCGGTTTCCTCCTCGCGCGTCAGCAGTGGGTAGCGCTGGATGTCGCGCAGATAGAGCTTCAGGCTGGACCGGTCATCTGTTCGCCGGCCCGAAGCCGGTGCGGCCGACTGTTTCATGGAGCATCCCCTTTCGCGGGTCGTCTGGCGCGGCGCATCATGCGCGCGCACCCTTTGTTCGAAGCTCGGCGCGTTCGCTTACGCGGTTACGCTCGACTTGATCCGAGCCAGCATGAACAGCCCCGCGATGCCAACGAGCGAGTACACCAGTCGTGCGACGGCGGCGGACGGACCGCCGAATAACGCCGCAGGTCCTTTCTTGAGAGTCCAATTGCCCATGTGTTGTAATGGACACTAATACTACATATACCGCCTGTCAAGCCTGTTTATGGTTGGTTTCTTGACAATGACGGGACGATTGTCTAGGTTCCCAGCCCAGGCGTTGACTCGGAACAAAGGGCAAGATGACGGCGGAAGCGAAACATCCCATCGGCGTGGTATCCGCGAGGACCGGCCTCCCACAGGACCTGATCCGGGCCTGGGAGCGGCGTTATCAGGCGGTGGCTCCGGGGCGTGGGGCAACCGGACGCCGCCTGTATTCCGACGACGATATCGAGAAGCTTCGCCTTCTGCGCCGTGCGGTGATGGCCGGACGCCGGATCAGCGATGTCGCGGCGCTCACGGTCGACCTCCTGCGAGCATTGGTGGCGCAGGACCAGATCGAATCGGCCGCTCCCAACGCCCGCTCGAGACAAGGCGAACGGTCCGTGGCGTCCAGTGACCTACTCCACGAGGCGATTGAGTCCGTGGAAGCCCTCGACCGGCACCGCCTCGAACACGTCTTGAGAGAGGCGTCGGTCGAGTTGAGTGCCCCGGCCCTCCGGCAGGAATTCATCGGCCCGTTGATGGAAACGATCGGCGAGCGCTGGCATGACGGGTCGGTGCGTGTCGCCCAGGAGCACCTGGCCAGCGTCATCGTGCGCGGATTCATGGCGGAACGGCGCAACGGACATGAGCGCATCCAGGCGCCGCGCATCGTCGTGACCACGCCGGCGGGGCAGCATCACGAAGTGGGCGCGTTGATGGCGACAACGGTCGCCGAAGAAGGCGGATGGGACGCGTATTATCTGGGCCCCGATCTGCCCGCCGAAGAAATCGCCGGCGCGGTCCGACAGCTCGGTGCGCGCGCGGTTGCGGTCAGCGTAATCTATCGCGGTAGCGACGCGTCGCTCATCGACGAACTCGCCCGGCTGCGGCGTCTGGTCGACCCGTCGATCCCGATCTTCGCCGGGGGGCGTGCCGCGGGTCCCCTGCGCGAGCGGCTGACACAACTCGGCCTGATCGTCCCCGCCGATCTGCTCGAGTTTCGCGCCGAACTCCACGCATCGCTGTCCTGATTGCGCGTTCCCTCATCCCACTTCCATCGGAGCTGAAATGAAGGTTCACATGTTCACGCGCGAGCAATTCGTCGACCGCCCGATCGCGGAAGTCTTCCAATTCTTTTCGGACGCGGGCAACCTCGAGCGCATCACGCCACCGTGGCTCCGGTTCCATATCCTGACACCGCGACCGATCCGGATGGAGCCCGGCGCGCTCATTGATTACCGAATTCGATTGAAGGGGCTATCCGTGCCCTGGCGCAGCCGGATCGCCGTCTGGGAGCCGCCGGCGAGGTTCGTCGACGAACAGCTGCGCGGGCCCTATCGTCTGTGGGAACATACGCACGAATTCAGCAGCGTCGCCGACGGAACGATCGTCCGTGACGTCGTGCGCTACGGCATGCACGGCGGCTGGGCGGGAGACGTGATCCAGCGGGCGATCGTCGCACGCGACGTCGCCCGGATATTCGATTACAGGCGCCGCGCGCTGGCATCGATTTTCCCCGACCGACTCGATGGCGACCGCCGGGAGCGGCGGACTGCTGCAAAACCGGCCTAGTCGGTCGACTCGAAGAGATCGTGGACGGCGCTTTCCAGTTCGCTGGCGGTGAACGGCTTCTCTAAGACCCGGGTTGCCCCGAGGAGCTGGGCGCTCTGAAGAAAGACACGGTTGCTGGGGGCGCTCATCGCGATGCACCTGGTCAACGGACTTTCCCGCTGGAGGAACATAATGACCTCCAGCCCGTCTTTCTCGGGCATCAATATATCCGAGATGACAACGTCGAACGGCTGCTTTCGAAGCGCTTCGATCGCGACCTTGCCGTCGGCTGCCTCCGTCACGTCGTAACCGGCGCGCGTCAGCAGTTCCCGGACCATCTGGCGGATCTCCGGCTCGTCGTCGACCACAAGAACTCGGCGTTTCATCATCCCTCCGCTTGGTTGGACCGACCCGCCTTGCCCATGGATTCGCGGAGAGTCACCGATGGGTGCTCCCCGCAGCCAGCCCAAATTCTACCCTGTTTCTACCGGCGGTTTCAAAGCGAATCGGCGGAGCCACCTGAAGGGCGGTGTCTCTGGTCGCGAACCCCTCTGCCCAATACTCCCCTGTCTCACGCCGTTCCGGTTCATCCTTGCATGCACCTGCTTCACTGGTAATATTGCACCTGTCTTCGCCGGCACCAACGACCGTGACGGGTGCCGCAATCCTTGACCGCGCCCCCGCCGGATTGGCGGGGACCTTGCAACTCGCGCATCGCATGACCAACCCGCTCCACATCACGTACATCGGGCACGCCACGTGTCTAATCGAAACCAACGGCGTCCGGATTCTCACCGACCCGATCCTTCGCGACCGAATCGGTTACATTTCGCGCCCGCGTTCCCCGATGGACCCGGCCTGGTCGACGAATATCGATGCCGTGCTCATCTCGCACATGCACCTCGATCATCTCGACATCCCGTCGTTGCGACGGCTCGGCCTCGACGTGCGCCTGATCGTGCCGACCGGCAGCGGAGAGCTGCTGCGTCGCCACGGGTTCCGCCGGATCGAGGAGATGCGCGCGGGAGAATGGACGGCCGTCGGATCGGTCGCGGTGGAAACGACCTTCGCGACACACGACGGCGCCCGGCATCCGTTCGGCCCGGTGGGCGAAGCCGTCGGTTACGTGGTCCATGGCGAGACGTCGATCTACTTCGCCGGCGACACCGATCTCTTTCCCGAGATGTCCCGGATTCACGGATCGCTGGACGTCGCGCTACTTCCGGTGTGGGGGTGGGGACCGACGCTGGGTGTCGGTCACATGACGCCGCTGCGCGCGGCCGAATCGCTGACGATGCTCCGACCCCGCGCGGCGATTCCAATCCACTGGGGCACGTTCGCCCCCCTGTTCACACGCTGGCTGCGGCCGCGCTTCCTCAAGGAGCCCCCTCACGATTTCAAGTCGCACGCGAACCAGCTGGCTCCCGACGTCAAGATCCACGTCGTTCACCCGGGGAACCTGTTCCGTTTCGCCCACTGATCGTCAATAATCGGCCCGATGAGCCCGTCGGGTCATTCTCTCTTTTCCGTCGTGCGGCGAGTCGCAGCACTCTGGATCGTCGAGGTCGCAGCGCTGTGGTTGCTCGCCCGGATGCTTCCCGGTTTGACGATTCATGGGTGGGACGCGGCGATTCTCGGCGTGGCGGTCATCGGACTGCTGAACGCGCTCGTCCGGCCCGTTCTCCTGTACCTCACGCTGCCTTTCACGGTGATCTCGTTCGGGGTCCTCACGCTGGTTCTCAACGCCGCCATCCTGTGGATTGCCTCGCTGGTCGTTCCGGGAATGCACCTTGCCAGCTTCGGCGCCGGCGTCATCGCCGCGCTCGGGTTGTCCGTTACCAACACCGTCACCGCATCGCTGCTCGCATTCGAAGAAGAAGACTCCGTCTACCGCAACATCGTCCGCCGGATTGCACGCCGCGCGCATGCGGTGGATCCCGCGGCACCCCCGGGGCTCGTCATGATCGAATTCGACGGCCTGTCGGCGCCGTTGCTCGAACACGCGATGAACTCGGGCTACATGCCCACACTCGAAAGCGGGCGGCGAACCGGGCGTTACCATGTCACGCGCTGGGATTGCGGAGTGCCGTCGCAAACGTCGTCGAGTCAGGCCGGAATCCTCTTCGGAAACAACTTCGACATCCCGGGTTTTCGCTGGTTCGAAAAAGCAACGGGCGAGACGGTGGTCTCGAACGACCCGTCCGACGCGATGCAGATCGAACACCGCGTGTCGCGCGGCGCGGGGTTGTTGCGCGACGACGGCATCAGCATCTGCAACATGTTCACCGGCGACGCGGAGAAGAGCATTGCGACCGTCAGCACGTTCTCGTCGCCCGCGCGTCAGGTTCGGCGCACGTCTGCTACATATTTCTCGTTCTATCTGAACCCGTACAATTTCACACGGCTTCTCGTTCTGATGGTGTGGGACATCGTCGTCGAGAAGTGGGAGCGCGCGCAGCAGCGCGCCCGACGAATTCGTCCGCGCGTGTCCCGCGGCGGTAGTTTCGCGTTGTTGCGCGCGATGTCGACCGTCGCGCAGCGCGAACTCGGAACCTACACGCTGATGCGCGAGATGTTCGCCGGCGTGCCGATCGCGTACATCACCTATGTGGGTTACGACGTCGTGGCCCATCACGCGGGGCCGGAGCGAATCGACGCACTGCGGGTTCTGCGCAGCCTCGATCGCTGCGTCGCCATGCTGGCACGCGCCGCCCGCGACGCCCCGCGTCCGTACCGCTTTGTGTTCCTCTCCGACCACGGTCAGACGCGAAGCATTCCGTTTCGACAGAAACACGGCGTCACGATCGACGCGGTGGTGCGCGACCTGCTGACCGCGCACCGGACGGTGCGCGCGCCCGTCGTCGAGACCGAGGGCTGGGGGCATCTCAACGCGCTGCTCACCGAGGCCATCGGCCACGATCGTCTGAGCGGTCGCGCCGCGAGACGGCTGCTCCGTCGCCGCATGCGCGAGGGCTACGTGGAACTGGGATCCTCGAAGAGTGGCGTCGAGGACGGCGACGTCGTTGTATGCGCCTCCGGCAATCTCGCCCACATCTACTTCCGCGAGCCGCAACACCGCCTGACGCTCGAAGAAATCGCCGCCGACCACCCCGGCCTGATCGAAGGCCTGGTTGCGCATGCCGGAATTGGCTTCGTCGTCGTCCGGTCCACGGTCCACGGTCCGGTGGTGCTCGGCCCGGGCGGCGTTCGCTATCTGCACGAACACCGCGTCGATGGCGACGATCCGCTGGACGGGTACGGCGATCGTGTCGTGGAACACCTCGCACGGCTCGAGCAATTCCCGCACTGCGGCGACATCGTACTCAATGGCCGGTATCATCCGAACACGGGCGAGGTCGAAAGCTTCGAGGAAATGGTGGGGTCGCACGGCGGTGCCGGTGGACCGCAAACGGAGCCATTTCTGATGCACCCGTCGGGGTGGCGCCTCCCCGACGAACCCATATCGAACGCGGAGCAGCTGTATCAACTGCTCGTGCGCTGGCGTGACACGCTCGCTCAGGGCGAGGACCCGGGCGCGGCGCGGTTGGACGCCTCGCGCCACGATGCCCTATAGTAGACACATGCGAAAGCGTCCTCGTCAGGATTCCCCCGCACGCGCCGAGGCGCCGGCTGCCGGACACGCCGGCGACCTGCATGGCGACAGTGGAACGGCGGCGTGGCAACGCGACACCGGCGGCTGGCTGCGGGACGTGCTCGAGAACACGCCGATCATTCTGTTCGCCATCGACCGCGACGGGGTGTTCACGCTTTCGCTTGGACGCGGCCTGGAAGCGCTCGGACTCAAACCCGGCGAGGCCGTGGGGCAGTCGGCGTTCGAACTCTACAAGGGCACACCCCAGGTCATCGGCAATCTCAAGGACTGCTTTTCCGGGAAATCGGTGCGCGACTCCGTTCGGGTGGGCGACCGCGTATTCGAAACGCTGTACACGCCCCTTCGCGACGACACCGACGCGGTGGTCGGCATCTCCGGCGTAGCGTGGGACGTGACGCAACGCGTCCAGGCGGAGGAGACCGCGAAGGCGTTTCAGGCCCAGTTGCTTCAGGCGCAGAAGATCGAAACCATCGGAACGCTGGCGGGAGGAATCGCGCACGACTTCAACAACATCCTGTCGCCGATTCTCGGCTACACGGATATTGCGATGGAACTGCTAGAACCGGACCATCCGGCGCGGCAGGATCTCCGCGAAGTATTGAACGCCGCGCAGCGCGCGCGCGAACTCGTGCGGCAGATCTTGATCTTCGCCCGTGGCGGCGACCAGCAGAAACGCCCGGTGCAACTGCACCTGGTCGTACTCGAAGCGTTGAAGCTCATCCGGGCGACGCTGCCGGCCACGATCGAAATTTCCCAGCGCATCGCGACTCGCGACGACGTGGTGATGGCGGACCCGGCGCAGATGCACCAGGTCATCATGAATCTCTGCACCAACGCGGCGTACGCCATGCGTCGAAACGGCGGCGTGCTCCGCGTGGAGTTGTCCAGGCAGGAACTGAAGGCAAACGACACCGCGCGCGTTCCGGGCGCGCGGCAGGGGCCCAACGTTCTTTTGACGGTGCGGGATCAGGGAGAAGGAATGGACGCCGCGACCGTTCCGCGGATATTCGAGCCGTTTTTCACGACGAAACCCCCCGGCGACGGGACGGGGTTGGGATTGTCCGTCGTGCACGGTATCGTCCACAGTCACGGAGGAGGCATCTCCGTCGAGACCGAGCCCGGCGGAGGAACCGCATTTCACGTCTACCTGCCGGCCGTCACCGCTTCGCCGGGCGAAGCCGCCCCCCCCGAGGAGCGGGTGCGCCCGTCCAGGGGCGAGCACGTGCTCATCGTCGACGACGAAACCGAGATCGTTCGTATGCTGACGCGAATGCTCGAATCCCGCGGCTACCGGGTAACGGGCTGTACCCTGCCCGAGGCGGCACTCGCAGCGGTCGGTGCGGACGCCGAAACATTTCAGGCCGTCATTACCGACCAGACCATGCCGCGAATGACCGGAACCGACCTGGCCCGAAGGATTCACGAGATCCGCGCCGACCTGCCGGTGATTCTGACGACGGGTTACGGCGAGAAGGTCGAGTCACCGACGCTCGAGGATCACATTGCCGACGTCGCGGCGAAGCCTTTCGACGCGATCACGATCGTCTCGGCGCTCCGTCGCGCAATCGATCGCCGCTAACGTCACCCCGCCTTGAGTGCATCGATGATTTCGCCGTGCGACGGAAAGCGCCCCGTCTCCTTCTTCGAAAAGATCAATGCCTTGTCACGCCGGATTTCGAAAGCGCCGCCTTTCGACTTGATGAGGTCGATTTCGACGCCGGGGAACTCGCGTTCGAGTGCGGCTTTCAGACCGAAAGCCTGGGGGGAGTAGTCTCAAGGGATACAGTATTCGATCGAGATTCGCATCGGGTTCACTCCTTGGGAATCCGCCGCGCGCGTCGGGAATCCATCCAGGACCCGCGGCGCACGCAAGCATACGCCGCTTCTCTCCCGACGTCAAACTCGGCCGGACGCGGTTGCGTGCCCTTGACGATTCGTGTAGTATCTCTCGTTCGACCGCGCGGTTGTACCGTCTCGGAAGGCGGCATGCGCGGAGGAAAAGCATATGCGCATCCTCATCGTCGGCGCCGGAGACATCGGATATAACCTGAGTCGCCGCCTCGCCCGCGAAAAAGCCGACATAGCCATCGTCGAAAGCAATCCCGCGAGAGCCCAGCGCGCGCGCGAACAAATGGACGCGCTCGTCGTCGAGGGTCACGGCGCCAGCATGAGCGCGCTCCGCAAGGCCGGGCTCAACAGCACGGACCTCCTCGCGGCGCTCACCGACAACGACGAGGTCAATATCCTCGCCTGTCAGCTCGCGAAGAAGGCCAACGTCAAGACAACGATCGCCCGCGTCCGCAATCCAGAGTACACGCTGCCCGACTACGCGCTGACCGCGAACGACCTGGGCGTCGACCATTTCATTCAGCCGGAGAAGGAGACCTCGGACATGATCGTCCGGCTACTTCGGCAAGCCAGCGCGACCGACGTTATCGAATTCGAAGACGGCAAGATCCAATTGGTCGGCGTTCGCCTGGAAGAGGACTCGCCGCTTTTGCGGACGCCGCTTTCGCGCCTGGTGGAGCGGTTCGGGGACCCGCCCATGCGCATCGTGGCCATTCACCGCAATCAGAGTACGATGATCCCGCGCGGCGACGACGAAATGATTCCAGGCGACCAGGTGTTCGGCATTTGCGATCCGGCCTATGTTCCCGAGTTCATCAATCTCACGGGAAAGAAGAACATCCGGGTCGAAAACGTAATGATTCTCGGGCGGTGGGATGATCGGCCAGTTCGTCGCGCGGGAGTTGAGCCCGACGATGAACGTGAAGCTCGTGGAAAGCAACGTCGAGAAGACGCGCGAGATCGCCGAGATCCTGCCGGACACGCTCATCATTCAGGGCGACGGCACCGACATCGACCTGATGGCCGTCGAAGGGCTGATGGACATGGACGCGTTCGTCGCCGCCACCGGAGACGACGAAACCAACATCATTTCCACTTTGCTGGCCAAGCACCTGCGCGTGCCGCGTACGGTGGCGCTGGTGAACAAGGTCGTGTACCTGCCCATTACACCGACGATCGGCATGGACGCCGTGGTCAGCAAGCAGCTGCTCACCGTCAACGCGGTTCATCACTTCATTCAGAAGCAGGAAGTCGCCGCGATCGCCAGCGTCCCCGGGATCGACGCCCAGATCATCGAGTACATCGTCAAGGGTACCAACCGCATCACCAAGAAGCACATCAAGGATTGCCATTTTCCCCGCAACGCCATCATCGGCGCGCTCATGCGCGACGATCGCGTGATGATCCCGCGAGGCGACACCCGCGTGCAGGAAGGCGATCGCGTGGTCGTGTTCGCGCTGCCCGGCGCACTCGACGCGCTGGACAAGCTGTTCAAGTAGTCCCATGCGAATCTCCTGCGTCATGCACGTCGTCGGCATCCTGCTGATGCTCCTGGCGCCGACGATGCTCCTGCCGATTCCGTTCTCGCTGTACTACGGCGACGGCGACTGGGTCGCGCTGGTGGCGTCGGCCGCGATCACCGCCCTGCTCGGTTTCTTGCTGCATCGATTCACGACGCTCGATCGCGACATTCGGCACCGCGAAGGATTCGCGGTTGTCACGTTTTCATGGTTCCTCGCGTCGGCGTGCGCGAGCCTGCCGTTTCTGCTTTCCGGCGCGATTCCTTCGTTCACCGACGCGTTCTTCGAGGCGGTGTCCGGACTCACCACCACCGGCGCGTCGATCCTGACCGAAATCGAAGGATTGCCGCACGGCGTGCTCTTCTGGCGCAGTCTGACGCACTGGATCGGTGGCATGGGGATCATCGTGTTGTCGCTTGCGATTCTCCCGTTCCTCGGCGTGGGCGGGATGGAGCTGTACAAGGCCGAAGGCGTTCGCACGCCGTCCGATCGGCTTACGCCACGGATCGCGGAAACGGCGAAGATCCTGTGGGGCGTGTACGTCATCATCACGTCTGCGCTGGTTCTCCTGCTCCTTCTGGGCGGGATGAACCTGTTCGATGCGCTGTGCCACGCGTTCGGGACGATAGCCACCGGAGGGTACTCGACGCGCAACGCCAGCATCGCGGCGTACCCCAGTCCGTACATCCACTACGTCATCATTCTCTTTATGATCATCGGCGCGTTGAATTTCTCGCTCCACTACCGGGCGCTGCGCGGCGATTTTCGCGTGTATTTCCGCGACCATGAGGCGCGGTTTTATATGGCCGTCCTCGGCGTCTCGTTGTTGATCGCGTGCATGGGAACATTTTCGCACCGCGAATTCGGAATCGAGCGAACGTTTCGAGACACCCTGTTTCAGGTGACATCGATTGGAACGACAACGGGGTTCGCGACGGCCGACTATGCGAAGTGGAACTACGGGTCGCAGTACATGCTGGTGGTGCTGATGCTCTTCGGCGGGTGTGCCGGTTCGACGGGCGGCGGCATCAAGCAGATTCGTATCCTCGTCGTGCTCCGATTCGTAATCCGCGAAATCACGCGCATGCTCCATCCCAACGCCGTGGTGCCGGTCCGCGTCGGCAAGGAAGCGATGCAGCGCGATATCGTCGCCAACATTCTGGGGTCGTTTATCCTGTACATGTTCACCTTCGGTGTCGGCGTGCTGTTGATCAGCCTGCTGGGTTATGACATGCCGACCGCCTTCGGGGGCGTCGCGTCGACGATGGGCGGCGTGGGCCCGGGCCTCGGACTCGTCGGCCCGATGAACAACTACGGTCACTTTCCCGGGATTGCGAAATGGATCTTCTGTGTCCTGATGCTCCTGGGCCGGCTCGAGATCTACACGATGGTCGTGCTCGCGTATCCCTCGTTCTGGAGAAAGTAGTTCCGCGATCCGCCCGGCGGTGACAGCGCGCGGGGTAACGAATAGCGATGAAGCGATTCATGAAGAACGTCCTTCTCACCGTGGCCACGCTCGTCATCCTGGCTCTCGTCAGCGAGCTCGCGCTCCGTGCGATCGCCCCGGTTGCGAATCCGTACGACATGATCGATCGTGTGCGCCCGCAGGTGAATCAGTACATCCGTTTCGAATATCCACGAAACTACGCCGCGTTGACGACGGCGGAGTCCGGGCTCCCGGGGATCTCGGGACAGAACCACTTTACGACCGACAACATGGGCTTTCGCGGCGACGAACTCGTGACGCCGAAACCCGCGGACGAGTTCAGGATTTCGTCGTCGGGGGAAGCACCACGGAATGTTTCTACGTGGATGATCGCGACGACATGTCGCACGTCGCGCAGACCGTCCTCGCCGCCCACGCGCGCCCTTCGACGACGTTCAAGGTCTACAATGTCGGGATGTCGGGTGCGGCCAGCGACGATCATGTGGCGATGATTAGCCAGCGGCTGGTGTATCTCGAGCCCGACATGATCGTCGTTTTCGCCGGAATCAACGATCTGACGCGATCCATCTACGACTTCGACTATCTGCACTACGTGGACTTTCATCCAATCTCGTGGTCGCGGTGTCTCAAACACCTCGTCATGGAATCGCAGATGATGCGGCGCGCGTACTATCTGCGTCAGCGTCTCCACAAGGACCCGCGCCAGATGCTCGAAGAGCGGGTGCTGGAAACCAAGTACGCCGGCCTTGTCGGCCTGCAGCGAACGCTGCCGGAGACCGACGCCGCTCCACGGACGGACGAAAAGAGTTACGCGATCAACCTGGAGTCGATCGTCGGCCTCGCCCGGGCCCACGGGTTCGCCCTCGTGTTCATGACACAACAGTCGACGTGGAACAGCGCCGTCGACCCGCACACACGCGACTGGTCGTGGATGCGAAACCGCACCGACGTCACGTTCCGCGAGGACAAGATGGATGCGGCACTCGAACGCTTGAACGACACCATGCGCTCGGTCGCGGCGCAGAACGATGTACCGGTGTTCGACCTCGCGCGAACGATGCCCAAGTCCCTGGAGTTCTTCTACGACGATTGCCACTTCAACACCGCCGGCTCGATTGCCGCGGGCCAGCGGCTGGCCCGGATGTTGATCACGCAGGGTCTCGTTCCGGCGGACTCCTCCTCGGCGCCAGCGCTCGGACGGTGACCGAGCCTCGATTCTCATCGGGACATCTCCCTCCGAGCGGTCCGCGCCGGGAGCGCCCCGATATCTGTTTTCCGGAGAATGGATTAACGGCGCGCGCTAACCGTCGATCCAACCGGTTCACGGAATCTTAAAAATTGACAGGCAGTTAGCCCGCTCGGCGAGAGCGGACTTGTGGAAAACGGGCCCGGGGCGCCTCCGTCCGACCGCGTAACTCGTTGCGATCAAGTCGGAAGCGTCCATTGAAGCGTTGGACACAGTTATGCACAGCTTGGGGTCGATCTGTGGAAAACCGGCTCCCGGGTGGGAAAGCGAAGCGCCCCCGAAGTCCGGAGAACTTCGGGGGCGCGTTCGGTCGGAATCTGGATTCGACTAGCGAGCGCCGACGGGCTCGGGGCGCTTGTCGTCCTTGCGGGACCAATCCTTGTTCTGATCGGTCTCTTTGTGGGTCGAGGCACCGGCCGGGGTCGACCCCATCTTGCAGTTGCCTTCGAAGAACACACCCTCGTCGATGACGAGCCGGGCGGTGCTGATGTCGCCCTCGACATGCGAGCCGCTCTGCAGCTCGATCTTGCTCGACGCGACGATATTGCCAACGAGCTTGCCGCCGATGACGGCGTTCTTGACCTTGACGTCCGCTTTGACGACGCCGGTCTTACCGATGATGAGCGTCTCGGGGCAGGAGATCGTTCCCTCGAAATGACCGTCGATACGCATGGTGCCCTGAATTTCGATGTCGCCCTTGACCTTGCAGCCCTGGCCGAGCATCGAGTTCAACGTGGCCTGTCCGGTTGTGATTTCCGCGTCCTTACCAAACATGACTTTCGCCTCCTCGTTCGATTGATTCGCCTTGAAGCCAGACTTCAGCATGGATCCGGACCCTTCTTCTGGATGCGAGTGTATCGGCCGCTTAGTTCAGCAGGTACTTCCGCGGATCGACCGGCACGCCGTTCTCGCGAACCTCGAAATGAAGATGCGGGGCCGTGCTCTTACCGGTACTCCCCACAAAGGCGATCGTCTTACCACGGGCCACCCGGTCCCCAACGTTTACCAGATTCCGGGAGTTGTGTCCATACACCGAGCGGATCCCATACCCGTGGTCGATCTCCACCACCCACCCGTACGTGTCGTCAAAGCCACTGACTTCGACGACGCCGTCCGCTGCCGCATACACCGGCGTGTTTCGCGGGGCAGCAATATCCATACCCGGGTGATACTGCGGGCTCTTCTCTCCACCAGTTACGAAGAATTCCCTTGTGACATAACCCTTTACCGGCCACATCGAGGGCATGGCGTCGAGCATGAGGCGCTGCTCGTCCGGACCTACCTCACCATCTTCTTCTGGTCGCTTGATGGATGAACTCTTGGCAACCGGCGACAGGCTGGCCACCAGAGCGCTGTCCTGCGGGGACAGGTGGATCCCCAGCATGCTCTTGAGCTGAAGGCCGAGCGCCTGGACGTTCGCGAGCTCGGCCTGGAGCGAATCGACCTCTGCGAGCTCCCCCCGGAGGTGACGGTTCTCGCGGCTGACGACGGCGCTGTGCCGGGCCATCGTCGCTAGCCGGCCATATGAGATGATGAACGCGAACATCGAGGAGAACCCGACCACGGCGAAGATGACGAACGCCGTCACGAGCCGGTAGGACACGCGGAAGCTCCACGTGGTCCGGTTGTCGTGCGGAACGATGATGACCGAGAATTGCTTGGACATTCAAGTCAGCGCGGGAGAGGCACCTTCATCAGCGTCGCCAGCCGCTCGAAGTCGTCGTAACTGTAGAACTCGATGCTGATTCGCCCTTTCCCGCCGCGCTTCTCGTCGATCGCGACGCGTGTCCCGAGGTACTGGGCAAACGCTTTCTCCAGATCCACGAGGTAGGCGGGCTTGTCCTTGTGCGTCTTCTCGGTGTCCTTGCGCACACGCACCAACCCGACTTCCGCTTCCACCTGGCGAACGCTCAGGTTCTGCTCGGCGATCCGGCGCGCGAGCGCGAGTTGTTCCTTCTGCGTGGCGAGCGAGAGCAGCGCGCGCGCGTGGCCACCCGTCAGCGTACCATCGGCGACCATTCGCTGCACCTCGTCGGGCAAGTTGAGCAAACGGATCGTGTTGGCCACTGAGCTGCGATCCTTGCCGACCATTCCGGCGACGTCGGTCTGCGACAGTCCGAATTCGGAGATGAGCCGCCGGTACGCCTGCGCTTCTTCGATCGCGTTGAGATTCTCGCGCTGGACGTTCTCGACGATCGCAAGCCGGAGAGCATCCGCGTCACGGACCTCCCGGACGACCACGGGCATCATCGGCACGCCAGCAAGCCGGGCCGCCTGCAGACGCCGCTCGCCCATCACCAGTTCGTAGCGGTTGCCGCGCCGGCGCACGACGACCGGCTGCAGGACACCGTCGGTGCGAATACTGTCGGCGAGTTCTTTGAGACGATCGTCGTCGAACCGCTTGCGGGGCTGGAAGGGATTGGCGTCGATCTCTTCGAGCGGAATCTGCGCCACCTTCTCTCCCGGTTGGGGATCCGGGGATGCGACCGACGACCCGGGGATCAACGCTTCGAGACCTCGTCCCAGCACTTTCCTAGTGGACATCTCCAATCACCTCACGCGCCAGGTCGAGATAGCTTCTCGCACCCTGACATTGAACATCGTACAGCAGGATTGGCTTGCCGAAACTCGGCGACTCGCTCAACTTCACGTTTCGTGGAATCACCGTCTTGTAGACCTTCGGTCCGAAATAGCTCACCGCTTCCTGCGCCACCTGACTCGCCAGATTGAGCCGCTTGTCGTACATCGTCAGAAGAACACCCTCGATCGCGAGTTCCGGATTGAGTTTGGCCTGCACCATCTTCACGGTCGCAAGTAGTTGTCCCAGTCCTTCCAGTGCGTAGTACTCGCACTGAAGCGGAATGAGCAGCGAGTCCGCGGCGGTCAGCGTATTGAGGGTGAGAAATCCCAGGCTCGGCGGACAGTCGACGAAGATGTAAGCATACTCGTCTTTCACGGCCGCCAGTGCCTTCTTCAGACGAAACTCGCGCTCGGGTTCAGTCACCAATTCCACTTCCGCGCCCGCCAGTGCAGGACTCGACGGCAGCACGTCCAGAAACGGCATCGGCGACGGAATGATCGCGTCGCGCACGAGCGACTCGTCGAACAGAACCTCGTACACCGTCGTGCCGAGTGCGGTCTTGTCGATCCCGACACCCGACCCGGCGTTCGCCTGCGGGTCCATGTCGACGAGCAGCGTCCGTTGTTCCGCGGCCGCGAGGCTCGCGCACAGATTCACCGCGGTCGTCGTCTTGCCGACGCCGCCTTTCTGGTTTGCAATCGCGATGATTTTTCCCATGAGCTCCTGACTACCCCGGTACTATGGCGAGGGCGGTGCGCAAACTGGCGGAACCACCAGCGGGTCCTGGTTGAGCCACGGACTGGTAATGACGCGCGTTCCGACGGATCCGGAATCGAGCGAGTCGCGAATGGTTGCATCGATAGTTGACTGATTGCTGACCGGCGCGCCCCAGTAGTTACACGTCATGTCGAGTTCCGGTCGCGAGACCCCGTTCGGATAGCCGTTCTCGAGATAGATGTTTGCGACCTGATTGCTTCCGCCGGTACCAACGCCGTTCCCCGTGAAATGGTTGAAGTGCAGCCTGGGAAAAGACGCATTCACCAGCGTGACAGCGCGAACAAAATTGAATTCGAACTTCGTGTATTCGACGTCGATCGGAACGGTTTGCGCCTGATCGTCGATGTTCACCCGCAGACCGCTGCCGCCGTTGAACGCAAGATGGCAATGCCCGACGTAGACGGAGTCCGGAAGCGCGGTGAGTGCTTCGATGGAAATTCCGTTGCCATTGCCGTTGCTCACTTCGGAACCGGCTATGACAAGCGAGCCGAATCCTTCGTGAAGAACCCCGTTGTCGCCGCTGCATCGAATCGTGCAGTCTTCGATATCGGCGTTCGAAAGATCGCGCAGCCGAACCGCGTTCTTCGCGTACCACAGTTCGGTGGTGTTCAATTCGATGTAACCGGATTCGCCTCCGCGAATCCCTTCCCACCATCCGCGTTCGTCGCCACACTGGAAGTTCCGCATGTTCGGCCGAATGACCACGGGCGCACCGGGGGTGCCCTCCGTGATGAGTGCTCCCGTGACGTCGAACAGCGTGTTCTGAGTTTCGAGCAAGAATCTCGACGCCGGCCTCGACCCGGCTTGTGTCGCCCGCCGCCAGGACGACAATCGGGTTCGCGCCGTTCGAGCTGAGGAGGTAAGGCGAGCGTGACTTGAGAAACTGGGCCGGCGGAGTCGTGATCGCCCAGCCCACTTCCACGACTTCAGTCAGGTGCCGGGTAAAGGTCCCATCGGTTGCCGTAACGCTGACCGTATCTACGCCCACCGTGGATGGCGCGGTCCATCGCATGATCGTTCGGGCGCTGTTCTGGGGTGTCAGCGTTCCGCGGGTGATCGTCCAACTCAACGTCACCGGGTCGCCGTCCGGGTCGGAAACGCTGACGGAAAGATCTGGGGTAGTGCTTCTTGCAACCGCCAGGTTGGGAAATGTGAACGTGACCGTCGGCGCGCGGTTCGACGGCGCCGTTCCGCTGTCCCCACCAGGCGAGCACGCGACGCACAGGGCGACGCCCAGAAGCACGAGGGTGCGCGTACTCATGTAAGTCCTTTCGTTGCAAGTAGTTACATTAATGGGTGGGGCTGCGATTCGGTGATCCTAGAATAGTCGCGCAGGCTGCGCGGGCGCAAGTGCTTTGTCAGCTCCCACTCGGTTCCGCGGAAAATGACCGGGGTCGACGCGACGGAAGCCGGCAAGGGCTACCGAGCCCACAACGCCGGCCAGGCACCGTTCTCAACGCCGGCCAAGTCGAGGCCGGGTGACCAGCGCAGAGCCGTCAGCCACGTTCCACGTGAAACACCGGCGCCGCTTTCGCGGTCACTTCATCGCCATGGTCGGCTTGAACACGCCGTAGGTTTCGGGAGAGCCATCGAACGTTGTGACGGTCTCGGCGGACTCGAAGTAGAATAGTCGCCCCTGGAAGGAGCGGCGGGGTGAACCGGCGGTGGGCCGAAATCGATGGCGCGACACAGGATCGGTGATCATGCCCACGAACTTGTAGGGCGCGGCCACGAAGGTCTCTAGCGCCTCGTCCGAGCTGACGTAGTAGACCTCGTAATTCACGAAAGCACGGTGCCGGGCGTCGATCACGGCATCCTTGGTTCGATCGACGACACATGGGAAGTGAATTCCCAGGTCATTGAGATAGGGTTCGGGGCCTTGCACGAAGGCCACAGCGCACGGTGATCAGCAGAAGCCGATGGGCTGCCCGTTGACGTAAACAGGTGGCACCTCGGGATTCAGGCGCGTGTGGCGAACGGCGCACCGATCGTTCAAAGACATCCGATTCGAGTCGAAGTACCGCACGCGAGGGAACGAGTCCTGCTCCTGAACGAATTCTCCGACCTTCTTGCCGCCAGAATCGGTCTTCTTCGAGCACGCGCCAAGCGCCACGATCCCGACCGTTAGAGCCGCCGAGAACACGCATAACCGCTTATTCATGACCTACCTCCGGCATTCGGTGACATGCATAGTCACCCATTATACCGCGAACTCGTATTCTGCATAGAGTCCGTATCGGCCGGCTGTCCTTCTGTTAAGGTGCAGCGAGGCGCCCACCAGCGTGGGAAGCGTCACGCCATCCGGATGCGTCGCAACCAGATAGCCGCCGGAGCGAAGGAGGCACTCACAAGTCGCGCCGATTCGTTCCGGCGGACCAACCGCGACCGCCGTCACCGCATCCATCGCGCCCGCGCAATCGGGATCCCGAGCCGCGTCTTCCACAGACCCGTTGTAAACGCGGACGTTCGCGAGCTTGAGCACGCGCGCCGTCGCCTCAAGAAACGATGCCCGGCGCGTGGAGCGTTCGATCAGCACGAACGACCATTCGGGCTCCTGGATTGCGAGTACGATCCCCGGGAACCCGGCGCCGCTACCGACGTCGGCCAACCGGTTCGGGGCGCGAGCCGTCACCATGAGGTGGATCTCCAGACTCTCGAGGAGCAGCCGTTCGCACGCGCCCGTGGGGTCGCGCCGAGAGACCAGCCCGAGTTGGGGATTCCAGCGGAGGACTTCGCCAATGAACGCGGCAAGTCTCACAGGATCGACGACGGAAAATTCAGCAACTGCTTTATTTACAATGCGTTGCGAGAACTGTTCGCTCGGTCCGGTCATTCTAATTCGCGGCGCGGCGGTGACGTTCCAGGTGGACAGCGAGGATCGACAGGTCGGAGGCCCGAACTCCCGCAATTCGAGAGGCTTGCCCCATGGTCTCGGGTCGCTTCCGGGTGAGCTTTTCCCGGGCCTCGGTGCTCAAACCCCGGACGTCTTCAAAAGACAACTCTATTGGAATCAATCGATTATCAAGATCCCGGACCGCTCGAATGTCGCGGCCCTGGCGTTCGATATATCCCTCGTACTTGATCGCGCATTCGACCGCGGGATCCAGGTCGGGATCGATTTCCAGCGCAGCAATGCGTCGCAGATGATCTAACGTAATCCCGGGCCGCCGAAGCACATCCGCCAGCGTGGCGCCGTGGCGCACGGTGTCGAGTCCTTCCGCCGCGAACGCGACGTTCCCAGCCGACGCCGGAAAGCCGGTTGCTTCGAGAAGCTCGATCGCGCGACGACGGCGGGCGACTTGCGCATGAACGGCGTCGCGGGACTCATTGTCAACCAGGCCCAGGCGACACCCGGCGTCAACCAGTCGTTCGTCCGCGTTGTCCTGGCGCAGCAGCAACCGAAACTCAGCGCGGCTAGTGAACATTCGGTAAGGCTCGTCGATCTCTTTGGTGGTCAGATCGTCGATCATCACCCCAATGTACGCCTCGTCACGTCGTGGAATGAATGGTGCCTCATCTTTCAGCGCGAGTACCGCGTTGACGCCCGCGACGAATCCCTGCGCGGCGGCCTCTTCGTATCCCGAGGTGCCGTTGATCTGACCGGCAAAGTAGAGCCCGCCGACCGCCTTGGACTCCATCGTGCGCTTGAGTTGATCGGGAGGGAAGAAATCGTATTCAACGGCGTAGCCCGGACGCGCCATGCGCGCTGACTCCAGTCCCGGAATCGTGGACAGGATCTCCAGCTGGACATCCACCGGCAGGCTGGTGGAGATACCGTTCAGATAGAACTCCGGATGATCGAGGCCTTCCGGCTCGACAAACACCTGGTGCTGCCCCTTGTCGGCGAAGCGCACGACCTTATCCTCGATCGACGGACAGTAGCGCGGCCCGATGCCGGTGATGACGCCGCCATACAGCGGCGATCGCGACAGATTTCGTCGAATGACATCGTGTGTTTGCTCGGTCGTATGCGTGAGATAGCACGGGACCTGTGGCAACTCGATACGACGCGTGCGTCGGGAAAAAGGAACCGGCGGGTCGTCACCCGGTTGGATCGACATGCGCGCGACATCCACGCTGTCGCGGAACACTCTCGGTGGCGTCCCCGTCTTGAGCCGCCCCATCCGCAGGCCGAGGCTGGCCAGGCTCGTCGACAATCCCGTGGCGCGCGGCTCGCCTTCGCGCCCGCCTTCAGTCTGGCGGTCTCCGGTGTGCATCAGGCCGCGCAGAAAGGTCCCGGTCGTGACCACACAGGCGCGTGCGTTGACAATCTCCGATGTTGACAATCGAACGCCGGTGAAGACGCCCCCATCGGTGAGGATCTCACTGATCTCCCCTTCGAGGATGTCCAGCCCGGGGGTTTTGGAGACCAGCTCCTGCATGAGCCGGGAATAGCGATATTTGTCAACCTGGGCGCGAGGGGACCAGACGGCGGGGCCCTTGGCGCGATTCAACATACGAAACTGGATGCCGGACCGGTCGGTGGCGAACCCGATTTCGCCGCCCAGCGCATCAAGTTCTTTGACGATATGCCCTTTTGCCAATCCACCGACGGCGGGATTGCAGGGCATGTGCCCGATTCGATCGCGACGGAGCGTCGCGATCAAGACGCGCATTCCCATGCGCGCTCCTGCCAGCGCCGCTTCACAACCTGCATGTCCGCCGCCAATTACAATGATGTCCCAGTGTCCGGTCATGAAAAGTTGACAATTGGGTTCGGGTTCAATGTTGACAATAAAATCGCCGATGACGTTGACAAACAGATACTCAGATTGTTGACAATGATGCTCTATTTCCCGATGCAGAACCGCGAGAAAATGACATCCAGGAGCCCATCGTGGTACCGCCGCCCGGTTGCTTCCTCATAATAGGAGAGAACCTCCCGGGCCTTGGCCGCGAGAATCTCGAGCGGCGTCGACGCGCCCACCAGACACGCGAGTTCCGCGAGTCCCACCCGGGCCGATTCGAGTAGCGTCGCCAGGCGACGGTTCAGCACGGTTCGCTCGCGCGCGGCACGTGTGAGCGCGTCCGTCCCGGCCAGTCGGCGAAGGGCGCCCCGGAGTTCGTCGATTCCCTCTCCGCTCATCGCGGATCCGCAAATTGTCGCGATGCCCCGAAGATCGGGCATCGTCATCGGCAAGCCGAGGTCACGCTTGTTTATTAACACGACCGACCGGGTGGCGTCGAGATTCTCGGCAGCTTCGCGAAGCTGCTTTGCGTCCGTGGACGATCCATCCACGACAAAGACGACGATGTCCGCCTCTCGCACCGCGGCGCGCGCGCGGTCCATACCGATGCTCTCGACGGGATCCCGCACGTCGTCGCGCAGTCCCGCCGTGTCGTGGATCACGAACGGAACGCCGTCCAGCGAGATGATCTCACGCAGGACGTCTCGCGTCGTTCCGGGAATCTCGGTCACAATGGCGCGCGATTCGCCGACGAGCCAATTGAACAGGCTGCTCTTTCCGGCATTGACCGGCCCCGCGATCACCACCTGGTAGCCGTCCCGAAGGGGCCGGGCAAACGACGCGGTTGCCAGCAACTCGTCGACCTGCTCCCGCTGCCGCGAAATGGACGCAACGGCCCCGGGGACGTCGAGCGCGTCGATACCCTCCTCGATGAAATCGATGTTCGCCTCGATCAGCCCCAGCAGGTCGAGCATCGACGACGCCAGCGCGTCGATCCGTTCGGAGAGCGCACCGCGGAGTTGTCGCTCGGCGACCAGGCGCTGCAACTCGGTTCGAGCATGGATCAGGTCCGAGACGGCCTCGGCCTGGATCAGGTCGATCTTGCCATTGATGAACGCCCGTCGCGTGAACTCCCCCGGCTCGGCGGGACGAACGCCGGCGCCAAATAGCGTTTCCAACACCCGCGCGACCACGGCCAGGCCTCCGTGGCATGAGATCTCGACCATGTCGTCGCCCGTGTAGGTTTCCGGCGCCCGCATCACGGCCACCATGACCTCGTCCACCGGCTCGCCCCCGCCATCTACGAACCGCGCTCGATAAAGTCGCCGGTGTTCCCAGGGAGAATCGAACGCGTTCCCCGCCGGGGCCGTCCGGGCCGCCCGGATCACCCGCGCCAGAATGTCGAGCGCCGCGTCGCCGCACATGCGCACGACGGCGATTCCGGACTCTCCGGGCGGCGTGGACAACGCGGCGATCGTATCGGTGTAAGAGGCGGCCATAAGGGGAATGATTCTAGCACGCTGACACCGGCGCGCCAGACGCTCGGCGTGCCTACGACCCGGGCAACGGGTTCACGTAGAACCCGATCGAATCGGCGGCCATCGAACCGAACAACCCGATCCCGCCCTCGACGTGGAAGATCGGGCGCGTGGATGTGTCGCCCGTTTCCCCGCCGAAGCCGAATCCCCCGGCGCCGATCGCGGGATCGGTGCGCGCGAGGTCGTACCAGTTCTGATCCATCGAGAAGAGTCGCATGATGTAACGGCCTTCGTAGTAGATGGCGAACCAGGGCACGCGAAGCGGCTTTCCGTCGGCGTAGAAGGGCGGCGAATTGCTGGTGCGTGTGAAGTTCTTCAGATCGCTTTCGTTCAGAAAATCGACGTTGGGCAACAGACGCGAGCCGGTATCAAGACTGGAGAGTCCGATCTCCCACCCGACGACCGGCGTCGCCCCTGGCCGGATCTCGACGAGCCCCTGCGTATAGATGAGCTGATTCACAGCGAACACCGAATCGGTTGAAACCGAGTCGCTGAATGTCGTGAGTAGCTGCTCAACCGTTTGTCCGCTGGAATCCAGCAGCACCCACTCGCGCACATCGACAGCGGCCGGCGTCGTCGTGGTCGCGTGGAGAGTCGTGCCGTCAGGCAACACAGCGGTCAGGCGATAAGTCGTCGAGGGGCAAACACGGCTACCGCAGGCCAATGGAGCACCGGTGGATTGGACCGGCCGATAGCGTCCATTATCCTCCGCGTATGTGATCCGGGTGCTATCGGTTTCGACAAAGACCTCCGCCCCCCGAATTGCCGCTGTTGCATAGGAGTAGGGTTGGTCCGGGGCCAGGGTCCGCGTCAAATATACCGGCGGGAACACCTTACCCACTTCGAGGACCGCGTCGACCACGGGGATTCCGACGCCGCCGGGCGCGAACAGGTCGTTCGGATCCCGCTTGGTCGAACACGAAAGCGCCAGCGAAAGGGCGATCGCCACGCTCATCCACCGGATGCCACATCCTAGAACCATATGTTCACCCCGATGCTCGGTACGATCGGCAGCATCTTCGCGACGCTCACGGTCACGATGTCGCCGCCGCGGTCGTACTGGACGAACCACTCGTTGCGCCGGCTGTAGACATTGAACACTTCCACCAGCCACTGGGCCTTCGCGCCAAAGAGTTTGCAGTCGCGCGTGACCGACACATCGAGACGATTGTAGGGCAAGAGCCGCGCGCTGTTCCGGTCCGCCTGCAGCAATTGGATGTCGCTCGGCGGTTGCCCGAGCCCCGGGTCGCGGACGGTGTAGCGACCCGACACCGGCGTGAACGCCTGCCCCGTCGCGTAGACGAACGCGCCCGCGAAGTGCCACTTGTTGCGGTGGTATTCTCCTACGAGATTGAGATCGTTGCGCCGGTCGTACTTGGGCGGATATTCCTTGCCATCGTTGATCTCCGGAAACGTCCGTCGTGTCCAGCCCAGTGTGTAGCCGATCCAGCCCGTCAACGCCCCGGCATCGCGTCGTGCGAAGAACTCGACGCCGGTCGCGTAGCCCGTGCCGTTCAGGTAGAAGATGTCGTCCGCGGTCACGACGGGATCGGTCGGGGTCTTCGAATTGTCGTACGCCACCAGGTGATCGAGCCCGGTGTAGTAGCCCTCGACCGACAGGAGCACGTCGGGCCGCCACCGCCAGTCCGCGCCACCCACCGCCTGCCACGAGCGCCCCACAGGCGTGGTCGCGTCGATGGGGACGTAGAAGTCCGCGGCCGAAATCACTTCGGTCGACACGAGCTGCAGATACTGGTGATAGATCCCGCCGCCGGCCTTGAGTCTGACCGTCGGGGAAACCGACTGCGCGACGCCGAGCCTTGGCTCGGCGAACCACCGCGATCCGTCGTCGATGTAGCGCACACGCACACCGGCATCGACGGTGGTCTCCGCCCACGGCGTCCATCGATCGGTGAGGAACGCCGCCGCCTCGTCCGGTGTTCGCCGATAGTCGAACAGCGTCTGCGTGTTGAAGTCCTGGCGAAACCCGATGTCGTAAGTCGATCCCTCCAGTCCCAGCTGGAGGGTGTGCTCCAAACTCGCGGTCCATTTGACGCTTGTCTCTGCCGTGATGTCGCGAATCGAGTTGGCGATTCCGATCGGCGTCGTGAACGCCGACGCCGTGCTCTCACTGGTGTAGTCGCTGAACGAGAGTCGGGCGGTCGCGAGCAGGCGGTCGCCGAACGCCCGGATGAACGATCCGGTCGCTACCGTGTTTCCCCACCGCAGTTTGAGCTCCGTGGCGGCATCGATGTCGAAGTTCAGGACGTCGGCACCGCCGTAGATCCCGAAATTCAGCTTTCCACCCGCGGCGGGCACGGACACGCGGGCGTTCACGTCATAGAAATAATAGGACGGTACCGGGTTGTCGGGGCTTCGAAGCAGGGAGAGCAGGGGTTCGAGATATGTGCGGCGCGCATCCACCGCCCACGACCCACGGCCGACCGCGCCCTCGAGGGCGACGCGCGCGGCGATCGTGGTCAGTCCCAGCTTGCCGTTGAATTGCGTCGCGGTCGTCGGTCGTGAATGAATGTCGAGGACCGCTCCGAGCCGGCCACCGTGGTCGGCCGGGTATGCACCCTTGTAGAGGTTGACGTCGCCGATCGCGTCGCTGTTGAACGTCGAAAAGAAACCGAAGGCGTGCGTAGGATTGTAGACCGTAGCACCGTCGAGCAAGACGAGCGTCTGGTCGGGGCCGCCACCGCGTACGTACAATGCGCTCGAGTAGTCCGAGGCCGCCTGTACGCCGGGGATTAGCTGGAGGCTGCGAAGCGGATCGCCTTCGGCGATCCCCGGCAACGACGAGAGTCGATCGCCCTTGATCGATACGATACCCGGTTGCGCATCGCCCGCGCTAAAGCGGTCGGCTTCGACCATGATCTTCGGGACCGGGACCGGTTGGATCGTCAGGACCGCATCCAACATGTATTCGCGATCCTCGGTAACGACGAGGCTGTCCTCGAGCACGGTGTACCCAACGCGGGAGAAACGCACGATGAACCGGCCCATGGGGACGGCGCCGAAAATATAGCGGCCGTCGTCGAGGCTCATCATCCCCTGCGAAACGTCCACACCGTCCGCGGTGCGGCCGAGGACCTGCACCGTCACGAACGCCACCGGCTTACCCGTCTCCGCATCGCGGGCCACGCCGCGCAGAACCGCCGCGCTCGCCATCGCGGGTACAAGGAGCGTGCATGCCATGAGAATGATTCCGATGTGTCTCATAAGGGCGGGTCCGGAGGGGTGGAACCAGGGCGGGGCGAACACAATTTTACGCACGCGCGCGGTTGCGCGCAACGGGCACGAAGAGATCCTCAGTCACGCGGACGATCGTCCATGTCGGGTGTCCGCGGCGTAATCACGACCTTGCGCAGGAGCCCGTCCCCGATCGTATACGTCGTCACGTCATCGAACTCGGCCACCGCGAGGTGGATGATGCGGCGCTCCGAGGCTTTGAGAGGTTCGAAGTCGTATTCGCGCTGCGTCTTGCGAACGCGCTCGGCGAGTTTTTGCGCTTTCTCGACGAGCAGCCGGTGCTTGCGACGGACATACCCGCCCACGTCGATCGTGATCTTGCTGAGGCGCTGCGTGCGCCCGGTGAATACCCGGTTGACGATGTGCTGGATGGACGCGAGCGTCTCTCCACGTCGACCGATCAGCAAGCCGTCGAGTCCTTCGGACGAAATATTCACGAACGTCGTGTCGTCGGATTCTTCGATCGTCAGCGTGTGTTCGATCCCCATGAAGCCGAGCACTTCACCGATGATCTCGCGCACGACCTCGGAGTTGGCGTGCGAGACCGCGCTGCGACCGTCGCGTCGCGTCACGCGAATGCGAACCGCCTTGCCGCCAAAGATTCCAAGGATCCCGCCGTGCGTTTCCGAGAGGACTTCGATGTCGACTTCGTCCTTGCGGGCGCGGAGATCCTTGAGCGCTTTTTCGAGCGCCTGGTCGATCGTTTTTCCCGTGGCCTCGATGGAATCGCTCACCGGGATCTCCTCCTAACGACCCTTGCGGGCGCCCGCGCGGCGCTTCTTGGTTGTCGGCGCTTCCACGACGGCGACTTCGCCCGCGGCGCGCTTCGAATCGCGGTGGATGTAGTACTGCTGCGCGACCGACATCCCGGTGTTGATGATCCAGTAGATCACAAGCCCCGACGGCATCTTGTAAAACAGCACCGTGAACACGACCGGGAGCATCGTGTTGAAACCCGGCGGCACGGCGCCGCTCGCCTGGCCGGTCGGCGACCCTCCCAGCTTCGACTGGGCCCACATGGCGCCGCCCATCAGGATCGGGAGCAGGCTGAAGTTGTTGCTGATCAACGGAAGCGAGATCGGCAGCTTGAAGAGCACGTCCTGCTGTGACAGGTCGGTGATCCACCCGACGAACGGCGCGCCGCGCAGCTCGATCGTGTAGTTCAGCACGTTGAACAGCGCGATGAACACCGGCATCTGGAGCACCATCGGCAGACACCCGCCGAGTGGATTCACGCCCGCCTCTTTGTAGAGACGCATGGTCTCTTCGCTCAGGCGCTTGCGATCGTCCCCGAACTTTTCCTTGAGCGCCTGGAGCCGGGGCTGGAGATCCTGCATCTCCTTCATCGACTTGAAGCTCTTGTGTGTCAGCCGATAGAACAGGATCTTGGTCATCAGCGAGACGATGATAATGACGAGCCCGTAGTTGGGAACGACGCGATGCACCTGCTTGAGCAGCCAGAGCACGCCCATGCTCACCGGCCGGATGAACTTCATCCCCATCTCGACGTTCTTCTCGAGCCCGACGCCGAGGGACTTCACGATCCCCACGTCCAGCGGCCCGAGATAAACGCGCATCGCGCCGGTCACCTCGCCGTGCGAGATTGTGGCCGGAACGGAAACGGTTTCAGTGATCCGGTGATCGATCTTGATCCCGGTGACTTCTACGTCGGCGCGGACCGGCGTGGGCGGGATCATCGCCGCCATGAAGTAGCGCGTCTGCAGGCTCACCCAGTTCAACGTCCCGCTGTATTTCTCAACGTGGGAGCGCCCGAAGTCGTTGGGACGGCGGCGGTGCCGTTCCTCGCCCAGGAGAACGGCCGCGCGAAACGCGTTGAAGTCCGACGTCTTGTTCTCCTCGGTCGAGGCAAGACCCGGACCGAACGCCCACGAGATCGTCTGCGCGCCCGGAACGAGCGCCTGTGCCACGCGGATGCGGGCCTGAAAATCGTATCGATCGCCGTAGAACCGGTAGCTGCGTTCGACGGTGCCGTGCGGCCCCGCGGCGCGAAACACGATCTCGGTGGAGTCGCTCCCGGACACGGTGACGCGCGCGCCGTCCGACAGCGCTTGACCATTCGCCGTCGCTACGAACGCGACCGGCTCGAGATCGAGGTCCTGCGACTCGCCCGCCACTGACGCCGCCATCAGATGGTTGCCCGACCACGGCGCTTCCGCGGGAAGCAGTTGAACCGATTGGCCCTCCGTCTGGTAGCGCACCATACGCACCGATGTGATGACGCCGCCGTGCGTACTGAACGAGATCTCGACCAACGGCGAAGCGACGGTGATCGTGGCGGCAGGCGCTTCGGGGGTTCCGAACTCGGCCGCGGCGGCGGCATGTCCGGCGGTATCCGCGGGCGCCGGCGCGCTCATCGCGGCACCGGTATCGTTTCCGGGAGTCGACGCGGGCGCGCGGAGTGAATCCGCGGCGCGCGGCTTCGGGGTCTCCGCGGGCTGCTGGAGCGCGGCGGCCTCGCGACGCGCGCGCTGTTCTTTCATCTTCGGGGAGACGAAGATGGCGTCGTAGGCGAGAAACAGAACCATGGACGCGACGAACGCGATCAACGCGCGTCGTTCCATCGACACTCCCTGGCTCATCGAGTCTCCTTCATCGCCAACGGCGACGTGACCGGCGTGCGTGGGTCAGGCGTGCCCAGCGGCACCGGATCGACGCCTCCCTCGCTCCACGGATGGCACCGGCATACGCGCTTAACGGCCAGCACGGTACCCCGTGCCGGGCCGTGTTCATCGATCGCCTGGAGCGCGTACTCCGAACACGTCGGGTAGAACCGACAGGCAGGCGGCAACAGCGGAGAAACCAGTCGTCGATAACCGGAGATCAGGACAAGCAG
The DNA here is from genome assembly GCA_963761125.1 of Candidatus Latescibacterota bacterium. Lineage (GTDB taxonomy): Bacteria > Krumholzibacteriota > Krumholzibacteriia > WVZY01 > JAKEHA01 > JAKEHA01. The sequence continues at coordinate 377,822 of CAVXFV010000002.1, forward strand.
GAATGCGCGAAACGCGCGGGAAGAAAACTTCATCGGACGATCACTTCCTGTGGCGATGATTACTCGACTGCGGGTTCGATCAGGCCGTCCGCGATGAGCGCCTGTTCGATGTCACTCCGGACCGCGTCGGCGTCGCTCGCGACGATAGCCGATTTGGCGACGAACACAACCCATAGCGACCGTGTCAGCAGACGCGGTGTCGTCTGCCGGGCCGCTTCGCGCAAGAGTCGCTTGGCGCGGTTGCGCTTGACCGCGTTCCCGACGCGACGGCTGGCGACAACGCCGACACGCACACCGTCCGGCTCGGAAGGCGCGCACAGAAACATGACCGTGTACCGGGTGACGAGCTTGCGACCCGAGTCGTAGCAGCAGCGAAACTGCCACGCATGCTGGAGGGTGCGCAGGCGGCGTCGAGACGAGCGCGCCGACTCTTGCGGGCCCATGCCACCGCTTTCCGTGGCCGCGGGCACTATGCCGTCAGGCGCTTGCGCCCCTTCTGGCGTCGTCTCTTGATGACTAGCCGCCCACCGCGCGTGCTCATGCGCTTACGAAATCCGTGTTCACGCTTGCGCTTGAGATTTCGGGGCTGGAATGTACGCTTCATGGTCGATAATCCTGTGTGAACGTGATGACAAAATTCCCGTGCGCGGCTCCAGGAACGGATCGCCCGCGGACGGTCGGTAATAGCCTGTGAATTGCTCGGAAACGAGTACTCTACCGGTTTCCGGGGGCGGCGTCAAGGGTGTCGGAAACCCACAACTTATCCACAGGCTGTGGATACGCAACCGGTTCGAACCGCGCCGCTTAGTGCGTTCTTGTGAGCAACTCCATTTCAGGGTTGATGGCCCAGACGCCACTCTGGTACCTTCGCAACCGTTACGTTTCTTCGGTGCACACGGTTTTTCCCAACACGCTTTATCTTCGGTGTCTGGAGTAGGTACTGTGGACAACTTTACCGAACGGGCCCCTGCCAGTCTCTCAACTGATTTGTCCACAACACGATACAAGATTATCCACATTTGTGGATAACGGTGTGTGGTTCGCCGGATTGAGTTTGGAACCGGCGTACTTTCAAGAGCTTCCGGCCGCGCACGGCGCGGTCGCATAAAACTGTGGTTATGCGGTTGATGAAGGGATTGCGTTCGCGGCCGGCTACCGGCCGGCGATTCGCATCGGAGTCACTCCGAGGGAGAAAGGGTACTGTCCATGTCGGTTTCCTCCCGCCAGAACGGCGACCAGATCTGGTCCGAGTTTCTCGCATCGGTATCCACATTGGTAAACAAGCAGACGTTCGAAACGTGGTTCAAACCCATGCGATTGAGTTCCATCGACGGTTCGAAGGTGGTCATCGATTGTCCCAGTAAGTTCTTCGTCGATTGGGTCAGTGAACATCATGCTGACAAGATCGCGTTCTCGCTGAAACACGCCCTCGGCAGCGAGCCGCTGATCTCTCTGCAGAACGCCAACGACGCGCCGCCCGAATTTTCGCGCCGAACCGAGCCGATTCAGCCAGCGCCGGTTTCCCGCATGCGGCGGGGAATTTCCGAAGGCGAGCGCCTCAACCCCAAGTATGTGTTCGAGGAGTTCGTCGTCGGCAACAACAGCCGCATGACCTACGCCGCGTGTCTCGCGGTGTCAGAGCGACCCGCGCAGGTTTACAACCCGTTGTTCATTTACGGCGGTGTAGGGCTGGGAAAGACCCACCTTATGCAGGCCATCGGACACGGAATACTCAAGCGCCAGCCCAGCGCGCGCGTTCACTACTGCTCGGCGGAATCGTTCATGAACGAAATGATCGGGGCGATCCGCCAGGGTAACGGTCACGATTTCCGCACCAAGTATCGCAACGTCGACCTGCTCCTGATCGACGACATCCAGTTCCTCGCCGGCAAGGAAAGCACCCAGGAAGAGTTCTTTCACACATTCAACGCGCTGCATGGCGCAAACCGGCAGATCGTGGTCACCAGTGATTGCCCGCCCAAAGAGATTCCCAAACTCGAGGATCGCCTGGTTTCGCGCTTCGAATGGGGACTGATCACGGATATTCAACCGCCGGATTACGAGACGCGCCTCGCGATTCTGCGCAAGAAGGTCGAGCGCGAGAATATTCAGATTCCGGACGACGTACTGGCGTTGATTGCGGAAAGTGTGAAGAGCAATATTCGCGAGCTCGAAGGCAGTCTGGTCAAACTCCTCGTGCACGCAAGCGTGTACAAGAAAGATGTGACCGTCGAGATGGCGCACGACGTCCTCAAGGACTTCGTTAAGTCGACCCCGAAGAAGACGAGCATCTCACTGATCCAGAAAGTCGTGTCGCAACACTACCGCGTGCCGGTGGAATCGATGCGGTCCAAGGTGCGCACGGCGCGTATCGCGTTTCCCCGTCAGGTCGCGATCTTTCTCGCGCGAGAAATGACACCGGCGTCGCTGGCGCAGATCGGCCAGCGCTTCGGCGGACGCGATCACACCACGGTGATTCACGCGTGCACTAAGATTTCAGACCTGATCGAGCGGGATATTTCATTGCGATCAACGATCAATCAATTGCGAAAGGAGCTGGCTTCATAGCGAAGCGTGAAGGTCAGCCTGGCTGTTATGGAGGCTGGGGGTGGATGAGGCACGGTGGTTGTTGCGGCAACCGCATCCTCGACTCCCAGCCTCCTTCTTTTTTGGGGAAAACGATCTCCACAAAACGGGGACAAGTCATGGGGATGGTTTGTGGAAAGTATTCCACAGTGGATAGGTGTCAACTTGATCAACACCCACCCCACACACTGTTGACATTCACCTGTCGTCACAATAGACGGACGGCACACCACAAAGTCGACTCCATCCACATTCCCACACCACTACTGCTTCTACTTGTTTTCTATTTATCTAAAAGAGAAGTAGAGTATCTGACGGTCAGGCTATCTCTGTGGTATCCTTTCTACCGGTGACCTCATCATGCGCTATACCGCCTGTTCGCTCCTGATTCTCACTTTGCTCGCTTCGTCCTCGTCGGTCTCCGCGCAGGTACCCGTTTTCATCAAGACCTGGGGCCAGGCGGGAACGGGCCCCGGCGATTTCAATTTTCCCAGACGACTGACCGTCGATAACGACGGGTACGTCTATGTGGCCGACCGGAACAACCACCGGATCGAGAAATTCACCGGGGACGGTGTTTTTGTAACCACATGGGGGTCGAAGGGGACGGGACCAGGGGAGTTCGATTTTCCCTTCGGTGTCGCCGCGGACGACAGTGGGTTTATCTACGTGGCGGCACGTAACAATAATCGGATCCAGAAGTTTACGGCGGACGGCCAGTTCGTCCGCATGTGGGGGGTGCCGGGGACCGGGCCGGGCGAGTTCAACTATCCGGTGGGTGTTGCGGTCGACGCGAACTTCCACGTGTACGTCGCCGACTCTTTCAATCATCGCATTCAACGATTTACCAGCACCGGGGTCTATCTCGGGCAATGGGGATCGATCGGATCCCGCGCCGGGACTGTTCAATGAGCCTGTGGTCGTCGAGGTGGATGGGTCCGGGGACGTCTATGTTTCGGACACCGCGAATTACCGCGTACAGAAGTTCAACAACAACGGCGGGTTTCTGACGCAATGGGGTTCTCTGGGCACCAATGATGACCAGTTCCAGGGCCCCCGCGGGATCGCCTTCGACAAGGACGGCAGTGTCTATGTCGTTGACCAGCCTCCCAGCTGGATCAAGAAGTTCACGCCCGATGGACAATTCCTACTGAAGTTCGGGGGGACGGCGAAGGTGATGGTCTTTTTGATCGCGCGGAGGATGTCGCCATTGATCCAGATGGGAACTTCTTCATCACCGACCCGCTCAATAACCGTGTCCAGAAGTTCGGGACCCCACCGGTCGCCGTGAAGCCAATGACGTGGGGTGGTGTGAAGGCGATCTATCGCCATTGAACTCAGGTTATTCATTTACTCAGCATCTACCCATTCTTTCGCGTGCGGCGGCCGCAGAAAGTTGTGCACATCCGGCAGCAGGTGGTTGCGATTAAAACCCGGCGTGCGCTATAGTCCAGGGGCTTCAAACAGGCACACCGCAAACAAGACGATAATCGCACAATCTCTCGAGCAGTAGGGGTCGAGAAGGAGGAACGGGCGTGAAGATCACCGTTGATCAAAAGGATCTGCTTAAGAGTCTCCAGGGTATTGCCGCCGTCGTTCCTACCAAGACGTCCCTTCCGATTCTGTCGACGTTCCTGCTCGAGACGAAGGGTGATGGTAAGATCACACTGACCGCTAATGACCTGGATGTGTCGCTGACCAACACGCTCGCGTGCGAAACCACCGGTCATGGCAGTGTGGCCGTTCCCGGTAAGAAGTTCTTTGAGATCGCCCGCTCCCTTCCCGAAGACAAAGTCATCATCGAGACCGAAGGCGATCGCATCTCGATCAAATGCCGGCGCAGCCGCTTCAAAATGCTTGGCAAGAGCGCGGACGAATTCCCAAAACTTCCGGCGCAGAAAGCCAGTGTGTCGTTCTCGATCGCGGCGTCCGTGCTGGATCAGATGATCACCAAGACCAGCTACGCCGTCTCCACGGATCTGACGCGCCCGTCGCTGTGTGGCGTCCTGTGGGAGATCAAGAAGGGCGCGCTGAACATGGTCGCGACCGACGGGCATCGCCTCGCCAAGGTGGAACTGTCCGGTGTCGCCGGCGCTGACGACGACAAGGACGTCATCGTGTCGCCCAAGGCGCTCAATATCTACCGCTCCCTCGCGACCGAGCTCGACACCGTAAGCCTTTCGCTGGCTGACAACCACATCACCTTCGACCTTGGCGACAGCGTGATCTATTCGCGTCTGCTCGAGGGCCCATTCCCGGATTACAACCAGGTGATGCCCAAGAAGAACACCAAGAAGCTCACGGTCAGCCGCAACGAACTCACCGATGCGTGCCGGCGCGTGGCGATTCTTTCCAGCGCCATCACGCACCAGGTCAAGCTCGCGGTCGAAGACGATCGCCTCACGCTTTCGGTCAAGACGCCGGATGTCGGCGAAGCGGTCGAAGAAGTCACGTGCGGGTACGCTTCCACCAAAATGGAGATCGGTTACAACGCGCGCTATCTGCTGGACATCCTGCGGACGATGGACAGCGACGATGTCGCCTTCATGCTCGACCGCAACGATAACGCCGGTGTGGTGCTGCCCGAAAACGACGGCGCGGAGATGAAGCACCAGTGTCTACTGATGCCGCTCCGCCTGAGCGATTGAACAGAGCTTCACGGCCGGCGCGACGGCGACGCGAGATGCGGACGCCGCCGCGCGCACCACGCGGGCGCGACGATCGTGCGCGTTGATCGATTCTCCTCGACGAGCTTTCGCAATCTCGTTCCCGAGACCATTGAGTTTGGCCCCGGTCTGAATCTGCTCGTCGGTGCCAACGGCCAGGGAAAGACCAACCTCCTCGAAGCCATCTACTTCTTCCGGTTCGGACGATCATTCCGCGCGGCCACGGATTCCGAGCTCATCGCCTTCGGCCAGCCGTTCTGCCGTGCGGAAGTCGGAGCGTCGTTCGCGGACGGGCATCGCGAGACATTCGCGTTCTCGATCGAGCGCCGGGGACCGAAGTCGATCAAGATCGACGGACAGGTTCTTCCCCGCCGGTCGGAGCTCGCGGGCCGGTTCCCCGCCGTGCTGTTCGGTCCCGCGGATCTGCGAGTGGTGTCGGGCGAACCGGAGAATCGCCGCCGCTTTTTCGACATGGTGGGCACGATGACCGACTCGGCATACCTGAGGAGCGCGCGGGACTATCGGCGGACGCTCGAGCAACGCAACGCGGCGCTCAAAGCCCGCGCTGGACGGGACGAAATCGCGGCGTGGAACGAACGGCTGATCGAGAGTGGCGTCGACCTGATCGTGCGACGTCGCGACCTGGTGACCCAGGTCGAGATCGAGATGAGCGCCCATGCAACGGACCTCGAGAGCCCGTTCGCCTTCTCGATGAGCTACGAGGCCTCCGTGGACGCGGGCACCGGGGACGACATCACCCAGCAAGCCGGGCTGGCGCGGGTGTTTCGCGAGCGGCTCGCGGCCGTCGCGCACGAGGAAGCGCGGCGCGGCATCACCCTCGTCGGCCCTCACCGCGACGACGTGGTCTTCTCGCTGGCTGGAAACGACCTTCGCCGGTTCGGGTCGCAGGGCCAGCGCCGCCTGTTCGCGGTGCTCCTGAAACTCGCCGAGCTCTCGCACATCGAGACCGAGCTGCGCGAGCCGTGCGTGCTCCTGCTCGACGATGTGTTCGCGGAGTTCGACGCCGTCATCCTGGGAAAGCTGCAGCGCATGCTGGACGGCGCCCGCCAGGTATTCATTACCAGCCCGGTGGCCGTCGGCGACCTGCAGGCGTCGAATGCGACCCTATTCGACGTTCAGGACGGACGTGTGGTTGCGGCCTGACGGTGCGCCGGAAGCCTCTCGAACGGCGGCGGATTCGCACACGACGACGCACGGTTCCATCACCTCCGGGCGATCGGTGTAAACCTGGGGATACACGAGCGTAACCAGCGAATACATCGTTGGTTACGAACGTCGGCCCCGGAAGATTGTGGTTTCTTTTCGAGCGCGAAACCGCTAGATTTCAAGCATAATGACACGGCGCCCCTTTGCCCGGGTCGGAGACGTTCTTCCCTCCGTATTGCGCGACCTCGGGCTCCAGAAGCGATTCAACGAGCGGAAAGTCGTCGAGAAATGGGCCGACGTGGTGGGCCCCGAACTCGGGCAGCGCTCCCGTGCGATCCGCTTCGACAAGGGGACGCTGTTCGTCCACGTCGAGCACGGGGCGTGGATGCAGGAATTGCACTTTATGGAAAAGGAACTCGTGCGTAAGCTTCGCGAAGAGTGTCCCGACATCGACCTCGTGCGCATCAATTTCAGCGCGCGCGATGGCGAATAACGAACCAGGCCGGCAGCGCGGACGGTGGCAATGAAGAGCGATGGAGATATTCGCAGACCGGAGACCCCCGGCGGAGTTCCGCCGGCGCCGGCGCGTGACGTGAAAAGCGTAACGACGGGAAAGGTTGAGATGACGCAGGAATACACAGCCAAACAGATTCAGGTGCTCAAGGGCCTCGAGGCCGTTCGTAAGCGGCCTGCGATGTATATCGGAAGCACCGATATCCACGGCGTGCACCACCTCGTCTACGAAGTTGTAGACAACGCCGTCGACGAAGCCCTCGCGGGGCATTGCACCGAGATCGAAGTCGTCATCCACGAGAACAACACGGTCAGCGTCGAAGACGACGGTCGCGGTATCCCCGTGGACATGCACCCGACGCAGCATCGGCCCGCGCTGGAGGTCGTAATGACGACGCTGCATGCCGGCGGAAAATTCGATCGGGACTCCTACAAGGTTTCGGGAGGATTGCACGGCGTGGGCGTGTCGGTCGTGAACGGCCTTTCCGAGTGGCTCGAAGTCGAGATTCATCGCGACGGAAAGAAATACACGCAGACGTACAAGCGCGGCGTTCCCACCAATGACCTCCAGGACCTCGGCGCGACGGACCGTCGCGGTACCAAGGTGAGCTTTTTGCCCGACGCGGAGATTTTCGAGAAGGTCGACTACCAGTACGAGACGCTGGCGCAGCGTCTGCGCGAACTCGCGTTCCTGACGCGAGGACTGAAGATCGTTTTCGACGACCGGCGTCCACAGAAGCCGCGTCGTCAGGTGTTCCAGTACGACGGTGGGATCGTGTCGTTCGTGAAATACATCGACACGGCGAAGTCGCTCATCACGCCGCAGCCGATCCTGGTCCAGGCGGAGAAAGACGGCGTCCAGGTCGAAGTCGCCATTCAGTACACCGACGGCTATGCGGAGAACGTGTTCTCGTTCGCCAATAACATCAACACGATGGAAGGCGGCACGCACCTGGTCGGTTTCAAGGCGGCGCTCACGCGAACGATCAACAACTACGCCGCGGCGAACAACCTGTTCAAGAAGGGACGCGTCACGCTCGGCGGCGACGATGTGCGCGAAGGGTTGACCGCGGTCGTCAGCGTCAAGATCCCCGAACCGCAGTTCGAGGGACAGACCAAGACCAAGCTCGGCAACAGCGAAGTGAAAGGCATCGTCGAGGCCGTCGTGGGCGACGGGCTCCGGGAATATCTCGGAGAGAATCCGGCGATCGCGAAAGCCGTCGTCGAGAAATGCCTGTCCGCGTATACCGCCCGCGAAGCGGCACGCAAGGCGCGCGACCTCGCCCGCCGGAAGACGGCGCTCGAGTCGGCTTCGCTTCCCGGTAAGCTCGCCGACTGCGCGTCGCGCGACCCGCGGGTGAGCGAACTCTACCTCGTCGAGGGCGATTCGGCCGGAGGCTCGGCGAAGATGGCGCGCAACCGCGAGTACCAGGCGATCCTGCCGCTGCGCGGAAAGGTGCTGAACGTCGAGAAAGCCCGGCCCGACAAAGTGTTTTCGAACGAAGAAATCCGGACCATCATCACGGCGATCGGCACGGGCGCCGGCGAGTTCGATCTCGCGAAGGCGCGCTACCACAAGATCATCATCATGACCGACGCGGACGTCGACGGGGCGCATATCCGCACCCTGTTGCTGACGTTGTTCTATCGACACATGAAGCCGCTCATCGAAGCGGGCTATATCTACATTGCGCAGCCGCCGCTCTACAAATTGAAGAAGAATAAGAAGGAGGTCTACGCTTTTGCAGATGAAGATCGCGATCGCATCCTGAAGGACTGGGGTGGCATGGATGGCGTTTACATCCAGCGTTACAAGGGCCTTGGAGAAATGAATCCGGAGCAGTTGTGGGAAACCACGATGGACCCGGAGGCGCGAACGATTCTCCAGGTCGACAGTCAGGACGCCGTCGAGGCGGACCGCATGTTTTCTATCCTGATGGGTGACGAAGTGGAGCCGCGCCGCGAGTTCATTCAGGAAAACGCGCTCGCTGTCAAGAATCTGGACGTGTAATTACTATGGGAAGAGAGAACTACCGCGTACGAAAATTCGATCGCTACGTGGGACTGGACGAAGACTTGAAAGACACCACACCGGCGGAACGACTGTCTATGGTCTGGCCGCTGACCGTCGATGTGTGGGCGTTCATGGGGTACGACATTGTTGAATCAAGACTATCGCGACATATTGTCCGCGTTCTCCGAAGAAAAAGTTGAGTACCTGCTGGTTGGCGCGTTCGCTCTGGCGGCGCACGGGCTTCCCCGCGCCACCGGGAATCTCGACCTCTGGGTCAAGCCGGAGACGGCGAACGGCGAGCGCGTCATGAAGGCGCTGCGAACGTTCGGCGCGCCGGTGAAGAACCTCTCGGCCGACGATTTCACGCGTCAGGATGCGGTCGTACAGATTGGCGCCGCGCCGCAACGCATCGACGTCATGACGACGCTCGACGGCGTTGCGTTCGACACGGCGCGCGCGCGGCGGCTCGACGTCGAGCTGGACGGCATTCGTATCCCGGTGTTGAGCCGGAGCGACCTTGCCACCAACAAGCGAGCGGTCGGCCGCCCGCAGGACATCGCCGATGCGTCGTGGCTCGAGGGTACTCGCCATCTGTGAGTCGAGACGCGCACGGTAGCCGCTACCTGACCTGGACGAAACAACGGCGCCCGGTTCGCTACAACCTCGCCCGGAGCGGCGTCCCGCGCCCGTCCCTCGATTCGCTCGCGCTCACACTCGACTACATTACAACAGTCGAACCGTACGACGACGGCTGGTCGCCGTACCTGGAACGCATCGCCCGGCGGTACGGCGTTGCACCCGCGAACGTCGTCACCACCCTGGCCTGTTCGATGGCCAACCACCTCGTGTTCGCCGCGTTCCTCGATGCGGGCGACGACGTCGTCGTCGAGACGCCCGTGTACGAACCCCTGGTTCGGCTGGCGGAGTACCGGGGCGCGCGCGTGGTACCGCTTGTGCGTCATGAGGAGAACGGCTGGCGCATCGATCCCGACGACGCCCGCCGGGCGATGACGCCGCGCACGCGGTTGATCGTGCTGTCCAACCTGAACAATCCGACCGGGGCGCTGGATCCCGACGACACGATCGCACGAATCGCGCAGGACGCGGCCGGCCATGGCGCGACCGTTCTGGTCGACGAGGTGTACCTCGAGTTCCTTTATGCGCCGGGCACGCGCACGGCCATGCGACTCGCCGAAAACGTCGTGACCACGCGCAGCATGACCAAAGCGTTTGGACTCGACTCGCTTCGTAGCGGCTGGATACTGGCGCACCCCGACACCGCGTCGCGAATTCTCCGACTCAACGATCTGTTTTCGGCGTCGAGTCCGCAGCCCGGCGAGCGCATCGCCGCGCGGGCGCTCGAACACGTCGACGCGTGGCTCGCTTCGACCAACGCGTGGCTCGACGCGAATCGTGCGCGCGTGGACGCGTTCGTTCGCCACCACCCGCGTCTCTCATGGAAGGCCCCCCCGGCGGGGACCGTCGGTTTCGTCCGTCTGGACGGCGAGGACACCGCCTTGTTCGCGGATCGCCTGCACCGCGACCATGGGGTGGCCATCGTTCCCGGGCACTTCTTTGGCGCTCCGGGGTATTTCCGGATTGGATGGAGTCTAGAACCGGAAAGCCTGAAGACGGCGCTCGAAGAACTCGGCCGCGGATTGAGGACTCACCGCTAGACCCCCCGCTCCACGCGAGATAGATTCAGGATAACCATCTCCGGAATCTGTGGGCCGCGGAAAGGAGCGTGGAACATGAAGACAATATTAGTGTTGCTGGTTGCAAGTACCGTCCCGTTCATGGCGTGCTCCAAGAGCACGAACAGCTACCGATTCGATATCACGTCGGACACGAGCTGGATTTCCACCTACGAACGCGTGGGACACCCGGAAAACGCGGTAACCGTTTCCGGTACAGGAGATAAGACGATCTCCGTGCCATGGGAGCCGTCGGTGTGTATCACCGTCGACAACCTGGAACCGACCGGCACGCTCAAGGTCGCGGCGATCAAACACGTTCACCACACGGGTGGGCTTCTCGGGTCGGACGAAGACGTCGACGTCGTCCAGGACCAGGCGGCGACCAGCGATCCGACAGGCGAAGTCGGCGCGTGTACGCAGTAGGTGGCGTGGACTTCATCGCCGCGGCCGGGCCGGCGGGCCCGACAGGCAGGACGTTCAATAAGAGGAGAAATGATCGATATGAATACGCACAAGTTCAGATTCGTGGCAACCGTGATGGCAACGGCAATTGCGCTCGCCGTCGTTGGCGTCGTGATCACGACGCATTTCGACAACGGCGGCTCGCACGGGGCGGCGTTCGCCGCACCTGCGCCGGCCCCCAAGACCAATGACCCCGCGTCGTCGACCGACGCACGCGCGCTGGCCGATCAGCTGAGCGGCCTGTTCGAAGCGGCGTCCAACAAGATTGGGCCCTCGGTGGTTCCCATCTTCGCGGAACAGTCGACCGATTATCCGGGTAACGATCAGCTCCGGCAGTATTTCGGCGACGATTTCTTCCGGCGCTTCTTCGGAACACCCGACTTCGGCGAAGGCGGAAAGCAGACCGTCCATAGCATGGGGTCCGGCGTGATAATTACGAAGGATGGCTACATCCTCACGAACAACCACGTCGTTTCCGGCGCGGACAAATTGACGGTCAAACTCGATGACGGCACCAAGGTGGATGCCAAGGTGATCGGAACGGATCCGCAGACCGACGTCGCCGTGATCAAAATCGACGCCAAGGATCTCCCGGCCGCCGAACTCGGCAATTCCGACGACGTGCACGTCGGCCAGTGGGTCATCGCGGTCGGCAATCCGTTTCAACTCCTGCACTCGGTGACCGCCGGCATCATCAGCGCGACCGGTCGTTCGTCGGTCGGCCTTGCGACCTACGAGGATTTCATCCAGACCGACGCGTCGATCAATCCCGGAAACAGTGGTGGCGCACTCGCCGATCTGGACGGAAAAGTCATCGGCATCAACACCGCCATCACTAGCCCGAGCGGCGCGAGCGCCGGTATCGGCTTCGCGATCCCGATCAACATGGCGCGGCACGTGATGGACGCGCTGATCTCCAAGGGCAAGGTGTCGCGCGGCTACCTGGCGCTGGTGCCGCAGGATCTCGACGAGAACCTGGCGAAGGCCATGGGAACGGACGCCAAAGGTGGCGCGCTCGTGGGCGACGTGATGGCCGATGGACCGGCCGCGAAAGCCGGCGTCAAGCGCGGTGACATCATCACCGATTTCGACGGCAAGAAGGTCAAGGACAGCAACGACCTTCGCAAGCAGGTTGCCGATGAGGCGCCCAACACCAAGGTCGACATGAAAGTCCTTCGCGACGGGCGCCCGATGACCGTCAGCGTGAAACTCGGCGAGCGTCCGGCGAATCCGGGGAATCCGGCGGAGCCGGGTTCGGGCGACCCGGGGAACGAACTCGACAAGGGGCTCGGACTCGGCTTGCAGGACCTGACACCCGACGTGGCGAGCCAGCTGGGCTATCAGAAGCAGGATGGCGCGCTTGTGGCGGCGGTTCAGCCCGGTTCACCGGCCGAGGACGCCGGTCTGCGTCGCGGCGACCTGATTCAGGAAGTCGACAACAAGCCGGTCGACAGCGCATCGGCGTGCGCCCGTGCGATTAAGAAGGCAGGAAAGAACGACTCGGTGTTGCTGCTGGTGCGTCGCGGAGCGACGACCTTCTACGCGGCGCTGAAGATGTCGTAGGCAACCGTGGAACGAGACGCGGGCCGCTTCGGCGGCTCGCGTCGTTCCGAATCTCCCTAGTGGACGAGGACGGCGCCCTCTTCTCCCACCGCGAACACGGACGCGTTCTCACGACCCGCGACTCCCAGCAGATTCCCGTGGAACGATGATGGCGTTCGCGTCCACGACGTTCCGTCGTAATGCAGGATGACGCCGCCGTCCCCCACCGCAAATACCGATGTTCCGACGATGCCACGCACGTCGCGCAGCGGCGTGGAAACCGGACTCGGAAGCACCGTCCAGCCGGAACCGCCGTTGTACAGAATCTCGCCGAGTTCGGACACGGCGTACACGTCCGCACGCCATCCCCCGACCGCGAGCAAGGTGCCGGTCGCGGGCGTGGTCTCTACCGTCCAGTCGGCGACTTCGTATGGATCGTCGTAGCGAACGATCGATGTGCTGTTGAGCGCCACGGCGAAGACATCGTCGATCGCGGCGGCCCAGACGTCGACGAAATCGAACGCCTCCGTTCCCGCGGGAGGTGTCTGCGGGATCCACGTTCCGCTGCGCCATACCAGGATCGTGCCCTGGTCCCCGACCGCATAGAGACGGAAGGGTTCGCCGACGCGGGACACGAGGCCCGTCAGCGATCGCAGAGCCTGGGACACGAGACTGGTCTCCGGTTGCCAGGAGGCGCCATCGAAATGGTAGATCACGCCGCCGTCGCCGGCCGCGTAGATCGAATTGCTTCCAAAGCCCGTCACGGCATGGAGTCGCTCGGGAAGCGACCAGGCGGATCCGTCGCGGTCGCGTGCGATGCCGCCGGCCGGCTCCGACCCTACTGCCATGTAATAGGAGCCGATCGACCAGGCCGACTCGAGCGTGAATGACTGCCCGTTGAAACGCGGTACCCAGACCCCGTTATATCCCCCGAGAACAGTCCCGCGCGCACCGACGGCGATGTCGTCGGACAATGAGACCGCGCACGCCCCGTGCAGCGATTGGTTGGTGCCGCTCGATACCGGCCGCCAGCCGGTGCCGTCGGTGTGCACGATGGTGCCCATGTCCCCGACGGCGGTAATGTCGGTCGCGAGACGTCCCGTGATGGCACGAAGCGTGACCGTCGTCGGTTGCGAGTCGATCGACCACGCCGCGCCGTCGAAGTGGACGATACGCCCGCCTTCGCCGACGGCGTAGACATCCGACGGCGACGTCCCCCAGACGTCGAGCAGGTTGTCGCCCGCCGCGGGAGTATCCGTAATCCACTGCGCGCCGTCGAACCGAAGCACGAATCCACCGTCGCCGACGACGAACACGTTGCCGCCGGGCGCTTCCCAGATGCCGCGCCCGTCGCCGCCCGGATTGGTTTTTACCACCGACCACCCCGATCCATCATAGTGGAGCACATCGCCGCTACCGGGAGTGGCACGCGTGCCGACCGCATAGACGTCGGTCGCCGACGTTCCCGTAACGTCGCCCAGATCGGCGTCGCTCGGGACCGACATCGTGTTCCAGCCGGAACCCGTTTGACGGAGAATCGTTCCGTTGGCTCCGACTGCGAACACGGTGGATGACGTTCCCCACAGCGACGCCAGCGCGCCACCCAGGGTGGGCAGTGCGACCGGCGTCCACGCGTCACCCTTGAGGCGAAGGATGCCGTCGGCATACAGGAGAAATGGCGATTGCGTGGACGATCCCCACACGGACAGCGGTTGCTCGATGCCGATGCCGCCGCGGATCTGGTCCCAGACTATCGGTGTCGGGGGGGGCGCTCCGCCGCCGTCGCCGGACGGCGCGACGCCATTGTCACTGCACCCGGCGGCCAGCGCGAGACACACGAACGCGAGTCCGGTGCGAGCACGGTCGATTATGGGATGTCGGCCTACCACTGAACGCGAAGTATAGCACCCTGCGATCCGCCGACATACCCGACGTGGTCGCCCGCCCACACCGTCCGCGTTTCTCCCAGAAACGGAATCGTGTCCGCGACGAACCCGCCACCCAGCTCGTACAGGATGGTGCGCGGCGTGCCGACGGCAAGCCCTTCGTGAAAACGGGCAAGAGAAAGATCGAGCAGCGGCGCTCCCGACGGATTGACGACGTCGGACCAGTGCGTGCCGTCGTAGTGGAAGATGTGGCCGAGCGCGGACACGATGAACACGTCGTTGCCGTTGCGTCCCGCGATTGCGGTCAGCGTCTCCGTCCCGGCGGGAAGCGTTTCGCGCGTCCACTGGATCGCGTCCAGCGGACCACGATAGCGGAACACAGTTCCCTGTTCGCCGATCGCAAACGCGTTGTCGGGTGCGGCGGCGTACACACCGGTGAGATTGGTGATGGAGCCCCCGGGTGCCACCATCGGCGCCCAGCGCGTGCCGTTGTAGAAGCGAATCATCGCGCGCGTGCCGACGGCGTACAGGCGCCGCGCGACACCGTCGTCCGCGCCGGAAATGCCGAAGATCTGCTCGCCGGTTCCGCTCGTCATCGGCGTCCAGTCGGTGCCGTCGAAATGAACAATCGTCCCCGTGCGACCGACCGCGGTGACGTCGTCCGGCGCGAAGCCGAACACGCCCATCATTTCATACGACGCGGGCCATTCGCGACCGTCGAGGTGATGCATGACACCGGCGCTTCCGCCGGCTCGTCCCACCGCGATCACGTCGGTTGCCGAGCCGGCCCAGATGTCGTTGTAGCGGACCTGGTGTCCATCCGGGTCGGCGCGCCACGTTCCGTTCTCGAACACGAGTACGGTCCCGAAGTCTCCCACCGCGACGGCGTTGCCGTCGGCGAAGCCGGTGATGGCGCGCAGCGGGTTCGTCGTCACCGCGGGCACGGTCGTCCATCCGGTGCCGTCGTAGTGTGCCAACGTGCCGGCGTCGCCCACGGCCCACACGTCATTCGCGGCGAACCCGTACACACCACGCAGCGCCGCGGTGCCCACCGACGTGATCGTAGTGGCGCCGCGCAGGTAGTGCGCAACCTGTCCGTCGTCGCCGACGAAGAAGACCTCGGTGGACGAGACGCCCCAGGCATCGTGCCACGCATAGCTACCGGTGATCGGAACCAGCGGCGTCCACGTGGTTCCGTCGAAGCGCGCGAGATAGCCGGCGTCGCCTGCGACGAAAACCCCGCGCGCGTCGGCCCACACCGTATTGATCCCGTTGTCGAAGCGGCCGGTCATCGTGGCCCACGACGTGCCGTCGTAACGAAGCACGCGCCCGCCACCGGAAGAAACGTCGGTTGCTGCCGCGTAGACGTTGGGCGGCGCACCCCAGACGTCGTTGAGCCGGGAGTTCGCGCCCGCAGTCATCGTGGCCCAACCGGTTCCGTCGAAGTGGAGGATGAGTCCGTTCTCGCCGACGCTGAACACATCGTCTTCGCGCCGTCCCCAGATTCCTCGAAGCGCCGACGCGCTCGGCGGTACAGGTTCCGCGGACCAGCGTCCGGATGCGTGGCGAAGCATCGCGTGATCGGCGCCGGGAGCAAGCAGCGAGTCGATGCTGGTGCCCCAAACTGCGTTGAAGCGGCCTTCGCCGACGCCGCCCGAGACCTGCGACCACGAGGGCGGTACGGGCTCGACGGTCACGGGGCTCGAGTCGTTATTGCACGCGAGCGCGAGCAGTGTGATGACGAGGAGTGTCGACGATCGGGCAGGGACTCGCATGACGCGCTCCACAGGGGTCGGGGGCAGTCGGGTAACTTCGCTATTTTACACTAAGTTACGCTGTCTGTCAGCACGTTTGTGCGGGGCTCGCGGGCGGGTGATCGAGCCCCGATTCGGCAAAGGGGTGTTCCGCGCTATACTGCGTCCATGAGTTTGCCCATGTCCCATCGTATCGGACCCGCGTCCACAGGCGATCTCCCGGAGATCGAGGCATTGCTGCGCGCCACGCAACTGCCGGTCGATGGTCTGTCGCCGTTTGTCGAAACGATTCTGGTGTCGCGTTCGCGCGGCGCGATCATCGGATGCGCCGCCGTCGAGCTCTACGGAGACGCCGCGTTGCTGCGTTCCGTCGCGGTCGATCCCGGGTGGCAGGGACGAGGATTGGGAACCGAACTCGTGGAGAAGATCACGTGGCTGGCGCGCGATCGCGGAGCGCGCACGATGTTCCTCCTGACGACAACGGCCACGGAGTACTTCGCCGTACTTGGATTCGAGGCGTGTACGCGCGACGATGCACCCGAGCCGATGCGCGCATCGATCGAATTCACGACGCTGTGTCCATCGAACGCGACCGTCATGTGTCGCGCCGTGGAACCGCGGCGTCCCGCGGTGCGAACGCGCCGTCCGGCTCCCGAAGAATGAGACGATGAATTCGAAACGGCGCCCGTGGAATTGAAACGCGCATTCGATGTGACCTATCGCACGGCTCGTCGCGTCGCCGTCGCCGTGATCGGCGTGACCGTCATACTCGCTGGCGTCGCGATGCTGGTCCTGCCTGGGCCGGGACTCCTCACGATCGCTGCCGGGCTGGCACTCCTCGGACTCGAATTCGCGTTCGCGCGCCGGTGGCTCGCAACGGTCCAGAACCGGGCCCGATCGACCGCCGCCCGGGCTGCCGGACGCATCCACGCGCGGCGCCCTTCGGAACCCCCACCGCCAACGAAGTAACCATTTTGTCCACAGTGGGTTACACCTGTATTCCGGCAAAAAAAACAGGTGCAAACCGGTGGCGGACCCTCTATTATAGCGACACATGAAAAATCTTTCACAACCTCGCCGGAATTGCACCGGCGACGCGTTGGGGAAAGCACTGGACGGAACGCACGCGCCGCGTTAGGTACAAGGCGTCCGGACGCCGCGAACCCAAAGATTCAAGGCTGCGCCGCCGGGCGTTCATTCCAACCACGCCGCACTGGAACACGGATCGAGATCAGGAGAGCTGAATGGCCATCAACGAGAGGATCATCCCCATTCCCATCGAAGATGAGATGCGCAACTCGTATCTCAACTACTCGATGAGTGTGATTATTTCCCGCGCGCTCCCCGACGTGCGCGACGGGTTGAAGCCGGTGCATCGCCGCGTGCTGACGGCGATGAACGACCTCTCGCTCTCGCACAACCGCGCGTTCCGCAAGTCGGCAAAAGTCACCGGTGACGTCACCGGTAACTACCATCCGCACGGCACGCAAGCGGTGTACGACACGATCGTGCGTATGGCGCAGGACTTTGCGCTGCGCTATCCGCTCGTCGATGGTCAGGGCAACTTCGGTTCGGTCGACGGCGATCCCGCCGCGGCCGAACGATACACTGAAGTGCGCATGACGTCCTTTGCCGAAGAGATGCTCGCCGACCTCGAAAAGGAAACCGTCGATTTCGGTCCCAACTACGACGAGTCGCGCACGATGCCCATCGTGTTGCCGGCGAAGGTGCCGAACCTGCTCGTCAACGGTGCGGCCGGCATCGCCGTCGGGATGGCAACCAATATCCCGCCTCACAACATCGGAGAGATCTGCGACGCGAGCATCGCCGTTCTCGACAACCCCGAGATCGCCGACGAGGAACTGCTGGAGATCGTCAAAGGGCCCGATTTCCCCACCGCTGGCATCGTTCTCGGCCGCCTGGGGATTCGCCAGGCCTATACAACCGGCCGCGGCCGGGTCGTGGTCCGGGCGCGCACGCACACCGAAGAGATGAAGGGTGATCGCGAGGCGATCATCATCGACGAACTGCCGTACCAGGTGAATAAGGCGATGCTCATCGAGCGCATCGCCGATCTGGTGAAAGACGACGTCATCTCCGACATCGCCGATATTCGCGACGAATCCAACCGCGAAGGCATGCGCGTCGTCATCATCCTCAAACGCGACGCCGACGTGCGCGTGGTGGAAAACCGTCTCTTCAAACACACCCAGATGCAGGTGACGTTCGGCATTATCATGCTCGCGCTGGTCAACAACCGGCCCGAAGTCCTGACGCTGCACGACATGATCCAGCACTGGCTGAACCACCGCGAGGCGGTGGTCGTGCGTCGGACACGGTACGATCTGCGCAAGGCCGAAGAGCGCGCTCATATCCTCGAGGGGCTGCGCATCGCACTGGATCACATCGACGAAATCGTGGCCCTGATTCGTGCTTCCAACGACGTCGAAACGGCGCGCAACGGCTTGATGACCCAGTTCAAGCTGAGCGAAATCCAGGCGAACGCGATTCTCGACATGCGCCTGCAGCGGCTAACCGGGCTCGAGCGCCAGAAGGTCGAGGACGAGTACCAGGCGTTGTTGAAGCTCATCGAAGAATTGAAGGCCATCCTCGCCGATCGCAAGAGGGTACTCGCGATCATCAAGACGGAGATCGTCGAGATCAAGGAGAAGTACGGCGACGAGCGTAAGACCGAGATCGTCGATTCGGGTCCGGTCGACTTCAACATCGAGGACCTGATCGCCGAAGAAGACATGGTGATTACCATCAGCCACGCCGGCTACATCAAGCGGCTGCCGCTCGACGCGTATCGCCAGCAACGGCGTGGCGGACGGGGCGTCACCGGCATCAAGATGCGCGACGAGGATTTCGTCGACAACATCTTCATCGCATCGACGCATAGCTACATTCTGTTCTTCACGGACAAGGGGCGTTGCCACTGGGTCAAAGTGCATGAAATTCCCGAAGCCGGTCGCGCCGCGCGCGGCAAGGCCATCGTGAATCTGCTCGGCCTGCAGGAAGGCGAGCGCGTCACCGGACGCGTGCCGGTGAGCGAATTCCGCGAGGACCAGTACCTGCTGCTGGCGACACGCCGGGGCCTGGTCAAGAAGACGAACCTGAAGGATTACGGACGCCCGCGGCGCGGCGGCATCATCGCCGTCAACCTGCGCGACGCCGACACGCTCATCGCCGCCGCCATCACCAACGGTGATCAGGACGTCGTGCTCGCCAAGAAGAATGGCCGCTCGATTCGCTTCCACGAAGGCGACGTGCGCGCCATGGGTCGCGCGGCGACCGGCGTCAAAGGAACGACGCTGCGCGGCGACGACGAAGTGGTCGGCATGGTGGTCGTCGAAAAGGGCGCCACGCTGCTCACCGTCACCGAGAACGGGTACGGCAAGCGCTCGCCTCTGGAGGAATACCCCGTCAAGGGCCGTGGCGGCATCGGCGTGATCAACATCAAGACCACCGAGCGCAACGGCAAGGTCGTGACTATCCAGGAAGTGAAGGACAACGACCAGATGATGGTCATCACCAAGGACGGGATCGTCATCCGGTGCCCGGTGTCGGGTATCTCGGTGATCGGTCGCAACACGCAGGGCGTTCGCCTGATCAACCTCGATGAAGGCGACCGCGTGGTTGACATTGCTCACCTGGCGATGGAAGACGAGGAAGCGAACTAGGTGCGCCTCAAGATGGAGAAGATTTCCGAGTTCACGGTTCGCCGGCTCTCGAACTACTACCGGATCCTGCTGGATCTGGAGAAGCGCGGCATTCCGACCGTGTCGTCGCAGCGGCTGGCGGAACCTGGCGGGATCACAAGCGCCCAGGTCCAAAGGATCTTTCGTACTTCGGCAACTTCGGGACGCGCGGTCTCGGCTACAGCGTGAGCGAGCTCAAGAACGCGATCATGCAGATCCTCGGGCTCACCAGTCCGTGGACCATGGCGCTGTTCGGCGCCGGCTCGCTGGGCCACGCGCTGTTCTTCCACCAGGGATTTCGTGATGACGGCTTCTACTTCAAGTATGTGTTCGACGTCGATCCTGAGAAGGTGGGAACGAAGTGGCTCGACGTCGCGATTTCGCGTCAAAGCGACGCAGAGACGGTCCTCGGGAGCGACCCGGTTCAGATCGCGGTGATCGCGACGCCGCCCGCGGCGGCCCACGAGATCTCCGACCTGATCGTGCGCATCGGGATCAAGGGCATCCTGAATTTCGCGCCGACGCAACTCACCGTGCCCGAAGGTGTGTCGTTGCGAAACGTGAACCTGGCGGTGGCGCTCGAGAGTCTGAGTTTCTATTTGTCCATGTGATGGTCTCACGAGGCATTATGAGGATTCTGAACATCGCGGCGCTCCTGGCGCCGTTCGTCATTTTGGGATGGCCGGGCGACGCGCCGGCCGGTGCTGCCACGTCCGCCCATCGGACGGACATCCGCGTTTCTCCCGGGCGCGTGGTGTTCACAATGACGCCCGGCGGCGAATGGACGTCGTTCGGGGTTCGGGGTGAACCGGGACTCCTGAGCGCCGGGGGTGTGATCGTCTACACCGCCGCCGACGCCGGATCGCTCGACGAACGCGCGAACTCGTCACGGGGCGGAATGAAGTCGCTCTTGCCGCCCGGCGGCATCGCCCCGGTACAGGAAGGCGCGCCGGGCGGCGAGCGATATCCGTCGTTGCGCCCGGACGACGACGGGGACGGTCGCGTCGACGAAGACCCGCTCGATGGCATCGACAACGATCACGACGGCCGCGTCGACGAAGACTTCGCCGCGATCGGCGACCAGATGGTCGTCGCCGCCTACGGACCGGTCTCCGACGCGTCGATCGCGATCCATCAGGAAGTCTACGCGTGGTCGCTCACGCACATCGATGGCATGGTGGCGTCCGCTATTACGGTTCAGAATTCCGGGGGCTCCCCGCTCGCGGGTGTCCGCGTCGGAATCACGCTGACGCCGAGCAGCGAACTGGAAACCGGTCGCATGCTGGCGCGAACCACGTCGCGTCGCGCCCGCGAGCTCACGGGAACGCAGGTCGTGATCGACGGTCACGCCGCCGGGCTGGCCCTGCTCGCGTTCGTGTCCAACCACGGCCGCGACATCGCGTGGGATACCGACGACGACGGAACGCGCATCATCGCGGTGTCTCCCGACCTGGGCACGATCGAACCCGGCGCGGCGGTCACGATCCTGTGCGGGCTGGTTGCGCTTCCCACAGACGATGCCCGCGCGGCGCGCGCGATCCAGGCAGCGCAGCGGACCATCCTCGGTGACGGAAAAGCGCACATGCTTCCGCCGCCGATTCCGGTAATCGCGAAGATGGGTGCGGGACTCGAGCTTCCCGCCGAGACGTCCGCGCCCGTCACGAATGGAAGCCCGGCCCTCGACGCGTACTGGCTCACGCCCGGCAAGCTGGACGACATCCTCCTGGGTGGATCGCCCAATCCGTTTCGTGACGCGATTGCGATCGACTACGAGGTTCCCGCGCGCGCGGTGGACGACGATGGCGTGGAGCACACGCTCGACGGCGCCGCGGTGCAGACGAGCGTGAAGATCTACAATGTCACGGGGCGCCTGGTGGCGACGCTCGTCGAGTCGGTCCACGCGCCCGGACACTATCGAACCGGCTGGACCGCGCAAACCGACGAAGGCGCGACCGTAGCGAGCGGGGTGTACTACGTGAAACTGCAGATCGGCAAGCGGTCGGTGACCAGGCGGCTCGTTCAACTGAGGTAGCCCGCTTCTCCAGGATGCGCGCACGAAAAAAGCGGCGCCCGGTAATCGGGCGCCGCTTCCCTTTACGCGACGATGCAGCCGTTCGCTATTTCAGCAACACCATCTTGTAGCTTCGCGTTCCGCTCGCGTGACTCACGCGCGCAAAATAGATGCCCGAACTCGCCGGACGTCCCGCGGCGTCGCGGCCGTTCCAGGTCGCGGTGTACGCGCCCGCGTTGCGGGTCTCGTCGACCAACGTGGCGACGCGCGCGCCGCGCGTGTCGAAAACATTCACGATGACGTGTCCCCGCGAGGGCACGGTGTAGCGCACCGTCGTCGTCGGATTGAACGGATTGGGATACGAAGAGATCGAGAGGATGTACCGCTCTGGATTGCCCCCCGTGCCTGTGGGATTG
Organism: Candidatus Latescibacterota bacterium; assembly: GCA_963761125.1. Classification (GTDB taxonomy): domain Bacteria; phylum Krumholzibacteriota; class Krumholzibacteriia; order WVZY01; family JAKEHA01; genus JAKEHA01. The sequence continues at coordinate 400,237 of CAVXFV010000002.1, forward strand.
TCGGCGCCGCCGGGCCCGCCCTCGTTACCGGACGAATCCGACGACGTCACGAAGAACCGCGCGTACGGCGCCGCCGTCACGTCCATGCGGGGAAGCCGCGTGTCGTCGATCACCACCGCGGATTCGAGCGATGCCGCGTTGGTCCCGTACACGGTGAAATGGTGGAAGTCCGGAGCGGTCGAAGGATCCCAGCTCAAGATGCCACCGGCGAAGACGACATTGGCCGGCGGCGGAGGCGCGATGTTGTCGACGGAGTAGCCGGAATCCGGCGGAGAATCGAAATACGTCATCGGCTGCGCCGTCGCCGCGCGCACGAAGTACACCGAGTCGTGCTGGCCCGACGCGATCGTCGAATCGGCGTCGGTGGAGGCATCGACGAGATAGTCATCTACGCCGTGTGCGGGAACGCTGCCCGCGTATACCCAGCCGAGATCGAGGATCTGGCGCCGCGACACCGAAGCCGGCGGCAACGCCGCGGCGATCGGGTCGTTGCGACGGTAGATCTCGTAGCCGGTCACGGGTGTCGGACTCGCACCGGTATCGTGACCGGATCGCGAGAACGCCATCCGAACCCGGCGACCCTGGTCGTTGGGAACATCGGCGATGGACCGCAGGATCGGCTGTACGGCGAACTCGCTCATCTTGGCGAGGTACACGTCGCTACCACCCGCGCTCGTCAGCGCCCCGCCGCCGAAATCCGCACTTCCGCTGAACGCGCCGGTAACGTACACGGCGCCGAGGCCGTCCGTCGCCAGCGACGTCGCGATCTGGTCCATGTCGTCGCCGAACTGCTGACCCCACTCGTACGAACCCGCGCCGCTGTACTTGACCAGGAAGATGTCGCTGCCGCCGGCGCTGACGACGCCGCCGGCGCCAAAGTCGGCGGTGCCGCTGAACGACCCGGCGACGTAGGCGTTACCGGACGCGTCGGTCGTGACCGTATTGCCGGCACCGATGTAGGTGTTGAAGTGCCGGGTCCAGGCGTTTGTGCCCGCCGGGTTGAACTTCGCCAGGAACACGTCGAGCGGTCCGCCCGCGACGACGGCGCCCGTGCCGAAGTCCAGCGACCCCTGGAAGTATCCGGTCACGTACGTTTCGCCGGCCGCGTCGGTGGCCAGCGCGGAAGCGGATTGCGACAGCGCATCGCCAAAGCCGTGGCTCCACACGTGCGCGCCCCCCGAATTGAACTTGGCGAGGAACACGTCGTTACCGCCCGCGCTGGTGAGCGTGTCGGTCAACCCGCCGGTGAAATTCACCTGGCCGGCAAATTCACCGGTCAGGTAGACGTTGCCGAAGCCGTCGGTGTCCACCGACAGCCCGCGCTGGTTCGCGGCGTCGCCGAACGAATGGCTCCACTGCGAAATGCCGGCGGGATTGAACGCGGCGACGTAGACGTCCCAACCACCGCCATTGACCAGGTTGCCGCCGCCGAAGTTGACCCGGCCGCCGAAATAGCCCCCCAGGATCACGGTGCCGTCGGGGCTGATGGCGATCGCACCCCCGGGCTGATCGCCGGCGTTGCCGAAACGCTTGGCATACTGCAGAACACCGGCGCTGTTGAACTTCGCAAGGAAGATGTCGTTCGAGCCTGCGCTGTAAAGGTTGCCGGCTCCGAAGTTCACCGCGTCCTTGAAGCTGCCGGCGATGTAGACGTTGCCGTCGGCGTCGGCGTCGACACCCGTCCCGCGCTGGTCGTCGGGACTTCCGAATCGCATGCTCCACTGGTGCACGCCTGCGCTGTTGAACTTGGCGAGATAGATATCGTTGGAGCCGGCACTGGTCAGAGCACCGCCCCCGAAGTCGATGCTACCGGTGAAATAGCCGGTGACATAGACGTTGCCATCCGCGTCCGCCGCCACCGTCTGCGGGTACTGGTCGGCGGCGTCGCCGAATCGTTGACTCTGAAAATACGCCGGTGTCGCCGCGAACACGGGCGTGCCCGCGAAGACGACGGCGCTGACAAATAGAACGTAAAATCGTCTCATCATCTCGTCACCTCTCCTTCTGCGGTAAGCGACGTCGAACACGACGGCGGCGTGTCCGCCGGTCGGGATCCGATAGAGGTGAACGCTGGAGGTGAGGGGCGCCGGATCGCGATCGATCGTTGATCGCGTCGCTGGGGATCGAATAGCTCGGGATCCTGAAATCCCGGGCGCATGAGTAGTTGGACGCACGGCTGATGGCCGTGCGAATGGAAGGCGGCCGTACACGTGTCGGGCCGGCAGTCATGGGGGCAGACTCCGTTCCGAGTGCATTGCGCGTGACGGTCCGGCGACGCGCGGGTAAAATCCGCGGATTCGCCGGATGGGTCGGCCCGTGATCTTAGGCTCGCGGCTTCGACGGCGTCAAACAGGATGCGTCCCGCGGGTCCCCCTGTTGCCCGGGGCGTGCTTTTTGCTATATTCCGGGAATCAGTCCCGGGCACGGCCCGGCGCGAGGAACGCCATCGACACACGACTCCATGACCATAGCGGGGGAAGCCTTCCTAAGTGAAGCGCGCGTTTGAACTTATCACCCGCGCGCGCGTCGAGAGGGCGTACCTCGTCGGCGTGAGCCTCCGCGGAGGCTCCATTGCGGCGGCGCACGAGCACCTCGACGAGCTCGAGCAGCTGGCCGTCACCGCCGGCGCCGAAGTTGTCGGCCGGGCGGTGCAGGGGCGCGGGCGGATCGACGCCACCACCTACATCGGCGAAGGCAAAGTCCAGGAACTCAAGGAGACCTGCGAGAACTGGGCCGTCAACCTCGTCGTCTTCGACGACGATCTCTCCCCCGCGCAAGCCAAGAATCTCGAGAAGCTGCTCAACGTGCGCGTCATCGACCGCACGGAACTGATCCTGGATATCTTCGCGCGGCATGCCAAGAGCACGCAGTCGAAGATTCAGGTCGAACTCGCGCAGCTCGAATATTCGCTGCCGCGACTGAAGCATTTCTGGCAGCACCTCGAACGGCAGGCGGGTGGAATCGGAACGCGCGGTCCGGGCGAAACACAACTCGAGGTCGACCGCCGGAAGATCCATCAGCGCATCGGATCGCTCAAGCGTCAGTTGAAAAAGATCGATCAACGTCGCGCCACGCTGCGGCGGGCGCGCGGTGGACGGCATGTCGTCGCACTCATCGGTTACACCAACGCTGGCAAGTCCACGGTGATGCACCGACTGACCGGCGCGGACGTTCTCGTTCGCGACCAGCTGTTCGCGACGCTCGACACCACCACGCGCCGGCTCAACGGACATGGCTCCAACGGACACGCGGGCAATGGAAACGGCCACCACGGCGACGTGCTCTTGATCGACACGGTCGGTTTCATTCGCAAGCTCCCCGATCACCTGAAGACGAGCTTCAAGGCGACCCTTGGCGACACCGCGCAGGCGGAACTATATCTGCATGTGGTCGACGTGTCGCACCCCGCCTGGGAAGACCAGATGGAGGTCGCCGACACCACGGTGGCGTCCATCGAAAATCCGGGCGTCAAGACGGTGTACGTGTTCAACAAGATCGATCGCGTATCGCCGGAGTTGCTGGAAGGGCTGCGGATCCGGTATCCGGAGGCGGTGTTCATCTCGGCGGCGGAAGGCACCGGGCTGGATGCGCTCCGCGACGCCATCGACACCTTCTTCTACGGGCGCAACGTCACCGTGGAAGTGACGCTGCCCGCCGGCGACGGCAAGACGATTTCGCTCGTGCGTCGACTCCTGCGAGACGCGCGCAACGCCTACCTCAACGACTTCTGCGTGCTCATCGGAACCATCGAGAGCAAGCAGATGAACCGCCTCGAGGCCATCGCGGGCGCGAGCGTGCGCTACCTGGTCTAGCGCGGCCGCTTCTTTTCGCTCACCCGGGCGACGATCCAGTCCGATATTGCCTTGAGCGCCACCGGAGAGAACGTCTCTTCGATCCTGGAATATTCGTCGATCGATCCCGTCGTCGCCGTCTGAAACAGGTGATTCAGTTTCGGGATCACCATGGTCTCGACGTCGCGATTGCCACCATCGCGCAGCGCGGCCGCAATGGGCGGAAGATTCTGACTCGGTGGCACCTGGAGGTCGAGTTCGCCGTTGAGCGCCAGCACCGGGCACTTCACGTTACGCAGCGTCTCGACCGGATCGTAAGTCATCAGGTATCGGAACCACGGGGAATTCACCATCAGGATGCTGGTTTCGAGGTTGCTGCTCGCCGCGTTCTTCTGATCGTCGCTCATCTGGGTCAGCATCGAATCGGCGGCCGCCTGCAGCAGCGGCGTCGCCTTCGCCGGATCCGGCGTGTTGCGGACGATGTCGAACATGCGGTCCTGCGTGTGACGATTGAGCGCGATGAACGCGTCGCTCGCCCCGCCCGCCTTGAGCAGCAGGCGCGCCTGTTCACGGAGTAGATCGTCGATGGGAACACCCACGCCCGCGAGCAACACGATGAACGCGACGTCGTCGGGTTCCTGCGCCGCCACGATAGGCGCGATGATCCCGCCTTCGCTATGACCGATCAGACCGATTCGCTGCGCGTTGATTTCGCGGCGTGTCTTCAGGTACGCAATCGCCCCTTCGACGTCCTTTGCGAAATCGGCCGTGGTCGCCGCCGCGAAGTCCCCCGTCGATTTGCCCACGCCACGATCATCGAAGCGCAGCACCGCGATGCCCTTCCGCGTCAGGTTGTCGGCAATTACCAGAAACGGCTTGTGACCCATCACGGTTTCGTCGCGGTCCTGCGGGCCGGAACCGGTGATCAGGATCACCGCCGGGTAGCGGCCCTCGACGTCGGGCAAAGAGAGCGTGCCGTCGAGCGTGACACCCGCGGCGGCGCTCGGGAAGGACACGTCCTCGGTCACATACGGAAACGGTGGCACGGGCAACTGCGGTCGTTTGGGGAGCGTCGACGACAGGTCGGAGACCGGCTTGAGCGTCAGCGGGAGCTGCAATCCCGACTGCTTCCACGTGCCGACGATTTCCGTCGCGTCGGCGTTCATCGTGCCGTCGTAGGAACCGCCAATCGACGTGAGTTCGAAGTGCACGGAGGTACCCTCGACGAGAAAAACCTCGACCGGAAGTCCCATTGCGCCCTGCTCGACGCTATCCATCGTGGCGGAAAGACTACCGTCCTGTGCGCGCGTCACGTGAACGACAAGCGTCAGCTGTGTCGGGCCGGCCTGGAGTTTACCGACCCAGTTGCCTTCGACCGGGGGCGCGGCGGATGCGATCGATACGGAGCAGGCGATGATCAGAAGAACAAACAGCAACGAACGCATTCGTTGACCACCTTTACTTCGGCCGGGGCAGGGTCTCGTGATTCTCGGTTCGGCGGGCGTAGGCCTCGTAGAACGCGGCCTTGACGCTGTTCAGGGCGGGGGCGTCCGCCTTCCGCTCGTAGTTTCGATCCAATTGTACCAGTACGAAATAGGTCAGCGCTACGAATGCCGCGGGAATCAGGTATGGAAGCCGACGGCGCCCAGGGCGCTGATAGAGGAGCCGGGCGGCCAGCACCGTCCCGGATGCGAGGATCATGTTGAATCCCACCGAAACCAGGTAGAGGAAGCGGATGTCCAGCCAGTCCTCGGGAAACCGGAAAAAACAGAAGGGGGTGATCATGATGTAGGTCCAGGCGATGAAGAACCGAATCACCCGGTTTCCAAAGATGAAGCCGAAGAGCGAGTACGACACGATGCACAGGAGAATCACGGCGCGGATGGCCGTGGCGAATTCGTAGGTGAACCGCACCACCGGCCCGGCGGTTTGGACGAGCGTTGACGCATGGATCGGGAACACCATGCGGACCAGATACCCGGCGAAGTTCCGGGGTAACGACCAGCCGGTGACCTGGAGATCGGCCGCGCCCGGGATTTCGCCCTGGAACGCGAGTTTCACCAGCAGCACAACCAGTGCAAACGTCGAAAACAGCACGAAATTCCGGTCGAAGAGTTTGCGTCCGGTCTGATCGCGGAAGAACATGTTGAATGCCAGCATCAGCCCGAGCAGGCTGAACGACGTCGTCTTGGACAGGAGGCTGGCCGTAAAAAAGAACAGACAAAGAATGAAGTTTCGCTTCCACACCCCGCCCCGTTCCTCGAGCTCGTTCTTCACATAGAAAATCATCGTGAGCAGCGTCAGCGTCGTGATCACCAGGTCGCTGATCCCCGACGCGGTCATGATCGATTTCCCGTAGTTCCCCACCGCGAATTCGAACAGGAGTCCGGACAGCACGGCGATCGTCCGGTCCCTGAGAAGGGTCCGCACCAGGAAGTACACCAGGAACGCATTGAACGAATGGACCAGGATGTTGAACAGGTAGTACGACCGGGCATCCAGCTTGAACGCAAGGAACTCCAGATAGAACACCAGGTTGGGGATCGGCTGGAAGGTCTGGTGGAGCCGGGTGGAGAGCAGGAGTGTCCAGTCGGTCCGGGTCCTCACCGCCTGGATCAGGTAGTTCCAGTCGTCGCCGTGCCAGAAGGTGTTGTCGAAGACGAGAGAGAAAAATGCAAAGCCGATCCCGCACAGGAGAAGGAAAAATGCAATCTCCCGGGGGCGCGATACGGGGGTTCGGGGTGTGGGCTTGGTTCCCATCGGGCTTGAGGGCTGCGGTCGGCTTCGGGGGATGATAGCCGGGCTCTCCGGGTCCGTCCAGCGAATAGGCCTATCGTCGCGGCGAAATGGCCGCGGGCGGCCGGCGACGGCTGTTTTCGGAGGTCGTGGGTGGTGCGTTCGAAGGCGTTGTCACGCCACCTTCATGTTTCTCGCAGTGAAATCGTGCAACTGGAATATTGCTTGCTGGTTTTTTCCGCCCGGTGCTATAAGCGAACACGTTTCTTCCGCGCGGTCATCGTGCTCCGAGCGGGCGAGACACACCCCCAATCTTGACGAGATCCGGAGGACCCGAGTGAGCCAGCTCCGATTCGGCGCCGCCGACCACATATCCACCCGCCCACTCCTGCGCGGGATCGTCGGCGATGAAGCGCTGCGTTCCTGTCTCACCTTCGAGGCTCCGGGGTCGATCGGGGACTCCCTCGAACGGGGCCGCTACGATGCCGCACTCGTACCGAGCATCGAGTACCTCCGCGGCATCGGCCACTATCTGCTCCCCGGGCCCGCCCTGGTCGGGCGCGCCGCGCCGGGCGGGATCGTGCTGGTCGCGCAGAAGCCGCTCCACGCGCTCGAACGAATCGCGGTCGGCGAGTTCTGTCGCACGCCGGTCGCCGCACTGCGCATCGTACTCGCCGAGTTGAACGGGATCTTCCCCGACCTGCTGGTCGAGAAGCGTATTGCCGATGACGACTGGCGCGATCGCTACGACGCGGTGTTACTGACCGGTGACGCCGCGCTGCGCGAGTCGCTGGCTCCGAAGACGCGCGGTCTCTCGCGGTTCAACATTACGCAGATGTGGAAGCGCGTCGCGCACACGCCGCTCGTTCATGCGGTGTGGGTGTACGACGAACCGCGCATCGCGGACGAAGCGGCGCTGTTGCTGACCGCGTCGCGCGACGAAGGATCCGGCCGGCTGGTCGACATTTCCGAAGAACTCGCGCCCGTGATGAATCTCGACGCGATGGCGATCTATGATTACCTGACGCGTACGTGGTCGTACGAACTGGGCGAAGCGGAGATCGAAGGCCTCCACGTCCTCAACGATCTTGCGCGCAAGTACGATCTCGTTCGCGAGAATCGTCTGGAAAAGCTCGCCGCCGCCTAGGTCCTTCGCGCGGCAGACCAGGTCTCCGCCTGTGTCTTCTCTTTTCCTCTCCCGCAGAATATCCACGAGCCGCTTCGCATTTCCCACCGTCGGCACGCCGATCCAGAGTCCGATGTGACTCACGGCGGTCAGCGTTCGATGCGGTCCGCTCGCCCGGGACTTCGCGGGTGGCGGGACGGCTCGCCGTGCGGTATGCTCATCTGAACGCCGACTGAACGCACGGGTTGGGTGACTCGTGGATCGGGAGCCGGTCGTCATTATCATAGCGGATACCGGAGGGTTCCATGTCGGACATCGTCGACCAGTTCAACGACTATCGCAGCCGAATGAACGAGCGCATGCTGGAGGCGGACAACCTCGTCATCAAGCGCTTCCTGAATCTCGACACGAACACGTATCTCGAGGGCGCGCTGCCCACCAAGACCAAGGAAATGATGGGACTCGCCGCGTCGATGGTGCTGCGCTGCGACGATTGCATCCGCTACCACATCCAGACGTGTCACGAGCTGGGCGTCACGCGCCCGGAGTTCTTCGAAATCTTCAGCGTAGGCCTGGTCGTGGGCGGCTCCATTGTATTGCCGCATCTGCGGCGCGGGGTCGAGTTCCTCGACGTCCTCGAAGCGAAAGGCAAGTAGCTTCCCATGTGGGATCCGATCCGGCGGTTCATCGATCATCACGACGCGTTTTTGATTTCGTCGCACATCAATCCCGACGGCGACGCGATCGGCTCCGAGATGGGGCTGGCGCTGTTTCTCCGCCAGATCGGCAAGAAAGTGTTGATCATGAACTCCACGGATACACCGGAGGCGCTTCGCGTCCTCGATCCGACCAACGAGATCCGGGTATACGGCGAGAGCAACACGCGCGAACGCATGGACACCGTCGACGCCGCGATCATCGTAGACGTCAACAACTGGGAGCACCTTGGACACATCGGGCGTGCGTTCCAGGCGCGATCGACGCCGCGCGCATGCATCGATCACCACCAGGGTACGGTGCCCGGGTTTGCGGACTTCACCGTCAGCGACACCAGCGCCGCGGCGGTCGGGCTGCTGATCTACGAATTGATCCGCGCGATGGACGGACAGATCACGCTGCCGATCGCGGAGTCGTTATACGCGGCGATTATTACAGACACCGGAACGTTTCGCTTCTCCAACACGGACGCGCGCGTGCTGCGTGCCGCCGCCGACCTCGCGGAGGCCGGCGCCAATCCGTTCGAGATGCAGCGCAAGGTGTTCGGCAGCAAGACATGGGGCGCGGGCCGGCTGATGGGCCCGGTGTTGAGCACGATCGAGTCCTCCCCCGACGGCAAGGTCGCGTGGATCAGCGCCACGCTCGAGATGGTCAACCACGCCGGCGCGAACTACGACGACATGGACGGCTTCGTCGATCTGGTGCGCGCGATCAAGGGCGTCGAACTGGTGCTCTTCTTCAAGGAAACCGAGGAGGGCGACATCAAGGTGTCGCTGCGCTCCAACGGTAACGTGGACGCCAACGCCATCGCGCGTCGCTTCGGCGGCGGCGGCCACACGATGGCGTCGGGCATGCACGCCAAAGGACCGCTCGCGCGCGCAATCGACGAAGTCGTTCGCACGTGCTCACGCCTCGAGGAGTTCGCGATTCGTTCGTGAAAAAATAGCGGCTCTGGAATTGCAAGCGCGGGGAGCGCAAGGGTCTCAATTCCAGAGCCGCGTGGTGATGTGGAGGTTGCTTTCTGTTTATTTCTACGCTCGAACCCGCACGAAGTTTCTAAGAATTTTCGACCGGGCCTATAGCGCGGGAGCCATCGGCGTCGGCGCGGGTTCGGCGTCACCCGCCATCGCTGCTTTCGGCTTCAACTCCCTGTATACAAACGCGAGTGCGAGTCCGCTCAGCGGCGCCGTCGCCAGGATACCGATTCCCAGACAGGCGAGGCCCAGCGCGTTGACTCCGCACAGCACGAGGAACAGGAGAAACAGGTCCAACGTATAACCCCGTGTGATGTCCCAGCTTCGTTGGATCGCATCCAGTGGTCCGACCTTTTCGTCGACCACCACGAACCCCACGAACCAGAGCCGGATGAGAAAGATGATCCCGGGAAGAACCAGCAACACGAGGCCCATCATCACCGCGATCGTCATGATGATCGTCGAGGCAATGTACACGTGCAGCCGGGCCAGCCCGTCGAAGAGATTCTCGAACAAGGGTTTCTCGCCGTCCCGGTACTTGAGGTAGATCTTCGCGAGGCCCAGCCACAGGGTCGCGGACACCGCGAATTCGATCAGCCTCATCAGCAGTCTCTGGAGCCCCTCGTCGAACGCGCGGTGCCCGGCGGCACCGATGAGCGCGGGAATCAGCGACGCGGCCACCGTAACGCCCACTAAGAACAGGGGATACTGCTTGAGCGTCTTCCATCCGAACTGGATCGACGCGGCGATGGGTAGACCGTGCGGTTTGTCCATGAATCCCTCCTTCGCGGCTAGCCTACACCACGATCTACGGAGCCGCCGCCCCAAATGTTATCGGGGTTGCGGCAGCCAGGCGCGATGGTACAGGATGAACGAGGGCCAGACCGGCCCCGAAAACCCCCGATCAAAAGGACCTTGTAATGACCCAATCGACCCCTCGACTGCTGCTGTTGAGCAACTCGCGCAACGTCGGAACCGGATTTCTGGAGCACGCCGATCCCTGGCTGCGACGATTTCTCAAGGGCGTAACCAACGCTGTGTTCGTGCCTTATGCCGGCGTGACCCTGGCCTGGGACCCGTATGGCGACATGGTCCGCGGGCGCTTCGCCGAGCTCGGCGTGAAGATCACGCCGATCCACACGGCCAAGCATCCGGTCAAGGCCGTCGAGGCGGCGGACGCCGTGATTATCGGGGGAGGAAATACGTTTCATCTGCTCAAGAACCTCTACGACAACGGGACGTTGTGGGCGATTCGCGCGCGGGTTCTGGCCGGGGCACCCTATATTGGATGGAGTGCGGGGTCGAACGTGGCGTGCCCAACGATCAAGACGACCAACGACATGCCGGTGGTGGAACCCTCGAAGTTCGATGCGCTGCGGCTGGTTCCCTTCCAGATCAACCCGCACTACACCGACGCGACCCTCCCCAACCATGGCGGCGAAACGCGCGCGCAGCGGCTGGCGGAGTTCACGGCATCCAATCCGGGCGTTTGGGTCGTAGGTTTACGTGAAGGCAGTGCGCTGGAAGTCGACGGAGCAAAGACACGATTGCTCGGACCGCACAGCGCCAAGGTGTTCCGCAGCGACCGGGATCCCGCGGAAAGCACGCCGGAGACGTCGCTGGATTTTCTATGGGAGGTTCAATCATGAAGCAGGGGGCGCTTCGAACGACCGTGGAAACGGCGGCGTCCCGGCGTGCCGCCGTGGGCAGAGCGGTCCCGCGGGGGATCGGCGTTGCGGCCGCTGCCTTCGCACTGGTTGTGATGATCGGGGCGGTCACGCCACCGCGCGCCGCCGAATCGGTGCAGACGATCACCAGCGGTCCCGCTCGCGTCGGGCTGCTGGAACTCTACACCTCTGAAGGGTGCTCGAGCTGCCCACCGGCGGAGGCGTGGCTCTCGGATTTTTCGAAGAACGAGCGGCTGTGGACCGGCGTCGTACCGGTCGCGTTCCACGTCGACTACTGGGACTATCTCGGGTGGGAAGACGTGTTCGCGAACCCGGACTTCAGCGAGCGCCAGCGCGACTACGCGGAGAAATGGAACGCGTCGCGGGTCTACACGCCGGGCTTCGTGTTCAACGGGACGGAGTGGCGCGGCTGGTTCGACCATGCCCCGCTCCCCGCGACGAGCGGTGACGCCGGCACGTTGACCGCGTCGATCGCCAAAGACGGCGTCGCCGTGACGTTCACGCCGGCCGGCACCGCGTCATCGAGGAATCTCGTCGCGCACATTGCGGTGCTGGGCATGGGTCTGCAGAGAACGATCACCGCCGGTGAGAACAAGGGGAAGACACTGACCCACGATTTCCTCGTCCTCGGCTATCAGGAAGTCAAACTGACGCCGAACGGATCGACATGGAATGGACGCGGTGCGTGGCGCGTCGCGAAGAACCCCGCGCCCGCGCAGCACGCGCTGGCGGTGTGGGTGTCCGATGGGCGCGGTGCGCCGATCCAGGCCGCGGGTGGCGTGTTGACGCCCGATGCGGTCGGCGCGTTCAAGCTCACGCAGAGAGAAGGAGATATTCATATGACCAAGATCACGAAGACCGACGCCGAGTGGCGGGAGATTCTGACCCCCGATCAGTATCGCGTCACGCGGGAAGCCGGCACCGAGCGCGCGGGCACGGGCGAATACGTGGACAATCACGACAAGGGTGTCTACCTGTGCGTCGCCTGCGGGCAGCCGCTGTTTTCGTCGGACACGAAGTTCGAGTCGGGTACCGGGTGGCCGAGCTTCTATGAGCCGGTGGATTCACATAACGTCGACGTCGGCACGGACGCGAGCTACGGCATGGTCCGCGACGAGGTCAAGTGCAGCCGGTGCGACGCGCACCTGGGACACGTGTTCGACGACGGACCCAAGCCAACGGGCCTTCGCTACTGCATGAATTCGGTGGCGCTCAAGTTCGTCCCGAAGGACCCGAAGACCGAGCTCGCCGAAAAGAAGAAATAGCCCACGTAACCAGGCATCGACCGGCGAACACGGGCCGGCGGGACTTCCCGCCGGTCCGCTCGTTCATTAGACCCCATCAGACAAACGAATTTTATTCTCTGGTTCCAGGTGGGAGTTTGAGGCGTCCGGATGCGGCAATGCGGGTTGCCGGCCGGTGCGGACGAGTGGTACCATTAGTTCACTTTCCAGGCGCCCCGCATCCTGAAAACGTTGCCCGGCACCTTTACTACGACCCTCTTCCCCCGGGAGGCACAGTTGTGAAGTGTGGACTAATCGCTGTCGTCATTGTATGTATCCTCTCGCTTGCCTTTTCTCCGGCGTTCGCCGCTAAGACGATTTTCGGAACCATCAGCACCAACACCGTTCTCGACACCGTCGGGGGCCGTATCTACAACGTCACGGGATCGTTGACCATCAACAATGGCGTGACTCTGACGATCGATCCGGGTGTCGTGGTGAAATTCAATTTGTACACGGGCATTACGGTGAACGGCAAGATTGTCGCGAATGGCGGCGCGTCGCTGGATTCGCTCATCTATTTTACGTCGATCCGCGACGATAACAGCCCCGCACCGTTTGGGGACGATACCAACGGCGACGGCAATGCCACGTCTCCGACCAATCAGAATTGGGGCGCGATTACCTTTTCTGCAAATTCGGATGACACGAGCATTCTCAAACACTGTGTCATCCAGTACGGGGGGTATTCGAGTTCGGGAATAATTGTGTGCAACAGCGCGAGCCCGACCATCCAGAACTGCTCCCTGTCCGCCGGCTACTATGGAGTGCTGTGCAACGCCGTATCCAATCCGATCATCAAGGACACCGACATCAACGCGATGACGGACGTTCCCATCGCGATCGACATCCAGGCCGATCCGGTTTTCGATAACCTGGCGTTTGGGTCCACGCAGGACAACGGCTTTGACGCGCTGGGGCTGCTGGGTGGCACGCTTTCGGGATCGAATACGTTGCGAATTCGCAGCGCGACGCTCGGCGTGACGCCGATTCCCAACCTGGTGTACATCCTGACCAGCACGATGACCGTGGGTGCGGCCGGGTCGCTTACGATTCAGCCCGGTGTCGTGGTCAAGCCGAAGGCGGGCGTGAGCATCCTGGTCCAGGGATCGCTCACGATGGACGGCACCTCGAACCCCGACAGCCAGATCGTATTCACGTCGTTCAAGGACGATAATTACGGGGACCCGAACGACACCAACAACGACGGCTCGATCACGTCGCCTGCGCGCGGGGACTGGGGACAGATCGAGTTCCAGAACGGATCGACGGGGTCGGTGTCGTACGCGGTGATCAAGTTCGGGGGAGCGACCACCAGCGAAGGCATCCTGCGCTGCGACAATGCGAGCCCGACGATCTCGGATTGCGTCGTGTCTGACAGTTACTACGGTATCGAGCAGCGGGGCAACGCGAGCTCGGCCATTTCGAATGTCACGATTCGCAATTGCCAGAACACGCCCATCTACATGTCGGTATCGGCGAACCCGACGATGACCAATCTCACGTTCACGAACAATACCCTGACGGCCCTGGGCCTGATCGGCGAAACCGTAGGGATCAACTCACTGCTCCGCGTGCGCAACGTCGCCGGATACAACAACATTTCGTACTGGCTCTCGAGCGCGCTCACCATGTCCAACGGCGCCAGGCTGCGTATCGAGCCCGGTGTCGTCCTCAAGATGGCGCCGCTCTACTATAATGGTGTCGTCGTCAACGGCGCGCTGACGGCGGATGCCAAGCCGGAGAGCCTGATCGTTATTACGTCTCAGTACGACGACAATTACGGGAATCCGCCCGACACGGAAAGCAACGGCACCGGCACCGTGCCCGCGGCGGCCAACTGGGGCTATATCGAATTCGCTCCGACCTCCGACGACGCGCACTGCATTCTCGACAACTGTGTTCTCGCCTACGGAGGCGGAGATTATAACGATATCTATCGCGGGGCCGTCTGGTGCAGCAGCTCGTCTCCGACGATCAGCAACTGCAGTTTCAAGACAAACCGGACCGGTATCCGCACGGACGGAAACTCCGCTCCGACGATTTCAAACAACGACTTCTTCAATCATTCGTACGTCCCGCTGGCGACGTCGGTGGTGGCGAACCCGCAGTATTCGGGGAATACGTTCAGCCAGAATGGGTACCATGCGGTCGGCATTCTTTCCGAGACGCTCTCGCAGAACGCCACACTCGAACGGATCTATGTGGGCGGCCCGCCACAGTTCCCGGAGTACTTCCCCTATCTTCATCTGGGAACGCTGACGATCGCGAGTGGCTCCAAGCTAAGTGTCGATCCAGGCGTCATCGTCAAGATGCTCCCCGGAATGATTCCGATTACGGTCAACGGCGGGCTGGATTTCAATGGAGGGAGTACGCCGGACAGCTTGATCGTGTATACGTCTATCTACGACGACTCCAAGGCCGGCGATTCCAATGTCGACGGCGGGACGACGTCTCCCGCGGCCGGTAACTGGCAGGGGATCCAATTCAACAGCACGGCAACCGCGAGCACGATCAAGAACACGCTCTTCCGATTCGGCGGAACGTCCGGCGTTATTCGGACCGCTTCGGCCAGTCCGACTATCCAGAACTGCCAATTCGAGATCAATACGTGGGGTCTGTGGATTCAGAACGCATCGAATCCCGTGGTGAAAGACGACCTGTTCCGCCTGACGACGAACGTTCCCATTTCGTGCTCGATTCTCGCCAATCCGACGTTCACGAATATCACGTACGACAACAACGGGTTCGACGCACTCGGGTTGATCGGCGAAGGCATCGGCCAGGACCTGACCGTTTCGCCGTATGACCTCGCCGGGTACACGAACATTACGCGTATTCTGGTGGGTAACAACCTTGCCGTGAACTTCGGCGCAAAACTCACCTTTTCCCCTGGCATCGTGCTGAAGATGGGGCGTATCTACTACGAAAACTTCCCAAGCAGCATCACCGTGGCCGGGGCTATCGCCGCAAACGGGACGCTCGCCGAGCCCGTGGTGTTCACCTCCGTAGCCGACGACGCCTACGGGAACCCGCCCGACACCAACAACGACGGGTCGCTTAGCACGCCGGTGCCGGGCAACTGGGCCAACATCACATTTCAGGATGTGAGCACGGACGGGCTGAATAACTTCTCGCACTGCATCTTCAAGTATGGTGGTTACAACACCTATGCGGTTCAGGTCGTATCGGCATCGCCGACATTCACCAATTGCACCTTCGACCAGAACGGTGCGTACGCCATCCGGATCGACGGTGCCAGCAATCCGTCGATCGACGCGTGCACGTTCGATCACAGTACGGTCACACCGATTCTGATGTCGTTGATCAGCAATCCGGTGTTCGGAGGGACCAACAAGTTCAATCCGACCAACACGTACAACGCCCTGGGTGTGATCGGCGAAACGCTGGCCCAGGACGTCCTGTGGAAGCGGCGGGACGTGGCCAAGATTGCCAACATTCCCTACATCCTGACGGGCAACCTGATCGCGGGATTGAGTTCGATCCTGCGCATCCAGCCCGGTGTGGTGATCAAGCCGCTCAACGGCGTGGGGATTACCGTGCAGCGCGGCCTGGTCGCCGAGGGCAAGGCCGACCCGGACAGCCTGATCGTCTTTACCTCGCCGCGGGACGACTTCTACGGCGGGGATACGAACAACGACAGCACGCTGACAAACGGAACCTCGCTGCGCTGGGGTTCGATCTATGTGCAGAACCAGGCCATCGACGACAGCACGCGGTTCAGTAACTGCGTCTTCCGGTTCAACAACAACAGCACGTCCTACGGTGCGATCGACGTGACCAGCGCCCATCCCGACATCAGCCGTTGTATCTTCCAGAACAACGGCGTGGGTGTGAACTTCCACGGGGCGGCGGGCGATTCCACCAAGGGGAAGATCGAACGGTGCGACTTCATCGACAACACCTTCTACGGCGTGAAAAACACCGGATTGAGCTTCGTGGTGTCGGCGAAAAACTGCTGGTGGGGTGACGCCAGCGGACCGCACGACCCGTCGGACGACACCGGGTCGGGCGGCTGGTACAACCCCGGCGGTCTGGGCGACAATGTCACCGACAAGGTCGACTACACCGGCTGGAAGACAGGCGGGATCCAGAACCTGCTGATCGGCGACGTGAGCCTGAACGGAGACGTACGCGCCTACGATGCCTCCCTCGTGCTTCAGCACCTCGCCGTGTTGATCACACTCTCGCCCCAGCAACAGACGCTCGGCGACGTGAACTGTTCGGGCGTGCTGAGTACGCTCGATGCGTCCTACATCCTTCGGTACGTCGCCGGAATTCTTTCGTACTTCCCCTGCGCCGTCGACAGCACGGGCGCACCGTGTGTGGTCATCGGCCCGGGTCCGATGGCGGCCAGCGAGGGGGCGATGCCGGCGCAGCTCTATCTGCCCGGGTCCGAGCCGGGTGCGTTCGACGTCAGTCTGCCGGCGTTCGAACTCGATCCGGGTAAGGAAACCACCGTTCCGATCAACGTGAGCGGCGACGGTGAATTGCTGGGACACGAGTATCACCTCAAGTTCGACCCGCAGGTGCTCGAAGTCACCGATGTTGCACTGACCCCGGCGGCCAAGGGCGCGTTGCTCTACTGGAAGGCGGACAACGCGGGCGGTCTGCATATCGCCGTCGCTTCCCGGGACCTGATGCCGGTCGCGGCCGCGGTCGAGATCACCGTGCGGGCGAAGGGAAACATGACCGACGGCGCACACGTTGCGCTCGAGTTCACCAAAGTTCGGCTCAACGAGCAGGATGTGACGGATGCTTCGTATTCCGAGGGCGGCACGATGCACGGGTCGGAGAAACTCCCGACGAGCTTCGCGCTCACGCAGAACCATCCGAATCCGTTCAACCCGACGACGACGATCGAATACGCGATTCCCGGTTCGGCGGGATCGGTGCACGTGACGGTCTCCATTTACGATGTGGCCGGCCGGCTCGTCCGCACGCTCGTGAACGGAACGGCGGCGCCGGGGATTCACAGTGCGAACTGGGATGGTCGTGACGACCGGGGTTCGTCCGTGGGAAGCGGTGTGTATTTCTACCGAATCGAGGCGGGAGGATTCCGAGCCAATCGCAAGATGGTGCTTCTGAAGTAACGATTCGAAGAGCAATCGAAACCAGAAGGAGCCATCATGCGCATCACGACACTTCTATTGAGCACGGCACTGCTGCTGGCGGCGGCGCGCCCCGCGCGCGCGGTTCTGCTCGACGTCGGCGACGCCGCGGGAACGGTGGGCGACACCGTGCTGGTCGCCGTTACGACACCGGACCTCACCGGTCTCGGCGTGTACTCGTACGAACTCACCATCACGTGGTCTTCGACCTACGCGACGGCCCTCGACGCTTCCGTCACCGGCACGCTGACGAGCCCCTGGGGCGGTGTTACGACCCATCCGACTGCCGGGCGCGTCGACATCGCTGCGGCCGGTGTGTCGCCCCTGTCGGGAAGCGGAACGCTGGTGTATCTTCGCTTCGTCCTCGGCCCATCGTCCGGGAACGCGAATCTCACATTCGCGTCCTCTCTATTCAACGAAGGATCGCCGGCGACGACGCGAACCAACGGATCGTTGTCGATCACGGCGTTGCCGGTGGTGACGATTTCCCCCAACACCGGCGAGATCCTGGTGGGCGAAACGCTCGCCTTCTCGGCGTCCGGAGGATCACCGCCATACACCTACCAGTCGTCCGACAACGGTGTCGCCACGTTCGGGGGTACGTCGATGCTCACGGGTGTCTCCCCCGGATCCGTAACCGCAATGGCGACCGACAACAACGGGATCAGCGACATCACCAACGGCATTATCAATGTCAGGGCATTGCGCCTGACGGTGGGTACGGCGGGGGGTGCACCGCTGGACACGGTTCTCGTTCCGGTCAGCATTACCAACCCTGCGCCGTACGGCATCCGGTCGGCGGAGTTCGAAGTTGCCTACAACGGCACGTACATCACCGCTATAGGCGCGTCGGGCACAGGCACGATTGCTGACGCGGCGGGATGGGGCGCGCCCGTAGCCGGGGTGTCATCGGGGAAGGTCCACGTGGCGATGGCCGGGACTGCCGACCTCGCGGGCCCTGGTGTGCTCACCTATCTCCGGTTCGTCGTGAACCCGGGCAATTCGGGTGGGGGCGTCACGCTGACTCCATCGAACGCCGTGTTCAATGAGACGTACGCGGCGATTAACGTTGCGGGTAGCCTTGTCATCACCGTTCCTTCGACGATCACGGTGAATCCGAATACCTCCACGATCGTGGCCGGCGACATGCTGCAGTTTTCGATCTCGGGCGCGACGACAATGCCTATCGCGTGGGGTGTGACCAACCCGTCGGTCGCTTCCATCGACGGCGCGGGGAAACTTACGGCGACCGCGGCCGGAACGACACGGGTGCACGCCACCGATGCGATCGGTCGGACCGATACCACCGACACGATCACGATATGTGACCTGTACCTGATCGCGCCCACCGATACGATCTTCCTGACGTACCCGACCGCGGTCCCGATCAAGACCGATCGCGGCACGACGGGGCTCGGGATCTACGGATACGAGCTGACGCTTTCGTTCGACCCGACGAAACTCTTCGTGGCCGGAGTCGACGCCAGCGGCACCGCGTCTTTCCCGTGGGGGACGCCGGTGTACAACACGTCGATCCCTGGCAAGGTCGTCATTGTGCACGCCGGTGCGACGCCGCTGTCGGGAACGCTGCCGCTGATCAAGGTTCTGTTTCAGGCGTATATCCCGCTGTATGGAACGTCGACGTCGCTGACGATCACGAAGATCCTGTTCAACGAAGGACACCCGTGCGCGCTGGTCAAGAACGGGACTCTGAGTTTTCCCACCGGCATTCACGACGGTCGGCCGCCGGCTCTGGAACTCGACCAGAATGTTCCCAACCCGTTCAATCCCAGGACGGAAATCATCTATCGCATCGGAACGACGGGTGGTGCGTCCTTGCGCATCTACTCCGCGGACGGGGCGTTGGTGCGCACGCTGGCGGATGGGGCGCACAGGGCCGGGCTCATCTATCGCGCGGACTGGGACGGAACCGACGACCGCGGTCGGCGCGTGGCCTCCGGGGTGTATTTCTACCGGCTTGAAAATGCGGGCGAGCATACCACCCGGAAAATGCTCCTGCTCAAGTAGTCTCAGCGATCGCGGGCCGGCGGGACTCCCCCGCCGGTCCGCTTCTTGCTTTTGCAGTCCTCGCGCTTCGTGATCCATTGCAGCCGCCGACGCCGACGCCGTAGACGCGGCGCAGTCGCCAGTGTACGCTGTGCGCGCAACTGATGATTACCTACCTGGCAACCCCCGGTTACACGCACCCGATGGAGCGATTCGTCACCCATTGGGATCGTGATCTCGCGGGGAAGGTGCACATCCGAACCTATGAAGAGGCCCTTCGCGCCGAGGAACTTCCGGCCGGGACCTATATCTTCGCGGATATCGAACGCCTGCTGGCGGCCGAAGTCGAAATTGCCACGCTCGTCTGGAACCAACTCGACGCCGCCGGCGCCCGAATGTTGAATCATCCGACCCGCACGCTGAAGCGCTACGACCTTCTCACCAAGCTCCACGCGCTGGGGCGCAACACGTTCCGCGTCGCCCACGCCACCGACCGCAACGCGGAGCTTCGCTTTCCTGTGTTCATCCGGGACGAAACGGAGCATAGCGGCAGCCTCTCGAAGCTGTTGAACAACCGCAAGGAACTGGATCAGACGCTGGCCGGCGCGATCGTGCGGGGTCATCGCGTCAAGGACTTGCTCGTGGTCGAGTACTGCGAGAACGCCGGTAGCGACGGGTTGTTCCGAAAGTACTCGGCCTTCACCATTGGCGGGCGTATCGTTCCCGGGCATATGGACTGTTCGCGGCAGTGGGTGGTCAAGGACACGGATCTGGTCACGCCCGAGGTGCTCGCGCAGGAACGGGCCTATCTGGAGGCCAACCCGCATCGCGCGTGGCTCGAGGAGACGTTCGCGATCGCCGGCGTCGACTGGGGTCGCGTGGACTACAGCCTGGTCGGCGACACGCCGCAGGTGTGGGAGATCAACACCAACCCGATTCTGTTGCTCAATCCGGACGAGTACGGCGAGGAGCACATGGAAACCAAACGTTTCCTGACCGGACAGCTGGGTCCGGCCATTGCCGCGCTCGATACCGTCGGGGGCGAAGCGAAGGTCGCGATCGACGTCCCGGTGCCGCTGTTCACGCGCCTGGATTTCGAGAGGAAGAAACGCGACTGGGCCATCGCGCATCGCCGGGCCTTCCGCAAGCTCAAAGGCTCCGCCGCGTTTCGCGTCTTCCGGCGCATCGTCCATCCCCTGCTCGGCCCGCTGGCGCCCCTGATCACCCGCAGCGGGCGCTCGTCGGATAAGCACTAGCCACCATCGCCGGCCGCGGCGCCTGCGCCGCGGCAACGCCTCCAATTTCTAACCAGAACAAAAATAGATGGATACGGTTTTGGTCTAAAAAGTAGTAGTGTTAGCTGCTAATCATTGCTGAATCCTGTTGACCCGCTCGGTCATAAATAGTAGCTATGGCAGCTATGAAACGGATTCCGAGTCTGGAAGCACTGGGTCTGACGCGCCTCGAGGCGCTGGCATACAGCTATCTCGTCGCAAACCCCGCCACAACCGGCTACAAGGTGTCGAAAGGCATCGGCAAACCGACGGCGAACGTGTACCGCGCGCTCGAGAGCCTGGAAAGGAAAGGCGCCGTCCGAAACGACCGCGCCTCCCCGCCGTTGTTTCGCGCCGTCCCGCCCGCGGAACTCCTCGATCAACTCGAGCGCGAGTTCATGGACCGGCGCGAGATTGCGTCCCAGGCGCTGGAGTCACTGTCGGCGGGCGCCGATATCGACGACGACGGCATGTTCGCGCTCGTCACCGCCCAGCAGGTCCTGGGCCGTGCGCGCATCCTGCTGACCGCTGCCCGACGGCTCGCTCTGGTCGATGCCGAGCCGAACGTGTTCGTCCAGCTCACGGATACGATCGACGATGCGCGAGCGCACGGCGTGCGCGTGGTCGTCCGGGTCCGAGGTTCGGTGGATGCGGACCACACCGACACGACGGTGGATGCCGCGCCCGGCGCGGACACCGCGGGCGCGCTGCGGATCGCGGCGGACGCCCGCGAAGCGTTGCTCGCGACGATCGTGGCGGACGGCACCGGTGTGCGCGACGCCATCTGGACGCGGAGTTCCCTCTTCGCGCGTACACTCCACGAGGCGCTTGCGACCGATGCTTTCTATGGGCAGGTGGAGCGAGGACTCGCGGACGGATTGAGCGTCGACGAACTGGAAGGGTTCTTCGAACGATGCCGGCGCATTCGCTCGCTGAAGTAATCGGGGCCGCGCCGCCCGTCCGCGCGGGAGGTTATCCAGCCGATGCGGTGAGTCGCTGCTTTCGTGTTTCTGCGGCGTCGCGCGTCGCGGTCGTCCGCCGCAGGGTCACGGCGACCGTGGTGCCCGGTGTCGGCACCTCGTCGTCGACAGTCCACGCGTCGGTCTCGCGATCGAACGAAAGAACGGCGCCGTTCGCCCGGATCGAAAACAACTCGAAGTTCCGGGCGAGCAATGCCAGCCGAGCGGCAGGCGAATCGACGGACCGGTTGTGCGCGAGCCGCGCGATCATCGTCGCGGTTTCACGGGGCGATCGTGCCGCCAACCGTGGGGCGATGCTGGAGAACAGGCCGCGGCCGTCGTCGGCGATAGAGAGAGCGATGTCGCGGGCGGTGTTCGAGAATGTAAACGTGATCCACGACGCGTCGGCGTGGGCGGAGGCGTTGCGGACCAACTCCCCGAAGACGGCGCGGCACAGATCCCGCACGGCCGGTCGGTCCTCGTGGACGATCGGCGCCAGATGGTCGTCCCAGACCCGGTCGGGATTGAGGACCGGCGTGACCCGCAGCTCGCGGGTGATCGAGGACATCCGCCGCAGTCGATAAACGCGCGCGCGGGTCTTCCCCGACTGTTCGAGCAGCCCGCCCTCCACCAGGATGTCGAGGTGCCGGTTTGCCGCCTGACGCGAAATCCCGTATGCTTCCGCGACCTGACGGGCGAGTCCCGCAGTCTCGGTGGCCGCGAGGTCGAGGATGAACTCGCGAATGGTCTCGGTTCGAGATCGCTCCATGATGGTCTCGGGCATTTCTAGTCGCCGCTCGCCAACTTTGTCAACTTTTATTGACCGGAGAGCGATGTTCGGCCGGGCCTCGGCCGGAAGCTATTGTCAACAAATAGAGCCAGTCATTGTAAACATTATAGGCATGTCATTGTCAACATCCGGTGCGCCCCCGATTGTCAACCTATCACGTAACCGTATATTCAATAAACTATTGTGAAGACACTCCGCGAGTATCTCGACACCATTCGGGTCGAACACACACTGTTCGCGCTTCCCTTCGCGTACGCCACGCTGTTCCTGGTCGAGCGCGGTTGGCCGAGCCGGCATTCCTTTATCTGGATCACGCTTGCGATGATCGCCGGACGGACCGTCGGAATGGCGGCGAACCGGCTGATCGACGCAGAGGTCGACGCCCACAATCCCCGCACGGCGGGCCGGGCGATTCCGGCGGGCCGCCTGTCTGTTCGATCCGCGACGGGGTTCACCGCCGTGGCGCTGGCGATCTTCCTGGCCGCGGTATGGCGTCTCTCGCCGATCTGCCGATGGCTGTGGCCGCTGGCGATCGGCGCAATGATCGCGTACCCGTACGCGAAGCGCTTCACCCGCTTCGCCCACTTCTTTCTGGGTGCCGTCTACGTCATGATCCCGACGGCCGTGTGGCTGGCGGTGACCGGCCGGCTGCCGGTCGCGGCGATGCTGCTGGGACTCGGCGCCGGGCTCTGGGTGGCCGGCTTCGACATCATCTACGCCTGCCAGGACGCCGACCACGACCGCGGGGTCGGGCTGCACTCGTTGCCGGCCGACCTCGGCATCGCGCCCGCACTCGCGATCGCGCGCTGGCTCCACGTGGGATTCGTCGCCAGCCTGCTGGCGGCCGGCGCCATGCTGGACGTCGGACTCTGGTACTATGTGGCCCTGACGATCACGGTGGGGACCCTCTTCTTCGAACATCGGCTCGTCAAAGCCGATGACCTCTCGCGCGTCAACGCCGCGTTTTTCGCGGCAAACGGGATCGTGAGCATCGTGCTCTTCGTCTTCATCGCACTGGATACGGTGATCTAGCATGGCGACATTCGCGGTCGGCATCACGGGTGGGAGCGGCGCGCCCTACGCGCTTCGGCTGCTGCACGCGCTCACGGCCGCCGGCCACGACGTGCACGTCGTGATCTCACCGGCCGGCGAAAAGGTGACGCAGCTCGAGACTGGCGTTGTGCTGGGGAGGACGCTGCGCGAGAAGCAGGAGGCGCTCACCCGCGCCGCCGAGGTGGAAGACGGTGGGGGATCCATTCGCGTCTTCGACCCGAAGAATCTCGCCGCCCCCATTTCGAGCGGTTCGTTTCCATGCGCGGGGATGGCGATCGTGCCGTGTTCGACCGGCACCATGGGGCGCGTCGCCAACGGAATTTCCTCGAGCCTGATCGAACGCGCCGCGGACGTGATGCTCAAGGAACGCCGGCGCCTCGTTCTGGTGCCGCGCGAGACGCCGCTGTCCGAGATCCACCTCACCAACATGCTTACCCTGCGACGCGCGGGCGCGGACATCGTCGCGGCGATGCCGGCCTTCTACCACCGCCCCAAATCGATCGCCGACATGGTCGACATGATCGTTGGCCGTGTGCTCGACCGGCTCGGGGTGGAGAACACTCTCTTCTATCGGTGGGGAAAAGACACCGCGCCCGGCGACGTCGAGATGGACGACGGATAAACGCCGCGACCCGCGACGGTTGTCCAAGCAAAACGAAAAACGCCCCGCGCCGTTTCCGACGCGGGGCGTTTCGTTTCGACGGAAGTCGTCGATCGGGGGCGATTAGATGTTCCAGGCCAATCCGCCGCGGAGCGACCAGTGGTTGGCGTTGTCCACGACATTGTACCAGCCCGAACCGATGATGTTCGCGTTCTGGCTGACGCCGACCTTCAGACCGGCTCCGCCCTGGAAGCCGAACTTCGTGTCGGTGGCATCGGGGAAGCCCGTGACCGACGCAGCCATCATGTGAGCGGAAATACCCGCCGCCACGAACGGCTGAACATGTGCGGCCGACGTCGGAATCGTCAGCTTCAGGTTCGCACCGACGGTCCAGTCATGGAACGACGTCTCCGTCGAGCTGACCGTCTCCGACCAGTTCCAGTAGTTGACGAACGGATTGATGTACAGGTTGGTCATCGGCATGCCGAAGTCCAGGAACGCACCGGCAACCCATGTGCCGCTGGCCTGGTCGAGGCCGCTGATGTCCGGGCTCACGTAGCCGGCTTCGATACCGACCGAGCGCAGCGGACTCACCGCAAAGGCGTTGGACGTGACCAGCACGACCATCGCTACCACAAATAGGCTGGAAAGAAGCTTCTTCATTTCTAATGAACCTCCTCGATCGGCGCCGTCCCGTTGTTGTCACCAACCGGTTTCGGGGCGTGGCAGCCGTTTCTGGTTTAGGAACTGGGGTTGTTGAGCAAGCACGGGGCCAGTTGGGCGCGCACGCCCCACAACGACCCGCAAGCTGTTCGTGGACAAGCCGATAACAATGGAGGCATCGATCCGATTTGGGCGTCGCTTCGGCCCTCCCGCGTGTCGCACTTTGTGACCTCGTGCACACGCATCGCCATGATTCTGAGGTGTGATGTTCCGCAAAACGGCGATACATTACTCGTCGTGTCCAACCGCACCCTGAAATCCTTTCTCGACGATCTCGAGGCTCACCGAGACCTCGCGCGCGTGCGCGTGGCGGTCGATCCCCGTTTCGAGATCGCCGAGATCGCGCAACGCGTCGTCCGCGACGGAGGACCGGCGCTGTTGTTCGAACACGTCAACGGGTCGCGCTTTCCGCTCGCGATCAATTTCTTCGGAACGTTCGCGCGCATCGAGCGCGCACTGGGCATGCACCCGGAAGCGCTGGGCGAACGGCTCGTGCGCTTCGCCGAGGAACTCAATCCACCGACGCCGTCGCGCATCCTGGGCGCGCGCGATCTGTTTCCGCGATTGATGGCATTGCGGCCGGCGCGCGTGGCGCGGGGAACGTCGCAGGACGTCGTGGACCGAACGCCCGACCTGAGCGCGCTTCCCGCCATCACGTGCTGGCCCGAAGACGGCGGGCCGTTCATCACGTTTCCTCTGGTCGTGACGCGTCACCCGCGAACGGGGAAGACCAACGTCGGCATCTACCGCATGCAGGTGTTCGACCCGACGACGACCGGCATGCACTGGCAGATTCACAAGGGCGGTGGGTTCCACTACCGCGAGGCGGAAAAGGAAGGGCGTGCGCTGCCTGTGGCCGTCGCACTCGGCGCCGACCCCGCGCTTATGCTCGCGGGAATCTTCCCGCTGCCGGAAGCGCTGGAAGAGATCGCGTTCGCCGGCATCCTGAGCGCGCGCCGCACGCGCCTCGCACCCGCGCGCACGATCGCGCTCGACGTCCCCGCGGACGCGGAGTTCATTCTGGAGGGCGAGGTGCCGCCGTTCGAACGGCACATCGAGGGTCCGTTCGGCGATCACTTCGGTCACTACTGCGACCCCGCGGACTTTCCCGTGTTCCGTGTCAAAACGATCACGCGACGGCAACGCGCGATCTATCCGGCCGCCGTGGTGGGGAAGCCGCCGCAGGAAGACCGTGCGATGGGCGACGCGTCGCAGATGATTCTGGGGCCGCTGATCCGGCTGATTCGCCCCGAGGTCCGCGACGTGTGGGCGTACTACCAGGCCGGGTTCCACAACCTGCTGGTCGCGAGTGTCGAGGGGCGGTACACGCGCGAGCCCGTGCGCACCGCGCTCGGATTGCTCGGCGAAGGCCAGCTCGGATTGAGCAAGGTACTCGTGCTGGTCGATCGCAACGTCGACGCGCGCGACTTTCGCTCGGTGCTCCGGTCGATTCGCGCGCACTTCGATCCGCGCGAGCATTTCCATCTCATTTCGCGCGCGCCGCTCGACACGCTCGACTTCACGAGTTTCAAGATGCACCACGGAAGCCGCATGATCGTCGACGCGACGGGGAGCCGCGCGCAGTACTCCGGCGGCCATTCGGCGCCGGCCGGCGATGCGTCCGCGCCGGCAGACGGCCGGGTGATCGCGGGCGACCCCGCGCAGCTCGCGCCGCACGTCCGGCGCTGGACGCTCTGGGAGGACACGCTGCTCGTCGTGCAGATCGACCGCGTCGAGCGTGACGCCGGACGCCGGACACTCGAAGCCCTCGTTGCGTCACCCGCGCTCGCGCGTCTCAAGATGATCGCCGTTGTGAGCCCCGACGTGAATCTCGACGACGACGTCGACACCATCTGGGGAATCTTCACGCGCTTCGACCCCGCGCGCGACCTCGTGTTCACGCGCTCGTCGCTCCGGGGCGTGCAGCCGGTTCACGAAGGGGTCATGGGAATCGACGCCACCTGGAAACCCGGCTACCCGAACCCCGTCGCCAGCGACCCCGACACCGCACGCACCGTCGACCGCCGCTGGAAGGAGTATTTCGCATAGCCGGCGCCGGCCTCGGATCCGGAACGCGGACCTCGCGGAGGCCCCACGCCGGCATTCGGGCGTTTCCCGCCGCCAAAGTTGGAATTGACACCGGTCTCCGGCGGGCGGTATCTTCCCGGGGTCAAGAAGCCTGCGTTCAATCTTAGAACCGCTCGCCACCCTCTGTTTATCAGGTTAGCGACACCAGTTTGCGATTCGAGCGCGCAGTAGCGGGTTTGGTGCCTTCGGCCTCGGACCCGGGACCAGTTCTGTTAGGAAAGGATTCAACAATGAATCGGAAACTGTATGTCGGGAACCTGTCTTTCTCCACCACCGAAGCCGAGCTTCGGGATCTCTTCGCCGAAGTCGCGCCGGTCGCGACGGTCTCGCTGGTCATGGACCGCGACACGGGCCGTCCGCGTGGATTCGGTTTCGTCGAGATGGAGACGCCGGAAGGCGCCCAGCAGGCCATCGAGAAATTGAACAACCGCGAGGTCAATCAGCGCACAATCACCGTCAACGAAGCCCGTCCGAAGACCGAAGGCGGTCGCGGCGGTTTCGGTGGTGGCGGCGGCGGCGGTCGCGGCCGTCGTTTCTAAGACGACGCCCGAGATCGATCTCGAAAAACGAACGAGCGCGGGGCTTCGGCCTCGCGCTCGTTTTCGTTTGGGGGGCCGCCGCCCGGCCCATCCAAAAGCACCCGTTCCATCGTAGATGGAATTGGATGTAGACTGACTTTTGAAAGACGGAGGATATCGAAATGCGAGCATGGATCGTGGCAGGAATGATGGTTTTCACGGCCGGGCTCGTGGGCACGGCCGGAGCCCAGAACGGCATGTCTGCGAAGCCGGACGCCAAGGACCAGAAGAAGATGGAGAAGAAGACCGAGATCGCGACCTTCGCGGGCGGTTGCTTCTGGTGCATGCAGACGCCGTTCGACGACGTCAAGGGCGTCAAGTCGACGACGGTCGGCTACACGGGCGGCACCAAGAAGAATCCCACCTACGAAGAAGTCGGCAGCGGCAAGACCGGACACTGCGAGTCCATCGAGATCGAGTTCGATCCCAGCGTGATCTCGTACGCGCAAATGCTCGACGTCTACTGGCACAATATCGACCCGACGTCGGGCGACGGCCAGTTCTGCGATCGCGGCAATCAGTACCGCCCCGAGATCTTCTACCACGGCGAGGAACAGAAACGTCTCGCCGAAGCGTCCAAGAAGAAGGTCGAAGAGAAATTCGGTACGGTGCCGGTTCAGATCGTCGCCGCGACCACGTTCTATCCGGCGGAGGAGTATCATCAGAAGTTCTACATGAAGAACCCCGATCGCTACCACGAGTACCGCACCGGTTGCGGACGCGACCGGCGCCTGAAGGAGCTGTGGGGCGATCAGGCCGGCCACTAACCGCTGAATGAAGACGCTCTCTCCATTCGACGTGTCGTTCTGGATACCGGTCGGCGTGGCCGTCCTGTGCGGGACGATCGTCGGAATGGAGAGACAACTTCGCGGCAAACCGCTCGACATTCGCACCGCGATTCTCATCTGCCTCGGTACGCACGTGTTCATTCGCCTGGGCGTGGAAGTCGGCGGCGCGAACGTCGACGCGTCGCGCGTGCTCGGGCAGGTGGTGACGGGCGTGGGATTTCTCGGCGCCGGCGTAATCCTGACGCGGGGGAGTCACGTCCTCGGACTCACCACGGCGTCGGTGATCTGGGTGCTCGCGGGCATCGGCGCGGCGATCGGCTTCGGAGAGTACAAGGGCGCTGTCGCGCTCTCACTCGTCGCGTTCCTCGTGCTCAACGTGATGGAGTGGGTGGAAGGCCGCGTCACCCGCGCCCGACAGGCCGCCAGCGAGCGCGCGAACGAACCCGACGCGCGCCGGCTGTGATCAGTTGGCCGCCGCTCGCCGCCGGGCGTCGCGCTGGCGGCGCATCTCGTGCAACACGCCCATCACGCCGAGGACCACGAGTACGGATCCCGCGAGTGTCCAGTGCGTGATCTTCTCGCCGAGAATCATCCATCCCAGGAGCACCGCGATCACCGGATTGACGTACGCGTACGTCATCACCACGCTGACGGGGAGTAGTTTCAGCGCCTTCACGAACGACGTGAACCCGATCACCGACCCGAAGATGACGAGGTAGGCCCACGCGGCGAGTGCGGCGGGTGTCGGCGCGGGACGCGGTTCGTGGACGATCAGGGCCACCGTGAGGAGTGCCACGCTCCCGAAGAGTAACTGGTAGGCCGCGTTGGCTTCACCCGACAGGGACACCGGTCGGCGCTTCTGGAACACCGATCCCGACCCCCAGCTCACGACGGCGACGAGCAATGCCACCGCCGACACGATATCGGCGCGCGAGCCGTGACGCAGGACGGGGTAGTTGAGTACGGCGACGCCGGCGAGACCGATCAGGAGCGCGCCCAGCAGGCGAAGCGTCGGACGCCGTCGATCCAGGATGGACTCGAGCGTCGTGGTCCAGAGCGGCGCCGATCCCACGAGCAACGCGGTGTAGCCGGACTCCGCGCGCTGCTCGGCCCACGACACCAGGCCGTTACCGCCCAGCCATAGCAGGACTCCGGACGACGCAAACACCACCAGGTCGGATCGCGTCGGCCGGAGCTTGCGGCGCATGATCACGCCGATCAGGAGCAGGATCAAGGCAGCGCAGAGGATGCGCGTGCCCGCCATCATCAGCGGGGGAAACCCGGCACCCGGCACGACGGCGATGCGGATCGCGAGGTAGGTACTTCCCCAGACGGTATAGACGATCAGCAGGTGGACGAGGCCGCGGACGTTCACGGGACGGGCTCCGGAAAAAGCGACAGCGTACTCGGGTGCCCCCCGGTTGTCCAGCGCGACGAGACCCGGCGGCGCCCGCAAGTCTAACTCTCACAGAATCAAAGAAGTATCGCCTTGAGAGACGGGCGGTCTGCTCGTATACTGCAACCGGTTGCCTCGCGAAAATCCATGTTCGAAACCATTCACGGCATCACCTTCACGGACCGACGCCTGATCCCGATCTGGGAGACGGTGCGCGCGGGCGAACGCATTTCGCCCGAGGACGGCCTCGCGCTGTTCGAGACCGACGACCTCGCCGCTCTCGGGCGCATGGCCGATCACGTCGCGCGCGCGAAAAGCGGCGACCACGTCTACTTCGTCATCAATACGCACATCAATCCAACCAACGTGTGCGTGCTCAACTGCAAGTTCTGCGACTACGTTCACAGCCGCAACGACACCGGTGCATGGGAAATGATGCCGGAAGAGATCCTGGCGCACATCACGCCCGAGATGACCGAAGTGCACATCGTCGGCGGGCATCACCCCGACTGGCCGTTCGAGTATCACGAGGACTACATTCGCGCGATCCGCGCGGCGCACCCCGACATCCAGATCAAGGCGTTCACCGCGGCCGAAATCGACTACTTCTCGAAACGCTGGAAACTCTCGGCCGAAGAGATCCTCGATCGCCTGATCGCGGCCGGCCTGAACTCGATGCCGGGCGGGGGCGCGGAGATCTTCTCCAAGCGGATCGCGAAGGAACTCCGCTACGCCGGTAAGGCACAGGCCGATCGCTGGCTCGAGATCCACGGTCTGGCGCATGCGCGCGGCATTCCGTCCAACGCGACGATGCTCTACGGCCACATCGAAACGTACGCCGAACGCGTCGAACACCTGCGGCTCCTGCGCGAGCAGCAGGACCAAAGCGGCGGATTCCTCGCGTTCATTCCGCTGGAGTATCAGGTCAGCACCGAGAAGATCGTCGCGCGGCATGCCTCCGCGATCGAAGATCTCAAGACGATCGCGGCGTCGCGCCTGCTTTTGGACAACTTCCCGCACGTGAAGGCGTACTGGATCATGCTGCAGGCGGAGACCGCCGGTATCGCGCTCAATTTCGGCGCCGACGACGTCGACGGAACGATTTCGAAGGAACGCATCGCGCATGCGGCGGATGCGCGCAGCCCGGCCGGGCTCACGCGCAAGGCGCTGGTCCGCGTAATCCGCGACGCGGACAAGACGCCGGTCGAGCGCGACGCGCTATATAATGTGGTGAAGGTGTACGACGCCGCGGATGTTGCTGCGGTCGAGGCGGACGAGTATCACCCGGTGCAACGCAGCCGGGAGTCTCCCCGCGCCGGTCGGCCGCTGGCGAAGAACGTGAGGTGATCCCATGAAACGAGGCCTTATCGTCGGCGGCATTCTGCTCGTAATCGTCATCGTTGCCATCGGCGTGTATCTGTACAATTCCATCGATTCGATCGTCGAGAGCGCCATCGAGAAGAACGGCTCGGCGATTCTCGGCACGGACGTGCACGTCGGGTCGGTCGATATTTCGCTCAAGTCGGGGCGCGGGACGATTCGCAGTATCGCCGTCGACAACCCGAAAGGCTTCGGCTCCGGCACGGCGTTCCGCCTCTCGGAGATCACGCTCGACATCCAGGTGGCGTCGCTCGCCAAGGACCCGATCGTGATCGAGCAGATCGCGATCAAGGCGCCCGAAGCGCACGTGATCATGGACGAGCGAGCGCAATCGAATATCGGCGTGATCAAGGGTAACGTCGATCGGTTTCAGGGAACGCATGACAAAAAGACGTCTTCCAAGGAAGACAGCGGATACGAAAAGCGATTTCTCATCCAGTCGTTTCGTCTGGAAGGCGGAAAACTCTCGATCGATGCATCGGCGCTGGGGCAGGGATCGGTCGAACGCGACCTTCCGCCGGTGACGCTTTCCAACGTGGGCGGCCCGCGTGGCGAAACGCCGGAGAATATCGGCAAGACGGTCACCGGCGCGTTCGTTGCTTCCGTGATGAACGTCGTCGGAGACGAGGTCAAGGCCCGCGCCAAGGACAAGGGCGAAGGGGCGGCCGAAAAAGCGCTGGAGAAATTGCTTCATTGAACCATCGTCGCGGCGCCCACGGATGGTCGTCGCGGAGGAGTATCGGCACCGCATGATTCGCATCGGCAAGATTCCGTTTCTCAATTGCGTGCTGTTCTTTCACGGCCTGGAAAACGAGGCCGGCATTCGCCTCGAGCCGCTGGTTCCGCGTGCGCTGTCCAGTGCGGCGGCCGAGGGCGAAGTCGACGCCGGTCCGGTGCCGCTCGTCACGACGTGGGAGATCGAAGACCGCTTTCGGCCGCTGGACGAGTTCTGCATCTCGACCATCGATCGCGCGCGCAGTATTCTGTTTTTCTCCAAACGTCCGTTCGACCGGCTCGACGGGGCCACGATTGGAATTACCCAGGAGACGTCGACGTCGGTGCGCCTCCTGAAGACCCTGTTGATGCACGCGTGGCGCGTCCGTCCGGCGCAGTTCACGCACGTCGACTGGCCCAACAACGACGCGTTTCTTCTGATCGGCGACGAGGCGTTGATTCATCGGCGCGGTGTGAAGGACTATCCACACGTCGCCGACCTCGGCGAGGTCTGGCACAAGTGGACCGGATTGCCGTTCGTCTTCGCGCGCTGGATGGTGCGCAAAGACCTCCCGGAAGCCGACACGCAGCACATCGTGCAGATGCTGGACCGGTCTCTGGCCGAGGGGTGGACGCACTTCGAGCGCGTCGTATCGCCGCGCGCGGCGGATCTCCACATGACCGTCGAAGAGATGCGTGAGTATCTGCGAGGCTTCCGTTTCCGCATGACGACCGCCGAACACCAGGCGATCGGCAAGTTTCGCGTTCTCGATGCAGCGGCACGCGAAGCCGACGCGACGCCGAGTTCGTCGCGTCCATGAGTACCAACGACCCGTCCGAGCGAACGCCCTGACGCACCCATCCCGCCCGCGATCGCGAACGCAGGACCACCCATGAACGAATCCCGTTTCGAGCCAAAGCTCGTGACCGTGCTGCGCGAGGGCTACACCCGCCGCCTGTTTGCGCACGACCTCGGCGCGGGCCTGGTCGTCGGCATTCTTGCCCTTCCGCTGGCGCTGGCGTTCGCGATCGCGTCGGGCGTCAAGCCGGAGATGGGACTGTTCACCGCGATTGTCGGCGGTTTCCTGATCGCCGCACTCGGCGGCAGCCGCGTGCAGATCGGTGGGCCGACGGGCGCGTTCGTCGTCATCGTCTATGGCGTGGTGGCGAAGTACGGCACCGACGGACTCGCCGTCGCCACGCTCATTGCGGGCGTGCTGCTGGTGATCATGGGGCTCGCGCGCATGGGGACCGTGATCAAGTTCATTCCGTATCCGGTCACGGTCGGGTTCACGGCGGGGATCGGGTTGATCATCTTCTCGTCGCAACTGCGCGACTTCTTCGGGCTCACGATGACGAGCGTTCCCGCCGAGTTCGTCGGCAAGTGGGCCGCGTATGCGGAGTCGATGCACACGTTCTCGCCCGCCGCGCTCGGCGTGTCGATTGCGTCGATCCTGATTGTCGTGTTCTGGGGGCGCGTGACGCCGCGCGTTCCGAGCCCGGTGGTTGCGATTCTCGTCACGACCGCGGTCGTGCACGCGTTTCATCTTCCGGTGGAAACCATCGGGACGCGATTCGGCAGCGTGCCCAACCGCCTGCCGGCACCGCATCTCCCGCCGCTCGACATCGCGACCATTCGCGGCGTTCTGTCGCCGGCGGTGTCGATCGCGCTTCTCGCGGGAATCGAATCGCTGCTCTCCGCGGTGGTCGCCGACGGCATGACCGGACGGCGGCATCGTTCGAACACGGAACTGATCGCGCAGGGTATTGCCAACATCGCGTCGCCGATCTTCGGCGGCATTCCGTGTACCGGCGCGATCGCGCGGACGGCGACCAATGTACGCAGCGGCGCACGCACACCGATCGCCGGAATGATTCACGCAGCCGTTCTGTTCTCGATCATGATCGTGTTCGGCAAGTGGGCCACACTGGTGCCGCTGGCGACGCTCGCGGGCATCCTGGTCGTAATCGCCTACCGGATGAGCGAATGGCGACTCGTCGTGAAGTTATTCCGCAGCACCAAGAGCGACACGCTGGTGATGGTAATCACGTTTCTGCTGACCGTGCTGGTCGACCTGACCGCAGCAATTCAGGTGGGCGTGGTGATGGCCGCTTTTCTGTTCATGAAGCGCATGGCGGAAGTCACGCAGACGTCGTACATCAAGAATATCGTCTCCGACACCGAAAACGAAGACGACGACGCCGGGGGCGAACGAAAGATTCCCGACGGCGTCGCCGTGTTCGAGATCTACGGTCCGTTCTTCTTTGGCGCCGCCGACAAGTTCAAGAGCACGCTCAATTCCATCGACAAGAAGCCGCGCGTGCTGGTGCTGCGCATGCGTCACGTGCTGACGATTGACGCGACCGGTCTCCATGCACTCGAGGATGTGTTCGAGAAAGCCCGCCGTGACGGGACCGCGTTGATTCTTTCGGGCGTCCATGCCCAGCCCTTGACCGTGATGAAGCAATCGGGGTTCGCGGACGCGCTGGGGATGGATCACATGGTGGCGGGACTCGACGACGCGATCGTGCTCGCGACGTCTCTTCTCGACCGCGTCACCGCGTCGTGACGGTCACCGGGCGCGCTAGAGATATCCCAGCGACTTCAGCCGATCGATTTCTTCCTGGTCCAGCGTCGCCCGCGAGTCGGGGATACCGTGCGATTGTCGGTACGCTTCGGAGGCGCCGAAGTAGTCGTCGATGAGCTTGGCACCGCGCGCATCGAGGTCGGGGCGATCGATGGAGAGCGACCGGTTCTCGCCCGGGTCGTCGGTGAGATTGAAGAGCTGCCCGCGCCCGGTCACGGTGGACCGGATGTACTTCCAACCGTCGAAAAATACCGATTCGTAGGTGGTTCGATACAGCGTCCCGCCACTGAATATGACGCGCGACGGCGGCGACGGCGCCGACGTGCCCGTCAGGTAGCCCAGCAGCGAAATGCCGGTGGGCGTGTCGACGGGAGGGAGCCCACAGACGTCGAGGATCGTGGGTGTCACGTCGGTGACGGACACCATGTCGTCGACGACGCGATGGTCGTGGCCGCCGGGGCGCTTGATGATCAATGGGACTTCGACGAGTTCGTTGAACAATTGATGGCCGTGGCCGAGACCGTCGTGATCCCAGAACTCTTCGCCGTGGTCGACGCCGAAAACGATCAGCGAATTGTCGTAGATCCCGGACGCCTGTAGCGCGTCCAGAAAACGACCGATCTGCGCGTCGACGTAACGGACTTCGCCATCGTAAAGTGATCGCGCCCACGCGCGCCGCGACGGATCGCCGAACAAATCCATATTCGGTCGCGTGCCGGTCTCGATCTCGAGCTTGTACCCGAGTTCCCGATCGACGTTCATGCGCTCAACGTATTTCGGCGGCGGTTCGTACGGCATGTGCGGATCGAAGTAGTGCACCCAGAGGAAGAACGGCTGGTCTTTACGACTCTCGACGAACCGGATTGCCGTGTCGGTCATGTCGCGCGTCGCCGTGGGGACGGAGATCGGCTTGTACCGCACGCGTTCCGCGACCATTTCGCAGAAGCTCACCGGCGGGCGGGGTGTGGACGCCAGTTCGAAGTAGTCGAACCCCTGGCCGAAGCCGCGGTTGGGACCCAGGATCAGATTGCTGATGATCGCGTCGGTCGCGTATCCGGCCGCGCGCATGCGCTCGGTAACGGTGGTGATGGTGTCCGGCAGAACGCCCATCGAGGTGGTGACGCCGTGAACGCGTGTCGGAAGCCCGGTAATGATCGACGCGAACGCGGGCAGCGTCCACGACGACGACGAGACGTTGCGCCGGAAAAGACAACCGTCGGCCGCGATGCGGTCGATGTTCGGCGTCTTGACCGTCGTCGATCCGTAGCAAGAGACATCGTCGCGGCGAAGCGTGTCGACGGTCAGCAGGATCACATGCTGCACCCGACCGTCGACGTGCGCGTGGGTGTTCCGCGTGAACAGCGGTCGGTACGTGGCCAGGCGGACCGCGCCGACCGCACCGACCACGATTGCGAGTGCGGTGATCCCGACGACGACGCGGGCCCAGGTGCGGAAGCTCATGGTTGCGGCGAGCCGCGTCACGACACCCCACGCCATCACGAGCGCGCCCGCGACGAAGATGAAGCGCACCGAGGTGACGTCCCCGATGACGACCAGGCCGACCCACACGGCCATCAGACCGAGCGGAAACGCGAACGGCAGTATCCGTCCGACGAGTGCGGGGAATCGCCACAGCCTCTCTGGCGCGACGACACCGGCCCGAACACGCATGAGCATGATGGCACCGATTCCCAGCGCGACGCCCAGAAATGCTCCGATACCGAGGTTGAAGACGCTGACGATGCGCGTGTGCGGCGAATTGGTGTGATAGGCGACGAGGGCGGCGCCGACGCCCGCCGCCGCCGCCACGGAGAGGGCGAAGTCATCGTCCTGGAATCGCCTCGCAAACGCGCCGATCAAGAGCGCGCGGACCACGAGGAAGAGCACGAGCGTCAGGAGAACGACGCCCGCCGTCCCGGCTGCGACGTACGACACGGACTGGAAACGCGAGCCGAACGCGAAGATTCCGGCGGTGGCGTCGACGCTGGCGACCGTCAGCGCGAGAGCGCAGCCGATTGGCAGGGAACTCAAGAAACCACGGCGCATCAATATGCTCCCTCGGAGACCGAGACGCTCGATTTGGACCCCCCATTCTAAACGTGCGCGCGCAGCGGTCAAGCACGTTTGGGGGGCGCTCGGCCGCCGGCTGTGCTAGAATTTCGACCATGCTGGACCGGATTCGAACCAAGGTGGAGAACCGCGAACGGATCACCCGGAAGGAATGCCTGTTTCTCCTGCGCGATGCCCCGCTGCTCGATCTCGCGCCGCTCGCCATGGCCCGGCGGTATCACCACAACCCGGACCGGCGCGTCACCTTCGTGGTCGACACCAATCTCAATTACACCAATGTCTGCGACGCGTTCTGTACGTTCTGCGCGTTTTATCGGACGCCGGGGCAAAAAGGCGAGTACACGTACACCATCGAGCAGATGATGGAGCAGTTCGCGCGCGCCCGCGAGATGGGCGTCACGACGGTTCTGCTGCAGGGGGGACTGAACGCCGCGATCCCGTTCGACTATTATACGGACCTGGTTCGCGAGACGCGCAGACGGTTCCCGGACATTCATCCCCATTTCTATTCTGCCCCGGAAGTCATGAAGATGGTCGAGGTCTCCGGATTGACCCTCGACGGTGTCCTGGCCCGGCTCTACGACGCCGGCCTGCGATCGATTCCGGGCGGCGGCGCCGAGATTCTCTCCGACCGCGTCAAGCCGCACATCTCCAAACTCTGGCCCAAGGCCACCACGAAGGACTGGGCCGACGTTCACCTCGCGGCGCACCGCGCCGGCCTGCGGTCGACGGCGACGATGATGTATGGACATGTCGAAACCGACGAAGACGTCGTCGAACATCTGGACGTGGTGCGCGGCATCCAGGACGAAACGCAGGGCTTCACCGCCTTCGTGCCGTGGAGCTACAAGCGCGATCAGAACCCGCTCGCACGCAAAGTCAAAACGGAAGCCGGACCGAACCGCTATCTGCGCATCATCGCGGTGTCGCGCATTTTCCTCGATAATGTCGTGCACGTGCAGGCGTCGTGGTTCTCCGAAGGGAAGAAGACCGGCGTCGTCGCGCTGCACTTCGGCGGCGACGATTTCGGCGGCACCATCTTCGACGAGAACGTGATGCAGGAAGCCGGCTTCTTCAACCGCACCACGATCGACGAAATCATGGCACTCATTCGCGACTCCGGATTCGTTCCGGCCCAGCGAACCACCCTGTACGACATCGTCCGCGAGTTCCCGCGCGTGGCGGTCGCCTGACGGCCCGCGCGCTTCGGTCATGGCTCCTTACCGCGTTCTCTCTCTCGACGGCGGGGGAATTCGCGGGCTCATCACGGTCATTCTTCTGCAACGCCTCAACGCCCTGCCGCGCATCGCGGGATGGCTGGACCGCGTCGACCTGGTCGCGGGGACGTCGACCGGCGGGATCCTCGCGCTGGCGCTGGCACACGGACTCGGTCTGCAGACGATCCGCTCGCTCTACGTCGACCGGGGCAAGGTGATCTTCGACGATTCGCTGATCGACGACATACTCGACCTCGGCCGCATCGCCGGCGCCGAATACGATAATAAGAACCTCGCGCGCGAACTCAAACGTATCTTCGGCACCACGACGCTTGCGGATATGAAGCGCCGCGTGCTCGTCACCGCGTTCGATCTCGACACCGGCCCCGACGCCGGTCCGCAGGACCGGCACTGGAAGCCGAAAATCTTTCACAATTATCCCGGGCCCGACAGCGACGGCGACGCCCTCGCATACAAGGTGGGGTTGTACACGAGTGCTGCGCCGACGTATTTCCCGACCGTCGACGGATTCATCGACGGCGGCGTCTACGCCAACAATCCCAGCATGTGCGCCCTCGCGCAGACCCAGGATCGCCGGTCGAAACGAAAGACCCCGGCGCTGGAGGACGTCGCCCTGATGTCGCTGGGGACGGGGACCTCGCTGGTCTTCATCAAGGGAAAGACCCTGGACTGGGGCTACGCGCGCTGGGCCAGGCCGCTGGTGAGTCTGATGCTCGACGGCGTCGCCGGCATCGCGGACTACCAGTGCCGACAGATTCTCGGGGCGCATTACTGCCGCCTCGCCCCGGTGTTCCCGCCCGGGACCTCGGTTCCGATGGACGCGGTGAACCGTATCGACTATATGATCGAATTCGCGAACAGCGTACGCATCGACGACGCCGCAGCGTGGATCGAATCAACCTGGTAGTGCGGGAGGTTCATCGTGTTTGGACGAATCACATCCAGCGAGGCGATTTCGAAAGATTTCGGACTCCTGATTCTGCGCGTGGGAATCGGTTCGAGTCTCGCCATTCTCCACGGCTACGACAAGATCACCGCGGGCCCCGAAACCTGGGCGGCGATCGGCCAGAACATGCAGCACGTCGGCATCCATTTCGCGCCGGCGTTCTGGGGATTCATGGCCGGGTTCGCGGAATTCGTCTGCTCCATCCTGCTGATCCTCGGTCCGCTCTTCCGAACGGCGACCTTGCTGCTCGGGTTCAACATGTTCATCGCCGTGATGCACCACCTGAGCCTGCCCGCTGGCAGTCCCGCCTCCGGGCTGATGGGCGCGTCGCACGCGCTTGAACTGCTCGTCGTCTTCGTGGCGCTGTTCTTTACGGGCCCCGGTCGATTCGCGTTCAAGCTGGGCCGCGTGAAATAAGGGCCCCGGGTACGGGCGGCGTCGTCGTGGAAAAAAGCGCGGCGATGCGATACGATCGAGTCCTCCCCGGCCGGAAGGATGAGACGATGCCCGTAGTGACTCACGTCGATTCAGACACCGATCTGGTCACGTTTGAATGCAGCGGAACCCTGGTGCTCCAGGACGTTTCGTGCGCGCTCGACGCCATGTTTGCGGACCCGGGATTCCGGCCCGGAATCGACGCCCTGTGGGATCTTCGCCACGCATCGATCGGGTTATACGCGCAGCAGATTCCGGACGTGCTCCGGATCATCCGCGACCGCCAGGACAACCGTGGGACGGGCTACCGGGTGGCGATTCTGGTGGCGGGGAGCCCCGATTTCGGCCTGTCGACGCTGTTCGAGATGAGCACCCACGCGATGCCCTTCGACGTCCGCGTGTTCCGGAGCTCGACCGAAGCGTCGCGGTGGTTGAAAGGGGAACCCATCTGACCATTGCGGCGTCGCTCCGTTGGCTCATCCGGATGCCCCCGCGGACGGGGTAACTGCGTGTCCATCTCCCGCGGCTTCGCCGCCTCCGGCGTGCGGCGGCGGCTCGCGTCCGTCACGGTCGCCGCGCTTTTGCTTCTGATCGCGCCGCATGTCGCATGCGCGGTGTCCGTCTCGACCACGATCGACGGAATCGCCGACAAGGACCTCCTCAAGAACGTCGAAGTCTCTCTCGGCATCGCGCGTGTGGCGGACGAGAAGAACCTCACGCCCGAGCGGATTCAGTCGCTGCACGAGCGTGCCCCCGGAGAAATCGAACGCGCGCTCCAGCCCTTCGGCTACTACGAACCCACGATCGAC
The DNA here is from genome assembly GCA_963761125.1 of Candidatus Latescibacterota bacterium. Classification (GTDB taxonomy): domain Bacteria; phylum Krumholzibacteriota; class Krumholzibacteriia; order WVZY01; family JAKEHA01; genus JAKEHA01. The sequence continues at coordinate 440,121 of CAVXFV010000002.1, forward strand.
GCGAGCCTGGTCGAAAAGAAGGGCGGAAATTTCGAAGCGCGCTATCGTGTCGACCCGGGGCCGCCTACCCGGATCGCGCACCTGGCGATCACGGTGACCGGCGCCGGAAAGAGCCGCGCGCCGTTTCCCGACATCGTCGCCGGCATGACGCTGCACAAGGGCGACGTCCTCGATCAGCGTGTGTATGAGCGCGTCAAGTCGTTGCTGGCGGCGGCCGCCGCCGACAGCGGATACCTCGACGCCAAATTCGTCGAGAGCAAGATTCTCGTCGACGCCGAACATCGTACCGGCGACGTCGACCTGGTGTTCGACACCGGCCCGCGATTTTATTTCGGTCCGGTCCGGTTCGACTCGAGCGTGGTCAACGAACGCGTGCTGCGCGCGCACGTCACCTTCAAGCGCGGCGAGCCGTTCCGCTACGACAAGCTCCTTGCGCTGCAGTCGGAACTCGGCGGGACGCCGTACTTCAGCCGCGTCGAAGTCGTGCCGCGCCGCGATCTCAGCAACAACAACGAGGTGCCGATCGACGTGCACCTCTCTCCGCGCGCACCGTGGCGATACGAAATCGGCGCCGGCTATGGAACCGACACCGGCGCGCGGTTACGTTTCGACACCGAACTGCGACGGCTCAACCGCTCCGGTCATCGGTTCAACGGGCGCATCAACGTGTCTGAAATCGAACTATCGCTGTACGCCGACTATTTCATGCCCAGTCTGTATCCGGGGAAACACGCCTATTCGGTCGGTGCGGAAATCTCGCATCTCGATCCCGTTGCGTACACCACCACGCGACGGGCGATCGGTGTCACGCGCTCGCAGCCGCGTTTCGGACTGCACGAGTCCGTTCACCTCACGTTCGAGCACGAAGACTTCACCGTTGCGTCGGATCAGGGCACCAGCGACCTCCTGATCGGTGCCATTCAGTACCGCTTGAAACGCGCGAACGACGACGTCTGGCCGACGCGCGGATACCGGGTGACCCTTGGCGCACGGGGGTCGAACGACCAGGTGGCATCCACGGAGAGTTTCATCGCCGTCACGATCGAGGGGCGCATCGTCCGGTCGTTCGGACCGGCACGACTGCTCGGACGCATCGATTCGGGGCGGACGTTCACGTCGCAGTTCCACAATCTTCCGCCGACGATTCGATTCTTCGCCGGCGGCGACTACAGCGTTCGCGGGTACGACTACGAATCGCTCGGGCCGGTCGACGCGGACGGCCATGTGACCGGCGGCGACCTCCTGCTGGTCGGATCCCTGGAACTCGAGTTGCCGTTGTACAAGAAGTTTTCGGTCGCCGGATTCGTGGACGTTGGCAACGCGTTCGACACCCACGACCTCGCCGACTTCGAAAAGGGCGTTGGCGGCGGCTTGCGGTGGCGGTCGCCGGTGGGACCGATCGGCGCCGACCTGGCATTTCCGATTGATCACGACGGATGGAAAATTCACATCGTCATGGGGCCGTTCCTGTGATGCGGCGCGCGTCTCGCATACTTCGCGCGGTCGCGCTCGGGTTGGCGGCCGTCGCGGCCGCCGGTATTGCACTGGCGCTGTTCGCGGTGTTGACGCCGCCGGGCGGGCACCTGGTCGTCTCGATCGTCAACTCGCGCGACCTCCCGGTCCGCATCGGGTCGTTCGATGGGGTGCTCGCGCGCGCGTTCACACTGCGCGGCGTCGAGGTGCACACGGGCGGGGTGACCGCGACCGCGGACAGCGTGGGTGTGTCGTGGCGGCCGGGGTCGTTGTGGAAACATCACCTCGACGTCATGCAGATCGATATCGCCGGTGCGCACATAACCATCGTCTCATCGCCGCCCGATTCGACGACGACGACGACGGATTCCACATCCCGCCCGCAGGCAAGCGGGGAAGCCCCCGCCGCGCGGCCGTGGATGATCAGCGCCGCGCATGTGCACGCCCGCCGCGTCGACGTGGACGCACCCGACAGCATTCGCGTGCGCAACGCCACCGTCGACGGCGCCGGCGGCCCGGATGGTTACCGCGCCACGGTGACCGCATTTGCGTCCGCATGGCGAATCGCCGACGCACGCGTGTTCGCGGTTGCGTCCGGAAACACCGAGGCCGTGACGCTCGACTCGCTCGCGGTCGACGCGCTGCACGGGACGCTGCACGGCGCGGGGTTCGTTCGCTGGACGCCCGCGCTGTCGTGGCGCGCGCGGATTGCGGCCGACACATTGCGCGTCGGCGACGTCGCACAAACGCCCGACGACTGGCTGGGCGCCGTCTCGTTCGGCGCGCGCGGCACGGGCACGCACGCAAACGATTCGACGCGTGTCGCCGTCAATCTGGACGCACTCCATGGAACCCTGCGGCAACTCCCGCTTTCCGCACACGCGCGGCTTGTGGTGGAGAACCGGGTAGTACGCGCGTCGGATACGGAAATTCACTGGGGACGCGCACGCGCGAAACTGTCGGGGACACTCGACCAGACCGCGAACGTGACCCTCGACGTTTCCGTACCGTCACTCGCGGAGATCCTTCCGCGCGCCACCGGATCGGCGAGCGTCAGCGGTCGCGTGATCGGCACGCCGACCGCCGCGGACGTACGCGTCGCCGTGCACACGCAACACGTGAGTGTCGAATCGCACGTCGTCCCCGATCTCGACGCCACGATCGACGCGCGCGTCCACGGCACCGCCGCGTACGCGCCCGAAGCGGTCGACATTCGCAGCGCCGACATTCGCGCGGACGACGGGTCGCTGCGCGCATCGGGACGCATCGCGTGGACGCCCGCCGTCGCGTGGAACCTCGACCTCGACTCGGATCGCTTCGAGGTCTCGCTGGTGACGCCGCCGCATTTGAAGCTGCGCGGGCCGATTTCGCTGCGCGCCCGAACAGAAGGCCGCTATGCGGGACGCTGGACGACCGGATCGTTGCTCCTCGAGTCGCTCGACGGAACCTTGCGCGAGCGTTCGCTGTCGGGACACGGGCGGGTCACGGTGCGCGATGGCGCGGCGGACGTTTCCGATCTGCGGCTGACATGGGGCGACGCCGACATCCTGGCGGACGGGCACGTGGGCGAGCCATACGATCTCACGGTGCGTGCGCACGTGCCCGACATCTCGTGGATCGTCCCCGGCGCGCGGGGCGCGCTCGGCGTCGACGGGACGTTCCGTGGCGACCGCGTGCATCCCGCGGTCGATGCGACCATCGTGGCCGACAGCGTCGTCGTGCGCGGATACGGCGTGACACACGTCGACGGTGTGATCGCGGTCGATGTTGCGTCGAACGCGCCGGGCCGGGCGCACGTGTCGGCGCACGGGGTCGCCTTCGGCGAAACGACCGTCGATTCGGCGCGACTCGATCTCTCCGGAACGCGACGCGACCACCGGATCGATATCGCCGTGTCCCGTCCGGGTGCGCGTCTGGATGTCGACGCGCATGGCGATTTCTCCGATACCGAGTGGCGGGGATCCATCGATTCGCTGCGGGTGCGCGAGAGCCACATGGGGACGTGGCTCGCGCACGGACGTTCGCCGCTCCACGTGTCACGGTCAGCCGTCGAACTCGATTCGCTCCGTCTCGTCTCCGGCGACGCGACCGTCGAGGCACGCGGAACCTGGGCGCGTGACGACACCGCGCACGTGTTCGTCTCGCTTGGAAAGTTCCCGATGGACGGACTCGCGCAGCGCCTGCCCGCGGGGGCGCGCGTGACCGGCACGCTGGACGGAACCGCCACCGCGACGATCGACGCAGGAGGCCGCATCACGGGGCGCGTGGCGTTGACGCCGGGGCCGGGGACGGTCACGGTGGCGGGCGTTTCGACCGACTACGACGGCAGTGTCCGCGCCATCGCGGATTCGTCCGGCGTGTCCGCCGTCGGGAAGATGGCGTTGCGCCGGGGCACGGTCGAACTAGCGACGCTCGACGCCGGCATGAAGATCGCGGGATTCGTGGCCGGGCGCGATTCGCTGGGCGCGCAGCCGCTCACCGGTCATTTGAACGCGGACTGCGGCGACATCGCGCCGGTGGTGGCGCTCTTCGCTCCCGGTCTGACGCACGCCGCCGGCACGATGACCGCGCGGCTCACCGCTCACGGGCAGGCGTCCGACTTCCGGATCTCGGGCAACGCCGATCTCAAGAACGCGCGTGTCGATGTGCCGGGGCCGGGCATTCGCCTGCGAAAAGCGTCGGTGTCCCTGGTCGCCGACGGATCCGGCAACATGACCCTCAACGGCGAAGCGACGTCGGGTGGGGGCCGCATCGTGGTCCGCGCGAAATCCGCGCGCGCGGGCAACGGGCTGCTCCAGGGGACGTTCAGTCTCAAGGGAGACCGCTTCCTCATCGTCGACGAACCCGAGGTCCAGATATTCGTGTCGCCGAATGTCGACGTCACCGTTGCGGATCGCGCGGCGAACATCACCGGGGATGTCACCGTTCCGTTCGCGCGCATCGAAATTCCGGAGATCCCGCCTTCGGCCGTGGGGCCGTCGCGCGACGTGGTGCTGGTCGAAGACACGCTCTCCACGAAATCGCGGTTCGAGGCCACCACGCGGGTGCGTGTCGCGCTGGGCGACAGCGTCACGTTTCGAGGGCTTGGACTGCGCGCCCGCCTGACGGGAAGCGTGCTCGTCAACGACCGCACGGGTCACCCCACGATGGGCACCGGCGAGATTCAACTCATGGACGGTAAGTATCGTGCGTATGGAAACGATCTGACGATCGATCGCGGGCGCTTCGTGTTCGGTGGCGGGCCGATCGACAATCCGGGCCTCGACGTGCGCGCGACGCGCGCGCTCGATTCACACGAAAACGTCATGACGGCGTCGGGGCAACTCGTAGGCGTGAAGGTTGGCGGAACGCTCAAGCGGCCGGAACTGACGTTGTTCTCCAATCCGCCGATGCAGGAATCCGAAATCCTGTCGTATCTGATCCTCGGGAGGCCGCTGGAGACGGGCTCGAGCGGCGACCAGGCGGCTCTCGCCAATGCGGCCATCCTGTTCGGGATGTATCAGGGGAACCAGATGGCCGAGGGATTCGGCAAGCAGCTCAGTCTGGATGAAGCGTATATCGAATCGGGCTCGAGTTCGCGGGAGGCGTCGTTCGTTGCCGGCAAGTACCTCTCGCCCGATCTGTTCGTGAGCTACGTGGCGGGCCTGTTCGGTAACGCGGACTACTTTCGCGTGCGCTACTCGCTTTCTAGCCACTGGACGCTGCAGGGAGAGAGCGGAAGTCGCAGTGGCGGCGACATTTTGTATCGCTTCGAACGCGGTCAGTGACGGGGGTTGGCAACCCCGGGGGCGCGTGCTAATATTCGGGCCATGAAATCGGAGACCGAGGTGAAAGCGGGCAAACCCGCCGCGGACACCAAGTTGCAGATTACAACATTCCTCCGCCACCACTTTCGCCACTTCAACGCGGCCGCGCTGATCGACGCCGCGGACGCGTACCGACATCACATCGAGAGCGGCGGCAAGATGATGGCCACCCTCGCCGGCGCCATGAGTACGGCGGAACTGGGTCTCTCGCTGGCGGAGATGATCCGCCGCGACAAGATCCACGCGATCTCGTGCACGGGCGCGAATCTCGAAGAGGACGTCTACAATCTGATCGCGCACGATTTCTACGAGCGCATTCCGGGTTATCGCGACCTGACGGCCGAGCAGGAGAAGCAACTCCTCGACCGGCACCTCAACCGCGTGACCGACACCTGCATTCCCGAGGAAGAAGCGATGCGCCGGCTGGAAGCCGCGGTGCTCGACGAATGGGTGCGCGCCGACAAGGCCGGCGAACGCTATTTTCCGCACGAATTCATTTTCAAGGTGCTGCGTTCCGGAAAGTTGAAGCAGCACTACCAGATCGATCCCGCGAATTCGTGGTTGCTCGCCGCGGCGGAAAAGAATGTTCCCATGGTCGTGCCCGGCTGGGAGGACTCGACGCTCGGTAACATGTTCGCGGCGTCGATCATCCGGGGCGACGTCAAGAAGGCGACCACGATGCGTTCCGGCGTCGAATACATGGTCGACCTCGCGGCGTGGTACCAGAATACCGCCGCGAAGACGTCGATCGGGTTCTTCCAGATCGGTGGCGGAATCGCGGGCGACTTCCCGATCTGCGTCGTTCCGATGATCCATCAGGATCTCCAGCGCGACACGCGGGTCTGGGGCTATTTCTGCCAGATCAGCGATTCGACGACGAGCTATGGATCGTATTCCGGCGCCGTCCCCAACGAGAAGATCACCTGGGGAAAACTCGACGTCGACACGCCACGCTTCATCATCGAATCCGACGCCACTATCGTCGCGCCCCTGATGTTTGCCATCATTCTCGACTGGTAGCACCGTCGTGCCCGGCTTCCGGGCCGCATCGGGCGCAGCTCTGCCGCAACGACGACGTTCAATCCCGGGAGGACCTATGAAGAAACTGGCTGCATTGACAATGATCCTGGCTCTCGCTGCATCCAGCTGGAGCTGCTCGTCGATGAGTGACGCGGAGAAGGGGGCAATCGGCGGCGCGGCCGCGGGTGCGGCGGTCGGCGGTGCCATCGGACATGCGTCGGGGAACACCGCCGTCGGCGCGATCATCGGCGCCGCGGTGGGTGGCGCGGCCGGCGCCTACATCGGCAACTACATGGACAAGCAGGCCGCCGAGATGCAGCGCGATCTCGAGGGCGCCAAGATCGAACGAATTGGTGAAGGAATCAAGATCACGTTCGATTCGGGGCTCCTGTTCGACGTCGACAAATCGGACCTCAAGCAGGCCAGCCGGGACAATCTCACGCACCTGGCCACGATCCTGAACAAGTATCCCGACACCAACATTCTCCTCGAGGGACACACGGACGCGACCGGCACGCACGAGCACAACATGGAGTTGTCGCGCAACCGCGCGCAGTCGGTGGCCAACTACCTGGCGGGGCAGAAGGTCATGGAGCCGCGATTCACGATCATGGGCTACGGACCCGATCAGCCGATCGCGACCAACGACACGTCCGACGGACGCGCCCAGAACCGGCGCGTCGAAGTCGCGATCTACGCCAACGACAAGCTCAAGAAGGCCGCGGAGCAGAAGACGCAGAACTGAGCCATGACACACGCGCACGATCCGAAGGCATCCATCCAGCGGACACTCGACGACGTCCTGGCCGACGGCGTGTTCCTGTGCGTGCGACTCGGGCGTGAGGCGCCGCTGGTGGAAGCGTGCCGCGCGGCAGTTCGCGGCGGTCTCTCGTTGCTCGAGATCACACTGACGACGCCGGGTGCACTGAAGACGATCGAGATCATGTCGAAGGAAGACGGCGCAGTCGCGGGCGCGGGAACGGTGTTGACGCCGGACGATGCGCGTCGTGTGGCCGACGCCGGCGGGCGTTTTGCGCTTTCGCCGGTGTTCGATCCCGACGTCGTTGACGAGGCGCATCGCCTGGGACTCCTTGCGGTTCCCGGCGCGTCGACGCCGACCGAAGTGATCGCCGCGCATCGGCACGGCGCGCGGCTGGTGAAGGTCTTTCCCGCCGCCGCGCTCGGGGGGGCGGCGTACCTGCGCGCGATTCGTGGTCCGCTACCGCACATCCCGCTGGTGCCGACCAACGGCATCACCGCGGAGACGATCGATGAGTACGTCGCTGCCGGTGCGGCAGCGGTCGGGGTGGGCGGAGATGTGTTTCCGGAGGGCTTCACGCTGGATCACGTCGAGGCGGCGTCGGCACGAATTCGTGCCGCGATGGATGCCGCGCGCCGCGCACATCGCTGACCCGGGATATCGTCCGGAGAATGCCGTCGCCCGGCCGGTGTGAGACCGGCCGGGCGATTCGCTTGTCAGGCGGGTTTGCTATCGTCTTCTTTTCCGCGCTCCATCGGGAGCTTCGACGGTCCACGGCGCTTGCGCACCGCATCCCGCAGAAGAAACTCGATCTGACCGTTCAGGCTGCGAAGCTCGTCCTTCGCCCAGCGGTTGAGTTCATCGAGCAGTTCTTCCGGAAGTCTGACGAGATACGATTTTCTTCCGGACATGGATCCCACTTCCCTAATTGTACAACGTCCCCGTGTTCACGACAGGCTGCGCCGCCCGGTCGCCGCAGAGGACCACGAGGAGATTGCTCACCATCGCCGCGCGCTTCTCATCGTCGAGCTTGACCATCCCGTGTTGATCGAGGCGTTCGAGCGCCATCTCCACCATGCCCACCGCGCCGTCGACGATGCGCGTGCGCGCGGCCACGATCGCTTCGGCCTGCTGGCGCTGGAGCATCGCCGAGGCGATTTCCGGCGCGTACGCGAGGTGACTCAGCCGCGCTTCGTCGATATGCACGCCGGCCTTGCTCATGCGCTCTTGCAGTTGCTTGGTCAGCGATGCCGAGACTTCGTCCATGCTGCCGCGTAGCGACAACTGCCCGTCTTCGGTGGTGTCGTACGGATATTCGGTGGCGAGGTGCCGGACCGCCGACTCGCTCTGAATGGTGACGTAGTTGGTGAACTCGTCGACGTCGAAGACGGCCTGCGCGGTGTCGACCACGCGCCACACCACGACCGCCGCGATCTCGATCGGATTTCCGCGGGCGTCGTTGACCTTCACCTTCTCGTTGTTCAGGTTGCGCGCACGCAACGACACGCGCTCCTTGCGAAAGAACGGGTTGGCCCAGTGGAAACCGTCGGTCTTGCACGTGCCGGCGTACTTTCCGAAGAGCGTGAGTACCGCAGCCAGGTTCGGCTGCAGCGTGAAGAACCCGCCCATCATGACCGCCCAGATGGCGACGCCGAACACCCACGTGGCGATGAACGTCGGCGTGGCGCCGGCCGTCATGATCTCCCTGAACCACAACGCCAGGGCGAAACCCGCCCCCAGAAGCACGAACAGCATCAGGAACCCGTTGACCGTCCGTAGTTCCTTTTCCCGTGTAACCATGGAATCCTCCTTCGCGGAATCGATGACAATATGATATCGATTTTATATCAATCTGTCAAGACAGCGAAAGGCCCCGGCAACCTAACCGATTGTCGGGGCCTATGTTATAGAATCGGACGGATTCCGGTTCAGACCCAGAGGATGTCCAGATCGGGCGCCTGGTCCAGCAGGCCGCGTCGCGCCGCGCGGGCGTAGAGGGTCTCGAGGGCCTTGTGCCCCTCGTCGCCCATGTCGACGGTGTCTTCGTTGACGTACATGCGCACGAACTGACGACAGGTCTCGCGGTCGATGCCGCGACCGTATTCCATCGCGTAGTCGATTGCGGCGTCTTCGTTGGTGCGTGCGTGTACGATGCTGTCCTTGAGCGCGCGCGCCACCGAGGTCATCGTCGGCTCGCCGAGTCCGCGTCGGATCACGTCGAGCCCCAGCGGAATCGGAAGCCCGGTGTCGGCCATCCACGCCTCACCGAGATCGATGACGCGGTGGAGACCGCTGGACGGCCAGGTGAGTTGTCCCTCGTGAATCACGACACCGGCGTCCACCTCGCCGCCCGCGATCGCGTCCATCACGCGGTCGAAGTCGACGAACACGGGGGTGAAATCCGCGGTGACGTAGAGTCGGAACAACAGGTACGCGGTCGTCTGTGCGCCGGGAACTGCGATGCGCTTCTTGGCGAGATCCGCGAGCGCGTACGGTTCGCGCGCCAGGACGACCGGTCCGTAACGCCGCCCCACCGACGCCCCGCACGACATGATGCGATACAAATGAGCGAGCTCGGGGTAGGCGGCCGCGGAGATCGCGGTCACGTCGAGTTCGGCGCCGGCCGCGCGGCGGTTCAGGGTCTGGATGTCTTCGAGGACGTGGTCGACCGCGTAGCCGTCCACGCGAACGGTCCCCGATGCCAGCCCGAAGAACATGAATGCGTCGTCGGCGTCGGGGCTGTGTCCGATGGAAAGTGTCTTCATGATGTCTCTCTCCGGTTGAAGTCGGGTCAGGAGGTGACGACCTGGAACCAGGACGCCGCAACCACGCGTTTGTCGGTCTCGGAACGGACGCCCTCGATCTCGAGCAGATATTCGCCGGTGGGGAACTGCTTCGAGAACAACCGCAGCATGAAGCGCCCCTCCTTGAAATACGCCGGATCGATAGTATCGCGGAAACGCTCCTTGCCGGCGTCGGTCCGGATCACGGCCTCGTAGCGGGTCGCACCCCTGGGCACGTAGTCCAGGTCCACGCCGACCACCAGGCTCGAGATCGACTTGAGATTGAGCACGGCGTCATGCGTGTGCGCGGGCCGGACGACGCCGTCGCGTCCGGCGACGCGGATCGGAAGCTCCTGAAGCGGGTCCCGCGAGGTGACCACCTTGACCGATGTCCACTCGGCCACGCGCTGGCCGCGCATGACGCCCGCGACGATCAGCGCGACGATCACGGCGGCCACGGCCACCAGCGTCACCTGGGCGTTCCGCGAATTCCCGGGGATCCGGCTCGCGAGACTGGATAGCAATCGGTGGTCGCCGGAGTGGGCACGGAGCGTCGCCATGCGCGCCACTCTATCACAGTGTGCTACGCTTTCGCCATGCACCGGTCCGGGGCCCATATCGTCGCCATCGCCGGCCCGTCCGGGGCGGGAAAGACCACGGTCGCCCGGCACGTCGCGGAAGGTGTTCCGGGAGGCGGCATCGTCGTGGGACTGGATGCCTATTACCGCGACCAGCGCGGCGTTCCCGACAGCGAAATCGATGTCGACGTCCCCGATGCAATCGAAGACGCGCTCGTCGTCGAACAACTGCGTGCGCTGGCCGCGGGGCAGTCGGTCCGCCAACCGGTCTACGATTACGCGACGCACGCCCGACTCGACGAGACGCGCGTCGTGTCGCCGGCGCCATTCATTATCGTGGAAGGATTGTATGCGCTCTACTGGCCCGACGTGCTGGCGCTGGTGCGCACGCCGATCTTTCTCTCACTCGATCACGCGAAGTGCCTGCGACGACGCGTCGACCGCGACGCGGTGGAACGCGGCCGCTCGCCCGACTCGGTGACGCATCACTACGAGCGCTCGGTCCGTCCGATGTACGACCGGCACGTCCACCCGACCCGCCACCACGCCGCATCGATCATCGATGCGACGCTCCCGATCGACGCCGTCGTCGAACGTGTGCTCGCGGTCGTTCTCCAGAAATAGGCCGCACGGTCACCGCCAAAAAAGAGGCCCTCCAACTGGAGGGCCTTTACCGGTGCTTCGAGATGGCGGGTGGATCAGCGGGTCACAGCGGACGGGGAACGTGTCCGCAGGCGGGTCTATCTCCTGGCCGACGCCGGGTCCGAATGACCGGGGTGCCGCTCCGGGACGCGGTGCGTGGATCAGGTGGCAAACCTCACGGTACCGAACGATCGCACGGGCTCGCTATGCACGATGGGGTCGTTGGAATCGAGCCGTTCGCGATCGAGTTCACGTACCGTCGGCTTACCGCTTCTTCATAGCACCCGCGATCAATCGACCGGCGTGGGCCGTCTTAATGGATCCGGATGCGAGGGGAGGGATGGTGGTTCGGTCTTCACCTGGACTCCCTCGCGATCCGGATCGCAAACGGGTTGTCGAGATCCAAAATGAATCTCAATCACGGAGGGGAGTGTAGGCCGAAAATGTGAACGCGGAATTAAGCGGAGATGAAATTGCGGCGCATGCGCTCGACGATCCGGGGGATCTGGTCGATACAGTAGGCGATTTCGTCTTCGGTGGTCAGCGCACTCAGGGAGAATCGGAGGCAGGAGGCGGACTCGTCGGGCGAGAGGCCCATTGCGGCCAGGACGTGGGACGGAAGTCCCGCGCCCGATTTACACGCCGACCCGGCCGAGACGCAGATGCCGACCTCGTCCAGGAGGACCAGGAGCGCGTGGCCGTCGACGGCCGCGAAGCCCATGCTCATCGTGTTGGGCAGCCGCTCCGCCTTCAGGCCGTTGACGAACGAGTCCGGAATCCGTCCCAGCAGCTCGCTTTCGAAGTGGTCGCGCAGGCGGCGGGTTTCGGTGTGGTAGTGCGCGAGGTGTGACTCCACGAAGTCGCACGCCGCGCCGAGTGCGGCGATGCCCGCGACGTTCTCCGTGCCCGGCCGGCGGCCGCGCTCCTGGCCGCCGCCCAGAAACACCGGCGCCCAGCGCGTGCCCTTGCGGATGGCGAGCGCGCCCACGCCCTTCGGACCGTGGAGCTTGTGCGCCGATAGCGAGACCAGGTCGACGCCGAGCGACTTGAGATCGATGGGCACCTTGCCGACCGCCTGCACGGCGTCGACGTGCAGCGGCACGCCGCGCTCGTGGACGATCTCGGCGATGCGATCGATGGGGAAGATGACACCGGTTTCGTTGTTCGCGAACATCACCGACACGAACGCCGTGTCGTCGCGGATCGCGTCGCGCAGTTCGTCGAGGTCGAGCTGGCCGTCGCGGTCGACGCCGAGGAACGTCACCTCGTAACCGAGCGAGGCCAGGCGCTTCATCGGGTTGAGCACCGCCGAATGTTCGACGGCGGTGGTGATGAGATGGCGTTTGTCTTTCTGGGATTCGATGACACCGCGAATCGCGACGTTGTTGGATTCGGTGCCGCAGCTGGTGAAGACGATTTCGGTGTCCGTACACCCCAGAAGCCCCGCCACCCTGGCGCGCCCGTCGCGGATCGCGGAGGCCGGGGCGTCGCCCAGGCGGTGCGCGCTGGACGGATTGCCGTAATGCTCCAGATAGAACGGACGCATCGCCTCGAACACGGCGGGAACGACGGGCGTGGTCGCGTTGTTATCGAGGTAGACGGTGCGCATGCGTGGTTCCGATCCCCCGGCGCCAAAGCTTGTCGATTGTGGCGCCTTGGTGCTATTTTAGGCCTCGATCGCCCGCCGTACAATCGGAAATCCGGGCGCGACCAACCGTCTCCAACCCCGGGAAATCGTCACCATGACGCCCACATCCTCCTCTCTCAAGAACCCCAGGGGACGCCGCGTCGGCCTCGTCGTCGTCCACACCGGAAACGGCAAGGGCAAGACGACGGCCGCCATCGGCACCGCGTTCCGCGCGGTCGGCGTTGGCTTCAAGGTGAAGATGATTCAGTTCATCAAGGGTTCGTGGGACTACGGCGAACTGCACTCCGCCGAGAAGCTGGGGAACTTCGAGATCGTGCCGATGGGCGAGGGTTTCACCTGGGAGACGAAAGACCGCGAGCGCGACATCGCCGTCGCGTGGAAAACGTGGGAAGCATGCCGCGACGCGATCGAGAAGAACGAACACGACCTGTTGATCTTCGACGAGATCAACAACGCGATCCACTACGGCTACCTGGACATCAAGGTCGTGATCGCCGCGCTCAGGAAGAAGGCGCCGGAGCTGCACGTTATCCTCACCGGCCGCGACGCGCACCCCGACCTGATCGAACTCGCCGACCTCGTCACCGAAATGCGCGAGATCAAGCACCCCTTCCACCGCGGCATCTACGCCCAGCGCGGCATCGAGTATTAGGGCGGAAAACGGCGGATTTCCCCGTGTTGCGCTTTCGACAGCGAAGTATTGACCGCGGACGCGGGTCTGCGTAGACTCTCCAGTTCGGCCGCCATCGATCGACCCGACGCCTCGGTGGTCGCCCGCAGATTTTCAATGAAACCACATGGCCGCCGTTTGCCTGCATGGCTCTCCGCCCGCGCCGACGCGTATACACGCGTCGTCACCGCGCTGTTTCTGAGCGTACCGCTGCTGTTCATCCTGCTCGCCCGTTACATCCAGGGCTTCCACATCGTTGGCCTGCCCGGCGTCTACGCCGCCCTTGTGTTCGTGGGCTACTACGTCCCGGTTCTGTTCTTGCTGCTAACGTGCGTCTTCGCCGTCCTGACCGTGTGGACGCGGCTCGGGGTGGCCACCAGCGCGTCCGTGCTCGCGCTCGCGTTGTTCTATCTCATTGTCGATGCCACCGTGTACCGAATCTACCGCTTTCACATCGACGCGTTCTCGCTCGAGTACGCGATCGCGACCTTCAGCGGCATCGGCCTCTCCGCCGGCACGCTCGCGCTCGCGGGGGCGTTATTGACGGCCGCGGGCGTCGTCGTGTGGCTCCTGTTTCGCGCAGCCGCCCGGGTGCCGTTCCGGGGGCGACTCGCCGTGGCCATGACGGCCATCAGCCTGCTGGCGTTCGTCGCCAGCCAGGCCGTCCACATCGTGGCGTACGAGAGGAACGACAGCCGCATCACCAATATCACGCCGCGGCTGCCGCTCTACTTCCCCTTCAGGTCGCGCGGCAAGCGGTGAAGTACGGCGGCCTGCTGCCCATGGTCTGGGAGACCCGGGAGTCGCCCAACCCGGACGTGTCGCCGTCGCTGGCCTACCCGCACGACATTCGCGGGGCGCCGAGCGCGAAGCGACGCCCAACGTTCTTCTGCTGCTGCTCGAGAGCTGGCGATTCGACACCATGAACGAGACCGTGACACCCGGATGTTCGCGTCGTCGCAACGATCGTCCGTCTTCATCGACCATTTCAGCTCGGGCAACTCCAGCCCGACCGGCGTGTTTTCGCTCTTCTACGGGATCCACCCGACCTACTGGACGGCGGTGAAAGCCAACAGCGCCGCCATCGACAACCCGGTCCTGATCGACCTGATCCGGCCACGGATACAACTTCGGCATCTTCGCGGATTCGAATTTCAAGGGCGAGAAGATCAAGGACACGATGTTTCGCGGCATCGAGGTCGACGAGAAATTCAAGGGGTCTACGTCCGACGCCAGGGATCGCGACATGACCGGCCAGGTGCTCGAGTTTGCGAAACGCGAGCACTCGGCCGGAACCCCGTTTTTTGCGTTTGCGTTCTACAAGTCGACGCATACAACTACTACTATCCCAAAGAGGCGGCACGCTTCACCCCCGCCCACAAGTTGAACATGGCCTTCGCCAACGGCGGACGCGACTCGACGCCTTATCTGAATGATTACAAGAACTCGGTGAGCTACGTCGATGGCCTGATCGGAGGCCTCATCTCGAAACTCGATGCGTCGGGGATCCTGGACAGCACGATCGTCATCATCACCTCCGATCACGGCGAGGAGTTCAACGACAACAAGGCAAACTACTGGGGGCACGCCAGCAACTTCACCGGTTTCCAGACACGCGTGCCGATGATCATCTACGTGCCGTGGGAAAAGCCGCGCCAGGTGAACGCGTTGACCATGCACGTGGACATCCCGCCGACGATCCTCGAGGAAGGACTGGGGTGCGCGCGGGACGAGGAGGCGTACACCAACGGCCACAACCTGTGGGGGCCGTTGACTCCCGACCGGGCGGTCATCATCGGCAGTTACGTGAACTACGCCGTTGTGATCGACGACGATGTGTTCTCGGTGTTCCCGATGTACGTCCAAAAGTACAAGCTGTGGGACATCAATGCCAAAGCCGGGACGCCGCGCGCGAGCCTGGCCCGCGATGCCATCGAGGAGATGAACGAGTTCTACCACCGCCGGCCCGCAGCCGGGAAGCTTGCACGTTTCTGAGAAAAAACGCAAAACGGGCGGCGGCTGGGAAGCCGTCGCCCGTCGATCCCTGGCCGATTGCCCCGGCGCGCCTAAAAGAGCGCGTAGATGAACGGGGCCAGCGCCGATCCTTCGGTGAAGACGATCAGGACGCCGAGCAGCAGTAGAAAGATCATAATCGGGCCGAGCCAGTATTTCTTGCGAACCTTCATGAAGGCCCAGAGCTCGCCGAAAATCGACAAACGTTCCTTGATATCCCGCAAGAACTGCATGGTGAACTCCCGAAAAACGGGCGCCGCGGAGAGTCGCGGTCCGATGGCTGAATGACCCGTGCGGGCGCCCCGTACGGGCGCCGTGGAAACAATAATTATACCCGATCCGAACGCCGGGTGTCTACGGACCCGGCGCCGCCCAGGCCGTGGCGGATAAACCACAACCCCGGCAACATCGGCAGCCAGAAGCTCAAGCCGCGAAACATCAGCGTCGCGGACAGCGCCACCGGGACGGGCAACCCCGCGAGCTTCAACGTCAGCACCGAGGTCGCCTCGAACGTCCCCAGCCCGCCCGGCACCACACCCACCGTGCGGAACAGGTTGGAGATCATGAAGCTCGCGAACACCCCACCCACCGACGCGGTCATTCCGAGCGATCGAACCAGCACCCAGATCGTCGCCGCGTCGAGCACCACGATTCCGAACTGCAACAGGCTCGCTTCGATCGTGACCAGCGGGTTGCGCACGATCGAGGGGTCGGCTTCCACAAGATACGCGAGTGCCTTGCGCAGCGGACCCAACCGGTTGAAGCGTTCCTCGATCCGGTTCTCGTGACGCCCGGACAACTTGATGGTGGCGATCGCGAGTGCGAGACCGAACAGCGTGAACAGCACCGAGACGATCAACACGAGGATGTTCGTGATCCCGTGCAGCGCCATGATGGCCAGCGCCCCCGCGAGACTCGCGACGTACGCGATGTTGTACGCGGTCGTTGTTACCACAACACCGGCGGCGGTGACCTTGCGCGGGACGCCCTTCTGCTCCAGCGCGCGCGCCATCATCACGGTGCCGCTGACACCCGCCGACGGGACCGCCTGGTCGATGAACAGCTTGGCGAGGCTCAACTCATAGGCGAAGCGCATCCCCAGCCGGTGGCCGGACGCGCGCGTCACCGCCCGCCACGTCTCGCCCTGGCACCAGTAGGTCAGCACCTGGAGCGCGATGGCGACGAGGAGCCACGACGGGCGGGCGTGCTCGGCGAGGCGGATGAAGTCGCGGCCCTCGGTGAAGTGCAGGGACGCCACGATGACGCCCGCCAGCACGACGGCGCCGAGGATCCACGGGGCGCGACGGATCAGCCGCGACCGCCGGGACGGGGCATCGGGCGTCGGGTCGGTCCGTTCTGCCGATTCCGGAATGGTCATACGCCGAAAGAGTAAAACAACGCGGCAACCGGTTGCGCTACAATTTGCGTTTCATCCGCATACCCGAAGGGAGACCGTTCGATGGATTTTGGACTTCGTGGCCGCGCCGCACTGGTCGCGGCGGCCAGCCAGGGGCTCGGCTACGCGTGCGCGCTGGAGCTGGCGCGCGAGGGAGTATCGGTCGCCATCTGCTCGCGCGACCGCGACCGCATCGAGGCGGCGGCGCGCCGCATTCGCTCGGAAGTCGACGGCGCTACCGTGCTGGCGTCGATGGCCGACCTGTCGCGCGAGGAGGAATGCCTGCAGGTCGTCGATGAAGCGGCATCCGCGCTGGGACGCCTGGATATTCTTGTCACCAATTCCGGCGGGCCCGCGCCGGGATCCTTCGACCAGGTGACACTCAAGGACGTGCGCCGCGGGATCGACTCTACGTTGATGAGCGCACTCGCATTGATGTCGGCCGCACTCCCGCACATGCGCGCGCAGAAGTGGGGACGCATCGTGAACATCCTCTCGTCGACGGTCAAGCAACCGCGCGTCAATCTGCTGGTCTCCAACACGACGCGACCCGGAATTCTGGGATTCGCGAAATCGATCTCGATGGAATTCGCCGGCGAGGGCGTCACCGTGAACAACGTCGCCCCCGGCTACACGCGCACCGAACGCCTGGACGAGCTGGCGGAACATATCGCGCGTACGCACAAGCGCGAACCAAAAGATGTCTTCGACGAATGGGAGAAGACGATCCCTGCGCGGCGTCTGGGACGCCCGGAGGAACTCGGGGCGGTCGTGGCGTTCCTGTGTTCCGAGCGCGCGAGCTACGTCACCGGCACGACGATCCAGGTCGACGGCGGCTCGATTCCCAGCTTGTTATAGCAAGAGCGGGTGGCGAGATGACGGGACCCGCGGAGGTCGGATCAGGCTTCTTCGGGATTCAGCGTTACTCGCGGTGACGCGACGTGCGCGTGTTCGCGCTGACCCTGCAGCTTCTGGATCGTCGTGCGCATCCACTCCGCCTGCTCCGTATGACGGATCGCGGTGCCGACGTTTTCCGCGAACACCTTGAGGGCCTCGAGATCGGCTTTGTCGAAGATCGCCTGCGAGTCGCGCGAGCTCACGTTGATGACGCCCACGAGTTCGTCGCGCAGGATGATCGGAACCACCATCGCGGTTACCACACCGCGCTGCTTGAACTCGAGCCCCGGGTACTGTTCCGGCTTGCCCCGCGGATGAAGCAGGAGCGGCTCGCGACGAAGCGCCACCCAGCCCGCGATTCCGACGCCGAGCTTCTGTTTGGTTCCAAGCATGCCCTGCGGCACCTTGCGCCCGCTGACTGCGCGCACCTCGAGTTCGTCGGTGTCCTTGTCGTATATCATCAGCGACGCCTGGTGACAGGCGAACACCTCGACGCAAGTCCTGGCGACGCAGTCGAAGACCGCCGCGAGGTCGTTCTGGGCGACCATCATCTTGCTGACGTTGAGCAGCGCATACACGCGCGCGGCGTGCTTCTCGGCCGCTTCGGCCAGCTCCTTCTGAGCCTGGAGATACTGTTTCCACAAGCCGACGAGGTCCATGCGCTGCAGAACCAGGCCCCCGAGCACGAGCAGCGAACACGCCGCGATGAACACATGCGCTTCCTGCGTGTGTTCGAGCAGGTCGAGCGTGTCGAACTTCTCCGCGAGTGTCGGCAGCGAAAAGAACAGTCCGGTTCCGCCGATGGCGGCCACCATGACGATGACGAACCAGTTGAGGTACGTACCGTGATTGATGTGCTTCTGCACAGCTGACATACGTGTCTCCCGTCTCCCCAGGAATACCGTCTGTTTTGTGCGCGATCGTCGCGGCGTTGCGACGGAGCTGTCGAGAAAATGCGTAGTGATGAGCGGTCCGCAAAGAACATGCCACGAGCGAGAACACCGCGTCGGCGGGGCGATCGTGAGGACGGGGGGAACGATGGGATGCAAAAGGCAACGACGCGTTGCAATAGACAACTAACGGGCGAGGGGCGCCGCCGGCACGGGCGTGAGCACGATCTGGAACAGCGTGGGCCAGCGCTTGCCGGTGACGAAGAGGCGGTCGGTCGCGGCGTCGTAGGCGATGCCGTTCAGCACATCGGGCGGATTGGCGAGCAGACCCGACAGGTCGACGCGCCCGCGCACGCGCCCGGTCGCGGGGTCGATGATCACGATCCATCCGGTCTCGAACACATTCGCGTACACCATGCTGTGGACGAGTTCGAGTTCGTTGATATTGAGCACCGGGCCGTGCTCGTCGCGGACGGTGACGCGGCCGATTTCGGCGAACGTGTCGAAGTCGCGGAAGTACAGGGTCGACGTCCCGTCGCTCATGATGAAGCGCGTCGCGTCGCGGGTCAGGCCCCAGCCTTCGGTGGGATAGGCGAACTGCCCGATCGAATCGAACGTCGCGGCGTCGTAGATCCACGCGATGTGGTCGGTCCACGTCAGCTCGACGATCCGGTCGCCCACGCGCACCACGCCTTCGCCGAACACCGGCCGCGCGCCGTTGAACGGCGCCGCGCGTTTCTGCAATACCTCCCCCGTTTCCAGGCGGACGCGCCGGACCGACGATTCGCCCCCGTAGTACCCGGTGCCTTCGATCAGCACGCTGTCGTCCCAGACGAGTCCCTCGGTGAAGGCGCCGGTGTCGTGCGGGTACGAGTTCACGATCTGGTAGGTGTACGTCACGATCGACGTGTCCTCTGGCGCCGGCGTGGGCGGGGTCGGACGCGACGTGTCTTCGCCGCACGCGAGAACGCTCGCGAGCGCGATGGTCAGGGTCGCAACCGGAAGAATGATGCGCATGGGTCGCAAGGGGTGTGTCGATCATAGCACGGTGCCGGGGCGGGTCGCGGCCCGGCGTCAGACACCGGGCTGGAAGGTGCCTTCGATCATCGCGCGAAACGCGCGCAGCGACGTCCGCGCCGTGATGGTGTAGCGCGGCATCTCGAAGTGTTCGGTGTCCGCGACGTCGGGCGCGCTGTCGAGATACTGCGCGGCGCGGGCACGGAGCGCACACGTACGCAGAAATCCGACGTCGGCGGCGACGCGATCCACGTCCGGGTCGCCGAACCCGAACGGCCAGGCGAGGAAGCGCGGCGCGCGGCCGGTGTGCTCGCGGATGAGGTCGCGGGAACGGGTGAGATCGTGGCGCACGGCGTCCTCCCAGCTTGCGTCGCCGTCGATGGCATAGTCACGCTCGCTGGCGGCCAGGAACACCGGCATCGCGTCGTTGGGCGAACCGACCTTGTAGTGCATGTCGTGCGTGTGGGACTCGATCTCGAAGACGCCGCTCTCCTGCATCTCGCGCAGTCGGTCCCAGTCCAGACAGTTGACCTGGTTCCAGCGCGTCCCGACGTGGCCGGTGATCACGAAGACGGTCGCCCGCATGCCGAGCCGTTCCAGAATGGGGTACGCGATGGTGTACGCGCTTTCGTCGGCGTCGTCGAAGGTGATCACAATCGGTTTGGGCGGCAGGTCACGCAGACCCATCTGCCACTCGTTGACGTCGTCCAGGGTCACGGTGTGATAGCCGCGCGCCTTCAGGTATTCCATCTGGTGTTCGAAGCCGCGTTCGCCGACCGTCCACAGTTCGGAGTCGTCGAGCACGGGGAGGCTCAGCACGACGTAGCCGAACACGCGCAGGAGTCGCAGCGGGCTGGTGGCGCCGCGAAGGTAGTGATAGCAGAGGATGGGAACCTGCGACGTCGCGCCCGCGACAGACGAGTCGGCCGAAATGGGCCCGCGCTGAATGATCATGCTGCGTTCGCTCGCACCGCGACCGGCGAAACCGCCGCCGGTCGCCAGTACGATCGCGGTCGCAATGAGCAGTGTCGCGCCCAGTCCGATGGTGACGCCGCGCCGCGTCATGGTCACTCCGTCCCGTGCAGATAGTCGACGGTAATATAGAAGCCGTCGGCCTGATAGCCCTCGCGCGAGGTCACGCGCGAATCCGATTTGTAATAGCCGGCGGTCAGGCCGAGCCCGCGCCAGACGGCCCAGCTCGCCGAGGCTTCGAACGACCCCGCCGTGAACCAGTCGCCGTGGTTCTCGTTCTCCAGCGAGAGCCGGCCCGCGATGTGCGCGCGCAGCGGCGGTGCGATGGTCATGTCCAGCGCCACCTGTTCGTAAATGCTCCAGTAGGCGTTCGGATCGTAATAGCCGTTGTCCTTGGTGTGCTGATATCCAAAGTACGACACACCCGTGGTCGACGTGAAGCGGTGCTTCATGTCGATCGGCATCCGCCAGAACGGCTGCCACTCGGCGCGCGTCCCGATACCGAACCGCGTGTTGACGTCACTGTACCACGTCACGTCGGTCGACGACGCCCACAGCAGGTTGGTGCGCAGCCGCTGGTCCAGCCCGGCACCGAGTTCGGTCAGCGAGATGCCGCGGTAGATCGCGTCGGGATTTTCGAACGACCCGTGGTAGAGACTGAAGTCCATGCGCGTCCAGTCGCGCGGCGTCACGGTGACGTAGCTGTCGAGCGTCGGCAGGTTGAAGTCGTCCTGCCAGTACGACTGCGGGCCCAGCGCGGAGCGGTCGTAGGAATTCCACTGATAGCCCAGCGCGGCATGGACCGCGGCGGATGCGGAGAAGCGACGATCCAGCACCGCCGCAATCCCGTTGCGCGAAACGTCGGGGCGGGACGGCTGCGTGAACTTCCCGTGGCCGTATTCGGCGCCGAGACGCGTCATGTCGTCGGTCGACATCGACGCGCGCACCGTGTGCTTGTACCGGTGGACGTCGTCGCTGTCCTTGTTCTGCTCGTACGTGTACGACCCGCCGGGCGCGCGGTCGTGATCGAGATCGGCGGTGACCGACGGCAGCGCGTACGCGCTGTCGGCGGCGAGTTCGCGCGCGCGATCGGGGCGTCCCATCCACGCCGTGGCGCGCGCCAGGCCTTCGCGCGCTTCCAGGTTGTCCGGGTGATCGGCGATGATGCCGGTGTAGAGGTCCGCGGCCTCGCGGTGCCGTCCCGACCAGTTGGTGGCCTGCGCCAGCCCCAGACGCGCGCCCAGGTTATCCGGATCGTCGGCGAGCACACCCTGGTAAATGCGCCGCGCGGCGTCCTGGTCGTCCTTCCAGCTGGTGAGGCGCGCGATACCGATGCGGGCTTCCGGGTCGTTCGGGTGCGCGCGCAGTGCGGCCTGGTACCACATCATCGCGGAGTCGGGAACCTCCGCCCACGTGTACTGGTGACCGAGTTCGACGGCGAGGTCGTCGGTCATCGGCGGATAGAGCGCGATGGCGCGCTTATACAATCGAATCGCGTCGCGGTGGCGGTCGTCGCCGGCGTACACACGCGCGCTGTCGCGCGCGGCGATCGCGGCGGGAAGGTGCTCCGCCAGCACGGGATCGGGAAGGGCGACGCGCGTGGTGTCGTGTGACGCCGCCGCCGTCCCCGTCTGCGCGAGCGTGTCCGGGGCGTGATGCGTGCGCGTCCGCGCCGGCGTTCGCGCCGACACCGGCAACGCCGTCGCGACGACCATCGCGATCGCAAGGGAATGGATCCACCGGGACGTCGTCATGCGCCTCGCACCGGCTTCCAGCGGACGGGCTCGCGGCGACTGGCCGGACGGAACAACGCGGCCGGCGTGGAGAACGACGTCACGATCGCCATCACGATCCAGTAGATCAACGGATAGAATACCGCCATGAAGTAATACAATGGAATCTTCCGGTCGTACCGGCGATCGAGCAGCACGCCCGTCAAAAGCTGCGTCAGACACATCGTGCCGATCAGCATACCCCACCAGTTCGGGATGGGCGACGCGCCGACCGGCGGATATCCGACGGCGTAGCAGAAGATCCACAGGAGCGTGAGCACGACGAAGCAGTACGCCCACGCGATCGAGAGCCACGACTCGATCAAGAGCGGCCACAGACGGCGGCGCTTCCACGTCATCGCCAGGCGTCCGTGACGGTAGAGCACCTGCGACAGTCCGCGTGCCCAGCGTTTGCGCTGGCGCCAGAGCCCGCGCATCGTCTCCGGCACGCGCATCCATACGACCGCGCGGGGTTCGTAGCGGATGTCCCAGAAGCTCAACTGGAGTTTCCACGAGAGGTCGATGTCTTCGGTGGCCATGTCGGGGCTGTAGAACCCGACGTCGAGCATCGCACTCCGATGGAACGCGCCCACCACGCCGCTCATCGTCAGAATGCGTCCCCACACGCGCTGCGCGCGGCGCTGGAGCGAGATGATGGCGGTGAATTCGATCGCCTGCAGTTTGCTCAACAGCGACTCGCGGTTGAACACGCGCGGGTTGCCGGTTACCGCGCCCACACGCGGCGACTTGAAGTGCGGCACCATCACGCGCAAAATCTGTTTGTCGGGAATGGCGTCGGCGTCCATGACCAGGAAGATCTCGCCGTTCGCGCACCGCAGGCCGTCGTTCAGCGCCATCGCCTTGCCCTCGTTGACGAACTTGCGCACCAGCCGGACGCGGCCCTCGCGCACGAACGGCATGATCTGGTCGGACGTGTCGTCGGTGCTGCCGTCGTCGATCACGACCACTTCGAAATTGGGATAGTCGATCTCGAGGATGCCTTCGACCGTCGCGCGGATGTGTTCGCTCTCGTTGAAGGCCGCGATCACCACCGACACACTCGGGATGAAGTCCGGGTCCAGAGCGGGTTTGATCGTCTCCAGCGTGCGTTCGCGTCGCAGGTAGTAGAGCATCGAGACCAGCACCAGCGTGCCGCTCGAAACCAGCGGGTACCACGCGAAAAACGAGAGCGCAACGAGATAAACGCCGTTGCGCTCAATCGCTTCAAGAATGGAGACGATGTCGATCATTCCGCCCCCGGGATCTGGTCGGTCACGCGGAATAACTTGTGGCCGACCGCGTGGTCGTCGTCTTCCATCTGCACGACGTGGACCTCGATATAGCGCGCGCGATGGAGTTCCTCGTCGTTGCGCGTGGTGAAGGTGCGCCCGAGGAAATCCGTCTGCGGCGCTTCCGCCCCCTCACGACGAGTCTTGCGCCGCGAGTGTTTGGCGATCCGCACGTTGTGCGCGATCCAGCCGATGTCGAACAGCGTGATCCCACCGACGATGCACCCGACGACGAGCAACGCCAGCCGCGTCTGGTGCGTGACCGGCTGGTTCATCACGAGGTACCAGTAGTAGGCGAAGACCACCCACAACAACGCCCCGAGGAGCATATGCATGAGATTCCGGCTCATAGAAAAGCCCGATTCGGCAGAAACGCACGGAGTCGGCACTACGGACCCGTGCAATGCCCGTGCCCCGCGCCGATGCTGACCGAAAGCGGAGGGAAGCGGCGAGCCCTATCTCGTCGCGGTCCGGGCGGTGGGCCGATCCACCCCCGCCGGGAGGGCTCTCCGCGCCGGTTACCGCCGCCCGAGTTCCGATTGGGGCGCGAAGAGACGTGACGTTCCCGGGAGGTTCCCGGGATGCTCGCAAAGGCCGCTCCGATGCGCAGGCGGGCGAAGCTCAAACGCTACCTCGAACGCGAAGGGTTCGTGGAACCGCTGGTCGTTCGGGTGCTGGGAGACGGTCCCATGTGTCGTGGTTGACCTCGACGACAAGCGAGCAAAGATTCTGACCGTGAACCTGAACGAGATGAAGGGGCAGAGCCTGCCGACGCTTCTCGCGAACCTCGTTCACGATCTCTCGAAGGAACTGGTGCTGGAGGACCTGGAGAAGCAGCTCCCGTACTCGCTGGACGAACTCAAGGACTCGCTCGACCTCCTAAAGATCCCCGACGGGCTCGACGAGTTCCTGAAACAAGAAACCCAGCGACAGGCGCGCGAGCGGCCGCAAATCCTGACGTTTGTGGTCGACGACGCGGAGCCGGTCGAGCGCGCCATCGAGGCCGCGAAACGAGAGCACGGCATAGGGACGCGAGGGGAGGCGCTAGTCGCAATCGCCCATGCCTACCTCGCGGGATGGAGCGTGACACATGAGCGAGGGCGCCCCACACCTAGCGAAGGAGCAGGCCCACCACGAGAGGGGCCTTCGAGTACTACTATTCCCCTGGCGTGCTGTGAACAAGACAAGCAAGCAATATCAGCGGAATAAGGAACGTGCGGCAAATCTCGTCCGCACCGTCCCGGATCATGGCACCACAGGATGCCGCGAATACCTCGACTGGCGTACGGACGGAGGGCGAACCGGACGTCCTGATTCTCACTGTGAATCAGTTCAGTAGTGCGGCGAATCAATTGGCAGCCTATTGGACGCAGAAGGGGCATGCTGTCGCAATTGAATACTCAGCGCGCTCTGGCAGACGGACTTTACCTGGCTCAAGGTCGCCGGCTGGGGCCATTACTTCCTCACGTCGATCCTGGATGACTACAGCCGTTACATTATCGCGTGGCTTCTCTCGACGACGATGACGGCGGAAGACGTGAAGATGCTGATTGATCGAGCGCGAGAGGTGACGGGCGTGAGCGCGCCGCGCGTCCATCACCGGCCGCGGCTCTTGTCCGACAACGGCTCGGCGTACATCTCGAAGGATCTCAAAGAGTATCTGGAGAAGCACGACATCGGGCACGTGCGCGGTCGGCCATACCACCCGCAGACGCAGGGGAAGATCGAACGTTACCACCGCACGATGAAGAACGTCGTGACGTTGCAAACCTACTTCTTCCCCTGGGAGATCGAGATGGAACTCGGCCGCTTCGTGGAGCACTACAACCACGGGCGCGTGCACGAGTCGCTCAACAACCTGACGCCGGAGGACGTGTATCGAGGCCGAGGCCGCGAGATCATGACCGCGCGTGAGATCGTGAAGCTCGAGACGCACGAGCGGCGCCGGCAGCAGAACCTGGGAATGAGGGTGAAGAACGAACGCCGGATCAAACCGGCCGGACTGAGGAAGAGCGTCTATTAACTTCGGGCACAAAATGTCCCATTATGCTTGACAACGCACAGCCGGAGTCGCGACTTGAGTTTGTTCTCAATGAGTTGCGCGGGAAGACGGATGATGACCTTCGGGAAATGATTCGGCTCGAGACGAACACACTGCGCGAGCTTGATCCGTACGGCCGCGCTTCGGTGTTGTAAAGAGGATCGTGCGGAATCAATTGTCGATTGACGATCGCGAGATGCCTGGCTACGATAGAGAGGTCGAGGGGAGACCTGTGATGCTCGCCTGGGTAGTTGGAACGGACGCGTTGTTGATACGTTGCCTCCGTGATTTTCTTGTGCGACCGGCTGCCTGTTCGGCTCACCCGCGCTGTTTGGAACAAACAGTTCGACCCATGCAACGCCCTCATTTTGGCAGCGTGCCCTACGTCAAGGGGCCCTGGGAGATGTGAAAAATGAGACTATGGATGATTTTTGTCGCAGCAATGTTCACGTGTGCCGTTGCATCCGCGGAGCAAATAGGGGATTTTGCTCCGAGCATCCAGAAATTCGATCCGCTTACCGATAGTCACCTGATTGTTCGTGGCCACGTTGGCGACATCCAAGTGGAAACGATCACGGTTGGAGGATATCTTGTTGAAGGGGAGGACGACTCGCAGTTGCGAGTCTTTAAGGTGTCCGTCGAGGTCGACGAATTGTTGAAGGGAAATGACCCCGGATCGCGAACGACGTTCGACGTGCTTCGCGATGCATCGATGTTCCAAAAGGGAGAAGAGTATATCATTTGCGCACGTTGGCGTGAAGCGCGCGGTGTCGGCAGCTATATCGCCGGGCCGCTCCAGGGGCTATTTGTGAAAAGTGGGAAGGACTCATGGCGGGAATTGCCTGAGTCCGGGGAAGGGGTAACGATGAGTGATCCTTCTCTTCGCGCTCGGATAGCGACGGCCGAAATGCCGAACGTTGCCGACGCGTCGGACGTGGTGGCGCTCGGCAGGATCACCGCCACATGGAAGGCGAGGTACTCCGCACCCTTAGGGCGCGAAGGAGCGATGCAGCACTACCGTCTCCTCGTTACGGAGGCGTTCAAGGGTACCGCCGCTGCCGATACGGTTGAGTTTGTTATCCCTGCCGTCAGCATTAGCTACATGCCCCCGTGGACCAAACTCACTCCTAGCCCTATCGAAGTGGGTGAGGTCTGGCTCGTCCTTCTCCGACGGGGTGACGAGGGGCTTTACCCATTTGCCGGTAAGAACAGCCTGCTGAAAGTGGTTGGCAGCCGCCTCGTATATGATTCCTTGGTGACCTATCCGCATTCGAGAGATGAAGTGAGAGATGCCATCCGGGCGGAGGTGTCCCATGTCCAGAACTAGTCTTCTGGGTGTGTGCGCCATGTTTCTCGTCGCTGTCATCAGTTCTGTGGGTCACGCGCAGCCTGAACATTGTTACGACACATGCATGGGGATAAATGCGCAGGCGCTCATTGCTTCTTCACGATTGAAGGATGGTAGCATCGTTAACGTGAACTATTCTTCGTCATGGCCCACATGGTGGGACGGGGCCTGGGTAACAAACCACCTCGACCCAGCTTGCAGCGCGTGGGAGGCCGCTGGAAACATGGCCTTCACAATCACTTCTTTTGACCAGGACATTAAGGTGAATATCATAGGTACCACCCAAGAGTGGATTAGCAGGGTTGGTGAGGGTAGGGCGCTCGACATCGCTGTCACGGAGTCCCCGGGTGCCGCATGGGAAACCGCAACGGACGTCAAGAACATATACATTAATGCAGCGTTCTACAGTGACGAGCTTTGGCATGAGGAATCGGGAACGGGAACATTTCCCCAGCAGATCGATTTGCAAACAGTTCTCGTGCACGAGATCGGTCACGCAATGGGCTTTGGCCACATACTTGACGGCTATGAGTATTGCACGGTCATGACATACAACTACTCGGAAGTGGCGCAGTCGATAGGTCCGCTCGATGGTTACGCTACGCTATGCTACTACCCCGACGTCGCGGTATCAGATATTCAAAGCTTCGATGCTAGTTCGGCTGGACACAATGTGGCTTTGAAATTCAAGGTTCAAGAGCTGCAAAATAGCCCCTACGCCGCAGTGTACGTGTCCGACAACGCGCTTGGGCCCGCGCTCCTAGTGGATTCTCTCACCGCCCATCCTGCGGCTCTTCCCGACTCAAACCAATGGACAGACAGCCTTCGTTTGCCCCCCGCGGGCAACTACTACTACTGGTTGGACTACGACACCGGGCCGTTCGCGGCCAAGCGGTCCCCCGTCGGACTGTTTCCGGGGGATAGCAACCCAGCTTCAATAACCGGGACGTCCGCCGTTCACTTCTCTCCGCCTTCGATTTTTTCGATTGCCGATGTCCCGCTGGATCGTGGCGGAAGTCTCACGGTGAATTGGTCCGCACCGAACGGCTACGAAGACGCGGACGCGTTCAACATCTACCGTCACTCCTATCCCGGCGGCTCGCCCGGAACTGGAAGCTGGCAGGTCATCGGGTGGACGGGCACGTCGACGTTCTCATACGTTGACCATGGCGCGGCGACCGGTTGGGCCAATGATTACAAGGTCTCCATTGCGCATCACGGAAACTTCGTCGGGGAACTTCAACCCGGCGACGGCAATGTCGGAATATGGAATGATTTCAGTTCAGTTGTGAGCGCCTCGCCGATAGACAACTTTGGTCTCAGCGCGATCGCGCTTCTTTCGGGCGACACGCTTCGCGTCTGTCCGGAGGGGGACGACGGGAGTCTCCAGGTGGAGGAGACGATTTGGGGGAATGCCGGCGGTCCAACCGTCGGTGTTCCCGCCGACATGCTCATATGCTACATGCAAGGAGATTCGGCGCAGATCTGCGGAGGCGACACGCTGATCGCCGACGGCCCGACGGACCAATACGGGAAGACAACGTTCACCACCCCTGCGATCGGAGGACACGGCCGCGCCGATGTGATCGTTGGCCTCGCTGATGGTTTCACGCGTCTGGACACCGTGACCGTGTACTTCAAGTCGCCTGATGAGAACGGCGATGGCGTGGTGGATCTGAGCGATCTTTCGGCGTGGGCCGTCTCCTACCGGTCGCCACCAGCGACCTACCCATGGTACAGAGACTTCAACGGGAATGGTTCGATAGATTTTGGTGACTACAGCTACATTGCGTCCCACTATGATGACGCCTGCAGTGGTGGGGGGACGTACGTAGCTGAACGAAATGCGTCTGCGGGTGCCGCTAATATCGCTCTTGCCTTCTCGCAAGTGCGTTCCGCTGAGACCGCGTCGTTTTACGTGGACGTCACCGTGACGGGCCAGCCGCGCTTCTCCGTCATGTTCGTCAGCCTGCGTTCCGATAACCCGTCACTCGAGTTCAAGAACTGGCAGCCGGGCTCGTTTTCTGGCCGTGTCCTTGCGGCACCCGTTTCCCGTAAGGGAGTCAACGAGATTGCGGTTTGCGCGCTTGACGGCGGTAAGCTTGTCGGGTCGTCCCTGGACCTTGGTCGGCTGACCTATGCGATCAAGACGGCAGGCGATGTTGTTCTGTCACCGAGCGACTTTGAGGTCCGGGTCGCGGACGTCATGACGGTGGCGGGTCCGGCTCGAATCGGGCGATCGACTTCTTCAGATAGGGACGTGAGGCGTGTGTTCCTGAATGAACTCGCGCAGAATTACCCGAATCCGTTCAACCCGGCGACGACCATCGCGTTTTCGATCGAGAAAGCGGCCCACGTCGATCTCTCGATCTATGATGTTCGAGGCGCGCGTGTACGAACTCTCGTCGATCAGCATCGAAACGCCGGCGCATACCACGTGGACTGGGATGGACACACGGACCGTGGACAACAGGTAGCGAGCGGCGTCTACTTCTACAAGCTGGTCGCGGGGTCGTTCACGGACACGAAGAAGATGACGATTCTGAAGTAAGACGTTGTTGCGCGACCGCAGCGTCGGAAGGGCCGCCCTCGGGTGGCCCTTCTGCTTTTCCTGATTTTCGTGTGAACATTTTCGCGAAGTAACGTTCCGCTTCTGGCGTTCACAGGTCTAACGAGCCGGTGCTGTCGCGCCGCTCGTGTCGTGCCCAGCAGGGAGGGGTCTCCGTGCTGAAATTGTTGCCATCCAGGGCTTGCACCTGACGTCACAGCGTTCTCGCCGGGATGTAGCGCGATTACTTCCACGTCATGCCGCTGCGACATTCAGGCGGGGTTTCAGCGCGTGCGGATCAGGCGGACGGGTTCGGAGAAGGCTTCGGGCGTGTGGGCGTATTTGCGGACGAAGGACTGCAGGTCCGGCGTCGAGGCGGTGAGCAGCACGGCACCGTCCAAGGGGACGTTGTCAACGGTGACTTTCTTCTGGCTCGACATGGTCGATAGCCACTCGGGGTCGAAGTCGGCGACACTCAGCGTGTCGGCTTTGCGCTCGACGCGCAGAATGTTGTGCACGCGCAGCAGGTGGTCTTTGTAGAAGCCGTTGTCGTTGTTGGGTTCCTCGGGGAGAATGTCCATGAACTCCACGCCCTCGATCTCCACCAGCACCGCCTGGAAGCGGGCGGTGGCACCGCTCTCGCTCGAGATCAAGGTGTACATCCCGCGCGCGGTGTCTTCCAGCGTGAAGGTGAACTCGTCGTCTTCTTCGGACGCCCACGTGCCGACGAGGTCGCCATCGTAGGTCACGATCGAATCGGAATAGAGCGGGCGGAGGGACTGGACGTAACAACCGGCAAGCGTCGTGCAGACGGCGACGCCGAGAGAAACGGTTCGGAATGTTGAAAACCGGCGCATAGGTACAACCGAGGCAGGAAACGTACCATAATGGTAGCGCGTCGCATCGATGCGTTCAAGGGGCGTGAACGGCCGGTCGAATCGTTTAGTTCCTCGCGGAAGCGCTTCGGTGCTCGAGGTGGCCTTCCCACGCTTTTTCGCCCGCAAGCACGGCGAATGGCAAGACGTTGGCCTCGTGTGGCAGCGGGCAGGTGGCGAATTCGGTGAACACGCAGGGCGGATTGTACGCCTTGTTGAAATCGATGAAGGTCTTGCCCGTCGAGTCGGGCGAGTCGACGTAAACGAACCGCCCGCCGCCGTAGGTATCCACACCGCTCGTCTTGTCGCCGAACACGATGAACATCTCGCCGTCGGACTCCGACATCGGTTCCAGGCGGTACTCCTTGCCGTCCATCTTGAACACCAGCGCACCGCGGCATTCGACCATCTCGTTGAAGCCGAGCACGTTGGGAATCATGACGTGTTTGGGCGGATTGTACGGATCGAGGTGCGCTTGGACGCGCCACTTGGGATTCACCGGGAAGCGGTCGATGTCGGTGAAATGCAGCCGCACGGGGCTCTCGGCGTCCTTGACGCGCAGGTACAGGCTCCCCGGTCGGTCGATGACGTAAAACTTGAACGTGCCCATCGACACCTCGGTCGGATCGCCCTTGGCGTCGCTTTCCATATCGATCTGGTTGATGGGAACGTCGCCGTGCGACATCGCGACGCCCTCCAGCGTGTTCAGATGCACGTGGCCCTGCATGACGACCAGCTTGCCGGCGTGCGCGGGCGCCTTGGGCGGAAACACGATGTCGTTGTCCTTCGCCGACCCGAACGGATGCACGCCGTCCTGGAGCGGGAACAGACCGACCAGCGTCAGCCAGCCGTCTTCCTTCTTGAGCCGGTCGATGCGCGCCCGGTGCCAGGCGTCGATCTCCTTCTTATAGGAATCACCCGCGGAGACGCCGGCGCCGCCCGCGGCTGATGCCGATGGAGGTGACGCCGCACGCGATGAGCGCGGCGGTCGCGACGGGGAGAACGGACTTCACGATGGTGTGCACGGCATGCCTCCTTGGACGGGATACTCCATGATGCGGGCTTGCGCGCCTGCCGTCAAGTCGGTGCACCTAGAAGGAAAGTGCGAACAGGGTCACGGACATGTTCGGGAGCGGAGCGTTCTTGTTGCCGCACACGTAGCGGTCGACCAGAAACGCGGAGACGGCGTAGCCCAAAAGGCCGCCGGTGAGCACGTCGGAGGTCCAGTGCATGCGGGTGTCGACGCGCTGAATCGCGGCCGCGGTCGCGAACCCGTACGCCGGCACCTGGACGTACCAGTCGGGATGACGCCCGGCGGCCGCGCCGGCCAGAGCGAAGGCGGTGGCGGCGTGCCCGGATGCGAACGAGAGCGACGCGTCGCGCCTTGGGTCGGCGAACCCGTGGAACGCGTGCGGGCCTTCGTGGGTGTAGGGGCGGCTGCGCCCGAAGATCACCTTGGTGACCGATGTGATCGCGAACGTAAAAAGCACGGACTCGCCCATGATCGCGGCGGTGTCGACGACGTAGTCGTCGTCGGCGATCGCACCGCCGGCCGCGACCAGGCCCACCACACCGACCGCGGTGATCATCGCGTTGCGGGCGCTCGCGCCGTACCAGCTCGCGATGCGCGAGAATTGGTGCGCTGCTTTCCACGGCATGTCGTCCGGGTGTTCCTGGAACGCGCGGTCCACGGGGCCGTCGATCCAGATGATCGATGCGCCGATCGTGGCGCCCGCGGCGAGGGTTCGCAGCGTCGCATCCTGATCCATCTCGAACGGCGCCTTGACGATGGCTTCGGCGTCGTCGCCCACCGACGACCACGTGACCCGGCAACTGTCGGCGTGCGCGGTCGACGCGATTGCGGTGACGAACAGTGCGACGCGACGATGCGCATGCGCGCGGTCACGGCGCGCTCCAGTG
Organism: Candidatus Latescibacterota bacterium; assembly: GCA_963761125.1. Lineage (GTDB taxonomy): Bacteria > Krumholzibacteriota > Krumholzibacteriia > WVZY01 > JAKEHA01 > JAKEHA01. The sequence goes on from CAVXFV010000002.1 coordinate 472,479, forward strand.
GATGCCGAGCTGCGCGAGCAGCGTTAAGTCCTGCGTGGCACCCGCCGGGGGATAACGGACGTCCGCATTGAAAATGTTGCGCGCGACGAGGTCCAGCACCGCGCGATTGTTCCACCACGCGAACTGCACATTGGCGTCGATCGCCGTGAAGCCGTCGACGTGCGAGTGGTAGGTGGTGGCGATGCTGTTGGTCACGCACACCGTGCCGTCGACACCGGCGTAATCGGTCCAGAGGGTCGACGACACGTGCGTGACGCTCGCGCGATAGCCCCACCACGGCCGCGGCCGCGCGGTGATCGCGTAGCTCAATCGGTTGCGCGGAATGGTCTGCCACGTGGTGCCGAAGGCGGCGTCGGAGTTGAATTCCTCGGTGTAGGTGTACGTGAAGTCCGCCCACGAGTGTTCGCCCAGCGTGTGCCACAGCCGCGTGCGCAGCACGCCCACGTGGCCCGTCTGTCCGGTAACGAGCCGGGTGGGCGACGCGAACGAGCACGTCGCCGCGTCGTACGTGAAATCCTGCGTGGCGACATAGGCGTCGCCGAAGCGGCGGACACCGAGGTCGACGTCGACGCCGCCCAGCACACCGCACGAGGTCCAGCCGACGTCGGCGGAGGTCACGCGCGTCTTGTCGATCGATCCGTCGGTGCTGACGGACGTTCCTTCGCGCGCAAGCAGGTCATAGCCGCGGCCGGTCCATAGCCAGAGATTGTCGTCTTCGACGAACAGGCGCTCGTTATAAGCGACGCGCGCGCGCAACGTGTCCGCGGGCCGCACGACCCAGTTCGCCGTCACCCCCGCGCACAGCCCGGTGTCGCCGCCGCTCCACGTGCCGGCGGCGTCGGCGCCCAGTGTCCAGCGCGGCGTCGCCTGGCGCTCGACCGACGCGCCCGCGCGCACGAACGTGTCGTGGTCCTGGGTGAGCGCGTGCGGCGTGCGCACCTGACGATCTTCGACGGACGCAAATGCGCCCGCACGGGTGCGCGTCGTGTGATGCGTGACGTCGACGCCCGCGCGGTGGTGCCACGACGCCCAGTCATAGTCGAACGCGAGCACGCCGTCCTGGTCGGACAATCGGTTGGACGTCGTCTCCGCGCGGTACGCGAGACGGGTCGCGGCCGCGAGATCGAGCGCGCCCGATACGCCGGCCAGGCCGGCCTGCTGATCGGTTGGCACCTCGCTGCCGAACGGTTCGGAATAGTGAAAGAACCGGCGCGCGTTCATGAGCGAAAGCATCACTTCGTGCCAGCCCCCGCGGGCATGGATACCCGCGCGCGCGGACGCGGACGTGCGCAGGACCGACGGCCACGTCGGGTCGTAGAAGCTCGACGTGATTCCGGATGGCGGCGGCACCGTGGCGCCGGGCCGGAGGTCGTTGAGCGCGCCGCTCGTCTGCGCCCAGATCGCGGGGTCGGAGTAAGGATATTCGGACAAGAGGCCGGACGCCGATGCGAACCAGCGCGACGTTCCGTGCGCGAGCGTCACCGACGCGTCGGGGCCGATCGTGCGGACACTCGCCGACTGGCCGGTGTCGCCGGTTTCCTGACCGATGCGCGTGGTGGCGTCTGCGCGGGTGCCGGCGCGTGCCCGCGACGCGAAGATCTCGATTCGCCCGCGGCCGGAGTCCCAGGCCGCGCCCGGCGACGCGTCATCGGAAAGCACCACCGAATCGATTTCGGCGAGTGTGACCGGAACGAGATCCAGATTGACGGCGTCGAAGACGCCGAGATCGACGTGCTGACCGTTGAGCAGTACGGTCCACTGTGTGGCGCGCGGAGCGGAAAGCCCGCGCGGGGTCGGCGTCCACGAATCGAAATCGTGGGACGCCGGCGCCCAGGCACCGGCAAGCGGAAGAATGTCCGAGAGGCGCGTGGCCCCCGACGCATCGATCGTCGCGCGCGTGAAGGTCACGCGGCGTCCGGCGTGCGCGGACGTCACCGCGAGCACCAGCACGATCACGGCCGGCATGGCGACGCGCATGATCACCGCCGCTACGGGTTGATCGTGTAATAGATCGTGAGTTTCGGGCGTTTCGATACCGTCAGGTTGTCGCGCGAATCGAACTGGCGCGCTGTCGCGGCCTTGGATTCGTCACCGATCAGGATCCAGCCGAAGTTCGTCGCCGGCGAATCCAGCCACGCCTGCACGTCCGCCGCCATCTGCGCCGACTTCCATGTGTACGGTCCGAGCGTCGTCGTGGTCGGCGTCGATGCCGACACCGTGGGGCTGAAGTCGCCGCCCAGGTTGGTCCACGTCGAGGTCTTCATGAAGCGATACGCCCACGTGACGTCGCCGGTCACGCCGGGACCGCCGCCGCCTTCGCCCGGCCCGAGATTGGCGACCGAGTTGCCTTCGCCCCAGTCCGCCGACAGAACGTGCAGCGACACGATGGCCGTCCCCGGGATCGGAGTCGCCTTGGACTCGTTGAGTTCCAGCGACACGCTGTCGATCACCGCACCCGCGGGAAGGCTGTCCGCGATCGCGAACGCGATCAGACCGCGGCGCGGATCGGGCGGAGGGCCCGCGCCGCCGTTGTTGGTGCCCGCATAGACGTGCTGGCCGGCGCCATTGCTGAACGTATCGACTTCCGCGTACATCGTGTTGTCTTTGTACGGCGGAATCGTCTTGCTGTAGTGCTGCGGCACGCCGTGCGGCATCCACATCGCGTCGTTGGAAACCGGCGACGGGTTGCCCGCGTCGTCGCGCGCGCGCAGCGCGAAGTGATAGGTGAGATTCGAATCGAGTCCCGGGACCGTGAACAGCTCCGTCGTTCCCGACGCGCCCGGCGCCGGAACGCCGGAGATCGTCGTCCCTGAGCCGAACGTGGATTCGTCGAGCACGACGTCCGACCGGCGCAGCGTGTACGACGACGCCTTGCCCTTGGTGCCGTCGTCGCCGGGTGCGGTCCATTCCAGCGTGATCGACGTCGCGGTGGCGGACACGACGGCGAGGTCGGTGACGCGCGACGGTGGCGTGGAGTCGACGTCCATGGGCGGATTGTCGCTTCCACCGCATGACGCAAGAAAGAGCGCAAAGGTGACGGCCATTGCTGCGTGTCGGGTTCTCATGGGGACTCCTTGCTGGAAACGCCGTATTCGATGATGGCTCGAACGCGATTTTTGCCCGTGACGCGCGCGTACTCGAGTGCGCGTGTCATGTGCTTGACGATATAGATACCGTATCCGCTGGTTCGCCGCTCTTCGAGCGGTCCGCGGAGGACGGGTTCGGGCGCCTCCCGCGGATCGAAGGGCTTGCCGTCGTCTTCGATCGTGACCTGGACGCGCCGGGGCTCGGTGCGGACGTCGAGCACGATCGTGTGCTCGGCGCCGTCGTCGAAGGCGTGGCGGATGATATTGACGACCAGTTCTTCGACGACCAGGCGGACCCGATTCACAGAATCGGGCGGAACGCCTTCATCCGTCAAGAACTCCAGCAGCGCATGATTGATTCGCCTGAACTCCCCCAGCTCGTTCGGGAGCGACATCCGGAGGAGACTCATGGGGACCTACTCGTCGCTGTAGATGAAGACGTGCGGTTTGCCATCGTCGCGGACGTAGCCGCGATACATTCCCGGCGTATTGAGGTCCATCGCGAAATTGCCCTTCGCGTCGAGCGCGATGAGCCCGCCGGTCCCTTCGCCACCCATCGTCGTCAATTCTTCGTGGATCACGCGCTTCGCCGCCGCTTTCACCGACAGTCCCTGGAACTGCATCAGCGCCGACATCTCGCGCGCAAACGATCCGCGGATGAAATATTCGCCGACGCCGGTACACGACACCGCGCAGGTCGCGTTGTCGGCATATGTGCCCGCACCGATGATCGGGGAATCGCCGACGCGTCCCCAGTGCTTGTTGGTGAGCCCGCCGGTGGACGTCGCCGCAGCGAGATTGCCGTTCACGTCGAGGGCCACCGCGCCCACCGTTCCCAAATGCGTGTGCGGAAACGCCAGCGATCCGTATTCGCTCTTCTTTTTCTTTTCCTCTTCGCGCGTGCGTTCGAGCTCTTTCCAGCGCTCTTCGGTGTAGAAGTACGCGCTGTCCTCAAACTCGAGTCCCTGCTCGCGCGCGAACTGCGAGGCGCCGTCGCCCACCAGCATCACGTGGCTCGTCTTGTCCATCACCAGTCGCGCGGCCTTAATGGGATTTTTGACCCCGCGCACCGCGGCCACCGCACCGGCCTGGCGGTTGCTGCCGTCCATGATCGAGGCGTCCATTTCGTTGTGACCGTCGTTGGTGAACACGGCACCCTTGCCCGCGTTGAACAGGGGAGAGTCTTCCATGACGCACACGGCCGCTTCGACGGCGTCGAGTGACGATCCGCCCGAGTGAAGCACCGCGTAACCGGCGGACAGCGCCTGCGCGAGCGTCGCTCGATACTTCGCCTCGCGCTCGGGCGTCATCGACGACCGCTCAATCGTACCGGCGCCTCCGTGAATCACGAGCACGACGTCACGCTTACCCGCTGCGCGCACGGAATCCGCCGGGATTACCAGAGCGATCAAGGCGATTGACAGGGGAATGAGAATCTCTTGCAACGCGACGCTGACCATCGGCTCCTACCGGTTGGAAACCGGAGTATACACGATGGCCGCGTCGGCGGTGACGGCGGAATTTGAGGTGGGGTCTCGAACTGGGTCGCGTGTCGGAAACGCCGGTAACCGGCACGCGCTCGCGAAATTTTTTGGGACCGGGGTATCCCGGATCCGATCCGTCTCGCCCCTTTAGACGGCTCTCAGACCCCGCAGATCACCCGATCCTGATTGACAGGAGTCGGCGGCTCCGGGGGAATTCCCGAAAAAAGATTCGCGGACGGGCCGCGGGCGAGAAGAAAGCGGCTAACCGTTTAGAAGGCCTGTAATTAGTGTGGCGGCCCGGGCCTCCAGCGGCGACCCGGAAACTCGGTGCGCACCAGATCGAGGGTCCGGCGGGCCGAATCCCATTGGCCGGACTCGTACTGCACGAGCGCCAGATTCAACATGGCCACGCCGTTGTGGGGATCGGCTTCCAGGACCGACTGGAGGAGCCGTTCGGCGCGGTCCATGTCGTTGGCGCGGTAGGCCACGATGGCGTCCAGAACAACAAAGCGTGCCTGCTCCGGAAAACGCAGCCGGGCGTCGTGAATGTAGATCGAGGCGCGTTCGACGTCCCCGGTCGCGAGACAGCCGCTGATCAACCAGTGCGCGACGTCCGGATCCGGGCGGTCCCGATAGGCCCGCATCAATCCGTCGAGCGCCGACTCGATGGCGGCGTTGGGCTCCACGTAGCCGGTGCGATGCAACGGCGACGTCATACCGGCGACGTCTTCGGTCCCCGGCAGCACGATCGACCCGTCCGCGGACGCCGTCTCGGCCGCCTGCTGGAGGGGTTCGAACCAGTGCGTGTAATTGTGACTCCGGATCGGGCGGTACCCCGCCTGCCACAGTCCGACGGCCGCGATCAGCATGGCCGCCGCGCTGAGGCCGGCGAGAACGCCCGGAGAACCCAACCACCGCAAGCCCGCGACGGTTCGACGCGTGCGACCCGCCTCGCGACGGGGCTCGCCAATTCGACGCGCCGCCCGCACATCGGCGTCCGGCGCCCGGAAAACGGTCGCGTCCGCCAGCAACATCGCGCGGTAGCGCACGGTGTCGCGGAACGCCGCCTGGCAGGATTCGCAGGCCCGCAGGTGCTCGGCCAAGAGCGCGCGGTCAGGCCCGGATGGGGAGTCGTCCGCCAGAGAGGCGATCTGTTCGTCGGTCAAGTGTAGCTCTGTCATGGGGTTCCTTCGCTGGCCCCGGTCCCTCCGGGACCGGTCACGTTCACTAGAGACGGACCCCGCGGCAAGATTCCCGGGGGCGTGACGCGGTGGGGCGAGGGCCCCGTGTCATCGAAAACTACTCGTCCCGCTCGAGCAATCGCCGGAGTTTCCGCATTGCGCCGTCGAGAATGGTATAGACGCGGCGCTGGCCGGAGAGGCCGCGCTCGTCGGCGATCTCCTGCGCCGTGTGGCCTTCGTCGAAGCGCAGGCGAATGACTTCCTGCTCCTCGTCGGAAAGTTCGGCCAGCAGTTCGCGCACACGCGCGGCCATGCGTTCGGTCTCTTCGCGTTCGAGGCGGTGATCGGCGGCGTCGTCGCTCGCGCGTTCGCGGACGATGTCGACGTGGCTCATGTAGTCGAGCAGTCGTCCGGACACGACTCCCAGGGCCGGCGCCTTGGCGTCGGCCTCGAGGCGGCGCAGGTAGTGCTTGTCCAGCGTTCCCTCGATCTTGAGGACCGCATGCGCGACCATCTCGGCGTTGGCCGGCATTCCGGCCGAATGGAGCGAATGAATGACGGCCTCGAAGCCGAGGCCTTCGGCGTGGTGAAGCCGGAAGACCTGCTGCTCGAAGAGCGAGAGGGTGTCGAAGCCCTGCGGCGTCTTGCGGCGGCCCTGCAGGTGGCGCAGGTGGTCGAGCGCCTTGCCGCGCGACACGACGATCAGCCAGGTCGAGAGTTCGGAGCTGCCGCGGAATTCCGCGAGCTTGCCCTGATAGAGCGCGGCCAGCACGTCCGCAAACACGGTGCGGACGTCGTCCTCTTCTTCCGCGAAGAGCTGACGGCGGATGACGCTGTAGATCAGCCCCGCGTAGCGATCGACGAAGGCATGCCAGTGGGCGGTCGAGCCCCCGAGGATCATCTCGATCAGCGCGAGATCTTCCTGGAGTCGGGACTGCTTTTCGGCCGCGTCTGCGGGGGATCGTCTGGGGTTTGGCTTACCCGGTCTCACAAATCGACCATTTCCCCCGCTGGTTCAGGTGGGGTGCCAGCGGAAACGTGTTCCTTTGTATTCTAGGCGCTCCGCCCGGCCGAGGCAAGCCGGGAATGCGGGGGGTGGGGGGTGTGACGGTCTCATCGAGTGGATGGGCCGACCCCGCGCGCGCCGGCTCACGACCGTTACGGTCGTGGATCTTTATGTTCACTCCCAGCGCTGGGAGTACGCACATGTTTCACAAGCGGCGACGGTCAGAAGCCCAGGGCGCGGTCTTCGGCGCGGACGCGGAGGGTGAGCGCGATCGCGTTCAAAAGCGAGACGATGACGGCGGAGCGCCAGGCGCCGAACATCAACGCGCCCGCCGCCAGTTCAACGACGACGGCGACGTAGTTGGGATGCCGCAGAACTCGATACGGTCCGCGTCGCACCAGCGGTTCGTTGGGGACGACGAAGATGCGGACGGTCCAGCGGTCGCCGAGCGCGCGCATGGTGGCGAAGCGCAAGATGTGCGCGGCGATCCACGCCGCCATCCACGCGATCCACGTCGCGCCGGGCCGCGCGCCCTGCCACACGACTTCGGCGACGATGCTCACCGGGAAGAGCACGTGTACCAGTACGAGCAGAGGAAAGTGACCGGCGTCGGTTTCGACGGCACCGCGCGCTTCGAGTCGACGCGCGTGTCGCGCGGAAAGCGCGAGTTCAAACGCGCGTTGCGCGATCACGGCAACCACGAAGGCAACGAGCGCAGCAATGAGAGTTGGAGAAAGCGCCGTCGCGAAACTCACGATGCCGCGCCTCGCAGGAGGACGTACGCCGCGCCCCGCGCGAACCTCGGCCTTAAGTCTCGCCGCGTCCGCTTCCGTAGGTTTAACGCCGTAAGTACCCGCCAAGAGCGGCTTCCCGGGCACATCTATGATGAAACGTGGTGAAACCGCGCCGCCGACAATTTGCACCCAGCTGATTTCAGCGCCCCCTTCCGATTGCTTGCGAAGATCAAGAAGAAACTTGTCCACCCCGTTGTCCCTTAAGCCGACGCCGAAAAAAAAGAAATCCCCCGATGATTCGTCGAACTTCCTATTGTTCTCGTCGCGATTGCGCTGGACCATGATTGACCCTACGCAATTGCCATCAACTAAAATTGGGAAAGTGTAACGGACAAGTGATGCATATCTCCGCGGATCGATGTCACTAGAGTTGGCATATTCCGTCACTTTCTCGCCACGGAGGATGTATTCCGAAAACGGAAGTCCTAGAGCTGCGGCGGAGATATCTATTCCGTCCACATCAAACGCTTTGGGATCGTTTTCAGCAATTGGCTTCCATTTGCTCTCAAAATAGTCCACTGCAACGCCCCGCGCACCGTCCGGCGCGGCGCCATGGGCAGTGTCTACCGCAATCCAGAGAAGACTCAAAAAAAACACCATGAGGGCTGAGGCAGAGCAAGCACGATAGGCGCGAGTTAACACGGCGTCCTCACTGCCACCCTGAGGTAGCTCGTTTTTCATGATCTCGATACTCTTGCCGTTGACAGGAGGGGTCTTCTAGCGACTTCGATCCGCACCTACAGCACCCAGTACTCGCGCTGCTCGCACGTGCCCGTCTCGACCGAGTCGATATCGCCCTCGATCACGAGATCCGCGTATAGGAGTCGCCCCTCGGTAACGGCACATCGGTACGGGTCGAATGCGCGGGCCGGGACATATGCTTCGGCCAGCCCGATGAGCGCCAAAAGAAAAACATAGGGACACCGCGCCACTGCGATGCGTAGACGATGGAACAAGGGCGCGGAATTCACAACATCGCGCCCCGCAGCAGGACGTACTCCGCTGAGAAGCCGGGACCGAGCGCGGTAAGAAACACGAACATCGTGCAACGAACGCTTACTTCAGGATCGTCATCTTCTTCGTGTCCGTAAACGAGCCGGCGACGAGTTTGTAGAAGTACACGCCACTCGCGACCTGCCTTCCGCGATCGTCATGGCCGTCCCAGTCCACGTGGTAGGCTCCCGCGTTCCGGTGTTGATTCACGAGACCTCGGACACGCGCTCCGCGGACGTCATAGATCGTCAGGTCCACATGAGCCGCCTTCTCCATTGAAAAGGCAATCGTCGTCGCCGGGTTGAACGGATTCGGATAGTTCTGCGCGAGTTCGTTCAGAAACACCCGCTTCACGTCCCTGTCCGATGACGTCGATCGCCCAATCCGAGCCGGGCCCGCCACCGTCATGACGTCTGCCACCCTGACCTCAAAGTCGCTCGGGGACAGAACAACATCGCCTGCCGTCTTGATCGAGTAGGTCAGCCGACCAAGGTCCAGGGACGACCCGACAAGCTTAGCGCCTTCAAGCGCGCAAACCGCAATCTCGTTGACTCCCTTGCGGGAAACGGGCGCCGCAAGGACACGGCCAGAAAACGAGCCCGGCTGCCAGTTCTTGAACTCGAGTGACGGGTTATCCGAACGCAGGCTGACGAACATGACAGAGAAGCGTGGCTGGTCCGTCACCGTGACGTCCACGTAAAACGACGCTGTCTCAGCGGAACGCACCTGCGAGAAGCTCAGAGCGATATTGGCCGCGTCAGCGGAGGCATGTCGTTCGGATGCATACATCCCTCCTCCACCGCAGGCATCGTCATAGTGGGACGCAATATAGGTGTAGTCGCCCAGGCCGATTATCCCGTCACCCGTAAAGTCCCTGTACCACTTGTAGGTCTTCGGTGGCGACGAATAGGACACCGCCCACGCCCCAAGATCGGTGAGATCGACCACCCCGTCACCGTTTTCATCGGGAGACTTGAAATACACCGCAACCGTGTCGGGACGCGTGAAGCCATCGGCGACGCCAACGATAACATCGGCGCGGCCGTGTCCACCGATCGCGGGTGTTGTGAACGTCGTCTTCCCGTATTGGTCCGTCGCGCTGTCGGCGATCAGCGTGTCGCCTCCGCAGATCTGCGCCGAATCTCCTTGCATATAGCACATGAGCATGTCGGCAGGAACACCGACGGTCGGGCCGCCGGAATTCCCCCAAATCGTCTCCTCCACCTGGAGACTCCCGTCGTCCCCCTCCGGGCAGACGCGCAGTGTGTCGGCGGAAGAAGCGCGATCGCGCTGAGACCAAAGTTGTCTATTGGCGAGGCGCTCACAACTGAACTGAAATCATTCCATATTCCAACATTGCCATCGCCGGGTTGCAGTTCCTCGACATAATTCCCGTGATGCGCAATGGAGACCTTGTAATCATTGGCCCAACCGGTCGTCGCGCCATGGTCAACGTATGATAATGTCGACGTGCCCGTCCATCCGATGACCTGCCAACTGCCAGTTCCGGGCGAACCCCCAGGATATGAGTGCCGGTAGATGTTGAACCCATCTGCATCTTCGTAGCCGTTCGGTGCCGACCAATTCACTGTGAGACTTCCCCCACGATCCAGCGGGACATCGGCAATCGAAATAATCGAAGGCGGAGAGAAGTGAACAGCGGACGTCCCCGTTATTGAAGCCGGGTTGCTATCCGCTGGGAACAGCCCAACGGGAGATCGCTTGCCTGCGAATGGCCCGGTATCGTAGTCCAACCAGCAGTAGTAATTTCCCGCCGGAGGCAAGCGAAGGCTGTCCGTCCACAGGTTTGAGTCGGGAAGGGCAACGGGATGTGCGGTGAGTGAGTCTACCAAAAGGGCGGGTCCGAGCGCGTTGTCGGACACGTACACTGCCGCGTAGGAACTACCCTGCAGTTCTTGAACCTTGAACCTTAAGGTTACATTGTGACCGCTCCCAGTCACATCGAAACTTTGGATATCCGACACAGCGACGGATGGATAGTAACACGCAACCGCGTTGACATCCAGCACTTTGGTATGTCTGGTATTCTCCCCCTTGGCAAGGCCCGGGGTCATGACGCTGCAGCTCTCGTCAAATCCGTTGAGAAGGACCCCGTGTCCGAGCCCCACCGCGTGACCAATCTCGTGAACAAGGACCGACTCGAGGTCGTACTCTGTAGCAACAGGTCCCCCGGATTCTTCTGTCCAGTCCGCGTCAGAAAAATTGAAGCAATTGATGTATATGTGCTTCGTACCCGACCATTCATCGTAGGCATTCGTCGTCCATCCCTCCGTAATGCCCAGGAGGTCCGCCGACGCTCCGGTTGGCCATTCGCTGGCATCGGCAACAAGCGTGAATACGATGTCCGCCCCAAAGTCATCAGCAGTAAATGAAAGGTTCAGATCAGTCGTCAGGTCCCATTCTAGGGCTGCCGAAGCGGCGTGATAGAGAGTCCAATCAGCGGCCCACCACGACGGCGCGGTGCCCGTGTTGCCTACGGAAAGCGAAGGTGCATTCGTCGGGTAGGCAAAACGAATCAGACTGTTTGCGTAGAGACCGGGGTGAATACTGCAAGTGGCCGTACAGGGAGAGTCAGCAAGCGCACTGTGACCCGTCCAAAGGAGGAAGAATGCAGCCGCGACATCAATCCTACTTCTGTTCACGTTCCACCTCTTGGCGAATCCGTGCGCCCAGATCTCGCGCGCCTAGCGACATTTCGACCGCATCATCGTAGACCACAGACTCGCCGCGTATGCTAAGAAGGCTATTAGGCCCTCCAAAGGGAAAGAGCCCTTGATCACCTCGCCGCAAGAAGACCAGCCATTCCCCCCCGTCGACTATCCCCCTAGGCACATCTCTATACCATTGAGGGACGTAGTCCGCGTTAACGCTCGGAACAACAAACTCTAGAAAATCGTCCGTCTCATGTCCCTTCAGCCACTCTGTGACTTCTAGCCGAAATGTGCGCATTTGCCCCATCCGACCGTCGTCGGTGCGATACGTGAATTCCCCGGCCGGCGACACGATACCCCGCGCCACGACATCCGCCGAACTCGTCAAATTCGTGATGCTGCCCCGCTGGATGCGTTCGCGCAGTTCACTGTTCGTCAGGATTTCTTCGCGCTCCATGTCATCGTCGGCAACCCAACGCTTCCACATCCCACCGTCGGACCCGTAGATTCCGACATAGGGACTGGTCACGTAGGTGCCGCCCGACGGGAGATTTCTCCGTTTCGCACATATGACCAGCTCATCGCCGACATGGAACATTGATGTCTGTCCCTCCAGCGCAAATACGATTTCGGCCCCGTTCCAAGCTCCCTTCAGGACTTCGCCTACACTCACTCGAATCCGCGTTATCCAGAGGGAGCCCCCAACCTCCCGAAAGCCCCAGTCTTCCATGCTTACCTGTTCCCTCGATACCTCCTGAACCTTGCAGCGGACGATCAAATGACTGTGCTGCAGTGGATCGTAGGTCTCAATCCCAACCAAGGAACGTGGAAGCGTTTGAGCATTGGAGCGACTGGCAAGGCAGACAAAGGTCACAACAAGCATGGCAACGAAAAAAGCGCTGCAAGCGTCTCTGATTCGGGCACAATTCACCTGGCCCCCCCTTTGGTCGTTTGAACAATTGTTTCTGCCATGGGACGGCAACGGCACCCAGCCGACCGACCAATGGCAAAACAAAGAGCGCCCGCAAAATGGTGCGCGTGGCTGGAACTCACATGGTTGGTTGCGGACTTCTCCCCAAGCTCCTGCAACTCCAAGTAATCCGCGATATGCTGCGGCGACCGTTGGTGCCGAAGCTTCGTGGTGCGGCACCCAATGATGGGAAGGCTACGTGCCACGAGGACAAGCGGGGCCTACACTAGACGATGCGCCAAACAAGCTGATAGAAACTGCCTCAAGGGTTTCTCTCTCTCTCCCCGTATGGTAGACGGTAGACACGATTGCTTCCATCGTCAACCCGAAATGTGGAGCGGTTGAGAATTCTCGCGGAACGTTAGCGGAGACCATGGCGTTGTACGATTCACGATGCCGTGCCTCGCAACAGGACGTACTCCGCGGAGAAGCCGGGGCCGAGGGCGGTGACGAGGGCGTTGTCGCCCGTGCGCAGATCGCCCGATGCGAGCACGCGCTCGAGCACGAACAGGCACGTGGGCGCGGACATGTTGCCGTGGTCGCGAAGCACCGCGCGCGCGGGGTCGAATTTCTCCGGAGCGAGCCCCAACGCTTCCGCGTATGCGTTCAATACCTTGACGCCGCCCGGGTGCGCGACCAGGTGATCTAATCGATCGGCGCGCAGGTCGTGCGCGGCGAGAAACGCCGACAGACTGGCCGGTACGCGCTCCGTTACAATGCTCGGGATGTCGCGCGAGAACACGACGTGCAACCCGTCGCCGTCGACGTCCCAGCCCATCACGTCGAGCGTGTCCTTCCACATCACACTCTCCGAGGCGACGAGTTCCAGCGGCGCGTGCTCGGGACACGCGACGCCGTTGACGTCGGCCCCAACCACCAATGCCGCCGCGGCGCCGTCCGCGAACAAGGACGCCGCGATGAAATTCCGCTTGGAAATGTCGTTACGCAGAAACGATAGCGAGCACAGCTCCGTCGCCACGACGACGACGCGCGCCGACGGATCGGCGAGCGCGAGGTCGCGCGCGCGCGACAGGCCGGCCGCGCCACCCGCGCAGCCCAGCCCCCAGATCGGCGTGCGGCGCAGGTTGGCGCGCAAGTCGAGTACGTTGGCGACGCGCGCGTCGATGCTGGGCGTCGCGACACCCGTGGTCGACACGAATACGAGATGGTCGATGTCGCCGGGGGCGAGCCGCGCCCGCGCGAGCACGCGCCGGATCGCTTCCACCGTGAGTCTCACCGCGTGTTCGATGTAGAGCGTGTTGCGCTCCCCGAACGAATGATCGACGCCGTACCACTCGAGCGGCATGCACACGTTGCGCGTGGCGATCTCGGTGTTGTCGAAGACGTCGAGCAGTTGCGGGTGGGAGATTACGAGGTCGGAGAACAGGTGCGTGGCGAACGGGCGGACATCCTCGCGGCGCACCACGTGCGGGGGGACCGCGGTGGCGACGGTTACGAGGCGTGGCGGACGAATCATGGGATCACGACAAGTGTGCCGACCATGCCCTTCTTGGCGTGGGAGTCCTTGTGGCAGAAGAATTCGAACTCGCCCGGCGTGGGCGGCGTGAAATCGACTTTGGTGCTGCCCCATCCCCACTTGCTCGCGCTGACGTTGATGCCCTGCTCGGCGATGGTGAGGTTGTGCGGGACGATGTGCGAGCAGTTGTGCAGCACCAGCTCGACCGGCTTGCCCGGCGTGGACGACGATGCGGTTGGGCTCGAAGTAGTAGCTGTGCATGTCGACTTTGACCCGCTGGACGCCGTCTTCGGCGGGCACCGCGTCGACGCTGACCACGGGCCGGCCGGTACCCGACGTGCAGGCAACCGCGAGGGCGAGGATACACACGATGGAAAGTGGGAAGCGGTTCATAGAGTTCTCGCAGAGGACGGGTGGCCGACGACGGAGATGATAAGGCGGCGCACGCCGGCGCGCCAGTAGCATTCGCGCAACACGAGGCCGGCTCGGGAGTTGTGTCCCGCGGAGCGCGATCGCCCTAGCGCTTCGACTTCAGGGCGTCGATTTCGTCGCGCAGGACGCGCTGCATCTTGCCGAGGCGAACGATGTAACCGAACACCGCGATCCAGACGACGGCGAACGCCGCAAATACCCAGGTCATGACCGTGCTCCTTCGATTCGCGCCAGCTCCGCGGCTTCGCGGAGGTCGTCGACTTCCTGTTTCATGCGTTCAATCGCCACCCGGCGGCGGAAGAGGACCGTGAACAAGAGGAGAAACGTCGCCGAGCATACCCAGAACGTCGTCGCCATCTTGGGGTCGAGCCCGGAGTCCTGCCCGCCCATCAACACCGGTTGCGGGTGCTGCGTGCGCCACCACCGGATCGCGAAGTACACCAGCGGCACGTCGACGAACCCGACGATGCCGACGACCGCGGCCAGCACCGCGCGCCGGTCGGGCGATTCGATGTAGTGGCGAAGCATCAGATAGCCGAGGTAGATCAGCCACAGCACGAACGTCAGCGTGAGACGCGCGTCCCACGTCCACCAGATGCCCCACACCGGTTTCGCCCAGATGGGCCCGGTGATCAATACCAGCGTCGTGAACAGCACGCCGACTTCCGCGCCCGCCAGCGCGCGCGCATCCCACTTGGGGTCGCGCGTCGCGAGATAACGAAAACTCGCGATGAACACGATCAGAAATCCCAGGAATGCATTCCATGCGAGCGGCACGTGGAAGTAGAAGATCTTCTGCACGATGCCCATCTTGGCTTCGACGGGGGCGTAGAAGAAGATCAGCACCAGCGACACCGCCATCGACATGAACAAAGCGGCCTCGAGCACCATCGGCGATCCGCGTCGCGATTCCATTGACTCACTCCTCCAGAGCGTACTCGAACACGAGCAACGACGCGGTGACGATCACCACGTCGTAGACGATCAGTAATTTGTACCAGAACGCCGCGCTCGCCGCACCCCCGAGCGCGAACGACGTGGTCTCGACCGCGGCGATCAACGCCGGCACGCTGACCGGGATGAACAGGAGCGGCAGCATCAGTTCGCGCATGCGCGTGTTGGCGGCGACGGCGGAGAAGAGCGTCCCCGGTCCGGCGAACCCGGCCGCGCCCAGCACGAACGAGGCGGCCAGCCAGCCCAGCCGGCCCGCTTCGATCGGCACGTCGAAGAAGATGATGAACGCCGGCAGCACCGCGATCTGGGTCGCGATCAGCACGGCGCAGTTGGCGAGGAATTTCCCCAGGAACACGCCGGCGGGATCGATGGGCGCCAGCGCGAGCGCACGCCCCGCGCCCGATTCCTTTTCCAGCGCGGAACTGCGGTTGAGGGCGAGCGTACCGCTGAACGCGAACGCCACCCAGAAGAACCCGGAACCGAGCCGCCGCAGCTCGGGCGTGTTTCCGCCCAGCGCGAAGTTGAACACCACCATCACCAGAATGGCGAACACCAGCGCGGCACTCACCGCGTCGCGCGTGCGCAACTCGATCTTGAGATCCTTCCAGAGAACGACGGCGGTGGTCTTCAGCATCGTCGTGTCCTAGGCGCTCGCACCCGGGCCGGTGGTCGCGGCCGACGCCGGCGGGGCGCCGGTGAACAGCACGTTCCAGTAGGCGTGACGGAATTCCGCCAGGTCGATTCCCGACGTCGGTTTGTCGTACGTGATCTGCCCGCGTTCGAGGATCACCGCGCGCGTCGCCACCGGGAACGCGCGTTCGACGTCGTGCGTGCTCATGAGCACCGTGCCGCCGTCGCGCGCGAAGTCGCGGAGCATCGTGGCCAGCGACTGGCTGGAGATTTCGTCGAGACCGGTGAAGGGTTCATCGAGCAGGAGCAAACGCGGCGCGTGAATCATCGCACGCGCGATCGCGAGGCGCTGCTTCATACCGCGCGAGAGTTCGCGCGTCACACTCGCGGCGCGGTGGTCCAGTTCGACGCGCGCCAGCATGTCGCGCGCCCGCGCGTCCGCGTTGTCGACGCCGTAGAGCCGCGCGAAGAAGCGCAGGTTGTCCATGGCGCTCAAATCCTGATAAAGGCAGGTGTCGTGGAGGACGAAGCCGACCGCGCGCCGCGTGGCGATATCGGCCTGCTTGATGTCCTGGCCGAAAATGCGGACGGTGCCTTCGTAGGAACGGATCAGCGACCCGGCGATCTGCAGAAACGTCGACTTGCCCGCGCCGTTACGCCCGAAGATCGCGACGCACTCGCCGGTGTCGACCGAAAGCGCCACCGACCGGAGCGCCGCCACACGACCGTAGCGCTTGGTGAGTTTCTCGCACGCGAGCGCCGCGGCCGACGTCATGGGGTCGGAGTACTCTTGGCCGCCTGTGGCGTGGAAGCGGGGCGCGGATGCATCAGCGTGCCCGGATTTCTTGGTTCCCTTGGCGCGCATTCGCAGCGCCAGCGCCGAGAGACGGCTCATGATGTCCTCGCGCGCGGCGCGGTGCGCATCCGCCGAGATCGTGTCCGCGGCGCGGAGGTCGTCGAGTCGCGCGAGTCGCGCGATCAAGAGGTCATAGTGATTGCGCAGGATCTTCGGATCCGAAAGCGGATCGTGCGTGTCGCGCATCGCGACGATGCCCAGACCGAAGAGCACGATCAGCATCGCCATCATCAGGAACGTCGAAAGCTGGCTGGTGTCGACCGGAACCACCGCGACGTTGCCGCCGCCCGCCCCGGTGTCCGAGCCGCCCGCGTCGGAGGCGTCGATGCCCGCGGGGTGTTCTTCGCCGCCGGTGAACGTGAGCTCCAGCGTCTCGCCCTTGACGAGCGCGGGCAGCGCGTACGCCGTCATGCCGTGGACGCCTTCCTGCATTTGCAGCGTGTGCGTCGAACTCGTGATCTTCATCGAGGGATCGACCGCGAACACCGTGATGTTGCCGATGTCGTAGAGGATCTTCTGCGACAGCGTGAACGACCCCGGATACGGCACCTTGTACGACAGGCCGATCTGCGTCTCTCCGGGGCGGATCGGGTAGTCGATCGTGTAGATGCCGGCTTTCTTGGTCGGGACCGGGTCGCGGTCCACCGGAACGCCGAGCGACGAGACGAAACACCGGTCCATGCTGTCCATTTGTGCCGGGATGAAGACGTGGAACATGCCTTCGTCCCCGTACGCCGTGCGCGGGGGCGTCGAGTTGTTCTTGATCTGGAACAATTCTTCGATGCTCATGTGGTCGCCGTCGCGAACCGCGGCGAGATGCGGGACCGAGATCTGGATGCCGTCCCACGACGCCGTGGACTCGTAGACGGTGATCTCGACGGTCTGGTCCTGCCCGGTCACCTGGACCGGCGTGTTGTACGGAATGCCGGAGTAGTCGACCTGCAACAGATAGATCGGCGCGTTGGGATCGACGTTGGGAATTTCGAAGTGACCGTTGGTCGCGGTGACGACGACCTCGTCTTCCATGCCCGCCGACGGCTTTACCAGCGTGATCTTGGCGGATTCGACGGGCGCGTTGGTCGTGCCGTTCTGGATGGTTCCGCGAATCGTGAACGCGTTCGCCGTCGCCGCGAACATCAAGAACAGCATGGCGGCGAAACCGACGGTCCGGCGCGGGTCCGGTCGCCTCGCCACCGGCGCGAGCCGCGTCACTGTTTCACCTTCCGGCGCGCGCTCGCGTCGCGTTCGATGGCGTCTTCGACCTCGCGGCGCGCATGGGCCGCGTCGATCTCGCGCACGACGTCGGCCGCTTCGGCCATCAGACCGTCGCGCAGACGCTGATAGTCCGTCTCGGAAAGCTTGCCCATCTGAAACTCGTTGTCGAGGTCGCGGAGATTGTCGTACACGACGCTCCGCCGCGAGTACAGGTACGCGAGTTTCTTCTGTTCGCCGAGACCCAGCATGTCCTCGAGGTAGTAGAGGTAACGCTTGGATGTGATCAACGGATAAGCCACGAACGTCAGTGCGGCCGCGGAAACGATTCCAATGGCGAGAAATTCCATATTAGATCGACTTGATTTCCTTCTCGATACGTTTCTGAATTTCAGGATCGACGGAGATCGCCGGCGCGGATGCGGCGGCGAGTTTGCGCTTGGCTGCCCATCTCGCGGCCATATAAAACGCGATGAACATGCCGATCAGGAGCGCAAAGCCGGGCATGACCCATGCGGCAAGGTCGAATCCGGTGGTCGGCGGCGACGACATCACCTTGACTCCATACTCGGTGACGAAGCTCTGCACGATGGTGTCGTTGTCGACGCCCGCCGTGAGCTGCTTTTCGATCTCGTGGCGCATCGGGATGGCGGACGGGCAATTCTGGTGATTGCACACGCGCAACACCATGTTGCATCCGCACTGGCACACGAGCCGGTCGGAGACCTCGTTGAATCGCTTGGCGAGGGCCGGGTCCTTGAGCGTTGTCTGCGCCGACTGCGCCATGACACCGGTCGCGCCGGCAACGACCATCGCGATCGCGAGAAACACCGAACGCAGGGTTCGCGGATACCCGGTCATCGCGTCGACACCATTTCGGCGTGCTCGAGCAGCTTCTCGACGGCGCGCTTCTGACGCCGGACCGACCGCTCGCGGCGGTTGGGAAGCAGCGTGATCAGTGTTCCAATGATCAGGATCATGCCGCCGCCCCATACGTACTCGACGAGCGGGTTGATCCACACCTGCATCACCGCGGCGCCGGTATCTTCCTTGAGATTCGCGAACACGACATAGACGTCCTCGAGGGGCGTGTGGTGCATTCGCACTTCCGACGTCGTCTGCTGGCTGGCCTCGTAGAAACGTTTCTCCGGCGACAGCATCGCCACGTGATGCCCGTTCTTCGAGATGTCGATGTCGGCTTTCACGCCGCTGAAGTTCGGGTCGCTGACGTCGGCGATGTCGAGGCGCCTTGAAGTCGTACTGACCGACCTTGAACGTCTCGCCCGTCTTGACTTCGCCCCAACCTTCGGTGGTGAACGCCTGGCCGGTGATGCCGACGATGATCACCACGAACCCGAAGTGAACGATGTACCCGCCGTAACGGCGCTTGTTGGTCGTGGTGATCCCGACGAGCGCGGAGAGGAATCCTTCGCCCGTGTTGCGCCGGCGCGCGCGCGCCGCGCGGTTGAATTCCGAAATCAAGGTCACCGTAACGAACGCGGCCAGGCTGAACGACATTACCGGGTAGAGCGAGCGCACACCGAACACAATCGATGCGATCCCAACCACCACGCCCGCGATCGTCGGCCACAGGAAGATGCGCTTCATGCTCGACCACGACGTCTTGCGCCACGCGAGCAGCGGTCCGACGCCGGTCAAAAACAGGAGGAACAGCGCAATGGGCACGTTGATCTTGTTGAAGAACGGCTTGCCCACCGTCACCTGCTGCCCCTGGATCAGTTCGGAGAACACCGGGAACAGCGTGCCCCAGAACACCGCGAAACACGCAGCCAGGAGTACCAGGTTGTTGAACAGGAAGCTCGCCTCGCGCGACGCGTACGAATCGAGCTGGTTGTCGCTCTTGAGGAAACCGAGCCGCGTGATCACGAGGTAGATGGAGAAAGCGCCCATCCCGCACAGGAACACGATGAAGTAGGTTCCGATCGACGACTGCGCAAACGCGTGCACGCTCGAGACGATGCCGCTACGCGTCAGGAACGTGCCGAAGATGGCGAGCATGTACGTCGCCAGAATGAGCACGACGTTCCACACTTTGAGCATGTTCTTCTTCTCCTGCACGATCACCGAGTGCAGGAACGCGGTACCGGTGAGCCACGGCATCAACGACGCGTTCTCCACCGGGTCCCAGGCCCAGTAGCCGCCCCACCCCAGTTCCACGTACGCCCAGCGTCCGCCGAGCAGAATGCCCGTACCGAGGAAGAGCCACGCAAACAAGGTCCAGCGCCGCGTCAGCTTGATCCACCCGGAACCGAGCTCGCGGGTCAGGAGCGCCGCCATACAGAAGGCGAACGGCACCACCATGCCGACGTAGCCGAGATAGAGAATCGGCGGATGAATCACCATCGCCGGATGCTGGAGCAGCGGGTTCAGCCCCTTGCCGTCTTTGGGCGCGAACGCGTGCCGGATGCCGTCGCCGTGGTCGACCACGAGACGCTCGAACGGGTTGGCCGCGAACTTGTTCATGATGAGGAAGAACATCGCCGTGATCGCGAGGATGCCGAGCGTGTAGGGCACCAGCTTGCCGGCGTATTTACGGTTGCGGAACGCGACCAGCGCGCCGTAGCCCGAGAGGATCCACGTCCAGAAGAGCAGCGATCCTCGCTGGCCGCCCCACAGGGACGCCGCCTTATAGAAGAATGGAAGATCGCGATTCGAGTATCCGGCCACGTATTCGATCGAGAAGTCGCTGCGCATGATCAGGACTTCCAGCGAAAGAACCGCCAGCGTCACGAACGCGAAGATCATGTAGATCGATCGTTCGCCGCTCTTGACGAGTTCGCGGCGTCCGGTGCGCGCGCCGTAGAACAGCGCGAACAACGCGTACGCGCAGAACGTCAGCGCAAGCGCGACAGAGAAGTTTCCAAAGTCAGCCACGGGTTAACTCCAATGGGGCGACGAGTCGGCGTTTCGGCCGGGGTTGGTGACTAGTACGAGTTCGACGTATCCGCGCCGGCTCCGGTCATCGGGATGTCTTCCGGATGCTGGGCGTCGGCGCCGTACTTGGCCTCGTACTTCGAGGCGCATTTCGCCTGGATGTGATCGGCGGCAAAGGTGCCGTCGGGGCGACGTTCGCCCTCCACGACCGCCTCGGCGCCGTCCTTGAACGTGTCGGGAACCGGTTCGCTGCCACTGTAATAGACGGGCAGCGTGTTCGCTTCGTCCTGCTTGAGCGTGAACGCGACGTCCTTGCCCGTGCGCTCGATCGATCCCGGCTGCACGATACCGGCGACGCGAATCCGACGACCCTGCGCGTTGGTTCCCATCGCGTTCAGCTCGTCGATCGTGCTGTAGTAGGCCTTGCCTTCCTGATAACCCGCAAATGCAAAGTAAGCGATGGCAACGAGGATGACCCCGATGCCGACGGCAAACCGAAGTTGTCTACTCATGATTGAACACTCCGTGGAGGAAATGTGCGGTTACGGCGGCCACCGCCCGCACCCGCTCAATATACCCGAGCATCTGGTCCGGTTCAACGCCGGTTCCGTGCCAGAGTTCACAAGGTGTCGTGTGAGGCCGGGCCGTCCTCAGGTCGTTCTGCGGAAGGAGCCCAGGGACGTAGAGATCTTTGAACAACAATGGAGAATATTCTCCAGTCGACGCCTGTGTTCGACGCCGACCCAACGGGTATCATCTATGTAACATATTGCGCGTAAATGTCTTGAGTGACTCATCGCTGGGCGTTGCGCCGTGGTACCGGTCTTGCGGTAGGGAGGGCGTGGTGCAACGAGTATTGAGGCCTTTTGCGAGGAGAAACGCGACGATGATGACCCGGAGATCCGGAAACCTGCCTGGAACTTGGAAAATTCTCGCCCTCGCGGCACTGATGGCAACGCCAGGTTCAGCCCGGTCCCAGGAATCCGTCCAGAGCCGACCGGCACTCGACGGGACGGTGGAGAGTTTCGTTCGGGTGGCACTCGACGCCAACCCCACGCTTGCGGCAGCGAGCTACCGGGCGGACGCGACCCGGTTCGCGGCCCAGACCCACGGCGCGCTTCCCGATCCGATGATCGCCTTTGGCTACTACATCGAAACCCCCGAAACGCGCGTCGGCCCGCAGCAGTGGATGCTGCTCCTGAACCAGCGCCTCCCGTTCTTCGGCAAGCGCGGACTCGATCGCGCGATCGCGACGCGAACGGCCGACATCGCCGACCGGGCCGTCGATCGCCAGCGGCTCGACCTGCGCTACGACGTCGAACTCGCCTTCTACGAGTACTACAGAATCACCCGCACCGAGTCGGTGCTGAACGAGGAACTCGACGTGTTGACGCGCATGGAGCAGGTCGCACAGGTTCGCTACGCGTCCGGACTGGTGAGTCAGCAGGATGCGCTCAAGGCGCAGATTGCGCTGTCGCAAGTCCAGGACGAGATCAATGTGATCAACAGCCGGAAGGCCGACGTCGACGCGCGTTTGAACACGTTGTTGAACCGCCCGCCTGCCAGTCCGTTGCCGACGCCGGTGAGCGCCGACAGTGTTATGGCCGTGCCGCCCGTCGAGTCCCTGGTCGAAACGGCACTCCGGAAACGACCCGAGGTGCAGAGCGCGCAGGTCGAAATCGAACGCGCTCACGACGCACACACGCTCGCCCACCGCGAATATTTTCCGGACCTGACGGTGGGCGCGCAGTACGTCCAGGTGGGCGAACGGGACATGGCCGGTCTGATGGACAACGGCAAAGACATCTTCCAGGTCAACGCGGCGATCAACATCCCGCTGTGGATCGGCAAACGCAGCGCCGCCGTCGACCAGGCGAACGCGGACGCGGCGCGCGCGCAGAGCGAAAAGATGTCGTGGGAAGTCCGGATCCGAAACGACGTGTACGGCGCCTGCGAGCGTGTACGGCTCGCGGGGGATCGCGTCGAACTGTACCGGGGCCTCATCATCCCGCAGGCCGAGCAGGCGTTTCGCGCATCCGAAGCCGACTACCAGACGGGCAAGGCCGATTTCCTGACCTACCTGGACAGCGAGCGCGTCCTACTCTCCGCGCGCCGACAGTATTTCAGCGTGGTGTCCGACTACGGCGCACAATGGGCGATGCTCTCACGGACCGTGGGGTCGCCGCTCGATGCTGCGCGATGACCGCGGGACCGCGGAGACGCAAGAACAACGTGAGCCAAGGGGTTGAGACGAGATGAACCGAATCAATCGCGCACATTGGATTCCATGGGTTGCCATTGTCGGGGTTCTGGCCATTCTGATGGTCGTGCCGGCCACGCGGCGCTCGCTCCTCGGTTTCTTCGATATCGGAACGACGACGACCGAAGCCGACGTCTATTATACCTGTCCCATGCACCCGCAGATCGATCTTCCGCAGCCGGGCGAATGCCCGATCTGCGGCATGACGCTGGTCAAGAAGGAGCGGGGCCAGAACAAAGAGACGGGCGTCGTCGCGGTCACGCCGCAGCAGGTTCAACTGACCGGCGTCACCGTCACGCCGGTGGAACGGCGCGATCTCGCGCGGACCATCAACGCCTACGGAAACATCGACTACGACGAGACCCGTCTGGGTGTCGTGTCCGCGTGGGTCGGGGGTCGCATCGACAAACTGTTCGTGGATTTCACCGGGACGACCGTGCAGAAAGGTCACGCACTGGTCTCGTTGTATAGCCCGCAACTCATCTCCACCGAGAACGAATACCTGGTCGCACTCGAAAGCCTCCGCAACGCGGAAAAGAGCGGGATGCCGCAGGCGATCACGAGCGCGAACGCGCTGGTCGAGTCATCGAAGCAGCGGCTGCTGCGCTGGGGTCTCGGCGAACCGCAACTCGACAACATCGCGCGCACGAATCAGGTCGAGGATCACGTCACCATCTACGCGCCGCAGGGGGGCACGGTGATCGAGAAGAAGGCGTACGAGGGCATGTACGTCAAGGAAGGCGACGTACTCTTTCGCATCGCCGATCTCTCGACGGTCTGGCTCTACGCGGAGGTTTACGAGGACGACATCCCGTTCCTGTACCAGACTCGCCCGGGGGACTACTGGACGTGTCCCATGCACCCCGAGGTCCACGCAAAGGGACCCGGGTCGTGCCCGAAGTGCGGCATGGAACTGGTTCGCACCAACGACAGCATCGACGCGGTGATCACCGCCCGCGCGCTGCCGGGCGACACGTTCACGGGCAACATCGCTTTTACCGATCCGTTTCTGGATCCCAACACCCGGACCGTGCGCGTGCGCGTGAACATCCGCAACCCGGACCAGCGTCTCAAACCCAACATGTACGCGCGCGCGCAGATTCACCTGCCGCTGAAAAACATTCTGGCCGTCCCCGAGAACGCCGTCCTCCAGTCCGGCACGCGGCGAATCGTGCTCGTCGAAGAGGCGCCCGGGCGCTTCCGCCCGCAGCCGATCCGGGTGGGCCGCATGTGGCTCGACGATCCTTCTCGCAGCGCCGGGGAGCGCAAGCAGCTCGTCTTCGAGACCAACGACGTGCGTTATCACGAAGTGCTGGCGGGCCTCCAGCCGGGCGATCGCGTGGTCAACTCCGGCAATTTCCTGCTTGGTTCCGAGAGCCAGTTGCAGGGAGCGCTTGCCAAGATGCTCGCCCGGACCTCGGCCGATTCGACCGCCCTCGCCGACACCTCCGCGGCGGTCGCGCAGCAGTTCGTGGACGAACCCCGGATCGCGGACGTGCTGGACGCGTACTACGCCATCGCGGACCGACTCACGAAAGACTCGATCGAGACCGTCGGCGCCGATGCGCAACGCATCGTCGACGCGGCGAAGAGCGACGCCATTCGCGCGGCCGCCGGCCCGCTGGTGCACGCCTCGCACAAGGACGACATCGCGGCGACGCGCGACGATTTCCACGCGCTGAGCGACGTCCTGATCGCGTACGTCGCCCGGCACCGCGCGCACATGACGGCCACGCCGCTCAAGGTGTATTGCCCCATGGCCGACGCCAACTGGCTGCAGGCGGGTGGCGAGATCCTCAATCCGTACATGGGAAGCAAGATGCTCCATTGCGGCTCTTTCAAGCCCTGGACGGAAGCTTCGCGGGCGAGTGAGTGACCATGAAATCCGCCGAGTCATTCGATCCCACCCGATCCGTCGCCGCGCACATCATTTCGTGGTGCATCGACAACCGCTTCATCGTGATCATGATCACGCTGTTCGTGATGATCGGCGGCATCCTGGCGATGACGCACACACCGCTCGACGCGATCCCCGATTTGAGCGACGTGCAGGTGATCATCTACAGCAAATGGCAGGGCCGCGATCCGCAGACGATCGAAGACCAGGTCACCTATCCGCTGACGACGTCGATGCTGGCCGTGCCCAAAGTCAAGGTCGTGCGGGGCTATTCGTTCTTCGGGTTCTCGCTGGTGTACGTGATCTTCCAGGACCGCACCGATCTCTACTGGGCACGAAGCCGCGTGCTCGAGTACCTGAGCCAGGTTCAGGATCGCATTCCCGACGGCGTGACAACGGCGCTCGGCCCCGACGCCACCGGCGTCGGGTGGGTCTACGAGTACACCGTCGAAGACGAGGGACAGAACTACAACCTGGGCGATCTTCGCGCCATCCAGGACTGGTATGTGCGCTACCAGCTGACGAGCGTGCCCGGCGTCGCGGAAGTCGCGAGCATCGGCGGCTTCGTGCGCCAGTACCAGATCACCGTCGATCCGACGCTGCTGCAGGCGTACGACATTCCGCTCAAGAGCATCGTCGCGGCGGTCAAGCGCAGCAACAACGACGTCGGCGGTCGGCTGCTCGAGATGTCCGAGACCGAGTACATGGTGCGTGGCCGCGGCTACATCGGCGACGTCGAGGACATCGAGAACATCGTGCTGAAAGTCGACCAGAGCGGCACCCCGGTCCTGCTCAAGGATGTCGCTACCGTGCAGATCGGACCCGACATCCGGCGCGGCATCGCGGAGAAGGACGGCGAGGGCGAAACCGTCGGCGGCATCGTCGTGATGCGCTACGGAGAGAATGCGCTCGAGGTCATCCGTAACGTCAAAAAGAAGATAGCGGAGATCTCCGCCGGACTGCCGCCCGGCGTCAAGATCCACACCGCCTACGACCGCAGCAACCTCATCGTGCGTTCCATCCACACGCTGCGGCACGAGCTGGTCCAGCAGATGATCATCGTCGCACTCGTGTGCATGATCTTCCTGTGGCACGCCCGCAGCGCGCTGGTCGCGGCCTTCTCGCTGCCGCTCGGCATCCTGATCTCGTTCATCGTCATGCGCGCTATCGGGATCAACGCGAACATCATGTCGCTGGGTGGTATTGCCATCGCCATCGGTGCCATGGTGGATGCGGCCGTCGTTCTGGTGGAGAACGCGCACAAACATCTGGAACGGGGACATAATCCCACCGGTGCCGCGCGCTGGGAGCTGATCAAGACCGCTTCCATGGAAGTCGGGCCGTCGCTGTTCTTCTCATTGCTCATCATCACGGCGTCGTTCCTGCCGGTATTTGCGCTCGAACAGCAAGCCGGCCGCCTGTTCAAACCGCTCGCGTACACCAAAACGTTCGCGATGGCGGGGGCGGCGGTGATCGCCATCACCATCACGCCCATTCTCATGGGCTACTTCATCCGCGGGAAGATCCATGCCGAGAACGACCTCGTCGTGAGCCGGGTTCTGGTGCGGTCGTACACGCCGGTTCTCGGCTGGGCGCTGCGCCACAAGGCATGGGTCCTGGGGCTCTCTCTCGCGATTCTCGCACTCACGTGGTTCCCGTACCGGAAGCTCGGCTCGGAGTTCATGCCGCCCCTCAACGAGGGCGACATCCTTTATATGCCGACGTCGATCCCGGGAATTTCCGAGACCGAGGCCAAACGCGTGCTGCAGACGCAGGACAAGCTGTTCAAGACGTTCCCGGAGGTCAAGGTCGTGCTCGGCAAGGTCGGCCGCGCGGACACGGCCACCGACCCGGCGCCGCTCACGATGGTGGAGACCACGGTGAGTTTGAAGGAGCGCGAGGATTGGCCGAAACGATGGATCCGCGAGGGGTTCGTGCGATCCCACGCCGAGGACGTCCTCCGCGAACTCGACCACAACGGCGTGCTCGATCGATCCAAACCCGTCGATCGCCGTCAGGTGGCGACGGAAATCGAGAACATGGTGCGGCGCAGCGTGCAGGACCGGGTCCGCCAGCTCTATGCGGGTGGCGCGGGCGCCGCCTTCGTCGACAGCACGGCGGTCAACGCCGTTCGCGATGAACTCGCCGCGCGCATTCAGGAACACCTGCTGGGCGCGGGCAATGTCGCGCCCGATCACGTGAACACCATCGCGAGCGACGTGAAGGTTGCCGTCGACAAGGCGTGTCGCTTCCGCAAGGTCCCGATGAGCAAGCTCACCATCGAACAGCTCATGTACGACGACATGGACAAGGAATTCCAGTTCGTGGGCCTGACGAATGCGTGGACGATGCCGATCAAGACGCGTATCGACATGCTGGCGACCGGCATCAAAACGCCCATCGGCATCAAGGTGTTCGGCGACGACCTCGCCACGCTCGAGCGCGTGGCCATCGACGTGGAGCGTACCGTCAAGACCGTGCCCGGGACGCTGAGCGCCATCGCCGAGCGCGTCATGGGCGGTAACTACATCGACTTCGACATCGACCGCCGCGAAGCCGCGCGCTACGGCCTCACCGTGGGCGACGTGCAGGACGCGATCGAAACCGCCGTGGGTGGAATGAACGTCACGCAAACCGTCGAAGGACGGTACCGTTTCCCGGTGAACATCCGCTACCCGAGGGAATTGCGCGACGACCCGCAGAAGTTGAGCCACGTGCTGGTGCACGCGCCCACCGGGGCCCAGGTCCCCATGGGCCAGCTCGCCGACATCCGCGTTACCACGGGCCCGCCGGGGATCAAGAGCGAGAACGGCCTGCTGCAGGCGATCGTGTACGTCGATCTCCAGCAGGGTCAGGACGTGGGAAGTTATGTCGAGCGTGCGCGTGCGGCGGTTGAAAAGCAAGTGACGCTCCCCCCGGGGTACTATCTGTCCTGGAGCGGTCAGTACCAGTACATGATCGAGGTGAACAAGCGGCTGCGCGTCGTGATTCCGATCACTTTATTGATCATCTTCATGCTGCTCTATTTCAACTTCCGCCGCCTGGACTCGACGTTGATCGTCATGCTCTCGCTTCCGTTCGCGCTCGTCGGCGGTGTCTGGTTTCTGTACTGGCTTCACTATAACGTGAGTGTCGCGACCGGCGTCGGGTTCATCGCGCTCAGCGGGCTGGCGGCCGAGACCGGCGTGGTGATGCTCCTGTTCCTCGACCTCGCGTACGAAGAGGAAAGGCGCCGCGGCGAGGGGATGACCCTGCCCCGGTTGTACGACGCCATCATTCACGGCGCCGTCATGCGCGTGCGGCCGAAGATCATGACCGTGGCGACGACCATCATGGGCCTTTTGCCCATCATGTGGATGATGGGAACCGGGGCGCGCCCGATGAAACGGATGGCGGCGCCGATGATCGGCGGACTGGTGTCGTCCACGATCCTGACCCTGATCGTCATCCCGGTGGTCTATGCGATCGTGAAATCGAGGAGCGCGCAGAGGGCGACGGTGGACACACATGAATGATCACGGATCGCACGTGCACACGCCCGGGGCGGACGGGGCGGCGACCCCGACGCGCATCGACCCCGTGTGCGGGATGACGGTTCCCGAGACGTCCGCGCATCGCACCGAGCACGACGGCAAGACGGTCGTCTTCTGCAGTGCCGGATGCCGCGAGAAATTCGAGCGCGACCCGGAGAAGTATCTCGGCGACGTACACGCGTCGGCGCCGCATACGCGCGCGCATCCGGAGCCGTCCGCATCCGGCGCGTCGAAATGGACCTGCCCGATGCACCCGGAGATTATTCGCGACGGCCCCGGCGCCTGCCCGAAGTGCGGCATGGCGCTCGAACCGATGACGCCGACCTCGGCGGACGACGACAACCCCGAGCTGCGCGCCATGTCGCGACGGTTCTGGTTCTCCGTCGCGCTCTCGCTGCCGCTGGTGGCGATCGCGATGGGCGACTTGCTCCCCGGACGCCCCGTGTCGCGGTTGCTCTCGCGCGACGCGCGCGTCTGGATCGAACTCGCGCTGGCGAGTCCGGTGTGCCTGTGGGCGGCGTGGCCGTTCTTTGTGCGGGCCGTCGATTCCATTCGGTTTCGCAGCCTCAACATGTTCACGCTCATCGGTCTCGGCGTGAGCGTGTCGTATCTCTACAGCGTGATCGCGACCGTCTTCCCGGGTGTCTTTCCGGATTCGTTCCGCGGAGACGGCGGGCGCGTCGCCGTGTATTTCGAGGCCGCCGCGACGATCACCACGCTCATTCTTCTCGGCCAGGTGCTCGAACTGCGCGCCCGCGCGAGCACGAGCACGGCGATCCGCCACCTCCTGGAACTCGCGCCCGGGACCGCGCGCCGCGTCGCTGCCGATGGCACCGAGGAGGACATTCCTCTGGAAATCGTCAAAGTGGGCGACACGCTACGCGTGCGTCCCGGCGAAAAGGTTCCGGTGGACGGCGTCGTCGTGGACGGGCGCACGTCGGTCGACGAGTCGATGGTCAGCGGCGAGTCGATGCCCGTGGAAAAGGCGCCGGGCGATGCGGTCGTCGGCGCCACGGTCAACGGCAACGGGTCGATCGTGATGCGCGCCGAAAAAGTCGGGCGCGACACGTTGCTGGCGCGCATCGTGCAGATGGTCGCCGACGCGCAACGCAGTCGCGCGCCCATCCAGAAACTCGCCGACGTCGTGGCGGGCTATTTCGTTCCGGCGGTCATTCTGGTCGCCGCCGCGACGTTCGTCGTGTGGGCACTCGTCGGACCCCAACCACGGATGGCGCACGCCATCGTCAACGCCGTCGCGGTTCTCATTATCGCGTGCCCGTGCGCACTCGGCCTCGCCACGCCGATGTCGATCATGGTGGCGACGGGCAAGGGTGCGGCGCTCGGCGTGCTGTTCAGAAATGCCGAAGCGCTGGAGACGCTGCGCGACGTCGACACCGTGATCGTCGACAAGACCGGAACGCTCACCGAAGGCAAGCCGCGCCTCGCGACGGTGTCGGTTGCAAATGGCATGGAGAAATCGCTGCTGCTGTCGCTGGTGGCGTCCGTCGAGCAGAACAGCGAGCATCCGCTCGCCGCGGCGGTTGTGCGCGGCGCGACAGAACGGGGCGCGCAACCGGTCGCCGCGCGCGATTTCAAGGCGGTCACCGGACGCGGCGCGATGGGTGTCGTCGACGGCACGCGGGTCGCGGTGGGGAATCGTGCGTTCATGGAATGGCTGCACATCGACGTCGACGAATTGCGCGACGGCGCCGAGGCCGCGCGCGTGAAGGGCCAGACCGCGATGTTCGTGGGTATCAATGGACGCCCCGCCGGACTGATCGGTGTCGCGGACCCGATCAAGAGCGGCTCGGCGGAAGCGATCCGGCAATTGCACGACGACGGCATCCGCGTGGTGATGGTCACCGGAGACAACCGAACCACCGCGGACGCGGTCGCGCGCGAACTCGGGATCGACGAGGTCATGGCCGAGGTCCTTCCGGAAGAAAAGGTCGACGTCGTCGCGCGCTTGCAGAAGGAAGGACGCAAGGTGGCGATGGCGGGCGACGGTATCAACGACGCACCCGCGCTGGCGAAGGCGCATGTCGGCATCGCCATGGGGACGGGGACCGACGTGGCGATGGAGAGCGCGGGCGTGACCCTGGTCAAAGGCGATCTGCGCGGAATCGTCCGGGCGCGCGCGCTCAGCCGGTCGACGATGCGCAACATCCGGCAGAACCTGTTTTTCGCGTTCGTCTACAACACCGTCGGCGTCCCGATTGCAGCCGGCGTCCTGTACCCCGTCTTCGGCCTGCTGCTCAGCCCCGTGATTGCGGCGGCCGCGATGAGTTTCAGTTCGGTATCGGTGATCGGCAATGCGTTACGACTGAAGAGGGTGCACCTTTGATCGCATTTGACCGTGCGCCGCGGCGACGGGTACCATCGAGCGCATGAAAGAATTCATACGCAGAACTCTCGGCGGTCGGCCGCCGGCGGTACCGGGCGAGCGGTTCCGGGATCGCGTGGTCGTCGTGACCGGCGCAAGCGCGGGAATCGGACTCGCCGCCGCGGAAGCCTTCGCGCGGGAGGGCGCACACGTGGCGCTGCTCGCGCGACGCGATCGCGAAGGCAACGACGCGCTCGATCGTGTGCGCAAGGCGGGACGCGACGACGCACGACCGACGTTCATCCGCACCGACGTCGCGGTGGCGTCGGAGGTCGAGTCGGCATTCGCCCGCATCCGCGACGCCTACGGCCGGGTGGACGCCGCGTTCAATAACGCCGGCGTGATGCACGACGGACACCCGGCCGCGGGATTCTCCGAGGCCGAGTTCGACCGCGTCATGTCGGTCAACGTGAAGGGCGTGTGGTTGTGCATGCGCGAAGAGATCGCGTTGATGAAGAAGCACGCGATCCACGACGGCGCCGCCATCGTGAACATGGCGAGCGTCTGGGGACTTCGAGGCGCGCCGTTCATCGCCCTGTACAGTGCGAGCAAGCACGCGATCGTCGGACTCTCGCGGTCGGCGGCACTCGACTACATCGAAGAGGGCATTCGGATCAACGCGATTTGCCCCGGGTACGTCCGCACGGACATGACCGGTGGCGTGAGCGACGACGACATGAAGCGCCGTTCGCCGTCCGGTCGCAAGATCGAGCCCGAAGCCGTCGCGGGCGCGGTGCTGTGGATGTGCTCGGACGAGGCCGCCCACCTGGTCGGGCAGGCGCTGGCGTTCGACGACGGCGTGCTCGCGTGACACCCGCGTGGAAGCAGACCCCGGGTAACATACTATTAAATACCAAGATATGGCTGTCGGTCGTCGCGGTTCCACCGGCAGCGGAACGGGGTGAAGCGGGGATTGTACAAGGAGAACCGAGTTTCGTATGTTCCAGAGCAAGACTTGGGGAAACAACGGATGCCGCCCTCGTGGCGGCCTCACGAGGAGGCAATGCAGATGAAGAAGATTCTGACGCTGACCATGGCGCTGCTGTTCGCGATGAGTGTCATCGCGGTGGCGGGCGACGAGATGAAGAAAGAAACCAAGCCCATGAAGGAAATGGGCAAAGAGGTCACGCTGACCGGCGAGATCCTGGACATGAACTGCTACATGGAGCATTCGGCCATGGGCGCCGATCATGCCAAGTGCGCCCAGAGCTGTATCGCGAAGGGCCTGCCCGCGGGATTTCTCGCGGCCGACGGCACCGTGTACCTGCTGATCGGTAAGGATCACGAACCCGTCAACGCCATGGTGGCGGACTGGGCCGGCAAGAAGTCCACGATCACCGGAACCGTGATGGAGAACAACGGCCTCAAGGCCATCGAGCTGAAGACGATCGGCGCAGTGAAGAGCTAGATCGTTCGCCGCAGTCAAAACGAACCCTCGTCGCGCATCCACGCGCGACGGGGGTTTTGTTTTTTCCGCTTCGAACCCGCCCGCGTTCATTGAAAGGTGTCAATCCCTCGACACCGCCACTCACAGGGAAGAATCACGCAACTCGTTGTCGAACGGCGCGCGGAGCCCCGCGCACACGGGTTGAAAGTCCGCCGCCGCCCGGCGACTCACACGCGGTGCCGGCGTCAACCGGCGCGCCGCCAACGAGTTCGTCGGCCCACGGCGATGGCGCGCGTCGTGCGTGGGTCGCGCGCGTCGCGAGCGGGATGGAACATCGGGGTGAATGGAGGTGGTGGATGTGAAGGCTATGATGATGCGGAGCGCGCCGGCGCGCCGATGGATGGAGCTGGCACTCGTCGCGCTGGTCGCGACGATTCCGCTGGCGTGTACGGATCGGGCGAAGGAGGCCGACACGGCGCATGCGCCGGTGCCGATCGCGGTGACACGGAGCGGCGTCGAAGTCACGAAGGTGGAGAAGAGCCGGGCGGATCGTCGCATCCAGGCGGACATCGTCAACGGCAAGGAGACGCGAACGATCGTATTCGAACCCCTCACCGACGCGCCCATGCCCGTCGGCTTCACGGTGCGTATCGAGGGCGGCGACGCCGGCGCGTTCGAAGTGTCGCTTGCGTGGGACCGGGCGACGGGCCGCGTGTGGATGCGGCAACGCACCGCGCTGGATGCGTTCGAGATCGCGCGTCGCGCCTACGACGGTCGCGTGTACGAGAGTTGCGATCTCAATGGAGAGCGAGTCGAGTCGGATCACGTGGATCTCCCCGGCGTCCAGATCGACAAGGCGATCGCGCGATGGCGCCAGGGAAGGTTCGATCCCCCGACGACGGACATGCGCGAACTGGAGTCGTCGTTCGCGCAGTTCGATGCGCTGGCGGTCACGTACCGGAAGTCGTCGCTCGTCGCCAACCCGGACGCGGATCTGCTGAGGAGTCTCATGAACGATCCCGACTTCGCGGCGGCGATCTCGGGCGAGTCAATCGACGCGCTTCGCAACGATGGAAATCTCGCCACCAGCCTCTGTCACTATCTGGCGATTTGTACGGGTATCGCGTGCCGGTTCTATGCCCCGGCGTGCGGGTTCTGCGCGGCGGGAGCGATCGCGTGCGCGATCGTCGATATCGCATGTGGCTTCATCGGGTGCGACTGCTGTTCATAAGGCGACTGCGCGCCGGCCGCTGATCGCGGCCGCGGGGGTCTTCGCCGGGCGTGTGACGGCGGAGACCTCCGTTTCCTTTTGTCGCGACCCGACGGTATACTGCCGGTGTGAACATCTCCGGCCGTGCACGCCTCTCCGCTATTTCGATCGCCGCCGTCGCCCTCGGCGGTCTTGCCGCGTGGGGGTTCTTCAACTACATGCGCGCGCCCAACCTCACGCCGGAACTTCGCGGCTACGCGCTTGCGGAACAACTCGGTTGCCACGGCTGTCACGGTCCGCGCGGGACGGGCGGCGTCCCCAATCCCGGGAGTCCCGACGGCGACGTGCCGTCGTGGGACGGCGGGACGTCGATGATGTACGTCAAAGATGAGAGCGAGATCCGCGAGTGGATCATGGACGGCAAGCCGTGGCGCCTCGTGCTTCAGGATTCGCTGGCGGCGCGCCGTCGCGCGGAGGAAGACGACGAGCGCGTGCGCGATTCGTTCCCGAAGCCCGGCGAGATTCCGCTGCGCGCGCGTCCGATTCCGCCCGCGAAGCTTCCGTTGCGCATGCCGGCATTCCGCGGGGTGATCGACGACGCCCAGCTCGCCGATCTGGTCGCGTACTACAAAGCGGTTGCCGCGTACGGTGACATGCCCGCGGACGCGCATGAGGGATACAACGCGGCGCGCGGGCTCGGATGCTTTGGATGTCACGGACCGGGCGGGCTCATCGGCGCCGGCAACGCGCGAAGCTTCAAGGGCTACATCCCGCCCTGGCGCGGGCCGGATTTCCGCGACCTCGTGCGCAACGACGACGAATTGCACCGCTGGATTCTCGACGGCGGCATTCCCCGGCTCGACGAAAACCGCGCCGCACGTTTCTTCACGACCCGGCAGGTGATCCGCATGCCGGCGTATCGCGGTGTCGTGGCCGACTCGACTGTGGCGAGCGTCGTGACGTACATCCGCTGGCTGTCGAACGGCGAGTGACGTCCGCCCGGCGGGTCTGTGCTAAACTCGACGGGCCGCAGCGGAAAGGATTCGCCTCCCCGATGGGTTCGATTCGCGTCATAGGCTTCGCCGCGTCACTATCTCTCGTGCAGGGCCTCGCAACCGCCGCGGCGCCGGCGCCACAGCCGTCGGCGCTCTGGGACGAGGCGCGCCCGCGCATCGAAACGCTGTTCACCCAGTCGCGCAACGACTCGGTCCTCCTGATCATCCCCGACTACATTCGCCGCGCCGAGGCAACCGGCGACTCCGTCACGCTCGGCCGGCTGATCCTGGACCGCGGTCGCGCGCTACTCGCCGTCGGCCGTCACGACGAGGCCGGGCGCGATATCGAGGCCGCCATCGGCATCGCGGAAGCGGTGCGCGATACGCTGGGATGGATGCCCGCGCTCCAGTTCCGCGGATACCTGTACTGGGGGCAACAGCGCGGCGACGACGCGATGCGCTGCTACGAAAAGCGCCTCGACCTCGCGCAACGCGTGCGGTCGATCGGCGATGAAGCGTGGGCGCGAACGGCGATCGCGTACGTGCTGCATCAGCGCGGAGACCAGCCGCGGGCGAAGGAAGAGTACACGCGATCCATCGATCTGTTTCGCCGGAGCGAGCACCCCGCTCTGGAAGTCACACCCCTGATCGGACTGGGGCGCGTGGAGAGTGCGCTCGGAAACGTCGCCGAAGCGATTCGATGCTACGAGCGCGCGTGGGTGGTCTCGCGGCGCATCGGCGATCGCATGAACGAGATGTGGGCGACCAACAATCTGGGTGTGCTCGAGATGGACCGCGGCGACCTGAGTCGCGGCGTGGCGTTTCAGGAGCGGGCGTTCGAACTCGCGAAGGAGATGAACAGCCCACGCGCCATTGTCATCCCGGCGGCGAATGTCGCCGGGCGTGCGCGTGAGCTCGGGGAGTTCGACCGGGCGCAACGGATTCTCGACGAGGCCCGGGTGGTGTGCAGCGAAAAGGGCGCGGAGGATTACCTGAGCACGGTGGACTTCCACCGCGCCGATCTCTTCGGCGCGAGCGGCAAGCCCAACGCCGCCGAGGCGATCTATCGCCGCCTGCTGGCGCCGGGCGGCGGCATTTCGGTGCAGAGCCGCGACATCGCCATCGTCTCGCTGGCGCAGATCCTCGCGGCGAAAGACAGCGTAACCGCCGCACTCGACCTGATGACGTCGTCCTACGACCGGCCGGGCGTTACGCCGTTCGGAATCGCCGCCCCGTACGTGAGTCTGGAGTTCGCGCAGTTGTACCGGGCGACCGGCGACGCGGAGCGGGCCCTCGATTACACCTCGCGGGCGCGCGACCAGGCGCGGTCGCTGGGATGGCAGCGCCTCGGCGCGCTGGCGAGTCTGCGCGAGAGCGTCTGCTACCGGGCGCTCGGCCGCGACTGCAACGCCGCCGCCTCGCTGTTCGCCGCGCTCGACAGTCTCGAGTCGTCGCGCGGCGCCATCCGCTCGCCGGAATGGCGAGAAGTCTACGGGCAGGACATCGCGCGCGACGTCGTCGACGCCGCGTCCCTGCTGCTCGACTACCCGCAGTCGAGCCCGCGCAGCGATCGGATGCGCGTGTTCTTCGACACGGTGCAACGATTCGAAGCCCGAACGCTGCTCGACCGGATCAGCGAGCCGCGCCGCGGCGCGGTTGCGACGGCACAGCGCCTCGTCACCGCGCACGATCTGCAACGCGACGTGCTCGCGCCCGGCGAACTCCTGCTCGAGTTTCTCGCGGGAAACGCGACGTCGCACCTGATCGCGGTGTCGCGCGATTCGCTGCGTGTCGTCACGCTCGCCGGTTCGAAGTCGCCGCTGGCCGAGCGCATCGACGTGTATCGCCACATCGTCACCGACGCGGCGACGCGAGGCGACTATCCGCCGGATCGCCTGGCCGCGATGCAACACGGGATCGGGACCGCGGTGTTCGGCGGCGTTGCCGATCTGATCTCGGTGTCGAGCCGTGTCGTGATCGTCCCGGACGGGTACTTTGCGTCGGTTCCTTTCGCGACGCTGATCGTGTCCGACGACGGACGCATGCTCGTCGAGACCCACGACGTCGAGCAGGTGCCGTCGGCCACCGTGCTTGCCCTGCAACGATCGCGCGACCGGAGCGAGTCGGCGAAGCACGCCCGGATCGTCGCGCTCGGGGCGCCGCCGACGGCGCATCTGTCCGGCGCGAGCGACGAGGTTCGACAACTCGCCCGGCGTTACGCCGGCGTGGTCACGGTGCAGGGGATCGACGGGGGCGTGCCCGCGTTCGCGACCGCGGCGAACGGTGGAGAGGTGGTTCATATCGCCGCGCACGCGCACGCGGTGGACCAGTCGCCGTGGCAGTCGGGCATCCAGGTGTTCGACAGTCTCGACGCCAGATCGTCGGCGCCGACGGCCGTCGATCCGCCGGGCGCGCGGGACCCGGCATCCGGAGCGGATTCGTTGTCCGCCGCCTCGACGCTGCGGATCCTTTCGACGGAAGACTCGATGCTCGTCGCGCGCACCTTCCGCGGCGATTCGTTCGTGCGCGCGTGGCAGATCGCGGGGCTCTCGCTGACGCCGCGGCTCGCCGTGCTCTCCGGGTGCGAAACCGCGGGCGGACGCACCACCAACGGCGAAGGTGTCCTCGGTCTGACCGCCGCCTTCCTCAGCGCGGGCGTCCCCGTAGTCGTGTCCAGCCTCTGGCCCGTCGACGACCGCGTGACCGCCACGATGATGGGGCGCTTCTACTCGCACCTTGCCGACGGCCACCCGGTGGGTGAATCGCTGCGGCTGGCCCAGCTCGACGTGCGCCGCGGTCGTGGCACCGCGCACCCCTTCTACTGGGCCGGATTCGTCTGCGTGGGCGACGGCGCCGCGGTCATTCCGGTGACCCGGAGGCCGTTTGTTCCGCTGATTTTCGCCGTTGTCGCGGCAATTGTTACCGCGCTCCTCGTGGCCGTCCGGCGTCGACGGACCCGGGCGGACGTGCGATAATCAATAAAGCCCACATTTTTCCCTGTGACAGATTGATATGACTCCGTCCAAACATATGGAGGCGTCCGACGACGACCTGCTCCACGTCATCCGGACCCATCCGGACGGCGGAGAGCGGCGCCGTGCCGCGGTCGAGCTCGTAACCCGCTATCGCGATGCGGTCTACCTGTGGTGTTACCGCTACACCCGCGATCGCGAGAAAGCGCTCGACCTGTCGCAGGACGTCCTCGCGACCGTCTGGGAGAAAATCGGATCGTTCGAAGGACGGGCGAAGTTCTCGTCCTGGCTGTTTGCGGTGGCGAGGAATCGCTGCATCGACGCGAGCCGGAGGGTGGACCTTCTTGCGGACGACGACGTCGAACTGGAGCACCTCGTCGACCCCGCGCCACGGCCGGATGTGGCGTGGGAGAACGACGACGACGAGGTGGGACTTCTCGAACTGATCCGGACCGAACTCGAACCCGACGAGCAGAGCGCTATCTGGTTGCGATGCTTCGAGCGGATGCCCGTCGAGGGGATCACCAACGCGCTCGGGTTCGGAGGCTCCGCCGGCGCGCGCGCGGTCTTGCAGCGCGCACGGCGAAAGCTGCGGGCGGCCATCGCCCGTCAGCGGCGAGAGGAGGAGACCGGGTGACGCACGACTGTGTAGATGCGGCTCACATCGCGGAAATCATCGACCTGCCCGCGGACGATCCGATGCGGCGCCACGCGGACACGTGTCCGCGGTGCCGCACGGTGCTGGCGTCCTACCGGGCGTTCATGCAAGCGGAGGTAGATCCGGATGCCGGGATCGATTCCGCGCGCGCGACGCTCGATACATGGATCGATTCGCGACCGGTCCCGCGCGGACCGGCGCCCGAATCCATGCCCGCGCGCGGCGTTCCGTTCATTCGCCGATTCTTGAGGCCGGTTCCCGTGCTCGCGACCGTCGCGGCACTCGTACTGGTCGCCGTGTTCCTGCGTCCGTCGCCCGAACGCGAAACGTCGGCGCTTCGCGGCGTCGCCGATTCGACGCCCTCGTCGATCGCGTTGCAACCGGCGACTTTCCGCGCGGACGGATCCATCGTGCTCGCGTGGAATGCGGTGGCGGGAGCGGACCACTATGAGGTCCGCATCTACGGGCCGGACCTGACCGACGTGTTCCGGGCGGGCACGGAGGGGACGACGATCGTCGTTGCGCGCGCCGCGCTACCGGCCGATCTGCCGGCGCACTACGATCTCACATGGCGGGTTGTGGCGATGAAGAACGGCGACGCCATCGACACATCGGCGCCGGGATCCATCCTGGAACCGTAGCGATCGCTACCGCTTGGGGATGACCCCGCGGCGCTCGAGTTCCGGCACGAGCTGGCCGCACACGTCCTGACGAAGCTGATCCACCGATTTGGGATCGACCTCCGTGGTCGTTCCCGTCCACACGAACTTTCCGCCGTCGCGCGCACTCCACACGTCGAGCTGGTAGCGCCCCTTCTTCTGCTCATCGATCGGTCCCATCACCGCCGTCTGATAGTAGGAGTGATACCAGCCGCGCCAGTAGTCTTGCTGCGACATGGTCGATTGTTTGTCGTAGCCGCCGCCGAAGTCGCCGGTCTGCGTCGAGGCGATGCGATGGGAAACGACCGCGCCGTTCATGCCGTCGCGATGCACGACGACCAACACCTGCTGGCTATCCGGCAGCGACGTTGGGAACGCCTGATACGACGGCGTCGCCAGGACGCCGCGCGACTGGAACTCCGCCGCGATCGCCTGTTCCCACATGCGCCGCAAATCGGGGTCGCGTTCGACGGCAATCACGAGCAGGTTGTCGAGCGGCGAACTGGGGAACGACGGATCCTTGTAGAGATTCGTGAGATTCGTGTGCGAACAGCCGCCGACCAGGACGGCGGCGAGCAGCGAGAGCCAGACGATCGATCGGAAAGCGCGCATCGGGATTCCTCCTCGCGGAAACGTCGCGATTCTTCTCTGCTCATACCCGTTCTCCGCGTTGGCGTCAACCGCGCGCTCCGGCGGGATGGATTCGGCGGGACGCGCTGTCCGACCGCGCCGAACGAGAATTGATACGCGCGCATCATGGACACCGCGGCGGTTGGCGGCCATGGTGATGGTGGATGTGCCCGAGTGCCATCCCATTCCTGGAAAGGGAGGTGAGTGACATGACAACGATCAAGAAGGAAGTCGATTACAAGCGCTTCAATGCGAAACAGATTCCGTACAACGAGATCGAGGAAGCCGGGACCTACTACAGCAACTGGACCGGCCACCTGATTCGGATCCCGGACGACGGCCTCAAGGCCGGCAGCTCCCCGGTGATCGACATCAAGGGCAAGGCCCCCATGATCGTCACCAAGTTGAGCGACGATCCCTATGTGACGGTTTCCAAGGCCCGCATGATCGCGGCCGATCTCGATCTGGATGTCAATTTCTGACAACGGGTTGAGACTCCGGGCCGGCCATGGATGGCGTCGGTAGTCGCACTTTCAATCCTCGCGATCCGGCGCCATCCGTGTGTCCGCTCGAAAAGCGGTACTGGCTGATTCCGTTCCGCCATCGTGGTATTATGGTCCCGGCCGCCTGATCCCCGTGGGCCACGATTCCGACAGACTCAACGCCTCCTCCGTCACGACGCAACGCAGCGTCCCGCCGTGGGTCGGTTCGATGGGCATGCCCGTCTGGGTAACCGACGTGTCCGGAACGCTCGTCTATCTCAACGACCTGGCCGAGAAACTCTTTGATCACACGCGGGCCGAGTGGATCGGACGCCCGTGCTTCAAGTGCATCGTCGGCCGGACGAGCGACGGCGCGTTGTGCGGGCCCCGCTGCCTGATGCGAAAGCGGGCGGACGCCGGCCTGCCGATCGAACCGACGCGCATGCGTCTCGCCGCAGCGCAAGAGTCCGGGGAAGTCAGTGTCGTCGTGATCACGAGCGGCGGGGCTCCCGACTATCTCCTCATACACTGTGTTGTGGACGACGAGCGCGAACGGCGCATCCGTCGGTTCATCGACGGCGTGCTGCACCGCAGCACCGACATTCCACCCGAAGCCGGTCATCCCACCGCCGTTCTCACGCCGCGCGAACGCGAAATTCTCTCGATGCTGGCGGCCGATCTGACGTTGCATGACATCGCGGACCGGCTGGACGTGAGCTACGTCACAGTTCGCAATCACGTTGCGCATATTCTCGCCAGGCTCGGCGTGCATTCGATCCTCGAGGCGGTCGCGCTGTGGGTGATGGACACGCGCGACGATTAGTGCAATCGCATCATGGCATGCCGCGATAACACGTCCCATTTTTGATTCATGGACGCCCATTCGGGACGTTCGGTTCAAGACACGAGGAGGTGTTTCCCATGACCGCCACAAAACGCGAAGTCGAACGCCGCAGACCGCACGTGGCCCAGATCCCGTTCGAGGAGATCGAGGAGCCGGGTACCTACTATTGCAACTGGTCCGGGCACCTGGTTCGCATCCCCGACGACGGGCTCAAGGCCGGCAGTTCTCCGGTCATCGATATTCGCGGCAACGAGCAGTTGATCTGCACTCGGCTGAGCGACGATCCCTACATCACGCTCAGCAAGGCCAGAATGCTCGCGGCCGATTTCGATCTCGACGTCAATTTCTAGACTTCCACGTCGAAGACCTCTGTCCCCCACGACGGCGCCGGTTTGCCAGACCCCCACCCCGGTTGCAGGCCGGTGCCGTCGCTTGTCCCGAAATCTACGCACGGGACGGAAACCAACGCAACCCACGCACGGAAAAATGACCGGTGAAAACTTCGGAGAAAATCCTTCGCCCCGGTGTATGAAGTGTCGCGAACCTTGAAGTATCAACCTGCCATGTCAGTGCCTTTCGAACATCGCGGCCCCGACGAGCGTCACATCGACGTTCCGCCCTGGGTCCATACCATCGGCGTTCCGCTCTGGGTGACGGACGACGACGGCTTCATCGAGTTCATGAATGCCCGCGCGGAGATGCTCTTCGGTCACGCGCTCGAGGAATGGTTTGGCTGCGCGTGCCAGCTCGTCATCGCGGCGCGACACGGCGAATGCGCGACATGCGGACAGCATTGCCTCGTTCGTGAGTTCCGGCGGGGACAGCGAGAGGTCGAGCCGGTGCGCATGGTTCTCGGCGACGGCGACGACGCCGACGAAGCCAGCGTGCTGATCATCACCGTGGATGGACCCGCCGGCCGTCAACTCGTGCACTGCGTCGTCGAAGATGAACGCGATCGCCGCATGCAACGCTTCATCCGTGGTGTCATGCAGAGAAGTGTCGATGCACCGGCGGACGTGCAATCGCGGTGCGCGATCCTCACGCCGCGCGAACGCGAGGTCCTGTCCCTCTTATCCGCGGACGCCAGTCTCCACGACGTGGCGCTACGCCTCTCGCTCAGCTACGCGACGGTCCGCAACCACGTGCAGCACGTTCTCGCCAAGCTCGGCGTGCATTCCATCCTGGAAGCCGTGGCGGTGTGGGTGATGGAAGAGGGCGGAACGCCGGGCTGATCTCCCGTCCTCGTGCCGCCCCGAAATAGCGAGGCTGACGCACCCGCTCCTCTCGTGGTAATCTAGCTCCCGCCTTTTCAGCACGACTCCAACGCCATTCCCAAGGAGCCTCAGATCCATGGCTGCACTGACCGCTTCCGATATCGAAACGCTGAGACCGCGGTTTCGCGGGGACGTCATTACTCCGTACGACACTGCGTACAACGAGAGCCGCACCATATGGAACGGAATGATCGATCGCCGGCCGACGCTGATCGTGCGCTGCATCGGCACCCACGACGTGGCCGAAGCCATCAAGCTCGCGCACGACGAGAAGCTCCAGGTATCCATACGCGGCGGCGGTCATAACGTGGCCGGTAACGCCCTCGTCGAGGGCGGGGTCGTCATCGATCTTTCGCGCATGCGCTCCGTGCACGTCGACCGCAAGAAGAAGCTGGTGCGCGTGGACGGCGGCTGCCTCTGGGGCGACGTCGACGCGGAAACACAGCGCTTCGGATTGGCGGTGTCGGCCGGCATCGTGTCGCACACGGGCGTCGGCGGGCTCACGCTGGGCGGGGGCTTTGGCTGGATATCGCGCAAGTACGGACTGACGGTCGACAATCTCGTCTCGGCCGACGTCGTTCTGGCGGACGGCACCGCGGTGACGGCGAGCGAGAAGGAGAACCCGGACCTGTTCTGGGGAATCCGTGGCGGCGGCGGCAACTTCGGCGTGGTGACGTCGTTCCTGTTCAAGGGCGCGAAGGTTGGACCCGAGGTGTTTTCGGGGCTCGTCGTGT
The DNA here is from genome assembly GCA_963761125.1 of Candidatus Latescibacterota bacterium. GTDB lineage: Bacteria > Krumholzibacteriota > Krumholzibacteriia > WVZY01 > JAKEHA01 > JAKEHA01. The sequence goes on from CAVXFV010000002.1 coordinate 515,039, forward strand.
ATCCCTTCGACGTCGCGAAGGACTTCCTGCACTTCTACCGCGACTGGGTGAAGGATCTGCCCGACGAGATGACCGCGTGGACCGTCATCCGTCACGCGCCGCCGCTGCCGTTTCTCCCGCAGAAGGCGCATGGCCGGCTGTCGCTGATCGTGCCGTTCATCTTTCTCGGCAAACAGACGCCGGGAAAGAAGCTGATCCAGCCGCTGCGCAACTTCGGAAAGCCGGTCGGCGAGCATTTCGGGATGACGCCGTTCACCGGGTGGCAGTCGGCGTTCGACGGATTGAATTCTCACGGGGCGCGCAACTACTGGAAGTCGCACCAGCTCGACACGGTTCCCGACGCGGTGATCGATGCGTTCGTCGGATCCGCGCAGGAGTTCCCGACGCAAGACTGCGAAATTCTGCTGATTCAAACGGGCGGCGCGCCGAGCCGCATTCCCGCCAACGCCACGGCGTACGCATTTCGCAAGCCGCCGTTCATGATGAATATCCACACCCGCTGGAGCAACCGCGGCGATGACACGCGCTGCATCAACTGGGCGCGCGACCTGTGGGAGAAGTGCAAGCCGCACGCGCACGGCGTCTATGTCAATTTCATCAGCGACGGCGAAGATCGCGTGCGCGACGCGTATCCCAAAGAGACCTGGGAACGCCTGGTCGCGGTCAAGCGCAAGTACGACCCGGAGAACTTCTTCCGGATGAATCAGAACATCGCGCCGTAACCGGCGCGACGTCGATTCTAGTTTCGTCTACCCATCTGCGCTTTGCGCACAGCAGCCGAGACGCGTTCCAGCCACGGCGCGTGGTGTGCCGGTTCCGGCCACGCGACATGTGCGGGCGTGCCCGCCCCCGTGGTCACGAACGGGTCGTGCAGCACGATCGAGAGCCCGATCGCGTCGCTGCCATTCTCGATATGCACCGGAGTCGGAACCGCTCCGCCGTAGAATCCCACGGGCTCCGTCGCGGCGTCGTACACATCGTCACCGTTGAGATCGAGAAAGGCGCCGACGTAGTACGTGCCATCGGCGAGGCCGTCGTCGAGGGAATTGACGCGGAAGCCTGTGTCGTACGGCCACGCGCCGCGCGCCCCGTAGTCGGGAGACGACCCTGTTGGACTGAACGCCGTCGTGTCGAACACACCCACCCAGAAGCCGTAACTGTTTCCGGAATGCGCGCCGGTGTACGAAATCGTCCCCGTGATCGCGCTCAGGTCGATCAGCGGAAAATTGACGCCGGTCGCGTGACTGCCGCCGGAAATGGTAACGCTGTCGATGGTGCCGTCGCCGTGTGCGAAGTCGATTCCGTATACGCCGATCGCGTCGCCCGTGCTCGGATCCAGGTCGCTGTCCCCGTTGGTATTCTTGACCGCGATCGCGTAGTACGTCCCGTCGGTCAGGTGCTGAATCGTGTAGGTGTTGTTGGCCGCAGCGACGTTGTCGCCGAGAATGTTGAATTCACTGCTGCCGAACGGCTCCGGATAGACCGCTGCCACCACCGCGCCCGTCGGATCACCGGCGGGAGGGGAGTTCGGATCGCCCGATAGCGTTCCGGCAAGGCTCCCGCTTGCGAGCGCACTCCCGGTGCTGAACACAATGGTCGAGATCCCGGCGTTCTTGTTGCCCGCGAGGTCGAAAAACGAACCCGGCGTCAGCGTCAGCACGTACTGCTGATTCGTGGCCAGCGGCAGATCGGGGTCGAACGTGACCGTCTTGCCGCCATTCGACCACACGGCGACGCCGTTGCCCGGATCGGGAACGATGCTCGGCTGGAACGCCACCTGGTTGATCGCCTCGGAAAACGTCAGAGAGAGATTGCTCGTCGTGCTCACGTTGACGGCGCCGTTCGCCGGAGTCGACGATACCAGCGTGGGTGGCGTGTTGTCCGTCGCCGACGTCGTGGTGAACGACCAACTCGTCGTCGGCATCGTGTTGCCGGCGAGGTCCTGAACGCCCGACAATGACACCGTGTACTGCGTGCCTTTCGACAGCGGATTCAGCGGGGCCAGGGAGAAAGCGATCCCGTTATCCGAGCCGAGATCGTACGGCACGGCGCCACCGCCGCTCGTGACCGTCCAGGTCACTCCATTGTAGACCGTGTTGTAATCCACCGGTTCGGAAAACTGGAAGATGACCGGCTGCTGTATCGCGACGCCGGTGGCGTTTGCGTCCGGCGAGCGGTAGACCAGCGTGGGCGCGTCGACATCGGGCGCGTTGGTGCCCGTAAAGCTCGTCATGACGGCGGTCTTGATCTTGTTGCCGCTCGGGTCGGCGACGCCGGAAACGCTCAGGTTATAGACGAGCGACCCCATCGGAGACGACGTCGTGAGCGTCACGGTTCGCAGGTCGGGATGGAGCGATGCGGACCCCAAAAGCACGCTGTCGCCCGGCGACGCGGCCCACGCGCGAGCCGTGGGCGGCGGGCCGACTTCGACGATCTTGTAGTTCTCCAGGCGTTCCGCGGAGCCGCGTTGCACGTCTTCGTTGAAGGCAATGTCGACGTGGTTCTGGTCGACGGCCGTGATGGATGCCACCGCCGGGGGCGTGGTGTCGGGATTCTTGGTCCCACCCGTCGGCGTGTCGTTGCTGCTGCTACAACTCAGCGACGTAATTGCAAGCACCGCGATGACGGCGGCGAATGTCGAGAATCGGCTCATGATCGCATCTCCTCTGCGCTAGCTAGAACGACCAGTTCACGATCGGGAACACGGGCAGAAATCCATCCTGCGATATGATATTGATGAACCCGATCTGGACACCGTGAATCTTCTGGGCGAAGTTTACGAATCCCAGCTGCAATCCGTCGCCCTTCATGGTGTGGTTCACGAAGCCCCACTGGAGGCCTTCGAAGCTGCCCGCGTTATAATTGACGGCGCCCAGCTGCGCGCCGGTAAAATCGGCTTCCGCGATATTCACGAATCCCCATTGCAGTCCCTTTGACATGCCCGCCGTCGTGTGGTTCACCAGGCCGATGTCGGCCCCGCGCACCGCGGCGTTCTTGCCATACAGGATATTCAGACTGAATGCGGTGACAGTATCCTCCTGTTTCACGATCTGGATGGGTGCGACGAGCGCGACATTGACCGGTTTCTCGGCGGCGAAACAGGGAGCGATCGATAGCGCTGCGAGAACGAGCGCAGAGCCAAGGGCGACGTGCGGAATCTTCATGGAGTATTCGTCCTTTGTCGTGGTGAAACAAATCGCGGGCGGCCACCCGGCCGCCCGCGTTGAAGACTAGCACACCTGTCGCGATCGCGAAAACTAGCGATAGAGCGCTTTGACGCCGCCCCACGTACGGGACTCGATGGCCAACGCCGTGCCGTTCGTCGTGCCCTGGGCGACGATGGCGCCGGCGCCGTTGTACGCCACAAACGGAGAGGCCTCCGTCGTTACGGACCGCGAGGCCGCGGCCCGGTTCGGCGCGGCCGGCATCCAGCGGAATCCGTCGAATGTCGTGCCGGTGGCGATCGGCGGGTTCGAGCCCATTACGTAATAGATCAACGCCTGGCTGGAGGTGCCGAAGAGCGTCGCGTACGGCGGGGCCGAGAAGTCGGGCGAGGTCCAATCGATCGGATACGGATTCGGGCAATCCAGACCCCACTGCGATGGGTAGCAGTTGTCTCCCTTCCACGTCGTGACGAGGTCGGGGCGTTCGAAGATGACCACGGCGTTGTTATTGCCGACGGCGATCATGTACACATCGTCGCCGGTGTTGTTGGTGACGGAGAATTCAAAATAACCGCCGGCTTCGTATCCGGGATCCACAACCCACGTTTCGGATATCGCCAGGTCGGCGTGCGCGGTGGCGACAAGCCCCCCGAGCACGGTCAAGACGAGAAGCGTCGCCATCGTTGATAGCATTCTGGATCGCATGAGTCCTCCTGCGTGAACCGTCGTTGCACTGCGCTGCCCGTCCGACCCGGGCGCTGAAAATTAGCTGTTAATTATAGCATCAACATGGTCGGCCGTATACCGTCGAGATCGCGACGCGGACCGTAAAGCTCAGGGCGCCCGGTATCGATCAAGTTACTTCACGCTCCCGGCATGCTGCGGTATGATGCCAAAATGCCTCTTTCCTCGGGTACTCGCGTCGGATCCTACGAGATCGTCGCGCCGGTCGGCGCCGGCGGGATGGGCGAGGTCTATCGCGCCCGCGACACCAGGCTCAAGCGCGACGTTGCGATCAAGGTCCTGCCGGCGGACTTCGCCGCCGATCCGGAGCGGCTCGGGCGTTTCGAGCGCGAGGCGCACCTGCTCGCGTCGCTGAACCACGCGCACATCGCCAGCATCTACGGACTCGAGGACGCCGCCGGCAACCCCGCGCTGGTGATGGAACTGGTCGAGGGCGAGACGCTGGCCGATCTGATCGCGCGCGGTCCGGTGCCGGTTCGCGAGGCCCTCGGCATCGCACGCCAGATCGCGGACGCGCTGGAATACGCCCACGAACGCGGCATCGTCCACCGCGACCTCAAGCCCGCCAATGTCGTCGTGTCGCGCGACGGCCAGGTCAAAGTGCTCGACTTCGGACTCGCCAAGGCGATCACCGGCGAGGGCGGCGGGTCGTCGGCGTCGGACGCGACGCATTCGCCCACGCTCACGTCGCCGGCCACGCGTGCCGGCGTCATCCTGGGCACCGCCGCGTACATGGCGCCCGAACAGGCGCGCGGCAAGGATGTCGATCGCCGCGCCGACGTCTGGGCGTTCGGCGTCGTGCTGTTCGAGATGCTCAGCGGCGGTCGGTTGTTCGAGGGCGAAACGATCTCGGACACGATCGCCGCGATCCTCACCCAGACGCCGCCGTTCGATCGTCTTCCGGCCGACACGCCGCGCGCCGTGCGCCGGTTGCTGGAGCGCTGTCTCGATCGCGACCCGAAGCAGCGGCTGCGCGATATCGGCGAAGCGCGCGTCGCGCTCGACCGTGCGATCGCCGGGGGCGACGACGCAACCGCGCCGGAAGCGGCAACCGCCGTTCCGTCGGTCCGTCGCACCGGTTCGCGTCTGCCGTGGATCGTCGCGGGACTTGCCGTCGTAGGCGCCGTCGCCGCGGTGTCCTTGATGCACGGCCGGCGCGTGCCGGCCGTGGAACCGGTCAAGTTCGTGGAGAAGACATTCAGCAACCAGACGATTTATGGCGCGCGCTTCGCCCCCGACGGCCAGGCGATCTTGTTCAGCGCGGCGCAGACGGGCAATACGCCGTACCTGTACTCGCTGCGCCCGGAGTACACCGAGCCGGTGCGGGTGAGCGACGAGCCGCTGCAGTTGCTGTCGGTGTCGTCGACCGGAGAGATGGCCGTGCTGACGCACCCCAAGTGGTTCGCGCACCGGTTGTGCAGGGGAACGCTGGCGCGCATGCCCATCGGCGGCGGCGCACCCCGCGAGGTCATGAACGACGTGTTTCAGGCGGCATGGGCACCCGATGGCAAGCAACTCGCTATCATCCGGGCGGAAGCCGGGATGGTTCGCCTCGAATATCCGCCCGGCACCGTGCTGTTCGAAACCAGCGGCTATGTGAGCGATCTTGCTTTTTCGCCGCACGGCGACCGCATCGCGTACTTCGAGCACCCGGTCCGGTTCGACGACCGCGGGTTGATCGCCGTCGTCGACCTGCACGGGAAGCGCACCGTGCTTTCCGAAGGCTACTGGGGCGAGGAAGGCATCGCGTGGGCGCCCTCGGGGGACGACGTCTATTTTTCCGCGGGGACGGGTTATTCCGATTTCTCGGTCTATGCCGCGGACATGAAAGGCAACGTGCGGGTGGCGTTGCAGAGCGCGGGCGGCGTGGTGATTCACGATGTCGCGCCCGGAGGCGACTGGCTGGTGACGCGCGACGATCTCACGCGGTTGATTCGCGCCCGCGCGCCGGGCGAAACCACCGAACGCAATCTCTCCTGGCAGGATTTTTCCAATGTCTCGGCGATTTCGCGCGACGGTCGCACGCTGCTCTTCGGCGCCGAAGGAATGTCGGCCGGCGCGAATTACCTCACGTGCATGCGCGGCACCGCTGGCTCGCCCGTGGTCGTTCTCGGGGAAGGACTCGCGACGGATCTGTCTCCCGACGGGCAGTGGGCGGCCGCGATCATTCTCCCGGATCGGCTGGTTCTGTATCCGACCGGCGCCGGGCAAACGCGGGAGATGGAGCGGGGTCCGATCGTCTCGTATTCGAACGCGCGCTGGTTTCCGGACGGCAAGCGGTTATTGATCACCGCCGCGGAGAAGGGCGCGGTGATGCGCTCCTATGTGCAGGACGTCGCCGGTGGACCGCCGAAAGCGATCATGAGCGACGGCGTTCGCGCCGGGTATCCGACGCCGGATGGGCACCGTGCGCTCGTCTGGATGAGCGACGGCGCGTGGAACCTGGTCGATCTGACCGGCGACGCGAAGCCCGTCCCGGTCCCGGGGATCGGCCCGGACGAGAACGTCGACGGATGGTCCCCCGACGGCCGGGGGGTTCTGGTGCACGATTCTGCTCAGGTGCCGGCAGAGATCACGCGTGTCGACCTTGCGACGGGATCGCGGACGCTCGCGCTCACGATCAATCCGTCGGACGCCGGCGTGTTATCGGTCAGCGTTGTCTCCTTTAGCCGCGACGAAACCGCCTACGCCTACGATTTCCTGCGCTACATCTCCCATCTCTACCACGTGCGCGGCGCCCGCTAGAATACGCGCGTGAACCAGTCTCGCACGACGGTGGCGCCCTGGCCGTGGGCCGGCGTGGCCGCGCTCGCGGTTCTCCTGGCCGGATACCTGCGCGCGGGGTTCCTGCTCGACGACTATCTCCATCTCGACCATCTCCTGCATGCGGCGGGCTGGCACCGATTCGACTACACGATCGCTTCCGACGCGACCGGCGTCCACCTGTGGTGGCTTCCTCATGGCGTCCAGATTCGATTCTTCCGGCCGCTGGTCATGCTCGCGCTGGAGTTGCAACGCGCGGTGTTCGGATCTCATCCGGCGGCGTTTCACGCGACCAGCGATTGCCTGCACCTGGTCAACGTGGCGTTGTGCGCCGCCCTCGGGCGCCGGCTGGGATTGACCCGGGCAATGGCGTGGCTCGCGGCGATCGCCTGGGGCGTGTCGGTTCACGCCGCGGTCGTCGTCGGATGGATCTCGGGGCAGAGCGAACTGCTGCTCGCGATGTGCGTGCTGATGTCGGTGATTGCCTTTCTGCGCGGCGCCGAATCGGGTCGCGCGCGCTGGTTCGTCGCGAGCGTGGTCGCGTTCGCGCTCGCACTCCTGGCGAAAGAAGCGGCGATCGTCACGCCGGTGTTGATTCTGGCGGTGCGCCACGCGACGCGCACGGCACGCCGAATTCCGCGCGGATATTCCGCCGCGATGGGCGTCCTCGCCGTTGCGTACGCAGTCGTACGCTGGCGCCTGCGGCTTCCGGCGCCTCCGGAGCCGTATTTTCAGCCGGTGCGTACGCTCGCCGATGTCGGGCTCGTCGCGGAAAAGATTCTGCACTACGTCGGTGGGGCGGCCGCCGGCCTGCCGGTGTTTCCGCTGGGTCTCGGTGCGTGCCCGCCGCGCGCGGCGATGGCGGGGGCCGCGATCCTTGCGGGCGCCAGCGGTTGCGTTGCGTTCGCATGGATGGCGGGACGGTGGCGGACGGGGTTGATCTGGTTCGGGTGCGCGCTCGCGCCCTACCTGGTCGTCATGCCCACGAGTTTGTATCTGTATCTCCCGCTGTGCGGGCTGTACTGGACGATCGCGCGCGCCGTGCAGCGCCGGCACGCGCCGGCGCGCGTGCTGCTCGGCTGGTTGCTGGTGTCCGGCGTCGCGGCTCATGCAGTCGCGGGCGTGCACCTCACCCGTCTCTCGCACTCGATGGAGGCGGCGACGACGACGCTGGCGCGTGTCGCCGGAACGGACTGCCCGGACGTCGTTCTGGTGGATGCGCCGTTCTGGTCGTACGCGCTTCCATCGGCCGTGCGTCTGTCCGACCCCGCGTGCGACGTCCGATTGCACGTGATCAATATTGCGCCCGAAGGCCGGGGCCGTCCGACCCAGGTGACGTGGAACGCGCCCGACGCGTTTCGCGCGACCGCCGCCGGGGCCGGGTGGTTCGGGTCGCGGGTGGCGCAGTTTTTCTTGTTCGGGGCGTCACCGTGCGCGGGCGATGCCGCGAACGATGCCGGCGGCGTCACGGTGAGCTGCGGGGGCGATGATTTACTGAATCCGAGAGTGCTCGACGTGTCGCTCGGCGACTCGGCCCGATGCCGCCCGATCGTGTTTCAGTGCGACGGGCAGTCGCTCCACGAACTCCGGCCGTAGCCGGTACCGCAGACGAAGCAGGCCCGCGATCGTGGCACTGCCGACGGCGAGAAGCATCGCGGCGCCGCCGCTGCCGGGTGCGCGCAAATGCGCCACGACGACGACGGTCCCGACCGACGCGACGGCGAATGCCGCGTACCCGCCGGCGAGGAGACGACGCGCACGCGTCCGCCCCATGCCGGTGGCCAGCGTTCGAACGCCGGCGCGCCTGTCGTTGTCGATGTCTTCGATCTGGTGTTCCAGGATGAATAACGCGCCAACGAACGCGAGCCACGCCGTCAACGTGGCGGCGCTCGTCGCGTCGACGGGATACGCGATCGCGACCAGCCAGAACGCCGGGATGCGTTGCGCGACGGTCGCGGTGGCCGCACCCATCCACCCGCGTTCCTTGAGCCGCACCGGCGGACACGAATAGGCGATGGCGGCGAGCGCCTGCATGGCGACGATGAACAGGGCGCGCCGATCGGGCAGAAAGACGCGGGCGACGACGAGTCCGGAGGCGAACAACACCACCGCGGTGATCAGGGTCCGGCGCGGCCGCGCGACATCGCCCCGTCGCCGGCCCGTCTTCAGCCGGTCGTCGTCGCGATCGCAATAGTCATTGAACACGTAAGCGCCGGCGAGCATCAGCGACGTGCACAGCACCACGCGCGCGACGGTCGCGACGTACGCGGTGATGTCGACGCGCAGGAACGCCGCGTACACGGCGGCGGCGATCGCGAGGATGGGCAACTGCACGCCCCACTCGTCGGCGCGAAGCATGCGCATCGCGGGACGCGACCCCGCGAGAATTGAGTCTTCGGCGTCGAGCCGGCGCGTGACCTCGCCGTCGCGCGACACACGATATCGCCGTCCCCGCCACGACACGGTCGTGCAAAAGATCGCGACCCCACTGGTCACCGCGTTGGCGACCTCGACCACCGGCAACAACCACAGCGTTCGCGCGAACGCGGGATTGCGAAGGTGTCGCCGGTCAGCCACGCGGCCGAGATGCCGCGCGCGGCGAAATACGCGGTCACCACGGTCCACCCCACCGGCGAGAACGACGTCGCCGCCAGGACGCCCAGGGAGATGGCGCCGCCGCACCGCAGCCACACGAAGCCGGCATACGTCCGGCGCGGGAGGCCGTGCCACATGGCCACCTGCCAGCGAAGCGACTGATCCCACCATGCGCGCCACGACATGTGACGCTGGCGGATGACGACCGGACGGCGGTGCAGATACACGCGCAGGCCCGCCGCCACCACGTGCTGTGCGAGGCGCGTGTCGATCAACAGACGGTCACGCACGGTCGCGAGTCCGCCGATCGCTTCGAGGGTCGCCCGCGAAATCGCCATGCACGCGCCGTTCGCCACCGAGAGTCGCCCGCGCGAGGCCAGGATCGAAAAGTAGCCCGGCAAGTCGTGGTTGATCATCGACGCGACCAGCGCGGATGGAACGTCGCGCGCGTCGCGATAGGCGGGAAAGCACGTGACGAGTCCGGCAGCGGGGCGCCCGAGATCGGCGACGAAATGTTCGAGGAAACAGGCGCCGTCCATCTCGGCGTCGCTGTCGACGAAGACGAACACGTCGCCGCGCGCCGCGGAGACTCCCGCGATCAGCTTGCGGATCTTGCCCGGTTCGGCGCCGGATGCTCCCGCGACGACGATGCGCGCGCGGCGGCCGGCGTGGTCTGCAATCGAGCGCTCGAGAACCGCGACGACGGGGTCATCGCGGGTGGCCACGCAGAAGATGAATTCCGCCTCGAAGGCCGTCTCCTGGGAGAGCAGCAGCGCCAACCGCCGCGCAAGGCCGTCCTCGATGCCGGCGAAGGGGACGATGACCGACACGGTCGTCGCGGCCCAACGCGGTCGTTCCCCGCGACGGCGGAAAGCCCGCGCCGCGAAGAGCGGAAACGAGGCGATGACGGCGGCCGGAATGAATACCGCGATGATGCAGAACACGAGCAGCATCGTGCGCTCCTAGAACGTCAGCGTCGCGTATCCCGTGGTGAGTCCCGCGCTCGCCACCAGCAGCAACACCCGGTCTCCCGGCTTCAGTCGTCCTTCCGCGGATGCCAGCGACATCGCCAGCGGGATGGACGCGGACACCGTGTTGCCGTAGTCGGGAAAGATCTCGTAGTGCTTGTCGATATCGAGTCCCAGCCGATCGGCGACGGCTCGCGACGCCGGTACGCTCACCGAGTGACCGAAGATGATGTCGTACGGCGTGGACTTCACCCGCGGATCGCCGTCGAACATCGCCGCGAGCCGCTGGACGGCGTGAAAGTTGAGGCGCTTCGAATCCGAATAAAATTTGAGCGGCGTGCGTCCGTGTCCGTTGGAGCGCGCGACGAACTCCGACGCGTGGGGAAGCGGGATGTTGCACAGGTCGTTGAACTCCCCGGCCGAGGACAAGCGCGCGCGAAAGCCGTTGTCGCCGCCGTCGGCCGACACGATGGTCGCGGTCGCCGCCTCGCCGATCGTGAACCCCGCCCACGCGAGATCGAGCGCCCCGGGCGAGTCGAGTTCGAGCTGAATGTACTCGCGGTAGTTGCATTCGCAGTTGATGATCATGGCGTGCTGTGCGCGCCCCGATTGCAGATAGAGGTTCGCGACGTCGAGCCCGCGCAACCAGCTTGCGCACGCGTCGAGAACGTCGAAACACGTCGCGTTCACCAGACCGAGCGCCGCCTGGAAAACATTCGCGGTCGCCGGTTCCACGAAACCCCGCCCGACGCCCACGAAGATCAGCAGGTCGATTGCCGTGGGCGCAAGGCCGGCGCGTTCCAGCGCCATCGTTCCCGCCGCGATCGCGAAATCCGCGGCGCGCTCGTCGCCCGTGCGATGAAACCGGCGGCGTGCTCCGGACGATTCGAGAAAGTCGCCCAGCCGGTGGACGGTGTTGTTGCGGTCGTCGTCGGTGAACTGCGGATTGTGCCGGACGACGCTGTCGATCAGATCGCGGTTGGTCACCGCCATACGGGGGAGCGCGTGCGCGAGCGCCCGGATCTTCACCATCGACCTCCCGTGAAAGCGTCCGACAATGGGCTCGATTTGGGGATTGCGTCAGTTTATACTGAACAGCATAATCCCGTATACGATATTCCCGCCGGCAGACCGACATCCCCTGTCACCAGAGTGCGCCGGCCCATTGTCTTGTTCGCGCGTTGCGCGAATATGCCATCTTGTCGACACGACTGACAACCCCGTTCGGGGATCCGAGACGCCCCGGTTCCGTAAAGGAGTTGCCATGTTGACCTCCCGGAATGATTCATGGGTCCGATGGTGTGCGCTCTTTGCACTGACGCTCTACCTTCCCTGCGCGCTCTCGTGTTCGCACTGGGAACCGATGCCAATCCGCGACCTCGAGGCGACGAGCGGTACGCTGTCGGGAAAACGTGTGCGCTTTTACGAGCCCGGACACACCTGGGATATTCTTGTCCAGCAGGTCGAGTACCCCATGGTTCGGGGACCGAAATACAAAGAAGCGAAAAGCCAGCTGTACGAAGTCGACCTGCGCAACATCACCGGGATTGAGATCTACCACTTCGATGGAACGAAGACTTTCTTCGCCGTCACGGGCATCCTGGCACTCACCATCCTCGTGATCGCGATCATCGTCGCGGCCACGGACTCGCCCTCCGAACCCGCGACATCCGGGTCGGGTTCGTCGTGTCCCACGCTGTATGTGCGCGGACCCAACGGGACGCTGCAGTCGGCGAGTCGTACGCCGGCGCCGCGTTCCGCTCGTTGCAGCGAGACGACCTGCTGCCCGTGCCGCTGACCGGCGAGTCCGCGCTGCGCTGCGTCTTCGTCAACGAAGCGCCGGAGACGCAGTACACGGACCTGCTCGAGCTCGTCGTGGTCGATCACCCGGCGGGGACGCGCGCGGTGGCGACCGTCGAGCAGACGCCGATGCTGGTGCGGGATGCGCGGCCCCCGGTCGAAGCGACCGACGTCGCCGGCGCGATCGTCACCGACGCACTCGCGCGCGAGGACGGGACCGTCTGGCAGACCGACTGGAATCGTCTGATCCAGGACGCCACAGCGCCAACCACGGAAACGATCACGGCGACGTTCGACCGGCCCGCGAACGCGGGCGCGCCGGTGCTCGAACTCGTGTTGTCCAACACGCCCTGGCTGGAGTTCACGCTCAGCCGGTTCTTCGCGCTCACCGGAAACGATTTCGAGAGCACGATGACGCAGTGGAACAGTGCCGGCGCCGGACCGTGGGTCCATCAATGGCTCGATCGCGAAGGCGTGAGTCTCTCGGTCGAACAACGCCGGCACGGACGCTGGGAACCGGTTGCGGTCGTACCGCCCGTCGGTCCCGTGGCGCTGCGGCGCGTCGCGATTCCGTTGAACGCAACGGACGACGGCACCGTCGAGGTCCGTGTGAACGGGGGCACCGGTTTCTGGCAGATCGACCAGATGGCGCTGTCGACGCGAGCCGCCGATGAAGCACGAGTGCAACGGATCGCGCCGGTGCGCGCCGCGAGTCCGGACGGCACCGACGAGCTCGCGTTGGTCGAGAGCAGGGACGGGAAGGTTCAGGTGCTCGAACATCCGGGCGACCGGCTCGAGTTCGATTTCGAAATACCCGCCGCGAGTGCGGGAACCGAGCGCAGCGCGTTCCTCTTCGCCAACGGCTACTATAACGTCCATGCGCCGGCGGCGCCCGATACCACGTCGAGCGTCGCGGCCGTCGTGCAGCAGCCGGGCGGGCTGGCCGCACTCGGCATCGACACGTACCGGCACTATGACGCGATATCCCGCGCGACGCCGCGCCGGGACAAGGCGGTCGTCGAGGTGCGGAGATGATGATCTCCGGCGTGCAGCAGCGCATCATCCAGACGCGCGTCGTTGCCGATATCGGCCGCTTGGCGTGGCGTCGTTACCGGCACCCGGCGCGCGCCGCGGGTGCCGTTCGCGCGCTCGCGCGCCTGCGCACCACCGTTCGCGAGGGGCGACCGACGCCGCGTCTCGTTCGCGTGGGCGGGCGCTACTTCACGCATCTCTACGCGCCGGGGTGGCCGTCGGCGACGTTCGAGCGGTTCATCGACAACGAATTTGCGCGCATCGACCGCGCGCCGGCCGGCCCGGTGCGGCTGCAAAGCGTCATCGTCGCGATCACGCGACAGTGTCCATTGCGATGCGAACACTGCTGCGAGTGGGACGTCCTCAATCAGGACGACGTACTATCGACGGAGGAACTGTCGAGTATGGTGGAGCGGTTCCAGGAGCGCGGCGTGACGCAGATCCAGTTCAGCGGGGGCGAGCCGCTCACGCGCGCGGACGGAATCGCCCACGTCGTTGCGAACGCGCGACCCGGAACCGACTTCTGGATTTTGACGTCCGGCGTCGGTCTCACGCCGGCGCGCGCGCGCGACCTTCGGGCGGCCGGCGTCACCGGCGTGTGTCTGAGCCTCGACCACTGGAACGCGGAGGACCACAACCGCTTTCGCGGGTCGGACCACGCGTTCGCCTGGGTCGAGCGCGCGGCTGCCGCCGCGCACGCGGCCGAGCTGGTGGTCAGTGTCACGCTGTGCCCGACGCGGAGTTTCGTCACCCGGGAGAACCTGATGCGTTACGCGCAGACGGCGTCGCGGTTGGGCGCGGCGTTCATCCAGGTTCTGGAGCCGCGCCCGGTGGGGCACTTCGCGGGAAAGGACGTGGCGTTGCGCGCGCACGAACGGGCGACCCTCGAGCGGTTCTTCGTCGACGTCAACTTCTCGCGCGTGAATCGGTCGATGCCGATCGTCGTGTATCCGGACATGGCGAAGCGGCGCGTCGGATGCGTGGGCGCCGCGCTGCGCTATGCGTACGTCGACACCGACGGGCAAATCCATCCCTGCCCGTTTTGCCGGCGGCCGTCGGGAAGCGCGCTCGGCCCCGACCTGGACGACCGGCTGGCGGCGCTGGCGCGCGCGGGCTGCCCGGATTGCGCAGAGCCGATCGCAGGCGCCGAATCCCCCGTGTCCGGCGTTGCATGACAGATCGCCCCGGTCGTGGTAGGTTGGTGCCATGACCCCACGACTCAGACCCCTCCGGCCGGCGCACCGGCGAAGCCGTCGCGCCGGCATCGTTGTTCTCTTGCTCATTCTCTTCTTCGTCGTTCCGACGCTGATCACGCTTGCCGCGGAATGGCCGTGGTTCCAGTCGATCGGCTTCGGCCGCGTGTTCACGACGCGGCTCGTCGCCGGTTTGCTGCTCGGCCTGGGCGCGGGACTCGCGGCGTTCGCGATTCTCTACGCGAATCTGCGGATCGCGCTTCGCGGGGTCGACCAGAACCCGCAGTTGATCCGGATCACGCCCGCCGGTCCGGTCGATCTCACGCGCCTCGTGCGTCGCGTGGTGACGCCGGTCGCCGTCGGGATCGCGCTGCTGGTCGGACTGGGAGCGGCGGGCGCGTGGCTCGATGTGCTGCGCTTCCTGCACCAGACACCGTTCGGCGCCACCGATCCGGTCTACGGGCGCGACGTCGCGTACTACGTGTTCACCTTGCCGGTCGTCACCGACGTGATCCGGCTGCTCACGATTCTGATCACGCTCGCGCTCATCGCCAGCGTCGCGCTCTACGTGCTGCGCCGCGACCTCACCATGGTCGCGAATCACGTCACCGTCGAGGAACCCGCGCGGCTTCACATCGCGATCCTCATCGCCGCTTTGTTCGTCTTGACGACGCTGCGCATACAATTCATCCGGTTGCCCAACCTGCTCTATTCCACCACCGGCCCGCTGCTCGGCGCGAGTTTCGCGGACCTGCACGGGACGCTGGTGGGCCTTCGACTGAGCGCACTCGCGGCCCTGGTCAGCGCCGTCATCGTGCTGTGGGGCGCGCGCGGTCCGCGTCTGGCGCGCACCACAGTGCTCGCGGCGGGAATCTACTTCGGCGTGTCGATTCTGGGCGTCGGTGTGTATCCGTCGCTCGTCAACCGGCTGGTCGTGGCACCCAACGAACTGGCCAAGGAAACGCCGCAACTCGCGAGTCACATTGTCGCGACGCGTCGCGCGTGGGGACTGGATAGCGTGCTGGTGCGCGACCTCACCGGCGATGCCAAGCTCACCGAGAAAGACATCCAGAACAATGGCGCAACCATCGACAACATCCGGCTCTGGGATCGCGACCCGCTGCTGCAGACGTTCGGGCAGTTGCAGGAGATTCGGACATACTACGATTTTCTTTCCGTCGACGACGATCGCTACTGGATCGACGGGCGCTACCGTCAGGTGCTGCTGTCGCCGCGCGAGTTGAACACCGCGTCGCTCCCGACGCGAACGTTCATCAACGAGCGGCTTACGTTCACGCACGGCATGGGACTGACGCTCGGGCCGGTGAACCAGATCACGTCGGAAGGGCTGCCGGTCCTCTTCATCAAGGACCTGCCGCCGGCGTCGAGCGTATCGATCAAGGTGACACGTCCCGAGATTTATTATGGAGAGATCACCGATTCCTGGGTGTTCGCGCACACCGGGCAGCGCGAGTTCGACTACCCGTCGGGCGACGACAACGTCTACACGTCCTACGAGGGCGACGGCGGCGTGCGTGTCGGGTCGTTCGGGCGACGGCTCTTGTTCGCCGCGTACTTCCGCTCGTTGAAGCTGCTGCTCTCGAGCGACATCACCAATGACAGTCGCGTGATGTATTTCCGAAACATCCGTGTGCGGGCGCAGAAGGCCATGCCGTTCCTCGGCTTCGACGGCGACCCCTATCTGGTGGTCGACGACGCCGGCCGCCTGCGCTGGATTCTCGACGGGTACACGGCCACCACGCGCTATCCGTATTCGCAGAGGCTCCAGGGCGGCGTCAATTATATGCGCAACAGCGTGAAGGTGGTCATCGATGCCTACGACGGCAGCGTGACGGCATATCTTGCCGACCCCACCGATCCGCTGGCCGAGACGCTCGCGAAGGTATTCCCCGGGATCTTCCACCCGCTCGACGAGATGCCGGCGGATCTTCGCGCGCACCTGCGTTACCCGGAAACGCTCTTCCGTGTGCAGAGCGACCTGTACGCGACGTACCATATGGACGAGCCCACGACGTTTTACCATCGTGAAGATCAGTGGCAACGACCGGTGCTCTCGCAACCGGGTTCGACGCAGGATCCGTTTCTCCGGCACATCGTGATGCGGCTGCCCGGCGAGAAGAAGGCGGAGTTCATCTTCATGGCGCCGTTCACGCCGCGGGGGAAGGACAACCTCGCGTCGTGGATGGTGGCGCGCAACGATGGCAAAAACTACGGTCAGCTGGCCGTGTATCGCCTGCCCAAACAGAGTCTCGTCTACGGGCCGACGCAGATCGTCAACCGCATCAATCAGGACACGGAGATTTCGCGCCAGATTTCCCTCTGGGATCAGCGCGGGTCGGAAGTGATCCGCGGACACCTGCTTGTCATTCCGATCGAGGAATCGTTGATCTACGTGCAGCCGATCTATCTTCGCGCGCAGGGCGGGCGCATACCCGAACTCAAGCGCGTCGTTGTCGCCTATCAGAACCAGGTCGTGATGGAGGAGACGCTCGAAGCCGCGCTCGCGCGGATGTTCGGAGGCGACTTCGAAACCGCGACGCCAGGAGTGACCACGACGACACCATCGGGATCGGCGCCGCAACCCGAGACCGACACCGCCGACCTCGCGCGCCAGGCGTCGGATCTCTACCAGAGTGCGATCGACGCGCAGCGCGCCGGCGACTGGGCCCGCTACGGCAAGGAATTGGCCCGCCTGGGCGAAGTGCTCAAGCAGATGCAGGCGTCGTCGGGCCAGAATCACTGATTCGACATTCCAGATTTCCTCCGAGCTACCTGTCTCGCGGCCGGCGCGGGGCCTTTATTCGCATCGACGAGTCATGTATACTGGGCGTACTCCAACCTACAGCACACGTCAGTTGTATTTATGTGTGGGCGGGATTGCCTGACATTGCCGCACTGGCACGAGCCCGGAACAAGGAGAGTTCACGATGCGCCTCCGTCGTGCTGTCGTTCTGGTTCTGTCGATTGCCGCCGTATCACTGGCGCTCCGTTCCGCACCGTGTGTTGCCCAGAAGCCGTCCGTGGACGAGACCTTCGCCACCGTGCGCGAGTTGCGCGCGCAGGGAGACTTTGATCGCGCGATCACTCTCCTATCGGATCTGATCCGCGAGCACAGCCAATCGGATCAGGTGCTTCGCAAGGCCTATAACGATCTCGTTTTTACCTACCTGTCGAAACGCAACGCGACCGTGGATCCGGCGGAGCAGGATTCGCTTTACGCCGACCTTGTGAAGAATGCGGACGACGCCCTCGAGCGCTTTCCCGATCTGAAGGCGAGCACGCGCGATTATCCCCCGAGGTCAATCTTATCTACGAGACTCGTCGCTCGCTTCTGTTCGGACGACTGGAGGTAACCTCGACCGTCGATTCGTCGCGCGTATTCCTGCGCACCGCCGCAAATGGCATCGAGGACACGTATCGGGGAATCACGCCGCTCGTGATTCCGTATGTGCCTGTCGGCGACTACCGGCTCACCATCACACGCTCCGGATATAAGGATCGGACCGTGCCGCTGGCGATCGGTCCCAACGCCGTTGTGCAGCGCGAAGTAACACTCTCGCGCGAGCGGACGCGCATGTGGTGGTTGACGCGCGTGGTCGCCCCGGTCGCGGTGGGTGTGGCGGTCGCGGCGATCGTCGTCGGCTCACAGGACAACAACCCGCCCGCCACCGCCGAACCGCTTAGCACGCCGCCACCGCCGCCGGCGCAGGGAGGTGCGCGATGAAGTTTCACATTTTTCGGGCCACGGGGGTTGGCCTGACGGTGCTGACACTCGCGCCGGTCATCGCGGTCGGCGCCGGGCCGTTCTTGGATCTGCCGTCACATCAGTTCCCGGTGTCGCTCGAGGCGTTCAGTGTTGTTCTCGGTGACGTGAACGGCGACGGTGACCTCGATGTACTGCTGGGCAACAGAACTACCGTTTTCATCTTTCTGAACAGTGCCGGGCGCTTTGCGGACACACCGGACCACACCGTCGGGCCGCTGCCCAGCCTGGGTCAGATGGCACTGGGTGACCTCGATGGTGACGGTGACTTGGATCTGTGCGTTGGCGCAGAGCACGGCACGGGGGGTGGGATGAGTGTCTACTCAAATGACGGGACCGGATCCTTTGGCCCCTCACCGACTCAATCAGTTGGAGATGATGCGCGCCCTGCGTTCGTCCTCGCAGACGTCGACAATGACCATGATCTCGATGTCGTCTTCACGGTGGCGCGCCCGGAGACTGCACAGACAATCATATTCGTTGGTGGCGTCGAAATCTATCCCAATGAAAATGGCACGTTTGGCTCGCTCAGATGGGAATCGCCTCGTGGTATTACCAATGCGGTCGATGTCGGTGATGTGGATGGCGACGGCGACCTCGATCTCGTGCTGGGAAATTCCATATCGACCGTGACCCCTGGAAGTCACCTCCTCGAGTTGTATCTGAACGACGGGACGGGGGGATACGGAACCGTGCCCGTGTGGTTTTCGGATTGGATGCCGTACGGGAAGGCTTTCGACGTCAAGCTCTGCGACGCCGACGGTGACGGCGACCTGGACCTCGTCGCGACGGACTCGGATTATTACACGGTCGCGTTTGAAAACCTTGGCGCAGCATTGGGCTATTTCTCCTCGACGGAAGTGTGGTCGAACTACGGTTCATGGGGGCTAACGCTGGGAGATGTTGATTCCGACGGCAAGATCGATATGGAGGACTTCCATGGTCTCTTGATAGCGGGCGATGGCATTTCGTGGGCGTACTCGACGTGGCGCCCGGACATCTTATACGGCTGCGGCGATCGAGCGTTCGGAGACCTCGACGGGGATGGAACACTGGATCTCGTGTTAGCCTGCAATGCCGAACCGAGCGCAATCTATTTCAATCAAACCGGGCGTGGGCCGGATGCGTTCGGTGCCTCGCCGACATGGACGACTTCGCCGCCGGACTACTTTCTATTGTCCCGGTTGGGAGACCTGAACGGTGACGGCATCTTGGATCTTGTCGCCGCGCGTGACGGTGATCTCGACCTCTACGTCGGCGAGAACGGGTCCTTTTCCACGACACCGACGTTGGTCGAGCACTACTCGTCTTCTCCGAATGTACTTGTTCTCGCGGACATTGACAGAGACAGCAATTGTGACATCGCGTTCGCAACCGGTGCGGGTATCGACATCGACCTGTTCGAGCAGGGGCGGTTGGGGTCCCAGCAGCGATTGCCGTTGAATGCGGTCCATTCGCTCGCGCTGGGCGATGTGGATGGAGACGGCTATCTTGATCTTGCGTGTGGCAACAGCGACACGACGTCAGTCTACCTGTTCCTTCCCAGCGTTCACGGGTTTTCATCGGAACCGGTATGGTCTGTTCCTATTTGGTGTGGGCCGCTCGTTATTGGTGATATCGATGGTGACGGCGAATTGGATCTCGGCTGGGGAGGAGAAAGCGATGGAGACCGTTGGTATCGGAACGTTGGCGGCACCTTCGAGCTACTGTCTTCCGGGGTGGGTTCGTCTAATACGAGTCAAATAGAGCTGGGAGATATTGATAGCGACGGCGACTTGGACGAAGTACTTGCTCGAAACTATGACAGCCTCTCGCTGCGTTTCAACGGCGGAGGTAATCCGCCATTTCGACAGGCGGTCGACTGGACCGTGCAGGGGTACAGCGGGTTCGCCCTCGCCGACAAAGATGGGGATGGCGATCTGGATATCTTCATGCCTTCGGCGGTCTATGTGAACCGCGGTGGTACAATCGTGCAGCGGCAAAACTTTCTGCAGTTTCCCAACTTCGGTCTACAGTGCGTCGCTGACGTCGACGCCGATGGTGATAACGATTGGTTCACCGGCGTCGATCTATTGTCGAATGTCCGACTGCCGGTTTACAAGGGAGAGCCAACCGCCCCCACCCGACAACTTCCCAACAACGGCTCCTTCGTCAGAAATGTCCGTGTCCTTTCGAATCCGCAGAGCGGGGACAACATATCGATCTTTTTCTCCACCGTTGACGTGGAATCTGATCCAATGCGGCTCGTGGTAGATTATCACTTCGAAGGCGACTCGACGTGGAGCGCCCCGATTGCGGCCACGCAGGTGATGACGTCGTCGCCCGCGGGAGTAGGACACTCGATTACGTGGGACGCGAACGCGATTCCTTTCGACCCGCGCAACGTCGAGCTGCGCTTCCGGACCGTCGAGCTGCCGATGCGCGTCAGTACCATCCAGCACGCGTCCCCGTATATCAAGTTCGTGGGCCGCGTGGTGCCACACCGCTCCAATGCAATCGTCGAGGGTAAATTCGATTTCCCGTCCGTCACTGCGGGGGACACGGTGGCGACGACCATTGCGTTGAGAAACACGGGAAATCGTCCGCTCATTGTGAGCTCGACCGTGATGCCTGAGCCATTCATGCGTCTCACCAGCCCGAGCCTGCCCGACACGGTTGCGCCCGGCGATACGTCTGCGGTGGTGATCGAATCGGCGCCGACCGCACAGAATCTGGCGTTTTCCGGAGTAGTGAAGTTTTCGACCAACGACGCCGCGCACCCGATCGTCGACGTGCCGGTCAGCGGCTATTCTATCCCGTTGCTCGTGGAAAGTCATGTCGTGAGTACCACCGACAGCGTACCGCTCGGGGAAGCACTGACGGTCGTCGTTGCGCCGACCAACGGGTCGCGGATCGAGAGTGGAAGACTCTACTATCGGTCACATGGAGCCATCGGATTTCAAACGACGAAACTCGCGGTGCTCGGAAGTCAACTGGTGGGCGTCATTCCGGGAGAGGGCGTGAGCGAGCGGGGAATCGAGTACTACGCAGAAGTGGAAAACAGCGGTGTGCTCGGCCACGACCCACCCAACGCACCCAATCAGGTTCACTTCGTGCCGGTTCGAGTTCCCGAGCTGGTTTCGACGACAGCGCGGCCGACGTCGGGATCTGACTATCTCGATGCCCGAGAGATCGAGGTGCAGGTGGTGCTCCCTCGGGGCTCGGAGTTCGAGAGCGGGTTGTTGCACTATCGACGGGGCGGTGAGAGTTCGTTCGAGATCGACACGTTGATGGCCGGACCGGTATTCCCGGCGGGTGTGGTGAACGAAAGTTTCGTCGGCGCGCGCGGGGTCGAGTACTGGGTGGAGGTCCAGACTGCGACGCAGACACTGACCGATCCGCCCGTCGATCCCGGCGCCAACCCGAGGCACGTTCAGGTCACGTTGCCCAGCGTGCGGGAGACGTGGGTGCATGCGGGAGAACGCTATCGCATGGTGAGTTTTCCGTTGTCGTTCGACCCGTCGTTCAGCGGCACCATTGAAGACCTTTTGGTCGACGAAAAAGGAATGGGCGAGTACGACCAGGCGCGCTGGCGGTCGTGGGTGTGGATGACCGACAAGAAGAGCTACGGTGAGTTGAACAATGCGACACTCGCGGATCGGTTCCGCCCCGCCCCGGGACGCGCGTGGTGGCTGGTGACGAAACAGAACCATCAGGTGGATACAGGTCCGGTGGTTGGGAAGTCGACACCCACGGATCGACCGTACGAGATCGTGCTGCAACCGGGTTGGTCGATGATCGGAAATCCGTTCGCGTTTTCGGTGGCGTGGTCGAGTGTGATGGTGGATGGCGCTCGCGCCGATCAGGACTCCCTGGTGAGCGGGCCGTTCGGATACAGCGGGAGTTACCAGAAGAAGGACCGTTTGGATCCGTTCCTGGGCTACTGGGTGAACAACGATCACGCGACTGCGATCACGCTCCAGGTCCCGCCCACGGAGGCAGTGACCTCCGCCGCGGCCGCGACAGTCGCCAGCGCTACCGGGGACAAGAACGACTGGATTGTGCGCGTCGAGGCAGAATCGAATGACGCACGAGACGACGCCGAGGTTGGAGTGGCGGCGTTCGCGCGCGACGGACTCGATCGCCTCGACGATCTCGATCCGCCGATGAGCCCGGGCGATGCCGTCAGTGTGTATGCGATAGCCGACCGGCGTCGCAGCCGGGACATGCGCGACGCAGCTTCGTGGCGGCACGATGGTGGCGTGGCCTGGGCCCTCGACGTGGGCAAGAACTTCACGCACGATCGGGCGGGGGACGATGTGACGCTCACATTCGACATGGGTGCGGTTCCCACCGATCAGCGTGTGGTGCTGCTCGATCGCAAACTCGGGCGCGAGGTCGATCTGCGCGGAACGCCGGTGTACACGGTGTTGCTCGGGGACCGCGCGACCGTTGCCAAACCAGAGGACGCGCGCTTCCTACTGGTCGTGGGCAGCGACGAGTATCTCAATACCGAGCGATCATCCATGCCGGGGCTGCCGCCGACGACGGCCTTGTACCAGAACACGCCCAACCCGTTCAACCCGAGCACGGTGATTCGCTACGATCTCGCAGCGCCCGCAGAAGTGGGACTGCGTATCTACGATCTGCGCGGGGCGCTGGTGAAGAATCTGGAAACCGGGAAGAAGCCCGCCGGCCGGTACGAAGTGGGTTGGAACGGCGTCAACGAGCGCGGCCAACGAGTCGCGAGCGGCATGTACTTCTATGAACTGCGCGCGGGCGCGTTCCGACAGACCAAGAAGATGCTCCTCTTGAAATAGGAATCGCGCGCAGTGACGTCCTGGCAACCGATCCACAATCCGTACATTGTCGGCAACCCGATTAAGGGGGCCAAACTCTTCTTTGGCCGCGAGGACGACTTCACTTTCATCAAGACGAAGTTCGCCGGCGGCAAGGAAGGGGGGCTCATTGTTCTGTGCGGTGCACGACGCAGCGGGAAAACGTCGATTCTCTTCCAGATACTCGACGGGCGTCTCGGCGACGATTTCCTTCCGGTCTTGATCGATATGCAGTCGATGGCGATTGTCAACGATCGCCAGTTCGTGCGTCGTCTGCTTGAGTTAGTCGAAACCGCCGCGGCGGCTGCCGGGGTGGCACCGGGATCAGCCGAGTTCACCGACAGTCCGTTCGCGGACGTCGAGGCCTACGTGGCTCGGCTGGAGCGTGCACTGGGCGATCGCAAGCTGATTCTGGCTTTTGACGAATACGAACTCATCGAGACCGGGATCGACTCCGGGGCGATCGGCACGCAGGTTCTGCGCACACTCGCGAACTTGATCGAGCATCACCACGTATTCGTCGTCTTCACCGGTTCCGAGAAGCTCGAAGAGCGGTCGAAGAAGTACTGGGACATCTTCTTGAGCAAAGCGCTCCATCGCCGGATCAGTTTTCTCTCTCACGATGATACCTGGCGCCTCATCCGCGAACCCGTCGCGGGTGTGGTCGACTACGCCGAGGGAGTTCCCGAACGCATCTATGAACTCACTGCCGGGCAGCCGTTCTATACTCAGGTGATCTGCCAGAGCCTTGTCGATCACCTGAACGACGTACACAGGCGACGCGTCGAACTCGAAGATGTCGACCGCGCGGTCGAAGAGGTGATCCAGAACCCGCTTCCGCAGATGATCTTCCACTGGAACGCGCTCGGGGATCTGCAGAAACTCACACTCGCCATCATGGCGGAACTGACGCGCAAGGGGCGCCGAGCGGTATCCGCGGCGGAGATCCTCGCGTTCGCACGCGACGAGAAGCTCGGTTACCGGATCGACCCCAACGCGTTGAACAAGACGCTCGATCAGCTCTTTCACGGGGATCTGGTCCGCAAGGATGCGGAATCAGGTGCGTTCGGGTTCAAGATGGATCTTTGGCGCCTGTGGTCGATTCGCATGCACTCAGTGTGGCAGGTGATCGGCGAGATCGACCAGTCGGGTCGCGCGGGCATTGCCGAGGGAATCACACGGCTCGCGCCGGCAAGATCGAATCGCAAGTTCGTAGCCTACGTTGCGGGCACCGCGATTCTGCTCACCGCCGCCGCATTCGTGGCGAAACAAACCCGATCTCCGCATGCTCCGGCGACCGGCATGAACAGCGGAGGAGAGAATCCCCAACTGGCTCACATGGGACAACTCGTTGTGAAGACGACGCCACCGGGCGCTGAAGTCTTCGTCAACGGCGCCTCCGGCGGACGATCACCGCTTGACCAGAAGCTCCCGGCCACTTCGTATACGCTGCACATCGAGCTAAAAGGATATCGCTCCGTGGAGCGGAGGGTGGTGGTCAGGGAGCATGACACAACCGCGATCGACATGGTTCTGACGGCGCTCGTCGGCCGAATCAGCGTCGAAACGCAACCCACTGGCGCGCGGGTAACTCTGGATAATGGTGCCCCGCGAACGTCGCCGGCCATGTGGACCGATGTCAGCGCGGACCGTGCGCACCACATCGCTGTGAGTCTAGACGGGTACGATCCCGACACGTACGACGCGCAGGCGATCGCCGACTCGACAGTTCGAATCGTGCACGTGTTTTCCCGGCGCACGGCTCCACTGGCTATTTCGTCCAACCCCGCCGGTGCAGCGGTCACCATCGATGAGCGCAACGTAGGCGCCACACCGTTCGCCACGACAGGTGTAAGTTATGGCCCGCACTCGATCCGGTTGTCCCTCGACGGGTACGTCGAATGGTCGGGCGAGGTCGAGGTTCCGGTCGACAAGAATCTCGTGGACATCACCCTCACCCGTCTCGCCCCGGGCACGGTCGTGTTCAGCGTGACGCCGTATGGAGACGTATATGTGGACGGAAAACGGATAGCCCAGGCCGTCACGTACTTCCAGTCAAACTTGGAGGCGGGGACGCACACGGTCGAGTTCCGCAACCCACAGTTCAAGACCTTCTCTCGAGAGATCGTCCTCGAGTCGGGTGCGACGCAGCACGTCGAGCACACCTTCACGGAGTCCGGTCCATGAGAGGAGTCGTTATCGGTGGACGGTATCGTCTGGATGATCGAATCGGCCGCGGTGCGTTCGGAGAGGTCTACCGCGGCTTTGACGAACAACTCAAGCGGGTGGTGGCCGTCAAAGTGCTCATGAACGTGGGCGACAACGACCGCTTCAAGACGCGGTTCACGCGGGAGTCCGAGGCACTCGCGCGGCTTCGCCATCCCAATATCGTCACGGTGTTCGATTTTGGCGAAGACCATGAAAAACCGTTCCTGGTGATGGAGTATGTCGACGGGATGCCACTTCTCGACCTGTGCGAAGAGCTTGTGGGCGACGTGCCTCGGGTGTTGCGGATCGCTATGACGCTGTGCGACGCGATGGACTGCGCGCATCAGGCGGGGATCGTTCACCGCGATCTCACGCTCCGGAATGTCATGCTCGACGCCAGCGGAAATCTACGGCTGCTGGATTTTGGACTGGCCAAGATGCTCCAGGTGGAACTTCAGACGAACTCGAATTCCATTGTCGGAACGCCATCCTACATGTCGCCGGAGCAGGCATCCGGCCGATCCGTTGACGGCCGCACGGATATCTTCTCGTTCGGGGTCTGTCTCTATCAGTTGTTGTCGGGACGGCTGCCGTTCGAGGCGGAGCACCCCACGGCAGTCGTCTATCTGATTGGCAACGAAGATCCGCCCCCATTGCCGGCGCACGTTCCTGTGGCGCTTCAGGATTCTGGTCCTCAAGTGCCTCGAGAAGAATCCGGAGCATCGATTCCAGACGTTTGCGGACGTGAAGACTGTCATGGGTGAACTGGATCGTACCACGATCGCCTCGGGATCGTCGTCATCGGTGGCGAACGTGCCGGCGCCGCGTGGACCGCGCAACCCGTATCTCAATCGAGTGATGATCAAGGACCCCGACGATTTCTACGGCCGTCAGAAGGAGATCAAGCGTATCTATTCGCGTCTCGATGCACCGCGGCCACAGTCGGTATCGCTCGTGGGTGAACGGCGCATGGGCAAATCGTCATTGTTGAACTATCTCTATCATCGACGCAATCGACGGCTGCTCATGGAGAATCACCGCGAGACGGTGTTCCTCTACATGGACTTTCAACGCGTTCACGACGTCGACGTCGAAAAGTTCATCGATATCGTGTTCAGCATGGTTAACTACGAGCTGGGGCAGGAGATTTCAACAACACGCAAGGGGCGGAGTCTCGAGATGCTGAACGCGGCGATCGAGAAACTGGACAAGAAAGGCATGCGCGTCATTGTGCTGATGGACGAATTCGATGCGATAACCAACAACCCCAGGTTCGATATGCAGTTCTTCTCGTTTCTGCGGTATCTGGCAAACAACTACCGGGTCGCCTACGTGACGTCGTCGCACAGCGATCTCCAGCAGATGTGTCACGATAAGGACATCGCGGATTCGCCGTTCTTCAATATCTTTTCCACGCTGCAACTGCGGCCATTCGCCCGTGACGAAGCGCTGGCACTCATCAGAACCCCGTCGGAACAGGAAGGCATTCCGCTGGAGCCGTACACGGATCAAATTCTGACGCTCTCCGGTTACTTTCCTCTGTTCATCCAGATCGCCTGCTCCAGCGTCTACGAAGCACTCGCCGAAGCGCCGGGAAAAGCGCCGGACTGGGAGGAAGTCGATCGGGTCTTTACTGATGAAGCAACCCCGCATTACGCGTTCGTGTGGGAACGCATGGACGAGCGCGCACGCGAGAATCTGCGACGCATTGCCTCTCGACCGGGAGGTCGATCGGCGCTTCGTTCACGTGAGTGATGACCTCGTGAGACGCGGCTATCTTGTCGAGGAAACGGCGGGCCTGCGGGTATGTTCGGGACCGTTTCGCCGCTTCGTTCTGGCTCGCGGCGATGGCGCTGATTCGAACATGCGATCCGGCTGGCGAAAGTGGTTTGGAGGAAAGTGATCGCCGCGCGTTCAGTCCGCGGCGGGTTCTGTGCGGCGTCTCGCGTCGAGCGCTCTCACCAGTCGGTAGCCTTCGATCGCGAGCGGGAGTATCCACGTGGCGCGCTTCAGCCACGTCTTCGCAGTGAGCGGCGCAACAATGGCGCCCGCGGCAACCGCGCCTGCAAGTGCGCGATGACGATTCATCCGCCGTGCCGTCGACACCAGCATTTCCGCGATCGTGAACCGGCGCTCGATCCCGCCGAACGCGGCCGACAGCGCGACGCGTTCCTCGTCCGAACGCGCGATCAGCGCGGCGCGGCGCGCGGCGAGTTCGTCGAGACGAGAACTCATCGATCGCTCCGCAGGTGCTTCCGGTCCTTCTCCAACTCGTTCAGGCTGGCGTCGAAGATACGCGGTTTCGCACTCACGATCTTGCGGATGGACCGATACCCGGCCAGCGCGATCACGATGAACAGAAGCGCAAGCCCCGCGGCGGTCCACACGCGGTACGCGGGCGGCGCGGCGATGAGGATCATCACGCCGATGAACATCGCGCCGACGAGCGCCGAGAAGACGGCGACGAACGCCCACAGGAGAACGCCGACGAGCCGGGTGATTTCTTCCTCGAGTTCGGTCGAGAACAGCTCGGCCCGGTTGTGGAGAATCGAAAGAATGTTATCGAGCAGGCTTCGCAACGAATCGAATATCCCGAGGCGTGCGTGCGTGCGCGGGGAGTCGTCCATGGTCGTTTCGAGACGCGACTAGCGTCGGCTCCCGCCACGGCCAATGAGAAATCCGATTCCGACCGCGATGGCAACCGCGGTCCAGGGATTCTCGCGCACGTAGGTGTCCGTGGTGCGCGCGGTCGAGCGTGCATGTTCTTCCGCGCTTGCGCCCGCGTCGCGGACGCGCTCCTTCGCACTGCCGAGTGTTTCACCGACGCGCTCCTTCGCACCGCCCAGCGTTTCTTCGACGCGGGCGCGGATGGTGGCGATCTTCTCGCTCACGTCGCCTTCGGTGGCGCGGAACAACGTTTCGGCGTCGCGCACGACGGCCTTGAGATCTTCGAGGATGACGTCCGGCGTTACTTTGGGCGCGGCGTCTTCGTGTGTTCGTGTCGACATAATTGACTCCTTCCGTCAACGATCCGGGCACGTGCATCAAAAGCACTCATCATGAAGGTACGACACCGAAGCACGCGGAGCAACGACAACAGCAGGCGCTGCGCTACCGCTCGCCGGGACGCACGCCGGTTTCGTGAACCAGTTGCGCGAGGCGCAGAACCTGTTGCGCGGCACGGTTGCGCGGGTGAAGCGGCCACGTAATCGATGCGCCCGTGGCCGCGCCCGGGTCGGAGAGCGGAATCACGATGTTCTGCGCGTCGCTCCCGCGCGAAAGCGTGATCGGAATCGGCGAATCGCCACCGTAGAACCCGAACGGTTCACGCGCGGGACTGTAGATGCCGTTGGCATCCACGTCGAGGAACGCGCCGACGTAGTAGGTGCCGGCCGGGAACTGATCGAAGATGTCGTAGACCGAGTACGTCGTTCCGCTTCCGTACCAGTAGTCGATCACCGCGTAGTCCGCGGGCCGGGTGGGATCGAAGCCCTCGGCCTTGAACAGACCGAGACCGTACAGCGGACCGCTCGCCCTCCCGGAATAGGAAACAGCGCCGGCGATGGCGCTTGGATCCGCCAGCGCGAAGTTTTGATCCTTCAATGCGCTCTCGCCAGCGATGTTCACGATTCGCGACGAAAACAGTCCGCTACGCAGGTCCGCATCCAGCATGCCGAACGCGTCCCCGGTATAGACATCGATGGTACCGTCGTGGTTCGAATCCGTGAGCGCGGCGATCAGGTAGAAACCGTCCTTCACGTGCGCGATGTCGTATCCACCCGTCGTGCCGACCGAGGCGAGCCCGGCGATGTCCAGGTTGACCAGCTCGCGCAGCGGGCCGTTGAGCGCGAGCGCGACGGCACCCTTCGGCGTGTTGGCAAAGTCGGACAGGGGATCGCCGGTAATCGTTCCGGCGATGCCTCCCGCCGGAATCGCGTCGGTCGTCGTAAAATGGATATCGACCGCCCGGTCGTTGCTGACACCGTTCACGTCGCGAAACCCCTGCGGCATGATCAGGACCGAGTACTGCCGGCCGGGCTGCAACGCCAGCCGCATGGACATCGTCTTGCCATCGGCGGACCAGGTCACCGTCTTGAACAGAGCCGTCGGATCGAGGTGGATCAGCGGAGACGCGGGATCGATCGGCCGCGAAAACGTCAGCGTGAACGACGTGTAGTCGGTGACGTTGGTGGCGAGATCCGCCGGTGTCGACGACACCACGCGCGGCGCGGCCGGCCCCGGTGACGGGGGCGTCGTCGTCGTGGTTTGCGTGGGCGTGTCGGAACACGCGCCCAGTCCCGCGAGGACGATGAGCGCGACGACCGGCGTCACGCGCCGGAGACAAGACAATACGTTGGGCCGAGCAGCGCTTGCGTGGTACATGAGGAGCCTTTCCCCACGGGCGTTGGGGTGGTCGGCGAAGAGCCCGACGCAGCCG
This sequence comes from Candidatus Latescibacterota bacterium, assembly GCA_963761125.1. Taxonomy (GTDB): domain Bacteria; phylum Krumholzibacteriota; class Krumholzibacteriia; order WVZY01; family JAKEHA01; genus JAKEHA01. The sequence goes on from CAVXFV010000002.1 coordinate 544,545, forward strand.
CGGCTATCGTGTGATTATAGCGTAGTTGACGGCGGATGGCCAGACGGGCGGTGGCTGCCACCGCCCGTCCATCATCGTGCGGGTGAGCGCCAGGTCAGCTCGACTTCTTCTTGTACTCCGAGTTGGTGATCGTCACCTTGATCTGCTGCGAAACACCGTTGAGCAGAATCGTGGCCGGAAACCCCGTGCCGTCGGGCAGGGTGGCGCTCTTCACATCGAGTGTCACCGCGTCCTTGGCGTCAGTCAGGTAGCTGGCGACACTCAACCCGAGAATCTTGTTCGTCGTCATGTCGATTTGGATACCGAGATTGTCGCCGGGCTTCTCGTAGTTCTTGATATCCAGACGGGCGAGCTTTCCCGGATCCACAACGGTCATCGAGACGTTCCCCGCGTCCTTCGCGGCCTGAATCTTCGCCGGGTCGAGCGGGATGTACGTCTTGATGAGCGCGACCGCGCTCTGCATGTAGGCACCGATCTCTTCCTTCTTGTTCTCGATGATCTTTCCGCGCAGGCCGCGTTTGCCTTCGGGTTCGGCGGCCGGCGCGATCGGCGTCTTCACGACGTTTCCGTCAGCGCCGTAGTAGCAGGTGTTCTGTTTGGTGGATTTGTCGTCACCTTTCAAGTTCACGACGGTCGTTTCCGTCCACTGATAGTGCTTCAGACTCTGCATGCTCTGCGCCAGCGAGGCCTTGACTGCCGCGACTCGCTCTGCGGTCGTCGGGGCAGCGGCTTCCTGGGCGTATGCGGGCAGCGTCGCGCCAAACAGCGCGAGCGCACAGCCCAGGGCAATCATTGATTTCGGTTTCACGTGTCGACCTCCATGGTCGTAATCGCGGCCTCGTCGGTTGCCCCGAAGTTCGGGCACCGCGAGGGCAGGATAGCACACGCGAAGATCGGAGAATCTCCCCGCGACCGCATGACCGGGGAGGGACGTCGGGGACCCGAAAGGGGCCGATAATCGTAGCACCGGGTCCGATACTCAACTCCAAGGCGGTGCTGCCAAGCAATTTGCCGCGTGCCACGGGGTCCAGATGTCTGCTATAATGGCCCCTTGCTACCGGGGCATTTTGGGCTCTCATCGATCTCGACAGAATTATCCGTTTTTGGCTCGCCTGTGATGCAGTTCCGGGGGGAACAGGCACATCTGTACTGGCTCAACCGTCCAGGAGACGTTTGTTCGCCCCCATGGAACGACGCCTTAACCTGCTTTTCCCATTGGTGTTGTGGCTTGTGGCGGTTGGCGCTTTGCCCGTCTGGTCCGCGCCCGATCCCGTCGATCAGTTCATCGTCGTCGCCGATTCGCTCTCGCGCGTCGGGGACGATGCCCTGACCGGCTATGTCCGCGAACACCGGGTCCTGGTGGGCGCCGCGGTGGCGACGCTGCTCGACGCGGGCTTCCAGGCGGCGGCGGACGGCAATACCGAGGGCGAAAAAGAGAATGTCGATTTCGCCGAGCGGGTCGCCACGATCTACGCTGCCCACGGCGGGACACCGATCCCGCAGGGGCTCGTCGCCACCTACCGTGCATGGACCCCCGCGCAGCGCGCCACCAAGTCGCGCGCGATGGATCTCGAGCGACAGGCCGTTGAAGCGCGCGACAAGAAAGACCTCGACCGCGCCGCGACGCTGTTCAATCAGGCGCGCGCACTCTACGAATCCATCGACGACCGCCACGCCATCGCGGTCAACTACGGCAGCCTCGGCATCGTCGACTGGTACCGCGGCGACATGGACGCGGTACGCGCCGACTATGAGAAAGCACTCGCGGCGCGCCGCGCGGTCGAGGACGCGATGCTCGAGGGCAAGACGCTCAACGGCCTGGGCTCGACGGACCTCCGCACCGGCAACTACGACGAAGCCGTCGCACACTACCGGGACGCGGTCGCGTTGCGACGCCGCACCGGCGACATCGGCGGGTTGTGCACGTCGCTCACCTACCTCGGAAACACCTACTATCAATTGAATCGTCTGGTCGAGGCGCGCGACTGTTTTGAAGAGGCGCTCCCCGAGCTGGAAAGAAACGGCCAGCCCAACCAGATGATCGAGATTCTGAACAGCGTCGCCAACCTCAACACGGAGATGGGGCGCATGCGCGCGGCCAACGACGCGTATCTGCGCGCCATCGACATCGCGGCCAAGGCCAGCGCGCCCGTCGACGAGGCCACCTGCCGCATCAATCTCGCCGACAACTATCAGCGCGCCGGCAAGTACACCGAGGCGTTGCAACAGCTCGACGCGGCCGCCGCGAATCTGAAGGCGTCGCCGGATCCATACCGGCTCGCCGACATGCACCACACCCGCGCGCAAACGTATCTCAACATGGGCGAACTCGACCTCGCGCGCGAAGAAGTGGCGAGCTTCCGCGAAAGCGCGAAGGTGCTGGACGACCCGTCGTACGCGATCACCGCGCAGATCATGACCGCGCAGCTTTACTCCGCGCTCGACGCCTACGACCGCGGACTCAAGGCGGCCAACGAGGCGATCGCGACCGCGCGCGCGGACAGTATCGTGCGCCTGGAGCGCATGGGTGAAGTTACCGCGGCGCGGCTGGACGGCCGCGCCGGGAACGCCGACGCGTCGCTGGAACACTGGAAGAACGCGTACGCGATCGATGAACGTGACGGTGCGAAGGCGGACATGCTGGAGTCGAGTCTCGGGATGGCGGGCGCGATGGCACTGCGCGGAGACTTCGCGGACGCACGCGCTCGCTACCGCGACATCCTGCCGGTCGCGCGCAGCGCGGGATTGCCCGCGTTCCTCGCCGCCGCGCACCTGGGCATCGCGCATACCTACGAAGCGGAGAACCCCGACAGCGCCCAGGCGAACTACGCCGCCGCGCTCGCTTACTACGAACGCGGCTTCCAGGAACTCGGCGGCGCGGGCGCCGACTCCGGGTTCCTGTCGGGAGAGAGGCGCTTCGTCTACGAAGAAGTTGCACGCTACTACGCCGGCCTCTACGCCGCCGGTCACGGTGAGGAGTGGTCCAACCGCGCCTTCGTCACGATCGAGTCGGCCAAGGCGCGAGGCCTTCTCGATCTGTTGCGCAACGCCGAAGCGTACCGGAGCAGCGACACCGAGGACGCGCTGCTCGATTCGCTGTACACGCTGCGCGCCAGCGGCACCACGGACGCCGAAGTCCTCGACAAACTCGAGAAGCAGTATCTCGACCTGCGCGACGCGCGCGTGAACAAGACCGTCGACGCAATGAACGTGTCGCAGAAGCTCGCATCGCTCGCGGATGTCGAGAAGGTGCTGGACAAGGACACCGTCGTTCTGAGCTACGCGTTGGGCGACACCGCGTCTCTGGTGTGGGCCATCGACCGCAAGGGCGCCACGCTCAAGACGGTGCCCAACCGCGCGAAATTGCGCCGCGAAGTCACGCAGTTGCGCGATGCAATCGGCCGTCCGGGCGCGGGCGATGCGACCCTGCGCGCAACGGCGCGCGAGTTGTACGTCGACCTGATGGCGCCGGTCGCGGAATCGCTGGCGCACGCGCGGCGTGTGGTCGTGATCCCCGACGGCGAGTTGTTCGAATTGCCGTTCGAGGTCCTGCTCACCGAGGACCCCAAACCCGACGCGGCGTGGAAGGATCTCCCGTATGTCGCGCGCCGGTATCCCACGGTGTATGCCGCGTCCGCGTCGACGTTCCTCGCGCTGGAAGGGCGGCACAGCCAACGCACGTACGACCTCGACCTGCTCGCGCTCGGCGATCCCGCGTACACCGAGGAATCCAAGCTGCCGCGCCTGCCGTACACGCGCGACGAAGTGCTCGCGATTTCGTCGGGCATCAAGGACAAACGCAAAGAGGTGCTGATCGGCGCCGACGCCAACGAGTCCGAGCTGCGCGCCGACCTGAAGGCGCACCACCCGCGCGTCGTCCATCTGGCCGCGCACGGGCTGGTGGACCCGCACGATCCGTCCGCATCGAGCATCGCGCTGTGCGAACCGGCGGGCGGCCCCGACGACGGCTATCTGCACACGTTGGAAATCATCTCGCTGCCGCTCGACGTCGGGCTGGTGGTCCTCTCTGCCTGCGAATCCGCGCGCGGCCAACTCAGCCGGAGCGAAGGCGTCGTGGGTCTGTCGCGCGCCTTTGTCGCCGCCGGCGCAGAGGGCGTGGTCGCGAGCCTGTGGTCGGTTTCCGACGCGTCGACCGCGGCCCTGATGAAGGAATTTTACGCATCTATGATGGGAAAGAAGCAATCGGCTGCCGCCGCCCTCTCGAAGGCCCGGCTGGCACTTTTGAACGAACCGGAGTATTCGCATCCATTCCACTGGGCGCCGTTCATCGCCATCGGCATGCAATCGTCGCCCTGGTAGGCATGACATCAACGCTGGATTCAACTGGCGCCGGCAACGGCACGAAAAGGACAGTCTCATGAACCGAACCGCTATTGCCCTTGGACTCTTGCTCTTCGTCGCGACAGCAGCCGGCGCGACGCAGATCATCTACAAGTCGCCCCGCGACCTCGGAAGCGAAGCAACGCTCGTGGTCGACGGTCAGGTGACCGGCGTGCGTTCCTACTGGAACGCGGCCGGCACCGGGATCCTCACCGAGACCACGGTCGCCGTGGGATCCACCTATAAAGGAGAGAAGGCGGGCGTCGTGCGGGTCGTGCAAGCCGGCGGAACCGTCGGGCACGTGCGCACCACCGTCGCCGGCGCGCTTTCGTGGCAGGTCGGCGAAGATGTGGTGCTGTTCCTCGAGCCCGGAATGGACAACGGCTATCAGGTCGCGGGCTTTTCGCAGGGCAAGTTCACCATCGAACACGATCCCGCGAGCAAGACATCGTTCGTTCGGGCGCCCGATTTGAGCGGCGTTCAGGTCGTGAGCGCGCCGGGCGTCGCACCGGCGTCGCCGCCCGCTGAACTGAAAAAAATGAGCATCGACGAATTCATCAACCAGGCCCTGGGCCGTCGCTAGGAAGCAGGACCTCCGATGAAAACATCCAACAAGCGTTTCTCAATCATCGCCGCTGCTCTCATTTCGTTCGCGTCCGTCGCGAGCGCGCAAACAATCAACTGGACGCAGCAGTTTGGAACCACCGGCGACGACATGGCGCAGGGAATCGCCTCCGACGGCACCTACCTGTACACCGCGGGCTATGTCTCGGCGGCGGCGGTGGCCGGTGGCGACCAATTCACGTGGCGAGGATCCGTAACCGGGTTCAGCGAAGACTTCCGATCCGTGTCCGTGCTGGACGCGAACACGGCGGTGGCCGTGGGGACGCAGGGCCGGATTGCCATCACGACCGACCGTGGAACCACCTGGGGCTTCCCCGGCTTCGTGACCAGCAATGATTACTACGACGTTAATTTCTGGAACGCCACCGACGGGCTGGCCGTGGGTGCGGCCGGGGTCGTCGTCCGGACGATTGACGGCGGCGGCACCTGGACGACTCCATTTTTCGGCTCTCCGTACGACCTCCACGGCGTGCGCATGATCGCCGCCAGCGAAGCCGTCGCGGTGGGCACCGGCGGTACCGTGCTGCGTTCGACCGATGGCGGCGACACCTGGGTCGGCCAGGTCAGCGGCGTCACCGAAGACCTCAACGCCGTCTATTTCACCAGCGCGACCGAGGGCATCGCCGTGGGAAACGCGGGTACGATCATTCGCACCTCCGACGGCGGCGTCAACTGGTCGCCGGCCGTGAGCGGTGTAGGCGACAACCTGCTCGGCGTCTATTTCTACGACACCAGCAACGGCTGGGCCGTCGGCGAAAACGGAACGATTCTTCGCACGGCAAACAGCGGTGCCACGTGGACGATTCAGCCCAGTCCGGTCGCGGACGCAATCACGTCGGTGTATTTCTCCGACGCCAACCACGGTGTGGCGGCCACGGCCAACGCGACCATCCTGCGCACGGCCAACGGCGGCGTCAACTGGGTCGTGCAGGAAACCGGCAGCGCGCCGCTGCGAAGTATCGCGTTCTTCGACTCCGATGAGGGCGTGATCGTGGGCGACGCGGGTTCCGTGCGGCAGTCGGTGCCGCAGGGCCCGGGGGGAGCCTGGGACTTCATGCTCGAGAAGCGCGACCTCGCCGGCAACCTCATCTGGACCCGGCAGTTCGGTAGCGCGGCCAACGATTTCGCGCACTGCGTCGCCACCGACGGCACCTTCGTGTACGTGGGCGGCGAGACCGGAGGCACGATCCCCGGGCAGAGCGCGGGTGGCAACCAGGACGCGGTGCTCGCGTGTTACACCAGCGACGGCATCCTGCTCTGGATCCGGCAGTTCGGATTCCTCGGCACCGAGTGGATCGACGACATCGCCATCGACGACGCCGTATACGTCACTGGCATCGGGAACGGCAGCGATGTGCTGATGCGCAAATACACGTCCACGGGCGCCATGGTGTGGGACCACTCGTTCGATTCCTCGGGCGCGGTCGACATCGGGCAGGGGATCGCCATTCCCAATCCCGACGAAATTTACGTCGTCGGATTCACGGTGGGCGCATTTTCCGGATACACCAATTCGGGCGGAGAGGACATGTTCATTCGCCGCACCAACAACGCGGGCGATAACGTGTGGACCGTTCAGGCGGGCGGCGCCAACACCGACGTCTTCGACGACGTCTACGCCGACGGCTCCGGCGTGTACGCGTCGGGAGAACTGTCGAACGGGTCCGGCATCTCGCACGGCATCCTCACGAAGTTCACCACGGCCGGCGCGACGGTGTGGAGCGACACGGTCACGACCACCGGGTTCGATCGCGGCTGGTCGGTGACCGGCGGCGGCGCGGGCGTGACGCTCGTGGGATCCGCGGGCGGCGCGTTGCCCGGCCAGACCTTTGCGGGCGGCAGCGAAGACGGATTCGTACGCCGCTACGGTCTCGCTGGAACCGTTCAGTGGACGAAGCAGTTCGGTACCAACCTGACCGACGAGGTCGAGGGTGCGGTGCGTGTGGCCGGCGCGGACTACATCGCCGGATACACCGGCGGCGCGCTGCCCGGCCAGACCAACCAGGGCACGAACGATGCCTTCGTGATGAAGGTGAGCACCGGCACGGCGACCGGGCGCATCTACGTGGACGCGTCCGCGGTGGGCGCGGCGGCGGACGGTTCGTCGTGGGCCAACGCCTTCACCAACCTGCAGAGCGCGCTCTCCGTTGCGACCAACGGCGACTCGATCTGGGTGGCCGCGGGGACCTACTATCCGACGGCCAATCCCGATCGCACCGCGAGTTTTCACATGCTCAACGGCGTTGTGATCTACGGCGGATTCTCCGGCGTGGAGACGCAGTTGTCGCAGCGCTCGCCCTTCGCGAATCCGACTATCCTCAGCGGCGACATCGGGTCGCCGAGTGTCGCGACCGATAACAGCTACCACGTGGTGACGGCGGGTGGGGCGATCGATGGCACTGCCATCCTCGACGGCTTTTCCATCCGGGACGGGTACGCCAACGGCGCCACCGGCGACGCGAATGGTGGCGGGCTCTACAACCCCGGAACGGGATCGCCCAGGATCTTGAATTGTACCTTCCAGAACAATTTCGCGAGCGTGCGCGGCGGCGGCGTGTACACGGCGAACGGCAACCCGTTCTTCTCGACCGTCTCCTTCTTGAGCAACACCGCCAACCAGGGAGGCGGCGTCTCCATCGAAGGCGGCAGCGGCGTGTACGCCAACGTCACCTTCGACGGCAACGTGGCGACGGCCGGCGGGGGCGGTCTGCATGCCATCGGGTCGCCCACGCTCACCGTGGCGACTTTCAGTAACAACCAGGCGCCGGACGGCGCCGGTGTGCAGAGCTGGCAGGCCATCGACCTCGAACTCGCGCGCTTCGAAGATAACGCCGGCACCAACGGCGCCGGACTGATGGTGGCCAGCGGTACCGCCGCCGTGAGCGGCTGCCTGTTCTCGGCCAACGCCGCGACGGGCGTCGGCGGCGGAATCTTTTTCGGCGTCAACACGTCCGTGTCGATCACCAACAGCACGATCGTCGCGAATACGGCGACGCTGGAGGGCGGCGGCGTGCGGGTGGATGTCGGCGTCAATTGCATCGTCACAAACGCCATCTTCGACATCAATACCGCTCCCAGCGGTGACCAGATGTTGAACTCGGGTACGGTCACGGTGTCGCATTCGTTGATCCGCGGGTCGGGCGGGAGCGGGACGTACTGGGACGGGACGCTGGGCGCCGACCTCGGTGGCAATATCGACGAAGCCCCCGCGTTCGTGAACGTGCTCGGCGGCGATTTTCACCTGACCGCGGGGTCTCCGGCGGTGAACGCCGGCGATCCGGCCGCCGTGAATCTCGCGCTCGATCTCGACACCTACCCGCGGGTGTGGGGCTCGCGCGTGGACATGGGCGCCTTCGAATTCCGCGCGGCTTGTCCGCCGGGCAACGTTCTGTACGTAAACGGCAATGCCCTCGGCGGCGACGGGTCGTCGTGGGCGCAGGCCTTCCCCAATCTGCAGAGCTCGCTGGCGGCGGCCAGCGGCTGCGGCACCGTGACCGAGATCTGGGTGGCGGGTGGCAGGTACACGCCAACCAACGGCACGAATCGCAATGCGAGCTTCGAACTCCTCAATAATATAGCGATCTACGGCGGCTTCACGGGCGGGGAGACCGATCTGTCGCAGCGCGACCCGGTGGCCCACGTCACCGTTCTCAGCGGCGACATCGGTGTCCTGGCGGACAGCACCGACAACAGCTACCACGTGGTCACCGTGCCCGCGACGGCCGGTCCATCGACCGTGCTCGACGGCTTCACCGTGGAGTATGGGTACGCCGACGGCGGCGGGAGTCTTAGCTGGGGCGGAGGTCTCTTTGGCGAGGCCGACGGATCGCCCACCATTTCGAACGTGACGTTCCAACACAACCATGCCGACTACGTCGGCGGCGGCGTGTTTAACGACGGCGCCGCGGTGTTCACCAACGTGGTGTTCTATCAGAACGACGCTCTCAATGACGGCGGCGGTCTGGCGGAGGGTGATGCCTACGCGGTCATCTTCCGCAATGTCGTGTTCCGTGAGAACACCGGCTTGTTCGGCGGCGGGATCCGGACGGGCGGGGCGAGCGAATTCACCAACGTGGTCTTCGTCGGCAACTCCGCTACGGGCGGCGGCGGTATGCAGAACTTCGGCAACGTGACCTTGACCAACGTCACGTTCAGCGACAACACCGCCGACAGCTACGGCGGTGGCGCCATGGCCAACGGCGGCAGCTCGACGCCCACGATCATCAATTCGATCTTCTGGGGGAATACCGCGACGAGCGGCGGGAATCAGATCGAGAACCAACCCGGCTCCGTCCCCGACATTTCGTATTCGCTCATTCAGGGAACCGGCGGCAGCGGTGTGTGGAGCGATCCGTCGATCGGTACGGACCTCGGCAGCAACCTCGACGCCGACCCGCAGTTCATCGATTCTCCCGGCAATCTGCATCTGCCGGTGACGTCGCCGGCCGTCAACGCCGGCAGCAACGCGGCACCCAACCTGCTCGCGACCGACCTCGACGGCGTCGCGCGCGTTCGCGGCGGAACCGTGGACATGGGCGCGTACGAGAGCGCGGCCGGCAACGACGCCGACGGCGACGGCATCCCCGACCTGAGCGATCTGTGTCCGAGCGAAAACGCCAGCCGCTTCGACCGCAACAACGACGGTTGCATCGATGACGGGGCGGGCGGACGGCACGTCGAGTACTGGGGGACGGTCGATTCCGTGATCACGTACGTGATCAGTCAGAACGGCGCGCCCACCGTGTCCGACGGCAGCGACTTCATCGCGATTCAGAACGCGTTCGGCGCCTGGCAGACCGTTCCGGGACTCACCCAGGCGGCGGTCTACGGCGGCACGACGACGCAGAAAACGGCGTCCGCCCTCGACCGCGTCAACCTGGTGACGTTCGAGGACCCGACCTACAGCTTCGGGTCCGCCGTGCTGGCCGTGGGCCTGACGACGTCGTTCACCGTGGACAGCACCTACGCGGGCATCGACTTCCGCGCCGGACAGATCGTCGACGCCGACATGCTCTTCAACCCCGGCAAGACGTTCAAGACGCCGACGTCGGGCGGAACCGGGAGCGACATCCAGAGTGTCGCGACGCACGAGGCGGGACACATCTTCGGCCTCTCGCACTCGACCGTCGTTACCTCGACGATGTTCTACGTGCTGCCGCCGGGCACGCGCGCGTCGACGCTCGAATCGGACGATCAGCTCGCGATCCTCAAGGCATACGGCAGCGCGGCCACGCTTTCGAGCGCCAATCGTATCTCGGGTACCGTGACCGATGGCGGCACCGGCAATCCGATCGGCGGCGCGATCGTGTTTCTGATCAACGCGGCCACCGGCGATTCCACCGGGTGCGAGTACACGCTCCCGCAGAACGGGAAGTTCTCGTTCATCGGCATTCCCGACGGCAGCTACTATGTCGCCGTCCACCCGATGGACGGTTCGTCGAGCGTCAGCTACATCACGCCGGCGCGGATCAACGACCTGATCGCGGCGACGCCGCAGACGCCGTTCAAGCCCGAGTACTGGGACGCGGCGGAATCCAACGTCGAACCCGACGACAACGCCAGGACGGCGATTTCGGTGGCCGGCGGAAGTCAGGTCACGAATATCAACATTGCGTCCAACATCGACGCCACGCCGCCGACGGTGGCGAGCGTCGATCCCGCGGACGGTGCCGCCAACGTGCCGGCCGTCGGCGCGATCCTGGTCCTGTTCTCGGAGCCGATCAACTCCGGCACGGTGGTCGGTAATTTCTCGCTGGTCGACTCGCTGACGCAGACTCCGGTCGGCGGCAACGCGACCTTCCTGCGCGACGACTCGCTGATCTCGTTCACGCCGACGCCGCTCGCGTACAACACCACCTACGAGTTGCACCTGAGCACGGGCCTTCAGGATCTCTTCGGCAACGGACTCGCGACACCGTTCGTGTCGCGCTTCCACACGCAGGCCCCTCCGGGCTACGGCATCACGCAGCTCGTTCCCGACAAGGGCGTGCCCGGATCGGTCGTGAGTGTCGTGGGTAATGAATTCAGTTCGAACCCGGGCGACTTCAGCGTGACCTTCGGCGGTGTCACCGGAACGGTGCTCGGGGCCAGCCCGACGCAACTCGTCGTGCAGGTCCCGGCGGGCGCGACGTCCGGAAACGCCGTCGTCGACAAGACGGGAGAAGGGCTTTCGAACGCGGTCAACTTCACCGTGCTGCCGCCGTTGCAGGCGGCGCGCGCGATTCCCGGCGGTGCGACCGATCTGGGATCGCTGCCGCGCGTCGTGCAGGTGCTGCCGTCGGGCAAGCACGCATTCGTCGCCACCGACGCCGGCGCGTCGTCGGTCATCACCGACCCCGCGCAGTCGGGCTATCTCACCAGCGTCGCCATTCCGATTCCGGGCGGTCTCGAAGACCTCGCGGTGCGTCCGGACGGCAAGCGCGTCTACGGCGTGAGCTTCGTCGACCGGTCGCTGTCGATCATCGACTGCGACTTCGAGGGCGCCAGTCCCACCGTGAATACGGTGCGCGCCACGCTTCCGCTGTCGTCGGCTCCGCTCGGGATCGCGATCGAGCCGACGGGGAGCAAGGCGTACATCTCGACCGCCGACAAGATCCAGGTGTGGAACATCACCAGGAGCGCGACCGCGAATCAGGTGGGCGTGATCGTGTCCACCGATCCCAATCTGCGCGGACGCATGGCCATCGACCCGGCGCGCAACCAGCTGCTCGCGCTGACGGGGACGGGGAAGATCCTCTTCTTCGACCTTGCCACCAACACGCAGACGGGCGTGCTCGCGATCGGCAGCGACCCGCGCGACATCGTCATCGATCCGGCGGACGAGCGCGCGTACGTCACCGACAACGCCGGATTCGTCACCATCGTGACGCTCGCGTCGCGCGCGCGCATCACCCCCGACATGACGACGGGCGGCGCGCTCCGCGGCGTCACCGTCACGCCGTCGGGTCAGTATCTCTTCGCCGCCAACCGGCTGTTGAATTACCTCGAGGTCATCGATCTCAACGTCGGGAACCCGACGTTCCGCACCGTGGTCAACCGCATCCCGCAGGGGGTCAACCCGGTGGACGTCGCGATGTCGCCCAACGGACTCACCCTCTACTCGCTGGTCGAGGAGACGCAGCAGTTCGTGGTGACGTCGATCGGCGCCGGCCCCGCCATCACCGGCCTGTCGGTGTCCGCGGCGCCGACGGGTGCGCAGATCGTGATTGCCGGCGAATCGCTGGCGGATTCGCTGACGGCGGTGTCGTTCAACGGGGCCGTCGCGAACGCGACCGTGGTATCGAATTCGGAACTGACCGTGACCGTCCCCGCGGGCGCGACCAGCGGACCGGTGGAAGTGACCACGTACGACTCGGGCGGCAACCCGAGTACGTCCAACGCGGTGTACTTCGAAGTGCTCGGGCCCACCACGCCCGGCGGAATGCGCCTGGCCGCGAAGGCGGCGCCCCTGGGCGGCGATCCCACGCTGACACCGGCGATGGCGCTCTCGCCGACCGGTAACGTGATGGTGTTCGGCGGCGCGTCGGGCGACGTCTGGATTATGGACGTCAACCCCGCGAGCCCGACCTACAACCAGGTGCTCGATCGCTTCCAGCCGTTCGCGGCGTCGGTGAACGACATCGCGATCACGCCCGATGGCCGGCGCGCGCTGGTGATGGGCGTGAACAACCTGGTGGCACTCGACGTCAATCCGCTGTCGTCGTCGTACGGCACGGTGCTGGGAACGGTCGACCTTTCGGGTCTGGGCACCGTGTCTCTGGCGCACATCGTTGTATCGCCGAGCGGCTACCGCGTGCTCGCTTCCGACACCGGGACGCCGCGGGTGCACATCGTGAACATCGATCCGAATTCGCCGCAGGCCTACCAGGTGATCGGCACGATCCCGGTGAGCAACACCGTTCTGGAAATGGCGTTTCATCCGGGCGGACGCTACGTCTATCTGCCGCAGCAGAATCTCCCGACGCAGACCATCGTCATCGCCGACGCCCTGTCGGGCACGATCGCGAACACCGTGTCGTTGCCGTCGCCGAATCCGGCGGAAGCCGTCATGGACCTGGACTTCCTGCCCGACGGCAACCGCGCGCTCATGCTGACGAGCCAGTTGCTGGGGCCGATCAACCGGTCGGTCGTGATGATCAACACGTCCAACCCGGTCGTCCCCACGCTGATCAAGCGGCAGGCGTTTGGCGCGGCGCTCGGGCCGGTTCCGGAACAGATCCGCGTGTCGCCCCGGGGCGATCGCGCCATCTTCGCGACGCGCGGCCAGTTGTTCACGCAGGTCGCCATCGAGCCCGACTCCGTCTTGTCGCTCGGACAAACGGGCGACCTGTTCTTCCATCTGACGCGCGTCGAGCTGGATTATGCACCCGACGGCTCGCGTCTCTACGCGACATCGGCATTCCGCGACAGCGTGTCGGTGTTCGACTTCACCGCCGCGCAGTCTCTGGCGATCGCGTCGGGCAACAACCAGACCGGCGTCATCAACCAGGAACTCGGGTTGCCGATCAAGATGCGCGTGACCGACGGATCCGCCAATCCCGTCGCCGGCGTGGCGGTCCGCTTCGACGTGACCACGGGCGGCGGCAAGCTGGCCGACACGGGGACGCCGACGCAGATCGTTGCCACCGGCACCGATGGAATCGCCACCGCGCGCTGGGTGCTCGGGCCGGCGATCGGACCGGGCGCGCAAACCGTGACCGCGTCGTCCGCCGGGCTCTCCGGCTCGCCGCAGACGTTCACCGCCACCAGCGTGGACGATCCGGCCAACCTGCCGTTGCAGGTCACCGGCGTTCTGCCCGTCAACGGTACGGCGAACGTCAGCGTGACCACCGCGGTCAACGCCACGTTCACGCGCAGTGTCGCGAAGTCGTCGGTGGACAACACGACGTTCCGCCTGCAGCGAACGAGCGATGCGTCGCCGGTTCCGGCGGTGATCGGGTATTCCAACGATCGCAAGCAGATCTCGATCACGCCGAACAGCCCGCTTGCGTACAACACGAGTTATACGTTCGTCATCGGTGCGCTGCGCGACGACTCCGGCGGGACCATCACCAACGCGGGAAGCACGACGTTCATGACGCGCGCCGCCGCGCCCGCGCTGGCGCTCACCGGCGTCAGTCCGCCGAGTGCCACGCCGCAGACGACGATTGTGCTCTCGGGCGCGAGCTTCGACTCGGTGGCGACGAACAACACCGTTCTGTTCAATAGTATCGAGGCCACGCCCATCAAGGCCGGCGCGGACTTCCTGAACGTGAAGGTGCCGAACACCGCCGTCAGCGGAACGGTGGCGGTTCGCGTCGGCACCACGACCACGCCGGGCAAACCGTTCACGGTCATCCAGCCGTTGACGACGAACATCGACGAGGTCGTCGCCAACATCGGCACGGGCCAGGCGTCCAAGAGCATCATCATCAATCCCGACGGAACCATCGCGTATTCGGTGAGTCCGGAAGGCAACGTGGTCATTCCGATCGACATCGCCGGGCTGACGACGTATCCATCCATCCCGGTGGGGAGGGATCCGGTCGCGATCGACATGACGCCCGACGGCAAGACGGCGTTCGTCGCGAACCTGCAATCGAGCACGGTGTCGGTCATCGACACCGATCCGGCGTCGGGTACGTTCAACCAGGTGATCCAGACGATCGTGGTGGGAACCGCGCCGGTCGATCTCGTCGTCAGTCCTGACGGCGACCGCACATTTGTCGCCGTCGGGGGCACCGACGAAATCGACGTGCTCGATTCCGACGAAACCAGCGAAACCCACCTGCAGGTGCTGAGCAGCATCGGCACCAGCGGTACCGGGACCAAGAGCATCACCATCAATCCCGACGGCAGTGAGCTCTACCTGGCCAACGCGGCCGGCTACGTCGTGGTCGACCCGGTGGGGTACAGCGTCGTGGCCAACATCGGTACGGGCCAGGCGTCGAAGAGCATCACCATCAACCCCGACGGGACGCTGCTCTTCATCGTCACCACCGAGGGCGACGTGCTGATCATCGACAACCAGCCGGGTAGCGCGACCAAGGACCAGGTCGTGCGCGACATCGGCACCAGCGGCGGGACCAAGAGCATCACCATCAACCCCGACGGAACGCTGGCGTACCTGATCCAGGAAGAGTCCGACATCATCCTGGTGCTCTCGATCGATATCACCAGCGGTGTGTCGATCATCAACGACGAGTTGCCGCCGGGCCCGGTGACCGTCGCCGTGGTGGACACCATCACCGCCGGCGAGGATCCGGAACAGCTCGTGTTCTCGCCCGACGGCTCCGGCAAGGCGCTGCTCACCAGCCCGGGCAACAAGTCGGTCGTGGTGCTGGGCACCGAGCCGCCGGTGATTCAGGCGACCGTCACGGTCAAGCCGCACACGCTGAATCTCCACTCGGAGGGACGGTGGATCACCGGCTATATCGAGTTGCCGGCGCCGTATGTCCCGCAGGACATCGACATCGGTTCGGTGATGCTGGAGGATTCGATCCCGGCGTTGTCGACCAAGTGGTCGATCGGCGATGAGGATTCCGACGGCGTGCAGGAACTCAAGGTGAAGTTCGACCGCAAGACGTTCCAGATGATCATGCCGCAGGGCGAGTACGTGCCGGCGATCATCACCGGCATGGTGTCGGGTCACGCATTCGCGGGCGTCGACACCATTCGCACCATCCGGCCGACCCTGAAGAAGCCCAGGTCGCATGACGTGCTCGTATTCGGGCAGCCCACCGCCATCGAGTGGACGTCGCCAGCGGGATACCACGTCGATTACGTCGACATCTACTTCAGCGCCGACGACGGCGAGACCTGGAATCCGGTGGCGCTGGGAATTCCGGACTCGCATTCGATTCCGTGGACACCGCTTGCCATCACCGACCTGGGCCGCGTTCTCGTGACGCTGTATCGCTACGATAGCAATGCGCCGGCCGTGTCTCGACCGACGGCAGCGTCGATAACAGCGAACGCGACCGCGAAGACGAAATGATCGGCAGCGGTATGAACCAGGATCCGTTCGAGATCACGGCGCCGCTGGCGGTGACGCTGCAGGGCTTCGACGCCCGCATGGACGACGGCAACGCCGTGCTCCACTGGAAGACCACCATGGAGGTCGGCACGCAGGGGTACAACCTGTACCGGTCGACCAGACGGGAAGACGGCTACGAACCGGTCAACGACAAGTTGATCGAGGCGGCGGGACACGTCAGCGGCGGCGAGTACACCTATCGCGACAAGTTGCTGGTGGGCAACCAGACGTACTACTACCGTCTCGAAGAAGTCGCCGGCAACACCGAGCCGACGGTCTTCGGTCCGTTCGAGGTGCGCTTCTCGGTGGTGTTCTCGCTGGGACAGAACGCGCCCAACCCGTTCAACCCGAGTACGACCATCCGGTACTCCGTGCCCACGCGGACGGCGGTGACGCTGACCATCTACGACGTCGCGGGACGCGCGGTGAAGACGCTGGTCGACGAGGTCAAGAATCCCAACGCGTACACGGTCACGTGGCGCGGGACCAACGACCGCGGCGAACCGGTGGCGAGTGGCGTGTACTTCTACCGCATCATCGCCGGCAAGTATCACGACACCAAAAAGATGGTGTTGCTGAAGTAGCGAACGGGCATTGCAAGAGGCCAGGGTGTGAATCGAGTGGGCACTGCCGCAGCGGCAGTGCCCACGTCGTTTTGGAGGTGGGGGTTGTGGGTCATGGGCCGCGGTGTTAGACTTTCAGTCAACAGGCCGCCCTTCGGTTCTGATGGCTCCGGCGCCCCGGCCGGACGAGCCACAGGAGGACACATGAACCTGAACAGGAACGCATGCGCGGCGGCGCTGCTCGCCGTCGCTCTTTTTGCGGGATGTCACGACACCGTCGACACGCCTGCGGGTTCCAGCGGTGTCGTTATCAACGGTGACTACTCCGGCGCCTACACCCGTGTCGACGGATACTCCACCGCCAATCCCACCACCGTGACCGGCGATGTCAGCCTGACCGTCACGGACGGTCATTATCAGATCGCCGGCAAGCGGTACGCCCCGCCCTCCGGCTGCGGCACCCTGGATGTGGTTCCCGCTGGCGACGCCGTGACGCTCGACGACCAGTGCTATCACACCGCGGAATTCGACTGGACGCTGATCCTCAACGGGACGTTCACGCTGACACGCGACGGCTGGAAGATCATCCTCGAGCAAGTCGACGCCACGCACGACCGGATGGTCCGACTGGAATTGACGAAGGGCTAGTCGCCCCGCGCTATTTCAGCAGGACCAGCTTCTTGGTCCGCGCCGCGCCGTTGTGCTCGATGCGCGCGAAATAGATCCCCGAAGACACCGCCGTGCCGCCATCCGTGCGACCATTCCATTCCATGCGATACGCCCCCGCGTCGCGGGTCTCGTTGTTCACCAGCGTCGCCACGCGCGCACCGCGGGCATCGTAGATTGCGACGATTACGTTTCCGCGCGACGGCACGGTGTAGCTCACGGTCGTCGACGGGTTGAACGGGTTGGGGAAGTTGGAAACCGAAAGCACATACGACGCCGGCGTTCCCCCCACGCCGGAGAGCGTGTTGATCTTCGCCGGCTTGCCCTCGTTGCCGGAGAAGTCGGTGGCGGTGACGAAGTAGTAGACGTAGCCGGCCGAGGTCACGTCCATCGACGGGGCCACGCCGTAATCGACCAGCGTCGCGGTACCAAAGTCGCTCGTGCCGGAGCCATAGACCGTGAAGTAGTCGAAGTCTTCCGCGGTCGACGGGTTCCAGGAGGAGCGCCCACGATTATAGAGGAGCCCGCTCGGCACGCCCGGTGCCAGGTTGTCGACGGAATAGCCACTATCGGGCGCGGAGTCGAAGTAGCGGGTGGGAAGGTCGGTCGCGGCACGGATGCGAAACGTCGAATAGTACGCGCCCAGGGTCAGTGTCGAGTCTCCGATGGTGGGGACGTCGATTCCATAGGTGTCATTTCCGAATGCATCCACAGAACCCACCTGCGTCCAGCCGTTCTCGAGTGGAGAGCGGACCGGGGCCCCCGACGCGGTGTTCGCCGGCGGAGCGTCGTCGCGACGCAGCGCGACATATCGCGTAACCGGCGTGGTCGCGGTCGCATCGTCGCCACCCGAGCGATCGAAGCGGATCTTGACCTTGCGGCCCTGGTCGTTGCCGATGTCCGCGATACTCGTGATGAGCGGCGCGGCAGAAAGCGCGGAGTACCGGGCGAGAACGATGTCGCTCGACCGGCGCTCACCAGCGTCCCTCCTCCGAAATCCGCGGTCACCCGGAAAGAAGCCTGGACGAACACGTTGCCGGACGCGTCGGTGGCGACCGAATGGCCACCGTCGTTACCGGTGCCGCCGGAGCGCCGGCTCCAGAGGTGGGTCCCCGTCGGGCCGTACTTGGCGACGACGATATCGATGCCGCCCTCACTCACCAACGGTCCGCCCCCGAAGTCTGCGGTCCCGGTGAAGTACCCGGTCATGAACACGTTGCCGGCCGCGTCGGTGGCAAGCGAGATGCCGATGTCAGTGCCCGTGCTCCCAAAGCGACGGCTCCAGACGTGGGTCCCCGTGGGGGTGTACTTGGCGACGACGATGTCATAATCGTCGGCGCTCATCAGCGGTCCGCCCCCGAAATCCACCGTCTTCTCGAAGTACCCCGTCATGAACACGTTGCCGGATGCGTCGGCGGCAACCGAGACGCCGGCGTCGCCGGCCGTGCTACCGAAGCGTTGACTCCAGAGATGGGTCCCGGTGGGGCCGTACTTGGCGACGACGATGTCGTAATCGCCGGCGCTCACCAGCGCCCCGCCCCCGAAATTCACGGTCCCCTCAAATGCACCGGTCACGAATATATTGCCGGATGCGTCGGTGGCCACCGAGGTGGCTTCGTCGTCGCCCGTGCTGCCGAAGCGTTGGCTCCAAATGTGAGTCCCGGTGGGGCTGTACTTGGCAACGACCATGTCGGCGACACCGGCGCTTACCAGCGGCCCGCCGCCGAAGTTCACGGTCCCGGTGAAGAATCCGGCTATGAATATGTTACCGGACGCGTCGGTGGCGACCGAATATCCATAGTCGCTGCCCGTGCTGCCAAACCGCTGGCTCCAGAGGTACGTTCCGGAGGGGCCGTACTTGGCGACGACGATGTCGTCGAGCCCGGCGCTCACCAGCCCGCCACCCCCGAAATCCACGGTCCCCTGGAAGGTACCGATCAAGAACACGTTACCGGATGCGTCGGTGGCGACCGCGTTTCCATAGTCGGCGCTCGCGCCGCCAAAGCGTTTGCTCCACAGGTGAGTTCCGTTGGGGCTGTACCTGGCGAGCACGATGTCGCCGATGCCCGCGCTCACCAGGGGCCCGCCCCCGAAATCCACGGTCCCGGCGAAGGCCCCGGTCATGAACACGTTGCCGGCCGCGTCGGTGGCGACCGAGGCGCCGTCGTCCGCACCGGTGCCTCCAAACTGCCGGCTCCAGAGGTAGGCGGGTGTCTGGGCAAGAGCGAGGTTGGCGCCAACGGCTGACAGGAGAAGAACTGCCGCGATAAGCACGGGGAAGCGGGGGGTCATGGTGTCGTCCTTTCTGGTCTGCTCGAACGGACCTCCTTGATTAGACAAGCGACCCGTCGCGTCGGCACACCAGAAAGCGAAGAAGGTCCCTCTATTTGAGCAGGACCATCTTCTTGGTCCGCGCCGCGCCGTTGTGCTCGATGCGCGCGAAGTAGATCCCCGAAGACACCGCCGTGCCGCCATCGGTGCGACCATTCCACTCCATGCGATACGCCCCCGCGTCGCGGGTCTCGTTGTTCACCAGCGTCGCCACGCGCGCACCGCGCGCATCGTAGATTGCGACGGTTACGTTTCCGCGCGACGGCACGGTGTAGCTCACGGTCGTCGACGGATTGAACGGGTTGGGGAAGTTGGAAACCGAGAGTACGTACGACGCCGGCGTTCCCCCCACGCCGGAGAGCGTGTTGATCTTCGCCGGCTTGCCCTCGTTGCCGGAGAAGTCGGTGGCGGTGACGAAGTAGTAGACGTAGCCCGCCGACGTCACGTCCATCGATGGGGAGACGCTGTAGTCCACGACCGTCGCGCTTCCGAAGTCGTTGGTCGCGGCGCCGTAGACGGTAAAGTAGTCGAAGTCCTCCGCGGTCGACTGGTTCCACGCAAGGACGCCGGAGTTGTAGACGAGATTGCTCGGAATGCCCGGCGCCAGATTGTCGACGGAGTAACCGCTGTCGGCGGAGGAGTCGAAGTAGGTCGTCGGCGTGCCGGTCGCGGCGCGGATGAAAAACGTCGAGTAGTACTGGCCGGATGCGATCGTGGAATCGCCGATCGTCGGCACATCGATACCGTAGGACGTCTTGCCGTGCGCGGCCACGGTGCCAACCTGCGTCCAGCCGTCGTCGAACAGTGTGCGCCGCGAGGGACTATCAGAGCCTTCCGATACCATCGACGACGCCGGAGGAGCGTTGTCGCGGCGATACGCCTCGTATGAAGTTACGGGGATCCCCGATGAGGCGTCGTCGTATCCCGACCGCTCGAAACGAATCTTCACCAGGCGGCCCTGGTCGTTGCCGATATCGGCGATCGACGTGATCGCGGGTTCCGGGAGATTCGTTGCGTAATCGGCCACGAAGATGTCGTCCATCCCGGCGCTCGCGAGATCGGCGCCCCCGAAGTTCACCGTTCCGATGAAATACCCCGTGACCATTGCGTGTCCGGAGGCGGTCGCGGCGATGGCCCGCCCGTAGTCAACGTCGATGCCTCCCATGCCTCGACTCCACCGGTGCACGCCATTCGCGTCGTACATGGCGACGAAGACGTCGATACCGCCTGCGCTCACGAGCGGCGTGCCCCCGAAATCGGCGGTGCCACTAAAACTTCCCGTCACGAAAACATTCCCCGCTGCGTCGCTCGCGATCGCATACGCGGTGTCACTGCCGGTGCCGCCGAGGCGCTTGCTCCACTGATGCGTGCCGCTCCCGTCGTATTTCGCGACAAACACATCGCCGCTGCCCGCGCTGACGAGATTGCCGCCCCCGAAGTCGACCGACCCTCCAAAGTATCCGGTCACCATCACATTCCCGGCGTCATCCACCGCGACTGCGTAGCCCGGGTCATTGTTAACCCCACCGAAACGCTGGCTCCACTGGTGCACACCACTTGCGTCGTACTTGGCAAGGAAGACATCAACGCCGCCGGCGCTCACCAACCCGCCGCCGCCGAAGTCTACGGTTCCCGGAAAATAGCCGGTCATGAATACATCGCCGGAGCCATCCACGGCGATGGACGTGCTAAAGTCGCCACCCGCGCCGCCGAAACGCTGACTCCACTGGTGCACACCATTGGAGTCATATTTGGCGAGGAAGATGTCGTTCCCGCCCGCGCTCACGAGTCCGCCACCACCGAAGTCTACGGTCCCATTGAAGAACCCCGTCAGGAACACGTTTCCGGCGCCGTCGGCTGCGACCGAATAGCCAACGTCCGTGCTCGTTCCTCCAAATCGCTGACTCCACTGATAGGTGCCGTCTGCGTCATACTTGGCGAGAAAGATATCCGTGCCGCCGGCGCTCACGAGGCCGCCACCGCCAAAGTCGACGGTCCCCGTGAAAGACCCGGTCACGAAGACATTCCCGGAGGCATCGACGGCGACCGAGGTGCCGGCGTCCGAACCGGTTCCTCCAAATCGCCAACTCCACTGATAGACGCCGGTCGCGCTATACCGTGCGAGGAAGATATCGGTGCCGCCCGCGCCCACCAGACCGCCACCGCCGAAGTCGACGGTCCCCGTAAAGGACCCGGTCACGAGAACATTTCCGGACGCGTCGATCGCGACCCCTTCGCCATGGTCACTGCCCGTGCTCCCGAAACTCTGGCTCCAGAGGTGTATGGGCGTCGCCGCATGAATTGTCGTGACTTCAAAGATGAGGGTAATTCCGAAAAGCACGAACAGGATGGATCGCTTCATGGTTCGGCCTCCTGGGCTTCGGACTGGGATCTTCGAGACGGAGAGGCCGGAATTATACCACGCGCCGCGGGGCGTCGGAAGCGACGCTGGACGACGACGCCAGCCCGCACGTGCGTGCGGTTCTGCTTGCGTCGTGATACCGGCGCTGTCCCTGGACTCGACGATCGAGCTGGTTCGCCTGCCGTCCACCAGTCCCGCCAACGCGGGGATTCCGCTGGCGGAGAAGATGCAGGCGTGGGGGGCGATCACGCTCGACGACGGGGTCGCGCGTGCCATGTAGTAACCACTTGACAGTTCAACATCTGGCCGGTACCGTGCATCACCTGCGTTCGTGATGTCGACCCCGCGCTTGCGAACCGTTGGCGGAGCAAGCCCGGAAAATCAGTTGACCGTTCCGCGGCATAACCGCGCAGAAGTCAGGAGAGCAGACGATGAAAGATCGACCGGCAGTGGTGTGTTGTAGTGTTCTTCTCGCTGGTTTGATGATAGTCGCTTGCGGTGGATCCCGCGAAGACCCGGTCGAGCAGGGATCGGCGGTTCTTTCCTACATCCCGGCCCCCGACGGGACCGACCAGTCAAACCAACTTCCTCTAAGACACACCGGTAGCGAGCTCATCAACTGCGCCTGCGCGGATGCCATGGTATCACTCCCGGATACCTCCAATATCGATAATAACAAGAACGTGCCGACGGCAGATCAGCACGCGAAGGGAGCCTGGGGCGATGCGTTCTGTACGCCTGCATCCGCATTCATCATGATGAAGTGGATGGCAACAGTGTTTGGCCTGGACACATTGATCGATAACGACGCGGTCAAGACGATCGAGGCGCTGGCAAACAGAATGATCTCGGGCAGTTCAAGCGGGACATCGCCAGGCAATGTGTTGAAGGGATTTGCGAAATATCTGGTTCTTGATAAGAATCAGGATCCAACTCATTGGCGGATCTACGCGTACGACGAACGCGGCAACCTCGGTACGGGCGACTTCCAGCAGAATGGTGTTACGATATCGAAGCGGAGCGCCGCATCCTACGACACGATCAAGCACCACCAACAAGATCCGCGCTCAATCGTGATGGTTTGGCAGCAGCAAACCGCAACGGCACATCACGTGATGGTCATAGATGCAATGAACAACACCTCGGTCGACGGGAAATATGACGTTCGGGTGTCGGACCCGAACATCAATGGAACAAAGGTCTTCAAGATGGATGCCGACGGACACATGTTCGATGCCGACGGGAAAGAGTTTATCGATCGGATGTGGGTCGTGCTGAGGTATGTGGGCCCTTAGTCTGCCCGGCGACCGGCGGGGCGTTCGGCCCACCCAGGCACTTGAACTGGCCGCGCGGTTGGTGGGAGAGTAGGGGTGTGAACGACTGGACGCGGGAAGAAGTCGAAGCCACCGTCGCGGACTACTTCGAGATGCTCGAAGCCGAGTTGCGCGGGGAGCCCGTTAACAAGGCCGAGCACAATCGGGCGCTGCATAAGATCGTTCGCCGAAGTCGCGGGTCTATCGAGTTCAAGCACCAGAACATCAGCGCCGTCCTGATCGAGTTGGGTTGTCGCTACGTCGACGGCTACAAGCCCCGGCGGAATTATCAGGACCTTCTCCGCGACGTCATCATCGAACGACTCACGGCGTCGAAGGCGCTGCGCGACCTGCTGCAGGCCGTGGCCGACGCGCCCGTCCCCGCCGTTCCCGCGCCGAAGGACATTCTCTCGATCGAAGTTCCGCCGCCGCGGTTCGCGCGCGAGCGACCGTACAAAGGCGGCGGGTCGACATCGCGCGAAGACTTCATCCCGATGTCACCTGTCGACTACGCGGGGCGCGAAGAACGCAATCGGTCCCTCGGTCGCGCCGGCGAGGAACTCGTACTCGAGTTCGAGCACAAACGCCTCTGGACCGCGGGCAAGAAGACGCTCGCCGAGCGCATCGATCACGTGGCCGGCACCCGGGGCGACGGCCTCGGTTATGACGTCCACTCGTTCGAGGAATCGGGGGCGGATCGATTGATCGAGGTCAAGACCACACGCGCGGGCGAAATGCAGCCCTTCTTCGTGACGCGCAACGAGGTCCGCGTCTCCGAGGAGCGCGCGGACATCTACCACCTGTACCGCGTCCATCGCTTCGACAAAGATCCCCGGTTCTTCGTCCTCGACGGCGCGGTCTCCGACACCTGCGTCCTCGAAGGCGTCGCATTCCAGGCACGAGTAAAGTGACTGCACCGTGAGGTACACGACCGTTACGGTCGTGACGCCTCTGCGCACACCGGTGTCAACCGAGTTAACACTTGCACGGTATCCGTGAAAGCATTACAGTTGGTGCCGGAGTGAACCGGCAATGGCGGATCGTCTTCCGATGGTCCGGAGCCGATGCACACGACGTCAGACTGATGGACTATCACTAGCGGAGCAAGATGATCCCGAAGAACCGCATACCCGCCCACCCGGGCGAGATCCTCACCGAGGAATACCTCCGGCCGCTCGGGCTCACCCAGGTGGAGTTTGCCGGCCACATCGGCGTTCCGGTCCAGCGCGTCAACGAGATCGTCCGCGGCAAGCGCGGCATCACCCCGGATACGGCGTGGCTCTTTGCGCAGGCGCTCGGCACCACCCCCGAGTTCTGGCTCAATCTCCAGGCCATGCACGACCTCGCCCGCTTCAAGCCGAAGCGCCGCATCCGCCGGCTGGCGAAGACGGGCTAGATAGAGCATAGATCAGCCGCAGCCCTGTCGTGCCCGAACCGGTGAAACGCCACCGCAGCGGTTGTCAGCAGTGTCGCGAGGTCTTCCTCGATGGTGGGATAGCGCTTTGCGAGGCGCCGCATGTCTCTGTCGAACTCTGCCCGTCGTACCACATCAAATGTCATCCTCGTCATCCCTGTCCGCCCGCACTGAATACTCCGGCGTTCGATAGAACACCGCCTCATAGGGAATGATCTCGCCGTCCGCCGTCGTGGCCCACGGCACATCCTTGTGCGAGTACTCGCTGATCTGCCGCGCACTCATATCCGCCAGCCGGCGGAGGGTGTCGTTGATCAGGGAGAGTTCCCGGGCGGACAGCTTGGACAGATCGGGATGACGGAGCGGGAGATACTTCTTCTGTTCAAAATCGAAGTATGGCCGGTGCACGCGGACCAACTCGCCGTTCTCTTCCATCGACTCGACGAGCGCCTGGAACTCCACGGGCGTCGGCCCATAGTGATTGCGCCGATAGGTCGCGCCGATCAACTGCTCCTCGTATTTCTCGTAGTAGTCGAAATCGATGAAGTAGAGGAGCTTGTACAGGACGGTTTCGCCGATGTTCGGCTTGGCGCCGACACGCGCGAGAACGTAGAGGAGGACCTCTCTGAATTTGGCGACGTTCTTCTGCGGGACGGAGATGCGCAGGTCGGGCTTCGACTCGCGGATCGTCGACTCGCCTCCCCGGGCCTCCAGCACCACATCCGGCGCGGCAGAGAGGCCGACGATCTGGTCGGAGGAGACACCGAGCGCCCGGGCCAGCCGGACGAGTTCGTCCGTCGAGACGCGCCGCCTGCCCGCCTCAATAGTAGCGACGGCCGTCCGCGAGACCCCGAGGATCCGCGCGAGGTCCGCCTGGGTCAGACCCACTTTTTCGCGTAACACCTTGATATTTTTTCCGATACCGGCCATCGCATCACTCCCGTAACGGGAGTAACATAGAGAGTGTGCGATTATCAGTCAATAGTATGTTCGATAATCATGCATGTCCGCCAGACCGACGGGCTTTCGTGGGTAGGCCCGCCTGAACATTGCATATGACAAAACGCAAGATTATCTTGCGAATAATTCCAAAGTGGAGTAGACTCCGTCCCGATCGACTGAATGAACGTGAAAGAAGGAAGGTGACCCCGACCCGCATGAATTTCGACGAGGAAGAGATCAAGAACCAGTTTCGATGGTACGTCGAGCGCGTCCTGCTGGAGGGCGGCGAGCTGATGCCAGTCGACGACTGGTTCGATGGCGCCATCGAGCGAGCCGTTCACGAGCGCGCGACCAAACCCGCACGCGTCACCGCGCCGACCCCCGCGCTGGGAACATTGCTCGCGTTCCTCCGCGACGTCGAGAACGCCACCTCGCTGGCGGACGCGCAGGAGAAGGCGCGCGAGACCCGCGCCGCCCTCTCCCACAGAGAACGCGCCGAACTCAAACGCAAAGACGTCCTCGTCGAAGATCGGGTCCTGGGTCGCGTCATCGACACGTTGATCGACACGTCGATCCAGCAAGGCGAGTCAGAAGACGGGTAACCACGCTCCTCCCGGAAGTGGAGCACGGATATGCAGACCAACATCGCCAAACGAATCAAAGCCGCGCGCGAAGAAGCCGGCCTCACCCAGCAGCAGCTCTCCGACGCCCTCGGGTTCAAGGACCGCCAGACCGTGGCGGCCATCGAAGCCGGCCTTCGCAAAGTCTCCGCGGAAGAACTCCTGCGCGTGATGAAGGCGCTCGGCAAGGACCTCGAGTATTTCACCGATCCCTTCCGCCTGGACGGCGAAGGAAACTTCTCGTGGCGCTTCAGTCCCGACGTCAAAGACCACCTGAACGACTTCGAGACGCGCGCCAGCACGTGGCTGGCGTTGTACCGGGGGCTCGCGCGGGACGCCGCGGCGGAGGCCGCGCGAAACGCTCCACCCGCGTCGAGCACCCCGCGCGCGCACAAGAAAGCGGCGCAAGCCAAAGCCGCCGACACCTGGCCGCGCACCTCACCCTTGAGCCTCGCAATCACCGCGAAGAGCTCCTACGAAGAAGCCCACGCCGCCGCCGAGTGGCTCGCCGCCGAATGGAAACTCGGCGACGTCCCCGCGGCGCGCCTCGAGGGTGCCATCCGCGAGCGCCTGCGCGCGCTCTGTCTCTACGTCGACGCGCCCCACGGCATCTCCGGCGCGGCGTTCCGGCTTCCCGAGTTCAACGCCATCTTGATCAACCGCAAGGAGCCGCTCGGGCGCCGCAACTTCGACCTCGCACACGAACTCTTTCATCTGCTCACGTGGGAAACCATCCGGCCCGCGCACACCGAGTCCGGCATGCTCGACGCCAAGGGCCGGCCCGAGCAACTCGCCAACTGTTTCGCGAGCGCCTTGTTGATGCCGGAACGCGTCATCCGCGCGTGGCTGGACGCACTGCCGCAGGTGCCGGACGTCGTCCCGAAGAAATGGACCACCTGGCTCAATGACCGCGCGTACGAATTGCAGGTCAGCACGCCGGCACTCCAGTGGCGCATGGTGCAACTGGGGCTGCTGGACAAGAGCCACGTGGACAACGAACTCGACTGGTTCGCGGACCGGAAGGTGGAAACGCCCCGGCCGTTCAGCGAGGAGTTCGTTCATACGCTCGCCGGCGGCCTCGAGGCCGGCAACGTGTCCGTGCGGCGAGCGGCCGCGCTGCTCGGACTCACGATTGACGAACTCGCGGATGTGTTCCGCGTGTACGAGGTGCACGTACCGTTCGACATCTAACAGAAAGCGACCGTCATTTTGGGGAGCCGTCCGGCGATACTC
Organism: Candidatus Latescibacterota bacterium; assembly: GCA_963761125.1. Classification (GTDB taxonomy): domain Bacteria; phylum Krumholzibacteriota; class Krumholzibacteriia; order WVZY01; family JAKEHA01; genus JAKEHA01. The sequence goes on from CAVXFV010000002.1 coordinate 571,968, forward strand.
GTCGACACCAACATCATTCTCGAAGCCGTGCGCGTGGGCGTATGGAAACGGCTGCTCGCCCACGAAGGTCTCGTGACCGTTCGCCGGTGTGTCGAGGAAACGTTGTCCGGTGTCCCGGGATCGTCCGGGCGGATCCCGGTGGATGCGCGCCAGCTGGATGCTCCACTGGCCGTGGTCGAGGTGGCCGACATGGAGCGCGCCCGGCTGGTGCTCGCGTGCGAAGACGCCGCCACCCTGGACGACGGCGAGCGCGATCTGCTTGGCGCACGCGCTCACCCGCGCGGGCTCTAAAAACCCCGGCGGGTCGTTCGTGATCGTGTCCGCCGACCACGCCGCCGTCCGCGCCGCCATGTCGATGGGCTTCGGCGACCGCATCGAGTCCCTGGAATCCGTGCTCCGAAGCGCCGGCATCAAACCCGACGCACCGCTCAAAGACCACTACACCCGCGAGCGGCTGTCCTCCTGGAAGACACAACACGAGCTGGGGATGTAGGGGGTTGGGAGTTCAACGCGCGTTCTGACAAACAGAACGCAGAATCAGGAAGGGGTGTCTAGAATGCGGAAATCAATCGAGCTTCTGGTCGTCGCGATGGCGGCTGTGTGGCTTATCCCGAGTTTTGCCGGCGCGCAGACCGTACCGGCAACACGTGTGCTGCCGCCGGTGCCCGGCCGGTCGACCTCTTATTTTGGACCGCCGTCGGTGATCGGGCGGGGCGGCGAGTACCTGGGCAACTTGAGCGCGAACCGGTTCGACGCCAACTCGACCGGCAATCCCTTTGGGCAGTACGGCAGCCCGTACGCCTCGCAGGGGATCAACAATCCATACGGCACCTACGGAAGCCCCTACTCCGCGGACGGGGTTCGCAATCCGTATACAATGGGCGGGCCCGCGCTCTACGCGCGCGACGGCACCTACCTCGGGCGCATGAACGCCAACCCGTACGACCCCGAATCGATCAGCAACCCGTTTGGCCGGTACGGAAGTCCGTACAGCCCGGAGAGCATCAACAATCCGACCGGTGTCTACGGGAGCCCGTACTCGGCGCTGAGTCCGACCAACCCGTATCTGTCGGATCCGGACGACGACGACGAGTAGGCGAACATGACGGATTCCTCCGACGGGGACTTGCCACTTCATGGCGCCCCCATGCTATAGTCCGATTCTACTCGAGCCGGGGAGCCTCCCAACCCGCGCACCATCTGCTCACAGCACCCGAGGCTCTTCAACTCCAGCGCAGCCGTGGGAGCGAGAGCGTTGACCGTCCTGGTGTTTTGCTGCTGTCTGCGTTTGATGCTGTGGGCAACAGGTTGGCGAACCATTGATATGAAGCCCGGCAGTCTCGTCATTTGCGGTTCATGGCGGGTCACTGCGTCCGTAGCATGGAAAGGGGCAACGCATGCGCAGTGTTACTCGACCGTTTGAACGACTGCATTTCATGGTCTTGTTTGGCTTCATGCTCAGAGCAGGTGGCGATCTTCGTTCGAGGAAGACGATAATACTGAAATGGCCTCGCACTTGTGATTCTCGGCAATAAGCTGATCGTGGCGCAAAACTCTGGAGGGAGAACTCATGGAAAGGATCGAAGATCAAAAATTTGCCGTAACTTGTCCCAATTCGAAGTGTGGGAAGCCGATCGGGGTTCGCGTCCACGACGCATGGTCCAGCCGGCGGGTGAGGTGTCAACATTGTTCGACCGAGATCGTGATCGACAGTTCAGCTGCATCGCATCTTCAAAATGCCGTGAGAGATCTAACGAGGGCGAGCGAGGCGTTTTCAGACGCCCAGGATCGCATTCTTGAACGTGCCCAGATCAAGATGGGGCGTTGAGTACGTTGCGCGGTAAGTGGGGGTGCTGGCCGCGCCCTGGTCAAAAGAGACGACACCTCCTCGCCCTCTTGGGGAGACCAATTTGGAACGATTCCTGGGGCCGGTCAGGCTCTAACGATACTTTGCCTTCACGCCGCCGATCGTGCTCTTCGACGTCGGCAAGGGAGCGACGGGCGGCTGGCCACGATTGGTCCATGTTCCGTTTTCATAGAGCCAGAGATCCCCAGACGTATCCGTCAGGAGAAGGCCGTGGAAGAATTGGATGTTCGATGTCGGTACCGGAGACTGGCAGACCATGGTCCACCCACTCCCGGTGTCGTAGTCCCAGATCGATCCATCCACCGCGAGCGCATAACTGCCCTCGGCGGCGACGACTGCGCCAGCCGGCTGAGTAACGACCGATGCTTCGCCCGAAGGCATAGTCCATTGGGCCACCGTGATCCCCACCAGGATGAAGATCGTGGCATATAGCAAGCGCTCCTTCATGACAGCTCTCCTTTCACTCGGGTCGTGTTCGATGATATCGCGTGGTTGGGAGCCAGAGCAACAATGCCACATTGATCGGGATACGAGATCCAACTATCGCCCGGGAGACAGCGGTATGACTGGATTCCTCCAACGGGCCCTTGCCACTTCAGGGCGCCCCCATGCTATAGTTCGACTCTACTCGAGCCGGGGAGCCTCCCAACGCGCGCACCGTCTGCTCCAGCACCCGAGGCTCTTCAACTCCAGCGCAGCCGTGGGAATGAGAGAGTAATATTCCAACAATGACAGTCGCGGCATGACCAAGCTGTGTGTTCGAAGGGGAGGCCCGCAAGATGTCGGATTCTCTGAGTTTCGATGCCAAGACCCAGGAAAGACTTGCTCACTATGTTTACGCGTTGTTCCAGCCGGACGAACCGAACTGGCCCTTTTACATTGGAAAAGGAACGGGCAATCGCGTGTTTGCCCACGCGGCCGGGGTTGCAATCGAGCGTCAGGGCGACGACGATATCATGTCACTCAAACTTGAAACGATCGCAGAGATCAAGCGGAGCGGTCGACAGGTAGTCCAGACCATCGTGCGTTATGGCCTTACGAAGGACGAAGCACTCCTGGTCGAGTCTTGCTTGATTGACATGGTCAATCACATTAGTCCGGACCGTTTGACCAACGAGATATCCGGTCACGGCGCCGTGGAAGGCTTTCGCGATGCTCGCGACCTAATTGCCGAGTTTTCTGCGGAAGAACTTGCGACGGAATTGCCAGTCGTGCTTATCAAAATTGAGAAGCGGTGGGGCGAGCTGCTTAAAAAGTACGGGGCGTTCTCAGATATCCCTGAAAAAGAGATATATGAAGCGACGCGGGGAAATTGGCGGATCAACGTCGATCGAGCTAGGAACGCTCGCTACGTTCTCTCAGTTTCACGAGGCCTTGTTCGGGGATGTTTCGTCGCTGACGAATGGTCGGACGCCGGCGAAAACCGTAGGCGGTTTTCATCCACAAAGGATGCCGTCGACAAGTCCCGGTTCGTCGGGAAGTCGGTTGCCCACTTCTTTGGACGAGGCGAACAGAATCCCATCCGATACTTGAACTTGTAATCATTGTATGAGCCTGGGGGGCGTCGACATGTCCCGTGCACGGCATCCCCCGGCAGTCCGAATCTCATGCAGCATTGTGCCGCCCGAGCCCTCGGAGGGGGTCTCACCAATGTCGGTGCCAGATTTTCAGTCTATCATGTTGCCGCTACTCCAACTTGCTGGTGACGGTCAAGTTCACGAATTGGCTCAGGCGCGTCAAAGCCTCGCGCAGCACTTTCGCCTTACAGAGTCAGATCTGAACGAATTGCTGCCGAGCGGTCGGCAGACCAAATTTTCCAACCGAGTTGCGTGGGCGAAGGTCTACCTGGAGCGCGCCGGCTTAGTAGAATCCCCTCGGAGAGCGCACTTCAAGATTACGACGCGCGGAATCTCCGTGCTGGAATCCTCCCCGGGGCGCATCGATATCGGCTTCCTTGATCAATACCCGGAGTTTCGCGAATTTCGAGCGCCAAAACCAGGCGTCCCCAAGCCACCCACCACTGACGGTCCAACCGGCGAACATGACACGCCCGAAGAGATTCTCGATGGTGCATATCAGAGGATGAAAGCGAGCCTCGCCAAGGATACTTGTTGACTCGAATAAAGGCATCGCCGCCTCAATTCTTCGAGCACCTTGTTGTGGAAGTTCTTTTGAAGATGGGGTACGGCGGCTCTCGAGACGACGCGGGCCAGGCAATCGGTCGGTCGGGAGACGAGGGTATTGACGGTATTATCAGTGAGGATCGTCTTGGGTTGGACCTCGTCTATTTGCAGGCGAAACGATGGGAAGGGAAAGTTGGGAGGCCGGAGATCCAGAAGTTTGTTGGTGCTCTCCACGGAAAGCGAGCTAGGAAGGGTGTGTTCATCACGACTGGATCATTCTCCGATGACGCAATTGCCTATGCAGCGTCGATTGATCCCAAGGTTGTCCTGATCAACGGCGACTACCTGACTGAATTGATGATTGATTATGACGTCGCTGTCACGACGATGACAGTCTATGCGGTGAAACGGGTGGATTCGGACTACTTTGACGAAGCGTAGCTTGATCTGTTCGCGGTATCCATGATACGAAAGCGCCGGTGGGTATCACCGACGTAGCGGCCATGAATCTCACAACCTATCACGCCAAGTACTTCGCCCACGATCTGACGCGGCGGGCCTCGGGCGGGATGGACCGCTTGTCGATGTCGCTGTTCGACGCGGCCGTCGACCTGAATCCGCACCAGATCGAAGCTGCGCTGTTTGCTCTCGCAATCGCCCCTCTCCAAGGGCGTGATCCTGGCCGACGAAGTCGGCCTCGGGAAGACGATCGAGGCTGGCATCGTGCTGTGCCAGTTCTGGGCCGAGCGCAAGCGCCGCCTGCTGGTGATCTGCCCGGCTTCGATCCGCAAGCAGTGGGCACTGGAGCTGGAGGAGAAGTTCAATCTGCCCGCGCTGGTGCTCGACGCGAGGGCCTACCGCGAAGCCAGACGCAACGGGCCAGGCGCCGCTCGAGCGCGAAAGCCGTGCTTGTCATGTCGCACCACTACGCGAACAGCTCTGCGCGACGAGCTGAAGGCGATCGCCTGGGATCTGGTCGTGATCGACGAGGCCCACAAGCTCCGCAACGCCTACCGGCCGAGCAACAAGGTCGGCCAGGGCATCCGTTGGGCCACGGAGGACTGCCGGAAGCTGCTTCTGACGGCGACGCCGCTTCAGAACTCGCTGCTCGAACTGTACGGCCTTTCGACCCTCATCGACGAGCACCTGTTCGGCGACGTCAACTCCTTCCGCGTCGCAGTACGCCAGCGCCGGCAGCAATCTCGACGCCCTGCGTCAGCGCCTCGCCGGCTTCTGCAAGCGCACGCTGCGCAACCAGGTCACCGAGTACATCCGTTACACCGAGCGGCGGCCGATCACGCGGCCCTTCAGGCCGACCGACGACGAGCACGCGCTCTACGAGGCGGTGTCGGGCTTCCTGCAGCGCGAGGACAGCTACGCGCTCCCGCAGCGCCAGCGCCACCTGACGGCGCTGATCTTGCGCAAACTGCTCGCCTCGTCTTCGCAGGCCATCGCCGCCACGCTCGACACGCTGCGGGTGCGCCTCGAAACGCTGCGCGACGAGCAGGCGCAGGAGCGATCCCGAGTTCGCCGAGCGGCTGATCGAGGCGGAGGAGATCGAGGACGAGCTGCTCGACGAGATCCTCGCGGAAGACGAAGACGCCGACCGACGCCGAGGACGCCGCCCGCGGTCGCGATCGACCGGCAGAAGCTGCGCGAAGAGATCGACGTACTGCAGCAGCTTGCCGACTGGGCGCGCAGCATCGGCATCGACACCAAGACGCAAACGCTGCTCAAGGCGCTGGAAATCGGCTTCGAGCAGATGGCAACGACGGGCGCCGCGCGCAAGGCGCTGATCTTCACCGAGTCGCGCCGCACGCAGGAGTACCTGAAGACTTCCTGGAATCGCACGGCTACCAGGGGCAGGTAGTGCTGTTCAACGGCACCAACAGCGGCCCGGAAGCGACGGCGATCTACGAGCGCTGGGTTGAGGAGAACCGCGACACCGGCCGCGCCTCCGGCTCGCGGCCGTAGACGTCCGCACCGCGCTGATCGAGCATTTCCGCGACGAGGCCGCCATCCTGCTCGCCACCGAGGCGGCGGCCGAAGGGCATCAACCTGCAGTTCTGCTCGCTGGTCATCAACTACGACCTGCCCTGGAACCCACAGCGCATCGAGCAGCGCATCGGCCGCTGCCACCGCTACGGCCAGAAGCACGACGTCGTCGTCATCAACTTTCTCAATGAGCGCAACGAGGCCGACCGGCGCGTCCTGGAGCTGCTGACCGAGAAGTTCAGCTGTTCAACGGCGTCTTCGGCGCATCCGACGAGGTGCTCGGGAGCATCGAGTCGGGCGTGGACTTCGAGAAGCGCATCCTCGCCATCTACCAGGAGTGCCGCACGCCCGAGGAGATCGACGCCGCGTTCCGCGCGCTGCAGGCGGAGATGGACGAGCAGATCCGCACGCGTCTGGACGACACGCGCCGCAAGCTGTTCGAGCACTTCGACGAGGACGTGCACCAGCGGCTGCGGCTGCAGCTGGCCGACGCCCAGGCCCAGCTCGACCGCGTGGGCAAGCGGTTCTGGGCGCTTACGCGCTTCATGCTCGACGAGCGCGCGCGCTTCGACGACGCGGCGCTGGCCTTCGATCTGGAGCGGCCACCGCGCGACGATATCCCCAAGGGCCGCTACCACCTGATCTCGAAGTCGCATCCGCGGGCGGACGAAGACGGCGGCGAGGAGACGGAGCCGTCTTCCTCTACCGCCTGTCGCACCCGCTGGGCGAGCATGTCGTGGACGGCGCGAAGGCGCTTGCCGACCCCGCCCGCGCGAGATCGTCTTCGACGTGACGCACCATCCGACCGCATCTCCGTGGTCGAGGCGCTGCGCGGCAAGGGCGGCTACCTGACGCTCACGCGCCTCGTCGATCGACTCCTACGAGCGGGAGGAGTATCTGCTCTTCTCCGGTTTCGACGACGGCCGGCGCTCGCTCGACCAGGAGACGATGGAGAAGCTCTTCGGCTGCGCGGGCCGTATCGTCGGATGGCATGGCGAAGGCACGATTCCCGAGCCGCGGTAGCGCAACGCCTCGCCGCCGAAGCCGAGCGCCACGCGCAGGCCACGGTCAGCCGGTCGCTGGAGCAGAACAGCGCGCACTTCAACGAGGCGCGCGAGAAGCTGGAGAAGTGGGCCGACGACATGGTGCTCTCGGCCGAGAAGGCGCTGCAGGACACCAAGGAGCAGATCAAGGCGCTGCGCCGCCAGGCGCGCCAGGCGGTCACGCTTGAAGAGCAGCACGAGATCCAGGAGAAGATCCAGAAGCTGGAGCGCCAGCAGCGCCGCCAGCGCCAGGAGATCTTCAAGGTCGAGGACGAGATCATGGAGAAGCGCGACGCGCTGATCGACTCGCTGGAGAAGCGGCTGGCGCAGCGGACCGAGACCGAGACACTGTTCACCATCCGCTGGGCAGTCGTGTAGTCGGCCAGCGGAATCACGACATGAACAGAGGACGGACACCGCATGAGCCAGAAGTACGAGAAGCTGAAGACGCTGCTGAAGGAGCTGTTCCAGCTCGACCAGCCCGACCTGGACTTCGGCCTCTACCGCATCATGCACGCCAAGAGCGCCGAGGTGACGCAGTTCCTCGACAAGGACCTGCTGCCGCAGGTGCAGGCGGCGTTCGGCGCAATACAAGACCGCCGACAAGGCCGAGACTCGAGAAGGAGCTGGCCAAGGTCGATCGCGCAGGCATCGAGGCCGCGGGCATGGACCCGGAGCAGTCGCCCAAGGTCAAGGAACTGCGCGCCAGGCTCGCCGAGCGACGCCGTGGACATCGGCGCGCTGGAGAGCGAGGTCTACGACCATCTGTTCAGCTTCTTCCGCCGCTACTACTCCGAGGGCGACTTCCTCTCCAAGCGCGTCTACAAGCCGGGCGTCTACGCCATCCCCTACGAGGGCGAGGAGGTCAAGCTCCACTGGGCCAACGCGGACCAGTACTACATCAAGACCAGCGAGTACCTGCGCGACTACGCCTTCCGCCTGCGGCCGGACGACGACACGAACCCGATGCGCGTGCACTTCCGGCTGGTGGACGCCGCCGAGGGCGAGCACGGCAACGTCAAGGCGGCCGAGGGCAAGGACCGCGTCTTCATCCTAGCTGGCCGACGAGACTTCGTCGCCGAGGAGGACGGCGAGCTGGATCGATCCGCTTCGAGTACCGGCCAGCGACGCTGACCGACTGGCCGAAGACGCACGCGACGGCAAGACGAAGCCACCGACGCAGAAGGACCTGATGCACTCGCCGCAAGCGCGTCCTGGCGGTCCGATGCCGGCATTGGCCGCTGGATCGCGGAGCTGGGCAAGCCGCACGTCGACGGCACGGCGAGACCGGCCGACTACCCGCGCTGCGAGGCGCATCTGCGACCGCTACACCGCGCGCAACACCTTCGACTACTTCATCCACAAGGACCTCGGCGGCTTCCTGCGCCGCGAGCTGGACTTCTACATCAAGAACGAAGTCATGCACCTGGACGACATCGAGAGCGAAACCGCGCCGCGGGTCGAGCAGTACCTGTCCAAGATCAAGGTCATCCGCCGCATCGCCGGCAAGATCATCGACTTCCTCGCCCAGCTCGAGGACTTCCAGAAGAAGCTGTGGCTGAAGAAGAAGTTCGTGGTCGAGACGCAGTAGTGCATCACGCTGGACCGCATCCCCGAGGAGTTCTATCCGGAGATCGCGGCCAACGAGGCGCAGCGCGAGGAGTGGGTGCGGCTGTTCGCGATCGACGAGATCAAGGGCGACCTGACGACGCCGGGCTACAGCGAGCCACTGACGCCGGAGTTCCTAAGGCGCATCCGACGCTTGTGGTGGACACGCGGCACTTCGATGACCGACTTCACCGCGCGGCTACTGGAGGCGATTGGCGATGTGGACGCGCAGACCGACGGCGTCCTGCTTCACAGCGAGAATTTTCAGGCGCTGTCGCTGATGCAGGCGCGGTATCGCGAGCGAGTGAAGTGCGTCTACATCGACCCGCCGTACAACACTGGCAGCGATGCGATTCGCGTACAAGAACGGCTATCAAGCACTCTCGTTGGCTCGCCTGATGGAGATCGGCTTCGAACTCGCACGCGTCGCTGCTAGGCGCAGCGGCTGCTTATGTCGTCGCCATTGACGATGAAGAACAAGGACGCATCTTGCGGCTCTGCTTGATCAGACGTGGTTATTCGGCTCGACCGAAGACTGTCATGCGATCGAATCCGATCGAAGCGACGAACCGACAAGAGGTGTACACGGATGCGCATGAATTCTCATTTACGCACGAGTACGCGATCTTGGCGTGCATCGCGCAGACAGATCCGAGCGAGCGCTACGAACGAGGAGAGTGGGATCGGTCCAGACTGCGCGAACTGCGAGAGTGGACGCAGTCCGTACGATCCGACGCGGCGAACTGCTTCTACGCTGTCCTGCATCGCCGACGCGCGAGCATCCTCGGCTTTCGAGACATACGACGGATCCGATCTGCACCGAAGATGGAGCAAGACGCCACCGCGGGACGGATTGGTGAGGTCTACGCCGAACGACGCCGACGGTCGACGAGCGAGATGGCGAGCTATGAGGGTGCACGTCGACGACATGACGGGACAGACTCAAGCGTCAAGCGGTCTCGCGAAGCTGCGTCAGGTGAAGATCGGCGTAAGACACCGGTCAGCTCGAGACGTGGTGGTCACCGAGTACGACGCTAGACGCCAACGGCATGCGGCCGAGATCTGAAGGACATGTTCGGCTGGGATCAGCCATTTTCGAAACCCAAAGCCGCTGTCTACACATGCGTGACTGATCGCTTCGGTAACGTGACAGCGACGCTACAGTCCTCGATTACTTCGCCGGTTCCGGCACGACCGGCCACGCCGTCATCAACCTGAACCGCGAGGACGGCGGCCAGCGCAAGTTCATCCTCGTCGAGATGGGCGACTACTTCGACACGGTGCTGCTGCCGCGCCTCAAGAAGGTCACCTTCACGCCCGAGTGGAAGGACGGCAAGCCCAAGCGCCTCGCCACGCCCGAGGAAGCCGAGCGCAGCCCGCGCATCATGAAGGTCGTCCGCCTCGAATCCTACGAGGACACGCTGAACAACCTGGAGACTGCGCCGCACCGACACAGCAGCAGACTCTGCTCGACGCCGCCGAGGCCCAGGGCGCGGACGGCCTCAAGGAGCAGTACATGCTGCGCTACATGCTCGACGTCGAGACGCGCGGCAGCCAGTCGCTGCTCAACGTGCAGGCCTTCACCGACCCCACCGCCTACAAGCTCAAGGTCAAGCGCCCCGGCTCGGACGAGAGCCGCGAGGTCAACGTCGACCTGCTGGAGACCTTCAACTGGCTGATCGGCCTCACCGTGCAGCACATCGCCGCGCCGCAGAGCTTCACGCGCCGAGTTCGAGCGCGACGGCGAGAGGCGGCTGCGCCTGAAGGGCCGGCTCAAGCAGGACGCCGCCGGCCCGTGGTGGTTCCGCACCGTCACCGGCACGACGCCCGACGGCCGCAAGACGCTCGTCATCTGGCGCAAGCTGCACCGGGGCGAACCCGTGAGCAGGACAACCTGGTGCTCGACGAGTGGTTCACCAAGCAGGGCTACTCGACCAAGGACAGCGAGTTCGACCTGATCTACGTCAACGGCGGCAACAACCTGGAGAACCTCAAGGCCGCCCGACGACACCTGGAAGGTGCGGCTGATCGAGGAGGACTTCCACCGCCTGATGTTCGAGACGGAGGGCGTGTGATGGCGAGCGTCCCGACGCGGAACGCACGGCCGCCGCGAGCAACAACCGCCCGCAGGTGCCCTTCGCCTACAAGCTGGTGCTGAACCAGTGGCTGCTGTCGCTGTTCAGCGTCGAGCGCTTCGAGGAGCTGGCCGAGCACCTGCGCAACGAGGCGCTGGAAGGGCTGGACGAGAACAACGTCCACCGCTTCCACCACGCGCTCACGGCGCAGCTCTTCAACCTGACCCAACTGCCCACCGAGCTGCTGCTGGAGTACGACCAGAACATCGTCGCCATACGCAGCGACTGAACGAGCGGCGCATCACGCGCGGCGAGGAGCCGATCGTCTGGAAGTACTTCCAGTACCTGGCGCTGCTCTTCACCGAGATCTACCTCGACCGCTACTTCCGCGATCCGCGACGGCCTGCTCGCCGCGCTGAACGAGCAGATCGCCGCCTACAACGACGGACAAGCCCGAGGCCGACCAGATCGCCGCCGCTCGACGAGACGGCCGAGGCCTGGCCGCAGCTCAACAAGCTCGCCTTCTGGATGGCGACCGGCAGCGGCAAGACGCTGCTGATGCACGCCAACATCCTGCAGTACCAGCACTACCTCGAGAAGCACGGCCGCGCGCGCGAGCTGAACCGCATCATCCTGCTCACCCCCAACGAGGGCTCTCGCAGCAGCACCTGCGCGAGTTCGAGGCGGCCGGCATCGACGGCGGAGCTGTTCAACAAGGACGGGCGCGGGCTGTTCGCCGGGCAGGCGGTCGAGATCATCGAGATCACAAGCTACGCGAGGAGATGGGCGAGAAGACCGTCGCCGTCGACGCGTTCGAGGGCAACAACCTGGTGCTGGTGGACGAGGGCCACCGCGGCGCCAGCGGCCGGCGAGGAGGGCGCCTGGATGCGCTTTCGCAACGCGCTGTGCGAGAAGGGCTTCTCGTTCGAGTACTCGGCCACCTTCGGTCAGGCGGTGAAGGGCAACGCCGAGCCTCACCGACCTCTACGCCAAGAGCATCCTGTTCGACTACTCGTACCGCTACTTCTACGGCGACGGCTTCGGCAAGGACTACCAGATCCTCAACCTCGACGAGGACACGCAGGCCAACCATCTCGAGCTCTATCTGGTCGCCTGCCTGCTGCCGTTCTTCCAGCAGCAGCGGCTGTACCGCGAGCAGCGAGGCCGCCTTCCGCCCGTTCAACATCGAGAAGCCGCTGTGGATCTTCGTCGGCGGCAGCGTCACCGCGACGCTGGCCACGCAGCGATGCCTCGGACATCGTCGAGATCCTGCTGTTCCTGGCCCGCTACGTCGCCGATCGCGCCGGCAGCATCGAGCGCATCGAGCGCGTGCTGAACCAGGGGCTGGTCACGGCCGACTGGCAAGAACCTGTTCGCCGGCCGCTTCACCTACCTGAACACCTGCGGGCTCACGCCGGCGCAGGTCTTCGACGAGACGCTGGCGACGCTCTTCAACGCGCCGGGCGGCGGCGCCCTGCACGTCGAGAACCTGAAGGGCGCCACCGGCGAGGTGGCGCTGCGCGTCGGGCGACAACGAGCCTTCGGCGTCATCAACGTCGGCGACGACGCCAAGCTGTGAAGCTGTGCGAGGAGAACGGGCTTGCGACGTCGGCGAGCGCGAGTTCTCCGGCTCGCTCTTCCACGAGATCAATCAGGCCGCACTCGACCGTCAACGTGCTGATCGGCTCGAAGAAGTTCACCGAGGGCTGGAGCAGTTGGCGCGTGAGCACGATGGGACTGATGAACGTCGGGCGCGGGCGAAGGGCGCACAGATCATCCAGCTCTTCGGCCGTGGCGTGCGGCTCAAGGGCTACGACATGAGCCTCAAGCGCAGCGGCAAGACGCACGCTGCCCGAAGGGCTGGAGCGGCCGAAGCACATCGAGCGTGCTGGAGACGCTGAACATCTTCGGCATCCGCGCCGACTACATGGCGCAGTTCCGCGAGTTCCTCGAAGAAGAAGGCCTGCCCACCAACGACGAGCGCATCGAGTTCTCCTGCCGATCATCAAGAACCTCGGCACGCAGCAGCTCAAGACGATCCGCCTCAAGAAGACGATCAACGGCGTCAGCACCGAGTTCGGCGACGCCTTCCGCAAGCTGGGACCGATCCCGACGCGTCAGCCAGCCGGATCCCGACGCGGGACCCGCGACCGCGTACCTGCAGAAGAACCAGGTGGTCCTCAACTGGTATCCGAAGATCCAGGCGATGAAGTCCGTCGGGCGTCGCGGGCGGCGATGACGAAGGCGCGCCCAACCAGGCGTATCTGACCGCCGGCACGTCGCGTTCCTGGATCTCGACCGCGCTGTACTTCGAGCTGGAGCGGTTCAAGGCCGAACGCGGCTGGCACAACCTGAACCTGACGCGCGACGGCATCGCCGAGCTGCTCGCGGACAGAGCTGGTACCGGCTGCTGATTCCGGACGAGGAGCTGGCGTTCGATTCGTTCGAGAGCGTGCGCATCTGGCAGGAGATGCGCTGGCCCTGCTGAAAGAAGTACACCGAGCGCTACTACACCTTCCGCAAGCGCGAATGGGAGCTGCCGCACCTCGAATACCGCGACCTTGCGAGGACGACCCGAACTTTCCCTGCGTCGTCGGCGAGACCGGCCCGAGAACGTACTACCGCATCCTGATCGAGGAGTCGCAGGAGGAGATCGTCGCGAAGCTGAAGGAGCTGAAGGCGGCTGATCGAGACAGGCGACCTCAAGCCTGGGAGTTCCGCGGCATCAAGGCGATCTGGTTCGGCCGGCATCTCTACGAACCGCTACTGTACCTCGACGCGAACATCGTCGAGATCAGCCCGGTGCCGCTCAACAAGGGCGAGCGTCGTTCGTCGAAGACCTGAAGGCCTTCCACGATGCCAACCCGGCGTTCTTCGCCGAGCAAGGAGCTCTACCTGCTGCGCAACCTGAGCAAGGGCCGCGGCGTCGGCTTCTTCGAGGCCGGCAATTTCCATCCCGACTTCATCCTGTGGCTGCTCGGCGGAGATCGCAGCAGGTGATCTTCGTGGATCCAAAAGGCATCCGGAACCTCGGCTTGACACGACCCGAAGATCAGTTTTACGAAACCATCAAGGAGATCGAGCGGCGACTTGGGCGATCCCCGCGTCGCGCTGGAGTCATTCATCGTCTCGAACACGCCGTCGCCACGATGCGGATGCAGTGGGGCATCGAGAAGTCTGAGATGGCCAAGACGGCACATCGTGTTCCAGGAGGAGGACAAAGAAACGTATGTTCGCAGCCTGCTTGAGAACCCACGCTGAACGGGACGTTGCCATCGTGGGACGAACGTGCATCAGTTCGATCATGACGATCGAGCTGGTTAATCGCCCGGCCTGGGATACATGAAAGCACCGATCAACATAGGACCACTTAAGCTCAAGCTCATCGATACCCCATGCGTCATGCGGGACGGTGAGACGGTCCTGGGAAAGCGCTCTACCGGTCTTGGCCCCCAATATGAACTTGACGGACAGTCAGCGAGGTTAAGTCTCGCAGATATCTCGGGAAGACCGGAGAAAGGGATGTGCGCGCGCTTTCTGCGGAGGGAACAAAGGCGATTCGTCGCCTTGATTCGGGGGCACACAGACTGGGCGTATATCCCGTTTCTGAAGAAGATGTGTGGGTAGAGCTATCCCAGGCGAGAATAAGGGCGGGTGCCGAGGATCGCAGGTCGAGCCTTGTGAAAGCCAGCATCGGCCAGCTGGATGCGGGCGCGGGCTTGGACGTTATGGCCAACTCCGACGATTGGGCGCGATTTGCGTTGGCAGCAAAGAAGCGGTCTTGGGGGACGCCGGCAGGCGCCGCGCATATCTATGTGCCACGTTCTCCGGCGCCAACTCTATCGGTCCAGTTGCGGCGTTCATCTTGACCCGGGTCTTGCCGCTCATGAACGAGCATGAGGGATGATCGCTCACGCTGCCGAGGATACTGTGTGTTCCGAAAATCGAGGGTGCCTTTGGACGCAACGACTAGAATGTTTGTGATCGACGTGGAGACGACGGGGCCGAATCAGTTCGTCCACGATCCGTTGGCGCTCGCCATCGTGCCTCTCGACGAAAGCGACAGCCCGTTTGTTGCCTATGTTCGCACGCCGAAGCCGAACTGGTCCCCCTACGCGGCCGACAATTTTCGGAACTTCAAGGCCGAGTGGAAGAAGCAGGCGCGTGAGCCAAAGAGCGTCGTGGCTGACTTGGAGTCGTATCTCCAGGAGCGAATCGGTTCCGAGAAGGCGACGTTGATTGGCCACAACGTTGGATTCGACGCGGCATTTCTAAAGAAGCTGGCTTTCTATTGTGGCAAAGACGAAATTGCCGGCCTGTCGCATCGAACACTGGACACGCACACGCTGCTCTTTGCGGCCTGGAAGGAAGGAAAGGTCCCCGAACAAGCGCTCTCGTCAGACGGCGCGTTTGAGCATTTCGGTATCGAGTTCCCGGACGGAGCGCGACACACCGCCTTGCAGGATGCCTTGGCCACGCGGACTCTCTTCCAGCAACTACTGAAGCTTTTGTCGAAGGACGCGCACGCGGCGGCTCAGCATTTCTCGGCCGGGCACTTCTAGGGAGAACTGAAAGGCACCGCATGCGATTCGTGGTCTGTCTGAGCAACGCGGGTTATGATGCATCGCTGGAAGTGCGGAAGCTCTACCGCGTGCTGGCCGACGCGAAGTCCGAGAAGCTGGGCTTGCTTCGAGTGATCGACGAGTCGGGAGAGGACTACCTCTATCCCAAGAAGCTCTTTGCCGCGATCGATTTGAGTCCAGCACTCCGTCGCCGGTTCTCCCGCTAACGTCTCCCGCTCGAGCCCGCTAGTTCAGTCGCCGACCACTCCGTGATCAGCGTGCCGCCGTTGGTGATCTTGATGTCGCCGGCGAGGGGCGGTTCGTTGGGCCAGTGCGTTGCCGAGGGCGGTGGCGGTGAGGGTACCGTCGTGCTGAATGACCGTGCCGGTGATCGCGGTCATGTCGTTGCCGCCGGGATCGGTGGCGGTGCCCATGTCGGGCGTGGCCGTAAAGCGCACCCATAGCGCGGGGCCCTGCATGAACGTGTTGTTGCGGATGATCACGGTTTTGTCGCAGGTCACGATGGCGCCATACACAAATGCGCTCGCCGGTGTGAACGTGTTGTTCCGGACCACGATCGGGTCGCCCAGGCTGACGACGTCGATGCCGATCTGGGACGTGCGGACCGTGTTGTACTCGAGCAGGCAATCGGTGGCGTTCTGGGCGCGAATCCCGGTGGACGCAACCGACAGGTCGTTGTGATGCACATGGGCCTTGACGGAATAGTCCATGAACAGTCCGTAGTCGGCGTTTTCGAACACGTTGTCATGCACGTTGGGCCCCGCACCGTTATTGGAGGCGATGCCCGCATACGTGGGGGCGGGGAAGGTGTTGTGGTCGATCTCCATCACGACGCTATCCACCGCGACGCCGACATAGAACAACGGATGGGTCGCGCTCGCAATGACGAACCCCGCGATGCGCGCGCCCTCGGCGCCGACCACGGCGGCCCCGTCCATCTGATCGAGCTTGTAGACACCGTCGCCGATGATGTGTGTCTCTGTGGCGCCGGCCCCTTTTTCGGACACATCGCCGATCAGTTTCTGTCTCGCCTTGAGCATGATGGGGAACACTTCGCCGGCGACCGCGTCGTAGGTTCCGGGCGCGACATGGATGGTGACGCCCTCGTTGGCCGTGCTCACGGCATGCGTGATGGTGGCCCAGGGTTTGGCGCTGGTGCCGGCGTTGCCGTCGTCGCCGGTCGTGGCGTCGACGTATTTCGCCGCGGGCGCGGGCGTCGGGGTGGGCGGCGCCACCGGCGAGTCTTTCGAACAGGCGGAGATGGCGAGGGCGGCGAACACCAGCGAGGCAATTACACGGGCTTTCATGACGGCGGAACCTCCGGAAAAGAGTGGTCTCTATCCGGTAACGCAAGAACGAGCGGAGAAAGTGATCATCCAAAAATCTACAACCCGGGCGAACTCGCGGGCGTGCTCCGTCTAACGCTCGATGGATGCGGCCATCAAAAATTGAGCACCTTGACAATATGCACAGATGTACATACAATATAGTCCGTGTGGGTGGAGTGGGATGAGGGGAAGGCGGTGGCCAACCGCCGCAAGCACGGCGTCGACTTCGCGGATGCCGCGCCGGCGCTCCTGGACCCGCTGGCGATCACGCTTCGTGAGAGCGTGGATCCGGAAACTCGATGCGTGACCGTCGGGAGCGATGCGCTTGGGCGGATACTCGTGATCGTATACGCGTGGCGAGGGGAAGCGCTTCGGCTCATATCCGCCAGACGAGCGACACGTCGGGAAAGGCGCGCCTACCAGGAGAAACGATGAAGAAGGAATACGATTTCAGTAAGGGTAAGCGGGGAGCCGTGATCCCATCGCCGGGTAAGACCCGGATTACCATTCGTATCGACGATACGGTGTTGAACTGGTTTCGCGCGCAGGCGCACAAGCGAGGGGGCGGAAATTACCAGACCATGATCAACGAAGCGCTTCGCCGTTTCATTGCGTCGCAGGACGGTCACATGGAGGATCTGGTGCGGCGAGTCCTCCGCGAGGAACTGGCACCCTACTCGGTCAAAAAGCAGAAGAAGTAGCGCGTCTAGCCGGGGACAGTCAGCGCCGATGTGCTTGGCACACAACTACTTGTACAGCAATTGGTTATATCGTTATCGCAAGAAGCCGACTTGTCCTTCTTCCGGCTATTGTTTAAACTTATCGCCAAAGTCTTAATAGCGAGTTCTGCTATTCAGGGTTCCTGCAGGGAGGAGCGCGATATGAAGCGCGGTGAAACGGGCCGATACGAGACGACGGTGGTTGGCGGCGAGACCGTTCGCGCGTTCGTGCCGGCGCCGCTGCCGCCGGCCCCGCCCCTGGTTTTTGACGCTCCCCTGCACGCGGCACTCGAGAACGCCGTGCTGGCGATCGGCCGACTGGACGGCGTCTCGACCCTTCTCCCCGACACTGCGCTCTTTCTCTACACCTATGTTCGCAAAGAGGCGGTTCTTTCCTCGCAGATCGAGGGAACGCAGTCGTCGCTTTCGGATCTGCTGCTGTTCGAACTCGACGAAGCGCCCGGCGTGCCACTGGACGATGTCACGGAGGTTTCAAACTATGTTGCCGCACTCGATCATGGACTCGCGCGGGTTCGCGACGGCTTCCCGCTTTCGAACCGATTGATTCGCGAAATCCATGGCGTGCTTCTCTCCAGCGGACGCGGTAGTGGAAAGTCCCCGGGCGAGTTCCGGCGTTCGCAGAACTGGATTGGCGGCACCCGACCCGGCAACGCGCGCTTCGTCCCGGCGCCGCATATGGCGGTTGCGGAGTGCATGGCGGCGCTCGAGAAGTTTCTCAAGGCCGAAAACGACGCGCTGCCGGTCGTGGTTCGCGCCGGTCTCGCGCACGTCCAGTTCGAAACCATTCATCCGTTTCTGGACGGCAATGGCCGTGTCGGTCGGCTTCTCATTACATTCCTGTTCTGCCATACCGGTGTGTTACGCGAACCGCTGCTCTATTTAAGCCTGTACTTCAAGCAGCACCGCCAGGAGTACTACGACTTGCTCGATCGCGTGCGCCGTGACGGAGACTGGGAGGCGTGGCTCACATTCTTCCTGGAGGGAGTGCGCGTGACCGCTGACGGGGCCGTGGCCACGGCGCAGCGTGTGACCGAGACCTTCCGGGAGGACCGACTCCGAATCGAGCCGGCGGGACGACGGGCAGGGTCCGCGCTGCGCGTGCACGAGGCACTCAAGTCGCGGCCGATTCTTTCGCTCAATGCGATTCGTGAGCGGACGAAGCTCTCGTTTCCGGCGGTGTCAACCGCGATGGACCTGCTGGTGGAATTCGGAATCGCGCGAGAACTCACCGGAAAGCGGCGGAATCGCCTGTTCGTCTACGACCGATATCTGGCGATCCTGAACGAGGGAACGGAGGCATCGTGAAGAACACCCCCGTCTTCCGGGTGTCAACTCGCGCGCCACGGGAACTAGTTTCTCCGCCGTGTGTATGGGGTCTAACGACTAGATTGCACATCAGGAGGTCACTCATGAAAACCCGCTTCGCGCCCGGTCTGGTGGTTCTTGCCACATTCTTCCATCCGGTCGTGAGCCACGCGCAGTGGCCGTTGGACGGCGTCGCGCTGTGCACGGCGGTGACCGGACAGGCCGACCCGGTGATCGTGTCCGACGGCGCGCGGGGAGCCATCGTGGCCTGGTGGGACTATCGAAGCGGTACCGACCGTGACATCTATGTGCAGCGAACCGATGCGGCGGGGACCATACAATGGACGGCCGATGGCGTGGCGTTGTGCACCGCCGCGCAGGACCAGTCCGGACCGATGATCGCATCGGATGGTGCGGGCGGCGCCATCGTGGTCTGGTTCGACTGGCGCAGCGGGACGAGCGACATCTACGCGCAGCACATCGACGCCGCGGGAGCCGTCACGTGGACCCCCGATGGTGTGGCGCTCTGCGCCGCGGCCGGCAACCAGTTCCGTCCCACGATCGTTGCGGACGGTGCCGGTGGCGCCATCGTGGTCTGGTTCGACTGGCGCAGCGGGACGAGCGACATCTACGCGCAGCACATCGACGCCGCGGGAGCCGTCACGTGGACCCCCGATGGTGTGGCGCTCTGCGCCGCGGCCGGCAACCAGTTCCGTCCCACGATCGTTGCGGACGGTGCCGGTGGCGCCATCGTCGCCTGGTACGATTATCGAAACGGAACCGATTCCGACATCTACGCGCAACGCATCGACGCCGCGGGTGCGGTGCAGTGGACCGCGAACGGTGTTGCGGTGAGCACGGCGGTTGGGGACCAGGACAATCCCATGCTGGTCTCGGACGATGCGGGCGGCGCCATCCTCACCTGGCAGGACGCGCGACGGGGGCGCGACATCGCGGATGTGTACGCGCAACGCATCGATGCGGCGGGCGCGGTGCAGTGGGTCCGCGACGGCATCGCCGTGAGCGCCACAACCGGCGGCGATCCGTCCAATCCCACGATTGCTTCCGATCATGCGGGCGGTGCGATTGTGACGTGGACCGACGCGCGCGGCGGCACGAACGATGATGTGTACGCGCAACGCATCGACGCTGCGGGCGCGGTGCAGTGGGCCCCCGATGGCATCGCCGTGAGCACGGCCGCGGGCGCCCAGACCCGTCCCAGCATCGCTTCGGACGATACCGGCGGTGCGATCGTGACGTGGATGGATGGTCGCAGCGGGAAGTCGGACGTCTATGCTCAGCGCGTCGCCGCGTCGGGAACCGTTCTGTGGGTCGCGGGCGGTGTGCCGCTGTGCACGGCTCCCCTGAGCAAGCACAACCCCGCGATCGCTGCGGATGGAGCCGGTGGCGCCATCGCGACCTGGGCCGACAATCGAACCGGGACCAGCCACATCTTCACGCGTCGCGTCGAGAGTCTCTAGCCGCCCAGACGTTCAGAATGACGGAGCGCGCCCGTTGATATTGGGCGGGTGCTGGCATTTCTTTCCCCCGCACCACGCCGCTTGGCCCCTGCTGCCAACCGTGCTACCCTCCCCGGAATTAGCGGCTGCCGCCGAGTCACCCCCAAGCCTGCGAGGTTCAGATGAGCAAGAGAACCCCTTTTCCGCCGGTTTTCTGGGTCGCCAACACGATCGAGATCCTGGAGCGATTCGCCTACTACGGCATCTACTTCGGATTCGGGATTTACATGCAGCAGCTCGGCTATTCGCGCGGGCAGCTGGGGATCGTCCAGAGCATCTTCCTGTTCATCTCCTATTCGATCCCGGTGATTTCCGGCACCTTCGCCGACCGCTTCGGCTTCAAGAAGGTGCTCATCGTCTCTTATCTGGCGTACCTGCCGTCGGTGCTCTTGCTGCTGGCGACCAAGTCTTTCTCCGGCATCGTGCTGACGATGCTCTCGATCGGACTCGCCGCCGGCATCTTCAAGCCCCTCGTCTCCGGCACCGTGCGCGCGGTCTCCGACTCGACCAACAAGACGCTGGGCTTCGGGATCTTCTACGCCATGGTCAACGTCGGCGGCACCTTCGGCCCCATCGTGGCGGGCCACCTGCGCGCGATCTCGTGGAGCTACGCGTTCATCGCCGCGGCCATCGCCGTGGTCGTGATGCTGCTTGTGACCATCTTCTTCTATAAGGAGCCGCCGCGGATCGAGGCGGGCACGACACTGGGGAGAAGTTCCGCGAGATGGGCGTGGCACTCTCGGATGTGAAGTTCGCGGTGTTCCTGATTCTGCTCGGCTTCTTCTGGTGGCTGCCGTTCTGGTCGTTCTTCAATATTTGCGCGGTTTACGTGGACGGCAACCTGGACACGGCCCGGCTCTATTTGAACATCAAGTCGGTGCTGGGGAGCGGTGTGGCCGGCTTTCTTTCGCACCAGGACAAGGACGGCGTGCGGCGGATCCTGGGCGAGACCATCGGCAACACCGGCATGGTCATCATCTTCCTGCAGGTCTTCGTATCGCGCACGATCGAGAAGTGGAAGGCGATGCCGACCTTCATCGCGGGGCTGTTTATTTCGGCGATCGGTTTTGTCATCATCGGTGTGGCGAGGGTGGCGCCGCCTGCCCTGGCACTCCTGGGAATCTTCTTCTTTGCGGTGGGCGAGATGATGGCCTCGCCGCGTATCCAGGAGTACATCACCTGGATCGCGCCCCGCGACAAGGCCGGCATGTACATGGGGACCAACTTCCTCGCGGTCTGCATCGGCGGACTGACGAGCGGTCTCTACACCGGACTCTACGGACGCGTGAGCGACGCCGGCCACCCGGACTACGTCTGGTACATCATGGCCGCGCACTTCGTCCTGGCGATCATCGTGCTCACGGTGTTCATGCGCGTGGCGGGCGAGTTCAAGGAACAGGACGCCTGATCGGGGGGATCGGGCGTCCCGGCTCCGTGCAGATCCAGGCCCGAAGCGGCACACAGCCGTGGGGTTTGTCGGTGCGGACCTTGACTATAACTATGTTAAATAGCAATAAGTTAGCAAAATAACAAGCATCATAGCTTGTAAATATCGAATACAAGCAATATAACTTGTATTTGATGGACATGAGCAGCCCGTCGGACAAGTATTACGCCGTCGTCACCGGCGACATCGTCGGATCCACCCGGCTGTCGCCCGCGACGTTCAAACGCGTGCTCGCGGTCATCGATCGCGGGGGCGCTGACCTCCAGAAGCAATTCGCGCGCAGCGTCCACTTGCCGATCTCCGTGTTTCGCGGAGACAGCTGGCAGCTTCTGGTCGTCGATCCGGGAGACGCCCTGCGCGTCGCTCTCTACTTCCGCGCCTGCCTGCGCGCGGAATCGGACTCGGGTGGGATCGACACCCGATTCTCGATCGGTGTCGGACCCATCGATACGCTTCCCGAACGGAGCGTGGCCGAAGGGCGTGGCGAGGCGTTCGTGCTTTCCGGTCAACTCATGGACAAGAAGATTTCCAGTCGAATGCGGTTTGCGCTCGCGCGCACGACGCCGGATGATTGGTGGGAGGAGCGCTCGATCGCGGTAATCCTCTCTATTATGGACACGGTCGCCACCCGATGGACGAGCGCACAGGCCCGCGCCGTGTGCAGTGCCTTGATCGGGTGGACGCAGGAGAGGATCGCCAAAGGCTGGTCCGACGGACCGATCACCCAGCAGGCGGTGGCGCAACACCTGGCGCGTGCCGGCTGGGACGGGATCTCCGAGGCCATCGAATACTACGAGCGCGTCATGAGGAAATGGACGCCGTAATGACGACGCACACGCATCTGCTCGCCGCGCTCGTCGCCGCACACCTCATGGGCGACTTCGTCCTCCAGTCGAAGCGAGCGGCGGAGAACAAGACGCGCGTGCATGTCCTCCTGCGGCACGCCACCCTGGTCGCGGCGCTGTCCTACCTGTTTTGCGGCGCGTGGATCGCGTGGGAGATTCCGGCTGTCATCCTGGTTACGCACGCCGTGATCGACTTCATCAAGGTCAGATCGAAGCGCGACGGAGTGAGCGCCTTCGCGGTCGACCAACTCGCTCACCTGGTCGTCATCGTCGTTCTCGTGCAAAGACTCTCGCTGGGGCCGGCGGCACTCTACTGGGTGCGGCGGTTCGGGGAGGATGTCACCAGCGCGCTGGTCGCTGCCGCCGGCCTGACGGTGACCATATGGGTCGCGGGCGTAGTCGTCGAAAAGGTGACGACACCGTTTCAGATTCAGTTGCCGCGCGGCGGAGACCGCGGGTTCCCAACCGGCGGGAGAACGATCGGCCAACTGGAACGAACATTGATCTTCGTGTTCATGATGACCCACGAGCCCGGTGCGATCGGATTCCTGATCGCCGCCAAATCGGTCCTGCGCTTCGGAGAGTTGCGCGAGGGACAGCGCAAGGAAGCCGAGTACGTCATCATCGGGACCATGTGGAGCTTCGCGTGCGGATTGATCGCCGCCCTGGCAACGCGCGCGCTTCTCGAACGATTGTGATCGCTCCCCTCTTTCTGTCCGCGGTCATGCAGACGGCGTTGCCCGCCGCGACGCCTCAACCCGTCACCGCGCATCTCCTGTGGCGCGTTGCCGATGACACGCTGTCCGTCCCGATCGGTCTCGTCGCCGATGTTGCGGTGGGACCGGACGACACGGTCTACCTGCTGGACACGCAGAACGCCATCGTGCGCCGGATCGATCGCGACGGTCATGAACTCCCGCCGCTGGGACGCGCGGGCGAGGGGCCCGGAGAGTTTACGCACCCGCGGCTGGTCGCGGTTGGTCCCGGGAACGATTGCGTCGTCATCCAGGACTTTCACGAACCGGCCGTGTGTCTGAAGCCGGACGGTGGGGTGTGCGCGGCGCCGGACCTCTCGATCATTCGATCGCGCTTCCTCTCGACGCTTTTCATGGGCACGGCGCGCATCGATGCGCGCGGACGATTGCTGGTGGTCGCCGCGACGATGCCTCGCGTGCAGGACGCCACAACGGGGACGGCAAGTCAGGCGCTGACGCTGTCGGTCTTTCGCTTCGGGCCCGCCGACACCGAGCCCGCCGTTCTGTTCACCGACGGCACGGACGTCGGCTCCGATGCCACGGTGCGATTCCGCGCGCATGGCGGGTTCTTTATCGCGCACGACTGGGATGTCACGGACGCTGGGACCGTCGTGTACGCATCGCCCGATGGAACGAATCGCGTGATCGTGGGTCATCCGGTGGATGGTCGCGCGCGTGCCATCGATTTACCGGCGGAGCCTTCGGACGACCAGGAGCTCCGCGCGGCGGCGAAGCGCGCGGGGGAGAGTGTCGACGCGCTGCCGCGCATTGCGGGCCTCTATTATATAGGGAGCGGGCGATTGCTGGTGGCGCCGGGTGCCCGCGCGTCCGCGCCGACAGCGGGTGCAATCGGTACATTCGAAATGATCGACTCGACAGGAACGCCGCACGGGCGACGCCTCCTGCGCTGCGACTACGATTCGGCGCGCGACGCCTTCTTCATTCGCCGCGGCATTCTGGTGGTCATCGGGGGAGGGCGAGCGGCTATGGAGACGTCGCTTCGTCAGATGGGAGCGATGCTCGGCAAGTCCGTCGAGATGCCTCCGGCCGGCGACGATGCTTCCGACACCATCCGTGTGCATGCCTACGACCTGGGCGCGACCTTCGCGAGCGAGTAAAGGGCGCGAATATCCGCCAACCTCCCGGGCTCCGGGCTGTAGTATAATTAGTGAACACAATATCGCCGTGATCCCGTCGGATCGTTCCCACAATCCAGGAGCCGCACCATGACCGAACCCAGGCGTCCTCTCCTGTCGTATTTCACAGTCGTCGTCATCCTGTCGGCCGCAGTCTCCGCCCTCGCGGCGCCGCCGGCCGATCGTCTTGCCGCGCGCGAAGCGGCCCGCCAGGCGTTCATCGCGAGTGGGCGCCAGTCGCCGACCGTCGTCGTCGACGGGACGCCGCGCCCGATTCCCGATGCGCCGGTGACCGTCGGCGCGGGCACGCCGCCCATCCATCCGCTCGGGGCGCTCGAGCGGTCGATGCTTCCGCAAGCGGACGCGAACCAAAGCCCCCGCACGCGGACCCCGAACAGCCTGTTGACCACCACCGACGAAGCCGGCATGGCGGTCGATCTGGGCGGCGACGACATCGTGATTGCGTCGTCGGTGAGTTTTTCCGGGTCGGCGTACCTCCAGATCACCAACGATGGACGGTATTTCGGCGCCGTGGCCGCAGCCGGCGACGTGTACGTCTATCGCTCTCTCGACAAGGGCGAGACGTGGACACTGTGGAGCACGTTCCACGATCCGGCCGGGTTCGTCGGTCTTCTTTACCAGTTTACGATCGCCGAAGGGAACACCAACCGCGCGATGTTCGCCTACTCGAGTGCCGGCGAGGTGCGGCTGGCATATGCGGATATCAACGCCGCCGTTCCGACATGGACGATCGTCACCGTGTTGTCGGACGCGGGCATCAACCACGGACTTTTTCAGCGCATCGACATCGCGACGGATGCCTCGGTTTACAGCGCATACTACGTGTATCTCGTCGCCGAGAGCGACGACGGAGACGGAGACGACATCTGGTTTGCGCGATCGGTGAACATGGGAACGTCGTTCGAGGCGGGCTACCGGATTGCGAGTTCCGGCGTGGCGCCGTATGACGGGCGCGAACAGCCGTCGATCGACTTCGGGTTCGGCGATTATCTGCATGTGTCCTACGGATCCGACTACACGGGGTCCCGCGACGCGAGTTACCGCCGCGCGGACATGTGGGCCGACGCCGGCATATCCGCCTGGGAGCCGGAACAAACACTCGAGACCCAGCAGCCGTCCGGTTACGCGGTCCCACTGCGTGTCGGCGCGTCGACCAGTGACGGGCACGTGTACATCCCGTTGTTCCGTACCACGACGCTTCTGCCCCTGATGCGTTTCTCCACCGACAGCGGCGCGACGTGGCCGGCCGGTGACCAGGTGCTGTTCGCATACTTTCCGGAGGGGTCGGGCATGACGCCCGTGGAACTCCCCGGTGGCGATCTCATCATGGGCGGGACCCAGTCCGTCTCACTGGGTGGTGGCAATTTCAACATGAACATCGTGATGTCGCGGTCCACGGTGGCCGACCCGACCGTGTGGAGTTCGCCGGAGAGCTTCTCGTATCACCCGTGGATCGGCTTTAACTACGACCGCCTCGAAAGCATGCTCCCGGATCCCGCCTTCGGCGATCGCATCGCAACGCTGTGGGTTCAGACCACGACGCCGCAAAAGAAGTTGCGCTTCGACGCCGAGTGGCGTCGCGATCCCGGCTATCCCAACACCGACGTCGGATTTCCCGTCGCGGTGCCCGGCGGCGGACAGACGCAACCCGCGGTGGCGGAGGTGGACGGCGACCCCGAGAAGGAGATCGTTTTCGCGGCGTCGGACGGCGATGTCTTCGTCTACAACCACGACGGCACGATCGTCAGCGGCTGGCCGCAGAACATCGGCACTCAGCCGTCAACCGACACGGGGGTTGCCGTGGGCGACCTGGTCGGCAACGGCGTGCCGTCGATCGTGGTCGGGAGCTTCGATGGAAAAGTGTTCGCCTTTGACCCGCACGGTAACCTGCTTCCGGGCTGGCCGGTCACGATGAACGAAGCCGACCGCGTGTCCGTGTCTATCGGCGCGCTCGGGCCGCCCAACCCGCGTTACGTCGTCGCCACGTGCGGTCATGAACTGCGCGCGATCCGCTACGACGGAACCAACGTGTCGCCGGCGTGGGGCACGTTCACCGAACGCATCGTCACGCCGGCCGCCATCGGCGACGTGGACAACGACGGCGTCACGGATATCGTCACCGTCGAGGACCACTGGTTCCACGTGCACAACCTGACCACGGGGTCGCCGATCGCGTATCGAAACTTTCCTGCGGATCTCATGTACGATGCTCCCACGATGGCCGACATCGACGGCGATGGCGACCTGGAGATCGCGGTCCCCACGCAATCGGGCAAGATGTACCTCCTGAACCACGACGGCACCGACGTCCCGGGATGGCCGGTCACCCTGCCGGGAGCGACGGCGCTGACGAGCGTGGCGTGGGGCCAGATTCTCGGGACCAGCGAGCCGGAGCTGGTGTTCGGCGAGGTCGGGACGGGCAAGGTCCACGTTTTCTACGCGACCGGCGTGGAGCAGACGGGATATCCCGTGACAACGCCGCCGTTCCCGACGCTCTATACCGCACCGATGCTCTCCCCGGTCAGCATTTCCGTTTCGAACGTCCTCCTGGGGAAGCGGTCAGCCGCGGACAGCGGGGACGTGAGGAGCTGGCGGAACATTCCGTCGATCGCCGTTCCCGGCTGGCCGAAGAACATGCCCGACTGGATCGAGGAAACGATGGCCAGCGGCGACATCGACAACGACGGTCGCAACGAACTCGTCGTGCTGGGGATCAATTTCTTGACGGTACTCGACGTCGGCATCGGCCCGGCAACCAATCCACGAAACCACTGGCCGATGAACGGCTACGACGCGCAACGCACCGGATGTCTCGCGTGCGGCGAGATTCTCACCGGCGTGGGGAACACACCGGCGCCGACGTTCGCCACGTCACTCGACGTGCACCCGAACCCGTTCAACCCGGCGACCACGATCGAATACGAAGTCGCGTCCGCCGGGCCGGTGACGCTGCAGATCTTCGACGCGGCCGGTCGTCGGGTCGCGACGCTGCTCGACGGCGAGTATCGGTCCGCGGGACGGTATTCGCTGACGTACAACGCGACGGGCGCGAGCGGCGTCTACTTTGCGCGCCTGCGCACGACCCGCGGAAACGTCACGCGCAAGATCGTGCTGCTCAAGTAGCGGTCGCCATTGACATCGGCCGGGGGCGTGATTACAATGTAATCACGATGAAGACCCGGCTGGTTCGGATCGGCAATTCCCGCGGCCTGCGCCTTCCCAAGCCTCTGATCGAAGAGGCCGGGCTCAAGGACGAGGTTGAGATCACGCTCCGCGACGGCGCTCTCGTGATCACCAGCGCCGAGCACCCGCGCACCGGATGGGAGGCGGCGATCGATCTCCTGCTCGAGCGTCGTGAAAACTATGTGATCGGCGAACCGGAGCCGACGCGTTTCGACGACGAGGAGTGGGAGTGGTAGCTCCGCTCGCGAAGCGCGGCGACGTGATTCTGGTGAGCCTCGGCCATGGCCGGGGTGGCGAGATCCGAAAGACGCGTCCCTGCGTCGTGATTTCCCCGGACGTTCTCAACGAACGCATGCCGACGTTCATCGTGGCGCCGATGACCACCGGCGGCCACGCGTATCCCTTCCGCGTGTCCTGCCGCTTCGAAGGGAAGTCCGGTTTCGTCGTTCTGGACCAGATTCGAACCGTCGACCGCGCGCGCGTGACGCGACGGCTCGGCCGTCTTTCGCCGCGTACCGTGGAGTCCGTCCTTCACGCGTTGCAGGCGATGTTCGCCGTGTAGTTCCTGCCGGGCCGTCTCCATTGAATAATTGTGTGGCTTGCCGTACGCTCACGGCCACATGAGGCTCGTTTTCTCCCTGGCCGCCGCGACATTTCTGCTTTTGGCGCCGCACAGCGCGGCCGCTGCCGAGGTTTCCCAGACGCCCGATTCGACGGTCGCCGTCGCGGGTGCCGACACTACAGCCGTCCCGCAGCGCGACGTCTTCGATTTGCTCAACCAGTACGTTCTCAAGCGCCGGGTCGAACCGGAAGTCAACTTCACGCCGAAGACCGGCCTGTCGTGGGCGATCCTGCCGACGTTCAGCTACAACCCCGTCTACGGGTTCGCGATCGGAGCAATGGCAACCGGCGCCGGCCAGCGGGGCTCGACCAAAGCGCGCTATTCGTCCCTGTCGCTCTCGGGAAACGTTTCCACCACCGGACAGGTTCAGGCACTGGTGCGCGGCGACATGTTCAGTCCCTCGGGCGACTATCTCGTCAAAATGGACTTCCGCTATCTGGACACCGAGCGCTCGACGTGGGGACTCGGACCGATTTCGCCGGACCAGCAGGAGTACGCAATGAAGTTCCAGCTCTATCGCGCGTACGCGACCGTGTACCGCCACACCAGCGGGCCGGTGTTCGTGGGGCTGGGGTACCACTACGACGAGTTTGCGAACATCGACGACGAGCGCGCCACGAATGGAGAATCCACGCCGTTTGCGGAGTACAGCGGTCCGGGTGTCACGCATACCGTGGCGACGGGCGTCTCGCTCAACGTGCTCGGCGATACGCGCGACAACCTGGTGAATCCGTCGAAGGGGTACTACCTGAGTGGGAGCTTTCGCAACTACACGAGTGCGTTTGGCTCCGACAAGACCTGGCAGGAGATGTGGGCCGAGATGCGCGTCTACCCGCATCTCCCCAGGAACAGCCGCAACGTACTCGCGTTCTGGCTCTATACCTGGTTCACGTTCGGACCCGCGCCGTATCTCAACCTGCCCTCGGACGGATGGGACACGTACGGGCGCGCCTCGCGCGGTTACCTCCAGGGACGCATCCGCGGTGCGAACCAGGCGTATCTGGAAGCGGAATATCGGTGGGCCCTGACCCGCGACGGACTCTGGGGCGCCGTCGTGTTCGCCAACTTCGTGACGACTACGAGCCCCACGACGCAGACCTTCGGCGGGACCGATGGCGCGGCCGGCGTCGGGTTGCGCATCAAGTTCAACAAGCACGCGAATACCAACCTCACCATCGACAGTGGCTGGGGCAAGGACGGTTCGCACGGCATCTTCCTGGGGATGTCCGAAGTCTTCTAGGCCCGTCACGACCCCTAGCGAAGGAGAGATCCCATGAGCGAAAAAGTTGTTGTCATCACCGGCGCCAGCAGCGGAATCGGTGCGTCGCTGGGTGAACTGCTGGCGAGCCGGAACATGAACGTGGTGCTGGTGGCGCGCCGTAAGGACGCACTGGCGTCGGTCGCGGCGCGCTGCAAGGAGCGCGCAATGCCGGTCGTGGGAGACATGGCGATTCGCAGTGAAGTCCGTCGCGTGGTCGACGAATCGCTGGCGCGCTTCGGTCACATCGACGTCTGGGTGAACAACGTGGGGCTGGGGATCACTCGCATGCCGTCCCAGTTGACCGACGACGACATCGACGTCATCATGCGCGCCAACGTGAACTCCGCGTTGTACGGAATGCAGGAAGTGCTCTCGCATTTTAAGGAGCGCGGTACCGGACAGGTGATCAACGTGTCGTCGATGCTGGGTCGCATGCCCTTTGCGACGATACGATCGGCGTACTGCGGGGCAAAACATTTCTTGAATGCATTGACGGCGACGTTTCGCGCGGAGGTGCAGGAGACGCACCCCAACATCCAGTTCTCGCTGGTGTCGCCCGGTGTGGTTCGCACCGACTTCGGGCTGAACGCACTCCACGGCGGACCGGATTCGCGGAGTTTCCCGCAGTCGCAAAGCGCGGAGGAAGTGGCCGAGGTGATCGCCGCGGTCATCGAGTCGCGACAGGCGGACTCGTACACGTTCAAGGGCGCCCACGACCGGATCGTCGGCTACTACGACAAACTCGGCGCCGATCCGGCCTGACGCGGCATCGGCATTGCCGCGTACCCGCGCGGCGTAGTACACTTATTGTCAACGCGAGAGCCGCTTTTTGCCACGCTCCCGCCTCGACACCCGCACACGTCGGCCGGGTGCCCCTGGGCTTCAACGGCGGTCGCCGATGTCCGCCGGCGTTGCATCTGCGGAGGTCGCACCATGCGTACCCGTCTCGCCGTGTCTCTCCTTGTTCTTTCCGCGTTCTTCCCGCCCACACTCGCACTGGCTCAATGGCAACCCAACGGCGTCGCTATTTCCACCGCCGGAGTCGATCAGTGGCCCCCGGTGATCGCCTCGGACGGTGCCGGGGGTGCGATCATGGCGTGGCAAGACAACTCAACCGGTGCCTTCGACATCTATGCGCGGAAGGTCAATGCTGCGGGTGTTCCTCAGTGGACCGTCAACGGCGTACTGCTGTGCAACGCGACGGGCGATCAGGTCAACTGCGCGATCGTCTCGGACGGTGCGGGGGGAGCGATCGTGGCGTGGCAAGACCCTCGTGTCGACAATGGCGACATCTACGCGCAGCGGGTGAATGCCTCGGGAGTGGCGCAGTGGACCGCCAACGGCGTGGGCATATGCACGGCAATATTCGCTCAATCCTACCCCACGATCACGTCCGATGGTGCCGGGGGAGCGATCGTGACGTGGCAAGACGGTCGCACGGGCGTCTGGAGCATCTATGCGCAGCGGATCAACGCGTCCGGCGTGGTCCAGTGGACCGCCAACGGCGTGGTACTGTGCACCAATCTGGACACGCATACCCCCGCGATTGCGTCGGACGGCGCGAATGGCGCGATCATCACGTGGCAGGACGGTCGAGGCGGCACCAACTACGACATCTACGCACAGCGGATCAACGCGTCCGGCGTGGTCCAGTGGACCGCCAACGGCGTGCCTGTAAGCGTGGCAGCAAACGTGCAGTTTCCTCCCAAGATCGTTTCGGATGGCGTCGGCGGTGCGATCATGACCTGGTACGACGGGCGAAGCGGCCCTTATGACATCTACGCGCAGCGCATCAACGCCTCGGGGTTGACCCAGTGGGCCGTCAACGGTCTGGCGATATGCACGGCGGCGCAGTATCAGCTTTACCCCACCCTCGTTTCCGATGGCGCGGGCGGTGCCATCGTGACGTGGGGGGACAATCGATCGCTATCCTACGACATCTACGCGCAGCGGGTCAGCGCTTTGGGGTCGGTGCAATGGGCCGCAAACGGGGTCGCGATATGCGCAGCTCCGTCCGATCAAGCCTACCCCGCGATCGCCTCTGACGGCGCCGGCGGTGCCGTCTTGACCTGGCACGACAACCGCAGCGTCACGAACTACCACATCTACGCGCAGCGGGTGAACAACTCGGGGGTCGTTCAATGGACTACCGACGGTGTCGCACTCTGCACCGCCGCGAACGATCAATCGTTCCCCGCGATCGTCGCGGACGGCACTGGCGGCGCGATTGCGGCGTGGCAGGACAATCGAAGCGGTACCGCGGATGCCTACGCGCAACGCGTGGAGTTTCGCTACGGCTACTGGGGACACCCGGAACCGGTGATTACATCCGTCGCCGATATTCCCGGAGATCAGGGTGGGAAGGTCAAGGTCAACTGGACGGCGAGCAATTGGGACGTGTTGAATCTCCGTACCATCACGTACTACTCGGTGTGGCGCGCGGTCGACGCGGCGGCACTGCAGAGCGGGCAAGCGGCGGCCGCGATCGTGGCTAGCCCGTCCCACGTCAGCGCGGATTTTCGGGGCAAGGCCTACTGGGTCCAGCACGCGCCACAGGCCGACTACTACTGGGAATGGGTCGGCAATCAGGACGCCAGGTACCTTCCGACGTACAGCTTCAGCGCGGCCACTCGCGCCGACTCGACCAGCCAGGGTTCTGCGCAACACGACTTCATGGTGTTTTCGCAGACCGCGGATGACTTCACGTTCTGGCCCTCGAATGTGGTAAGCGGTCATTCGGTCGACAACCTGGCCCCCGCGGCGCCGCTCTATCTGACTGCGCAACGCATCGGCAACTACGTGTACCTCAAATGGAATCGGGTACACGTTCCGGACCTGAAAGACTATGCGGTGTACCGCGCGACATCGTCGGGGGTGACGCCGGTGCCGGCGAACTTCCTCTCGAATGCGAACGATTCGGTGCTGACCGACACCAACGCGCCCGTCAGTGTGCTGCACTACATCGTGACGGCACTAGACGTACACCAGAACCAGAGCGCGCCGTCGAACGAAGCTACGGTGAGTGCGGCGACGGGGGTGGGGAACACGCCGTCGATCACGCAACTCACCGTACTCGCTAATCACCCGAATCCGTTCACGGGCTCGACTGAACTGGAGATCGGATTGCCGTCGGCGTCCGATATCACGGTGGAGATCTACGACGTTGCGGGCCGGCGGGTGAGTGAGATCAGCATCAAACAGGCGAACGCCGGATGGCAACGCATTCCGTTCACCGGACACGACACCGGTGGACACGCACTCGCGAGCGGCGTGTACTTCTACCGCGTCCACGCGGCCGGCATGACGGTCACGCGCAAGATGGTGATCGCGCGCTGACCGCTGGCGAGATGAAATTCTGAAATCAGAAGGGCGTCCCTGGATTGGGGACGCCCTTCTTGCGTTCTACGCTGTCGCGTACGGTCTTACTTCAGGAGCACCATGCGTCGGGACGCGGTGAACGACCCCGCCGTCATCCGGTAGAAGTACACACCGGACGAGACCGCACCACCGGCGCTGTTCCGGCCATCCCAGCTGACGCTGTGCGTCCCCGCGGGGCTCGGTCCGTCGACGAGCGTGCGCACCAGCCGCCCGCTCGCGTCGTAGATGCGGATCGTCACGTTCGCCCCGCCGGACGGCACATCATATGTGATCGATGTCGTCGGGTTGAAGGGGTTGGGCACGTTTTGGTGCAGCGCGAGCGCCACCGGCGTTTCGTGCACGCCCGTCACGCTTCCGGCACCCATCACGAACGGCGAGAGATGATCGGTCGTCCCGCAGATCACATGGTTATTGGTGTCGAGCGACGTCGTGACGTCCACCCACGCGGCCGGATTCTGAGTCGTATCCCAGTGCAACATTTGCAGCGTGTTTTCCGGCACCTGGAGCGTGTTCGGGTTGTACGCGATGCACACGGTGATATTGCCGCTGAACGTCGCGGTGGTCGAGAGATCGTAGTAGGTCCCGTCGCCGAACATGAACGAACCCGGCAGTGGCGGGCCCGTCGGCCCCGTCGTGAGTGACGTGAGGCCGGGCGCCGTCACATTGCTGAACGTGACGGTGACGGGCGTCGTCTCCGTGGTGCCATCCACCGGCTGGACGACCACATTGGAGCCGGACGACGTGTTGGCCTGCGTCAGGCGCACGTTGTCGATCAGTGGACCCTGGCTGTGACACGTTCCCGATCCGTAGATCCCGCACCAGTAATAGCACATGTCGCGAACACCGATCGCCACCTGAATATCGGTTGCGCCGGTCGCGATCAGCGGTCGGACGTCTTTCGTGAAGGTCGCCCATGTCTTGCTGGCGTCGTGGTACAAAGTAGCAGAGGCTGTCCACCGCGTCCACGCACCGCCGACCAGGGAGCGGACGCGGCACTGGAAGAACACGAGATTGTCCTGCGGGAGGTCCCGGTACACGTCGAAGCTCAGGAGAACCGGTTCGATCGTGGTCAGGCCCGAGAGAGAAACGGTCGGCGACACAATCTCGTCGTTAACCCAGGTATTGATGCCATCGTACGTGGTGCCGAAGGGCACAACCTGCACCTCGGGATGCCCGCCGCAAGCATAATTGTCCGGCGAGCCGTCGAAGAAGCCCCACAGGGCGGTCTCGTTGGTGTAATTGGGATCTTCCTGAAGCACGTCGGAGCCCCAGAACAGGTTCGCGGAATCTCCCATCGGGGGCGGAGCCAGTGCGTGCCATTCTTGATCGGTTGTGGCCACGGCGCCGGGCGTTTCCGACTCGAAGTTCTCGTTGGATATATCGCCGACGGTGTCGGCGACGTGTATCTGGTCGATGACCACCGCGCCGCCCGTCGGGTAGAAGCCGTCTTCGTCCGACTCGCTCAAATCCGATTCAAACCGCAAGCGCACACGGAGCGGGCCAAGGTAGGCCGACGCCGGGATCATTGCGTAGAACAAGCCATTACCGGAGCCGGACCAGGACCCCGCCGTATGCCACACGCCCTCGACTGACTCGTATTCGAGATAGACAAAGTCGTAGCTGGGCTCCGTGTCATAGCGCATCTGGAAGGCCACATCCACATCGCCGGAAACGTTGAACGGAACCGATTCGAAGCGCTGGTTCCAGTTGTTGCCGTATCCCGGCAGGGTGGCGTAGCTGCACAGGTCCGGTGTTTGGCAGGGCCTTGCCCCGCACCACAGCGACTTGGTGCCCTGCAGCGCGCCGTAGGGGGCGCTCATGCCCGCGAAGTCATCCACATGGAAGTACGTCGGCTGCAAGGTGCGATCGACGGAAGTCCATCCCTGAGGGTCCGCGTTTCCGGATCCATCGTCGAAGGTCCACAACTGAAGAACAGAAGAAGCAGTATTCCTGGGAGCACGCGATGCACTCGAGTGGATCACGGGCCCGATGGGTGGCGAACCCGGTGCGGGTGTGATTTCGGGGGATGCAGTCTTGTGGCCAAAGGAATTGTCGGTGCTGACTAGAAGAAACAGGACAGCAAACACAGCGGGGAAAATGCGACTCATGGCCGCTCCAATTCGGTTGCGAACTTCCCTTGAAAGCCCGCCACAGGCGGGCGCCGCCCTTGGTAGATATGAGAGCGCAATTGTACTATCAGCGTTTGCGGGCTGCAAGTGCCCCCGGCCGGAGGCCACCGGAGGCCTCGGCGCGGCTTCCTGTGCAAGCCGCCCCGCCCGAAGATTTCTGCAGATCACCCGTGATTCCCGCCGGTCTCCTCCGTCCTACCCGATTGAGCGAACCCCCTCTTTCCCCGCGCCGCGGGTCGACGTTTCGAAAGGTGAGTCCCATGCGAACGCATCTGCTCGTCGTGTCCATCTTGCTCGTTCTGCTCGTTCCGATCGCCGCGTCGGCCCAGTGGGCCCTGTATGGCAACGCCGTGTGCACGGCATCCGGCGCCCAGGACAACGTCGCTATCACCGCCAACGGGTTGAAGGGCGCCGTGATGGTGTGGCAGGACAACCGCGGAACATCGACCGACATCTATGCGCGGCAGGTGGGTCTCTTCGGCAACAACGAATGGACGGCGGACGGCGTCGCGCTGTGTACGGCGACGGGCTTGCAGCAGCGGCCGAGCGTCGTCCACGACGGGTTCGGATACCTCCTCTATACATGGGAGGACAACCGCAACGGCGATTTCGACATCTACGGTGCGATCACCGACCGGCTGGGCAACGTGTTCACGACCACCAACGGATTCCCGATTTCCACGGGGACGGGCGTGCAGCAGTTTCCCGTGCTCACCAGCAATCAGGCGCTCGGCGTGGGGTACGTGACGTGGCAGGACTCGCGTAACGGTAACAACGACATCTACGCGCAGGCGTTCAACGTCTACAACAACAGCTTCTGGACCGCCAACGGCCTCGCGTTCTGCACCGATACCAACATTCAGAGCAGTCCGGTCATCGCGCCCGGCGGCACCGACGGTGCGATCGTGGCGTGGCAGGACTTCCGCAACGGTAACTTCGACATCTACGCGCAGTGCGCCAACCTGTCGGGCTCTCTGCTGTGGACCACCAACGGCGTCGCCGTGTGCACGCAAACGGCCTCGCAGACCGCGCCGATGATCGTGAGCGACGGTGCCGGCGGAGCCATCATCGCGTGGCAGGATTCGCGCGCCGGCGCCGGAAAAGGATCGATCTACGCGCAGCGCGTCAACTCGTCGGGCGTCCCGCAGTGGTTGCCGAGCACCGGGGTTCCGATCGTCGTGTCGACGGACCTGATCATTCTTCCCAAGATGATCGCGGACGGTTCCGGCGGGGCATACTTCGCGTGGGAAGACGATCGCAACATTTCCACCACCGGCCCCGACCTGTACGCGCAGCGCATCAATGCGAGCGGCGTCGTGCAGTGGACCGCCAACGGCGTCGTGGTGAGTTCGGCGCCGTACGCGCAGTACAACGTCACCATCGCAATCGACGGGCTCGGCGGGGTTGTCGCCGCCTGGTACGACTACCGGAGTCTCAGCACGGCGGACCTGTATACCCAGCGGCTGAACGGGTCGGGCGTCCCGCAGTGGACCGCGAACGGCGCGCCGCTGTGTCTCGCGACCGGCAATCAGTTCGGTCCGGCGATCGCCGAAAGCGAACCGGGCGCCTCGATCGTGGCGTGGGAAGATCGGCGCACGGCCACCGTCGCCGACGTCTACGCGCAGCGCATCGACGACGCCAGCGGTCTCTACGGATATCCGGCGCCGTACATCACGTCGATCGTCGACGTCCCCAACGACGAAGGCGGCTTCGTTCGATTGACCTTCCGGCCCGCCGACGGCGATCCGCCCGGAACGGAGTGCGAGATCTACGACAACGAGTACCACGGCGGCGACGTCGTGGGGCTGATCACCTTGAACGGGAGTTCGTCGTACACGACCGACGTGCTCACCGTGGGGGTGGGCGTTCCGAACACGTATTCAATTTACTGCGGCGCGTACTCGAACTCGGTGCAGGGGACGTCCATCGACAACCTGGCGCCACCGGCGCCGACGCTGTCGGGGCAACGTAACGGTTCCGATGTGTCGCTCACGTGGAATTCGACGGCGGGTGACATCGACCACTACTCGGTCGAACGCGGCGATGTCGGCGTGTTGACCACGACCACCAGTCCGTCGTACACCGACACCAGCGTGCCGCTGACCGAACTGCGCTATCGTGTGCGTGCCGTCGATATCCACGGCAACGTCGGTTCGGCGTCGAACGAAATCGCGATCGCCACGCCGACCGGCATCGGCACCACGCCCTCGCTGCCGAAAGCACTCACGCTGCTGCCGAATTCTCCCAATCCCTTCGAAGGGACGACGTCGCTGCACGTCGGTTTGCCGAAGGCGGGCGAGGTGCGCGTCGAGGTCTACGACGTGGCCGGGCGCCGCGTCGCGTCCCGTACGATGACACTCGCGGCCGGCTGGCGCGACGTGATCTTCGACGGCCGCGGCGACAGCGGCCAGCCCCTGGCGAGCGGCGTCTACTTCTACAGCGTCCACGCCGCCGGCGAGACCCACACACGCAAGATGGTGATCAGTCGGTAGGGGGTCGGGTTGCTCCGAAGCTGAATCCCCCGCTGGCGGATACCAGCGGGGGACGTGCCATCGATCACCCGGATGGTATACTGAAGTGTGGTCGATGATCACTCAGCGCCAAGAGAGGCTCGCCGACGGGTGCAACTTTTCATCGTGAGTTGCGCCAGGGTACTCTGGGCGGCGGCAGCAGTCGGTCTTGTCTGTGTCAGCGGCGCTGCGGCCGCCCCGAGAACCAATCCACCTGCTCCCCACGAGCCACGGTTGCTGTTCGACATCTCGGATGACGCGTTGATGGCGCCGCTCGGCGTGATCGCCGACGTTGCTGTCGGGACGGACGGTACTGTTTACATCCTCGACCAACAGAACTGCAACGTTCGGCGAATTTCCGCGACCGGCCAGGAGCTCTCGCCGTTCGGAAGGCCGGGGGAAGGGCCCGGAGACATTCGGAATCCACGTCGACTCGCCGTGTCCAAGAGTGGCCGCTGCGTTGTCATCGAAGATCTGTCAAGCCGGGCACCCTGCTTTGCTCCGGACGGCAGCGCCTGCGATTCATATGATCTCTCTGGTGTCAGCGGCGGATTTGCGAACGTCGTGTGGATGCGAGCCGACATGGGCCCCCACCAGGAACTCCTCTTGTCCAGCATCAACAACGCGACGCCCCCGACATCGACCGCCCCTCCGAGGCCGGTGGGAACCGTCATGCGCGTACTGCCGGACGGAACCACGGCGACGCTACTTTCCCAGGAGCCTCATCGAGACAACGTGGTCAAGTCGCCGACCGACATGTCGTACTACATGCATGGATGGGACATCGGCGCCGACGGCACGATTATCTACGGTGATCCCGACGGGAAATACCGCGTGATCGTCGGGCATTCGCCCGATGGCGTCAGCCAGGCGATCGAACTCCCGGAATGGGAAGGTGACGAAGCGCGCTACCGTGAGATTGTCAACAAGAGCCCGGCAAGCGTCAGAGGCAGTATCCTGCGCGTGGCCGGCGTCCAGTGGTTGAACGACCAGTATTTTCTGGTTCGGCCAACCGCGGAGCTGCCAGACGTCAGGGGTCGCAACACAATTGGAACGCTTGAAGTCTTCCGGCGGGACGGCGATTCGCTCGGGCGGTATTCGGTGTACTGCGAGTTGGACACGAACAACGACTCGTTCTTCATCCGCGGCAACGTGCTGATCGTTGTGCGCGGAATCCGCGATGTGGCCCGAGCCGCGTATTCGGCCGTCATCACGCCTCATGCAGAACCCGGAGCGGCCGTGGTGAATGAGGTCCGCGTCCGGGCGTACGAACTGTTTCCCGATATCCTGGAATCGCACTAACGGAGGCCGGCGGTTACAGCGACGCGCAGTCCTTGAGGGAGCCGGTGACGGTTGCGCGGAATGAGGGCATCGATTCGCCTCGCGGGTAGTACGAGATCACGCGCGACTGACCGTCTACGATGACGGTCAACTCGACCGGCCTGGTGACGTCGCCGTTGGTGATGCTCCATTTGTCGAGCGTCATGCCGTTCTTCAGTCCCGCCGCTTCCGCGGCCGAGCCCGCGCGCAACCCCACGATCTTCCGGTCCTTCATGGATTGAGTGAGGTCGAACCCCACGTCGTAGCGGGATGCCTCGGCGGGTTGGATCGAAAGGCACGGCGCGAACGGCTGGCCGAGCGCCGGCAGCCCGCCGTTTTCCACCAGGTCGCGGATCGTCGCGAGCGACGCGCTGTCGGCGACCTCCGAAAACGTGGCGAACAGGCTCTCCGTCGAGACCAGCGCCCCCGCGCGCGCCTTCACGACCAGCTCGCGCATCACGTCGTCCAGGCTCTTCGTGCCGCCGGACGCGCGGCGGATGTCGGCATCCAGCATCATGGCGACGATGTCGCCGCGGTCGTACGGCAGCTTCTGCACGTCGCGGTCGTTCCAGAAGTCGGCGAGGATGCGGGTGTTGGGTTCGTCGCGAACCGGGCTCGTTGCGTAGTGTTCGAGCGTCTGCGTCACCGACGCGGCGTATTGTGCGGCATCGATGATGCCGCCACGGTAGCGCAGCCGGCGCGAATAGAAGTCGGTGAATCCTTCCGAGAACCAGTAGAGCAGTTCCTCGGGGTCTTCGCGGCGGATGACGTGACCGTTCCATTCGTGGAACATCTCGTGCGCGAGCACCATGATCATGGCGCTCTCGGTTCCGTCGTCGGGGACAAGCACGGTGTTCGGCCCGACGCTGAGCGAGAAACAGTTCAACAGCCCGGTGCCGCCGATGTTGCGTCCCTTCTGGTCGACCGGACCCGTCGGCACCAGGCTGATCCAGTAGAAGTCGTTCGCGAAGTCGTCGAAGAACGCGCGCTCGGTCGCGACCACGCGTACGCACTGGTCGGCGAATGCGTCCGGCGTAAACGCCCAGTCGTCGCCGGCCACCGTAATCGTGAGCGGATAGCCGTGCACGTCGCGCGTGATGAGCCGGATATCGCCGGCGACGTAGAGCGCGTCGGCGAAGTCGAACAGCGTCGTGGTCGCGGTGCGGTCGCCGGTGCCCGCGCCCCACGACGACACCACGCGCCAGCCCGCCGCGTCGAACCCGTCCCATCCGATGTGGACGATGCACGGTGCCTGATCGTCGATAAACGCGGGGCGCAACATGCCCAGGTGACCGACCGCGCGAAACAGGTGCGGGTTGACGATCGGCCGGCGCGACTCGCCGGGATCCATCTGCACCTGGTGATCGTTGGCCGCGAGGGAGTAGGTGACCGAGAGCGTCGCGCCGGGCGCGTGGGTGACGACGATCCGGCTCGGCGCGGGGCGCGTGGTTGCCAGCGCGTGTCCCGCCGCATCGGTCACGGTCACGTCGCCGATGTCCTCGCCGCCGGCGCGCACCCCGCCCCACTCGGCGTCGACCTTGAGTGTCGTGGTTCCGTCCGGCCCGCCGGGGAGCGTCGCGTGGACCCGAACGGCCAGCGCCGGGGTCCGCACCAGTTCGAACCGGTACGACAGCTCGGGCGTACCGGCCGCGCGTGCCCCGACGGGGAACCCGAAACCCGCCAGCAATACGACAATGAGAGGGACCCGGATCCGCATGACCCCCACCATAGCGGGCGCATTCGGGGACTGCCAGCGGAGAGTTGGGCGGGGGCCCGCCGGTTGCGTTCCCCGATTTTCATCGTTCGCCATACATTTGTGTGGACCGGCGACTTTCGACTTTCCTAGAATCCGGCGTCCGCCAGTTGAGGGGACGAAGACGCTGACCGACCCACCTCTTCCATCGGTCGGCGTTCGGTGTGCCTGACCAGGTTCACACGCGGTCGTATCCACTGCGACCGCGAAGGGGGGATTGACCAACATCCAACCGGAAAGCCGGGCGCGCACGGGCGCGTCCAGAATTCGCTGTCTCTAGGCGCTCCGACACGACCCGTCGCCAGACGCGTCTCCACGGAGCATGCAGTGCGAATGGTTAAAACGGCTATCAGGAGATGAAATGAATCGCAAAGCTTTGTTCGTTTGCGTGTCTCTGTTTGCCATGGTCCTGTTCGTTGCCGTGGGGGTACTTGCAGCGGCCCCACGCGAGTTCGCTCCGGCGCAGAAGGGCTTCGTTCCCACCGGGGAACAGGTGCTTCCCTACGCGCCGGATCACATCATCGTGAAGTTCAAAGAATCCAGCATGTCCCGTTCGACGCTCAAGGTCCCGCACCAGCTCGGCGCGGCGGCACCGGGCACGCACACGGGGCTTTCGTCCGTGGACGCGGTCAATCAGAAGGTGGGTGTCGTCAAAATCACGCGGCCGTTCATCGATCCGATGAACACCGCCGAGGCAGCACGAATGGGCGTCGATCGTACGTTCATGCTGCATGTCACACCGGGTGCGGACATCGAAGCGGCGGTGCGTCAGTACGCGGCCGATCCGAACGTCGAGTACGCAACGCCGGACTATGTGGCATTCCCGGCGGTCGTTCCGACCGATCCGATGTATGCGGCGCACTGGGGTCACAATAATACGGCGCAGCTACCGGGTCTCGACTGGGGCGGCACGTACGACCACACCCTCTCGACGACGGTCGGGACGCCCGGTTTCGACACCAACGCCCAGGCGGGCTGGGACGGAAGCGCGGGCTTCGGCAGCTCGAGCGTGATCATCGCGATCATCGACACGGGCGTGAACCTGAGCCATCCGGATCTGACGCTCGTCACCGGCTACGACTTCGGTGACAACGACAGCAATCCCGAAGACAACTCGTCGGGCGGCGGGCACGGCACGTGCTGCGCCGGTGTCGCGGCGGCCAAGGTCAACAACGGCCTCGGCGCGTGCGGCGCGGCTCCCGGATGCAAAGTCATGCCGCTGAAGGTCGCCAACAGCGCCGGGTCGATGTACTTCTCGGCGATTGTCAACGCGATCACCTACGCGGCCGATCATGGCGCCAACATCATTAGCATGAGCCTGGGTGCGGCGATCTCCAGCGACCCGTCGACCGACGCGGCGCTGCAGTACGCGTACAACGCGGGTGTCACCATTCTCGCGGCCACCGGCAACGAGAACAAGAGCACCATCTCGTATCCCGCGATCAACACCTACGTCATCGGCGTTGGCGCGGCCTCGCCGTGCGGCGACCGCAAGCGCAGCAGCAGCCTGTCGTCGGAGTGCAACCCCGGTGTTAGCACCGACCCGCACGGCTACACGTGCGACGGCGAGCGCTGGTGGGGTTCGAACTACGGCACCAACACGGCCAACGCTGCGGGCGCGGTCGACATCCTGGCGCCGACCATACTGCCCACGACGGACATCCAGGGCAGCGGCGGATTTTCGAGCGGCGACTACGAGCCGTTCTTCAACGGGACCTCGTGCGCGACGCCGTACGCGGCGGGTGTGTGCGCGCTGATCAAGTCGAAGAATCCGTCGTACACGCCCGCGCAGGTCAAGGCGCAGCTCGAGAACACCGCGCAGGACATCGTGAACGTCGAGTCCGGCACGGGCTGGGATCGCTATTCCGGCTACGGCATGGTCGACATCAACGCCGCGGTTGGCGGTGGCGGCGGCGGTTGCACGCCGCTCGTTTCGGCCAACTTCTCGGGAACACCGACGACCGGCACCGCGCCGGTCGCGGTCACCTTCACCGACCTCTCGACGGGCAGCCCGACGAGTTGGAGCTGGGCGTTCGGTGACGGCGGTACCTCGACGGCACAGAACCCGAGCCACACGTATACGGCGGCGGGCACGTACAACGTCTCGCTGACGGCGACCAACGCGTGCGGCAGCAATGCAGCGGTCAAGAACGGCTACATCACGGTGAGTGGCACCGGCGTAACCTGGACAACGATCACGTACGACAACTTCGAGAGCGGCATGGGCACGTACACCGACGGCGGTAGCGACATGTCGCGCTACACCGGAGGTACCTACGCGTGGGAAGGCAACGCGGCGGCCGATATTCAGGACAACAGCGGGACCGCGTCGTCGTTCTATACAACGACGGGACGCAATGTGTCCGGGTATCAGACCCAGCAAATCGAGTTCTACTTCCGCGCGGTCAGCATGGAGACGGGCGAGGACTTCTTCGTCGAGTATTACAACGGCTCGACCTGGCAGGTCGTCGCGGATTACGTGTCGGGAACGAGTTTCAACAACAATGCGTTCTACATCGCAACCATCACGCTGAACAAGGGGACGTACACGTTCCCGACCGCGGCAAAGATCCGTTTCCGTTGCGATGCCAGCAATAACAGCGACGATGTCTACGTCGACGCCATCACCTGGCGGGGAACGACCTCGATCGTGACCGGCGGCGACGAGACGAAGGTCGCCACCGGCAAGATCAACGTCGATCCGTCGCTGACGCCGGATGGGGCGTCGCGAAGCCTCGAGACCTCGCTGGATCAGAACTACCCCAACCCGTTCAATCCGCGGACTACGATCGCGTTCACGCTCGCGTCGGAGAGCCACGTGCGGCTCGATGTGTTCGACGTGTCGGGACGTCTGGTCGCGTCGCTCGCGGACGAAACCATGGGCGCGGGACACCACGCGATCGGCTTCGACGCGAAATCACTGGCCTCGGGCGTATATTTCTATCGCCTCGTGACCAACGATTTCGTGGATCAGAAGAAGATGGTGCTGCTGAAGTAAGGGCCTTTCGGGAGTGGGCCGGCCTCGGCCGGCCCACTCTCCCTCGCGTTTTGGCCCGGGAAATTCCACGCGGCGGCCGACTCATAGTGTCAGGATCGGGGAAGATCGCAGGTTAGCCGCGGCCTCATCACCGGCCCGATCGCGCCGGCGCCGAAAAACGCACCACTCCACTCGACGATTGCCGGCATCCAATCCGTTTCGCCCCCTGACAGAAACCACTCTGGAGGCGGTATCATGCGCGCACTCACGTTCCTTCTGATTGTTGCAGTCGGCGGTCTCGTCTTGTCGCCGCGGTCCGCGGACGCGACCGTCGTGCATTTGTGGAGCCACGGATTCGGGAATACCAATCCGGATGGCGGACTTTCAATGGGTGCCGACGCGGCGGGTAACGTCGTGGTGACCGGCGTGTTCAGCAATACCGTGGATTTCGGCGGAGGACCGGTGACGGCGGCCACGCCCAGCATGTTCCTGGCCGAGTACGACCCCGCCGGAATTTATCAGTGGAGTCGGTCGTTTTCGGCCACCTGCACCAACATCGCCGTGGACGCGTCGGGGAATACCGTTGCGGTCGGATACTGCGTGAGCCCGATCGACTTCGGCGGTGGATCGCTAGCCGCCATCGGTCTCAGCGATCTCTTTGTTGCGAAATTCGACGCGAGCGGCGCGCACGTATGGAGCGCGCGCTACGGCGCCACCAACGGCGAAGTGTACGACCCGGCCGTCGCGCTGGACGGTTCGGGCAACGTGGTCGTCGTCGGGACGTTCACCGACGGGATCGATCCGGGGGGCGGTTTGTTGACGAGCGCGGGCGGACGCGATCTCTTTGTCGCGAAGTACAACATGACCGGCGCGTATCAATGGAGCGAGCGCTTCGGCGACACCTCCGTGGATCTGGGACTCGGAATCGCGGCGAGTGCATCGGGAAATGTCGTCGTCTCCGGTTTGTCCGCCACGGGACTGGACTTCGGTGGCGGCGCGCTGAATCC
This sequence comes from Candidatus Latescibacterota bacterium, assembly GCA_963761125.1. Classification (GTDB taxonomy): domain Bacteria; phylum Krumholzibacteriota; class Krumholzibacteriia; order WVZY01; family JAKEHA01; genus JAKEHA01. Next base: position 616,499 of record CAVXFV010000002.1, read on the forward strand.
CGGCGGATTCGTCGCCGGGCTCGACGCGGCCGGCGTGCCCCAGTGGGGTCGCGGCGGCGGCGAGCGCGTGTCGGCCGTTGCCGTCGACGGCGACGACAACGTCCTTGCGACCGGACGATTCACGGGCACCACGGACTTCGGTGGCGGGCCGCTGACGAGCGCCGGCAGCATCGACGCGTTCCTCGTCAAGTACGACGCCGGGGGAACGCACCAGTGGAGCAAGCGCCTGGGCGGGACGGGTGCGGACTGGGGCCGCGACGTCGCCGTCGACGTATCCGATCACGTGGCCGTCACCGGGCAGTTCGCGGAGACCGTGGACTTCGGCGGCGGCGCGCTCACGAGTGCGGGCGGATCGGACATCTTCGTCGCCGACTATGACGCCGACGGCGTCCATCGCTGGAGCCGTGCGTTCGGCAGCAACAGCACGGTGACCGAAACCGGCAACGGCGTGGCGTGCGATCCTTCCGGGAACGTGCTGGTGACCGGTCAATTCGGCGGGACCGTGGATTTTGGCGGCGGCCCGCTCACGAGCGCCGGGCTCGATGACATCTTCATCGCCTCGTTCGGCGAGACCCAGCCGCTGGCGGTCGCGTTCACCGGTTTTTCGGCGACCGCACGCGGGGCCGCGGTTCGTGTGGACTGGAGTCTCTGGAGCGACGAGAGCATGCAACGCTTCACGCTCTACCGGCGCGCGGAAGGGGCGTCGCTCGCGGACATCGTGGCCCGGGGCGATCCGCGAACGATTCACACCTACACGGACACGTCGGTCGAGCCGGGAAAGACCTACGTCTTCGAGATGGAGATCGAGACGGCCGACGGATCGGTCTACCAGTCGCCGCCGGCGACGGTGACCGTCGGCACGATGGCGACGGCGATCGGGCCCAACTACCCCAACCCGTTCAACCCGCAGACCACGATCGAGTACACGATCGATGCGCGCATGCCGATTGCGATCGAGATCGTCGATGTCACGGGCGCGATCGTCGCTCGACTCGATCAAGGCGTTCGCGACGCGGGCACCCATCACGCCGTGTGGAATGGTCGCGACGTCGCGGGTCGGCCGGTGGGAAGTGGCGTGTACTTCTATCGACTGAGTGGCCGTGCGGCAGCGGGAGCCGGCAAGATGGTGCTTCTCAAGTAACGAGGGGTTGGGAAGCGGGATCGTCGGACCATCGTCCGTCCGGCAGTCCCGCGCGTTCCCTGGACCCGCGGCCCCCGCGGGATTGACATCCCGTTCGACCTGCGCTAGCATGGTGGGCGACCCATCGGTCACATTTCAAGCAGCCGTACATCAATCGAGCAGCCGTGAATCAACTCCCTCCCAGGGGGCATCGAGCGCGGCTGTTTTCCTTTTTCATGACTTGCATGCCGGTGCTGTCCGCCTGCGCGGACTCGCCCGGCACGCTCCCGCATCCCGCCACGATCAGCCGCAACTGGCGCTCAATACGGGGCCCCCGCGCACATTCCTCCGACGAAGGGAGTTACGTCCCCGTCGTGGAGGTATGCAATGCGTCCGTGGCTGTCCATCACCCTCGGTATCTTTTGCGTTTCGATATTCGTCACACCCCACCGCGCCGTTGCGTCTGACGACAAGGCAGTGCGTCAGCCTGCGGCATCCATGCATGCCGCTTCTCTGACCGCACTCGCACAGACTCGCCGGCCCGTCGTCGGGCTCCAGTTCGACGACGGACACATCACGCACTACACGGTCGCGACGCCCATTCTGCGATCCTACGGGCTGCCTGCGAGCTTTGGGATCGTCACCGGCAACACGGATGTGAATCCGAACGCGATGACCACGGCCATGCTTCAGGAAATGGTGACCTATGGCTACGCGTTCCAGGACCATACCAAGGATCACAACGCGGCCCTCTGGGGCGATCCCGCCAACGCGGCCCAGTGGCCTCTCGACATTGCATTTTCCCAGAGCGTATTCGCCGGTGTTGGCATCGCGCCGATGCGGGCGTGGAATCAACCGGGCGGAGTCGGTGAGGGATTCAGCCCACAACTGCGCGACACGCTCGCGGCACACGGATACCTGTATGCCTCTGGTCGCGTCGGGCTGAACAACTACCAGAAGCGAAACCTGCACTATGGATCGATCGACGACCCGTTCTCGTACGGTCGATGGGTGGACTCATGGACTTACAACGCGCCGGCGGTCGCGTTGGAAGAGCGCGGCATCGATCCGGGCTCGCCCGACGGACAGCGCCTGCTCGAGGCCATCGCGGCGACGATTGAGGGCGACGATTCGAAGCGAGCGTCGTTACTGGCGGGATCGACGCTCTCGAAACTATCGATGATCGACGAGATCGCCGCCGCCTGGACGTGGCAGGCCGAAGTCGCGGGCATCGAGACCAAATGCGCCGACGCATGGGCACAGGGTGGGGTTCCGATCGTGCTGCTTCACGTCATCGATGCCGATGCCGCCGCCGGGCTGGATGCTCTCTGTGCATGGTTCGTCGATCACAACATCACCGTGCTCAACATGAACGATCTCGTCGCGCTCGTCCAGATGGACCGCTCGCTGGCATTCGGCGTCGACATCGCGCCGTCGTTGCACACTGACACCAACGACGACGGCCGGCCGGACGGCTTCGACCAGTATGTGTTCATCGATGACAACGACAATGCCAACAACGGCGCGGGGACGACGTTCTACGGGACACCGCCGGGCCGGCTGGTGGTCAAATGGACGATCCACACGCCGCTCCAGGTGCCTGCCGCCGACGACTTTTACACGGTCTACGAAAGGAACTCGATCGATCCCGTGAGCTGGCAATACACCGTGTGGCCGCAGGAACTCCACGCGCACACGATTCATATCGGCGAGACGCTCACGGCCATCGACACGGTCGAGGTCGGCGAACGTATCGATCGTGTGAAATTCTGGTTTCAGTCGATCAACCAGCAACCGTTCGTCATCGATTCGCTGTCGGCGATTCCCATCGAGACTCCGACGGGCGTCGGCCGGCGAACGCCGAAGGCCGGGCTGGCGATCGCCGTATGGCCGAACCCGACGGATGGTGCCGCGACGATCGCGTTCCGCGTGGATGGCCGAACGCACGCCACGGTGAGCATCTATTCGGTGGAGGGCAGGCTGGTCGACCGATTGATCGACGCGGAGGTCGGGGCCGGGGAAGTGCGAGTGGTCTGGCAACGCAAGGACGTTGCGAACGGCATCTACTTTGCGCGGGTGGTCACCGGAAATGCCGTAGCCACGCGCAAGATCACGCTGGTTCGGTAGGGTCTAGTCCTGGAGTTCTTCTGCGCGGTCGAGGATCGAGTGTCCCTGGACGCGAATGTGGCGCCGGAGCGATTCCCACGTATGACGGATCCCCGCTTCGACGTCCTCGACTGATACGCCCGACTTCGCGAATCGTCCCTGGCCTTCGACGAACGCGCGCAGTGCGTCGGTCGAAAACGAGGGCGCGATGTTGATGGTGTACTCCGTCCCGTCGACGATCTCGATGACGGGATAGAGGCCGGAATCGACCGCCTGCCGGATCAATTTGACGCCGTCGGCGGGTTCGGACTTCCAGCCCGTCGGGCACGGCGAGAGGATATGCAGGAAGCGGAACCCGCGCGTGTCGAGTGCCGTGCGGAACTTGCGCATCATGTCGTCGGAATGCGCAAGCGAGATGCTGGCCGTGTACGGAATCCGGTGCGCGGCCATGATGCCGAGAATGTCTTTCTTCTCGTGGTGCTTGCCTTTCGGCGTCGTAGTGGTCGACGCGCCGAACGGCGTGGCCGACGAGCGCTGCCCGCCGGTGTTGCCGTAGATCTCGTTGTCGTAGCACACGTAGAGGATGTCTTCGTTGCGCTCCGCGGCGGCGCTCAACGTCGCCATGCCGATGTCGTAGGTGCCGCCGTCGCCGGCGAAGCACATCACGCGCGTTTTCTCGCCCAGCGCTTCCGCCACGCGCGCCAGTCCGGTAGCGACGGCCGCCGCCGAGGCGAACGTCGACGCTACGACGGGCGCGCCGTACGCGCTCATCGGAAACGGTCCCGCGGTTACGATGCCGCAACACGCGGGTATCACGATCTGCACGGGCCGGTCCGCGATCGCGCGGCTCACCATGTTGAGCGCAATCGACATGCCGCACCCCCCGCAGTTGGTGTTGCCGGCGCGCAGCAGCGGCTCGCAGCGATCCGCTTCCGTGTGTGCGATGCCTTCGAGAATCGGTTCCATTATTCGCCCGCCTCCATGAACACCGGGTCGCCCGCGGTGTGGCGCGCCATGACGTCCTCGATGATCCAGTCGACGTGATCCGGGCGGATGTCGCCGCCGCCGAGGCCAACCAGATAGTTCTGCATGACCGAGCCCGGGTCGCCGAGGCCGCGAATCTCGCCCCACACGATGCCGCCGAGTCCGGGCGACGTGTTGCGATCGATCACCGCGACGCGTGCGGGACGCGCGAGGTAGCGGCGAAGCGTCGTCTCGGGAAGCGGACGGATCATGCGCAGCCGCAGCGCGCCCGCTTTGATGCCGCGCGCGCGCGCCGCATCGACGGCGGTACGAACGGTGGCGGCGGTGGTTCCGACACTGACGATGACGAGGTCGGCGTCGTCGACGCGATAGGGGATCACCGGATCGGCGGGACGGCGCCCGAAGTGGCGCTCGAACTCGTTCTGGATCTCGGCGTACACGGCCTGCACGCGGTTCATTGCCTCGACGTGCTGCTCACGATGCATCTCGGTCTGATGCGGAAAGTCGAGACCGCCCACGACGCGCGGTGCGTCGGTGAGGCGATGCGGAAGATCGAGCGGCGGCAGGAAGGCGTCGACCTTCGCCTGTTCGGCGATTTCGGTCATCATCATCGTGTGCGAAAGCACGAACGCGTCCTGGCACACCATCACCGGCAGCAGCACGCGCGGGTCTTCGGCCAGACGGAACGCGAGCAGGATCGAGTCGAAGACTTCCTGATTGTCCTCGCAGTAGATCTGAATCCACCCGCTGTCGCGGAGCATCAACGTGTCGCCGTGATCCACCCAGATGTTCCACGGGGGACCGAGCGTGCGATTGACCGCCATCATCACGATAGGCAACCGGAAGAAGCCGGCCGCGAACACGTTCTCCGCCATGTAGGCGAGCCCGTTAGACGACGACGCGGTAAACGTGCGCGCGCCGCCGATCGACGCCCCGATGCACACGCCCATGGCGCTGTGTTCGCTTTCGACGCGAACGACCGAGCCTTTCTCGATGGTCTCGCCGCAGAGCTTCTCGATGCACTCGGTCTGCGGCGTGATGGGATAGACGCCGCTGCAGAATCCGCGCGCCGAACGATTGGCGCGTGCGGCGAGCGTCGCCGCGGCGGCGGAGGCGTGGTTGGCGCTGATCAGTTGCAGGCTCATTGTGGAAACATCTCCATGGCGCCGCGCGGGCATTCGGTCACGCAGATGCCGCAGCCCTTGCAGAAGTCGAGGTCGACCTCGTAGCCGTCGGCGCCGGCCTTGACCACGCGGTCGATGATGCCTTCGGGACAGTAGACGAGACACGTGTCGCAGTGCGTGCACGTCCCGCAGGAGAAGCAACGTTCGGCTTCGCGCGGGTCGGCGAGTCCGAGGTTGGTCTCGGCGAAGGTGCGGATGCGCGTCTCGACGGGCACATGCGACTCGGTAGCGGCGAGTCTGGGCGCGAAGTAGTCCATGCGGACGTTCTGGATCGGAACCGCCGAGACCTTCTTCGGGCGCATGAACACGTGCACCTCTTCGCCGAGCGCCGCGAGCGCGCGGCCCACGGCGCGGCGTCCGTCGCCGATCGCGTGTGCGACGGTGCCTTCGCCGGTCGCGTAGTCGCCGGCGACGAAGAGGTTGGTGGCCTCGCCCGCGATGTGGACGCGGCCGTCGGCGACGGTCGCTTCGGCGGGCAGGAGCCGCGGGTCGGCGGATTGTCCCAGCGCGAGCAACACGTGATCGCACTCGACCAGCGACGTGCGATCGGTCACGACCGGGCGCCGGCGCCCGCTCTCGTCCGGCGGTCCCATCTCGACCTCGGCCAGTTCGAGCGCGCTCACGCGTCCGCCGCCGTGCATCGCCACCGGCGCGCGCTGGAACAGGAACTCGACGCCCTCGCGTTCGCTCTCTTCGATCTCTTCGATGATCGCGGGCATCTCGCTGCGCGTGCGGCGGTACGCCACGGTGACGCGCGAGGCGCCGGACCGAAGCGCGCTGCGCGCGCAATCCATCGCGGTGTTCCCGCCGCCGAGGACGACGACGTGGCCGCTCACCGCGCGTCCGCCTTCGAGGTTGACGCGGTGCAGGAAGCGCGTGCCGTCTTCGACGCCTTCGAGCTCGAGGCCGGGCACGTCCAGGTGCATCGGCCGTCCGAAGCCCGCGGCGAGAATGACCGCGTCGTACGACGCGCCCAGCGCGCGGATGGCGTCGCGATCGAGGAACTCTCCGAAGCGCGCCTGCACGCCGAGTGCAATGATGGCGTTGATCTCGCGGTCCAGCACGTCGCGCGGCAGTCGGTACGACGGAATGCCGGTGCGGAGTACGCCGCCCAGCCGCCGTTCGCCCTCGTAGATCATCACCTGGTGACCGCTTCGCGCGAGTTCGTACGCCGCCGCGAGGCCGGCGGGTCCGCTGCCCACGATCGCAACCCGGCGCTGCTGCTTCGGCGGCACGTCTTTCTTCTTCAGCACGGGCGCGCGGTCGCCGATCCAGCGTTCGAGCGCGCGGATATTGACCGCGCCATCGTAGTTGGTCCGGCTGCATCCGATCATGCACGGAGCGGGGCACACGCGCCCGCACACCGATGCGAGCGGCTGCGTGTTGCCGAGCACGCGCGCGGCCGCTTCTTCGCCTTCGTTCAACAGGGTCTGCACGAACGTGACGACGTCGTTGCCCGCGGGACAGAACGCATTGCACGGCGCGAGTGCGTCGATGTAACGCGGGAGTTGCGTGCGCCACGAGCCGGTCTTCAGCCCGGTCGGCGGACTCTGCGTATGTTCGGTGAGCGGGAGGACGTCGGATCCATGCGGTGCGTGCGTATCGAGCGGCGCCGCCTCTTTGTTCGATTCGGTCGCCGCGTCCGGGGTCGCGGCCTGCGCCGCGCCCGTCGGCCGGGGCGCTTGTCCCGCGGAGGCGTTTCCGACGAGCACGGCGTCGTAGGCCTCGCGCGCAGCGGGGAGGTTGCCGTGCAAATGCAGGTCGCGATACGCGAACTCGAGCGCCTCGATCGGCAACTCGGCGACGCGGGCGTATGCGCCCGCCATCGTGGTGTTCACGATGACGACCGATCGCGTGCCGATTCCGTGACGGCGCGCGATGGTGGTGGCATCGAGGGTCGCGACCCGAAACTTTCCAAAGCGATCGACGAACGATTCCGGCGGGTCCGGCGTGTTGATCAGCAGAAGTCCGCCGGGCGCCAATCCCGCGACGACATCCGTGCTCAACAGAGTCGGGTCAAGAATGAGCAGATGATCGGGGTGGTAAACCTTGTTCCGGTTTGAAATGGGCTCGTCGCTAACGCGCGTGTATGCGCGGACGGGAGCGCCGGAACGTTCACCGGCATAGTCCCCGAATGTCTGGACGCTCTTCCCGAGTCGAGCATAGATGGCCGCGAGGATCTTGGCGCAGGTGACACCGCCCTGTCCGCCGCGGCCGTGGAGTCGGATTTCGAGTGTCATGGGCGGCCCTCCGATGCCTACCGTTGGTAGTATAACAATATCAGATCGTTTTGTCCTTATATTCGTTGGGCAATCCCCATTCTCGGGGGAACGCTGGGCGGGGAGGCGGGACGGATCGACCCGCAACCGATTTTATGGCAGGTAATTGTGGGATGCGGCCGGGCCGCGCACGACCCGCGGCGGATCCCTACTTTACGTGCACCATCTTGTGCGATTCGGAGAAGGAGCCCATCTCGATGCGGTAGAAATACACGCCGCTCGCCAGGCCCGGCTGGTTCCCGAAGGTCACCGGGAATCGCCCGCGGCCGTAGTCGCCGTCGGCGAGTGTGGCGACCAGTCGCCCGCCCACGTCGTACACCTTCAGCCGCACATGGGCCGGCTCTTTGACGTCGAAGACGATCGTCGTTCCGCCGTTGAACGGGTTGGGATAGTTCTGGTGCAGCGCAAAGGACGACGGCAACGTCGCGGTCACTGGATCCTTGCCGCCCACGATTTCGACCGCGGCTTCGCCGTTCGCCGAACCCGACGCGTCGTGCGCCGTGATGAAGTACAGGCCGTTGGTGCCGCCCGCGGTGTAGAGACCCGTCGCGTCGATCGTCCCACCCTCCGCCGTCCAGTTCGGCGACATCGAGAACGCGGTGTTGGTTTCGTCGAACCCCATTGCCGCGAACGATTGCGGGTCGTCGGGATGCAGTTGCGCGAAATCGGGGCTCACCTCGACGCGCGCGAGCGACGGCGAGTCGAGCACGAGCGCATGGACTTCGACCGGCATCGTCGTCTGATAACCGCCGAGCGAGAGAGTCACGGCGAGTGTATCGCTGTGCATGCCCGCCGAGAGCGTAGACGCATCGAACGAGAGCACCAGCGAATCCGGCGCCTGCCCCGTGAGCGATTGCGCGTTCAGCCACGAGGCCGGTGCGGAACTATTCCACGTCCATACCGGTCCGCCGGTGTCGGGGAAGTGCACGCTCACCTGTCGCGGCGCGGCGTCGCCCCGGTATCCCACGGTTTCCACGCGGAACGGCTGCGGACGCGGAATCGCGGGCGCGGTCGACGCGCTGGCCGCGGTGGTCGCGGGATCCACCGTCGCCTCGAACGACCCGTCGCCGGTGGCGTCGAGGTCGAGCGGCGTCGACAGCGGCGTGCCGCCGGCGTCGAGCACCAGTCGCAGTTCGCCGCCCACACCGAGCGGCGTCGGCGGAAAGAGGACATCGTCGTTGGACGCGTTCCCGTCGGAGACGATACGCACCACCTGAACCGTCGTTGCATCCGTCGCCTGCACGGTGAGCGTGTACGCCTGGTCGTTCGGTATGGACGCGCACACGGACTGCGACGTCGACCAGTAGCCCACGTCGGGGAGGAGGTAGTCGATCGACGCGGTGTTCGACGGATCCGCGGGACCGGTGTATCCGCCCGCGCTGTCCTCGACGCGCACCGCGATCGGTGCGTCCGCGGAGACGTAGACGAGTTCCGTGGCACCGCCCGCCGCCGCGGACACCGGGACGATCGGCGTCGCGATGGGCGCCAGCACCTTGTAGCCACTATCGAGCACGCGTGCCATGTAATCGAGCGACGAGATACTCTTGTCGGCACTCTCGCATTCCGGACAGACGAGCGGCACATGCAGGCACGGGAACGACGCGAAGTCTTCGATCCACTTGCTCGTTCCGACGCCCGAATAGTCGGTGTTACCCAACGGTTCGTGACCGAGCGTCGCGCTGGAGAGCAGCACCGTGCCGTCACCCCAGCCGAGGATGGGCTGGATCATTTCGCGGTACGCCCAGTGCTCGTAGGTGTCGCCGATATCCCAGCGATCGAGCTGCGACTGAAGCGGGAAACGCAGGCGGCTCGGCGGCGTGCCGGTGAGTGACCAGCGCTCGATCGTACTCGCCGGGAGTTTTCCGACCACGCGGAACACCTGCGGCGGGCCGTCGAAGTTGCGCCAGTCGTCGATCTGCGCGTGCGTCGTCGAAAGTTCGCGCGACCACATCGCGGCGTTGCGATCGAGGCCCAGCGGGCGGCCCTGTCCATCGGTCTTGGGATTGGCCATGAAGCGCCATGTTGCGCCATGGGAATACAGTGGATTGCCGTTGAGATCTTCGAGGTAGTAGCTCGACGGGCCGGTGCGCGCGTTCCAGTACGCCTTGCCGGGCATCAACGCCCACGCGGCGGGCAGGTTACGCGCCATCGCGATCATGTAGCCCCAGTACACCCACAGCCCCTTGCCGAAGATGTGACCGTAGAGATTCTGTTCTTCGAGTCCGAAGATGTAGCCGCGCGTGTGCGCGCCGGCGGCGAGGGGCGTGCCGAGCACCGGACCGCCGACGGTCACGAAGCGGTGGACCTTGCACTTGCTGTGATCGGGTTCGGAGCGAACGTACACGCTCGACACGACCACGCCGTTGCTGTGGGAGATGATGTCGACGTCGCACGACCGCGCGACGTTCGAAGCGCGGCTCGTCACCTGGTCGACCAGCGCTTTGAGTTCCTGCGCCGGTTTCTCCGGCGACTGCCGCCAGTCGTACCAGAAGCGCCACAGATCGAGCTGCGCGGTGTTGGCGTTGCGGTCGTCGCCCGCGTAGCCTTTCGTCGCCAGGTAGTCGACCGGCGGTCCGTACACCGCACGCGTATACGCGGGGCCTTCGCCCGCGGACTCCAGCATTTCGCGCGCGGTGATCGGCTCCTTGCTGGTTCCGTCCGGGTTGAATCCCATGCGCGTCAGGTTGACGTTCTGCGTCTGCGGCGTCGCGCCGTCGGGCAGCCACACTTCGGTGCCGTCGTTGGCGACCAGCCACGCGCCGCCGATCCCGTGCGCGAAGATCACCGGGCGCTTGAGCTGTGTTATCTCGGACGCGTTGCCGTTCTCGTCGGCCGCGGCGGCCACGACGCGGTCGCCGACGCTCAATGCCACCGGAATGCTGAAGAACCCGGTGGCGTCCGCCGTTCCGACGGCTTCCGCCTCAATCGATCGCGCGAAGTAACGGTTGCGTCCGGTGCCCGCGGCGAGTGCCCGGTAGATCGACACCGTCGCGTTGGGCATCGCCATCCCTTCGACGACGCCGGGTTCGATCTTGAGAATGCGCGGCACCGCGACTCCGTCGTTGGGCCCGGTGCCGGTCCCGCCCCAGCACGAGCAGTTGGGACCGTCGCCCCCGAGATCGAACGGCATGCGGATGGTGGCATCCGCGAACAGGTTTTCGGGCACGACGACGTCGTTGCCCTCGAAGCGGATCTTCTTCGTGCCGGCGTCCGCCACCCACACGAACCCGAAGATCCGGTTCCAGTCGTCTTCGTTCGGCCCGCCGATGGTGACGTCGGTCGCACTCTTCTCGACTTTGATCGCGCCCAGCCCGTTGGCCGCGCGCACGGTGTCCGGCGACGCGAAGCCGACGCGATTGTGCTCGAGCGTGACGCCGTGCGCGGTCGAATTGTGGATGAGTACGCCGTAGAGCTGGTTGTCCGAGATCGTGTTGCCGGTGGCGTTAGCGCCGTCACCGATGTGCACGTTGGCGGCGCCGTCGACGTCGATGCCGTCGCCCGCGTTGGCCAGCGCGATCGTCCGGCCCGCGTCCATGCCGATCTGGTTACCGGCGACGGTGGCGCCGTCGACGCCCGCGCCGGTGAACGCGACGCCGTCGCCGTTGTTGCCGGAGATCACATTGCCGTCGCCCGTCCCGGTGCCGCCGACGATCGTCCCGGTGGACGCACCTTCGACCACAATGCCGCCCTTGCTGTTGCCGAGCGCCACCTGACCCGTGCCGTCGACGCCGATGAAATTGCCGACGATGCGCGTGTCGGCGGCGTCGAGAACGTCGACGCCATGGTCGGCGTTTCCGGAGATGATGTTGCGCTCTGCCGTCGTGCCCCCGCCGATCGTCGTGGCACTCGCGCCCTCGGTGACGTGAACACCGTGAAACGAATTGGCGATCTTCGCGGTGCGCGCGAGATTCAGGCCGATCGTATTTCCGACAATCGTGTTGCGCGCGCTGCCGGCGCCCGCGACGCGCACGCCAGAAAGCGAATTACCGGAGATCAGATTGCGCTCTTTGGCGGTGACACCGCCGATGGTGTTGTCGGGCGAGTCATTCATCTCGACGCCCCACCGGTTACCGCGTGCCGCGGTGCCGGTGATGTCGGTCCCGACGTAGCACCCCTGCACGAGATTGCCGCCGGGCCCGTCGAGTTCGATCCCCGCGCCCTGCGACCCGCGCACGACGAGGCTCTTGATCGTCGTGCTGCCGCCCTTGACCACGATGCCGTTCACGGTGCCCGAGAGGTTGAGGTCGATCACCGGGCGGTCGACGTAACCGGGCTGCGTCGTTCCGTCGATCGTCACCGGCTGATCGATCTCCGGCACGGCGCCGGCGATCTCGAACGAGGTCGTGGCGACGCGATAGCCCGGGTCGTCGGTGGGAATGTCGAATTCGATCTTGTCCGCATCGGGGTGTGCGTTGGCTTCCTGGATCGCCGCGCACAGCGTGCACTCGGGGTCGCCGTTGACGGTCTTGCGTCCGGTGTCGCACACGCCGTCGCCGGGGTTGATGTCCTTGAGAATCGCGGTCGAGTTGACGGTGAGCACGGTGTCGGGCGTACCCGGCGTGTTGCGCAACACCAGGCCGCTTTCGCCCACGGCCCACACATGGCCGTTGCCGTCGCCCCACACGGCATTGAGGCGCGTGGCGATCAGGGGCGGAGTGTTCTCCGGCGTCCAGTTGGTGCCGTCGTAGTGAAGCACGAGCGGAAGTGTACTCGTGGTGAACTGGTAGCCGACGACGTAGATGTTGGTCGGCGAGTCCCCCCACACGCCGCGGTACGTTCCGTAGGGACCGATCGGCGTCCAGTCCTGCCGGCACATCGTTCCCGGCGGTCCGCCGTCGAAGTGCTGCATGCCGCTCTCCGCAACGCTGAAGACATCGCTCCCGCTCGACCCGAACACCGAACGCAAGCCGACCGACGTGACGTCGACGCGTTCCCAGCTGGGGAAACTGGCCAGACACGCATAATAGTGATAGACGGCGCCGGTCTCGTCCGAGACCGCAAACACGTCGTTGGGCGCCGCGCCCCAGACGTCGGAAAGGCGAGGGTATCCGTAGAGAGGTATCGGATACGTCCACTGGTTTCCGTCGTAATGTGCGATGCGCCCCGTGTCCGTCGTTCCCGGCGCGCCGCCGTCGCCCACCACGATGAGCTGCGTTGGCGACGTTCCCCAGATGGCGCGCGGCACGGCGATGGCCGGCTGATCGGGGAACGCGGACCACGTCGATCCGTCGTAACGGTAGAGCTTGCCGCCGCCGATCGCGTACACGTTGACGGCCGACGTTCCGAATACGTCGAGCAGCTTGACGTTGTCCGGAAACAACATCGGCGCCCAGTTGGCGCCGTCGTAGTGGAGCACCGTGCCGGCCGCGCCGACCGCGAATACATTCACGTCGGAGGCCCCCCACACGGAGGTGAGTTCCATGGTGGTGAGGGAATTGTCGGTGGACCAGTCGTAGCCGCCGGTGGGTTTCGCGGGCGAACCGGCCGCGCGAGCGGCGGGCACCGGGAGGACAGCAAGGATCGACAATGCAACTACCGGAAAGAGCGGGGCGATTCGCCGCATGGTTCGGGCTCCTTGAGGAGTGCGCAATCCAGTGAATTTGACTCCGATTGTAGAGAGCGCGCAGGCCCGCGTCAAGCCGGGTGACGGGGCCTTACGCGGTCCAGCACAAGGGGTTGGCCTATTTAAGACAATATGGTCCGGAAAATAGATTGCGACCGTTCCTCCATTCGCCTACACTCCGGTCGAGGCCCGCGGACCGCCGCGCCGCCGAAAGAAAGGCACCCATATGCCGCAAGCACCCGACAAGCGCGCGAGCCGGCGCGCGACCCGTCCGAAACCGGCCACCCGAGACTCCAAGTCATCGCAGAACGTACCGGATCGTCGGCGCACGGTTCGATGTCTCGACGGCAACGAAGCCGCCGCGCACGTCGCGTACCGCGCGAGCGAAGTGATCGCGATCTATCCCATCACGCCGTCGTCGACGATGGGGGAACTGGCCGACGAGTGGGCGTCACACGGCGTTCCCAACGTATTCGGCGCCGTTCCGCACGTGATCGAAATGCAGAGCGAAGGCGGTGCCGCTGGCGCGGTGCACGGTTCGCTGCAGGCGGGCGCGCTGACGACGACGTTCACCGCGAGCCAGGGACTTCTGCTGATGATCCCGAACATGTACAAGATCGCGGGCGAACTCACGAGCGCGGTATTCCACGTCGCGGCGCGGTCGGTGGCGTCGCACGCGCTTTCGATCTTCGGCGACCACAGCGACGTGATGTCGGCGCGACAGACCGGATTCTCGATGCTCTTTTCGTCCAACGTGCAGGAAGCGATGGACCTCGCACTGGTCGCGCACTCGGCGACGCTGGCGTCGCGGGTGCCGGTGCTCCACGCGTTCGACGGTTTCCGCACGTCGCACGAGATCCAGAAGATCGAGGTCCTCGACGACGACGACATCCGCGCGCTGCTGTCGCCCGACGCGATCCGCGCGCACCGCGACCGCGCGCTGTCGCCGGACCACCCCGTGGTGCGCGGCACGGCGCACAACCCCGATACGTTCTTCCAGGCGCGCGAGGCGGCCAATCCATATTATGACGCGGCGCCCGAACTGACGCAGCGCGCCATGGACGCGCTCGCCGAGCGCACCGGGCGCGTGTACAAGTTGTTCGACTATGTCGGCGCTCCGGACGCCGAACGCGTGATCGTCGCGATGGGTTCGGGCTGCGAGACGATCGCGGAAACGGTCAAGCACCTCGTCGCGGCCGGCGAAAAGGTGGGCACGATCATCGTGCGGTTGTACCGGCCGTTCTCGATGGCGCATTTCATCGCCGCTCTCCCGTCGACGGCGAAAACGATCAGCGTACTCGATCGCACCAAGGAGCCGGGCGCGTCGGGCGAGCCGCTCTACCTCGACGTCGTGGCCGCCGTGCACGAAGACGCCCAGTCGGCGTCGCCGCGTTTCAAGTCGACGCCGTGTGTGGTCGGCGGGCGCTACGGCCTTTCGTCCAAGGAATTCACGCCGGCCATGGTGAAGGCGATTTTCGACGACGCCGCGAATGCGCGTCCGAAGAATCACTTCACGATTGGTATCAACGACGACGTCACGCACACCAGTATCGCGTGGGACCCCGCATTCGCGATCGAATCGCCGGAAACGATCCGCGCCGTTTTCTGGGGACTCGGTTCCGACGGCACCGTCGGGGCCAACAAGAACTCCATCAAGATCATCGGCGAGGAGACGGACCGCTACGTGCAGGGATACTTCGTCTACGACTCCAAGAAGGCGGGTGCGCGTACGGTATCGCATCTGCGATTCGGGCCGCGCCCGATCCGGAGTCCGTATCTGATAGACCGCGCGGATTTCGTCGCGGTGCACCAGTTCGGCCTGCTCGATCGCGTCGACACGCTCTCGATCGCCAAGCCGGGCGCGACGCTGCTGCTCAACGCGCCGCACCCTCCCGACGAGGTGTGGGAGCGGATTCCCGCGCACGTGCAGCGGCAGATCGTGGAGAAGAAGCTCAGCGTGCACACGATCGACGGCTACGCCCTTGCGCGCGAACACCGTATGGGCGTCCGCATCAATACGATCATGCAGACCGCGTTCTTCGCGCTCTCGGGCGTGCTCCCGCGCGACGAGGCGATCGCGCAGATCAAGAACGCGATCACCAAGACCTACGGCAAGCGCGGCGAGACGGTGGTGCGCGCGAACCATGCCATGGTCGACGCTTCCGTGTCGCACCTGCACGAGGTGCCGGTGCCGGCGAAACTCGCCGCCCCGGTGCGCGCGACCGCCGGCGCGTCCGTGGCGGGAACGACCGCGCACGCCGCGAGCGTGTCGGGTTTCCTCGCGACGCTCTTCGCCGGCGAAGGCGATTCGCTGCCCGTAAGCGCGTTCCCGCCGGACGGCACGTATCCCAGCGGGACCACGCGCGTCGAGAAGCGCGACATCGCGCTCGAAGTTCCCGTGTGGGAACCCGACCTCTGCATCCAGTGTGGCAAGTGCGTGATCGTCTGCCCGCATTCGGTGATTCGCGGCAAGGTGGCGCCGGGCGCGGCCCTCGCGGGGGCCCCCGACGGATTCGCGCACGAAGCGGCACGCTGGCGCGAACTCTCCGACATGCGCTACACGCTCCAGGTGTCGGCCGACGACTGCACCGGCTGCCGGTTGTGCGTCGAGATCTGCCCCGCGAAGGACAAGAGCAACGTGGGACGCAAGGCGATCAACATGCACCCGCGCGAAACGATTCGCGCCGATCATGCCTCGCAATGGGACTTCTTCATGTCGCTCCCCGACGTATTTACCGCCGAAGCGGGCGAATCGCTGGGGCTCGGCTACACCAAGCTCAAGGACGTGCAGTTGAAGACCCCGCTGTTCGAGTTTTCGAGCGCGTGCGCGGGCTGCGGCGAAACGCCCTACCTGCGCCTGATGAGCCAGCTCTTCGGCGAGCGCACGCTGGTGGCCAACGCGACCGGGTGCTCGTCGATCTACGGCGGAAATCTCCCGACGACGCCGTGGACGACCAACGCGGAAGGGCGCGGACCGGCGTGGAGTAACTCGCTCTTCGAGGACAACGCGGAGTTCGGGCTCGGGATGCGCATCGCCCTGGACGCGCAGGCGACCTTCGCGCGCGAACGCGTGCGGGCGTTACGCGATGTCGCGGGCGGCGATCTCGTCGACGCGATTCTCGGCGCGGATCAATCCACCGAAGCCGGCATCGCCGCGCAGCGACACCGCGTCGCCGACCTCAAGGCGCGGCTGCGCAAAGACGACAGCCCGGCCGCGCGCGACCTGCTTGCGGTGGCCGACACGCTGGTCCGCCGGAGCGTATGGATCGTGGGTGGCGACGGGTGGGCGTACGACATCGGGTTCGGCGGCCTGGACCACGTGCTCGCGAGCGGGCACAACGTCAAGCTCCTGATTCTCGACACCGAGGTCTATTCGAACACCGGGGGACAGTCGTCCAAGTCGACGCCGCTCGGCGCGGTCGCGAAATTCGCGAGCGGCGGCAAGAGCACGCCCAAGAAAGATATCGGCGCCATCGCGATGTCCTACGGGCACGTGTACGTCGCGCAGATCGCGCTCGGCGCCAGCGATCAGCAGGCGTTGCGCGCGTTCGTCGAGGCGGAAAGTTACGACGGACCCGCGTTGATCATTGCATACAGCCACTGCATCGCCCATGGTATCGACATGTCCAAAGGACTCAACCAGCAGAAGCTCGCGTCCGAGAGCGGGCACTGGCCGCTGTACCGGTTCGATCCCAGGCTCGCCGCGAAGGGCGCGAATCCGCTGCAGCTCGATTCGGGCGCGCCGACGATTCCGCTCAAAGATTACATCTACAACGAAACCCGGTATCGCATGCTGCAGCGGTCGGACCCGGACGAAGCCGAACGCCTGCTGAAGCTCGCTGAAGAGGGCGTGTGGGCGCATTGGAAGAAATTGCAGCGCGCCGCGCAGGCGATTCCCGTGGAACGGGCCGCACCCGAGCATCCGGAGATCCCGTCATGATCGACCTTTCGACCCCGTATCTGGGCATGAAGCTCAAGAACCCGCTCGTGCATTCGGCGTCGCCGCTGTCGCACGACCTCGACAAGATGAAGGAACTCGAGGACGCCGGGTCGTCCGCGATCGTCATGTACTCGTTGTTCGAGGAACAGATCGACAGCGAGAGCCGTCAGATCGACCACTTCCTGAGCTACGGGACCGAGAGCCACGCCGAAGCGCGGTCGTATTTTCCCGAGGCGTCGTCGTACCGGGTCGGGCCCGACGAATACCTCGAGCAAATCGCGCGGGCGAAGAAGGCGCTCTCGATTCCCGTTATCGGGAGTCTCAACGGCGTGTCGCAGGGCGGATGGGTGGACTACGCGCGACGGATCCAGGAAGCCGGCGCCGACGCGCTCGAACTCAACATCTACATGATTCCCACCGACCCCAGGATGACCGGACCGCAGGTCGAGCAGATGACCGTCGACACGGTCACGGCGGTGCGCAAAGAAGTGACGATTCCGCTCGCCGTCAAAGTGGGCCCGTTCTTCAGCGCCATGGCCAACATGGCCTCGCGTCTGAAAGGGGCGGGCGCCGACGGGCTCGTCCTGTTCAATCGTTTTTATCAACCCGATTTCGATCTCGATGCGCTCGAGGTCGTTCCTCACCTCGTTCTCAGCCGCTCCTCCGAGATGCGGCTGCCGCTACGCTGGGTGGCGATCCTCTACGGACGCCTCGACATCGACTTCGCGATCACCAGCGGTGTGCACATCTACGAAGACGTGATCAAGGGCGTGATGGCGGGTGCCAACGTTACCATGATGACGTCCGCGGTGCTGCAGAGCGGCATCGGCCATGTGACGACCGTGCTCGACGGTGTGCGGCGCTGGATGGAACAGCGCGAGTACATCTCGATCGACCAGATGCGCGGTAGCATGAGCCAGAAGAACTGCGCGGAACCCGCGGCCTTCGAGCGCGCGAACTACATGAAAATGCTGCACTCGTGGCAGTCGGACCCGACGGGGAAACTTCCCTGACGTGTCGCCAGGCACTCGCCGGTCCGGAAAGAAGAAACCAATCATGAAGAAACAGTCCTCCGTAGCGCGGACACGCGCCGTCGATTTTCCGCGCGGTATCGACCTGCTCAACAATCCGCTGCTCAACAAGGGCACGGCCTTTTCCGAAGCCGAGCGCGACGCGCTGGGCCTGCGCGGCCTTTTACCGCCGCACGTGACGACGCTGCCCGAGCAGATCGAGCGCGTGATGGCGGCGTACCATGCCAAGCCGAACGATCTCGAGCGCCACATCTATCTCGCGAGTCTTCTCGACCGCAACGAAACGCTGTTCTTCCGCGCGGTCGTTGATCACATCGACGAGTTGATGCCGATCATCTATACGCCGACGGTGGGCCTGGCCTGCCAGGTCTACGCCCATATCTTCCGCCGGACGCGCGGAATGTACGTGTCCGCGGACGACGCCGGGCGCGTGCGCCAGGCGCTGGCCAACTGGCCGCAGCGCGATGTACGCGCGATCGTTGTCACCGACGGCGAGCGCATCCTGGGGCTCGGCGACCTCGGCGCCAACGGCATGGGCATCCCGATCGGGAAACTTTCGTTGTATACGGCCTGCGCGGGCGTTCACCCCGCGGTGACGCTTCCGGTGACGCTCGACATCGGCACCGAAAACACCAGCCTGCTCGAAGACCCGCTCTACCTGGGGTTGCGGCGACGCCGTGTTCGCGGGACCGAGTACGACGCGCTCGTCGACGAGTTTGTCACGGCGGCCAACGAACGCTGGCCGGGCGTGCTGGTTCAGTTCGAGGACTTCGGCAACAAGAACGCGTTCCGTCTGCTGGCCGAGTACCGCAATCGCGTGTGCACGTTCAACGACGACATCCAGGGCACCGCCGCGGTCACCCTGGCCGGGCTATTTTCCGCGATGCGGATCATCGACGGGGAACTGACGCGCCAACGGTTCCTGTTCCTGGGTGCGGGCGAGGCCGGCGTCGGTATTGCGGACCTGATCGTTTCGACGCTCGTCAGCATGGGAACGCCGCCCGACGAGGCGCGGCGCGCGTGCTGGTTCGTCGATTCGGAAGGGCTCGTGGTGGCGAATCGCGGCGAACTCGCCGTGCACAAGCGGGCGTACGCGCACGATAGCCCCGGCGCGCCGGATCTCTTGAGCGCCGTTAAGACGGTTCGACCGACGGCGCTGATCGGCGTCAGCGGGCGTGCGGGGATGTTCACGCGCCCGGTGCTGGACGCGATGGCGAGCACCAACGAGCGCCCGATCATTTTCGCGTTGTCGAATCCGACCGCGAACTCGGAGTGCACGGCCGAAGAAGCCTACGTCCACACGCACGGCCGCGCGTTGTTCGCCAGCGGGAGTCCGTTCGGATTGGTAACGGTGGAAGGCGTGCAATACGAGCCGGGACAGGCCAACAACGCGTACATCTTCCCGGGCCTCGCGCTTGGCGTCATCGCGAGTCGCGCCTCGCACGTGACCGACGAGATGTTCGCCACCGCGGCGCGCACGCTGGCGGATCTGGTTTCCGCCGAATCGCTGGTGGCCGGAAAGCTGTTCCCGTCGCTCAAGTCGATCCGGGAGGTGTCGTTCCGGATCGCGGTGGCGGTGGCGACGGTCGCATTCGAGAAGAAGCTGTGCGGGGACTTCTCGCCGTACGACGTGGAAGCGTTGATCCGCGAGCAGGTCTTCGATCCCGTGTACCAGAGCTACGTCTAGTCGCCGTCAGGTCAGGCGCGCGATTTCCTTGTACTCCGGCACTTCCGCATTCCAGCCGAAATGCCTGTCGAGCTTCATGCGGAACGCGTTGGCGGACGTCGGCTCGCCGTGGGTGATGAAGACGCGCTTCGGTTTCGTCTTGATCGACGATAGCCACGTGATCAGTTCGCTGTAGTCTCCGTGCGCCGACATCGACGTCAGCTCGACGACGTCCGCGCGCACGGGAATCCATTCACCGAAAATCTTGACGTCCTCGGCGTGGTGCTGCAGCGCTTCGCCGCGCGTGCCCGGCGCCTGGAAGCCGGCGAGCACGACCGTGTTCCGGGGATCCGGCAGCAGCGTCCTCAGGTGATGGACCACGCGGCCGCCGGTCGCCATCCCGCTACCCGCCAGGATGATCGCGGGTCCTTCGTTGGTGTTGAGCGCACGCGAGGCCTCCGCGCTGCGAACGAACTCGGCGACGTGGTTGACCTCCGCGCACTGGGCGGCGTCGAGCTTGTGTTCGCCCGCGTGCTCCGAATAGATATTGGTCGCGTCGATGGCCATCGGGCTGTTGAGATAGACGGGGACGTCGGGGATCTCGCCCGCCTTGCGCAACTCGGCGATAATGTAGAGCAGCGCCTGCGTTCGGCCCACCGCGAACGCCGGGATGACGACCGTGCCGCCGCGCGCGCTGGTCCGCCGAATGACGTCGCGGAGCGTGACGCGCGGGTCGGTGTCGGGGTGCAGGCGGTCGCCGTAGGTCGACTCGCAGATCAAAACGTCCGCGTGCTCGATCGGAATCGGCGGTTTCATGATTACGTCCTGCAGCCGACCGACGTCGCCCGAGAAGACGACGCGGAATCCCTGCTTCATGAACTCCACCCATGCGGAGCCCAGAATGTGTCCGGCGCGGGTATAGCGGAAGTGAAGGCCGTCGCCCAGGTCGAAGTCCTCGTCGAAGGGAACCGTCTTGAGCATCGTGAGGCACTGCTCCGCATCTTCGCGCGTGTACAGAGGAAGCGCCGGATCGTGCCGCGAGTACTTGTGCTTGGTGAGGAAGCGGGCTTCTTCCTCCTGCAGATATCCGGAATCGGGAAGCAGGATGCCGCACAGATCGCGCGTCGCCGGTGTGCAGTACACCGGACCTCGAAAGCCCTTCTTCATGATCACGGGCAGGTACCCGGTGTGATCGATGTGGGCGTGCGTGAGCACGACGGCGTCGACTTCCTTGAGGTCGAACGGGGGATCGTCCCAGTTGCGGTCGCGGAGGTTCTTCAACCCCTGAAAGAGGCCGCAATCGACGAGGATCTTCTTCGTCCCGTTGGTCAGGAGATACTTGGACCCGGTCACCGTCTCGGCGGCGCCGTAGAAGGCGAGATGCATGTGCGTCTCCTTGCTTTTGTGAAGACGCGATTGTACCGCCCTCCGCAAGCCCGCTCAACATGCATTGAACGAATGGCGGCGAACGACTAGAATCGCACCGGAAGCTTGAACCCCGCCGGACGCGAAAGGAGCCGTCGTTCCATCATGTCATACCGTGCCATCGTGATCGCGTGTGTCGCGTGCGCCGCGGCCGGGCTGCCCACGGGCGCCGCCGCGACGTCGTTCGCTCCGATTCCATCCTACTACGACCATCTGGATTTCAACCTGACCGGCCCCACCGCGTTCACCGAAGCGGTCGGCGGCTATGCGAACCCGGCGGTGTATCCGTTGATGCCCGGCGCGGAAGGCGAGTTCTACTGGTCCTCCTATAATGGAGGCCAGTTCGACGGACTCAAGCGGTGGGGTCTCTTTCTCGGCCTCGAGAATCTCGGCTTCGGTGCCGTTCATAGCCGCGCGCCGTTCCCGGGCGGTGACCGTAGCGTCACGGACTATCGCCTCGCGCTGGGATTCGGGACGAAGGGTTTCTCCTCGGGTATCGGGTACGGGTGGTCCGGCGGAGACACGGATGCGTTCGGCCGGCAGAAGTTCTTCCAGCTGGCGCTGGCGGGGCGCGTGTCGCGTTACGTGTCCATCGGCGGGGACATCGACTTGAGCACGGAAACCGCATTCAGCCAGTCGCTCTTCGACCTCGCCGTCCGGCCGCTCGGTGACGATCGGTTCACGCTCTTCGGCGATTTCGAAGTCGCGTACCAGGGAAGCGACCGCGTCGATCGCAAACCCTGGAGTGCGGGCGCCATGATCGAGGTCCCGGCGGGACTGAAACTCATCGGCCGCTACTATGGTGCGGAGACCGACGCGGAACACAGCTTCTCGGTCGCGGTGGCGTACAGCTTCGGCGGTAACTTCGGTGGCGGCGTGGCGCGCGGCTCGTACGCGCCCCGCTTCGACAACAACAGCGACCTCTCGTACACCAACTGGGGCATCCGCGCGGGCTATCCCGAGAAGTCCAACCTGCTGGCACCCCTGTTCAAGGACAGCGGCTACCTCAACATGCGCATCAACGGGTCCCCGCCGTACTCGCGCTATCGCTTCTTCGATTCGCGCACGTCGTTCCGGGAAATTCTGGCGGCACTCGAGGATGCGCGCACCGACCCGCGTGTCGCGGGCGTCGCACTCAATCTGTCCGGTGCGCGTCTGTCGCGCGGCTCCGCCTGGGAAATCCGGGAGGCGTTGAAGCAGATTCGCGCGGCGGACAAAAAGGTCGTCGTCTTCATCGACGAGGCGGGGATGTCGAGCTATTACATCGCCAGCGTGGCCGACCGCATCGTCATGGATCCGGAGGGCATCCTGCTGCTGCCGGGCTACGTGCTGGGCCGGACCTACATCACCAACATGGCGGAGAAGCTGGGCGTTGGAATCGAGGAGTGGCGGTTCCTGAAGTACAAGAGTGCGATGGAATCGCTCGTCCGGCACGAGATGAGCGAGGCCGATCGCGAGCAGCGGCAGGCACTGGTCGATCAATATTACGAGACGATGCGGGCGGACGTGGCGGAAGGTCGCGGCGTCACGCCGGCGGACGTGGATCGCTGGGTCAACGACGGGACGATGTTCACCGCGCAGCAGGCGCTCGATCAGAAGATCGTCGACGTCGTGGGCCGCTGGGATGACGTCAAGGAGACTGTCAAGAAGCTCGAGGGAGAGAAGAAGCAGTTCGTGTCCGCGTCGATGCTGGAGCACGCGTGGTACCCATCCAAGCAGTGGGGCGAAGTTCCGCAGATCGCCGTGGTCTACGCGATCGGCGCGTGCGACATGGATACGGGCATTCGCGCGCGCGAACTGGAGAAGACGCTCCGCGGCCTTCGCAACGACGAGAACGTGAAAGCGATCGTGCTGCGCGTGGATTCGCCGGGCGGAAGCGCGATGGCGTCCGACGTCGTCGCGGAGCAGCTCAAGCGCTGCATGGAGAAGAAGCCGGTAATTATTTCGCAGGGGGACGTCGCGGCGTCGGGTGGATACTGGCTGTCGATGTGCTCCAATCAGATCGTGTCGCAGCCGACCAGCATCACCGGCTCGATCGGCGTGATTTCAGGGTGGGCCTGGGATAAGGGGCTCGGCGATAAGGTCGGCATGGAAGGCGATTTCGTCCGCCAGGGAGAACACGCCGACCTGTTTTTCGCGCTGACGCCGCCGTTCGTTCCACTTGCCATCCCGCACCGCGACGTGACGGACGAGGAACGCAACCGGGTGCTCGACGGCATGAAAGAGATGTACGGCACGTTCGTGCAGAAAGTGGCCGACAACCGCCACATGGCCCGGGACCGCGTGGAGGAACTCGCGCAGGGCCGGGTGTGGACCGGTGTCGCCGCCAAGCAAAACGGTCTCGTCGACAAGATCGGCGGTCTCGATGATGCGATCATGATCGCTCGCGAACAGGCGGGCATCGCCCCGGACGCGGAGGTCAAGGTCTCCGAGTTCGGGCCGCGCGGTCTCGTTCGCTGGAATGTCCCGGAGCCGTCGATGCGCTCGCCGTTCTCGAGTCTGGGCGCTCTGGCGGGAACCTCGGGATTCGAAGGACTGATCGCGCAGAGATGGTTCGGCGACGATTCGCAGGCGCAAGACGCGGATGAGATATCGTACCTCGACACGTACGATCTGATCTATCTGCGCCAGCTGGTGCGCAACAACGGTCGTGCGCAGTGCATCCTGCCCCCGGACTTCGTGCCGCAGAGCGGGGGCAGTACGGGGCACTGAGGTCGTTGCGGTTGTCGAAGCGAAAAAACGTGACTACACTCCAGAAGACCGCGCAAGCGGTTGGAGTCATGCAAGGGCGGGGGCCCGCACGGACTTGAGACCCGGCGGGTAACCTCCGGGGTCGGCGCGCACCTTCGGGTGCGCGCCGTTTTATGTGACCGAGGCCGCGCGCTTATACGAGAAGGAGAGCATGGAAACTCACAAACGATCGATCGTGAAGTCGCTCACGTGGCGCATCATCGGCGTTTTCCTCCTCGGGGGGATCGCGTACGGCGTCACACACAACTGGAAAGAGATGTCGATGATCACGATCATCTTTCACAGTGTGCGAATGGTGCTCTACTACTTCCACGAGCGCATTTGGCTGCGGATCAACTGGGGACGAATTCGTCACCCACTCGACGAGATCGAAGTCAACGGGAAGCTCGCGCCGGAGGACCTGGAGGAGATTCGTAACAAGTTGCGTGCGATGGGCTACATCGAATGAGGCCGGTCGGTCGTTGACAGCAACGAAGAAAAGCCGCCGGAGGGCCGAGCGGCTCTTCTTCACCCCGCCTGTGGCGTTCTGGATGCTGGTTTCAAAGCGCGCCGGCTCTTCGACCGGGATGCCCGCACTGTCTCTCTGGACTTGAGGATGTCAAAGAACCGGCGCGCGCTGCTCTTGCGAATTTCAGTAGACCCCTCCCCCAAGAGGAACCCACGAAATCGAACCGTTCTACTGCGGCTTCGGAGACTCGCCACCACGACCCGCTGGCTTGCACCCGTCGCCGACGATTCGAACGATCCGACAATGCCAGGGCGGTTATCACGCCTCCTTTCGCCAAGCCTCACGCTTCGTCGCGGGCGCGGGAAGCGGTCCGGGTGTCTTGCTGTTCCGGTCCCCGTATCACCCGCGCCGAAGCGCGTACCCTTGCCCCCGTGATCCCATGATCACGAAACGTCACCGCTCCGACGATGTCTGGATTTCTCTGCACGTACTACGCGAAGCGAACAATCTAATTTGTATTCGTATTCCCTAACCCCGTTATATAAACTAGTCAGTTAACGGCCGTTGTCAAGAGCATCGGGTCGCTTTTGTTGAAATTGGGCGCGTGAAAACACTCACGTGCGGGAAGCTGGAAAGAAAACGGCCGCCGAGGCCTCGTGGTTCGGCGGCCGTCCTGCAGACGGGAATACCTTGCGGCGACTAGCGCTTCGGCGTCAGCCGGATTTCGATCAGCCGCGAGCGATCGAGATACTTCTTCACCACGGAACGCATCTCGTCGGGCGTGACCGAGTTGACTTCCTTGTCGAACTCCTCCACGGTGCGGCCCTCGCGGATGGCGTGCTTCAACGCGACATTCAACGCTTCCTGGCCGATCATCTGGGCGTGCGACATCGGATAGTCGGGCGAATCCGGCTTGAGCATCGACGATGTCTGGAAACTGACCATCCCGCCCTTGATGGCTTCGACGTGCTCGTCGTCGAGCGTCGAGATCGCGTGGTCGAGCTGCGAAACCAGCAACGGCGCAACGTCGTCGTTCGTGCGTCCCTGTGCCGGTTCGGCATACATGAAAAACGGGATATCGCCGACGCGGTAGACCTGGTTCGACGCATAGACGGCGCGGCAGTTGCTGTACACGTCCGGGGTGGTCATGAGCGTCTGGTGGAGATACGAACCGAACATGCTCAAGATGAGGCGATCGCGGAACGTCGGATACGGTCCGGGTGCCACGTAGTACACGCTCTCTGCGTCGATATCCCACGACGCTTTCATGTTCTTCGTAATCGGCGTCCGATCCAGTGTGGGTGCCGGGCGGGCAGGAAGCGGCGCGAAGTATTTTTGCACCAGTGCCTCGGCGTCGGCCTTTTTCACGTTGCCGATGATCACCAGAATGAAATCGTCCGGACGATAGTATTCATCGTGAAACTGGGACACCTCATCGAGCGTAATGGACAGCGCATTCCCGCGGATCGGCACGTTGCGCTCTCCATAATAGTAAGTCTGATTCAGCGCCATCATCGCGTATTTCGACAGCGACGCTTTGGGATTGGACAGCGCTTCGTCGAGCTCTCCGATGACCCGCTTGGACTCGCGGGCCAGAACGTCGTCGCTGCATTGCATCGCGAGGAGCCGTTGCGATTCGATGTGGAGGGCAACGTCCAGTTGGTCGCCGGGGACGATGTAGTCGATATGCGCAAAACCGGCCACGGCTTCGGCGCTCACCATGCCGTGAATGTCGGCGATCTTCGCCAGCGATTCCTCCGCCTTGAAGTCGCCGCTGGCGCAGTGCACGACCAGATGCTCGGCCACGTGCGACAGCTGCGCCTTGCCCTTGGGCTCAGCCATGAACCCGGCGCCGTAGATCGCCTCGACCGCTACCTGGTTGTCGGTGCGTTCCTCCTGGAGGTACACGGTGATGCCGTTGTCGAGGGTGAACGACGACATGTCGGACATGTCGCGCTTGAAGTGATCGTTGTCGGCACGCTCGAACTTGGCCGCCTCCTGGTCGTTCTTCCCGCAGGAGGACAACGCGGCGAGCAGGGCAATGGTGGCGGCGGTGAGGACGCCGACTCGGAAGATATGCATGGACCTTTCCTTTCTCTGTCTCCAACCAATCGGGCGCGGGAATCCGTGATTATAGAGCATTTGGACCCGGCGGTCGATTGCCGGGATGGGCGGGTGATCGCGGCCCGGCTGGCGCCTCTGGATCCGCCCCCGGACCGCCCAACCCAAACACATGACTGTAAAACGAATTGATAATCTGTGAAAACCGATTGCACCCGCCTGAATGCCGGTCCGGATGAAGCGACATTTATGGAACAAGTTACGCGTTCCGTCGTACTGGCATATGGAATGCAATAGCACCCATCGGAAGGCGCGCCGGAAACACCTGCTCGCCGGTTTGGAACAGGGGCTCTGATACAGCATCCACAGGCGGTTGTGACGGCTCTTTTTACGCGGACCGTATTCCCCCGGGTCCTTTTGCGGGGACCCACACGATAGGTTCCGAATGCCGCGTGATCGTTGCTGAGAAGGACTCGACACACTCGAGTGGATGTTTGAAAGCCCGGTCGATCATGCACGACCGGGCTTTCTCTTTTTCTCCGCGGTGCTCAGCTTTCCGCGATCGCCTTGAGCATCACCCGCACCGCTTCGATTTCCTCGTCGTTGATCCCGTGACCCAGCCCGGGGAAGAGCCGCAACGTGACGTCGGCTCCCATCCGGCGCATCACGTCGGCGGTTTCCTCCACGCGCTCCCGGGGAATGTGGGGGTCGGTGTCGCTGCAACCGAGGTAGACGGGGGTCCGGTCCAGTGAGCCGGAGTAGTCGCGCGGCGTGCCCGGCGGACCGATGAGCCCGCCGCTCAAAGCCACCACGCCGCCGAAGCGGCGTGCGTTCCGGGCGGCGTACTCCAGCGCGAGACACGCGCCCTGAGAAAAACCGAGTAACAGTAGTTTCTCCGCGGGAACGCCCGCGGTTTCGAAACGCGCCCGAAGCGAATCGATCACCCCGAGGCCCGACGAGATCCCCGGCTCGTTCTGCTCGATCGGCACCATGAAACCATTGGGATACCACGTGCCGCCCGCCGCTTCGGGTGCCGCGAACGACACCGTGCCGGGGTCGACGAGCGGCGCAAGCCCCAGGATGTCCCGCGCGTCGGCGCCGCGGCCGTGCACGAAGATCGCGCCCGTGGTGGCACGGTCCATGGCCGCCCCGGTCGTCAGGATGACGCCGCCGTCGTGCGGGCCGTTCATGTCCGCTCCGGGTTGTTGGCTTTGGGAAGCGTGATCCGCGCGACGTGTTCCTCGATCTGCTGCCGATGTGGTTCCAGCCAGGCGGGGAGTTTGAGATGCATGCCGAGTTCGGCTTCGGGTTCGTCGATGGTGAATCCGGGCGGATCGGTGGCGACCTCGAACAGCACGCCGCCGGGTTCCCGGAAATAGATCGAGCGGAAATACTGGCGATCGATGATCGGCGTCGCGTCGCGGCCGTGATCGACGATGACCTTGCGCAGCGCGAATTGCGCGTCGTCGGTTGCCGCGCGAAACGCGATGTGGTGGACCACGCCGACGCCCATGCTGCCGCGCCCGCGGTCCGGTTCGCATACGAGGTCGACGATCGCGCCGGGGCGTCCGGTTCCCGCCACGAAGCGGAAGCGCGCCCCGTATTCACCCAGCGCGCGGAAGCCCAGCGCTCCCGTCAGCAGTCCGGCGGTTCGTTCGTATCCTTCGAGCGAAAGCGTCGCCTGGTGGAAGCCTCGGATCGCGTGCTGAGCCGGCACATCCGCGTTCGACCAGCCTGGCCGCGCATCGCCATCCGTGGCCACGAGTTCGAGGTCGAGACCGTCGGGGTCCCGGATCTCGATCGCCGATTCCTCGAAGCGGTCGACGGGGCCCTGGAAGGGGACGCGCAGCAGCTTCAGGCGTTCCGTCCAGAAACCGAGCGAATTCGCCGGCACGGAAAACGACGTCACCGAGACCTGCCCGGTGCCGATCCGGCCGCGCAGCGATCCCGTTCCCCAGGGAAAGAACGTGAGAATCGTTCCCGGCGCGCCGACCTGATTTCCATAATAGAAGTGATATGTTCCCGGGTCGTCGAAATTGACGGTCCGTTTGACGAAGCGCAACCCCAGGACGCGGGTGTAGAAGTCGACGTTGGCCTGCGGGTCGCCCGCCATCGCCGTGATGTGATGGATGCCGCCGACGCCCGGGTTCACTGGATGGCTTCCGGTCTCGGTTCGGTCCCCTTGAGATTGCGGTCGAAGAAGATGGTCATCTTGCGATACAGGAACGTGCGGTCGGCGGTGCCCACGATGCTGTGCTCTTTGCCGGGGAAGAGCATGAGGTCGAAATCCTTCCCGGCATCGATCAGCTTCCTCGACAGCGACACGGAATTCTGAATGTGCACGTTGTCGTCGCCGTCGCCAAACATCATCAGCAGGGATCCCTTGAGATTCTCCGCGTGCGTTGCCGGCGCCGAGGCCGTGTATCCCGCTTCGTTCTCGGACGGAAGTTTCATGTAGCGTTCGGTGTAGATCGAGTCGTAGTAACGCCAGTCGGTCACCGGGGCCACCGATACGCCGGCCTTGAAGACGTCGGGCGCGTTGAACATCGCGTTGAGCGTCATGTACCCGCCGTAGCTCCATCCCCACACGCCGATGCGTTGCGGATCCACGTAGGATTGCTCCTTGAGGTAATTCACGCCGGCGAGCTGGTCCTGGAGTTCGAGCGTGCCCATGTGCTCGAGGATCGATTCCTCCCACGCCTTGCCCCGGCCCTCGGAGCCGCGATTGTCGATGCTGAATACGATGTAGCCGCGCGCGGCCATGTACGAGTGCCACAGGTCGTGACGGCTCCATACCTTGCGTACCACCTGCACGCCCGGTCCACCGTACACGTAGACGATGACGGGGTACTTCTTCGCCGGGTCGAAGTCGAGCGGCTTCACCATGCGGCACTGATAGGTGCGCCCGCCATCCTGGATCGAGAAGAACGTGGGCACCGCATAGTGGATCGCGGCGAGTTCAGGGCTCAACTGGTCGCCGATCACGAACAGACTCTTGCCGTCGGCGTTGCACACCGATACGCGCTCCGGGCGCGATTCCGATGAGTAACGGTCGATGTAGTATTTGAAATCGGGCGACATGGTGACCATGTGCGTGCCCTCTTCCGACGTGATGCGTTTCATGTTCTTGCCGCTCTCGTCGATGCGGTAGAGATGTCGCTGGAGCACGTCGCCCTCGTTGGCGGTGAAGTAGATGCGGCTCTGCTTTTCGTCGACGCCGGCGAGCTCGAATACCTGCCAGTCGCCCTTGGTCACCTGGCGGATGAGGCTGCCGTCGAGATTGTGGAGATAGAGGTGCATGTGACCGTCGGTCTCCGAGCCGAACAGAAACTGACGCTTCTTCACGTAGTAGTGTTTCAGATAGGTGACGTTCACCCAGGTCGTGGACGTGTCGTCCATGACGACGTCTCCGCGTCCCGTGGAAGCGTCGGCGAAGAAAAGCGTCAGGTGATTCTGCTCGCGATTGAGCTTTTCGATGGCGACGCCGCGGCTGTCGCTCTGCCAGTACACGCGCGCGATGTACGAGTCGTCGCCGGTATCGACGTCCGTCCAGGTGACGTCGCCGCCGCGCGCGTCGACGATACCGACGCGGACCACCGGGTTCTTGTCGCCGGGCTTCGGGTACCGCTGCAGTCGATAAGTGGCGTCGAGCGGGATCTGGTTCACAATCGGATACACCGGCATCGAGCCCTCGCGAATCTCGAGAAACGCGAGGCGCTTTCCGTCGGGCGACCACCAGAACGACCGCACCTCGCCGCGCGTGAACAACTCCTCCATGTACACCCAGTCGAGGATTCCGTTGTACACGGTGTCGCATCCGGTCGTGGTGTGGCGGACTTCGGTGCCCTTGTCGAGGTCCATGGTATAGAGGTCGTTGTTTCGAACGAAGGCGAGCATGTGTCCGTCCGGCGAAAACGTCGGATCCTGTTCGTCGCCGTCGACTCTGGTCAATCGGCGGACGTTTCCCGAGCCCGCGTTCAGCATGAACAGCTCGCCGTGCGATTCGAACGCCACGCGCGTGCCGGCGCCGTCCCAGGCGTAGGTGCCGATCGAGAAATGGTCCTTGTCACCGTGGCGAAGATCGTCGGGCAGCGCGACCGTGTCCGCGACGCACAGTGTGTGTTCCTTGCCCGAAGGGACGTCGCGCACGACGAACGCTCGCTGGGCGACGTCGTCCGCGTTCTTCGGCAGTTTCTTGATGAACGAAACGCCGCCACCGCCACCGCGCCACTCGATTCCCGAAGGGAGCGAGGCGACCAGCGAATTGTTGCCGAAAATACGCTCGATGGTCAGGTCGTCGCTCGGCATGGATGTCGGCGCGGCGCCCGCATGTGCGAGTGTGGAACCGGACAACACGCCGGCGACGACGACGATGGCCGCAAGGGCACGCGACATGGTAGTCCTCCTGGTCGGACGAAATCGATGGACGGAGCATCAGACTACCACATCGTGGCCCCGATTCGCCACGCGGTCCCGTTCCCGCGAGAACGGCCCTGTCTTGACTTGCGGCGGTCTTGAAGCTCTGTTAGCCTCTCCCCGGGAAAGTCGAGTGAAACGCCTCATGAAAATCCCTCAACACCTCGATCGACATGTCGTCCGGCTGACACTGGTTCTCGCCGGGTGTCTGTTGCTCGCCGGTAGTTGCACGCAAAAGCAGACGGATCGCCAGGCCGCGGTTCCGGTCGACACCACGCGCGTGCCGGCGCCGACGGTCGACCCGTTGCCGAGCTGGAACGACGGCGCGGCCAAGAAAGCGATCGTCGCGTTCGTGCAGCGCGTTACCGAAAAAGGGGCGCCCAACTTCGCGCCGCCCGCGGAACGCATCGCCGTGTTCGACAACGACGGCACGCTGTGGGCGGAGAACCCGATGTACTTCCAGTTGTTCTTCGCGCTCGACCGCGTGCGGGCTCTGGCGCCCGACCATCCCGAGTGGAAGACGACTCAGCCGTTCCGCGCGGTTCTGGAGAACGACCAGAAGACGATGGCGTCATTCGGCATGCCGGAACTAATGAAGCTCATTGCCGTGTCGCATTCGGGAATGACCGTCGAGCAGTTCTCGAACTTCGTGACCGCGTGGGCGGACACGGCGATGCATCCGCGGTTTCATCATCACTTCACCGAATGTGTCTATCAACCGATGCTCGAGTTGCTTTCCTACCTGCGCGACAACGGCTTCAAGACGTTCATCGTGTCGGGTGGCGGTATGGATTTCATGCGCGCCTTCTCGGAACGTGTGTACGGGATCCCGCCCGAGCAGGTGATCGGCAGCAGCGTGAAGACGTCGTTCGAGACGCGCAACGGGAAGACCGTTCTGGTCAAGCTGCCGGACATCAACAGCATCGACGACGGCAATGGGAAACCGGTCAACATCGACCTGCACATCGGCCGGCGCCCGTTGCTTGCCTTCGGCAACAGCGACGGCGATCTTCCGATGCTTGAATACACGGCGGACGCACCGGGTCCGCGGCTGGTGATGCTCCTGCACCACGATGACGCCGACCGCGAATGGGCCTACGATCGCGCGTCGCATGTCGGTCACCTGGACAAAGGGCTCGACGAAGCCGCGTCGCGGGGATGGATGCTCGTCAGCATGAAAAACGATTTCAAAAAGGTGTTTCCGTTCGAACCCGCTCCTTAGACATGGACGCTGTTTTGCGTGAGCTTCGCGCGAAGCTCACGACATGGTCAATCGTATTGACAATGCCTGCGGTCGGACGCGCGTTCGCCCGCGGTGGAGGAAGAATGAAGACGTTTGGAATTCTGGTTTCGTTGGTTTGCATGACCCTCGTAACGTCGCCCGCTCTGGCCCAGCGCCAGAGCCGCAATGTGACCACCTACGGGCAGCAAGACGCGAGCCGCGCAGACATCATTCCGTTTTACGGCTACTCGTGGACGTTCTCGCGCGATCTCGCCTACTACGGCACGTACGGGACCGGCGATATCAAGGACAGCGGATTCTGGGGGATCGCGATCGATTTCAAGATTCCGCGTCAGGTAGGCAAGCAAATTGAATTGCTCTATTCGCGGCAAGACAGCCAGTTGGAGTATCGGTCACCGACCACGAAGACGTCCGGGGACATGGCGGTCGAATACTGGCAGATCGGCGGCGTGTACGGCATCCAGCAGGGGAACGTTCTTCCGTTCGGCTCCGTCACGCTCGGCGCCACGCGCTACATCCCGGACTTCTCGGTGGGTGGAGTGAAGTACAACGAGGATACCTGGAAGTTTTCGATGATCTTCGGGCTGGGCGCGAAGGTCTATACGCAGGGTCGCTTCGGACTGCGCATTGAAGCGCGGCTACCGATCACGTTCACGAGCGGCGGTGCGGGTGTTGCGTGTGGCGGCGGCGGTTGCTACACCACGGTCGGCGGGTCGGGGATCACGCAATTCGATGTGTCGGGTGGACTCATTATCCGGTTGTAAGTTACGCCGTCACGGCGCCGCGATGGCACTGGTCGCGGCGTTCGTGCTCGGAGCCTGCGCGCGCCACGAAGCGTCCGCGCCGATGTCCACTGTGGTATCCGACCCCGCGGCGGAGGGTGCGACCTACGTCGGGTCCGCGCAGTGCCGGCCCTGCCATGAAGACGCGTACGCGGCGTGGAAAACATCGCACCATGATCTGGCGATGCAGCCCGCGGCCGATTCCACCGTCCTCGGCGATTTCGGAAACGCGACGCTCACCTACTACGGGGTGACGTCGCGTTTTTTTCGTCGCGACGGGGCGTTCGTCGTCACCACCGACGGCCCCGACGGCAAACTCCACGACTACGATATCGCGTATACGTTCGGCGTCTGGCCGCTCCAGCAATACCTCGTCGCGTTTCCCGGCGGTCGCTATCAGTGTCTCAGTCTGGCGTGGGATTCGCGAACGCGCGAAGAGGGGGGACAGCGCTGGTTCCATCTCTACCCCAACGAGCGGATCCGTTCGAACGACGAACTCCACTGGACCGCGCCCGATCAGAACTGGAACTACATGTGCGCGGAGTGCCATTCGACCCGGCTCGAAAAGCATTACGACAACGCGACGCGCACCTACGCGACGACGTGGTCGGAAATCAGCGTGGGATGCGAGGCGTGTCACGGCGCCGGCTCGGCCCATATCGAGTGGGCGAACATGATCAAGAATGGAAAGAATCCGGTTCGTTTCAAGGCCATGGGGCTCCAGGTCCGTTTGAAGGATTTTTCGGGCGGGTCGTGGACGTTCGCCCCCGGCGCACCAACCGCAACGCATACCCCCGCGTGGCGAGCGGACGCGCAGATCGAGACGTGCGCGCGGTGCCACTCGCGCCGGACGACCGTGAGCGACACGTACGTCAACGGCAAGCCCTTCATGGATACGCACCTGCCATCGGTGCTCGAAGACCCGCTCTACTACGCGGACGGGCAGATTCGCGAGGAAGACTACGAATACGCGTCCTTCCGGCAGAGCAAGATGTATCACAGCGGCGTCGCGTGTTCGAACTGTCACGAGCCGCACGCCGCAAAACTTCGCGCACCCGGCGACCAGGTGTGCGCGCAGTGTCACGCGCAACAGGTGTTCGCGTCCCGATCGCACCATTTCCACAAGCCGGATTCCGCGGGCGCGAGCTGCACGGCGTGTCACATGCCGGAACACACCTACATGGTCGTCGATCGCCGGCGCGACCACAGTATCCGCGTTCCGCGGCCCGACCTTTCGGTCACGCTGGGGACGCCGGACGCGTGCACGATGTGTCACACCGACAAGTCCGACCAATGGGCGGCGGACTCGGCGCTGGTCTGGTGGCCGAAGCTGGCCACGCGCCAGCATTTTGGCGCGACCATCGCGGACGGCCGCGCCGGGGCGCCGGGCGCGGACAACGCACTCATCTTCCTCGCGTCGGACTCGGGGCAGCCCGCCATCGCGCGTGCGACCGCGGTCCAATTGCTGCAAGGGTATCCGTCGATGCGCATGCTGGCCGCGATCCAGACGGCGACGACCGACAGCGATCCGCTCGTGCGTCACGCCGCGGCGATGGCGGCGGAAGGGATCCCGCCCGACCGGCGGTACGATGTGATCGATACGCTTCTTCACGACGACATCCGGACCGTCCGCGCCGAGGCGGCGCGCGTGCTCGTGCCCATCATGATGACGTCATCGCCGGCGATTCGCGCGGAGATCCAGAAGCCGCTCGACGACTACATCGCGATGCAACACGCGAACGACGACCGTGCGTTTGCGCACCTGAACCTCGGCAATGTCTACGCGCAGCTGGGCAAGACGACCGAAGCCGAGCAGGAATTCAAGACGGCGATCGAGATGGAGCCGCGTTTCGTTCCCGCGCATGTCAACCTGGCGGACCTGTATCGAAGTCTGGGCCGCGACGATGACGCCGAGGCCGTGCTGGAATCGGCCGTCAAGATTTATCCCGAGGCGGCGAGCCTGCATCGCGCCCTCGGACTCCTGCGGACGCGGCAGGGGCGCCCCCGCGAAGCGCTCGCGGAACTCAAGCGCGCGGCGGAACTCGCCCCGCACGACTCCGATCTCGCCTATGTGTACGCCGTCGCGCTGTACGAATCGGGGAAGCAGCTCGATGCCCTCGGACTGCTCGAACGTACGCTCGCAGGCGACCCCTACAATCGCGAAATCCTCTTCGCGCTGGCCTCGTACTACCGTGACCGCGGCGACATGGATCGGGCGCTCGTCTTCGCCAAGCGCCTCCTGGCGCTGGACCCGGACAACAACAATCTCGCCGCCCTGGTGTATCAGATCGGTGGCGGTCTGCCGATCGGTGACGGCCGAGCGCATTGAGCGACGGCCGGCGCCCGGGTCGTGCTTGTGCGGCGGGAGGGAGTACGTTAACGTCCGGGTATGGGGCGGCGACGCCCCGGATTTCTGCAGTCGCTCGCACGACGAAATGCAATGGAGACGACATGAGAGGCCTTACGACGATTCGCTCGACCTTTCTTCTATTGATCGCGCTGACGGCGGCGTCTTTCGCGGCCGCGACTGCCCAGAACGGAGACACGGATTGGCCGCGAGAGATCGATACGCCCCAGTCGAAGATCGTGATCTACCAGCCCCAGCTGGAGTCGTTCGACGACGTCACCCTCAAGGCGCGCGCGGCGGTTTCGGTGACGCAGACGGGGAAAGAGCCGGTTTTCGGAGCCACATGGTTCGAGTCGTTGGTGCGGAGTGATCGAGAGACCGGCGTGGTTGCGCTCGACAACGTTCGCGTGACCAACGTCAAGTTTCCCAACGCGAGCGCCGATCAAGTCGCGGAGTTCAAGAAGATCGTCGAGACGGAGATCCCCAAATGGGATCTGAAACTCTCGCGCGACCAGCTCGTCGCCGACATGGCCGCAATCAACACGCGCGCGGCCACGGACAATCAGATCAACACCGCGCCCCCCGAGATCATTTTCGCAACCTCGCCGACCGTGCTGGTGACGATCGACGGCGATCCGATCCTGAACCCCGTGGAAGGAACCTCGCTCAAGTCCGTGGTCAATACGCCGTTCTTCATCGTGCAGGACCCGTCGAGCGGTCTGTGCTACCTGCGGGGCAAGGAAGCGTGGTACTCCGCGCGCGACGTCAAGGGCCCCTGGGAGACGATGACCCGGACGCCGCCACCGGCGGTCGTGGACCTCGCCACGAAGATGGTGTCCGAGGCGCCGCCCGAGGACGCGACGGCGGACTCGACGAATTCCGAGCCGGCGACGCCCGTCGTTCCCAACGTGATCGTTCGCACCAAACCCGCCGAGCTGATCCAGACCGACGGCGAGCCCGCGTTCGCGCCGGTCGAAGGGACGTCGCTGCTCTACCTCAAGAACTCCGAAGACGACGTCATCATGGACATCGCGACCCAGAACTACTACGTGCTGGTCGCAGGCCGCTGGTACGCGAGCAAGTCCCTCGCGTCCGGGCCGTGGCGTTTCGTCCCGGGCGACAAGCTCCCGGCCGATTTCCCGCAGATCCCGGCCAACTCCGACGTCGGGAGCGTGCGCGCCAATGTACCCGGCACGACGGAGGCCGAAGAAGCCGTCATGGACAACCAGGTTCCGCAGACTGCGACCGTGTCGCGCAAGGACGCCACGCTCGAGGTCACCTACGACGGCGACCCGAAGTTCGAGCACATCAGCGGAACCTCGATGGCGTACGCGGTGAACACCGACAAGTCGGTGCTTTCGATCGACGGCAAATATTACTGCTGCGACCAGGCGGTGTGGTTCGAGTCGAAGAAGGCGAAGGGTCCGTGGACGGTGTGCACGTCGGTCCCGAAGTCGGTGGAGGATTCCCGCCGGAGTCGCCGGTCTACAACGTGAAGTACGTCTATATCTACGACTCCACGCCCGACGTCGTCTACGTGGGTTACACGCCCGCGTACTATGGCTCATACGTGTACGGCGGGTGCGTCGTGTACGGAACCGGCTACTACTATCACCCGTGGTACGGGCACTACTACTACCCGCGTCCGGTCACCTATGGCTTCGGCGTCTGCTACAGCCCGTATGCCGGATGGGGATTTTCGTACGGCGTGAGCTACGGCTGGTTCACCGTCCGCGTCCACACGTACGGCGGCTACTGGGGCGCCGGCGGGTATCACTACGGCTACAACCACGGATACGCGCACGGATATCACCATGGATACAACCAGGGGTATCACCACGGGTACAACAACGGGTGGGCCGCCGGGTATCGCGCCGGGCACAATGCGGGCGCGTCGCCGCAACCGTACAAACGCAACGCGTATCAGACGCACCAGAACGGCGTCGTCTCCACGCGCGACCAGGCGGCATACAAACGTCCCGCAGGCGCACAGCGGCCGACGGCAAAGCCGGCGACCGGCAAGAACAACGTGTACGCGGACCGCAACGGGAACGTTTACCGGCAGACCGATCAGGGCTGGCAGAAGAACACCAAACAGGGTTGGACGCCCACCGACAAGTCGAAGACCGGGAGCAAGCCATCGACCCAGCCCGCCACGAAGCCCGCGACGAAACCCGCAACGAAGCCATCGACCCGGCCCGCCCAGAAGCCGGCCCAGGCCAAAAAACCCGCGAGCGCTCCCTCGAAGGACCTCGGCCACAGCGCCGATTCGCGGCAGCGCGCGCAGCAGCGATCGAGCTCGCGGCCCCAGCGGTCCGGAGGGAAGCGCCGCTAGAACGGCATTGAAACTGCCCCGGTCCGTTCCTTATGATTCGCCCGGGTGAGCCGCGCGACCCCGTTCCTGTCTCGCCATGAGGGGCGCGCCCGGGTGGGCCGACCGTCCCGGTTCGGCCAGTCAGAGCCCTGCCAACGAATTTTTGGGCGCCGTCGCTGGAACGAAATCGTTCCTTCGTCCGTAATAGCGTTGAACCCACCCAGGTGCCTTTAATCAGGAGGTTTGATCAGCATGTTTCGGAAACTCGGGCTGCTCCCGGCGTTTTTCCTGGTCGCGATGACCGGGGCCGCGCTGGCGGGCGAGAATACACAGCCCTCGGCGGCGGCGCTCAAAGCGGACAACCCCGCGGTAGATGCCGACGCCAAAGGCGACCAGAAGGACAAGAAGAGCACACAGCCGTACGCGGATTACCTCCACCAGAAGCTGGAAAAGCCGACGCCGAAGGCGGGCCCGGAGCCGAAGTACAAGCCCTGGGATAAGATCGTCACCAAGGAACACAAGAAAGTCGACGGCCTCCTGACCCTCTACACCAAGCAGGAAGAAGTCCTGCTGGCGATCAAGAAGGACCAGCTCGACAAGCCGTACCTCGCGATCCTGACGTTGTCGAAGGGCATCGGTTCGGACTTCGTGTACGGAGGTCTCCCGATCGACGACGTGATGTTCGACCTCCATCGCCAGGAGGATCACATCCAGTTCCGTCGCCTGAGCACGAACTTCCGCGCGGGCAACGACGTTCCGCTGCAGAAGACGCTGGACCTGACGTTCGGCAACTCGATCGTCGAGGCGCTGCCGATCAAGGCGGAGAAGGACGACTGGGTCGTCGTCGACGTCAGCGATTTCTTCCTGTCCGACGTGGCGGGAATGAACACCTATCTGGGCGCGGCGCTCAATCAGCCGGTTCGCCTGGACAGCAAGAAGGCGTGGTTCGAGAGCATCAACAACTATCCGACCAACACGGAAATCGACACGCGCCTGGTCTATTCGCCGGCGCGCGTCGAGGCGCTCAACCTGCCCAACGTTCCCGATCCCCGGAGCATTCAGGTGGGCGTCGAGTGGAGCATTCGCAAGCTCCCCGAGAAGCCCATGATGCCGCGCATCGCGGACGACCGGGTGGGGTACTTCACCACGGACTTCAAGGATTTCACCAAGCAGAACGACGAGACGTTCTTCACGCACTACGCCAACCACTGGCGTCTCGAGAAGAAGGACTCGACCGCCGCGCTCTCCGAGCCCAAGCAGCCGATCGTCTATTATATCGACCGCACGGTTCCGGATGAGTACGTGCCGTTCATGATCGCGGGCGTCGAGTACTGGCAGAAGGCGTTCGAAGCCGCCGGCTTCAAGAACGCGATCATCGCCAAGCGCGCCCCGACACCCGAAGAGGACCCGGAATACGATCCGGCCGACGCCCGCTACAACACCATCCGCTGGAATACGTCGGATCAGGTGCTGTACGGCGCGATCGGACCCTCGCGCGTCGATCCGCGCACGGGCGAGATCATCGACGCCGACATTCTGTTCGAGCACAACATCGTCGCCAACTTCGGCAAGTCGTACCGGCGTATCGCCGGCCCGCGCGCGGCGTTGATGCAGGTCGACGGCAACCTGAAGCAGCTGTGGATGACCAACGACGAGCGTGCGCAGGAGCAGGCGATGTTCCAGCTCCCGTACTTCAAGAATCATCCCTACTCGCTGTGTGCCGTCGACGACTGCATGGAACTCGGTTCCCAGTTCATGCGCTTGTCGATGATGGCGTCCGACATCGTCGAGGCGGGCGGGGAAGTTCCGCTGGAGTTCATCGGCCAGGCCCTGAAGTTCGTCGCGTCGCACGAAGTGGGTCACACGCTCGGGCTGCGTCACAACTTCAAGGGCTCGGGGTCGACGCCGTATGACGAACTCAACGACAAGAGCATGATGGAAAAGATCGGCATGACCGGCTCGGTCATGGACTATCCGACGCCCAACGTCGCCGCCGACAAGACCAAGCAGGGCTACTACTACACGCCGAACGTCGGGACCTACGACGTGTGGGCGATCACGTGGGGCTACAAGCCGGTCGCCGGCGCGACGGCCGAGGAGCAGTCCAAGAACCTCGAGTCGATCGCCAGCCAGTGCACGGACAAGGCGCACCTCTACGGAACGGACGAAGATACGTATCCGGCCGGCGCCCTGGATCCGCGCAGCAACATCAACGACCTGAGCGACAACCCGATGGCGTGGGCCAAAGAGCGGGCGTCGATTTGCGACGATCTGCTCATGAACCACAAGCTCGACGATCGCGTCGTGCCGGAAGGCAGCGACTACGTGCCCCTGCGGAGCGCCGTGCAGACGCTGTTCCTGCAGAAGTACGTGTGCGCGAACATCGCGACCAAGACCATCGGCGGTTCGATGACGGAGCGGGCGCACAAGGGCGATAGCAAGGCGCCCTTCAACCCGATTCCGGCCGCGGACCAGCGCAAGGCCCTCGACTTCGTCGTGAGCAGTGCGCTCAAGACCAACGAGTTCGCCTTGCCGCCCGACATGCTGGACAAGATGCAGGACGACAAGATGTGGAGCTGGGAGAACAATCCCTTCCAGGCGGGTCGGCGTTTCGATTTCCCGCTGACGACGTGGGTGGAAGCGATCCAGACGGCCGTGTTGTTCAACGTGATGAGCCCGTACCTGCAGTCCCGCGTGGTCGAGCAGGAATACACCTCGGACGATCCGTTCCGGCTGTCCGAGGAGTACACGACGCTCACCAAAGCGATCTGGACCAATGCGGCACCCAAAGGCCGGACGGCGGCGTGGGATCGCAACCTCCAGCGTGTCTACACCGAGATGCTGATCAATCAGGTGGTCAACCCGTCCCCGGTCACGCCGGAAGACGCGGTCGCGCTCTCGCGCTTGAACCTGACCCGGATCAAGAGCACCGCGCAGGCGGCGCTGTCGACCAAGGGTCTGGACGACGCGACCAACGCGCACCTGATGGAGACCATCGCGCGCATCGATCGCGCCCTCGTCGCGACCCGCCAGACGGACTTCTAGCCCGTCCCGGATTCGAGTCGAAAACACGAACTCCCCCGGTCGATCCAATCGGCCGGGGGAGTTCTTTTTGTCTCTGGCGGGATGCGGCGGGAACCGAAGTGCCGGAGCG
The DNA here is from genome assembly GCA_963761125.1 of Candidatus Latescibacterota bacterium. Lineage (GTDB taxonomy): Bacteria > Krumholzibacteriota > Krumholzibacteriia > WVZY01 > JAKEHA01 > JAKEHA01. The sequence continues at coordinate 657,313 of CAVXFV010000002.1, forward strand.
CCTCATGTTCCGTCGCACCGCCGCACAAATCATTTCTTGTGGTTCTTCGAGACTTTCATGTCCATGTTGCGCAGTCCGTGGGGAAGGTCGCTTTCCATTTCGACGGGCTTCCACGGTCCTTCGACGTCGACGCTCCACTGCCACGCATCGCCGGCGAGGCGGAAGTACTGGCCCGCCGTGTAATACGTGTCGGCGTAACCGGTGACGACATACACGTCGAGGTCCGAGTCGTATTCCAGGACGACGTTATCGGAGACCCGCTTGCTGCGATACCCGTGTGCGGGCGCGTGCGGCGGCGGCCCCGGCTCGTGGTCGCTCGCAACGACGACGTCCGGCTCACCGTTCTGATAAGCCACCGAGTGGGAGCACCCCATCAGCGCGACGCTCGCGACGATGATGGCGCAGGGGATCCAGTGAGTCGTTCGCATATCGACCTCCCAGGTGGAGTCCGACTGCGTAGTGCAAGGTTCGGGCCGAGAAAGAACGGGGAACGCGGCGCCGCCATCGAGCGTTCCGCGGCGTCATGCCGCCGGGAACGGGGGCGGGGTCCTCAGTTGTTGCGGTCGCCGCGGTAGACGATGGTGCCGTTGCCCACGACGAACGCGACCGACGCCGCCGGCGCCCACACGCCGGAGAATTGCGAGAAGCTTTCGGTCGACGAGCGGCGCCAGGTGGTGCCGTCGTAATGGAAGAACGAGTCTTTGAAGCTGCCGAGCGGGCCGCCGCCCAGTCCGACGACGAAAAACTCGCCGCTCGATGTCCCGTGCACGGCCTCGAGCGCCGCCACCGTGCCGATGGGCTCGGACTTCCATGTCGCGCCGTTGTAGCGGAACGCGTTGGGCTGTCCCGCGACGTTGGTGCCGACGGCGAGCACGTTGGACGACGACGCGCCCCACACGCCGCGCAGGGCCACCGCGTTGACGGTCGCCATCTCGCTCCATGCGCTACCGTTGTAGTGCAGCACGAGGCCGTCGTTCCCGACGGCAAAGAGGTCGCTCGCGGAAGCGCCCCAGATATCCTGAAGCACCTTGGTCGTCGTGCTCGTCATCGGCGACCAGGCGTTGCCGTCGTAGTGTAGCACGATCCCGTCGACGCCGACCGCGTACGCGTCGGTCGGTGACGCGGCCCACACGCCGTTGAGTCCCTCGGTGGTTCCGGTCGATTGTACCGACCACGCGGTCCCGTCGAAATGCATCGCGAGCCCCTCGTCGCCCACGGCGAACACGTTCGACGAACCGGTCCCCCACAGGTCCACGATCTGCTGCGGGCGCCCGCCGGCCGAGAATTTCCATTTCCCGTTCTGGCGCCGGAAGATTTCGCCGTACGTGCCGGCGGTGAAAAGCTCGTTGTTGGTGCCCCAGATCGCGCGGCGCACGATGGCGCCGACGTCACTCAGTTCTTTCTCCCAGTTGGCACCGTTGAAACGCACCATCGTGCCGCTCGATCCGACGGCGACCACGTCGGTGCCGCTCGTCCCCGAGATACTTTCGAAGAACTGCGTCGTGAAGATGGTGTTGGTGTACGGCGTCCAGGTCGCGCCGTCGTAGTGCAGGATCGTCCCCAGCTCGCCGCAGGCAAAGACGTCGTTCGGCGCCGACCCCCAGAGTCCGTCGAGCCGCTGACTGATGCCGGTGGTCATCGGCGACACCGTGTTGCCGTCCCAGTGAAGCATCGCGCCGTCGTTGCCGGCGAAGAAGACGTCGTCATCGGCGAACCCGAACACGCCGTGAAATGCCGACGCCGCCGCACCCTGATACGCGGATGCCCACGTCGAGCCGTCATATTTGAGAATGAGGCCGACGTTGCCAACGGCGTAGGCACAGGTCGGAGAGCCCATCCACACGCCGCGGAACGTCACGCCGCTGACGACGTCCGACGGGGTCCACAACCCACCGTCGTAGTGAATGATCACGCCGTCGTTACCGGCCGCCAGGACGTCCGTGGCCGAGGTACCCCACACCGCGTTCAACGTGGTCGTGTAGGAAATCGCCATCTTCGACCACGTGCTTCCGTCGTAATGGAGGATCAATCCGTCGTTGCCGACCGCGAAGCCTTCGCCGCCCGGCGCCATCCAGATCGCGTTGAGCTGGCCGGTCACGCCCGCGTCGACGCGCGACCACAATGTTCCGTCGTAGTGAATCAAGAGACCGGACGCGCCGACCGCCCACGCGTCGGTCGGGGAGTTGCACCAGACGCCGTGAAACGCGCCGATCTCCGCGATCTCCGGGCTGAACGAAAAGGACGGCGGCGACGAGGGCGCGGTCGAGGACCCGCCGCACCCGAAGAGTGCCAGCGCAACGGCGGACACGAGGACGGCGCGAATGATGGATCGGGACCGGGTCACGGAATCGCTTTCGAATGAGGGGAAGGTGAGAGCGGTCTCAAGGATACCCGGCCGGAACGCGCGAGATCAAGGCCGACCGTAACGCAGCACCAGGTTCACCGTGCCCTGTCCGCCCACCATGAACAGGATGCCCGAGCGCGACCACGCGCTACGTAGCCCCGTCGAGGTGGGGGATGGAACCACCGACCATGCGGCGCCGTCGTAGCGGATCACCGTTCCGGAGCCACCGACCGCGAACAGGTCGCCGTTCGGTCCGCGCGCGAGTGCGCGCAACGTTACGGTTGTCGGGCTCGACAGCGAATGCCAGCTCCCGCCCGGCGTGTGCGCGATGATCGTTCCGGCTTCGCCCACCGCGATCGCATCGCGTGTTGCGCCGGACACGGCGGCGACGTCGTAGAGGTCCGCGGAAATTCCGGACGGTCCGACTTGCCAGGCCGCACCGTTGTAATAAAGCGTCATGCCCGCGTCCCCGACGATGTACGCGATGTTGTCGGCGACGCTCGCGTACGCGCGGAGTGTGGTGGAGATCGGCGTCGTCGGGCGCACCGACGACCACGTGCCCGCGACGCGGCGGTAGATGGTCGCGGCCGTCCCGACCGCGATCAGCCCGGAGGGACCGCCGGCGACGTCGAGAAACTCGACCGGCTGCTCGAACTCGGACGTCCACGTCACGCCGTCGTAACGAAGGATGCGGTTGAGACCCGCCGCATAGATGTCCCCGGACGGGTCCGCCCACGCGGCGTTGAGCGCGCGCGACGTACCGCTCTCCGTGATCCACCATGAATCGGTGTTGCCCTGCGCGGCGTAGCCCTCGTTTCCCACGGCGGTCAACGGTCCCGACGCGCCGCCCGCGACGGCGTTCAAGAGCGGCACCAGGCCGCGCGTGGGTTGCGTCCACGTCGATCCGTCGGTGGACAACACCGTGCGGGTTCCAAGGACCCACGTGCGCGAACCCGCCTGCACGACGGCGAACAGTTGCTCGTGCGCGACGTCCGGGACGGGCGTCCAGGCACCGGCGTCGAGTGCGATCACGGTGCCGTTTGCGCCCACCGCAATCGGTCCGCCCGTCGCCGAAACGCTCTGCAGCACATCGGTCGTCCCGCTCGTCATGGCCGTCCAGGTGGCGCCGTCGTAGTGAAGGATCGCGCCCGATGTGCCCACCGCGTAGACGTCGTCGGGCGCGGCGCCGCTCACGGACGCGAGGATCGCCGTCGTTCCGCTGGTCATCTCGCTCCAGTCGGTTCCGTCGAAGTGCAGAATGGTTCCGTCGACGCCGACGGCGAATACGTCGTCGTCCGCGGCGCCCCAGACACCGAAGAGAGACTTGAACGCCGGCGTCGTGTCGAGCGTCCAGGCGGTGCCGTCGCCCCGCATGATGACGCCGCTCTCCCCGACCGCGATGAATTCGCCGCCGCTCGATCGCCACAAGCCGCGCAGGTGCTCACTCGTCGGCGTGGGGACCACCACGAAGCGCGTGCCGTCGAATCGCATCGCGGTTCCGTAGTCGCCCACCGCGACGATTTCGCCTCCGGTCGCACCGGCGATCGCCCAGAGGTTGCGCGTGGATTCGCTCAGGACCCGCGTCCATTGCGTGCCGTCCCAGCGCGAGATGAATCCGGCCGGGCCGACGGCCATCACATAGTCTGCCATCGGCGCCCACGCGCCATAGAGCGTGACATCGGGAGGGAAGCCGGTGAGTTCGGACCACTGCGGTGCCGGGCCGGTACCGGGTGGCGGTTCGACGGCGTTGTCGCCGCACCCGATCGCGAGCGAAGCGACCAGCAGCGTGCCACAGAATAGTCGTTGAAGCGATGATCGCGCCATGGGGCTCGGCGGCTGACAAGACGGAGCAGAGAACGCGGTGGGGTCGATTCAATTGTATGGGGTCGCCCCCGGCGAGGCAAGGCGCGATTAGCGGGGAATGTCGAAGCGGAATCCACTCAATCGCTCGCTTTCGGCCCAGAGGCGGCGTTGCACCCCGGGGTCGTTGGACTGCGCCGACGTCCCCAACTCGCGGCAATGGCGAAAATACTTTCCGCTGACGGTGGCGACGTCGGGCGACGACGCGAGATACACCGGCGTCTCGGCGCCGTCTTCCGGTTGCTTGAAGAAGCGTTGCACCGCGTGGAACCCCAGGTTCAATACCGAGGAGAAATTCCGCAGCAGGTTGGTGTGAATGATCCCCGGATGCAGGCAGTTGGCGGTGACCCCGGTGCCGTCGAGACGACGCGCCAGTTCGTAGGTAAAGGTGATGTTCATGAGCTTGGTGTTCGCATAGGCCTGATAGCCGCGGTAGTGGTGTTCGAGCTGGAGGTCGTCGAAGTCGATTACGCCGCGGCTGTGCGCGGTGGACGCGACGTTCACCACACGCGAGGGCGCGCTCGCGATCAACCGGCCGATCAGGTGTCCGGTCAGCAGGAAGTACGCGAGGTGGTTCACGAAGAACTGGACCTCGAAGCCTTCTTCGGTCACACGGCGCTTTCCGGTTAGAATCGCCGCGTTGTTGACGAGCACGTCCAGCCGCGGGTACTGCGAGAGGAATTCCGACGCCAGTCCGCGAATGGCGTCCGTGGTTGCGAGATCGGCGACCAGCAGATCCAGGGACGCCCCGGGCGTCGCCCGCGCGATCGCGTCGCGCGCGCGGTCGCCGCGCTCGCGCGTGCGGCTTCCCATGACGACGTGGGCGCCGAGCGCGGCGAGACCCGCCGCCGTCGCCTGTCCGATCCCGGAACTCGCGCCGGTGACCAGGACAATCTTGTCTTTCATGGGCGCCGGTGCCATGTCGCGATGATAGCCGCTCCACCGGCGCGCCGACAGCGACAACTTGCGCGCGCGTCCCCGGCGGGATACAATGGGCGTCCGAACCCTCGCCCGCGCCTCACGCCCGGCAATCGCCATGCGATCCACACCGACTCGCGCGATTATTCACGTCGACATGGACGCGTTCTTCGCCGCGGTCGAGGTGCTCGACGATCCCGCGCTGCGCGGCAGGCCGGTGATCGTCGGCGGCACGCCGAGGAGCCGCGGCGTGGTGGCGGCCGCCAGCTACGAGGCCCGCCGCTATTCGGCGTGCACAGCGCGATGAGCCGGCGCGCGCCGTGAAGCTCTGCCCCCACGGCGTGTTCCTTCGCGGCCGCGCATGGCGCGCTACTGCCGAGATCTCCGGCGCCGTCCGCGAATCTTCGACGCAGTCACGCCGCTGGTCGAGCCCCTGTCCATCGACGAGGCCTTCCTCGACGTGACCGGCTGCGCGCGCGCTGCTTCGGCGACGGCGAGACGATCGGCCGCGCGATCAAGCGCGCATCCGCGACGAGATCGGGCTGGTGGCGTCGGTCGGCGTCGCGCCGAACAAGTTCCTCGCCAAGCTCGCGAGCGATCTCGAGAAGCCCGACGGGTTCGTGGTCATTACTCAGGAAGAGGCGGAAGCGCGGCTGGCGCCGCTGCCGGTGTGGCGACTGTGGGGCGTCGGCAAGGTGACACAGGCGGCGCTGGAACAAATCGGGATTCGCACGGTCGCCGACCTGTTGCGAGCCGGCGACGACCCGCTCGAAGCGATCGCCGGCTCCTACGCGTCCCGGCTCAAGCAACTCGCGCGCGGGATCGACGACCGTCCGGTCGTGCCCGACGCGGAGGCGAAGTCGATCGGGGCGGAGAACACGTTCGCCCGCGACATCGCCGACCCCGGAGAACTGCGGGCGGAACTGGATGCGCTTTCCGAGCGCGTCGCCTCGCGCGCGCGCGCCGAGGGCATGCGCGGCCACACGGTGAATCTCAAGGCGCGTTACGCGAACTTTCACACGGTCACGCGCGCGACGACGCTCGCGGAGCCGACCTCGGATTCCATCCGCATTCGCGACACGGCGCGCGACCTCCTGGAGACGCGACTCGATCGCAACGGCCGCGCGCTGCGCCTGCTCGGGGTGTCGCTCTCGAACCTGGTGCCGGCCGACGACATCCCAACCGACCTGTTCGCCAATGCGCCGGAAACGAAGCGGGAATCGTCGGCACGCAATCGCACGCTTGACGCCGTCATGGATGCGTTGAAGGCACGTTTCGGTTCGGGCGCGGTGACACGGGGCGGGCGAGCAAAGCGGGGTCGTTAGCGAGACCGCGAACTAGCGTCGGTGATAGCGAAGAATCGCGCGATCCCCCGCGACGAAGAGATCGCCGCCCGGCAGTCCCGTCATTGCGCTCGTCGATTCCTGCATGCGCCCGGCCAGCGGCGTCCAGGTGGTGCCGTCGTAGTGATAGACGATACCTTCGTCCTGGGACATGTAGAAATTGTTGATCGACGTTCCCCACAGGTCGACGTTCCATGCGTACGGATTCGAAATGCCGGTGGGAACCGCCTGCCACGAGTAGCCGTCGTACAGGCACGCCCGTGTCTGGTCGCGCCCGACGGCCACCATGCGGTTGGGGCCGAAACCGATGACATCGAAGAAGTCGAATGTGACGGGGCTCGCCATCGGCGTCCACTGCGTGCCGTCGAAGCGGAGAATGGTTCCGCCGTAACCCACGGCAATTGCGCCTCCATTCCATCCCCAGATCGCGCGCAATGCGTTTCCGGTGCGCGACTCCATCCGGGTCCACCGAACGCCGTCGTAGTGGACAATGGCGCCGCCGTCGCCGACGGCGGTGACGCCATCCGCGTCCACCCATACTCCGTTGAGATAACTGTTGAAGCCGGTGCCGACCCAGCTCCACGTGTCGCCGTCGTAGTGAAGGACCATTCCGTTGCCCACCGCGTAGAAGTCGTGCGCGCTCCGTCCGTGCACCGAACGCGCGATCTGGTTCGTGAGTGTTTCCTTCTCCAGGTCGTGCCACTGCGAGCCGTCGAACCGGTAGGCGCCGGTCCCGACCGCAACGACGTCGTCCTGCGGCGTGCGCCATAGATCGTAGATGCCGTCGGGGTTCAGGACGCCGCCGAGCAGGCGCTCGGTCGTGCCCGCGCCGACGCGCCAGAGCCCCGGGCCTCCGAGAAAGACGTCGCCGGAAGGCGATACCCAGCCACTCCTGAGTTGGTCGTTGGCCTCGAGCAGCGGACTCCAGTTGGCGCCGTCGAACGCATAGGCGAGGCCGTGATTCAATGAGGTCCCGTCGAATCCGACGGCTACGAACGCATCCGGACCTTCCGTGCACAACTGGTTGACGCGAAGATCGACGCCGGGATCGAGGCGATTGATGAGCGCGCCGTCGACCTCGTAGAGACGGCCGCTGGAGCTGCGAACGCGCAGCGGACCGGCGCCGACCTGCCACGCCCCGTAGAACGTGGTGAACGAATCGAGCGACGTCTGGGTCCACGTGGATCCGTCGTAGTGAGCGACGAGCCCGTACTCGCCGGTGGCGTAGACGTTCTGCGGGCTCGTTCCCCAAACGGAAGTCAGATAGGTATTGCCGCCCAGAGAATCCACCGACCACGACGAATTGTCGAAGCGCGCGACGAGGCCGTCATGTTGGGGGTCCCTTCCGGCTACGAATATCTCCCCGTCGGGTGCGCCCCAGGTGTCGTTGGGAGAAATGGGCGACGCCAGCTGGTCCCACACCGAACCGTTCCAGTAATATATGGTGGAGCTGATGGTGATGTAGATGTCGCCCAGTGCGTTGCCCCAGGCGTCGTCGTAATAAAAGATGCTGACCGGAAGCGCGATCGTCTTCCACGCCTTGCCGTCGAAGTGCGCGAGGACGTCCCCGGCAAAGGTCACGTCGCTCGAGGAGCGACCCCAGATGGCGTCCACGGAGCCGTCGTAGGTATCGATCGTGACGTCCCATGACGGAGTCGACGCACCCGGTGGGATCGGCTGGACGCCGTGATCCGAGCACGAGGCGACGACAAGCGCGGTCATGCCCGCGGCGGCGAGGAGGCGTTTCGAGCGGGAGGGAGGCACAGCGCCATCATACGCGATGGGGGGGGCCGGCGCCATGGCCGTGGGCGTCGCCCGTGGTATCGCGGGAGGCGTCAGGACATGTCCCGCATGCGCTCCTCGAACGCCTTCGATTCGCGTTCGAACGCGTCGGAGGCGGCTTCCAGCGCTTCGAAGGCGGTCTCGATCTCCGCGGCGATGTCGCGGCTCTTCTTCGAGAGGTCCGCGATCACGGCGGCGTCGCCCGCGGCGGACGCGTTGGCGAGTGCGGTGAATGTGTTCTCCTTGTCGCGCTCCAGGCGCATGACGCGCGCCTCGAGTTCGGTGACGCGCTTCTCCAGCGGTCCGACGATCCGCGCGCGTTCCTGCACGAGCTTCGCGCGCGCCTGACGCGCCGCCTTGCGGTCGGCGGCACTCGACGGTGCGGGTGACGCGGGCGTGGCCGCCGCCGGCTTCTCGGCGATCGTGGCGGTCGGCGCCGGCCGGGCGCGCGCCATGGTTTCGTCCATCTCCCAGCCGACCGTTTCCAGAAAGTCCTGATAGCTGCCGTCGAACACGCGCGCGCGGCCGCGGTCGAAGACGATGAAACGCGTCGCCAGCGAATGCAGGAACATCTCGTTGTGGGTGACGATCACCGCGGCACCGTCGAAGGCGTCGATGGCCGCGAGCAACGAATCGCACGAGTCCATGTCGAGGTGGTTGGTGGGCTCGTCGAGAAGCAGGAGGTTACACGGCGTCACCGCGAGCTTCGCCAGCATGACGCGGCTCTTCTCGCCGCCGGACAGAACGGAGATCTTCTTCAGGGCGTCGTCGCCTTCGAACATCATGACACCCGCGATGTCGCGCGCGGTCTGTGGCAGGCAGCCCGCGTCCGCCGACTGAATTTCCTCGGCCACGGTGAGCCGGTTGTGCAGCGTGTTGACGTTGGTCTGCGCGAAGTAGCCGGTCACCGTCCGCGGGTGCAGCGTCAGCGTCCCGTGTCCGGGCTGGAGCTGGCCGGCGAGCAGGCGCAACAGCGTCGACTTGCCCTTGCCGTTGGGGCCGATGATACAGATGCGATCGTGGTCGTGGATTTCAAATCGGAGATCCGAAAACAGCGGCGCGGCATCGCCGTAGCCGAATGATACGTGGTCGACACGCATCATCGACTTGGCCGGAAAGGGCGCGTTGCGAAATTCGAAGTCGAGCGTCTGGATGCGTTCGAGCTTCTCGATCCGTTCGTGCTTCGCCAGGTATTTCATGCGCGACTGCACGCGCGTCGCCAGTGTGTTCTTGGCGCGGAAGCGTTCGATGAAGCGCTCGATCTCGCGGCGCTTGCGTTCGTCGTTCTGGCGCGTCTTCTCGTAGATCTCTTCTTCCTGGAGGATCTGCGTGTACATCTTCTCGGTGCCACCGGCGATCTTCTTGGCTTTGCGGCGATGGATGGCGACCGTGTGGGTAACGACGTTGTCCATGAACGAGCGGTCGTGCGTGATCAGGATCAGCTCGCCTTTCCACTCGTTGAGGAAGCGCTCCAGCCAGCGAATCGAGACGATGTCGAGGTAGTTGGTCGGTTCGTCGAGGAGCAAGAGATCGGGCTCGGAGACGAGCACCTTCGCCAGGTTCAAACGCACCTGAAACCCGCCGGAGTAGAGGTCGGGCGAGCGCCCCATGTCGTCCTGGCCGAAGCCCAGGCCGAAGAGGATCTCCTCGACGCGCCAGGTTTCGTCGCGGTGTTGCTTCGGCAATCCGAGCGCGGCTTCTTCGAGGACGGTCGGCTGCGTGAAGTGAATGTGCTGATCGAGGTGCCCGATGCGGTAGCGTTTCGGGATGACGATCAGACCGGCGTCGGGCGAGATCTCGCCGAGCACCATGCGAAACACCGTCGTCTTGCCGTGACCGTTGCGCCCGACCAGGCCGACGCGCTCGCGGCGGTTGACGGTGAACGTCAGGTCGTCGAACAGGACCTGCGCACCGAACGACTTTTCGATGTGGTTGAGCTGAATCATGCGTGTCGCTCAGCGCGCCGAGAGCAGGAACGCCGACGCGCCGACGCCCTGGGTCGCTTTTTCGATCGTGTAGCCTTGCAGCAGAATGCCGGCGAGCATGTCGGCGTCGTCGCGGCCGTCGACGTGCGAAAAGACCAGCCACAGGGTCGTCGGGTGACCCGGGATGACGCGCGCGATGTCGGACGCCTTCTCCGCGTCGCTCATCGACCGCAACCAGCGCCCGAGGTAGACGCCGTCTCGCGTGAAATACTGTGCGCCCCGGTGCCAGCAGTCGAGAAACCACGTCGCCGGTAGATCGCCCGCGAGCCCCGCGCCGCGCGCATAATACCCGAACGCCGGCGCCGCTCCATAATAGATATACGTCGGCTGGTTCGCCATGCGGTTCGCGCGCCAGTACGCCACGACCGGCCCCATGTCTTCGGTCTCGGGCCACGCCCACCCGGCGTGCGGATACAGACGCGCGCGCAGCGATCGATTGGGAAGCGACACCGCCGCGCCGATAACAAGCGCCACCAGCGCGACGAGCGACGCGATGCGTACGGACGATCGCCGCGATGGTCCGATTCCCAGCGCGACGCTCGCAACCAGCATCGGCGCCAGCACCAGTCCCCAGCGAAACCCGTACGGAAAAACGCCGACGACATCCGCGAGTGTGGTCGCGAGCCACGTGGCTCCCAGCCACACGACGACGCGACGGTGCGTGCGGACAGCGAAGACGAGAAGCACAAGTGCGGCCACTACCGGAATCGCCGAGGGTACGCGGGTGTAGGGCCACCCGGTGAACTGGAACGCGAGCACCTGCCGGAGCCACGTCCACGCCGCGCCCGGCCCGCCCGCGAACAAGCCGCCGGGTCCGCCGCTGGACACGTCGTGCGCGACCACGCGCGACAACTGGCTCTGCATAAAGACCACAAGCGGCGCGATCCCGATCGCGACCATCCCGGCCGCGAGTGCGTCCGTGCGCAGCCGCGCGGGATCGCGGCGGCGAGCGTGTTCCACGACGACGCACCCAAACGGAACCGCGACCGCAAACACCGCGCCATAATACGCGTACGAGGCGACCAGCGCGGTCAACGCCCACAATGCCGCCGTCCGTTGCGACGGCGACGACACCAACCGCTCGAGCGCGACCAGTGACCACGCGACCGCGCCCAGCATGAGCGCGTACTGGCCGGCTTCCTGCGCATAGCGGACGTCCGGCGGGAGCAGCGTCATCAGGACGCCCGCCGCGATCGCGGACGACGCGCCGCCCAGCCGCCGCGCGAACGTCATCACGCCGAGCACGCCGAGGACGCTGAACACGACGGAGAGAAGGCGCAGCCACGCGACACTCGTTCCCGCCGTCATCCACACGTGCAACAGCAGCGAATAGAGCGGCGGGTCGCCCGAACCGGTCTGGACCGCCTGCGCGAGGTGGCCGAACGGCGCGGTCGCGATCCAGAACTCTCCGGATTCGTCGAACCACAACGACCGCGCACGGATATCCCACAGACGAATCGCGATCGCGACCGCCAGGATCACGGCGGCGATGACGCGGTCGCGCGAAAGTAACGGAGAACGTGGACGAATCATCGGAATCGATCGCAAGGGTCAGTGGGTCTGAACGCGACGCACCGTCGCGGTGATCATCCGGCGCGGAAACAAACGAAGCAGAAACACAACCAATCGGTTCAAAAATCCGGGAATCACGAGCGACTTGCCTTTCTTCATGCCTTCGTACCCGGCACGCGCGACCTCTTCGGGGCTGACGCGCATCATCATCCGCAGCCCGCGGACGTTTCCCACGTTGGCGCGCGCCTGGAAACCTGTCGGCGTGGGACCGGGGCAGAGTGTGGTCACTGCGACGCCGGTTCCCGCCAGCTCGTTGGCGATGGCTTCGCTGAACGACAGCACGTAGGCCTTGGTCGCGTAGTAAAGCGGCTGTAGCGGTCCGGGTTGGAACGCGGCGGTCGAAGCGACGTTGAGAATGCGACCGCGTCCGCGCGTCACCATCGGGCGAACGAACAGGTGCGTCAGATGCGTGAGTGCGATGACGTTCACCTGGATCATGTCCAGATCGTTGGCGAGATCGGATTCGTGAAAAAGTCCGTAGCCGCCGAAGCCCGCGTTGTTGACCAGCACGTCGATGTCGACGCCGGCCGTGCGCAACTCGTCGAAGATCTCCTGCGGCGCGCGCGGATTCCCGAGGTCCTTGACGATCAACCGCACCGACACGCCGTGGAGTCCTTCGATCTCGCGTTTGATCGATGCCAGCTTATCGTCGCTGCGCGCGACCAGGACGAGGTCGTGTCCGTCGGCGGCGAGGAGTCGGGCGAACTCCGCACCCAGACCCATCGATGCCCCCGTGACCAGTGCAACCGGTCGGGCGGTCAACTACGCCTCCAGCGCGCGAGAGAGGTCGTCGATCAGGTCTTCGGTGGCTTCGATGCCGACCGACATGCGAACCAGGCCGTCGCCGATTCCGGCTTTGGCGCGTTCCTCGTCCGACAGCCCGCGGTGCGAGGTCAGTGCAGGACGCGTGAACAGCGTGTCCACACCGCCGAGGCTCGGCGCGACGATCGGCAGTTCGGCGCGATCGAACAGGCGTTCGGCCGCCTTGACGCCGCCCTTGAGGTCGAAGCTCAACATGCCGCCGAAGCCGTCGAAGAAATCCGCCGCGCGCTCGTGGCTGGCGTTGCCCACGAGTCCCGGATAGTTGACACGATCGACGGCCTCGTGTTCTTCGAGGAAGCGCGCGATCGCGAGTGCGCTGACGTTCTGGTGATGCACGCGCAGCGCGAGCGTCTTGATGCCGCGATGCAGGAGATAGCACGCGTGCGGATCCAGCGAGCCACCGAGGTGATTGAGTTTGAGCCGGACCTGTTCGACGAGATCGGCCCGGCCGATCACCGCGCCCGCGATGATGTCGTTGTGACCGTTGAGATACTTGGTGGCGCTGTGCAGCGAGAGGTCGAAGCCCCACTCGGCGGGGCGGAAATTCACCGGACTCGCAAACGTGTTGTCGACCATCGACACCAGACCGTGTTCTTTGGCGAACCGCGCCGCCGCGCTGAGGTCGCTCACACTCATCAGTGGATTGGCGATCGACTCGACATAGATCGCGCGCGTGTTGGAGCGAAGTTTCGCCTTCCACGACGCGGGGTCGGCCCCGTCGACGAGGTCGTACTCGATTCCCATCGATTCGAAGTCGTGCGTGACGAACGTGTGTGTACCGCCGTAGAGCACGTCCTGAATGAGCAGGTGATCGCCCTGTGACAGCACGGTCAGAAGCGCTGTCGAAATCGCCGCCATGCCGCTCGCGGTGACGAGTGCGGCCTCCGCGTTTTCCAGCGCGGCGAGTTTTGCGTGCAGCACGATATGATTGGGCGTGTTGTTCAGCCGGGTGTAGCGAATGTCGTGGTAGTCGCCTTCGTCGCCCCGCGTCTCGAACATCGCGGTCTGGTAGATGGGCATGACGATGGCACCGTCGTGCCGCGGGTCCGGCTCGCCCGCGCGGACGACTTTGGTTTCGATATGGTTGGTTTCCATGGTGGCTCCTGGGCGCCTTCGGACGGTTCTCGTAGTGGAGGGAGTGATTCGAAGGCTATACAATACGGGGAGAACGTTCCGTTGACAAGACACGCGGCGATGCCAGCATCCAACCCGAATCTCCGCCTCCAGCCGGTCGACTTCCGCGCGACCGATGGTCGCTCCATTCCCGCCGAACGCGGAACCCTGTCCGTTCCCGTACGACGCGACACCCCGGGCGGGGGGCGATTCGAGCTGGCGTTCGTCCGGTTGCCCGCCGTGTCGTCCGCGGGATCCGGCGTCCCCGTTGTGTTTCTGACCGGGGGACCGGGACTGTCCGCGATCCAGACCGGGCGCGGGCGTCTGTTCGGGTGGTTCGACGCGCTTCGGACCGTCGGCGACGTGATCCTGCTGGACCAGCGGGGGAGCGGGGAGTCGTCGCCGGCGCTTCGGTGCGGCTCGCCCCGGCGCGTTCCGCTGGATCGCTTCGTGATGCGCGACGACCAGCTGGCGGGCGCCCTCGAGTCGACGCGCCGGTGCGTCGCCGAGCTTGCGCATCGCGGCATCGACACCGGCGGACTCAACACCGTGGAGAACGCGGACGACGTCGCCGATCTCGTACGCGCGCTGGGCCACCCGCGCGCAAATCTCCTCGGTTGGAGCTACGGGACGCATCTCGCGATGAGCGTGATCAAGCGGCACGAGTCGGTGGTCGCGCGCGCGGTGTTCGCGGGACCGGAAGGACCGGATCACACGTACAAGTTGCCGTCCCGCGTGCACCGTCAGTTCGACACGATCGACGCAATGATTGCGAGCGACCCCGAACTTCGCGCGCAGGTTCCGAAAACTCGCGATGCACTGGAAGACGCGCTGCGCCGCGTCGAACGCGAGCCGGCGCGTGTGCGCCTGCCCGCCGCCGTCGACGATACGCACGAAGTCGCGATCGGGTGCTTCGATCTCGAATGGATGATCGCCGAGTCGCTGGCCGACACACGCTTCCTCGGCCGGATGCCGGCCGTGCTGGCGCGTATGGCGCGCGGCGACTTCGGCGATATCGCCGGCGATCGCGCCCTGCTCGGCGCGTTCCACGAACTGCGAACGACGCTCTTCGATTCGCCGGTTCGATACTGCATGGACTGCGCGTCGGGTGCGACGGCGGAGCGATGGGAACGCATTCAGCGCGAAGCGCGCGAGTTTCCACTGGGCCGGACGATCGACTGGCCATTCCCCGAAATCGGCGACGCGCTGGGAAATCCCGACCTGGGCGACGTCTTCCGCGCGGCGCCGCGATCGGATGTCCCGGTGCTATTCGTCACCGGGACGCTCGATTGCCGGACGCCCCTCGAGAATGCCCAGGATCTCACGCCGGGTTTTGCCCATGCGCAATCGGTGATCGCCGAGCATGCGGGACACGGCGACCTTCTGTTGCCGCCCGGTGTGCAGCGCGCGATCCAGAATTTTCTCCGTGACGGTGAGGCCGGAACGGGACGTGTGCGCGCCGACGAACCGTTCGTGTTCGATAAGCCGCGGTCGGCCTGATCTGGAGAACAAAGAAAACGCGAAACGCCGCCTCGCATCGTGTGCGAAGCGGCGTTCTCGCGTGGGGATCGGTGGTTGCGTCGCGGGGACGTCGCTTCGCGGTGCCCGTTGCGGTCCGTCACACCGCGACCACCCACCGACGGTGCCTGCACTATGGCATCCGGTTTTCCGCGTTCTTTCGCTCCTGGCGCTCGCGTTCGTATTCGCGCTTGTCCAGCGTGCCGGCGATCAACAGTCCGACCCCGATGAACAGCGGGATCAAACCCCAGACGCCGTCGTCGCCGCCGTCCTGAACCCACATCGAAATCGTCAGCGCCAGACCGATTCCGACGAGCACCAGCCCGTTGGCGCGCCGGGACGAGTACTTGGGCCGCTCCGGCGCCGGGGCCTCGGTCGGAAGGGTGATCCCCTTTTCCATCGCGATGAGGCGCTCGCGATGCTCCAGGTCCTTGCGGCGACCGTTCATGACGATGGCGGTGATCGAGATGAGCACGCCCCCCATCACCACGAGGATGGGGATCGCCAGCGCGACGACTTCCGAATCGATTCGACCAAACAAGAACGGCATGGCACGGTTCCTTTCCGAAGGGGCTCTCTATCCTCTTGCCGCGCGAGGAGTTGGCCATCCGGCCCTCCTCGCGAAATCCACCCCATGAGACCGGCCGTTCCGCAGGCCCGTTTCAACTTTCTTGGCGCACGGGGGGAGGGGGCGGCGCTAAGATTGATGAAACGGCCGCCCGGGTCGGGCGGTCTCAGACATTGGAGAAGCGCGGTGCCCCAGGACCAGGACAGGGAACTCGTCGCGCGGTCGCTTCGCGGGGACGAGCGGGCGTTCCGCGCACTCCTCGAACACCACCACGCCGTGGCGTTCGCGGTGGTCCGAGCCATTCTCCGGGACAGCGATGAGGTCGAAGACGTGATGCAGGTGGTCTACATGAAAGCCTATCAGGGTCTCGCGAGCTTCCGGGGCGACGCGAAGTTCTCGACCTGGCTCTACCAGATTGCGCGTCGCGAGGCGATCGACGTATCGTCTAAACGTCGCCGCGACACGACCGACATCGACGAGATCGCGATCGAGGCGCCGCACACCTCGGCCGCCGACGTCGCCATCCACGAGCGCGACACCCGCGAATGGGTGGAGCGCGCGATGGGCGAACTCGACGAGGCGTACCGTACGGCGATCGAGTTGCGTTACATGGCGGAGAAGTCGTACGATGAAATCGCCGAAATCATGGGCGTTCCCGAGGGCACCGCAAAGACGTACGTGCACCGCGGGAAGACCGAGCTGAAGCGGATCCTGTCGCGCCCCGACTGGCGCGCGCGGACCGCGGAACAATGATGAATCCGAACTGCGAGCATATCGAGACCCTGCTGCCGGCGTTCGTGGAGGAATCGCTCGACGCCGGCGATGCGGCTGCCGTGCGCGCGCATGTCGAGTCGTGCAACGCGTGTCGCGAGTCGCTGGCGGCGTTCGCGTTGCTCGAGCAGTCGCTGGTAGCGCGGCGCGCCGAAGTCCCGGCCTTGGAACGCTTCCTGCCGGATTTTGCGACGGCGGGCACGCGGGCGGCGAGTGTCGTCCGGCCGTCGTTGGTGATGCGCGCATTCCGCGCCATGATGAGCTTCCCGGGTGTCGCGGCGATCCTGGTGATCTGGAGCGGCCTGTTCGTATTCGAGTTCCGAGGTTCGATCGGTAGTGCGATCGCCCAGGCCACGCCGGATCGTCTCGTGATGTTCCAGGAACGTCTCGCCAATCTCCTCGTGCTGTTGACCGACGGCAACGTCTGGATGTTGATCGCGATCAGCATCCTCGTCTCGATTCTGTTCGCGCTCTCCACGGGCGCGATGACCCTGCGATACATCCGCGGGCACTAGCCAGAGCGGCGCCGCAGTTCGCGGGCGCCTTTGCGAGCCCACGACACGACGCCGTGGTGGATGAACGAGTGCATGGCGCCCGCCGCGTTCACGTAGCCGAAATCCACGCGGCGCGCCCCCATCGAACACTTGAAATACTCGACGCCGGAATTACCGCCGCTCCCGAGGAAGTTGAACCCCGTAACACCTTGTTCGCACGCGCGCGCGATCATGCGTCCGTAGAGCAGGCGCGACGGAGAAAGCGCGCGATAGTCGGAGTGCACAAAGCTGAGAAACGGCGTCATGTGCGCCTGAAAACGAAAGACCAGCACGCCGGCGATCATGTGGGCGTCCTTGTGCGCGGTCCACAGCTGGATTCGCGGCGATCGCGTTTCCCACACCGACGCGAGGAATCGGTCGGACACATCGAACGCCCCCCGTCTCGCACGCGCTTCGCGCGCGTAGTGCCGGGAGAACGTCTCGAACGCTTCGGCATTCATGTCGGACCGAACGTCGACACCGCGCCGCTCGGGATTGCGAACTTCGTGTCGCGTGCTCTGGTCGAGGTGATCCCACCAGTGCTCCCACCCGCGCGCGAGATCGATGGCGTGCACGTATGCGGAGTGCGTCGTCAGCGTCGCCGGCAGCGGGTCGCCCAGCGGATTGGGATAGAGCGTGCGTTGAAGGCTCGGGCCGTCGTGCGCGAGAAAGAACTCGATCGCGGCGTCGCGCGCCCGCGCATCGACCGGACCGCGATGGAGGATTCCTCCGTAGGTGCCAAAGGGCATCGCGTGCAGCGACGACAGGCGGCTTCCGCCGCGGCGAACCTCGATTGCGGGGATCAGGCCCGCGGCCCCGGAGTCGCCGTCGAACACGATCGGCCGTGCATGAAAGCGGCGGAACGATGCGGTCAGGATGTCGGCCCAGTCCGGGGTCGCGAAAAAGGACGCGTTGGGGTCCGCTTCGCAGACGCCCCACCATTCGGCGCGGGACGGCGGCTGGACGCGGGGAACCAGCGCACGGGCATTTTCCCGGGCGCGGGCGATGGGCGTCGGGGCCATTGTGGCGTGGCTGCTCATGGACGCGCCAGTTTGGCCCCGGCGTTCCCGGGGGTCAAGAACTACGTTATCCGCGCCGCGGCGGGCGTCGCGTGTACGCCTTCACGTAGTCGGGTATCTCGATTCCCGGACGCAGCGCGTCGTCGGGAACCGGCGCGTCGACGCCCTGCTTGAACGGCAGGATGCCCGCCCAGTAGTCCAGCGCGTGGTCGGGGTCCTTGTCGACCGGACCGCCCGTACGGATCTTCGCCGATGCCTCGTCGATGGGGAGTTCGAGGATGAGGGTCGCTTTCAACTCCGACTCGTCCGGCGTGCGGCAGTCGTCCCATCGCCCGGGAATCAGGTGCTCGGTGAGCGCGCGCAACGCGTCCATTTTGGCGTCCGCTTCCTCCACCGCGCGCGCCCGGCCGAGGACGACGACCGAGCGATAGTTCATCGAATGCTCGAACGCCGAGCGCGCGATGATCAGCGCGTCGGCGATGGTCACCGTAACGCAAATGTCGACGCCGTCGCGCAGAGTCGTCAGCATACGGCTGGCCGCGCTTCCGTGAACGAGCAGGCGGTCACCGTCGCGTGCGTACAAGGTCGGAATCACAAACGGCTGGCCGTCGACCACGAAGCCGACGTGAGCGATGAGTCCTTCATCGAGGATCGCGTCGATGGTGGCGCGGTCGTATGCGCCGCGTTTGGGAAGCCGTCGTACACGAATGCGATCGTCGGGCCGTTCGGTGCTCACCGGATGCTCCTTGGGAAATGCGTCTGCGACGCCTAGTCGATCAGTTTCGGGCACTCGTCGGCGACGGGGCACTCGTCGCACCGGGGATTACGCGCGGTGCAACAGCGGCGCCCGTGCCAGGGAATACAATGGGAGAGCGAAATCCACGTCGTCTCCGGAAAGACGGCCATCATGTCCCGCTCCACTTTATCTGCGTCGTGGTTGGTCGAGAATCCATGCGGTTGGACAACCGCAGCATGTGCGTGTCGACGACTACGCCCGGAATGCCGTAGATGTTGCCGAGAATCACGTTGGCGGTCTTGCGACCGACGCCGGGGAGCCGGACCAGGTCTTCCATCGTGCGCGGCATCTCACCGTTGAATTCGTCGACGAGCATGCGGCACGCGGCCTTGATCGCCTTGGTCTTGTTGTTGAAGAACCCCGTGGTTCGAATCTCGTCCTTGAGCACGTCGTCCGGTGTCGCGAGGTAGTCCTTCGGTGATCGATATTTCTGGAACAGCGCCGGCGTCACCATGTTCACCCGGGCGTCGGTGCACTGCGCGGCGAGGATGGTGGCAATCAGCGCCTCCAGTGCGTTGGTGAAATCGAGTTCGCAGCGCGCGTCGGGGTATGCGTCCTCGAGCCCGCCGAGCAGCGCGAGCGCGCGTCGTTTCAACTCGGGCGTGACGGGAACCGACGGCGTTCCGGGCGCGCGCTTGGCCGGCACGGGCGTCTTCCCGCGAGCGGCGGTCTTGCGCTTCGGCTTCTTCGCGGCTTTCTTTTCCACGGTGCGTGCCCTTCGTTTGGTCATGGCCGGTTCTTCCGGGCCGTCTTGAACGCCTTGACGACGTCGGCGCGCGGCAGCGTGTTGAACACGTCCTCTTTTTCCAGCCATCCCTTGCGCGCAATGCCGACGCCGTACTCGTAGTACGCAACCTCGCTGGTGTGGTGGGCGTCCGGATTGATGACGAACATCGCGCCGATTTCTTTCGCCGTTTTCATGTAGCGCCAGTCGAGGTCCAGCCGGGCCGGGTGCGCGTTGATCTCGATGAACACGCCGTGCTCGGCGCACGCCTCGAAAATCGCCGTCAGCTTCAGCGGGTAGCCCTCGCGCGAGAGCAGATCCGTCCGGTGGGATGCCCGAGCATCGTCGTGTACGGATTCGATACTGCGGTGACGATCCGTTTCGTCATTTCGGCTTCGTTGCCGGTGAACTGGCCGTGCACGGACGCAACGACGTAATCGAACGACGCCAGTATGTCGTCGTCATAGTCGAGTGAACCATCCTGCAGGATATCGCTTTCGATGCCGGCGAAAACGACGAACGGCTTGAGTTCCTGGTTCAGCGCGTCGATCTCGTGCCGTTGCTTCTTGACGTCCGCGGGCGAGAGGCCGCCGGCGTAGACGGCCGTCTTGCTGTGGTCGGCGATTCCGAAGTATTGGTGGCCCAGCGCCTTCGCGGCCTCCGCCATCTCGCGCAACGAAGAGCGTCCGTCGCTCGCGTTGGTGTGGCAGTGGAACACGCCGCGAATGTCCGCGGCCTCGATCAACGTGGGGAGCGCGTGCGCTTCGGCGGCTTCGATCTCGCCCATGTTCTCGCGAAGCTCCGGCGGGATGTAGTCGAGGCCGAGCTTCTTGAACAGGGCGGTCTCGTCGGGAATCTTCGCCGCCTTCTCTTCCTTGAAGAGCCCGTACTCGTTGAGTTTGTACCCCTGCTTCTTGGCGCGCGCGCGGATCTCGGTGTTGTGTTCCTTGCTCCCGGTGAAATAGTGCGACGCCGCCGCGAATTCGTCGTCTTTGACGACGCGCAGGTCCACGTTCATGCCGGCCTTGAGAATCACGCTCGACTTGGTCGGCCCGCGCCCGACGATCGTCGCTACCGACGGCATCGACGTAAACGCGTCCATCAGGGCTTCGCCCTGCGCGTCCTGCTTGACGGTCCAAGGATGTCGATGTCACCGATCGTCTCCTTGCGGCGCCGGAGGCTGCCGCCGATCAGGCTGCGTTCGACGGCCGGAACGGCGACGACAACGTCGAGAATGCGCGATGCTTCATCGAATGCGGTGCTGTAGAGGAAGCGCTGCGAATACTTGCGGTAGCGCGCGATGCCCTTGAGGATGTTGGTCTGCGTCTTCTCGCCGAAGCCGGGGAGTGCGGCGAGCTTCCCGTCGCGCCCCGCCTGCTCCAGCTCGTCGATCGACTTGACGCCGAGTTTGTCGTGGACGGCCTTGACCTTCTTCGGTCCCAGACCGCTGATGCGGAGAAGTCGAGCATGCCGGCGGGCACCCGGGCGCGCAGGCGTTCGTATTCGTCGAACGTTCCGGTGTCGAGCAGCGACTTGATGTCGGCGAAGATGGACTTGCCGATGCCGCGCACCTCGAGCAACTCCTCGCTCTCCACCAGCGCGCGGACGTCGCCCGAGAGGTCTTCGACGGCGCGGCGCCGTTGTAGAACGCGCGAATGCGGAACGGATTGTCCCGAGAATTTCGAGCATCGCGGCCACGTCGTCGAGCTTGCGCGCGACGTCGGCCTTCGTGAGTGGAGTGGAAGGCGGCGGAATTTTTTTCGCGCCGGCCATGGACGTGGGTTACGACGCCCGGAGGCGCCCGCGGAGTCGTCTTCGAGCATCTCCGCCGTGTCGGCGGCGAGCGCGCGCTCGCGCGCGATGAGCTTGTCGAAGTCGACGCGGTCGACGTCGAGTTCGGGCGCGCGCGCAAACGCGAACGCTTCCTGCTCCGCCGCGTCGAACACCCCCGGGCTCCGACGGGGCAGCGGATTGCATCGAAGCTCACGCGCGCTTCCATGCGGTTATCGGCGGCGATCTTGGCGCCGCGCTTCATGTGCTTCAACGTGCCGATCATGATGAGCCGCTCGACGTCGCGATGCGTTTCGACACGGCCTGCAGCACGCCGGTGACGCGCCCGGATATGCCGAACGATCCGTCGGTCGTCACGATGTAGAGCTCGTCGGCGACGCCGGCGAACTCGTCCGTCCAGATCATCCGGGTGCTCGATTCAAAACCGAGATCACGATCACGTATGCGCCCGCGTCGCGGTACCCGCGCGCGCGCCACAACAGCGACGGCACGCCCATGTCTTCGGCGACGCGGACGACCTTGCCGTCGGCGTCGAAGCGGCAGGGAGAACCCAGCGGCCCGCGGATCTGAAAGACTTCGTCGTTTTCGGCGACTACCATGAGGCGTTCGCTGGGGAGGTCCCGTCCGCGCTCGATGACCGCGAACGTGCCGGCCTCCGGGTCGGCGGCCACGATGGGAAGCGTCAGGCCGTGCTGTCCGGGTTCAGATGGATGTCTACGTACTGCCCCGGCCGCGCCTTCGACGCGATCGCCGGCTCGTGGAATTCGAGCAGGAACGTATCTTCGTTGAACGATTGTTGCGGCAGACGGTGAACATGTTGGTGACGCAACACTATCGCAGGCGCGCTGGTGAAGGCAAGTACTCACTCGATGGGATGCTGCGGATTTTCCCGGTGGCGACGCGGCATTCCGCCTGTGGATAACCCCGGCGGCGGCTGCCGCGGCCTCCCAATCCGTTGACGTCGGTGGCGCGTCACGGGATTTTTGAGGTGTCTTTTCCACCCGTGCCGCACGACGTTCTTCCATCTTCGGGAAGTGTCCATATGAAGGAGACCATGCAGAAAGCGGACCTCAAGTGGGGCGAACTTCCGTTCGACTACGTTCGAACCGATTGTCATGTCGAGTATTCGTACCGCGACGGGAAATGGGACGCGGGGCGAAGTCGTCGAGGGCGACAAAATCAAGTTGAGCATCGCCGCGACGTGCCTCCACTACGGGGCGGAATGTTTCGAAGGCATGAAGGTGTACGAATCCAAGGACGGCCGTGCTATTCGCGTTCCGTCCGGAAGAGAACGGGCACCGCATGGCACGACGGCAAAAAAGCTGCTCATGGTGGCGCCTCCGGTCAAAAGCATTCGTCGAGGCGGTCGACCGGGTCGTCAGGCCTGAACCGGCGCTTCGTGCCGCCGTATGGCAGCGGCGCGTCCCTGTATGTCCGGCCGCTCCTGATCGGGACGACCGGAACCGTGGGGATCAAGCCGTCGCGTGAATTCAAACTCGTCGTGTTCGTCACGCCCGTCGGACCGTACTTCCGGTCGGGCCTCAAACCGGTGAAACTCTGGGTCGAGCGCGACGTCGACCGGGCGTCGCCCGGCGGCGTCGGTGACGCCAAGACGGGCGGCAACTACGCGGCGGGTCTCCGCGCCACATGGGGCGCGCGCGAAAATGGTTACGCCGAGGTGCTGTTCCTCGACGCCCGCGAAAAGAAATACGTCAACGAATCGGGAAGCTCAAACTTCTACGGCATCACCAAAGACGGCAAGTACGTGACGCCCAAGTCGCCGTCGATCCTGGCGAGCATTACCAACAAGAGCCTGATGGAACTGGCGAAGGACCTCGGGATTCCCGTGGAGCAACGCGTGGTTCCGGTCACCGAGTTGCCGTCGTTCGTCGAAGCCGGACTCGTGGGCACGGCGACCATCATCACGCCGGTATACGCCATCCAGGACGGAGATCGATTGATCGAGTACGGCCCGCCGACGCAGGTCGGACCGGTCAGTCAAGAAACTCCGTGAGACGCTGCTCGCGATCCAGACGGGTGACGCACCGGATTCGCACGGATGGACGCACGACATCCCGCTGGACTGAGCCCGGTCGAGAAGAAGCAACTGACACTCACCTGCGAGGTCGATCCCTATCGATCCGGGTGGACGGTTGTCGAGTTCCTCGCTCACCGTTTCAAGTACCACACGGCCGAAGGATGGGAACGGCGCGTGCGCGACCGCTGGGTGCACGTCAACGGCGCCGAGGTGGAGCCGGCGCACGTCGTCGGCAAGGGCGATCTCATCCACTATACGATCTGGCACGCGGAACCGCCGGTCGACGACCGGTATTCCGTCCTGTACGAAGACGACCACCTGCTCGCCGTCGCCAAATCGGGCAACTGCCCGGTGCACGCGTGCGGCATCTACATCGTCAATACGTTGATCGCGAAGCTGCGCGCGGATTTCGGTCCGCGGGTGACGCTCGCGCACCGTCTCGATCGCGAAACCAGCGGTGTCGTGATGCTCGCGAAGAACCGCGTGGCCAATCGCGGCATGGCCGGGATGTTCGAGCGCGGCGAGGTGGCGAAATCCTACCTGGCCGTGGTCTTCGGGCGGGTCGACGCGGACGCGTTTGTGATCGACGCGCCCATCGGCAAAGTGGATGCGCGCTTCCAGTACCCCGTGGAATACGCGTGGGGCAAGGATCACGACCTCGCCACGTATCTTCCCAAGCGTCGCGTGGACCCGGCGGGCAAGCCGGCGCGGACGCACGTCGCGGTGCTGGACCGCGCCGACGGCTTCACCACGCTGCGGTTGACCCCCGAACAGGGACGGACCAATCAGATCCGCGTGCACCTGGCGCACGTGGGGCACCCGCTCGTGGGCGACAAGATCTACGGTCTCTCGGGCGACGTGCGCGACGAGCAGGTTCGGGAAGGCATGACGTCCCGCGTTCGCGCGGCGCTGGTCCTCGATCGCCACGCGCTCCACGGCGAGCGGCTCGAGTTCACGCATCCGATCACCGGGGCACCGCTGTCGATCGCCGCGCCTGTTCCCCACGATCTCTCCCCGTTCTTCGAAGGACAGTCGGCGTGAGCACTTGCCCGAACGTCGTGCGGGCCGCGATCGTCGCGGGCGCGGTGCTGGCCGTGGGATGTCAGGGAAAGAACGCGGCGACCGCGAAATCCGCCGAAGCGGACGACACCACGTCGGCGCACGCCACCGGCATCGGGATGCGCGCGCCGGCGGAAGCAGCCGATACGTTCCGCGTCACCCTGCCGCTGGAGAGGTCGTCCTCTCGGCTCGTTGGGATGTACGCCTACATGGCCGACGCCGGCATGTTCGTGCGCTGCGATACCGGTGACACCCTCGCGGTCGCACAGGAAGGCGACAACGCCGCGCTCGAGCGCGCGGTTTCCGCGACCGAACACGAGCCCGGCGCGCCGGTGCTGGCGACCGTCGACGGGCGAATCGAACCGCGGCCCGCCATGGAAGGCGCGCGGATGCGGAATACATTGATCGTCGATCACTTCGATCACGTCTGGCCGGAAGAAACGTGCGAGAAGTCGACCGTGAAAACACCGCTCGCCAACACGTACTGGAAACTCGCCGAGCTGGACGGAACGCCTGTGCACCCGGAACCCGGTCAGAAGGAAGCGCACCTGATGTTGCGGATGGGCGAACCGCGTTTGAATGGTTTCGGCGGGTGCAGCGAGTTCACCGGTGCGTACGATGTCCACGGCGCAACCATCCACTTCCTGCGGATTGCCGCGACGACGTCGATGTGTCCGGCGCACGACCGCGAAATGGAGTTTCTGGGAGCGCTCGAGGGCGTGACTCACTACGAGATCCTGGGCGAGACCCTGCTGCTGATGAGCGATACGGGCGTGGCGGCGCGGTTCCGCGCGGTGTATTTCCACTAGCGACGTGCTATGCTTTCGGCGACGCTGCAAAAAAAGGGACATGATCGATGCGAACAATCGTCACATTTTTACTCGTCGTAGCAAGTGCGATGCTCGTGGCCGGGTGCGGGCAGAAGAAGGCGGCCACCGACAACGCCGGCCCGCGCGTGACCGGAACGATCATGTCCCTGCAGCGCACCGCGCTGCCCGCCGATGCGGAAGTCCACGTCGCGCTCGAGGACGTTTCGATCGAAGACGCTCCCGCGCGGCTCATCGCGGAACAGACATTCGCCACCGAAGGGAAGCAGGTGCCGATTTCGTATTCGCTCGAATACGATCCCTCGCAGATCATCGATGTGCGCACGTATTCGATGCGGGCGGAGATCCTCTCCGGCGGCAAGCGGCTGTTCGCGTCGGCAATCAGTTATCCGGTCCTGACTCACGGCGCGGGAAAAGAAGTCGATATCGTCGTGCAGCCGACCACCGCGCCAAAAGCGGCGGCGCCGGCGGGGGCGCCACTGGTGGGCACCTACTGGAAACTGACCGAGGTCGCGGGGCGCCCGGCGATCGTCGGCCAGACGGGCCGCGAACCGCATCTCACGCTGCTCGACGAGGAGCATCGCCTGGCGGCGACCGGCGGATGCAATCAGCTCGGCGGCGCGTACGACCTGCAGGGTAACGCGCTCACGTTCTCGGCGCTGGTGTCGACCAAGATGATGTGCCAGGACGTAATGGAGCAGGAAGACGCGCTCTCCCACGCCTTCGAGTCGACGAAGACGTTCCGCATCCGCGGGAACAAGCTCGAGTTGATGGACGGTGCGGGTACCGTCGTGGCCCGTTTCGAAGCGGCGGCCGTCGTCGATGAGTCCCGCCCGGGAATGTAAGCGCCCGGGCGAGTTTTGCTTGCCGCGCCCGCCGGCTTACGCGTATCCCTCGTGTCGATGACGTCCACTCCCGATCCGTACGCCCGGCTGCCGCGTCGCCGTCTGAACGGGTACAACGAACGCCGGGGCTCGAGAACCGGCATGTCCACGTGGGGCGTGTTTCTGTTCGGCGGCGCGTTCGTCGCGACCGGGGTCTGGATCATCCTGCTCGGTCTTCGCGTCGTTCCCGCCGATCCGTCCAGCGTTCACGCGCCCTACTGGGTGATTTCGATCTGCGGCGTGTGCTTCGCGTCCGGCGGCCTGGCAGTGTGGGGAATGGCGACGACGCAATTCCGGGACAACCGTCATCGCCGGGAGGCGACACGACGCTTCTCCGGTTCCGCCGCGCTCGCGGACCACGCGTGGGACACGCGCGGCTTTACGCCGCCGCACTGGGGTCACGCAACCCAGGCCATCGTCTTCGCGCTGTTCTTCACGCTCTTTATTTCCGTGTTCAACTGGTGGGCGTGGGGCGCGCACGGGCCCGTGGTCGTCAAGATCGTCGTTGTGGTGTTCGACCTGATTACCGTCGCGGTCTGGTGGCAGGCCGTCCTCGCGGTGGGACGCGCGATCCGGTTCGGCGGGTCGCGGCTCGTGTTCGACCATTTCCCCTATCGCATCGATCAGCCGGTCTCGATCCGCTGGATCCCGCCGCGCGGGATCGCGCGCGCCGACAAAGGATCGGTGACGTTTCGCTGTATCGAGGAGTACTACGAGGAGCGCGGCAGCGGTTCCGACCGCTCGCGCTGGCTGGTCCACGACGAACTCTGCGCCGAGACACAGTCGTTCGATACCCCCCAGGACTTCGCGCCGGGCCGTCCCGTCGACTTTCGCTTCGAGGCGCCGCCCGGGGCGCCCGCGACCAATCTCTCCATCGATCGCCCGGTGTTCTGGGAATTGCAGGTCGTGCTCTCTATGCCCGGCCTGGATTTCACCGAACGCTATCTGGTGCCCGTGTACGCCGTGTAAAGAGCGCCGAGTCCCGTGGGTCGCCCGACCTCACGCAGATCAGTCGGCTTGACCGACCGGCCGGCCGGTGACGAGTTCGAACAGACGGCGGCCCACGGCGCTCGCACGATCGCCGGGGCCGCCGTGCCCGTTGGTGCACATGACGAACATGTCGTTCGGGCCTTCAGTGTAGAGGCAGAAGAACCCGCGATCATCGCCGCCTGCGAGCGCGCCTCCGTGCCAGTACTTCGCCGCAGCTGCGGGCGCAAGCGTCTTGCCGGCGCGAATCGCGGCGAGCCACCGGTACAGGTCCATGGGCGTGGACTCCATGCCGCCGCTTCCCATCACCAGCCATGATGTCTTTCCCCAGTACTTCGGGATGTTGATCGAGCCAACGGACTTGCCCTCATATCCCACGGCGAATGCGTCGTCGGGAAAACGGGCGGCGTCCTCGTGTAGCCCGGTTCGCGTCATTCCGGCGGGATCGAAGAAGTTCTGTTTTAGAAAATCGCCGTAGGATTGACCCGACACGATTTCAACGATGGCGGCGAGCAGCACCCATGCGGAATGCGAATGCGCCTGGCCTTCGCCGGGCGGGAACAGGAGCGTCGCTCCCAGAATTCGGTGGATCGCCGTTTCGCGGTCGATCCACGAGAGGTCGTAGTCGGCGTCGACGTCGGGGATGTGGTGGAAATTCGGTAACCCCGATTTCCCGGACATCAACTGGGCGAGCGTGATTCCGCGCTTGTCGGCGGGAACGTCGTGGAGAAACGTCGTGATCGCATCCGACGTGTGGAGTCTTCCGGTTTCTTCCAGCTTGAGGATCGCCGCGCGTGTGAAGTCGATCGGCACCGACCCGATGGCGAAGATCGTCTCGGTGGAATTCGGAATCGACTTTTCGCGGTTGGCGAGACCATAGCCGGTGTGGAGCACGATTTTACCCCCGTGGACAACGAGCACCGTGCCGGAAAACCCCGCCGCCGTTTCCTCGTCGAGACGCGATGCCAGATTGTCCCAGGTAACGGGGGCAACGGCGACCTCGGGCGGGGACGCCGGCGCGCTGCCGTCGAGATCGATCGCAGTAATCAGATGGGAGCCGTCGGGTTGCGTCTTGAATATCAGCGATGTCTGTCCCGACGGCATCATGAAGGTCATGCGGATTCCGCCGTCGTCCAACGGGTTCGCCAGGATGCCGCCGAAGTTCGCGCACGCATGCCGAATCTCCCGGAGGTGATCGAGGAGCGCCTCCGGCGTGGCAAACGATGCCACATACGATGGCGCGAGGTTCGTCTCGGCGAAAGTATGAAGGGCCGCGTCTCCGCTGCTCCCGATCATGCCTTCGATGGCGCGTCCCCGCTCTCGTGTCGTCGGCGCGCCGCCCTGCGCGAACACCGATGCGGCCAGGCAAACGACCAGTGCGACAATGGAAAGAACGCGGTTCATGACAGTCCTCCGATGTGCGGGCTAGTGAGTGGTGGTCTTGCGATTGGCGTCGATCCGAAGCGCCCCGTTCACAATGGTGACACGCGCGTCGATCCCGGCGTCGCGGAGACGCCTTTCGACGGCATCGCGGCGCTGGTCGAGCGGAAGCGACTCGAGGTCGGTGAGGTCGGGAAGCTCGATCTCGACGGGCGATTCGTCGGGTGCGCCGTTCCGGCGTCGTTCGTTTACGAATTCCGTGCTTTGAACTCGTCCCTGCGCGTCGGTCGCGCGCATGACGATAGACGTGCGGGCACCGTCGTGGCGAACGGTGACGTCGGCATCCCGAAACCCGATGGCCTCGAGACGCGAACGGAGGTCGCGCTCGATCGCGGCGTTGTCTCGGCCGTGTACCTCGATGAGCAATTTGCGAATGCGGCCAGATGCGAATGCGTACGCGTTCCCGGAGACGGTCGTCGTCCACGGCGAGACGGATGTGCGCGCATCTATGCCGCGAGTCTGCAGGCGCGCTGCAAACGACTGCGCCGCGGTGCGCAGCGCACGCCGCGAGCGCTGGGATGTCCGCACTCGAAACGTCGTCGACGCCGCGGATTCGTCGATTGCGGCCGGAGACGTTTCGAACGCCGTGGCGAAACCGCGCGCAATCTCGCTTCGGGCGTCCGGAGCCATCGACCCCGTGACCGCGAGCACCACGTCATAGCCGCCCAGACGCGGATAGGAAAACGGAACGAGTGCCACGAGCGCGGCGACAGTGGCGCTGGCGATCAGCCACCGGCGCGGGAGGTGGCGAGGGGCGTGTGGGTGCGGCACATCGCCGAGTCCGGGGAGATGCTGCGCGGTGGTGCGCGCCAGAGCCCGCAGATCCGCGGCGATCGTATCGGTCGTGTGATCGCGACTATCCATTGGCAGAATGGTCCGATGGGTCGAGAGGTCGATGATCGTTACGCTCATGGTCCGAGTCCTGTTCCGCGACGCGGCTCGCACCGCGATATCCGAGTCGCTCATAGTGACGCCGCAACCGTTCGCGGCCACGCGACACTCGGGTTTTCACCGCCGAAATCGTGACGTCCTGGATCGCGGCGATTTCCTCCATGGTGAAACCGTCGACGTCGTGCAGGACGACGGCCTCTCGTTGAACCGCCGGGATCATCGCCAGTGCGCGCGATGCACGCGCGCTCCGCACCCGATCGTCCTCGAGATCGACGTCACCGGCGGCCGCCAGCGATTCCCCGCCGGCCGGTGCCGCGTCAAATGACACGAAGCGCTTCCAGAAGGCGCGCCGGCTCCGATTGCGATGAACCGAGAGCATGATGGCGTAGAACCAGGAGCCGAACCGGTCGGGATCGCGAAGTGTCGGCAGCTTTTCGAATGCCCTCAGGAGGGCGTCCTGAAACAGGTCGTCTCCGTCCGCGGACGAACGCGACAGCCGACGCGCGGTAACGCGCGCACGCTCGTGGACGGGGGCGAGCAGGTTCAGAAACTGCTCCCACCGGGTCGGAATCCGACGTGTTCATGGCACCATGACCGGTCTCCTGGTCCGGTTCTGCAGGATTAGACACCCGGGGGCGGAAAAAGGTCGCAGGAGTTTTCCGGGCGATTCGGTGGCCACGCTTGCGCGGCTGCCCGTGCGGTAGGAAAATGCAGGCATGGAAGCTATCAACCTTGCGAAGAAGTTCCAGCTCGTCTCCGAGTTGTGGAATCCAAAGATCGTGGGAGAACTCAACGGCCAGCACGTGAAGCTGGCGAAGGTGAAGGGCGAGTTCGTCTGGCACAGCCACGAGACCGAGGACGAGTTGTTCCTGGTTGTCCGCGGCCGCCTGGACATGCATCTGCGCGACGGCGTGGTCCCGATCCACGAAGGGGAATTCTACATCGTGCCGCGGGGCGTCGAACACAAGCCGGTGGCGGAGGACGAGGCGCACATCATGCTCTTCGAACCCGCCGGGACGCTGAACACCGGGAACGTCCGGAACGAACGGACGCGCGAGAACCTCGATCGCCTTTGAAACTCGCCGCCCGCTAGCGCGCGAGTTCGAAGTCGGCGAACTCCGCGTGGTGGTAGATGATCGCTTCCGGGCTGCGGCGAACGAAGTCGCCTTCCTTGGAATGGACGGCGATGATGTGCATGACTTCGTAGGGGACGTCGTGCTTGAACGCCAGCCCGACGCCGGAAAACGGGTGCCGCAGCATGTCCCCTTTGTGCCCCTTGCGATAGGTTCCATCGGGGCGGCGTTCGAATTCGATCATCTTGCCGACGTCGGCGAGCAGCGCGCCCGCGATCAACACGTCCTTGTTGATCGGAATGCGCGTGCCGTACGACGCGGAGACGACGTCCGCCATCGCCACGCACATCTGGCACACGGCGCGCACGTGCTCCAGAAACGATACGCTGACGTTGTCGGAAAGCAGCGTGAACGGAACCGCCTTGAGTTCCGCGATGGTAAAGCTCCCGGACTCGAGCGCCTCGGCCCACACGTCCGTGACCTTTCCTCGCAGCGACGCGTCCTGGATCAGCTTGAGTTCCGGAAGGGCGGAGACGATTTCGCTATGCATCGGATTGTTCTCCCTTGATCGGCAGATCGATAACGTTGAGATCCACGGACGTGCCGCCGAATTCGGCGCGGAGCGCCATCCCGGTCTCCGCCAGCGAAGCGCGAACGAGTCCCAGGAACAACGGTTTTTTCAGGCGCGGCGAGAACACCGCGGACGTGATGTGTCCCGCGCCCTTCGGTTCGGTCTCGGTCGCCGCGAGTTCGGTGCCGGCCGCGGACGCGAGCGTCATGGCGCGAATGTCGGCACGCGCGGCCTCGGCGTCTTTCTCCAGCGTCGGAAGGTCGGGGATCGCCTCCCACCGGTCATCGTAGCGCATCGCAGCGGGTACGGCGCCCGTGGGCGCGAGCCCGACCAGCGACCAGTTCGGGTGGCCGCGGTAGTGCATGCGCGCGATCGTCTCCTGACCGAGATAACACCCCTTCTCGTAGCTCACGTGGTCGTTGAGGCGCACTTCCTTCGGAAAGTTGCCGTCCACCTGGACGTCTGCTCCGAACCAGGGGAGACCGTTCTCGACGCGCCGCATCTCCCAGGCGATGCGACCCACCGGGCCGCAGTCGATGCCGACGCCGCCCTGAACGAGATAGTCGCGCATGCGCGGGAGCTCGTCGCGTGCGACGATGACGTGCAGCCCTTTGTCGCCCACGATCGTGTGGCGGACGAGGGTGGCGTGCATGCCCTGGTATTCGTTCTCGGTGATCTCGCCGGGCTTCAATGGCAGCGCGCCGCGCGGGAAGATGCGCCATACCAGCTCGCGCGACCTCGGGCCCTCCGACGACAACACCGCCAGGGCGCCCGACAGGTTCTCGAGGACAACGTCGTCGGCGATGATGTGCTTGTCGAGCGCGTCTGCCACCGCGTTCGTGTCGCCCTGCATCACCAGCACGAGGAGATCGTCGGCGCGCGCCAGCACCAGGAGTTCCGCGACGATCTTTCCCTTGGTCGTCGTCAGGAGCGCGGGCCGGGACATCCCCGCCGCGAGCGTCGCGACGTCGTGGGTCACCATCGCGTTGAGAAACGACAGCCGGTCCGCGCCCGTGAGCCGCAGGACGCCCCAGTGCGACACGTCGATGATTCCGGCCGCGTGCGTGAGCATCTCGTACTCGATCCGCGGGTGCGAAAATGCGTCGGGATACGGCACGCCGAAGGCATCGCTCAAGGGGATGTGGTCGGTCTTGTAGGTTTCAATCAGCATGGGATGGGCACTCGAAGCGGAGTCTAAACGTCCGCGAGGGTCACGGTCTCGAAGAACTCGTAGAATTTCTGCTCCAGGCTGGTCAGGCCGTTCTTGACCGTGCAGCGGTCTTCGATGGTGCAGCACCCGTCGTTGCTCGTGCACATCACCATATGCACCGGTCCCTCGATGGACTCGAAGATGCGCGCCAGCGTCACGTCCGCCGGCGCCATCGCCATCCGGTAGCCGCCGCCGCTGCCCTTTTGCGCCTCGATGATACCGCTCTGCGAAAGACTCTGCAGGATTTTCGCGAGCAGGTTGGGAGGCAGGCTGAAATGCTCCGCGATCTCCCGCGCGTTGGCGAGGTTGCCGTCGGGCAGCGACGCGATATGCTTGAGCGCGATCAGCCCGTAATCGGTTCTCATGGAAATGCGGATCATGGTCGTGTGCCTCCGCCGCGGCTCGCGCGGCACGCACTCCTATAATAATGAGTGGGGTAGCCGGATTTCAACGACCGTGATGGGAATGACGCGCAACCACCGGGCCGTATCCGGCGTTACGCGACCCGAAAGTCCGTCGCGAGCAACCGGTGAAAATGGTGCTCGCCGTGCTCGCGCTTGACCGAGTAGCGGCCCTTCTCGTAGGACGACGACCCCAGCCCCCGCTGCACCGACTCGCAGATGTCGACGTCTTCCTGCTGGACGACGTCGCTCGCGGCGAGGCTCTTCTCCACGAATTCTGCGTCGCGCGCCGTCTCGGGCGAAAAATAGTAGTCGAAGATGACTTCGGTTTCGTCGTGACCCCGGGGGATCACCCAGTTGGTGTCCATCATGGGGCCGTATCGATTGATCATCAGATTGGGGTAGATCCACGCGTACAGCACGCGGTCGCCGATGCGCTCGGCGAAGTCCGATCCGCCTTTCTTGTCGCCGCTGGAACCCGCTCCGGCGCCGGACTGGATCGAATACCGCTCGAAGATTTCCGTTTTGTAGGAATCGAGATCGAGTTGTCCCGCGAGACCGCGGTGCAAATATGACACGTGGTAGCCGCCGTCGAGGTAGTTGTCGACGTAGACCTTCCAGTTGCACGCGATCGTGTACTTGCGGCGCGCGACGAACTGGAGCGAGGCGACGTTCATGTCGCGCAGCCGTTTCTCGAGTTCGCCGAGATCGGCATCGAGCGGGCGCGGCGACGTCGCCATCGAAATGAATACGAAGCCGCTCCACTCGGCGACGTGCATCGGCACCAGGCCGAATTTCTCCCGGTCGAAGTCCTTTACCGCGCCCAGTTCGGGCGCGCGCTGCAGGCGACCGTCGAGCCCGTACGTCCAGCCGTGGTAGGGACAGACGAGAGATTCCGCGCACCCGGCCCCGACGGCGACCTGCGCCGCGTGATGGCGGCACACATTATAGAAGGCGCGGAGCGTTCCGTCGTCGCCGCGGACGACGACATAGGGCTCGCCGGCGACCGACCCCGCGACGAAATCGCCCGCCTTGCCGAACTGGTCACTCCGGGCCGCGATCAACCAGTTGTTCTTGAATACGGTGTCCCGCTCGAGCTCGAAGAAGCGCTCGTCGTTGTACCACGAGGACGGCGGCAACCACGCGGCTTCCAGCGGGACGTTCGGATCGAATCGTTCGATCTGCGCGGCCACCCACGAGTCGGCGGTCAATCGGGATATCGACATGCGCAGGAGTATACAGAAAAACCCCGGGAGGTGCGCGGAATCCCAAATGAGACGCTCGATGATTCCGTTTGGTGAACAGGCAGAAGGTGGATATGATCTGACGGAGAATATCCAACGGTCGGGCATCGCGCTCGCACCGTCAGGTAGGTCGGCAGCAAGGGGGAGACTTGCGCCAACTCAAGCCGAGAATTGTAGTTATCCTTGCCCGTCGCGTTTGTCGCGACGGCCTGCGCCAGTTGCTCAACGATCGCCAGGCCGGGGAAATCGTCGGCGAAGCGGACAACGGTCGTGCGGGCGTGGCAATGGTTCACCAGCTTCGCCCGGATATCGCCCTCCTCGAAGTCAACCTGCCCGACCTCAACGGCGTCGAAACGACGCGACAGCTCATTGCGGAATGCACGGGCGTGTCGGTCATTGCCGTCTCCGTCACCGCCGACTGGCATCTCGTCACCGGAATTCTCCGGGCGGGAGCGCACGCGTTCGTTCTGACCGACGGCGGGATCGACGAGATCGAGCAGGCGATTCGGGCGGTTTCCGAGGGCAACGTTTATCTCAGCCCGGCCGTCGAAGCCCGCGTGATCAAGACGCTGGATCGCGTCGGCGAGCCCCATTCCATCCTGACCTCCCGGGAGCGCGAAGTCCTGCAACTGATCGCGGAAGGAAAGTCGACGCGCCAAATCGCGGATGTCCTGTACGTTAGCGTGAAGACCATCGAGACGCACCGGCGTCAGATCATGACCAAGCTGGGGATCCACAGCGTCGCCGGTCTGACCAAGTACGCGATCCGCCAGGGCATCACCACGGTCGACCACTGACCTTCGCACCGATCTCGAGCCCGGCGCGCCCTCTCGTCGCGGATTTCCAGGCCAGGGTTTGCGGATGTGCAGGATCAGGGAATTCCTGACTTTCTTGTCCCTAATAGGGTCCTTGTGCGGTTTGCGGCCGCCGGGCAGATACCGGGGCCGGCTTGCCGGCGTGCCAATCGAGGGCAGTTGGCGACAGCCTTGCTTCGTGACGATTGCCGGCGCGAACGCGGCGCAGACCGAATTTCTTCGTCCGATTCGACACCTCCGATGTCGGGCGCGTAGGCGATGGTTGAAGACGGCGGTTCGCCGCCGGCAAACCGAGTGGGGAGACACGATGGTCAATAAATCGTCGATCGAAAGCCTGCTTTTATCGGACCGTGCAGCCGCGATGCATGGCCCCAGTGCTCCGCGTCGTTCCTGGGCCAACTGGCTGTTGCTCGCAGCAACGTTCGTGGTCACGACCATCGGGCTGAGTGTCGTGGTCGCGACGTTGCTGCCCGAGCGACTCTTCAGTCCGTGGCCCTGGGTTCGAACGGATCTCGCGCTGATCGGTTCGTGTGTGTTGCTCGTTCTGACGCTCGTCGGTCACCTGACCAGAGAGCAGCACAACCTCAACCGCATGAACGCCGAATTCGAAAGATTCCGCGCAGAACTCAGCGAGAGCACGAGAAAGCGTTTGTACGCGCTGCTCGACGTGAGTCGAATCCTGGCGATGCAAAGCGATCCCCAGAGCGTGTTCGATTGCATCACGAAGTCGTGCGTGGACACGTTCAACTGTGATCGTGCGTCTCTCATGCTCTTCGACGACAAGAGGCAAGTGCTGGTGGTGCGCTCCGCGCACGGCCATGACAACGCCGCCGAAATCGTTGGAAAGGAGCAGCCGATCAGCCAGGGCATCGCGGGCTACGCCGCCAGGAGCAAGACCGCGCTGATCATCGGCGACGAGAAGACATTGAAAGAGAACCCGGAGCTCAAGCTGACATCGACCCGTCTGTCCGCAGCCATCGTCGTGCCGATCATTCTTCGCGACGAACTCGTCGGGGTCGTGAACATCAGCAGTGAAACGCCGAGCGTGAGATACAGTGAAGATGACATGCGCGCGCTGACGGTCTTGGCGGAGAACGCCGGGGCGTCGATTCGCAACACGGAGCGCGCCGAATGGATGCGGCAGACGATCGAAAGCTTGCGCGGCCAAGTGGCACGCGCCAGCGAGACCACGCACGCCTGAACGCCCGATTCCGATAAGTGGTGAATAGCCGGCTTCAATCGTGGGAAGGATCCCCGAAGAACTCGAAGCGGACAGTGCTCCTGGACGCACGCAGCCGATCGCGGTGGCGACAACGCGCCACCATGAGTTCGACGCCAGCATGACGACGGTCGTCACGCCCGGAGTCTCCCCTCCGGTCCGGCGCCCCAGGATTTGAAGCCGGCTTCACCGTTCCCCCCGTACCGTTAGAACGCGACGTCCATTGCCCGCCTTCGATCCCGTTGGGGATGTGTGCTACCATCCGGCCGCACACTATGGAATCCGAGTTCGCTCTCATCGAATCGATTGCAAAGAACCTGGACGGCCGACGTGGCAACGGCGTTGTCGTCGGCGTTGGCGACGACGCGGCGGTATTGCGCACATCGGCGGGCGACGACCTCGTCGTCACCGTGGATTCGCTGGTCGAGAACCGCCACTTCAAACGGACGTGGATGTCGTGGCATGATCTCGGCTGGCGGCTCGCCGCGGTCAACCTGAGCGACATCGCGGCGATGGGCGCGTCGCCGCGCTTCGCGGTGGTGTCGCTCGCCGTTCCACGATCCGTACCCGGCCGTGCCGTCACGGAGATCATGCGGGGCACGAGCCGGCACCTCGGGCGATACGGTGCCGCGGTCGTCGGCGGCAATCTCTCCTCGACGTCCGGTCCCCTCGTCTGCGATCTGACGCTCATCGGCTCGTGTCGCCGGGGCGCTGCGTGGCGGCGACATGCGCGCGCGGGCGACGCGATCGTCGTGGCCGGCACACTGGGTTCGGCCGCCGCGGGAGTGGCACTCCTCCGGTCGCGCGGACGCGCGCCGAAAAGCAACCGGCTGGTGCGCGCGTTCGTGTCGCCGACGCCGGGAATCGCGGTCGCCGATGCGCTACGACGTGGAACGAGCGTCCACGGTGCGATCGACGTCAGTGACGGACTGTCGAGCGACCTCATTCATTTGTGCGAAGCTGGCCGGGACAGGCTGCGAGGTCCGTGCGGATGCGTTGCCGATTGCGCCGGACGTCCTCGCTTTCTGTCGACGACGACGGCTCGATCCCGTGCAATGGGCGCTGAACGCCGGCGAGGACTACGCCCTCGTGTTGAGCGTGGCGCCGAAACGCGCGCCCCAGGTTTGTCGTAAAATCAAAAAGGCCGGATTCGCCGCGTCGGTCATCGGGCGGTTTACGCGACACCCGGGCGTGCATCAACTGATCGACGCAGCGAATTGCGCCACGGCGCTCGCCCCCGGCGGATGGGACCATTTCGGACGGTAACGATGGACGCAACGAAAACACCGGCGACAGAGAAGATTCCATTTCACCAGACGACCGCGGGGGTCCTGACGATCTCGTTCGCGCTGATGGTCGTCGCCGGACTGGAGAACGGACCCGCGCCCTGGGCGCCATTCTACGTCGTGTACGTCGCACTCGCGGTCGGCCTTCCGCTGGCGTGGAAGACGTATCGTTTCGGGCCCGTGCGCGCGGTGCCGTGGTGGTTGTGGGCCTCCGCGCCCGTGATCGCGATTCTCCTCCAGGCGGTCGCGAGCGTCATCGTAAACGTCGTCTACCAGCGAATCGTGATCGCGCTCGGCGGTCCCGAGCGAATGGACGATCCCATCGTCAGCGTGCCGGCGATGTTCAATGCGATGTACGACGTCGCGGCCTCGCGCCTCGGCATCTCGGCGCATGCCGTCAAGGTGGCCTATCTCTCGTTTCTCGTCGCGTGGGCCGGGCTGGGCGAAGAATTGTATTTCCGCGGCTACGTGCAGGGGACACTGCGCGCGCGTAAGGGCGCGCGTTACGCGATCGTCACCGGGGCGGTCCTGTTCGCCATCCGGCACTACATGCAAATGGTGCTGTTGTTTCCCAAGTATCCCGTGTTTGCGGCGACGGCGTGGGTCGCCATGGCGTTTCCCGTGGGTCTGGTGCTCGGATTGACCTACGAAAAGACGAAATCGTTGTGGATCCCCGTCGCGATCCATTATCTGTTCAACATCGTCCCGTTTCTGCTGGGTTGATCGAAAGGATTTCCATGAACGGCCGAACGACTCTTGCCATCGCCGGAATGCTGGTGCTCGCCTGCGCGAACCAGAGACCCCTGCCCGCGCCTACGGTCGAAAACTATTCGTATTCGAAGCCCGACGACGTGGCCGTCACGCATCTGGATCTCGACCTGACGGTGGACTTCGATCACAAGACCATGACCGGGACGGCGTCGTTCGACATCGACAACAAGACCGCATCGCGTGTCATCTATTTCGACACATGGGCGCTGCGCATCGACGGCGTCGAAACCGACGACAACAAGAACCCGAGATGGACGCTCGGCGATTCGCTGGAACTCATCGGCCGGCCGCTGTCGATCGCAATCACGCGCAACACGAAACGGGTGATCATCCGCTACCGCACCACCGCCGACGCCCGCGGCGTCCAGTGGCTCTCCCCGGAACAGACCGCCGGCAAGGAACATCCGTACCTGTACACGCAGTCCGAGTCCATCCACGCGCGTTCGTGGGTGCCGTGCCAGGACACCCCGTCGGTCCGGTTCACCTACAGCGCGCACGTCCGCGCCCCGCTGGGCCTGCTCGCGTTGATGAGCGCCAGCAACCCGCGCGCGAAAACTGCCAACGGCGAGTACTCGTTCGAGATGAAACAGCCGATTCCGTCCTACCTGCTCGCGCTCGCGGTGGGCGACATCGACTATCGGGCCATCAGCGAACGGTCGGGCGTATACACCGAACCCGCCGGCGTGGACGCGGCCGCCTGGGAGTTCGCGGACCTCGAGAAGATGATTTCGACCGCCGAGAGCCTGTACGGCCCGTATCGGTGGGACCAGTACGACGTCCTCGTGTTGCCGCCCAGCTTCCCCTACGGAGGTATGGAGAATCCGCGGCTCACGTTCGCGACACCGACGTTGATTGCGGGCGACCGCTCGCTGGTCTCGGTCGTGTGCCACGAACTCGCGCACTCGTGGTCGGGGAATCTGGTTACCAACGCCACCTGGAACGACTTCTGGCTCAACGAAGGATTCACGACCTACATCGAGCGCCGGCTGGATGAAGCCCTCTATGGCAAAGAGTACACGGACATGCAGGCCATGCTGGGCATGCGCGACCTCAATCTCGATTTCGACGAGGTCGGTCGCGACGGCCCGGACGCCGCGCTCTACATCAAGCTCGACGGGCGCGATCCCGACGAGACCAGCACCACCATTCCGTACGAGAAAGGCTACCTCTTCCTGCGCATGCTCGAGGAATCGTTCGGGCGCGACACCTTCGACGCCTTCCTCCGGAAATATTTCAGCGAGCACGCGTTCCAGAGTATGACGACGGCGAAGTTCGTCGAGTACCTCAAGCAGGAACTGTTCAAGAACGACGAGAAGAAGTACGCCGACCTCAAGGTCGACGAGTGGATCTACAAGGGTGGGTTGCCGTCGAACGCCCCCACGATCACGTCGAAGCGGTTCGATCAGGTGGATACCCAGATCGCCGCGTTCGTCAAGGGGACGCCGGCGGCGAAGCTCAAGACGACGGGCTGGACGACCAACGAATGGCAGCGGTTCCTCGACAACCTTCCGGAGCCGCAACCGGTCGCGCGACTCGTGGATCTCGAAAAGACGTTCCATTTCAACAGCGCCAACGCGGTGGTGGAGCGTTCGTGGTATCCGAATGTCATCGCCGCCGACTGGCAGGCATCGTACCCGGCCATTGAACATTTCCTGATCACCATTGGACGCCGGTATCTCGTGCGCCCGGTCTATCTCAAGCTTGCCGAAACGCCGGACGGACTGGCGTTCGCGCGCCGCGTGTACGCGAAGGCGCGTCCCGGCTACCAATCGCTCACGCAAAACGGCATCGACCTCGTTCTGAAATGGAACGAGGCCCAGGCCGACACGACGGCGCCATGACGGTCCAGCGAACCATCGTCGGCGTGATATCGGATACCCACGGACTCCTGCGTCCGGAGGCGATGCGCGCGCTCGCCGGGAGCGACTTCATCGTCCACGGCGGCGACGTCGGGCGCGAAAGTATCCTGCACTCGCTGGAACGGGTGGCGCCCGTCACCGCCGTGCGCGGCAACGTCGACACGGAAGAGTGGGCGCGCCGTCTGCCGATGACCGGCGTGCTGGAAGCCGGCGGCGCTCGCATCTACGTGGTCCACGACATCGCCCAACTCGACGTCGACCCCGCGGCCGCCGGCATGGCGGTCGTCGTCTTCGGTCACTCGCACCGGCCGAGTGTCGAGCGCCGCGGCGACGTGCTGTTTCTCAATCCCGGAGCCGCCGGCGCACGTCGCTTCAACCTGCCGGTGACCATCGCCCGGCTGGAGATCGAGTCGGGGCGTGCGGAGGCGGAGATCGTTGAAATCGTCCCCCCGGATGAGTTGCCCTGAAGATGCTGGATTTCATTCAGGCCATTGACGTTCACACCCCGGCGATGACGGTTGCCATCGCCCTCGCCGTCGGCATGGCGGCGCAGTCGCTCGCGTTCCACCTGCGCCTGCCGGGCATCGTCATCCTGTTGCTGTGCGGCGTCGCGCTGGGTCCCGACGTCCTCGGCGTTCTCGACCCGACCGTGCTGGGCCCGGGTCTCTACGTCATCATCGGATTTGCGATCGCCGTGATCCTGTTCGAAGGCGGCATGAACATCGAATGGGCGCGCCTGCGACGCCAGGCCGCCACCATCCGGCGACTGGTGACGCTGGGTGCCTTGATCACGTGGGTTGGCGCGGCGCTGGCCGCGCGCTGGATCATGGGCTGGGACTGGCGGCTGTCGATTCTTTTCGGTTCGCTGGTGATCGTCACCGGACCGACGGTCGTCGGACCGCTGCTAAGACGGATCCGCGTCAATCGCAACCTGCAGACGATCCTGGAAGCCGAAGGCGTTTTCATCGATGCCATCGGCGCGATCCTCGCGATGGTCGCGTTCGAGGTGGCGCTGGAGTTCAGCGGTGCGAACGTCGCCGCGGGCATCCTTCACGTGTCGAGTCGACTGGTGCTCGGCGCGATCGTGGGGTTGATCGGCGGCGGTGTCGCGGTCCTGCTCCTGCGGTCGCGCCGCCTGATTCCGGCCGGCATGGAGAAGGTCTTCACGCTCACGGTGGCATGGGCGACGTTCCAGGCGAGCAACATGCTGCAGCCGGAGTCCGGCATCATGGCCGCGACCGTCGCCGGGCTGGTGGTCGGCAACGTGGGGACCGTCAGCAGCGCGGGATTCCACGATCTCAAGGATTTCAAAGAGCAACTGACCGTCATGCTCATCGGCATGCTGTTCGTGCTCCTCGCCGCCACCATTCGCATCGGCGACGTCGCCGCGCTGGGAACGAACGGACTCCTGATGGTCGCGGCGCTCACGTTCGTCGTCCGTCCGGTGCAGGTATTCCTGTGTACCATCGGCTCCGAGCTGTCGTGGCGCGAGAAAGCCTTTCTCTCGTGGATCGCCCCGCGCGGGATCGTCGCCGCGGCCATCGCGACACTGTTCACGACGCGCATGAACCAGACCGGTATCGCGGGCGGCAGCGCCATCGGCGGCCTGGTCTTCCTCGTGATCATGTGTACCGTCCTGGTGCAGGGGATGACCGGTTCGCTCGTGGCGACGTTGCTGCGCGTGCGACGGCCACGCGCGCAGGGGTACGTGATTCTCGGCGCCAACGACCTCGCGATCGCGCTGGCGGAGACATTGCGCACCAGCGGCGACGAAGTGATGCTCATCGACGCCAACCCGGAGTTGTGTTCGGCCGCGGAGAAGCGCGGGTTCCGCGTTCTTCACGGCAACGCGCTCGACGACCGGATTCTCCAGCAGGGCGACCTGGATACGCGTAAAGGGG
This sequence comes from Candidatus Latescibacterota bacterium, assembly GCA_963761125.1. Classification (GTDB taxonomy): domain Bacteria; phylum Krumholzibacteriota; class Krumholzibacteriia; order WVZY01; family JAKEHA01; genus JAKEHA01. The sequence goes on from CAVXFV010000002.1 coordinate 699,248, forward strand.
TCATCGCGCTGCTTCCCAACGGCGGCGTCAACCTGCTGTTCGCTCGCGCGTCCATCGACGAACACCGCGCGCCGCGCGCATACGTCGCCATGCACCGCGGGGCGGTCACGACCGCCCGCGTCCACGAGGCGCGTGCGCGGGTGCTGTTCGGAACCGAAGTCGACGTCGATCTGTGGGCGAGCCGACTGCGTCGCGACGCGGCAACGATCGAGGCGTGGCGCTTCGACGGCGCGCCGCGGGACGTCGAACTTCCAGAAACCGTTCCGATTCCTAAAGACGCGCGCAACATGGTGCTGCCGATGGTGGTGTCGCGCGGCGAGACACTGACCCCGGTCGACGAGCGTTACGAGCCCAAGAAGGGCGACCTCGTCCAGTGGATCGGTTTCGGCAAGCGCAACGACGAGGTCCGCACCTGGCTCGAGAATCACGGATGGTCGGTCGACGCGAGCGAGGAAGACAGCGCGTGACGTCCGCGGGCCCTGTCGGCCGCCCGGCCGTGGGGCGCGATCTTGTGGAAACATGTGCGTACTCCCGTAACGGGAGTGAATGCTAAGACGCGATCCACCCGCCAGCGAACCCGGCGCAGCCCCTCCCCGGGATGGCGCGGCGTTTCCCGGAATGGCTGGTCGCCCGCCCGCGGGGGCGTGTACAATCCGCCGGACGGGGGCGGTCGGATTGCTCCAAACGCCCGGAACACTTCGTATTAGCCTATGGTGAAGACACCGACAGAAGCCGGCGGGCGGATGGACCCCGCGCGGGACGCGGCGCTCCTCCATCGCATTCGCGATCGCGACGAGTCGGCGCTGTCGCAGCTGTATGACCTGTATGGCAGTTTCGTCTACAGTCTGGCGCGCAATATCCTGCGCGACGAGGGCGACGCCGAGGACGTCACGCAGGAAGTATTCTTCCGCGTCTGGGAACGCGCCGACGCGTTCGACGTCGCTCGCGGGAGCCCGGCGGCCTGGATCACCACCATGACGCGGCGCCTCGCCATCGACAAGACCCGCTCCCGCGGCTTCAAGTCCCGCGGCCGCGAAGCGCCGATCGACGCCGTGGCCACGGCGTCGGCGGGCGGCCCGTCGGCCACGCTGTCCGCGGAAGCCAACGAGGTACTGAGCGCGCTGGACCGCCTGGACGAGCCCTACCGCGAGGTCATTCGGCTCTCGTACTATGAAGGACTTTCCCATTCGGGGATCGCCTCCCGGACGGGAGCGCCGCTGGGCACCGTGAAGAGCCGGCTTCGCGAAGGGGTGATTCAGTTGCGCCGGCTATTGGACATCAAGACCTAAGCATGGACCACAAGATCGCATACGAGTTGCTCGAGTCCTACGCGTTCGGCATCCTGGACGAAGGCGAGCGCGCGGCCGTCGAAGCGCATGTCAACTCCGGCTGTCCGCAGTGTGCGGCGCGGCTGAAGGACGTGTCGGAACTCTCTGTCCGGCTGGCGGCCACCGTTCCGCAGGTCGAGGTGCCGGCGCGCGTCAAAGATCGCCTGATGGAGCGCGTGCACATGACGCACCACCCGGCCAAGTCGCGCGCGCGTTCCGAGCGGTCCGCGTCGTCGGGCTGGCTTCGTGTCGCGTGGGGAACCGCCGCAGTCGCCGCCGCGGCCGCCGTCGTGCTGTTGATGCAGACCCTGTCGCTCCACCGCCAGATGGACGACATGCGGCAGCAACTCGCCGCGACCCGGCAGACGACCGACGGCGTTCGCTCCGAACTCGCAGAGGTCAAGGCCAGGCTCGAGACCTACGAAGGATCGGCGATTCTCGGCGAACCGGGCGTGCGCTTCGTGAGTCTCAACGGCATGGATCCCAACAAGAAGGCGTTTGGGTCCGTCGTGACCAAGCCCGACAAGAGCGCCGGCATGCTCTACGTGTACCGGTTCCCGATGGCGCCCGAGGGCAAGGAGTACCAGCTCTGGGGTCTGCGCGATGGCCAGCCGCCCATCAGCCTGGGGATGTTCACCGTCAACCCGGACGGCACCGCGATGCTCAAGATGGAAACCATTCCGGCCGGCGAACAGATCGTCGGCTTCTCGGTGACGATCGAACCCATGGGCGGCATGCCGCAGCCCACGGGCATGATGTACGTCAAGGGCATGGACCCGATGGAAGAGGAAGCGGGCGGCTAGTCCGCGCCGGCCTTTTCACGCCTGCCGATGTGTGTCATTCTTCGGGAATGACGCGCGTTCCCGACTGGCTTCGCACCATTCCCATCGCCCACCGCGGCCTGCACGATGCCGCGCGTGGAATCCCCGAGAATTCGTTGCCCGCGTTCTGGGCGGCCGCGCGCGCGGGCTACCCGGCTGAACTCGACGTGCGTCTCTTAGCGGACGGCGAAGTCGTCGTGTATCACGACGCCACGCTGGATCGCCTCACCGGCGTGCACGGCGCGATTTCGTCGCTCACGTCGGCGAAGATTCGCACGGTGCCGCTCCTCGGTCTCGAGTCCGGCGACGATCCCAAGACCGACGACGCGCGCATTCCACTCTTGCGCGATGTTCTCGACGTGGTTGCGGGCGCCACGCCGCTGTTGATCGAGATCAAGAACGAAGGCGAGGTCGGCGCGCTGGAGCCGGCCGTGGCCGCCGTGCTCGACGGATACAGCGGCGCGTTCGCGATCCAGTCGTTCCACCCGGGAACGGTACGGTGGTGGCGCGACCACATGCCGCACACCGCGCGCGGTCTCCTGGCCGGCGATTTCCGGCACGAAACCCTGGACGACACGCGCCGTCGCCGGCTGCAGAACCTGGAGTTCGTGACCGAGTGCGAGCCCGACTTCATCGGGTACGACATCCGCTTGATGCCGTTCGCGCCGCTCGCGCGCGAACGCGCCGCCGGCCGGACTGTACTCGGGTGGACGGCGCGCACCCTCGACGACGCGCGGCGCGCGCGCGAATTCTGCGACAACGTGATCTTCGAAGGCTTCGACCCGACGCCGCTCCGGAGCGCGTCGTGACCCGCCGCGCAATCGCGGCGATCGGCGTCGCGATCGTTCTTGCCGTGGTCGCCGGCGGATGCGGGGGCAAGTCCCGTCCGCTCAACCTGGTGCTCATCACCGTCGACACGCTTCGTCCCGACCATCTGGGATACGGCGGCTACGCGCGCAAGACGAGTCCCGCGATCGACCGGCTGGCGAGCGAGGGCGTGGTGTTCACCCACGCGACCAGCGTCGCCGGGTGGACGCTGCCGTCGATGGCGACGATCATGACCGGCCAGTATCCCAAGGACCACGGCGCGACCGACTTCCGCTGGTCGGTGGATCCGGAACTGCCGACGCTCGCGAACGTGCTGCGCAAGAACGGCTACGACACCTACGGGTTCGTCAGCCACATCATGCTGACCCCGCGGTACGGCATGGGCGACGGGTTCGGTCACTTCGATTTTTCGGTGCTCAACGTCGGACACCCGCACAATATTTCCACCTCGGAACCGCTGACCGACCTGGCACTCGCGGGACTCCGCGACGCGAAGAAGCCGTACTTTCTCTGGGTTCACTACTTCGATCCGCATTTCCAGTACTTGAATCACCCGCAGTTTCCGTTCGGGGATTCCGATCTGGATCGGTACGACTCGGAGATCGCGTACACCGACTACTACATCGACAATCTGCTGAAAGCCGTCGACGACGGGAAGACCGTGATCGTGTTCATGGCCGACCACGGCGAGGAATTCGGCGAGCACGACGGGCAGTATCACTACACCTTGCACGGCGAGGTGCTGCGCATTCCGTTCATCATCAAGGCGCCGGGTCTCGCGCCGCGCAAGGACACCGAACCCGCGGAGCAGATCGATGTGATGCCCACGATTCTCGCGTTGCTCGGAATCGCGCCGCCCGCGGGATTGCCCGGCCGCGACCTGCTGGGAACCACCAGGCCCGCCGACTCGCCGGTGTTTCTCGAGCGCGACCGGCCGCCGTTGTGGCATCAGCGTGGCGTGATTCGCGGGCCGATGAAGCTGATCGTGGTCGAAGACGCGGACACGTCGCTCGTGCCGGTCGGCGACCGCAACGAAGAAATTCCGGTCACCAACGTTCACGCGGGCATCTATCTCTACGACATGTCGCGCGACCCCGGCGAGCGCACCAACCTGTTTTCGCGCACCGATTCCACGTCGCTCTCGCTACTCGGCCAGGTGACGGCGTTCTTCGCCAATGCAAGCGCGCGCCCCGAGCCGGTCCAGGTCGACGAGGACCTCCTCAAGAAACTCAAGAGCCTGGGTTACGTGCACTAGGGGACTTCATGAGCACCGCTCGCGCGAGGGTCTGCGTCCTGCTTGCGTGTGCGGCGACCCGTGTCCCACCGGCGGATGCCCCGTTTCTCCACCGCTAGTCCGGAGGCGTCCGGCGTCGTCGAACCACCGCGCGCGGCGTCCGTCTCTAAGTGCCGCGAGCCGCACGCAATCCGAGAACACGCTCCGCTTCGAGTCGATTGTGATACGCGCACAGCAGCCGCAGATTGTCTTTCGTTCCTTTGCCTCCCAGCGCCACGGGCCGGACGTGATCGATCTGCAACGCGCGTGTCGCGCCGCAGCGACGGCCGTCGCTTCCGACAAACGTGCACGCACCTCCGTCGCGCTGGAACACATGATCGCGCACGGCCGCCGGGACATGTTGCGCGCGCGTGCACCGTGGTCCTGATATCGGTTCAGTGCATGATGGCAGTGTGCAATGACAAGTTGTGCTGCACTGATGTTGTTGTCGAAATCGCGATGACAATCGACGACGCGTGCGCAACAACACGCATGCGCATGAGCGCGATAGCAATGACGACATCTTGCATCGTCATGTTTATGACAATGGTGCACGCATCTTTACATTCACTCCCGTTACGGGAGTGTGCCCACGTTGTGTTACAATCCGCGTGTCGAGGAGGCCCCCATGCGATACGCGTTCTGGACAGTCGACGTTTTCACCGACCGGCCCTTCGGCGGCAATCCGCTTGCCGTCTTTCCGTATGCGACCGGTTTGACCACCGAGCAGATGCAGGCGATCGCGCGCGAGTTCAACCTGTCGGAAACCACCTTCGTCCTTCCGGCGAAATCGCCGGAGCATACATTCGACGTGCGCATCTTCACGCCCTTCCAGGAGCTGCCCTTCGCCGGTCATCCGACGGTGGGGAGCGCATTCGTGCTGGCGGCGTGCGGTCGCGTGCCCCTCGCGGGAGACTCGACCCGCATCGTGCTGGGCGAAGGCGTCGGCCCCGTGCCGGTCGAGATCCGCTCGGCGGCGGGACGCCCGACGTTCACCCGGCTCACGGCCGCGAAGCTCCCGGAATGGGGACCCCCGCCGCCACCGACCGAGGCCATCGCCGCCATGTTGTCGCTCGACCCGGGCGACGTGCTCGACACCGACCGCGACGAGCCCCAGGCCATCAGTTGCGGGCTGCCGTTCTTGTTCGTCCCGCTGGCGTCGCTGGACGCGGTCCGTCGCGCGCGCCTGGACTGGGAATGGTCGGACCAGTGGCTCAAGAACTACTGGGCGCCGCAGCTCTACATCTTTTCCTACGAAGTCGAGCACCCGGAGTCGTTCGTCCACGCCCGCGCGCTCACCCGCGCGGTCGGAATCGAGGAAGACCCGGCGACCGGGAGTGCCGCCAGTGCGCTGGTCGGGTATCTCACGCGCCGCGAACGGCTTACTGCGGGGACCCGGCTGTGGCGCGTCGAACAGGGAATCGAAATGGGTCGACCGAGCTTTCTGGAGATCGAAGCCGAGATGCGTGACGGGTCTTTGGTGGCGGCCCGGGTGGGCGGCCCGTCGGTCGTCATTTCCGAGGGACACCTGATCGTTCCCGGATAGCCGGCAGTTTTATCCACATTCGACGGACACCGTTTCTGCCCGCACGACCGCGTCGTCGCCCTTCAAAAAGGGCGTCCGTATCGTGTATACTCACTTACTGACAACTTTCTTTCCGCAGTCGGGAAAGGGCCGACGCAGGCGCCGGGTGTAAGCCCGCGCGCGACGTCGCCAACGTTCACGATCCTATTCGAGTAGTTCGGACGGATAACCCGAACCGCCACCCAATCCGTCCGGCGTCTCACGTAGTGTCAGTGAGACCAGCGTGGCAGAAACGAATATGCGCGCATGGGTCCCATTCGCCCCCCCCACACTTCCGCACTTGACGGCAATTGCGACGGCATCCTCCGCGCCGGGCAGCCAGCTCGCGTCCCGCGGACCGGGCGTCCGTGTCCATCGCCGCCGCCGACTCCTTCGCAGAATGAAACGAATCGGTTTGATTGAGACCTTGTGTTCGAGGAGAACCGCCCAGGAGAAAACCGGATGAAAACGAGAACTTGGCTCATGGCCGCGATACTGGTTCTGCTCGCCGCGACGGCCGCATTCGCGACGCAGGTCGTGCTGCAAACGCCGCGGGAGCTCGCGCAGGCGTCGCCGCTGATCGTCGATGGGACGGTCACCGGCGTTCGTTCCTACTGGAACGACGATCACTCGAAAATCCTGACCGAGGCGACGGTCGCGGTCGCCGGTACCCACAAGGGGCGAGCGGCATCGACCGTGCGCGTGGTCCAGCTCGGCGGCGTCGTCGGTAACGTACGCATGACCGCGCACGGCGCGCTCACGTGGAAGCGGGGGGAAGACGTGCTCCTGTTTCTCGAGCCGGCACTTCCGGGCGAGTACCAGGTCGCCGGATTTTCGCAGGGCAAGTACATGATCGAACGCGACCCCCGGACCGGCAAGGCGTTCGTGCAGCAGGCCGCGCCGCCCGATACCGAAGGCGCGGGCGCATCGTCCGGCGCAAAGGCCGAACGCGTTCCGATGGATACGTTTCTCAACCAGGTTTTGACGAAACAGTAAGAGCAACCCGAACCGGCGGCGCGCGACCGCCTGCTCTCCGAAGAAGAGGATCGCTATGAAGACGACCCTGTTGAAGCTGATTGTGACCATCGCATTGCTCTCGATCGGTTCGATCGCCGTTCACGGCACGATCCCCGGTGACACCGACGGCGACGGCGTCCCCGATTCCGTCGACGTGTGCCCGGGAGTCGACGCTTCCTACTTCGATCGCAACGGCGACGGGTGCATCGACGATGCCGTCGGCGCGCGACACATCGAGTACTGGGGCACCGACGACTCGGTCATTACGTACGTGATCAACAGCACCGGCGCTCCCAACATCAGCGACGGGTCCGACTTCACGGCGATCCAGGCGGCGTTCTCCGCGTGGACGTCCTTGCCCAACACGACGCTCAACGTCGTCTACGGCGGAACGACGAGCCAGGGCGTCGCCAACGGACTGGACCGGGTCAATCTCGTCACCTTCGTCGACAACACGTATCCAATTTCGTCGCTCGTTCTGGCGGTCGGGCTCTCGACGAGCTTCGAGGCGGACACGCTGATCGCGGGACGCGTGTATCGCAAAGGCGAGATCTTCGACGCGGACATGATCTTCAACCCGTCCAAGACCTTCAAGACGAGCGGATCGGTGGGTACCGACATCCAGAGTGTGGCAACCCACGAAGCGGGCCACATGCTGGGGCTCTCTCACTCGGCGATCCAGTCGGCGACGATGCATTACGTGCTCCCGGGCGGACTGGCCGCGCGGTCGCTCGAGAGCGACGATCAGTTGCTCTACTTCAAGGCGTACGGCACGCCGTCCGTGGTGGCGACGTCCAATCGCATCAGCGGTACGGTGGAGAACGGGAACGACCTGTCGCCGCTACCCGGTGCGATCGTCTACCTGGTGAATTCGGCCGGCGACACGACCGCGTGCGAATTCACGTTGCCCGACGGAACGTTCACCTTCGCCGGACTGCCGGGCGGCAGCTACTTCGTGGCGATCCACGCCCTCGACGGGACCAGCCCGATCAATTACATGGAGCCCGGGAACATCAACTCGCTGGTGGCGAGCACGGCCGTTACGGCGTTCAACCCCGAATGGTACGACGACGCGGAGTCGAACAACGACGACCCCAACGCGAAGTCCGCGGTGTCGACGGGCGCGAACGTGACCATCATCACCAACGTCGACGTCACCGGACCGACGGTGCTTTCCGCCACACCCGGCGACGGCGCGACCAACGTCGCGATCGACGGTGCGTACGTGATTCAGTTCTCCGAGCCGGTCGATCTGAGTTCGATCACGCCGGCGTTCTCGTTCCGCGACGACATTACGCACGCCGGAAAGGGCGGCAACATCGCGGTGATTCGCGACGACTCGGTGATCGTCTTCACGCCGTCACCCGCGCTCGAGTTCTCGAAGTCGTACACGCTCACACTCGACACCGACCTCACCGACAAGTACGGCAATCACCTGGCCGGCGACTACACGGTCTCGATCACCACGGAAGCGGAACCGGCGCTGGCGCTCACGAACCTGGCGCCCAGCAAGGGTGTCACCGGCACGACCCTGGTGATCAACGGTCACGGCTTCAAGCACGTGCCCGCGAACCCGACGGTCACCTTCGGCGCCGAGACGGCGACGATCCAGTCGCTCTCGCCCAACCAGATCGTGGTGAAGGTGCCCGACCACGCGGTCACCGGTCCGGTCACCGTGACCAACGCCGACCTCGCGGTGAGCAACTCGCTCACGTTTACGGTGCTCTCGGCGACCGAAGTGGCTCGCGGTTACGAATCCGGCCAGGTGCTGCTCGATTCCTCGCCGCGCGCGATCGCGGTGACGCCGTCGGGCGACTACGCCTACGCGGCCACGCAGCACGGGGCCGAGGCAATCGTCGCCAGCCCGAGCGTCTCCGGGTATCTCACCAAGACACCGATCGCGTACCCGTCCGGCCTCGACGACATCGCGGTCACACCGTCCGGCACGCGTGCATACGCGATCAGCGGCGGTTCCGACGAACTGGTCGAAATCATGTCCGACCCGACCGCGGGAACGTTGTTCAACACGGTGCTGTCGTCGCGCGCACTGGGAGCGGTGCCCCGCGGCATCGTCGTCCGTCCGGACGGCGACCGCGCCTACATCGCGACCGACGAGAGCGAGGTCCAGGTGTGGGATATCCGTCTGGGGAGTCCCACCTATCAGCAGCAGGTCGGCGTGTTGCCGTCGCCGGGCGGCGCGTCGGTGGGTGGCCCGATGGCGGTGACGCCGGCGGGCGACCGCCTGCTCGTCACCACCGACACCGGCGACGTGTTGTTCTTCAACCTGTCGAACGACTCGCTGGTGAGCCAGATCGCGACGAGCGCGGGACCGCGCTCGATCGCCGTCGATCCTCAGGGCGAGCGAGCGTACGTCGGCCACGACAACGGCGACCTGTCGGTGCTCAACGTCAAGGGCGCGCCGTTCTTCGTGCAGAACGTCGCGACCGGCGGATCGCTACGCGGGATGGCGGCGACGCCGGCCGGTCTGTACCTCTACGCGACCGACCGCGAACTGGATCAGATCAAGGTCGTCGACCTCGACGAAACCCACGGAACGTTCCGCACGGTCGTCGCGGACATTGATGCGTCTTCCAATCCGATTGACATCGCCCTGTCGCCCGACGGCGTGTACGGGCTGTCGCTGCTGCAGGGGGGTGGCGCCGTGCCGGCCCGCCTCATGGTCACAACCATCGGCCTGGGCCCGACACTACAGAGCGTCTTCCCGACGGCCGGCAAGGTCGGCTCGAAAGTCGTTCTCGCCGGCGCCGCCTTCGGCGAGGCGGACAACTTCGACGTCGCCAGCGTGAGCTTCAACGGCACGACGGCTCCGGTCGAATCGTACGAAGGGGACAAGATCGTCACGACCGTTCCCGCGGGCGCGACGTCGGGGCCGGTACAGGTCGTCGTCGTTCCGGGCGGCGGCGGTCAACCGACGCAGACGTCGAATGCACTCTCGTTCCAGGTGCTCACCGGCTCGACGCCGGGGGCCATGCGCTTCGCGGACGAGATGCCCGTCGCCAGCGGCGACCTCCAGGATTGCATCGCGATGAGTCCGGCCGGCGACTTCATCATGACCGGGAGCGGCGACGGCTCGATCGAGATCTTCGACACCAAGCCGGGCAGTCCGACGTATCACAAGTCGATCACCCGTTTCGCCGGGCTCGCCAATCACGTCGACGACATCGCGATTACGGCCGACGGAAAGACGGCCATCGCGTTGACCGCGGACGACGCGCTCGGCCACTACGTCCCGATCATCAATGTGGATCGCAACAGTCCGAAGTTCGGCACCATCCGCGGATACATCGGCTCGCCGTTCTTCGGGTTCTCGTATCCGCAACACCTGGCGACCAGTCCGGACAACCGCTGGATGCTCGTCGAAGATGGTGGGCGCAAGCTGCTCTACATCATCGACGCCCAGGGTGTCAGCGACGGCAACGTCGCCGCGGTCGTCGACTCGGTTCCGACGAACCCCACCGTCGTTCTCGACGTCGTGTTCCATCCCACGGGGATGGCGGCGTACGCGCTGGCCACGCAGCCCGACGAGGTACTCGCCATCGACATGGACAAGCGCTCGGCGAACTTCGCCACCATCTCGGATATATACGCGTTGCCGCCGGTGGCCGGCGCCGTGCCCGAAACGCCGATGTGTGCCGACTTCCTTCCGGACGGAACCCGGATGCTACTCCTGTCGATATTCCTCGCGGGCGGAGCCGGAACGCGGTCCGTCCACGACATCACGCTCACCGACAACGGCCGGCAATTCCAATCGACGATCATAAGCGGCGTGGAGTCCGGATTCGGATCGTCAGCCTTCCGTGAGCGCATCGCAGTGTCGCCGTTGGGGGACCTCGGAGTCCGCAACAGCAAGACAAACGGACTCAAGCTCTACAGCACGACCAATCCATCGACGACCGTCAACACGCTCGATCTTCTTGAGTCGCTGGCGACGTCGGAATTCCGTTACACCCCGGACGGCAACCGCCTGTACCTGGCGAGCACCTTCCGCGACAGCGTGCGTGTCTACGACTTCTGGGCGTCGACCAAGCCGGTGGGTCTGACCATCGCGAGCGGCAACAACCAGAACGGCATCGTCGGCCAGACACTCACCGCACCGGTTCGCGTCACCGTACCCAACGGTGCGATGCAGTCGATGGAGGGACTATCGGTCGTGTTCAAGGCCACGGCCGGCAACGGCAGTTTCGTCACGGCGGACGGACTGGTGACCGAATTGCACACCGCGCTCGACGCGACCGGCTTTACACAGGTGACGTGGCGGCTCGGCACCACGGTCGGCACCCAGTCGATTCAGATTGTCGCGACGGGCATCCCCGGATCGCCCCAGACGGCGACCGCGATCGCCGCCGCCGATCCGGGAACGCTCCCGCTGTCGCTTTCGGAGGTGTTGCCCCTCACGGCATCCTCCAACGTGAGCACGACGACGGCGGTGCTGGCGACGTTCAGCCGCGCGGTGGACCCGGCCACGATTTCGCCGACGTCGCTGTTCATCGAAGTCGCCGCGGACGCCACCAAAATTCCGGCGACGTTCGGCTTCACCGACGGCAACCGCAAGGTGTCTCTCACGCCGACGACTGCGCTCGGCTATTCGACGCAGTACAACGTGGTCTCCACCGCGGGTATCCTGGGAACCGACGCCACCGCGCTCACCAATCCGGGGTCGTCGACCTTCACCACCCAGGCCAAACCGCCGATCGCGTTGACATCGATTTCGCCGCCGAGCGCGCTGCGCGGCGTTGCGCTGGTGCTGTCGGGTCAGAGCTTCAACCCGACGCCGTCCGCCAACACCGTGCTGTTCAACGGCGTCGCGGCGACGCCCACGGGCGGTACCACCACCAAGTTGAATGTCGTCGTCCCGCAGACCGCCGTCTCCGGAATCGTTCGGGTTGCGGCCGGAGCGGATACGTCGAACGCGAAGCCGTTCACAGTGCTCACGCCGACGACGTCGCCGATCGACGAAGTGATCGCGACGATCGGAACGAGTTCGAGTGCGAAGAGTTGCGCCATCAGTCCCGACGGCGCGTTGTGTTACACGGTCAGCCCCGACGGCGACGTGGTGATCCCGGTCGACGTCAAGGCGCAGACGTCGTACCCGTCGATCCCGGTCGGCGACCAGCCCGTGGCCATCGTGATCCATCCCGACGGGACGTTTGCGTACGTCGCCAACTTCAATTCGGGAACGGTCTCGGTGATCGACATCCAGCCGGCGTCGCTCACCTTCAACCACGTCGTCGCGACGATTCCGGTGGGAGCGAACCCCACGGATATCGCCATCTTCCCGGACGGCGACCGCGTCCTGGTCGCCAACGCCGGCTCCGGTGACGTGAGCGTCATCGACGGCAACGAAGGCAGTGCCACCGCCAATCAGGTGATCGCGACCGTGGGCACCGGGTCGAGTGCCAAGAGCATCGCCGTCTCTCCGGACGGCGCGCGCTTCTTCATCGGCAACGATTCCGGCTTCATCGTGATGAGCGCGACCGCGTACAGCGTGATCGCGACCGTGGGGACCGGATCGAGCTCCAAGAGCATCGCGGTTTCGCCGGATGGATCGCTCCTGTTCGTCCTGACCGCGGGCGGTTCGGTGCTCGTCGTCGACATCCAGCCGGGAAGTTCCTCCGAGAATCAGGTCATCGCGACCGTCGGCACGGGATCGAGCGCCAAGAGCCTGGCGGTGTCGCCGGATGGATCGCTGCTCTACGTGATCCAGGACAACAGCGACGACGTGCTGGTGTTTACGATCGACGTGATTTCGGGCGTGTCGGCAAAAGATCCGAACGCCGCGGCGCCCGGATTCTCGGTGACGGTCACGCCGCTGCACACGGTGCACGCGGGTGCGGACCCGTCATTTGTCGCCGTCGACCCGAGCGGCTCCGGGTTCGTCTTTGTCACCAACGCGGGCGACAAGACACTCTCGATCATCAACGGATCGGATGTGCCGTACGGCGTGATTTCCACCAAATTCAAGGTGATTCCCCCGGTGTTGCTGATGAACTCCAAGGCGAAGTACATCTTCGGATTCGTGCAGTTGCCCGAGGAGTTCTCGCCGCACGACATCGACGTGAGCAGCGTCCGGCTGTTTGGAACGGTACCGGCGATTCCGGGCAAGGAAGTCTTCAGCGATTTCAACTTCGACGGGATTCCCGACGTGACGTTCTGGTTCCCGCGCGATCAGTTTAACGCGGTGTTGCCCGAAGGCGAATATGTGCCCGTTCCGATTTCCGGCAAGGTGATGAATCGTTCGTTCGCGGCGATCGATACGGTGCGCGTGTTGCGTCCGTTTGTTACGCATCCGCACGAAGGCGAGACGTTGCTTGGCGGACAGCAGACGACGATCACCTGGACGTCGCCGATGGGATTCCTTTTCGACGATGTCGACATCGATTGGTCGGGCGACGACGGCGTGACGTGGAACATGGTGGCCCGCGACGTCGACAACGACGGCAGCTATCCATGGACCGTTCCCATGGGGAACTACACACACGCGCGCGTGCGGGTCACATTGCTCGCGTTCGACAAGCCGATCGGCTGGGGCATCAGCGGGGCGTTCATGATCTCGATGCCGCTGGCCGTCAGCATGAAAGATGTCGGCGTGAACGTCGAGGACGGTACCGCGGTGGTGCGGTGGCAGACAGCGTTCGAAAGCGGCACGGACGGATTCCGGGTGATGCGCGCCGAATCGCGCGACGGGATCTACCGGGCACTGGGTGCCGCGCCGGTGCCGGCGCAGGGTGTCTCGGGACAGGGGTCGTCGTACGAGTACCGCGACGGCACCATCCACGCGAACACCAAGTATTATTACAAGTTGCGCGAGGTGGTCGCCGGCGAGGACGGAGCCGACTTCGGGCCCTTCGAGGTCGAGTTCCGCGTCGAGTTCGCGCTCGATCCCAACGTTCCCAACCCGTTCAACCCGACCACGACGATCCGTTATTCGATCGCCCAGGCCGGAGACGTCAATCTGACGATTTACGACGTCACAGGACGGCTGGTCCGCACACTCGTGAACGAGAAGCAGCAGCCCAACACGTATCGAGTCGGATGGAACGGTACGAACGACCGCGGGCAACAGGTCGCAAGCGGTATGTATTTTTACAAACTCACGGCGGGCAAGTACCACCAGACACGCAAGATGATGCTGTTGAAATAGAGAAGATTCGATTGAGGCCGCGGCCGAGTCGATGTGCCCTCTTGAAATTGAGGGATGATAAATGATATAATTCTCGTTTGTTCATACGATTATCGTGATTGATCGGGCCGCTCGTGCGGTGGGAGGAGCTCCTGGTGGGCAGGCGGCTAATTGGTGTTGTGGTCGCGATTGTTTCCCTGACGCTGGCCGCGCCCGCCTTCGCCCAGGTAGACGAACGCCTCAAGTCGTACACCGGACGCAACGCGACGGGTTACCTCGCCCCCCTCGTCGACGCTTTTCGGTCGAATTTGAATTCCGGACTCTTTCACACGGCCCGTATCCCCGTGAGCGGGTTTCATCTGGGCCTGGAAGTGAATGTCATGTCGACGTTCTTTGGAGACGACAGTCGAACGTTCCTCGCCACCACCGAGGGCGACTTCGTTCCCGAGCAGCAGGCCGAAGCGCCCACGGTGATCGGCGACCCCGAAGCGGTCATCGTCACCGGCGACGCGTCGACGCAGTTCGCGTTTCCGGGCGGATTCGACATCCACCATTTTTATTTTTCGTGCCCGCAGGTGACGGTGGGATCGTGGAAGGGAACCGAGGCATTGGGGCGCGTAATCATCTACGACACCGGGGTCAGCGAACTCGGCCGGATGAGCATCTGGGGCGCGGGGCTGCGGCACAGCATTTCGCAGCATTTTCCCGGCCTGGCGCCGTTCGACTTCGCGCTGGGGGGCTACTGGCAGGAGGCCACGCTTCAAAACGCGAGCGGTCACGACGTGATCGATTCCCGCCTGGCCACCGCGAGTCTTCAGTCCGGTGTTCAGTGGGGGCCGGTGTATCCGTACGCCGGCGTATCGGCGACGTGGTTCGACATGGACGTCAATTATCGATTCGATGAACCCGGGCTCGATCCGATCGCGCTCGCGTTTCAGTCCGACGGAGATTTTCAGCTGACAATGGGTGTTTCGTATCGGGTGGCGTTCCTTGCCGCCTACGGTGAATACAACCTGGCCGCGCAGAGTTCCGTTGCGGCGGGGTTGGCGATTAGTTTTCCCTTTTCCGACAGGAGCGTGACGCAATGAAGTACTTCTGCGCCAGACTTCTCGCGATCGCAATACTGACTGGCGTGATTGCGATGACCGGGTGCGTCTATGACAATACCGACCTGGTGATCAACGAGAAGGTCTGCGTGAATTTCGATCAGACGATTACATCGGGAGACTTCTCGACGTTCGTCGTGTGCGACAAGTTCAAGACCCAGCTTGTGGCGAAACTCGCCGAGAACGGCAAGACGATGGACGATATCAAGAATATCTACATGGTCGGCGGCACGTTCAAGACGATGGACGTCACCGGGCACAAGAAGCACGACTGGCACGTCACCATGGACGTCCAGATCGCGCGGCAGGATGACCCGAATGCGGACCCCACCGACGGTCCGGCATCGTTCACGAGCTTCGACAATCAGTCGTTGCAGGCGCTGAAGGGCCAGCCGACCGACGCGAAGCTCAACGCGGACGGCGTCGATCTGGTCAACCGCGCGCTCGAGTCGCTCTTGAACGGCGAGGATCCGCGGCTGGTGCTGGTCGTCGAAAACGCGACCGTGACGCCGACGCCGTCGGCCAGCGACCCGATGGACTTCAAGCTGCTGACGTGCGTGAGTTTCCAGGCGATCGTCGACAACTCGGGCCATCACGACCACCACGGACACCACTAGTCGACTGACGGCAGCATTCTGATATGACGGCCCGGGCATCGCGCGGATGCCCGGGCCGTCGTCGGTTCAGTGGGCAAGCTGGGCCAGGCGGTGAATCTCCGGATCGTTCGGCTGGAGGCGCGCGGCCTCGCGCCAGTCCACCCAGGCGGACGCCGAATCCCCCATCGCCCCCGATGCCACGCCCCGGTGCTTGAGTAGCGACGCGCGAACGTCCGGCTCGGGCTGCTTCCGCAGCGCGTCTTCGATGACGTCCCGTGCTGCTGCGTACTGCCCCTCACGAATGAGCAACGCGGCAAGGTTGTTGTGCGCCTTGAACCGGTCGTCTCCGGACAGAGCCTTGCGGTAGAACGCTTCGGCGGAGTCCGGCATCGAATCGAAGTAGACGTCGCCGAGAAGAATCAACGGCGCGGTATAGCCGGGTGATAGCGCCAACGCGCGGTGAAACAGCGAATCGGCTTCCGTGCTGTCACCGTGCTGGAGCGCGATGAACCCCAGGTTGTTGTATGACACGGCGTACTCCGGATCGCGGATGAGCGCCTCGCGATACTTTTCTTCCGCCCCGGCGATGTCGCCCTTGTCTTCCAGTTTTTGTCCGAGCTCGTTCAGATTCACGGCCGCATTGTGATCCGCGGCCACATGGTGTTTCTTCCACACGCTCCACCCACCGAGTCCGATCCCGAACACCACCGCGGCCACGCCGCCGATCAACAGTGCCACGCGCATGAACGAGACTTTTTCGGGCGGCGCGGCGGCGCCGCCGAGATCCGGGACGGCCTTGAGGATCGCCTCGCGAAACGCCCCCGCGTCCTGGTAGCGCTTGTCGACTTCCTTTTCGAATGCGCGATCGATCACCGCCTGCAGGCCGATCGGCAGATCGCTGGACTGCAACTTGAGCGGCTTGGGTGTTTCGTTGCGGATCGAGTACATCACCGCCATCGGGTGCTCGCCGCGAAACGGGTGCTGACCGGTCAGCATCTCGTGATAGATCGTCGCCAGCGAAAACAGGTCGCTGCGCGCATCGACCTTGCGGCCGAGTACCTGTTCGGGGGACATGTAGGGGACGGTGCCGAGCGTCGTCCCTTCCTGGGTCAGCGTATTGCTGGACGTCAGGTGCGCGAGCCCGAAGTCCATCAGCTTGATGATGCCGTCTTTGGTCACCATGATGTTCTCGGGCTTGAGATCGCGGTGGACGATGCCGTCGGCGTGCAGGCGTTCGAGCGCGTCGAGCAGGTTGATGACCCAGCGCGTCGCCGTTCGCCAGTCGATGCCGCCTTCGTCGATCAGGTCGCGCAGCGTGCGACCGTCGATGAGTTCCATCGCCATGTACGGCATGCCGTCTTCTTCGCCGGCCGCGTACACGGTGATGATGTTGGGATGATTGATGCGCGAGCAGGCGCGCGCTTCGCGCAGGAAACGGTCCTTGCCTTCGGGCGAGAGCGCCTTCGCACGGATGACCTTGATGGCGGCGGGGCGGTCGAGCGTGGGGTCGTGGGCGCGGTAGACGGTTCCCATGCCGCCCTCGCCCAGGACGCCGCGCAGCTCGTATCCGGCAATTCGATCCATCAGGCCGGAGGGTAACAGGGGACTGCGGGCGGGGCAAGGAGCGCGGGGGGCGCGGGACGGGTCCGGGCGGGACGCAGGCCCGACCGCCGGGGGCGGCCGGGCCCGAAAGGTCTACTGCTGTTGCGCCTTCTGCATCGAATCCATGGCGTCCTTCGTCCGTCCGGTTTCGGCATAGAGGCGTCCGAGGATCGCGTGCAGCGAGGCGTTGTCCGGATCGGCCGCCACCGCGGTCTCGGTCTCGGCGATTGCCTCGTCGATGAGCCCGCGGTCGAAGAACAGACTCGCGCGCATCAGGTGGTACGTGACCGCGCCGGACTTTTCGTCGTCGACGGCGCTCAGGTCGGATGTGAGCGACGCGACGTCCGCGGGTGCCATCACTTCGAAGAACGCGGCCGGCGTGCGCAGCGGGGGCGACACCAGCGGGTCGGTGGTTTCGAGCGTCCACGAGTACGAGACGCCGGGCTTGAGCGCCGGCGCGTCGGCCGGGTAGGTGAGGCTCGTTCCGGACGAGACGTCGGTATTCCACACGGGGCCGGATTCGTCATAGAGCGTGAAGTGGAGTTCGACGCCGGAGTCCTCAAGCGTCCAGTGGAACGTCGGGTGCGCGTCGCGCACCTTGGTCTGTACGGGCGACACGGCGACCAGCGCCGACGCCCGTTCGCCGCCGCGCAACCCGCCGATCGAACTCGTGCCTTCCGAATTCTTCAGCTTCAGGAAGTTCTGCACGACTTCGAATTTCTCGGTGTCGCCGGACTCCTTCGGAGTCGTCCGGCCCTTGATGCGCATGCTGCTGTTGGCGCCGATCTGCACCCAGTTGCCGGTCGAGAACATGATCTCGGCCTCGGCGTCCTTGCCGGTCTTCACTTCGTCGCCGTCGTTGAGCGCCAGGCCGAACGTCGCGGCGATGGCGCCGCCCGCGCGGGCCACCGTGACCGGTCCCTTGCACGACGTCAGCACGGCCGTGGGAGAATCGCCCTGGGCGTCCGCCGGGGCCGGCGATCGGCCGATTCCGATCATTATTCCCAGGAGCAGCAGCAGCGACAAGCCCATCCACTTTTTCATCGTGATCTCCTCAGTCTGATTGATAAGCCGTGTTCGGCCAATATCTTAGCATATTCGGCCCGCAACGCAAGCGCGGCCTGCGGGCGTGTTCCGTCACCGGTACTACACCCGGACGCCGGAAAAGTTGGCGGGGTTTCGGCCGCCGGACCCGATCTGTTAGACTCGGGGTCCGCGGAAGGATCACGTGTACACCGTCGCATTCGAAACCATGGGCTGCCGCCTGAACCAGGCGGAAACCGCCGTCCTCCAGACCCGATTCATCGAGAAGGGGTACCGCGTCGTCGAGGATCCCCTCGCTCGCCGATCTGTTCGTGCTGCACACCTGCACGCTCACATCGCAGGCGACGTCCAAGTGCCGGCGGCGTCTGCGGTCGGTGATTCGCGCCAACCCCGACGCGTGCGTCGCCGCGATCGGATGCTACGCGCAGACCGACGCCGCGGAACTCGCCGGCATCGGCGGCGTCGATTTCATCGTGGGCACCGCGGACAAGTTGCGGCTCGCGGAAATCATTCCGTCGCCGGTCAAGTTGCCGCAGCCGATCGTGTTGAACGCCCCGTCGTCGCGCGGCGATTTTTCGGTCGAAGGCGCCGGCCACTACCCGTTGCACACGCGCGCCAACCTCAAGATTCAGGAAGGCTGCGACTTCGCCTGCGCGTTCTGCATCATTCCGCGCAGCCGCGGCCGCGCGCGCAGCCGCGAGTTCGCCGACCTCGTGCGCGAGGCGCGCGAGCTGGTCGCGGCCGGGCACCGCGAGATCGTGATCACCGGCGTCAACATCGGGACGTATCGCGACGGCGGCCGCACGCTGGCCGACGTTGTCAGGGCGCTCTCCGACATCGACGGACTCGATCGCATCCGCATCAGTTCCATCGAGCCGACCACGATCGAAGACGCGCTGATCGACGAGATGGCGTCCGGCGGGAAGCTCTGCCGCTATCTCCACGTTCCCTTGCAGAGCGGCGACGGCGGGACGCTCGCGCGCATGCGCCGCCGCTACGACGCCGGCGAGTACATGCGCTTCATGCGCGACGTCGCCGACCGCGTTCCCGGCGTCGGGTTCGGCACGGATGTGATGGTGGGTTTTCCGGGCGAGGACGAGGCCGCCTTCGAGCGCTCATGCGAAACCATCGCCGCGCTCCCGTTCGTCAACGTCCACGTGTTCAGTTTTTCCGCGCGGCCGCGCACACGTGCGTTCGGTATGACCGACCGCGTGCCCCCCGCGGAGATTCGCCGCCGAAGTGAGCGCTTGCGCCGGCTGGCCCGATCGACCACGTTTGAGGTGTATCAATCGTACGCCGGCCGCCGGCTGGGCATCCTCTTCGAGGAGCGCCTGGCCGACGGGGCGTTTGCCGGGTATTCGGACAACTACATCCGGGTGGTGGCGCCGTCGCAGGGCGACCTCTCCAACCGGATGGTCTGTGTGTCGGTTTCCGGCGTAGAATATGGTAGTCACGGCGACCGCGTGGTCGCCGTCGGCCGTCTGGAAGATGAGGTATGTGATGAAGAAACTCGGTATCTGGATCGATCACCGTAAAGCCGTCGTGGTGACGATCGATGAAGGTCAGGAATCCATTCGCGTGATCGAAGGTGACATCGAGCGCCACGCGGGACCGTCGGGCGGGTGGCGCACGCCGACGCCGTACGGCCCGCAGGTGGATAACAACGAGCGCCAGCGCGAGGAGAAATACCACCATCACGTCGTCAATTTCTACAAGGACGTGATCAAGAGCATCGGCAAGGCGGACCAGTTGCTCGTGATGGGGCCGGCCGATGCCAAGCGCGAGTTCGTCGAGGAGTTACAAAAGACGCACGAGTTGCGCGACGTGCCGGTCCGCGTGGAGCCGGCCGACAAGATGACCGACGCGCAGGTCGCGGCAAAGGTTCGCGACTACGAATTCGTCTGAGCGACGCGGGGGACGGGCTCGGGGTCGGCGCGGCGACGGCCGCGTTTGCCGGAGAGGTAGCCGACCAGAATGCCGGCGCCGATCATCATGTTGAGCACCAGCGTGAAGAAGCGCCACAGGAGCACGAACGTCGGCTCGTAGCCCTTCGGGATCACCGAGCCCATGACGGCCATCGTCGCCACTTCGGCAAACCCCGACGCGCCCGGCGACGGCGAGAAGTAGAAGACCAGCAGCAGCACCACCTGCATGTAGAGCACGTGCACGAGGTTCGCGTGGATGCCCATCCCGCGAAGCACGACCCACGCAATCAAGAACTTGTTGAGATAGATGACCGACGTGATCAAGAGCCCGGCTGTGAAGAGCAGCTT
The DNA here is from genome assembly GCA_963761125.1 of Candidatus Latescibacterota bacterium. Classification (GTDB taxonomy): domain Bacteria; phylum Krumholzibacteriota; class Krumholzibacteriia; order WVZY01; family JAKEHA01; genus JAKEHA01. Next base: position 719,841 of record CAVXFV010000002.1, read on the forward strand.
GCCGCGCTTGAAGAAGTCGGTCATCAGGTCGTGATAGCGGTCGACCGTCGCGAACAGGCGGTCGACCGCATGCTTCTGTTCCAGCCGCTTGTTCATCCACGGGAGGCGTTTCAGCACGCCATGGACGACGCGCTTCAACCCGCGCGGGCTCAGGATCGAGAGCAGCGCGGCCACCAGGACCAGCGCGAAGAGTGCCAGCGACAGCCCGGAGATCGTCTGCATCCCCGGCCCGATGAAGTCCGGATGCACGAGAATCGAGAAGCCGATCGCGCATCCCAGCAGGATGATGGTCGTCCCCAGGAAGCCGCCGAGGAAGCACGCCACGGTGGCGTCGACCACCGACATGCCTTCGGCGTAGAGCACGTAGATCTGCGCCGCCGCACCCCCGGTCTGCGACGGTGTCGCGCCGCCCAGGAACACGTTCGCGAAGCACGAGCGCAGGCACGCGCCGTACGAGATCGCGGGTTCGATCCGGCGCGCGAAGATGTAGATGCGCCACCCCGCGATCACCCAGTCGAACATCACGAGCAGCATCGCCACGCCCAGCCATCGCGGATCGAAGTGCGAGAGGTGGTGGAGCGTTTCGCGCACCGACGAGCGCGTTACCATCACGATCACGAAACCGACGATGCTGAACGTGAGGAACAGCTTCAGGCCGGTCCGGATGCGCTGAACCGAGATCGCGGGAACGCCCGTCGACGGGGGTTTTTGCTGCGTGGACATGGAACCGCCAGTGTACATGATCGGGCGCGGTGGAACAGGACCCGGGTAGCGCCCGGCGGGAAAACGTGTATCATAGACGGCGGCCCGCGGGAGGGCCCACCCGAACGACTATTGAGAGGAGACCGCCATGGGAACCACGACATTTGGACTGTCCCGGATCGGCCAGATCGCGATCACGGTGAGCGATGTCGCGCGCGCGATCGAGTTCTATCGTGACACGCTCGGCGTTCCGCTGCTGTTCGAAGCCGCACCCGGCATGGCGTTCTTCCAGGCCGGCGACGTGCGCCTGATGCTCGGCGCCGCCGAGTCGCCGGACGCGCCCAGGTTCTCCTCGATCGTCTACTTCCGCGTCGACGACATCGCCGCGGCCCACGCCGCATTGAGCGAGCGCGGCGTCGCGTTCACGCACGAGCCACGATTGATTCACCGCGGTCACGAGGCGGATCTCTGGCTCGCCTTCTTCAGCGACCCCGACGGCAACTCGCTCGCCCTCATGAGCGAAGTCCCGCGCCGCGACTGAGTCCCTTGTTCGCCCATGTGGCCGCCGGCGTCAAGCGCTGGCTGCTCCTCCTCCTGCTCGTCAAGTACGTGTTCCGCATGCGACCGATGGGGAACTTCGGCGCACGCACGATCATCCAGCACGCGGCCAATGGCGTGTCGAGCGGTTCCGGCCGGTCATCGCCGCGGAAGCGTTTCGGTACACGCATCTGACGGGCCTAAGCGGCGAAGCGCACCGGGAGCGCAACCGCGAACTTCTGGTCGTCGCACGGAGGTAAGGGAATGGCGCAGTCAACCGGTGTCGAAAAGCTGACAGTCGGGGAGATCGGTGTCGACCGATTGACACCCAACCCGTGGAACCCGAACCGCATGAGCGAGTCGATGCGGGCGAAGCTCAAACGCTACCTCGAACGCGAGGGGTTTGTGGAGCCGCTCGTCGTTCGGGCACACGGGGACCGCTACCAGATTCTCGGGGGCTTCCATCGCTGGGAGATCGCGAAGGAGCTGGGTTACGGAACGGTCCCGTGTGTCGTGATCGATGTTGATGACAAGCGGGCCAAGATTCTCACGGTCAACCTCAACGAGATGAAGGGGCAGAGCCTCCCGACGCTCCTGGCCAACCTCGTGCACGATCTCTCGAAAGAACTCGTGCTGGAGGACCTGGAGAAGCAGCTCCCGTACTCGCTGGACGAACTCAGGGACTCGCTCGATCTCCTGAAGATCCCCGACGGGCTCGACGAGTTCCTGAAACAAGAAACCGAGCGGCAGGCGCGCGAGCGCCCGCAGATTCTGACGTTCGTCGTCGACGACGCGGAGGTGATCGAGCGGGCGATCGAGGCGGCGAAACGCGAGCACGGCATTGGGACGCGGGGCAAGGCGCTGGTGGCGATTGCCCGGGCCTACCTCGCGGGATTGGAGCGTGACGCATGAGCGACGGGACCACGCGGCTCCTGGCAAAGGAACAGCCCCACCACGAGCGGGCCTTCGAGCACTACTACGCCCTCGGCGAACAACGAAGCTACGACCGGGTGGCTGCGGAGTTCTCGGTCGCCGCGAGCACCGTCAAGCTCTGGGCCCGGTCATTCGGCTGGCAGGACCGGGTCCGAGAGCGAGACCTGTCGATCGCTCGGGAGGTGGCCGATCGGACCGTCACGGGTGAGGTCGACCGCCGGGAGCGGAGCCTCCAGATCGTTCACTTGGCACTTGTCCAATTGGCCAAGGCGATTGCCGAGGGAGACGTCCGCATGACTTTATCGGACCTGGACAAATTAATTCGCCTTGGAGGCGTTCGTCTCCGATGAGCCGGAGTCGCGACATGAGTTTGTTCTCAATGACTTGCCGGGGAAGACGGATGATGAGCTTCGGGGATGATTCGGCTCGAGACGGATGCGCTGTGTGAGATCGATCCACGATCGCAGGTTTGAAAGATCAAGAAATCAAATTCACAATCGTTTTTGCTGTTGATGAGATGAACAAGCGCGAGTAGCGTGAGTGACAGCACGTCGCGGGGCGCCGAAGATCCCGAGGGGAGTCTCGACTGGTTGACATTTCGAGATCACGAGCACGCGTATTCTCGCGGCATCCGTACTGAGCATCGCGATTGGCTAGCCTGGGGAGTCGCCGCGTTCTGTGGGCCTATGTCAGGAGGAAACGACATGGTGAATGTACGGCGGACTGTTGTGGTTGTCACGGTACTGGCCTTTGCCTTCTGCGCTCACCACGTCTCGGCTGAACAACCGCCACCACAGTACTGGGATCCTTTGCTGTGGGCGCACTTGATCGTTCGGGGCGTCGTCGAGGAAGTGACGTGGAAGATAATGCCAGCTAGCGAATGGCTCCCCGCTTCCTCTCTTCCGGAGGGCAAGTCGTTCGCTGTGGGACTTGCAAGAGTGAGGATAGCGGATGTGCTTAAGGGAAAGGCGCCAGGCCCCGTGCTGGACGTATGGGCCCTCGACGACGATCTTCGATCCCTTTTGGACAAGGGGCAGCAAGTAGTGGTTTGCTGCTATTTCAATCCGCAGTTTCACCATGGAATCTATTTGGTGTACGGCTCGTACGATTTTTACGCCCTTCAAGGGGGGAGGTGGATAAGGGGCGTGCGCGTGATGTCAGGCGTGTTGCCGCCGCCACCAGGGGAGAAGCTCGCGACTTCGACACTGTCGACCGACTTTAGTTTGGCCGAAATAATGGATCGCGTGAGGCAAACAGAGGCGCCTGCGTTGGCTCGAGCGGCCGACTGCGTTGCGATCGGTGTCGTCAGCGCGGTTGGCGATACAATTGTTGAGGGACAATCGGCCAACGTTGTTTCTTTGGCTACAGAGTCGACGCTAAAGGGACCACCCACTGTCAATGGTCTGACATTCGTCATGACGACCAACGGGCGCAGTTTTGGAACATGGGCGAGTTATCTGCCGTGGGTTCCAACGCGCGGTCAGCGCCTGTTCGTTTTTCTCAAGCGGGGCAGTGTTGGGCTCTACGCTTTCGCTGGGATAAATAGCGTGCTGCAGCTCGACGGTGACCGAGTTGTGGTCGACCGCGTGGCCCAGTACGGCCGTTCAGTGAATTGAACTCCGGGCCGTGGTTGAGAGAGAGGTCAGAGATGAGTAGAACGTCAATTAGATCTCTCGCCAGCGGCGCGTCATTAGCAATTTGTCTGTGTGCGACGCAGTTACACGCACAGGTAACGGTCACAGAGAACTGTGCTGTGGGATGTAGCTGCAAGTGCACCTGTACAGTGAACTATGCCGGACTTGATCACACGTTCGCAGTTGCCGCACTGAAATCCGAAGTGGGAAACACATTTGAATCGCCCGGGATCTGCGGAGGCTCCATTCCCGTGAGAGGATGGAGTCATGAGCAGAACCAGCAGGTTTTCCCCAGAAGTTAAAGAGCGGGCGGTCCGGATGGTCGTCGAACACGAGGGGTGAGTATGGCTCTCGGTGGGCGGCGATCAAGTCAATTGCCGCCAAGATCGGTTGTTCCCCCGAAGTTCTCCGGCGATGGATTCATCTTGCTGCTGATTATCTGGTAGATATCGGTCCTGATGCAGGAAAGCATGGTGGGGAAGTGTGGCCATGGGAACTCCAAAAATTTTCTCAAACTTAAAACACTCACTTCTTCTTATCTGAATGGAGAAGTAGAGATTAAAATTCCTTCTAAACGCAGAAAAGGCAACGGCCATTCGCTTGTTCTGAAAGGAGCCTCCGGTAACAATTTAAAAAATGTTACCGCTACTTTTCCACTTGGAAAATTTATCTGTGTTACGGGTGTCAGTGGCAGTGGAAAATCGACATTGATCAACGAAACTTTATACCCTATTTTAAGCATCCACGCTTACAAAAGCAAAATGTCGCCGCTACCATTTAAAAGTGTAGAAGGACTTCAATATATTGATAAAGTTGTTGAAATAGATCAATCGCCTATCGGCCGCACACCCAGGAGTAACCCGGCAACCTACTGTGGATTTTTTACGGATATAAGAACTCTTTTTGCAGCAATTCCTGAAGCAAAAATTCGCGGTTATAAGCCGGGCCGTTTTTCTTTTAATGTAAAAAGCGGCAGATGTGAAGTTTGCCATGGAGGCGGCATGCGGGTGATAGAAATGAATTTTCTTCCTGATGTGTATGTTGAGTGTGAAAAATGCAATGGCAAAAGATACAACCGCGAAACGCTTGAAATACGATATAAAGGAAAATCTATCAGCGACGTATTGGAAATGACGGTAGATGAGGCCGTAGAATTTTTCCAAAACGTGCCTTACTTATTCAGGAAAATAAAAGTGCTGCAGGAAGTTGGCCTTGGATATATTACGCTTGGCCAAAGCGCGGTAACTCTTAGTGGCGGAGAAGCACAAAGAGTTAAATTAGCTACAGAACTAAGCAAGCGTGATACCGGCAAAACATTTTATATCCTGGATGAACCTACTACAGGTTTGCATTTCAGGGATATTCAACACCTGGCGGATGTACTTAACAAATTAGTAGATAGGGGGAATACAGTCCTGGTGATTGAACACAATATGGATATAATAAAAATTGCTGATCATATTATTGACCTTGGCCCTGAAGGCGGAGATGCCGGTGGCCGGATATTATTTGAAGGAACTCCTGAAGAACTCCTTGACAATAAAGAAAGTTTTACGGCTTCTTTTTTAAAAGCTGAATTAAAACCTCTTCCAAAAAAAGCTAAAAACAATTCTTAAAATGTGTGAGGACAATTCATTCGGGTTGCCACATGCCTGTCATAATTATTTTCAAAAATAGGTCCCAGGCGAATCCCGAATTTTAAAAAAGTGGTAAAATAAGAATCATTTTGGTTTGGATTCCCTCGTTGGGTTCCGGGAGAATTTCTTGTCAGGCCGGGGTTGACGATAGCGAACACTTTATCTGAAATCTGTCTGGCTAATTGACGCTTCCGGAGCAGACAGGTATTTATTATATAAATCCGGACTCACATAAGTTGTGCTTACGTCGTCAATATAATCCGTAAAAGATTTTCTCAGCAGAATTTCCAAACTCACATTTACCCTGTCGGAAATAAAATATTTGAGGCCCACTCCCATTGGGATATTTACCTGGTTAAGAGAATATTCTTTTCGTTCAGGATATTCCGGAAATCCTTCGCCTTCTGTATGTAATGGCCTTAAATAATACCACGTTTTATTTCCGTTAGCGTCTGTAATTGAACCTTGTGGATTAAAATGAAAATACCCGACTCCAATAACACCATAAGGCAAAAGACGAGGCGTAAAATCAGGTTCATATAAATTTAATAATAGCGTAGGAAATACTTCAAACGCAACGTATGCTTCGGCAAGATGAGTCCTGAAATCAAGATTTCTTTGTTTGCGATAAAGTTCATCGTTTCCCCGGGTATTAATGATATTGTCTTCACCGGATAATTGTCCATATTGTACGGCAGCCCGAATACCCAGCCATTGGTTAGGATAACAGGTAGCAAATACACCGGTCATTAATTCTGTTAAGGGGAAATTTAAATCTTTTATGAATCTTTTTCCTTTCCCCTTATGGCCTCCCAAATCTCCCAAAAAAAAAGATGGTCCGATATTAAAGCCAACCTCGTAGCGTGCTTTTTCGCCATTGATAATAAAAGATTGTGAATTGCTTTGCCGGGGAAATAAAAGACTTATTACAACTATTATGAAATACGTTGGCAAAAGAGCTTTACTACGTTTTTTCATAGATAATTTGTTTTTACGGATAATAAATATTTCCCGGCTGTCAGTTAGCCGGGCGTTTTATCCCTAACGACAAATTATATAGTTTATTGCTTTGTTAAATTTGCAGAATCATTGAAATATGCTCAATACCGTCTTCCAAATAAACTTCACTCGTTTGTGCAAACGAAAAAGATTCATAAAACTTTTTAAGGTAAAGCTGGGCACTTACGCGAATGGGAGTTTTTCCAAACAGGCGGTAAATTTCTTTTATTGAATTGCTCATTAATTGCTTTCCCGAATTCTGCCTTCTGATAGATTTCGCCGTAATTACCCGGCCGATAGAAGCGGCGTCAGGATAAGAGATGCCTTTGCCGAGCAAGCGGGTATAAGCAACCAGTTTATCATCCTGCCAACCCATAAGATGATACGCTTTTAAGTCTTTATCATCACAATCCTGGTAAACACAATTTTGTTCCACCACAAAAACTTCGTTTCGTAGTTGCAGTATTTTATAAAGCTCGGGATTCGATAGTTCGCTAAAATATTTGCACTGCCAGGTGATCATAGTGAATGGTGAATGGTGAATTGTAATTGTGAATTGTCAGTTTAAAAAACAATTAAGTTATTTGTTTGTTTACTAGATAAAAATATCGTTCTGATATATTGAAAAATAAAGATGCAGCTTATTTGTTGTTTTACTATTGTTGTAAGCTAATTAAACTATATAAACCATTCTAACTCCTATAAAAAGCAATCCAATCAGTAACCATATTTGTCTTTCCATCTTGCCTTTAGAAATTTTCTCAGTTCCTCCTCTCTCGCATTTTTACCGGGATTGTAAATAACTGTATTTTTAATTTCATCAGGCAGAAATTCCATGTCTGCGAAATTATTTTCATAATTATGGGCATATTTATAATTTTTCCCATAATCCAGTTTTTCATCAATTTGGTAGGCGCGTTCCTGATGGCCAGTGGAACCTGCAGATCGCCAAATTGTTTCACCAATGATTCTGCTTTGCCAATAGCTGCAACCGCCGCGTTACTTTTTGGTGAAGAAGCGAGATAAGTTACGCATTGAGATAAAATTATTTTTGATTCAGGATAGCCAATCATATTCACCGCCTGGAAAGTGTTCGTTGCTAAAACCAAAGCCGTTGGATTGGCATTGCCAATATCTTCGCTCGCAAGAATCACCAATCTCCTGGCAATAAATTTTACATCTTCCCCACCTTCTATCATTCGTGCCAGCCAATAAACAGCGGCGTTCGGATCGCTGCCCCGAATGGATTTTATAAAAGCAGAAATGATATCATAATGCTGTTCTCCTTTTTTATCATACAAAGCCACTTTTTGCTGCGCAGCACTAATTACTTTTTCATTGGTTATTTCAATTTCTTAGCATCTTTTCCTGGTGAAAGTTGATCAACCGTTAACTCAAGCAAGTTTAATAATCGCCTCGCATCGCCACCGGACAAATTGATCAATGCTTCCGTTTCTTTAATGGTAATATTTTTTTGAGAAAGAATTGCATCTGTTTTAATTGCATGGTTCATCAATTCCACCAGATCTTCTTTTTTCAAAGGTTTTAAAATATAAACCTGGCAACGGCTTAGCAAAGCGCTGTTTACTTCAAATGATGGATTTTCGGTTGTAGCGCCAATTAAAGTTATCGTCCCTTTTTCCACAGCACCAAGCAACGCATCTTGCTGCCCTTTATTGAACCGATGAATTTCATCTATAAAAAGAATGGCATTTTCTTCATGCTTTGCTTTTTCGATTACTTCGCGCACTTCTTTTACTCCTGATGAAATAGCGCTTAATGTATAAAACGGAACATTCAATGTGTGAGCAACAATGTTGGCAATAGTAGTTTTTCCAACGCCGGGCGGCCCCCAAAGTATCATCGATGGAATTTTTTTATTCTCCAAAGCCGTGCGCAAAACGCTTTTTGCACCAGTCAGGTGTTGCTGACCAATCAATTGATCTAATGTTTCAGGCCGGAGCCTTTCTGCTAATGGGGTTGAAGTTTTCAATGGTGAATGGTGAATGGTGAATTGGTGAATAAAAAGATTGAAACTATTTTACAAATTCATCTTCCAACAAATTTAAAATTAAATATCCGTTCATTTCGGAAGATAAGGCAGCACATCATGTAAAGTTACCGGCGCATTCTTGTCATCAATTTCTATGACAACACAATATCCGTTTGCACCACCAGCTTTCAGCAAACCGTTAACCAGTTTTACCTGGTCGCTCGAAATTCGTTTGCCATTCCATATTTCTTTGGTGCATAAACAACCTTCGGTTGGCGTTAAAGGATAATAGGGTTTTCCTTTATAATAGCTGGGATCAATCGTGGTTCCGTGAGCGATAATTTCAGTTCTTCCGGCAAGGCCTGCATAATAAGATTGATAAAGCGGCAAAAACCCCTGTAAGTTTTTAGGAAGCAATTTCTGATAATAATCAATTGTCCACGTTGTGTCGAAAATGAAATTATTATCGAAATACTTTTGCAGGCTCAACTCAACCGGCATTCCCATTTGAACATTCGCAGTAGGGCCAATAAAATTTCCCATTGAAACTTTAAATCCATACATTCTAAAAATTCCCTGGGGCGTATTTCCATTCGTTAAATAGCCTGGCAAATTACTGATACTTCTGGCTAATTGCGGAACCGTAAAGATTTTTCCTGATGAATCGGTCACAAAACTCCCGTCTGCTTTTCTAAGAATCACCATTCCCGGGTAGTCACGGTTTTTTCTTTGAATGCTGTACATTACCTCCTGGTCAGCAAGAAAATTTTTACTGAAAATTTCCGATAAAACTTTTTGCATGGAAATAGATTGGACTTTATCGGGTGACAGGCGTGTTTGCAGCATGAAGAGAATAGGATTTTCATTAGCTGTGTCGCTAAATTTTTGAATTAAAATTTTTGAAATGCTATCTTTCTCATTCTCTTCTTTATTTTCCTGCATCAGATATTCTGCGCACATGGCAAATATTTTTGGATCGTTTGTTTTTTGCAATAAAGCTTTCGACTGTTTCAAAAATTTTCCGGGATAATTGCTGTAGGCCACTTCCATTAAGGCGCGCTGAAACGAGAGGCTTCTTATTTCAATGCTGTCAAATGCCGATCCTACTTTGTTTTCGGTGAATGGTGTGTTGTATTGCAAAACCTCCATTGCTGAAAATGCTTCTTTCCAGTTTTCTTCGGTTGAATCGCTCAATGGCAAAGACAAATTTTTTGAAATGGCATAATTTATAAGGCCTTCCTTCATTTTTACTCTTGCTGCATCAGTAGTGTACGAAGTGTAAAGAGGCACATTATATTGTGCAGATATTTGAGAATTGTATAATAAAAAAATGAAAACAGATAGTAAAACTTTTCGAAACACGGCAAATTGGTTTGGTCAAAAAATAAGAAAGAATTTGTTTAGTAAAAGTGAAAAATCTGAAATTTAATAGTTTCAAGAAGAAGACTGAACTATCAGCTCTTCAATTTAGGATTATCCAGATGTCTTTCTGCATCTCTCAGATTTTTCTTTTCAAAATTTTTTTGCAGAGCTTCAGTAAGATCTATTCCGGTTTGATTGGCAATACACATTATCACCCAAAGCACATCGGCCAGTTCATCTGCAATGCTTATTTCTTTTTCATTTTCCTTAAAAGATTGCTCGCCAAATTTTCTCACCATCAGGCGCGAAAGTTCGCCTACTTCTTCCATCAAAATTCCAAGATTGGTAAGTTCGTTAAAATACCGAACACCGGTTGTAGTGATCCATTTATCAATATCTGATTGTGCTTGTTGTATTGTCATTTTATTTTATTACGATTAAATTCACTTATCCGATAAAATCTCGTGTAATAAATTATTCCCTGTTCTTCGAATCAATCACAATTGTAACCGGGCCATCATTCACTAATGCCACTTTCATATCAGCCCCGAAAGTTCCTGTTTTTATTTTTTTCCGAAATCATTTTCAAGTTGCTAAATCATTTTTTCATAAACCGGAATCGCAATTCCCGGTTTACTTGCTTTTAAATACGAAGGCCTGTTTCCTTTTTTGGTAGATGCGTGCAAAGTGAATTGACTGACCAATAAAATATCGCCATCCAATTTCTTTTACAGAAAGATTTGGTACTTTATTTTCATCATCAAAAATTCTGAGGTTTACTATTTTATTACTCAGCCATTTTATATCTTCATCATCGTCAGAATCTTCTATTCCTATCAAAACCAGTAAACCAATATTTATGGCAGATTTTTCTTTACCATCAATAGTTACAGCGCATTGAAATACTCTTTGAATTACCACTTTCATAATTATCCGAATATTATATATATAAAAAAGTATAATGCCAAAAAACGCAAAAATCACTATAAATTTTAATTCGCTGTTAAACAAAAATCAGGTAATCCAATGCCCGTCAGGTTTATAAATTTATTCCCGATTCTTATCCACAGCCTGTTGATATTTAAAGCCATGATTTGTGGATTAGAAAAAATATTTTCGTTGTCCCGCAATGCAAAAAAATAATTTTAAACAAAAATACTTTTTAACCATGGCTAAAAAAAACAAACTCAGGCCGGGCTTCGTTTTTCCCGGCATTTTACAAAAGAAGGGATTTCTCCTTTTGAAATGTTTGAATACGATTACCGCACTTCGGTAATTAAAAATCCAAGCGGTGAAATCGTATTTCAAATGGACAATGTAGAAGTTCCGAAGCAATGGAGCCAGATTGCTACGGACATTTTAGCACAAAAATATTTCAGAAAAGCCGGCGTTCCTCAGCCAGATGGAAGTACAGGAAGAGAAACTTCTATAAAGCAGGTGGCCCATCGTATGGCTCATTGCTGGCGGGTTTGGGGCGAAAGAAATAATTATTTTGCCACTAAAGAAGATGCACAGGTATTTTATGACGAATTGGTTTATTCTATTTTAAACCAGTCATGTGTGCCCAATTCTCCGCAATGGTTTAATACCGGTTTGCATGAAGTTTATGGCATCACCGGGAAACCACAAGGCCATTATTATGTGGATGGGAAAGATGGAGAATTAAAAAAATCAACCTCAGCTTATGAACGGCCGCAACCGCATGCTTGCTTTATTTTAAGTGTAGAAGATGATTTGGTAAATGAGGGTGGCATCATGGATTTGTGGGTTCGCGAAGCAAGAATTTTCAAATATGGCAGCGGTGTAGGAACTAACTTTAGCAGCATTCGCGGCGAAGGCGAAAAACTGAGTGGCGGTGGCACTTCCAGCGGCCTGATGAGTTTTCTTAAAAATCGGTGATCGCGCAGCAGGCGCCATCAAAAGTGGTGGCACAACAAGGCGAGCCGCAAAAATGGTTTGCCTGGATATTGACCATCCGGAAATTGAAAATTTTGTAAACTGGAAACTGGAAGAAGAAAACAAAGTGGCTGCCCTGATAGCTGCAGGCTACCCAAGTGATTATGAAGGGGAAGCCTATAAAACAGTAAGCGGACAAAACAGCAATAATTCTGTTCGCATTTCAAACGAATTTTTTCATGCGCTTGAAAAAAATGGTGATTGGCAATTAAAAGCGAGAAGCGATGGCCACACGATGAAAACTATTAAAGCCAAAAAATTATGGGATGATATTAATTACGCGGCATGGCGTTGCGCAGATCCGGGAACGCAATATGATACTACTATTAACGAATGGCATACTTGTCCCGAAGGTGGAAGAATAAGAGCGAGCAATCCTTGCAGTGAATATATGTTTTTGGATAATACTGCCTGCAATCTTGCTTCAGTAAATCTTCGCAAATTCTTTAATGAAGACAATAATATTTTTGATGTTGCCGGCTTTGAATATACCGTTCGCTTATGGACAACTGTTTTGGAAATTTCCGTTTTAATGGCGCAGTTTCCAAGCAAAGAAGTAGCGCAATTAAGTTATGATTACAGAACACTGGGATTAGGATTTGCTAATCTGGGAAGCATGCTGATGGTAAGCGGTATTCCTTATGACAGTGATAAAGCGCGGGGAATTGCCGGTGCTATTACCGCAATTATGACAGGAATTTCTTATAAAACTTCTGCTGAACTTGCCGAACAATTCGGCGCTTTCAGCAAGTATGAAGAAAATAAAAAGCACATGCTTCGCGTGATGCGCAATCATCGTGCAGCAGCGTATGATGCAATGGAAGCTTACGAAGGAATTGAAATAAAACCGCAGGGAATTAATGCAAAAGATTGCCCGGATTATTTATTAAAAGCCGCTACCAAAGCCTGGGATGATGCAGTAAAGTTGGGTGAAAAATATGGTTACCGAAATGCACAGACCACCGTAATTGCTCCGACAGGAACGATCGGCCTGGTGATGGATTGCGATACAACCGGCGTAGAGCCTGATTTTGCATTGGTGAAATTTAAAAAATTAGTGGTGGTGGTTATTTTAAAATTATCAATCAAAGCGTGCCACAGGCATTGCGCAATTTAAAATATTCAGAAACTGAAATTGAAGAGATTGTCAATTATGCAAAAGGGCATGCTACATTAAAAAATGCGCCGCATATCAATTTTGAATCACTTATCAAAAAAGGATTTACCTCTGCTGATCTTCAAAAGATAGAATCTTCATTGGCTGCTGCTTTTGAAATTGGTTTTGTTTTCAATGTTTTCAATCTGGGTGAAGAATGCCTGCAACGTCTTGGCTTTAAAGCAGAAGATTACAACAATTTTGAATGGAGCTTATTGAATGCATTAGGATTTACAGATGAGCAAATTGAGGAAGCCAATGTTTATATCTGTGGTACAATGACTGTTGAAGGAGCTCCTTATTTAAAAGAAGAACATCTGCCCGTTTTTGATTGTGCCAATAAATGTGGAAATATTGGAGAAAGATATATTCATTACAGCGGCCATATCAAAATGATGGCGGCTGCTCAGCCTTTCTTAAGTGGCGCTATTTCTAAAACCATCAATCTGCCAAACGAAGCCACCATTGAAGAAATTAAAGAAGCTTATATTTTAAGCTGGAAGCTGGGATTAAAAGCGTGTGCGCTTTACCGTGATGGTTCCAAATTGTCGCAGCCACTCAGCAACAAAAGCGATAAGAAAAAGAAGGCAGAAGAAACCGAAGATGAAAATGCAGAAAACCAACATGAAACTGCATTGGTAAATATGGGTCAGCTCACCATTGATGACTTGCTGGAAGAAGTGAACAAAAGAGTGCAAAGCAGCGCTGACACTTCATTAAAACGACAGTTGGCCATGATTGTTGAAAGGAGGTCATTACCGGCAAAACGCAGAGGATTTACCCAAAAAGCAAAGATCAACGGACAGGCATTATTTCTCAGAACCGGCGAATATACTGACGGCACTTTGGGAGAAATATTTATTGATATGGCTAAAGAAGGCGCTACGATGCGTAGCATGCTAAACTGTTTTGCTATTGCAATTTCTATCGGCCTTCAATATGGAGTGCCTTTGGAAGAGTTTGTTGAGAAATTTGTGTTTACCCGCTTTGAACCTTCAGGAATGGTAGAACATCCGAATATTAAAACTACTACTTCTATTATCGATTTCATGTTCCGTTCTCTGGCGTATGAATATTTGGGAAGGAATGATTTGGTTCATGTATTGGACAAGCCGGAAGTTGAAAATCTCGGTAACCAGCCATGGGATGAAAATTCTCCAACCATTGGAGAACGTATTCCTGAATTAAGCGAGATAAGAGTCACCGGATCTTCGGCTCCCAAAGTTCAGAAACAACACAGAACAGAACATGTAAAAAAAATAAATTCAGATTTAGATGCTGTTAACGCAGCTTCCAAAAATATGCAAAGTGATGCGCCCGCCTGCAATACCTGCGGACATATCACTATCAGGAGCGGCACCTGTTATAAATGTTTAAACTGCGGCAATAGTATGGGTTGCAGTTAGAACTTTTTCTCTGGGGTTATTTATGGCCATCTTTTCGGAGGTGGCTTTTTTTATTTATTAAATTAGCTGATTTCTTATTCGGTTCTATTATCATCTCCCATTACTAAATTGGCACCGCCATCCCGCATAATTTCATCCATATTCCGGTCATTATCTACAATTCCTTTTTCCTCTAACATGCGCATATCTTTTGCATCCCTGAGAAATTCAGAAGCAAAAATAAATTCATTCAGTTTTTGATTTTTGTTGAAAATAATATCCTTGTTAGAACCTTCCCATTCTTTAATTCCATGATATAAATAGAGAATAGCAATCTTGGC
>CAVXFV010000003.1:0-13128 GCA_963761125.1 Candidatus Latescibacterota bacterium
ACCGTGGACCATTGCGTGGGCGAGGTCATGAAGGCCATCGACCTCCGGCGAACCGTGGCGATCGTCATCGCCGACCATGGAAACGCCGAGTTGATGGTCGACCCGGTCACGGGGGGGCCGCACACGGCGCACACCACCAATCCGGTTCCGTGCATCCTCGTCGACCCCGACTATCGCGGTGCGTTGATCGACGGCGGGTCGTTGCGCGACATCGCGCCGACGATTCTCGACTACCTCGGCGTCCCGGTTCCGAAAGAGATGACGGGGAGCGACCTCCGCGCCGACCTCGCCTAGGAGGCCGAGGCTGGTTCCGCGGGCAGAACACCGGCCGCCCGGCGAATCTGCAAGAGTTCGTGCAATCCGTAGAATGCCACGAGTACGATCAGCGGCTCGGCCGCGAGGCGCGCGTGCTGGCTCCCGCCGACGAATCCCCGCACGATCGCGTATGAAATCGCCGTTCCGCCGATGATGAGCGCCTCGCGATGGCGGCGCCGCAGACCGATCACGATTCCCACCACGAAGAAGGGCAGCACGAGCCCGAAGTTCAGCGCGGACGACGCGTTGTGCCGCAACGACCATGCAGGTTCGGTGGGAATGCCGCGCGCGGGATCGCCCGGCGCCTCCGTCACACGCACCACGCGCCAGAACTCACGCTCATTGGAGAAAAAGTCTTCCCCGAAACGCCCGTGCGCGGGTGCGCTGGGGCCGTGCGCTTCGCGAAACAGGTGCGCGAGGGGAGCGGTGTATCGCGTCGCTTTCAGGCTCACGGGCACGAGATCCCGGTGCACGATGTAGTTGCGGATCGTCCACGGAGTGCTGACGAGGATCACCGTCGCCATGAACAGGAACACGTACTGCACGTTGAGCGTGGGATGGTGCGTTGCTTTCAGCGCGAGAAACACCAGGAGCACCGGAAGCAGGACCAGGAACATCGGCTCGGTATGAATGAGCAGAACGTAGAGAAATCCCATCCAGATGGCGGATCGCATGCGGTGAAACGGCGTCACGAGTGCATAGACGAACCAGACCACCAGGCATGTCGTCATGATGTCGCGATTCGCGATACTGGCAAAGTGAATCTGGCTGACGAACGCGCCCACCCAGAGTGCCGAGAACAGGCCGACCCGGTGCCCGAGGCGGCGCTCGCCGATCCGGTAGAGGAACAGGGTCGTCAGTCCGCCCAGCGTGGCGTTGAGCGCGACCGCCGTCCACCAGGAGACGCGCACGACCTTGAACGCGGCCGCGAGCAACACGAGATACCCCGGCGCGTTGGGTGTCAGCGGCGTCGTCAACCAGCGCAGGTTTTCGACCATGCGCGCGGCGATGCGAAAGTCGTAGGTGGCGTGGACGGGAATGACGCTGGTGTCGTTTCCGAAAACGACCGCGTAGAGGATGCGAAGCCCGAAGGCAAACGAGAAGAGCGCCAGAAGCGTTCGGCGGTCAGGGGTCAAGGATACACCTCGGCCCCGTTCTTGCTCGCCGGGGCTGGTCGAAGTGTACGGGCGGCGACCGGAGGTGTCAACGCTTGCGGGGCGCGGCGATGTTGGCGGCGCTATTGCCGCCGTTACGACGGGTATGGTACGATCAATCACCGCGCCGACCGCGTTCGTGCGGTGTTCCCGCGAGGAAACGCCCACTCCCAGGTCGTATCCCGAACCTCGTCTTTTTGCATCCCGGGTAGGACTCAAATGCCAGTTCCGTTTCTCGATCTCAAGGCCCAGTACGCCTCTATCAAGCCGGAAATCGACGCCGCCATCGCGGGCGTGGTCGAGAGCTGCCACTTCATCGGTGGCGATCACGTTCGAGGATTCGAACGGAATTTTGCGTCGTACAGCGGCGCGGCGTACGGCGTGGGCTCGTGCAGCGGGACGTCGGCACTTCATCTGGCGCTTCTCGGCGCCGGTGTCGCGCGGGGCGACGAGGTTATCACCGCGTGCAACACGTTCATCGCCACGACCGAGGCGATTACGCACGCGGGCGCGCGTCCGGTTCTGGTCGACGTCGACGAAGCGACGCAACTGATCGACCCGGAACACGTGCAGGCGGCCATCACGCCGCGGACGCGCGCGATCGTGCCGGTGCATCTCTACGGGCAGCCCGCCGACATGGCCGCGATCCGAGACATCGCGCGCCGCCACGGCCTCAAGGTCATCGCCGACGCCGCACAGTCGCACGGGTCGGCCATCGACGGCGACCGGCGCAAGACGCTCGGCGATACAACCGCGTTCAGTTTCTACCCGGGCAAGAACCTCGGCGCCTACGGGGACGCCGGACTGGTTGCGACGGACGACGAAGGCGCCGCGACCCTGATGCGAACGCTCGCCGACCACGGAAGCCGCGAGAAATATCACCACATCTACGAGGGATGGAACTACCGGCTCGACGCGATTCAGGCCGCGGTGCTGGACGTCAAGCTCGCGCATCTCGACGCGTGGACGGAACAGCGTCGCGCGCACGCGGCGCGCTACGACGCGGCCTTCTCCGGCACGGATGTCCGGCCGATTTCGGCGGCACCCGGGCGGACGCACGTCTATCATCTGTACGTGGTGCGTGTTCGCGATCGCGACCGGGTGATCGCGCGGTTGAAGGAAGCGGGCATCGGCACCGGAATCCACTATCCGCTGCCGCTCCATCTGCAGCCCGCCTATGCGTACCTCGGGCAGAAGAAGGGGACGTTCCCGGTCGCGGAGAAAGTCGTCGCCGAGATCGTCTCGTTGCCGATGTACGCCGAGATGACCGACGCGATGGTCGACGAGGTCGCGTCCGCGACCATCTCCGCCGCGCGCTGACCCTTAGAAGGTGGCCACGAGGCTGAAGAGATAGCGGAAGTCCACCTTGTCGGTTTCTGCGTTGACCATCGGGGTGTTCACCCAGATCGGCACGTCGAATTTCCAGGTGAAGTTCCAGAAGGGCCACGCGACGTGGGAGCGGATGCCGATGCCGGCGTCCTGCAACGTCGCGCCGAGTACGCCGGCATCCGCCAGCGACTGCACACGCGCGCTTGACTTGATCGGGTTGCTGGTGTCTCGAATCCAGCCGGCGTCGTAGAAGCCGTACCACGACATCGTTCCCACCAGCTTCGAAAGCGGGCGCTCCAGCCCGAGCAGCTTGACCTTCGTTCCCAGCTCCGCGTTCATTGTCATCAGCTTGTTGACCCCGAACGTTCCGGCGTAGTAGCCGCGCAGGTTGCCGTCGCCCGGCTCGAGGTAGTGGAGGCCCTCCGGGACCGCGCCCGGGGAACGCAGCCAGAAGCGCTCGCCCGCCTGCACCGGTCCTGCGCCTGCCAGGTTGAACTTGCGCTGCGTGGGCGTGCCGCCCCCCGAGAATCCCGCGAAGAAGCGCAGCCGCGCGTCGAGGTGAACGACCTCCGGGCGGCTGTACAGCGCAAGACTGGTCTCGAGGCGCTCGTACTTGTAGTCGCCGTGGAACCAACTTCGTCCCAGCCGCAGTCCGATGTCCAGCTGCGTCGACATGATGTCGAGCTGCGGGTTCGTTTTGAACCCGAAGTACGGACCGATGTCGAGCTGCGTTGTGTCGTAGATTTCGGTGCTCGTCAGGTAGCGCGGGTCACGAAGTTCGTGGAATCCATATCCGATCGTGAATTCGCGCATCGGCGGTTCCAGCAGCTTCGGCTGTTTGTAGAAGCGGAAGTCCAGGTTCCACTGCTCGCGCCCCTCCATCTTGTAACCCGCGACACGGAAGGTCGAGTTGGTCCCGAACAGGCGCTTGGGTTGCTCCCACGACGTGGAGAAATCCAGTACGTTGCTTTCGGCGCCGTAGTAGAGCCCCAGGTTCAGCCGGCGTTGCCAGTTGTGCAGGCTGCCGTAGAAGTGATAGCCCACCTTGGCGCCGTCCACGTCGTTGTACCAGATCGCCGGCCGGTGGCGGATCTGGTAGGCGTCTTCGGGATAGTAGGCGTTGTTCGGCCAGTCGATCTGAAGGGCGTATCTGCGCGGCTGGACGTTGTTCGACATGTCCCGGTCCATGATCTCGTTGTCGGGATTGATCTCGACGCGAACCGGTTTGGACGGCAGATGCACGGTCTTGCGAATCGTGCGGTCGCGGGCGTCGACCCGCTCTTTGTGGACGCTGCCGTCGTGCATCGTGTAGTCGACTTCGATGGGGCAGTAGAGTTCCCCGATGCGATTGATGAGCACGTCGGTGCGAACCCCGGAGGAGTCGGGCCGCGAGCGCACGTCGGCGAGCTCGTAGTCGACGGTCTTGGTGGTATGCAGCCACTGTTCGAACTGCCGCGACAGGTCGCGCTGGGCCACCTCTTCGCACACCGCGCGGAAGCGGTCTTCGTTGACGTGCTTGAATTTCCAGCGGTCGTAGTACGTGTGCAGGATATTGATGAATTGCTCGTCGCCGGCCACCCACCGGATCGTGTTCAGTGTGAGCGCCGCCTTCTGATAGACGTTCAGCCGGTACGAATTATCGTACTTCTCCGAACGGTAGGACACGCGTTCGGCGTAGTGCCGGCGGTCGAGGTCGAACACCTGGTTGCGATACTCGCCCCAGAGCGTGTACTGCGGCGTCATGCGCTGATAGAAATTCCAGTGGCTCTTGTCGCCCCACGGCCCGTAGTGGCGCGCCTGAAACCACCGCGTCTGGAATGTGGTGAAGCCTTCGTCCATCCATGCTTCTTCGCGCTCGTTGTTGCCCAGGATCCCGTAGAAATAGATGTGACCGATTTCGTGCATCGCGAGGCCTTCGCTGGCGCGGCCGTCCATGACGAACATGGGATATTCCATCCCGCCGCCGCGTAACATTTCGGCCACCGTGCATTGCGGGTACGGATACTTCCCGACGATCCGGTCGAGCCAGGTGAGCGCGCGGACCGCGTGCGCAAGCGTCGAGTCCTCCCACGTGGATGCACTCCGCCGCCGATAGGCACTGTAGACCTTGATGCCGTTCCATGTGGTGTCCTGCACCACGTAGGTCGGGTCGGCGCACCACGCGAAATCATGGACGTTCTCCGCGTGGAAGTGGACGGCCTTGGTCTTGCCCGTCGGTTTGTGCTTTGGCGCGTCGAGCTTGTGCGGCGGGTTGTAGTCCCAGCCGGGGTCGCCGCTTTGAACCGTGCCGGTGCCCACGACGACGTAGTGGTCCGGCAATTCGATGGTCACGTCGAACGTCCCGAACTCGCCGTAGAACTCGCCCGTCTCGAACTGGTCCGGGTGGAATCCCTTCTCGTCGTAGACCACGACCTTCGGGTACCACTGCGCCATGTCGTAGTGGCTGCCGCTGTACCCGGAGCGGTCCACGCGCTTGCGAACTTTGCCGTCGAACGTGAACGAGAGCGTCATCGAGTCGTTCGGCGCGAGCGGGTGCGGCAGTTTCATGTGCGCGATGGTACCGTCGACGGTCACCGATACCGTGTCGCTGCCGACGTGCATGCCGGCCAGGTCCAGCCAGCCCTTCTCCGCATCCGGGACGTCGAGGAGGGTGAGGTTGTACTGGCGATCCTTGTCGCGCTGGTACGGGACGTCCTTGGAGCGGAACGCGTTCGGATAGAGGTGGAGATAGAACTCGCGCAGCGTGTCGGGCGAATTGTTGACGTATTGGATCGATTCCGATCCCGACACCCAGTGCCGGTCGGTGTCGAGCTTGACGTCGATGGTGTAATGCACGAACTGCTGAAAGTAGTCCGCACCGATCGCAGGAACGGCGGCGGATAGAGATCCCCGCCGCTAACAGGCTGGCCGCACGTCGCACGTGGTACTCCTTCGCGTGATGCTTTCGCGCCGCGCAGGCGCGGGAATGCGGTAGCCTAGCACGATCGGCGGGATGATGCCAGAGGCGCGCGCCGAGAGGCCGCCGCACACGGGGGCGATCAGCGTTCGGGGGGGCGGTCGTCGTCGCGGATGCCGAACTTCTTCATCCGGTAGAGCAGGATGTGTCGCGGGACGCCGAGGCGTCGAGCGGCGCCGGACCGATTCCATCCACTGGCGCGAAGCGCATCGACGATCGCGGCACGCTCGATCTCGGGTAGCGTCGGGCCGGGCGGCGCGTGCCGGTCGCGGACGGCTGCCTCGAGGTACGACGCGACCGTGCTCTCGTCGATCATGTCCGACGAGCGCATCAGCACGGCGCGTTCGCAGAAATGCTCGAGCTCGCGCACGTTTCCCGGCCACGGATGTTGTTCCATGGCCGCCATCGCGGCCGGCGCGATTTCCACGCGAGTGCCGTCCGCGAAACGTGTCACGAAATGCCTTGCAAGGAGCGGGATGTCTCCGCGGCGTTCGCGCAGGGACGGCACGTGGACCGGCACGACGTTCAGCCGATAATAGAGGTCTTCGCGAAATTCGCCTTCCGAAACCCGCGTGGCGAGTGGGCGATTGGTGGCGGCGATCACGCGCACGTCGACTTCCATCGTCCGCTCGTCGCCAACGCGTTCGATCTCGCGTTCCTGCAGCACCCGCAGGAGCTTGGGCTGGAGCGAGAGCGGCAGCGAGCCGACTTCGTCCAGGAAGATCGAGCCGCCGTTCGCGAGTTCGAACTTGCCGGGCTTGTTTCGAACGGCGCCCGTGAACGCGCCCCGCACATGCCCGAACAGCTCGCTTTCGAGCAACTCGTGGGGAATCGCGGCGCAGTTGACGATGACCATCCGGTGCGCGCGGCGCGGGCTGTTGTAATGGAGCGCCTTCGCGACCAGTTCCTTGCCGGTGCCACTTTCGCCGGAGATCAGCACCGTCGCGTCTGTGGGCGCGATCTTCTTGAGCGTATCGAACATCGCCGTCATGGCTGGAGACAGTCCGACGAGCCGGTCGAAGCGGAAGCGCTCGGTGAGCGTGTCGCGCAGACTCTCGTTCTCGGCTTCGAGGCGCTGCAACTTGAGGGTCTTCGCCACCGTCATGGTGAGGTCGTCGCGCGAGATCGGCTTGGTGAGGTAGTCGGACGCGCCGCGCTTCATCGCCTCCACGGCCGTCTCCACCGTTCCGAACGCGGTGAGAATGATGACGGGGAGCGACACGTCGGCGTTCTTGATTTCCGCCAGCAGTTCGATGCCATCCTTGCCCGGCATCTTGACGTCGCTCAGGACCACGTCCGGCCGGGCCGCCGCGATGGCGCGAAGGCCGGCATCCGCCGACGCGGCCTTGTCCACCACGTAGCCCGCCTCCTCGAGCATGAAGCCGAGGACTTTGCGGATGCTCTCGTCGTCGTCGATGATCAGCACGCGGCTAGGCGCCATCGGTGCTCCGATCCGCCGGGAGAACCACGGAAACGGCGGTGCCCGTCCCCGGCACGCTGTCAATGTCGATCCATCCGTCGTGGTCGCGAACGATCGTGTCGGAGATCGAGAGGCCCAGGCCGGTGCCGTTCTCACGGGTGGTGAAGAACGGGTCGAAGACGCGCGGCAATACGGACGCGGGAATTCCGCCGCCGGTGTCGCGCACGGTAATCGACACGCACCGCCGCCCGTCGCGTTGCACCCGTGCGCCGCTGATCGTGATGCGCCCTCCGTCGGGGGTCGCGGCGATTGCGTTGAGCAGGAGATTCAGGAATACCTGGTGCAGTTGTTCCGCGTCGCCCCGGATCGCCGGCAGGTCCGCGGGGAGGGTCCGTGCAATCGTAATGTGCTTCGCGTCCGCGTCGAGCGACATCTGTGACGCCGTGCGATCCACGACGGCCGCGACGCGCGTTGGCGCCAGGGTCAGCGGACGCGGCCGCGCGAACCCGAGGAAGTGGTCGACGACGGCGGATAGGCGCCGCGATTCCTTGTGCAGGATGTCGAGCAGTTCGCGTTCGCGCGAGCCGTCGGGTGCGTCGTCTCCGAGAATCTCGGCCGCTCCCTGGATCGAACTCAGGGGATTTTTGATCTCGTGCGCGAGACCGGCCGCCATCTGACCCAGCGACGACAGACGTTCGCGGCGGGCGAGTTCTCGTTGCAGCGATTCGCTTCGGCGGCGCTCGCGCCACTCGCGTTCGATCAGCACCCCGGTCATCAGGCCGATCGCGACGTAGAACACCATCTCGGTGTATTCGCCGACGAGCATGTGGTGGTCGGTCACGCCGTGCAGCCGCGAATAGGGGAGCGTGAGTGCCGTGATCACGAGTGCCGTGGTCAGCCCCCCCCGAACGCCGAACCAGATGGCGGCGAGGATGATCGGTATATAACAGAGGCGTCCGTGAATGGCGTGAAACAGCCCGCCGTGCGCCCCGGGAATCAGGATCCCGTAGTGGAACGAGACGGTTAGCGCCGTGAGGGCGGCGACCACCAGAATGAGCCAGCGCGATGAGCGTCCCTGCATGTGCGCAATATAGTCCTGGGACTGTACAATGTTCAACACCTCTCCGGCTGGTCTCAGTTTGAGCACCGCCGCGCCCGGCAACCGCTCAAATCGCATGACTCCGCCTCGCTTCCGGGAGCGGTTCATCCCGGCGCATCGCACCCTTCGCGTCCCCGTGATTTCGCCCCGGATAGACCTGTAACCATCATAAGTAACAGCTGGTTGTGACGCTACCCGGACGGCCCGTCCGGCGCGGTATGCGCCCCGTCCGGGTGCCATGGGGAAGCATGTGGAATGGTCCTTGCCCTCCGAGCCCCGAGCCGCGCGTTGGGGAGACCGTGGCCACGCGGCACACTCGCCGCACCGCCGGCCGGTCCGTGAGACCGGACGGCTATTGGATTGTGTCAGTCCAGGAGGTAGTCATGCGTCGCACCGTGACGTTGTTCGCGGTGTTCGTCGTCGTGTGCGTGGCCAGCGCCGCTTTCGGCTCGGGTCCGCTGACGGGGAGCATCGAGGCTTGGAAAGTGGTCGTCTCCGACGACTCCGCCAGGGAGTCGTTCGTGCCCGCGGAAAAGGCCGAGCCGCGGGATCTCATCGAATACCGGCTGACTTACGCCAACGGCGGAGAGTCGGCCCTTCAAGGCATCGCAATCACCGATCCGATTCCGTCGGGAACCCGGTACGTCACCGACACGGCCAGGGCGCCGCGCGGCGCCGTTGTCACGTTCAGCGTCGACAACGCGAAGACGTTCCACTCGTGGCCGGTTCGCGTCCGCAAGGTCGAGAACGGTCAGGAGAAATGGGTCGAGGCGACGCCGGACATGGTCACGCACATTCGCTGGACCTTCGAAAACGAACTGAAGCCATCCGCGCAGGTGAATCTCACCTATCGCGCGATGGTTCGATAGGAGGGAAGGATCATGAAAAAGTTCGTATCGATCCTTTCCATTCTGGCCGTGCTCGTCGTCGTGTCCGCGACGAACGTGTTCGCGCAGACCACGCCGGCCGGTACGCAGATCCGCAACCGTGCATCCGCGACCTATCAGGACTTGAGCGGTAACAACTACACGTCGATATCGAACGAGGTCATCACCATCGTTCTGCCGGTCTACGACGTTTCCATCCTGCCGGACGACTCCGGGGAAACGCCGCCGGTAACGCCGGCCATGTCGCAGAACGCGATCGGCGGCGCGACGGTGTCGTACAGCTACACGCTGACGAACACGGGTAACGACAACGACAGCTACTCGATCGTGCCGTTGCTCGACGGAGCCAACACGACCATGACGCTTGCGCTGGCGGGTATCACGGTCTATCACGATCTCAACGGCAACGGTGTCGTCGACGCCGGCGAACCGGTGATCTCCGCCGGCGGTGCGCCGGGCGTTCTCGGTCCGATCGCGGCCGGGAGCAGCGCCAACCTGATCATCACCTACTCGGTGCCGGGCACGGCCGCCGCGGGCGAAGTCGCTTACGTCGGTGTCCAGGGGACATCCGTGGGCGATGCCGGCAAGGTCGACACCCGCAACTACCATCGGACGACGGTCGTCGATGACGCGGTGCTGACCGCGTTGCTCGCGGCCGCGCCGCCGCTGGTCTACGACGGCGACCAGATCACGTACTCGTTCTCGGGAACGAACACGGGCACAAACACCGCGAACGGCGTCACCGTCGCGTCGGTGGGTCTGACCGGCGTTCTCATGTACGACGTCATCCCGATCAATCCGGGAACGGGCAATCCGCTGGCGATCTTCGGAACGCCGACGGGGGTTCCGGCGGGTGGAACGGTCCTGTACCTCCCGAATGGAAGCTCCACCGCGGGCAGTCCGGAGACCTGGAACTGGAGTACGACCGCGGGCGCCGGCGATATCGCCGTCGCGTACATCACGTCGGCCGGTGTCGTCGCCGGTCAGGCGTACGGGTTCTCGTATCAGGTGACCGTGCCCGTGGGCATGACGCCGGGTGTGCTCAACAACACGGCGTCGGTGGCCTACATCGACAACAACGTGGTGACGCCCGACCCGACCGTCGTCGCGTCGAACAATGCGCCGGTCACGGTGGGCACGCTCTCGAGCGTGCTGATCGGCCCGGTGGGCAACCCCGGCGCGGGTACGCCGCCCAACTACAACGACGACCAGCAGGCCGTCGCGACGGCGTACGCGAACACGTCGGTGAGTTTCACCAACACGGTTCGTAACGACGGCAACGTGGCGGACGCGATCAACGTGCTGCTCGACGGCACGTCGACGATTCCGGGCACGTGGACGACGTTGTTCTACCGCTCCGACGGCATCACGCCGCTGACCGACTCCGACTTCGACGGAACCATCGACGTCGGCTCGCTGGCGCCGGGTGCTTCGATCGACATCGTCGTGCGTCTGGTCATCCCCGGCACGCAGGCCGCGGGCGGTCCGTTCGACGCGGTGATCCGCGCGCGGTCGCACGTGGACAACACCAAGTTCAACCTGACCACCGACGAAGTGACGCAGGTCCTTTCGGCCGGCGTCGACATCGGTAACTACGACGGCGTGCCCGGCACGACGAACAACGCGACGGTCAACCAGAACGCCAATCCCGGCGCGACGGTCGACTTCGCGCTCGACGTGATCAACGCCGGTGGCTCGAGCGACAACTACACGCTGAGCTCGGCAGTCCCGGGCGGCTGGACGGTCACGTACTACATCGATGCCAACGGCAACGGCGTCCTCGACCCGGCGGAGACGGCTCCGGTCGTGTCGACGGGACCGGTCGGAGCCGGCGTCGAACGCAACCTGATCGCGCGTGTCGCGGTGCCGGCCGGCGCCGTTCCGGGTGTCAACCCGACGTCGTTCACGGCGACCTCCACCGTCAACGGCACGCAGACCGACACCATCGCGAACACGGTGACGATCAACCAGGTCGCCTCGGTGGACTTCGCGCCCGACAACGCGGGCAACGCGACGGCGGGCGGGACGATCACCTACGCGCACACCGTGACCAACACGGGTAACGTCGCCGACACGTTCGACCTCACCTACGTCTCGTCGCAGGGGTGGACGTACGTGTTCCTCGACGCCACCAACGCGCCGATCACCAGCGTCACGCTGGCGCCCGGCGCAAGTGCGCCCGTGAACGTCCGACTGACGACGCCCGCGGGTGCGGTGGTCGGCACGGTCGAGATCGGTGTGTTGACCGCGACCGGTCAGGCCTTCGCCGCGACCGACAACGCGACGGACGTCACCACGATCGTTGCGGGCAACCTCGAGCTCACGAAGTCGGTCAGCCCGTCGGGCAATCAGGCGCCCGGCACCGATCTGACGTACACGGTCGATTATCGCAACCTGGGAACCGGTGACCTCACCGCGATCGTCGTCTATGACGCGGTCCCGGCGTGGACGCAGTTCCAGGTGGGCTCGGCGACACCCGGCACCGCACCGGCGTCGATCTCGGCGATCACGATCGAGTACTCGAACGACAGCGGGGCCACGTGGGCATACGCGCCCGCAAGCGGTGGAGGAGGTGCTCCCGCCGGCTACGACGCGAACGTGACCAACGTGCGCTGGGTCTTTACCGGAAACTTGCTGGCGGGCGCGTCGTCGACCACCGGGATCGGCTTTACGGTGCGAATCCAGTAGTTCGTGGCGGCGAGCCACACCATGCGTCCAACCGCGCGTTGGCGAGGACCCACTCCCCGGGGTCCTCGCCGCGCGCGGGACGACGCGTTCTAAACGGATTCGCGGCGAGGGACGCCGGATCGCGTGGTTCGCCATCTGGGCGCAAACGGGCGATGGGCTGAGTGAAACGATTCAGAGCATGCTTGCTGGTGAGCGTCGCCGTTTTGGCGGCGTTGTTTTGCTATACGCGCGCGCGCGCGGGCGCGCCCGCGGGCGCGATTATAGCGAATCAAGCGTCGGTCACGTTCATGCAGCCCGGCGGCGCCGACACCACGGCGTCGAACACCGTCGTCACGCAGGTGCTCTCCACGTACCTGCTCCGCGTCTCGCCGCCGGGGACGCCCGCCTCGCCCGCGTTCGACCTCACCGGCAATCCCGGCGACACGCTGGTGTGCCGCTTCACGATCGACAATCTCGGCAACGCGCGTGACTCCGTCGCGGTGACGCCGTCGGCGCTTCCGTCCGCGACGCTGTCCGGCGTGATCGTGATTCCATTCCTCGACGCCAACGGCAACGGCCGGCTCGATGCCGGCGAAGACGACCCGGCGTTCCTCGCGGTCGCGGCCGGCGCCTCGACGCCGGTGGACATCGCGCTCGTGTTGCCGGTGTCGCCGCTCGGTTGGCGAACATGGAAATTCGCGCGACCTCCGCGGTCGATCCGAATCGCCGCCGCGCACCCGCGCGGCTGTTCGCGCCGGCCAGCGACGCGTCTGTCGTGCGCGTGACCAGCGTCGCCGGTCCCTCGGTGATCTATCTCGGGCCGCGCGGGAACCCGCGCGCGCTGCCCGGCGGCGACGGGTCGTCCGACGATCGTTCCTCGGTGGCCATCGGGCTCTACGACAAATAGGTCGCGCTCACGTGCGACGTCGAAAACGCGGGCGGCATGGACAGCGTGAGCGTGTACGTCGCCAATCCCGCGACCGTCCCGCCCGGGATCGTGGTCGCGTGCACGGATACCAGCGGCGCCGCGCTGCCGGCGCGCGTCGTCGCGACCGGGGCGTTTCGCGATCGGCACGTTCGCGTCGGGAGAGACGCGGCGCATCCCGCGTGGTGCTGTCCAGTCCGGGGACGCCGCTGCGTACGACGCTCGGCGCCATGCGTTCGGTTCTGCTCGCCGCGGAGTCCGAGACCGATTCGACGGTCACGAACACTACCGCATTCGAAATCCGGTCTTCCGCGACCGATCCGCGCGCGATGCTCTCGCTGGACCAGACGTTCCGCGAGCCGACCGCGTCGCTCGG
>CAVXFV010000004.1:0-470920 GCA_963761125.1 Candidatus Latescibacterota bacterium
AATCGGGTCACCGTCGACGGCCACCGAATGCAGATTCTTCCCTTCTCGACGCTCCCCAGGTCTTTGTCGTCGCGCAGCAGCTTCGCCGCTTCGTCGTCGCGGCCTGAATCGCGGACATCGGCGGCATGCCGGCTCCGACCATGTAGTTCGAATCCGCGCGTTGTCGCCGTGGGATAGACCGCCGTGTCGGTGCCGAAAGCGATCTTGACCCCGGCCTTGTATGCTCGCCTGAAGGTCGACTTGATAGCGGTCCGATCCACCGGCCTTGGGGGCACGATGGGGGCAGGAAGTCGCCCTGGTCGGCATCTCGGCCACGGTGACTGCCGGCGAAAGCGTCGGGACGTAATAGTGCCGTGCTCCTTCATGATGGCCTTCAGGTCGTCCTCGTTCAGGTACGTGCCGTGTTCGATCGACGATACGCCGCCTCGAGGCGCGCCGGATCCCTCCGCGCCGTGTGCGTGCGCCGCGACGCCGTGTAGGTAGTCGTGCGCGGCGTCGACGATCGCCTTGATTTCGTCCTCGATGTCATCTGCGCGTTGTCACCCTGCGTCTCGTCAGCACGCCGCCCGTCGCCATGATCTTGATCAGGTCCTCGCCTTCTTTGTAGCGCTCGGCGCACGGCCTTCCACGCATCGTCCGCGCCGTTGATGACGCCCTCGCGCGGCCCGGATCGCCCTGGAGCAGCCCGCCACAGCCGTCGGTCGGGTCCGCGTGGCCGCCGGTGGTTCCGATCGGTTTGCCCGCGGTGAAAATACGCGCGCCGATGGCGATGCCGTCGCGGATCGCATTGCGCAGCGCGACGATTGTCATGCCGTCGTTGCCGAGTTGCGAACGGTCGTGAATGCCCGCGAGCAGCGTCGCCGCGCATAGACGGCGAGCGTCGCGTAGCCGGCAATGTTCCAGCGGAAGTCTGTCGGAGTAGGAGGTCTTCGAGTCTGGCCCGTCAGGTGGACGTGCATGTCGGTCAGGTCCCGGCATGACCGTCGAGTGGGACAGAGTCGATCACTTCGTCGCTGTCATCCCGGCGCCATGAAACCGGAAACGACGTCGGCGATGCGTCCGTCAGCGATCACGACCGACACCTGGGCGCGCGACGTCTTCGATACGCCGTCGATCAGGTGTCCCGCGTGGACGATCGTCCGTGCCGGCGACGGAGCGGCGGCGGCAGCGGCCAGCAGAACCGCGAGAATAATTGAGCGCATGGGTCCAACCTCCGGAATCATGGAAGGGCTGCGTGAGGAATGCGACGCATTATAGGCAACCGGCGGCCGGAGGGCAACCGTACCCCGGGTCCGCGAATCCAGCTTCCGCAATGCGGTTGCTCCCGGGATAGGCTTGGAACCGTCGAACGGAGTTATGGTGTTTTCATTCTTCAAGAAACGACGACGGGCCGCGTTGGCGGACCCATCCTTCCCGACGCGTGGGCGGAGTATCTCGTTGCCAACGCGCTGGTCTACCGCCGCCTGCCCGACGCATTGCGCGCGCAACTGCACGGACACGTGCAGGTGTTTCTCGCGGAGAAGCGATTCGAAGGCTGCAACGGTCTCGAGATGACCGACGAGATCCGTGTGACCGTCGCGGGTCAGGCGTGCCTGCTGATTCTGAATCGCGAGACCGACTATTTCCCCGAGCTGGTCACGGTGCTGGTGTATCCCTCGGTATTCTACGCGGACCTCGAAGAAGACGACGGGCATGTGGTCAGCGAGTACAGCGAAGACCGATCGGGCGAATCGTGGGACCTCGGCGTCGTCATTCTTTCGTGGGAGGATGTGAAACAGTACGCGTCGACCGGACGCTCGGGGTACAACGTCGTGTTGCACGAGTTCGCCCACCAGCTCGATTCCGAGAACGGCGCCCTGGACGGCGCCCCGCGGCTCCGCGGGCGCGAACAACGGCAGGCGTGGGCGCGCGCGATGAACGACGCATTCGAA
This sequence comes from Candidatus Latescibacterota bacterium, assembly GCA_963761125.1. Taxonomy (GTDB): domain Bacteria; phylum Krumholzibacteriota; class Krumholzibacteriia; order WVZY01; family JAKEHA01; genus JAKEHA01. Next base: position 1,932 of record CAVXFV010000004.1, read on the forward strand.
CGCGTCGAGCGCGCGGCGGCGTCGCGGCGCGCGACCATGATCGACCCGTACGGCGCCGAGGATGAGTCGGAGTTCTTCGCCGTCGTCACCGAGAGTTTCTTCGAGCGCCCGCTCGCGTTGCGACGGGAATATCCTGCCCTGTATGCCGAACTGTCGCGCTATTTCCGCGTCTACCCCCCGAATGGATGCTGTCGGGACGCGAAACGACCGCGATGCGCGACACGCGGCGCACCCGCCCGCGTCGCCGCCGATCGTAGGCCGCGAAAGTCGCGGTTGACCCACCCCGAGCCGGCCGATACCATCTCCGCTCAAGCTGCTTCGAGCGTGCGAACGTACGTTCGTCTGATTTTCCTTGAACCACGGTGGGGACCATGGCTAAAGAAGCAGGCAAGAAGATTTCGTCCATGCCGAAGGAAGAGTGGACGTCGCGACTCGGCGTCATTCTCGCGGTCTCCGGCTCGGCCGTCGGGCTCGGAAACTTCCTGCGCTTCCCGGGGCAGGCGGTCAGCAACGGCGGCGGCGCGTTCATGATTCCGTATTTCTGCGCGCTGCTGTTTCTGGGCATTCCGATCGGGTGGGCCGAATGGACCATGGGGCGCTACGGCGGCCGCAAGGGCTTCCACTCCGCGCCGTCGGTGCTCGGTGTGTTCGGAAAGGGGAGTGTCGCGCGCTACCTGGGTGTCGCGGGCATTTTGATCCCGCTCGCCGTGTCCTTCTACTATACGTACATCGAGGCGTGGTGCCTCGGGTACTTCTTCCACTACCTGCGCGGCGGGATCGGCGTCGACGCCATGGCGCCGGTGGTCGAGCAGACCGCGCGCGCGGCGCAGTTCTACAGCGACTTCACCGGTCGCGCGCACAACGGCGTGATCGCCGGCGGATCGATCAAGACGTTCGTGTTCTGGGCGGTGACGTTCACGATCAACATCTGGCTCGTCTTCCGCGGCATCAGTCGCGGCATCGAGAAGTTCGTCAACTGGGCCATGCCGATGATGGCCGTGTGCGCATTGATCGTGCTGGCGCGCGTCCTCACACTGGGGACGCCCGACGCCGCGCATCCCGACCAGAGCGTTGTCGGCGGCCTGGCGTACATGTGGAATCCCAATTTCTCCGCGCTCACCAACCCGCAGACGTGGCTGGCGGCGGCGGGACAGATCTTCTTCAGTCTGTCGGTGGGATTCGGCGTGATCATCAACTACGCCTCCTACATGCGGAAGAAGGACGACGTCGTGCTCTCGGGACTCACCGCCTCGGCTACGAACGAGCTTTTCGAGGTGGGCTTCGGCGGGTTGATCACCATCACGGCCGCGTTCATCTTCCTGGGCACCTCGAACATGATTGGCGCGGTCCAGGGCGGCACCTTCGGGCTGGGCTTCACCACGCTGCCGGTCGTGTTCGCGCACATGGGTTCGTTCGGGAACGTGATCGGGGCGATCTGGTTCCTGATGCTGTTCCTCGCCGCGATCACGAGTTCGATTTCGATGTATCAACCGTCACTCGCGTTCTTCCAGGAATCGCTGGGCTGGGATCGCAAGCGCGCGACGGGGCTCCTGATCGCCGTCTGTGTGATTGGTTCGTTCCTGGTGATGTACTTCAGTCAGGGCGGCATCTTCTGGTCGACGATCGACGACTGGGTCGGGACGTTTCTGATCTTCGTGCTCGCAATGGTGCAGATCATCTGCTTCAGCTGGGTGTTCGGCATCGAGAAGGGAATCGCCGAAGCGCACCACGGCGCGCACATTCACATCCCGAAGTTCTATCGGTGGGTGATGAAGTGGGTGACGCCGACGTATCTGCTGGTGGTGTTCGTCGCGTTTTGCTGGCAGAACCTGGCGACGTGGGTGCGGTCGGTGACGTCCGAACCGCTGCGTCAGGGCGCGATGGCGCTCATTTTCGGAACGATGATCCTGATTGTCGTGTGTACGCGCGTCGGCGAGAAGCGCTGGCGTGCCGCGGGGATGGATCTCGACGGCCACGAACCCCTGAACGACTGAGAGGCGAACCATGACGATACTCGGTTGGATCGCATTGATTGCATCGCTCACGTTTGTCTGGGGACTCGCGGGCTGGTGCTACTACAAGGTATTCACGACGGGTCACGACAAGAACTAGCGTGCGCGGCTGTCGAGGAGCTTGTGCCAGTTGGTGATCAACGAGAGCGGGGTGGTGTCCTCGCCGCGGGTGCCGCGCAGAACCACCATTCGGGTCTCGTCGCGCGTGACATCGAAGTCGTCCGCCCACTGCCCGGCGTAGACCCGTTGTTCGTCTCCGATGGCGAGGCCCGCGTCGCTCGGTGTCACCGAGACGCGCCAGATCTCACGATCCTTTTCGAAGTAGACATGATGTCCCGCCCAGTGGGGATTGGTTCCGCCGGAGAGCGTGATCTGCCATCGGCGGCCGGTGCTCCCGAACGGAATCGCGTAGATCTCGTCGCGCCCGCCCTCCGCGGATTCGAATGCGAGCCACTTGCCGTCCGGCGAGAGTGAAATACGGTACAGCCCCATGACACCGCCGAGCGACCGGGGAAGGTTCCCGCCCGCCAGCGGGTCGGGTCCGGTGCCATCGACGGGGAAGGCGCGAAGCTGCCCCTGCCCGTTCGCGCCGAGTTCGTGCGCCAGCAGGTAGCGTCCGTCCGGGGTCCACGCCTGAAGGAAGACGTCGTGGTCGGTCGCGACCGCGCGCGTTTCCTTGTCTGATCCCACGACGCGTTTCACGAAGATCTCGAAGTGTCCCTCCTGATTCGACGAGTACGCGATGCGGGAGGCGTCCGGAGACCACACCGGATTCGCGTCGTTGGACGGACCGAATGTGAATCGCGTTTTGGTCCCGCGCGTGGTGTCGATGAGCCATAGATCCGGCGTTCCCCCGACGGCGTCGAACACCGGGCACGCCAGCGATCGACCGTCGGGCGAAATGCGGAAACTCTGGAGTAGTTCTCGTACCCCCGAGGGCACCGAGCTCCTTTCCGGAGCCATCGATGAGATACAGCGTTCCGCCCGTCGACGCGCCGCCGGCCTGATACACGGCGATGCCGCTGGGCGAGACATCGAACACGCCATGCGCGGCGCCGGTGAGAATGCGAACCTCGGGCGCGATCGCAATCGGGTCGCCGGAGACGGCCATCGTCTTCGGGTCGAAGGCCTGCGCGGTCAGCGCCCCGTCGCGGATGAAGAACAGGTAACCGTCCGCGAACATCGCGTCCGACTGGGTTGCGAAAATGTCGTGTTCGGGTTCACCGTCGATCGACCCCACGCGGAGGATGTGTCCGGCATCGTCCCCGCCGAAGCGTCTCACCACATACAGGAAATGTTTCTCGTCGGGCAGGAAGCGCGGAAACCGGTGCGACGATTCGTGGCGCGTCGAATCCAGAGCGGTGACCGCCACGGGAGTCCCGCCGCTCGCCGGAATCTTGAATATCGCGGTGCCGAAGCTCGGGGCATACACGATCGTGCCGTCATGGCTCCATGTCCCGCCCTTACCGATTTCGGCTTCGGCGATCACCACCGGAGTCCCGCCCGAGACTTCGACGCGCTTGAGTTTCCCCTGGGCGAAGAAGCCGATCTGGCGGCCGTCCGGCGACCAGAACGGGTAGCCGGCCCCGTCGGTTCCCGTCAGGATCCGAACCTCGTCGCGCGACAGTTCGCGGATGGCCAGGCGCGCGCCCTCCGGCGTGTCGAGTGCGAACGCGATCATGCGACCGTCGGGCGACACGGCGGGCGGTCCCGGATGGGCACCCTGCAAACTGATCGGCGTTTTTTCCGGGATGACGATCGACGCGCGCAGGAACGGCTGCTCGACGACGCCCGAACGCCGCGCGGTCAACATCCACCCGCCGGCGGCGATCGCAACGAGTGCCGCCAGCACCCAGATCGTCCACGGACGCGCGCCGCGCGTCGTGGCCGCAGCCGCCGCGAGCGGCGCGTCCGGCTCGAACGGCGTCGCCGGATCCAGAGCGATGCGTGCCTCGCCCATGTCGCGCAACCGTTGCCGCGGATCTTTCTCCAGGCAGCGACGGAGCAGTGCGCGCACGCGCGCCGGTGTCGCCGCGGGCAATTGCGACCAGTCCGGCTCGGCGCGAAGCACCGCCGCCAGCGTGTCGCTGACCGTCTCGCCGGCGAAGCCTGCCGGCCCGTGAGCATCTCGAAGAGCACGCACCGAACGCCCAGACGTCGGCGCGCCGGTCCACGCGGCGGCCGCGCGCCTGCTCGGGGCTCATGTAGGCGGCCGTGCCCAGGATCAACGCCGGCCCCGGTCGGCGAGACGTGCGCAGGTGGCGATTGCGAGAGGTCCCGACGCCTCCGATGCGTCCGCCGTCGATCGCCTTGGCCAGTCCGAAGTCGAGGACCTTGACCGTTGCCGTCGGGGTGAGCATGATGTTCGCGGGCTTCAGGTCGCGGTGGACGACGCCCTGCTCGTGCGCCGCCTCGAGCGCCGTCGGCGATCTGGACGCGCGATCGCCGAGTGCCTCGTCGAGGGGGAGCGGGCCCGCGCGCCAGCCGCCCGGCGAGGTCCTCGCCCTCGACCAGCTCCATCACTAGGACGCGCTGCCCGCCGCGCCGTCTCGAGCCCGTAGATGGCGGCGATGTGGGATGGTTGAGGGACGCCAGCACCTGGGCCTCGCGCTCGAACCGCGCCAGGCGCTCGGGGTCGCGCGAGAAGGCCTCGGGCAGCACCTTGAGCGCCACGCTCGCGGCCGAGGCGGGTGTCGCGGGCGCGATACACCTCGCCCATCCCGCCCGCGCCGATGCGCTCGGTGATCTCGTAGTGTGCGATGGAACGTCCGATCATGGGAGAACGTCATGCTACGGCATTCCCGGTGTGCCTTGCCACCGGAAACCCGTTGCGATATCTTGCATACTCTATGATCCAGGTTGAAATCGTTTGGGAAGGCGAAAGTCATCGCTTCTCTCTGGATGACGGCGAACACACGGTCGGCCGTTCCAGCGAGAACGGGGTGCAGTTGCCCATGGCGCGCGTCAGCAAGAAGCACGCGGCGATTCGCGTGGCCGGCGAGGCCATTTCCGTGCGCGACCTGGGAAGCCGAAACGGCACGGAACTCAACGGCAAACCCATCGGGACGAGCTGGGTCGAGGTGCCGCCCGGCGCGCTGGTGAGCTTCGCGGGCGCTCTGATGCGCCGGTCCGGTCCGGCGACGACCGCGTCCCACCGCCTGCTCGGCGACCACCAGGTGGCCCCGAGTCTGCGCTACAACATCCGCCAGGGATATTCACAGGCCGCGCAGCACCGGCTGATGGATCGCAGCCAGCAGTTGTTCGAACTGCTCGCGATGAGCGACGACGTCGTCGCCATCGGACCGCCGCGTGCCAGTTTGTCGCCGACAGCGTTCCCGCCGAGCGCGTGGTGATGCTGGCGGACTCCGGCGAAGCGACGAGCGTCGAGGCGCGCGGCCGGTGGACCAAGAGCGGTGACCCCGATGCGCCGCTGCAGTTGAGTTCGTCAATCGTCGGCAGCGTGCTCAAGGAGCGCGACTCGGTACTGGTCGCGAACCCGCTCGAGGACCCGCGCTTCGGCGGCCAGCAGAGCATCATGGCGTTGAGTCTGCGCTCGGCGATGGCGGCGCCGCTGTTCGACAACCAGCGCGTGCGGGGGATTCTCTACGTCGACACCACCGACGCGAAGGTGCGCTATTCGCAGGCGGACCTCGAAGTGCTCACGGCGACGGCGAACGCGGTCGCGGTGAAGCTGCGCAATCTGAGTCTCGAGGAAGAGATTCACGCGGCCGCGCTCATCCAGCGCGCGATGATTCCGTCGGACGTGCACGTGCCGGGCGGCTACGAAATCGACGCTCACCAGGTAATGTGCCGCGCCGTCGGCGGGGACCTGTACTTCGCGGGGCCGCGTCCCAACGGCCGCGTGCTGATCGCGCTCGGTGACGTCACGGGGAAGGGAATGCCGGCGGCACTGGCGATGAGCGCGACCACCGTGTCGATCGGTCTGCTCACCGACATCGACAGCGATCTCGAAACGCTGGCCGGGCGCCTGCACCGCCAGTTGTTCCGAAGCCTCACCGCCGAACAGTTCGTGACCTTGTTTCTGGCGGAACTCGATCCCGCGACGGGGGCGATGCGCTATGTGAACGCCGGGCACGAACCGGTGATCGTCGTCCGCGCCGACGGGGGAATCGACCTGCTCGAATCGACGACGCTGCCGATGGCGATGATCGAGGAGATTCCGCTGATCGCCGCCGAGGCCCGCCTCGACCGCGGCGACTTCATGGCGATCTACAGCGACGGGATTCCGGAAGCCACGACGAGCGCGGAGCGATTCCTCGGGCTGGGGCCCGTGAAAGACGCCCTCGTCGCCGGCCGCGCGCAAACGCTGGCCGCGCTGCGCGCGCAGATCGTGGCGATCATCGAGAAGTTCCTGGCCGGTGATCCCGCCTCCGACGACATCACTCTGGTGCTGCTTCGCCGCAGCGCGTAGGCGCTAGAACCAGAAGCGCGCGCCGATCGCACCCTCGAGATCGAAGTCCGTGTCCGGAGCCACGTTCAGGATCGGGACGATTTCACCGAACACGTCGAACGGATAGTTCTTCCAGATGTAATCGAGCCCGACCGGGAACCGAATGCCCACCGTGTCGTCGGCGTTGTCCCGGAAGATGACGCGTCCGCCGACGCCGAAGAACAGCGGGAAATCGTCGCCCGTGTCGATCTTGATCAGTCCGAAGCGGTGGAACAGATAGTCGCCCTGAAAGTGAAACTGGTTGTTACCCGACAACGACCACGCGGCACCGAACTCGAGTGCGTGCTCATCGGCGATCCAGAACTTCATGTCGACGCCGGTCGGTTCTCCGAGAATGAAGCCGAGACCGACCTTCTTGCTCTTCGGCGTCTGCGCCGACGCGGGGACGGTGAGGGCGGCGGCGAGTATGAGAACGGAGAGAATCGTTAGAGCAGTGTTTCGGATCATGACAGCTCCCTGGGTTGAGTCTCTTCCGGGGCGACGGTGGATATATATTGTTCGTCAGTAGCGCGTGGCGAATCGAATCGCATCGTACGCGCGGGACCGCGTCCGGATTGTGTTTTGCGGTATAATACGGGCGGGTATCCAAAGCGGGCAAACAAAAACGACGCACTTTCATCGTAACCGGCTGCGGCACATGAAGAAGAGCGAGTAATTCGCGGAGGATTTGAAGATGTTTTTCGACCCCATGTACTGGGTGGTTATTGGCGCCGGGATGCTGCTCAGCATCTGGGCCAGCATGAAAACCAAGGGCACGTTTCAAAAATACAGTCAGTTCACCACGCGCTCCCGGATGTCCGGCGCGGACGTCGCCGCGGCGATCCTGCGCGACGCCGGCATTTCCGGCGTGCGCATCGAATCGGTACCCGGAAATCTGACCGACCATTACGATCCGCGCACCCGGACGCTGCGACTGAGTGAGGGTGTGTACGCCAGCACGAGCCTCTCGGCGGCCGGCGTGGCGGCGCATGAAGTCGGGCACGCGATCCAGGACGCGCAGAACTACGCGCCGCTCAAGTTCCGCTCGGCGTGGGTGCCGGTGGCGAGTTTCGGGGGCGGTATTTCGATCTTCGTGCTCATTATGGCGGCATTCCTCGGCGGGGCGGCCACCGTCGCCGGTCACACGGTCGCGCTGATCGGCATCCTGCTGTTCGCCACGACGACCCTCTTCACGCTCGTGACGTTGCCCGTGGAGTTCGACGCGTCGCACCGCGCGTTGGCCATGCTCCAGCGCGGCGGATATCTCGCACCGGACGAACTCGTCGGCGCCAAGAAAGTTCTGGGTGCGGCGGCGCTCACCTATGTCGCCGCGTTCGTGACCTCCGCGCTGACTCTATTGTACTGGGCGATGCGTCTGGGGCTCCTGGGGGGACGTCGAAGCGACTGACGATTGTCGCGCCTCAGGATCTTTCCGCGCGGTAGACGGCGAAGACGCAACCCGCAAACGAATAGTCGCCCGCGTGCCGAAACTCCGGCATCGCGTCCACCACCGTTCGCCACACCGGATTCTGGTAGATCAAGGTTACCGCCCGCGGTGTCTCGGTCAACGACCGGCGCAGGTTCTCCATGACGGGGCGGAGCACGGTGTCGTCGAACGGATTGTACAGATAGACGACGGAGTCGTCGGGCGCGAAGCGATACTCGCGGATGTCGCCCGCGATCACGTCGGCGTGGAACGCTCGCGACGGCTTCAGCCGGTCCAGATTCGTACGAGCGATCGCGCATAGAGACGGCGAATGGTCGATGCCCACGACGCGGTCGAACCCCGCCAGTACGGCGAGCATCAGGGCGCGGCCCTTTCCGCAACCGAGGTCGACGAAGGTGCCGGAAACCGGTACGGGTACTGCGCTCAGCACGCGGCGAAACGGTCCCATGCGCGTCGGTTCGTAGCGGATTCCGTGCATCCGAGTCGTTTCCGGTGCGTCGCGCATGTCGCGATTCTCGACGACGCGCCGGGTGTCGCTGCCGTAGGCGCGGTCGAAGCGCCGGTCCATCCATTCGTCGATGGACACCGACGCGCGCCGTCGGGCGGCGCGCCAGGTGTGACGCCACCCGGCCACGCGGATTCGTTCATGGATTCCCGTTGGGTTCGACATGATTGGCGGACCGGAGGTTGCGCGTCCGTGGTCACAAGGGGGTTGACAATGCCCCCTCGTCACGCGCATCATCTGTTCCAGAGCCGCCCCCGAACTATAGCGGCCACGCCCCGAAGGGACAACGTTTCCGAGGAGCCCATTCCACCCCCATTCTGCTATCGACGCCGGAACGTTTCCGGCCGTATCGCAAAACTGAACTGACCGATCCCGACGACAGGCGGATCCTTGCGCTTATTGACCGACAGTGATCGCGTTCGCGCTCGCTATGCGGAACTGCTTGCTGGTTCTCCGACGGCGACCGTGTACCAGACGCCCGAGTGGCTGCGTGTGTGGTCGGGTCGGGGCCGACGTGGTCTACGTGGAAGTCGATACCGAAACGCTGGTGCCGTTCGTGTGCAAGGGAAGCGGCGCGATGCGGCGGGCGTACTCGTTGCCGTTCGACACCTACGGCGGGCCGGTGACCATCTCGCCACGCGCATCGGTATCGTTCGAGGACGTCATCGAACCGCTCGGACTGGAGACGGCCCGCGTGGCCGACTTCGCCGCGGGCGTGCACTCGTCGAACGGAGCCAGGCACATGGCGCGTTCGCACATCGTGGGTCTCTCTGACGGGATCGACGGCGTCGTGGCGAGATACTCGGCCGCCAACGCGCGCCTGATCCGCCAGGCCGGCGAGCGCGGCGTGCAGGTATCGGTGATGACCGACGCGTCCGGTGTCCGTGAATTCCACCGACTGCATGTCGAGACGGTCTCGCGCTACGGGGCGCGGTCTCTGCCGCTCGCGTTCTTCGAGTCGCTGTTCGCGCGCACGGCGCCATCGGGGCGCGCCGTATTCTATCTCGCGCATCGCGAGGGGCGGGTCGTTGCGGGGAACATCGTGCTCCGCTTCCGGGATCGCGCCTACGACTGGATGTGGGTGTACGACGAACGCTTCCTCGATCTTCGCGCCACCAACCTGATGATCGACCGCGCGATCCGCGACGAAGTGGTGCGGGGTGCGGCGGAGTTGAATCTGGGCGCGAGTCCGAACGAGCGCCTCGGCAGCGTGCGCTTCAAGCAGAGCTTCGGTGCGGTTCCCTTCGGCTACGCGGTCTACTCTCATACGGGAACTCGATGAAGGCGGCCCGGCGCGTACGCAACGGCATCGCGCGTTTCGGCGCCCGTGCGCGGGATGCTTCGCAGACGGCCTGATCCACGGCCGCGTCAGAATACCGGCAACGCGTGCACCGGGTAGTGATACTGCAGAATCGCGAGCACGAGAAACAGGTCCACGATCAGGTGCACGATCAGAACGTAGAGTAATACGCCCGACTTCTCGTACATGATCCCCTGAGTCAGCGCGAATAGATACACGATCCACACGCCGTTTCCGGTGAACGCCATGTGGTAGAGCACCGAGGTGTACACGACGGCCTGCGCGGGATTCGCGATGCGCGCGGGGTAGACGGCGCGTAGCAGCACGTAAACGGTATTGACGAAGAACAGCTCGTCCCAGATTCCCACGCAGTTGATGCCGATGGCGAGCCGGCGCACGGCGTCCGAATCGTGCTGCATGGGCAGCGGCCAGTGCGTCGGGAGTTAGGGATTCAGGTGGAAGAAGTCGACCTGAATGACGATCCACGCGAGTGGAAACGAGAGCAGCGTGTACCACACGTCCCGCCGCGACAAGCGGTCCGGCCATAGTTTCCAGCGCACCTCGCCGGGAGCTTTCCAGCGCATGAACAGATAGGGCCCCAACACCACGGCGAGGAAGCACGAGCCGAGTGTGAGGAAGTGGCGCGGCGCCAGATTGGTTCCGATCGGCGCAGCGGCGAGCACCGCGACGCACGCGAGCAGGACGCCGAGGTTGCGACGCGCATGCGGTTCGCGCAGGCGCACGGTCAGAATCGCGGCGATCGCCCATACGACGGCGCCGGGGACGAACGCCTCCAGCGGAACGAGCAGTACCGTCGCCGCGCAGAACGCGGCCAGTGCCGCCAGCGCCGCGGGCCGGGGAAACACGGGTTCGAGGATTGCCGATCGGGCGCCGGTCACGTCGGTCGGGGCTAGTCGCGGTCCTCGTCCCAGGCGTCGCCGCGATCGCCGCCGCCCAGCCACCCTTTTCGGCGGAAGTAGAACAACATTCCGCCGGCTGTCGCCGCCATCACCACGAGCACGATGGGGTATGCCCAGCGCGCGTTCAATTCCGGCATGTCGTGAAAGTTCATGCCATACACGCCGGCGAGGAACGTGAGAGGAATGAAGATGCTCGCCATGATCGTCAGGACTTTCATGACTTCGTTGGTTCGATTGCCGAGCGCGGACAGGTACGTATTGACGAGGCCGTTCGCGAGTTCGCGATGCGAATCGACCACGTCGACGAGTTGCGCGCAATGATCGTAGGTGTCGCGGAGATAGACCTGCACGTCGGCGGAAATGAACCGGCCCGGATCCTTGAGCAGGCGCGCGACGGTTTCCTGTTGCGGCCAGATCCCCCGGCGCAACAACGCGAGGTCGGATTTGACCTGGTTGATCCGGTCGAGCATGCGCGGCGACGGTCTCACCATGACCCGGCGTTCGATGCGCTCGATGCGCGCGCTCACGCGTTCGAGAACCGGGTAGTAGGCGTCGACGATGGTGTCGACGATCGCGTATGCAAGATAGTCCGGTCCGGACCGACGGATCGGACCGACGCCTTCGCGCAGGCGCATGCGAACGGGGTCGAGGCAGTCGCCGTAGCGCTCCTGGAACGAAAGAACGTAGTTCTTTCCCACGAGCACGGCGACCTGTTCGACGTCGAGTCCGGTGTCCGCAGGGAGACTGGCCATGCGCGTGATCCACAACAGGTGATACTCGTACTCTTCGGCCTTGGGGCGCTGCGGCGCGTTGACGATGTCCTCCAGTGCGAGCGGATGGATATGGAACGCGGCCCCGATTTTTCGCAGCAGCGCTTCGTCGCCGAGCCCCTGAACGTCGACCCAGGTGATGCGGCCGTCGTCGGCCGCCCCTGCGTCGAGATCGATAGCGTCCGTCTCGTCGATCGCGTCAGCCGCGTATCGAATCACGTGAACCCTCGGGGTCGGGCTTCCCTCGGGGACGACCAGCGTTCCGGGCCGGGCGCCGACCGGCGGATGCCGCTTGCGAAAGATGGAGACCGCGCCAATCATGACCGACTCGACAGGCGTTCGAACGATTCAACCACGGGCGCATCGAAGTGGACGTCCACCTGCGGAAACGCGATGACGATCCCTTTCTCTTTGAACGCCCACCAGATGGCCTCGTGCAAGGCGGAGATGGCCGGGCGCCACTCCCAGGGGTCGTCCATCCAGATGCCGACTTCCCACATGACCGAGTTGTTCCCGAATCCCGTCATCACGATGAGTGGCTTGCTGTTCTCGACGGCCCACGCTTCGCTGACCGCGCGCGTCACTTCGGTGAGCGTCTCTTTGACCAGCTTCATGTCGGACGCGTATGACACGCCGACGGGGACGCGAATGCGCACCTGCGCGTTTTTTAGCGTGTAATTCTTCACGGCCTCCTGAATCAGCGTGGAGTTGGGAAGGACAAGGTCTTCGCCGTCCCGCGTCTGGGCGACGCTCGCGCGGATGCCGATGTCCGTGATGCGGATGATATTACCGCCGACTTCGAGCACGTCGCCGGGACGGATGGTCCGTTCAGTGTGCAGCACGATTCCCGCGACGAAATTCTGGGCGATGTTCTGCATCGCGAAACCGAGGCCGACGGCGAACAGCGCCCCCGTGGTAAACAGCGCGCTCACGTTGATGCCCGCCGTGCTGAGCGCCACCCCCATACCGGCGACGATGACGGTATAGTGGATGAGACGGTTGATGCCGCCGATGACGCCCGGACGGCTGCCGCGCGCCGCCATCGCGCGTTCGACCAGTTTGCGCGCCGCACGCGAGATCCAGAATGTCGCGATCAGGACGAGCAACACACTGGCGAGCGTGGACACGCTGATCGGCGTGTTCCCGATGCGGAACAATTCCGTGCTGGCCGCGTGGTGGGCTGTGCTCAGGAATTCCCTCATCGTTTGCTCCGTCGGTTGGCCATCGGAAGTTCCATGCTCACCGGGCCGGTCGCGCTACCGATTCCAGTGCCCGCTCGGCCTGCCAGAGGTGGCGGCGCTGATGGGCGGCGGCGATTCGGAATGCGGAGTAGGCGTTGTAACGAATCTTCGGATTGAACGGCGACGTGACGCGCACGCGCCCGAGAGGGACGCCGCCGGCGCCGGCCAGAAGCGCGGCCAGGTCGCTCTGCAAGGATTCCCATTCGCGCATGACCGATTCTTTCGATTCGACGGTCGGCGGGGTGAAGTCCTCGGTCGTCTTGAACTTCATCAGCGGCGGGGGCTCGAGGGATCGCACGAGGAACCATCCCATGAAATCCAGCCGGAACGATGGCGTCGCCGCCGACCCGGGCGCCGGGGCGGCACGTAACCCCTCGCGAAGGCGTGGAAGCAGCTGCCGCGAACTCATGTTCAGGTGTTCGATGCACTCGGCGACGCCCCACCGACCGTCCCCGGGTCGCGCGCGCCACGTGGCATCGTCGAGCGGGTCGGCGATCCGGTGCATCCGTGCGGTCGATTCGGCGAGTTCATCGCGGATGGACGTCAGTCTGGGAGACAGAGTCGGGTTCATGGCGGCCTCCAGGCGGAGTCTGCACGGCTCGGGTACGGGGCGTCAACTGTTCCGTCTTCTGCCCGGATGTCCCGGAAGTCGCCTTGCGACGGGCCAACCCTTTCGCTAAACTGCAGGTAGGTCAATTATCCCGGCGGTTTCTCCATGATATCCATCGAACCCTACAAGCCCCGGCACAAGATCCGCATCGTCACCGCGCGTCGCTTTTCGACGGGCACGATGCCGCCATCAACATCATGCGCCGCATCATCCAGACCACCGGGTGCCGAGGTGATCCACCTGGGCCACGACCGGTCGGTGGAGGAGGTCGTCGACTGCCGCCGTCCAGGAGGACGCCCAGGCGCATCGCCATGACCAGTCTACCAGGGCGGCACATGGAGTACCTTCAAGTACATGCGCGAGCTCCTCGACGAGCGCGGCGCGAGGCACATCAAGATCTTCGGCGGCGGCGGCGGCACCATCCTGCCGGAGGAGATCGAGGAGCTGCGCCGCGACGGCATCGCGCGCATCTACTCGCCCGACGACGGTCGCGCGATGGGCCTGCAGGGCATGATCAACGACGTGCTCGCAGAGCGATTCGCGACCGGCGCGAACGCTCAACGGCGCGGCGGCCGGCGTCCTGCGGCGCGGATCCTCGCGCTATCGCCGCGGTGATCACGCGCGGCCGAGAACCATCCGGACGGCGCCTCGACAGGATCGTCGCGAGTCGCTACGCAAGCAGGCCGCGACGTCCAAGACGCCGGTGCTCGGCATCACCGGCACCGGCGGCGCGGGCAAGTCGTCGCTGGTGGACGAACTCGTGCGCCGGTTCCTGCTCGATTTTCCGGACAAGACGATCGCGGTCGTGTCGTGTCGATCCCTCGCAAGCGCAAGACGGGCGGCGCGCTGCTGGGCGACCGCATCCGCATGAACGCGATCCGCGACCAGCGCGTGTACATGCGTTCACTGGCGACGCGCCAGGCCAACCTCGCGCTGTCGGCCCACGTCGAAGGACGCGGTCGCCATTCTGCAAGGCGGCGGGCTTCGACCTGATCATCCTGGAGACCTCGGGCATCGGCCAGAGCGACACCGAGATCGTCGACCATTCCGACGTCGCGCTCTACGTCATGACGCCGGAGTACGGCGCGGCCACGCAGCTGGAGAAGATCGACATGCTCGACTTCGCCGACGTGATCGCTATCAACAAGTTCGACAAGCGCGGGGCGCATGGATGCGCTGCGCGACGTGCGCAAGCAGTACAAGCGCAACCACAAACTGTTCGAGGCGGACGACGACGCCGTGCCGGTGTTCGGCACCATCGCCTCCCAGTTCAACGATCCCGGCACCAACAGGCTGTACCGGCCGTGATCGACACGCTGGTGCGCAAGATGCAACCTGCCCGCCGACGCGTGGGCGTCGCACATGACGTCACGAGCGAAGAGCCGAGAAGACTTCATCATTCCGCCCGACCGCAGCGCGCTACCTGGCCGAGATCACCGAGACGAGCCGCCGCTATGACGAGTGGGTCGAGGAACAGTCGGCCATGGCCGCAGCAGCTCTACGCGTTGCGCACAGTGCGATCGATACCGTCGCTGTGCGAGCTGACGCCGATACGATCGCGATCGCATCGCGAGGATCGTGCGAGGCCACGTACGCGGACGTCAGCGCAGCGCTCGGCTTCTCGCACCGAGCTGCAAGAGCCGCCTGCACTCGACGGCGCTGAGGATTGACGAAGAGCGGCGACGTACCGGCGCGCCGACGTCTACACCTACAAGGTCCGCGGCCGCGAGGTCATCGGTAGCGACGCACACCGAGAGCCTTGTCGCACACGCAGATGCCGAAGGTGGCGCTGCCGCGGTACACCGCGCTGGGGCGACTCCTGCGCTGGAATCTGCACGGAAAACGTCCCGGGCGAGTTTCCCCTATGCCGCGGGAGTCTATCCCGTTCAAGCGCACGGGAGAGGACCCGACCCGGATGTTCGCGGGCGAAGGCGGCGCCGGAACGCACCAACCGCCGTTTCCACTACGTGAGTCTCGGGCATGCCGGCCGCCGCCTGTCCACCGCGTTCGATTCGGTCACGCTGTACGGCGAGCGATCCCGACACGCGCCCCGACATCTACGGCAAGATCGGCAACTCCGGCGTGTCGATTGCTGCCTCGACGACGCCAAGAAGCTCTACTCGGGATTCGACCTCGTGCGATCCCAAGACGTCGGTGTCGATGACCATCAACGGTCCCGCGCCGATGATGCTGGCGTATTTCATGAACGCCGCCATCGACCAGCAGTGCGAGGTCACATCCGGAAGAACGGACTCGAGGACGAGGTGCGGGCGAAGATCGCGGCGCTCTACAAGGGGCGCGAAGCGCAGCGCCCGCAGTACCAGGGCGACCTGCCCGAGGGCAACGACGGCCTGGGTCTGATGCTGCTCGGCGTGACCGGCGACCAGGTGCTCCCGCACGATGTCTACGAGCGGATCAAGGCCGACACGCTGCGCGTCGTGCGCGGCACGGTGCAGGCCGACATCCTCAAGGAGGACCAGGCGCAGAACACCTGCATCTTCTCCACCGAGTTCGCGCTGCGCATGATGGGCGACGTGCAGGAGTATTCATCGACCACGGCGTCCGCAACTTCTACTCGGTGTCGATCAGCGGCTACCACATCGCCGAGGCGGGCGCCAACCCCATCACCCAGCTCGCCTTCACCCTGGCCAACGGCTTCACCTACGTGGAGTACTACCTGTCGCGCGGCATGGACATCGACGACTTCGCGCCCAACCTGTCGTTCTTCTTCTCCAACGGCATGGATCCCGAGTACTCCGTGATGGGCCGGGTGGCGCGCCGCATCTGGGCCAAGGCGCATGAAGCATGAGTACGGCGCCGACGAGCGCAGCCAGATGCTCAAGTACCACATCCAGACTCGCGGCCGCGGCCTGCACGCGCAGGAGATCGAGTTCAACGACATCCGCACCACGCTGCAGGCGCTGTACGCGATCTACGACAACTGCAACTCGCTGCACACCAACGCCTACGACGAGGCCATCACCACGCCCACCGAGGAATCGGTGCGCCGCGCCATGGCCATCCAGCTCATCATCAACAAGGAGCTGGGCCTGGCGAAGAACGAGAACCCGCTGCAGGGCTCGTTCATCATCGAAGAGCTCACCGACCTGGTCGAAGAGGCCGTGCTCGCCGAGTTCGACCGCATCACCGAGCGCGGCGGCGTGCTGGGCGCCATGGAGACGATGTACCAGCGCAGCAGGATCCAGGAGGAGTCGCTCTACTACGAGACGCTCAAGCACACGGGCGAAGCTTCCGATCATCGGCGTGAACACCTTCCTCTCGTCGGAAGGATCGCCGACCGTCCTGCCGCACGAAGTGATCCGCGCCACCGAGGAAGAAAAGAAGCGCCAGATCGCGACCGTTCGTGCGCTCGAGGAACGCGCCGGCGATCGCGCCGCCGAGGCGTTGCGCAAGATTCAGCATGCCGCGGTCGAGAATCGCAACGTCTTCGACGAACTGATGGAAGGCGCCAAGGTGTGTTCGCTCGGAACCATGACCCGGGCGCTCTTCGAAGTCGGCGGCGAGTATCGCCGCAACATGTAGTCTTTCCCATCGCTCGTATGCGGGTCAACGGCGGTGTGATACCGTTCCCGCGCCATGTCCCTCGGACTCATTTCCCTGATTCTCGTCGCCGCGTTCGTGCACGCGGGGTGGAATTTCGCTGCCAAGCGTGCCGGTGGGGGACTCGTCGTCCTGTGGCTGGGCGCCGTGCTGTCCTCCATCGTAGTGGCGCCGACGGCGATCGTCCTGCAGAACGGGCAACCGCTCACGAGAACCGGCCTGACGTTGGTATTGATCAGCGGCGTGGTCCACTGCGCGTACTGGTGGGCGCTCGCGGGGATGTATCGCTACGGCGATATCTCGCTGGCGTATCCGATCGCGCGCGGAAGCGGCGTGATGGGCACGGCGCTCGGCTCGGTCGTTCTGTTCCACGACCGTCTCACGCCGACCGGCCTCGCGGGGATCGCGGCGGTGTGCGCGGGTGTCTTCGCGATCGGGTACCAGCGCCGCGTGGAACCGGTGCGCGCGCGCGCCGTTCTGATGTCACTGATCACGGGCGCCACGATCACGGCGTATTCGTTGATCGACGACCGCGGCGTCGAATCGATGCACCCGCCCACGTATCTCGCGATCGAGACCGCCGTCGGCGCCGCGCTGCTCGGCATCGTGAGTTGGCGCCGCCTGCGCGCGTCCATCGTCCCGACCTATCGCGCGCACCGTTCGACCATCTGGATCATCGCGTTCGGGTCGCCGCTCGCGTATCTGATCATCCTCTTCGCGTATTCGCTCGGGCCCGTCGGGTATGTCGTTGCCGTCCGGGAATTCTCGGTTGCGATCGCCGCGATCCTGGGCGGATGGATCCTGAAGGAACGTATCGGCACCGCGCGCCGAATCGGCATCGCCCTCGTCGTGATGGGCATGGTGCTGATCAAACTCGCGTGAGAAACCGATCGTACCGCATTGACCCGCCACGGAGCGCGCGATAAACTCTGCAATCTTCTCTCGACACGGAAAGGACGGTTGGTAATGCGCAGTCACTTTCCTCTGTACGTCATCGTTGCTGTGAGCGGCGGTGTCGTCCTCGCCGTCGAAATCGTCGGCACGCGGGTGCTCGGCCCCTTCTACGGGGTCAGCCTGTTCCTCTGGTCCGCGCTCATCACGGTCACGCTTGCGGCCCTCAGCGTCGGGTACGCGCTCGGTGGACGCTGGGCGGATCGCGGGCCGCGCTATCGGACCCTGGGGAACATCCTCGGCGCCGCGGGCCTCTGGCTGCTCGCGACGATCTGGCTCAAGCATCCCGTCATCGCCGCCGTCGAACCGCTGGGAATCCGCGGAGCGGTGCTGGCGGCCGCGACGCTCCTGTTCTTCCCGCCGCTCGCCCTGATGGGCATGGTGAGCCCGTACGCGATTCGATTGCGCGCGGAGCACCTGGGAGAAGTCGGGCGCACGGCCGGCAACATCTACGCGGTGTCCACGATCGCCAGCGTCGTTGCGGCCCTCGCGACCGGTTTCTTTCTCGTCCCGTACCTCGGAATCAATCGGTTGATCGCGGTCAGCAGTGCCGCGCTGATCGGCGCGGCCGCCGTCGCCTTCCGCGGGGAGAAGTCCGGACCGGGGAACAACGCGGTGAGTGTCCTGCTTCCCATCGGTCTCGCATGCCTGGGAAGCGCGCTCCCGATTGCGCGTGTCGGTGTGAGCAGCCAGTTCTTCACGGTGCAACAGAGTCCGTACGCGGACCTGCGCGTGCTCGACTGGGAAGACAATCGCTATCTGCTGGTCGACGGGGGAACGCACACGATTGTCGACCGAACGAGCGGCAACACGGTGTTCCCGTACGCGATGGTCCTGGACATTCCCAAGCACCTGTTCAAGCGCCGGGGCGACATGCTCCTGATCGGACTCGGAGGCGGATCTATCGCCCAGGACTACTACCGTGACGGCTGGCGGGTTGAAACCGCGGAGATCGATCCGGCGATGGTCGGAATCGCCGAACAGTATTTCTCGCTGTCCGTCGACAGCGCGCACGTGAACGTTATGGACGGGCGGCGATTCCTGGAGACGACCGACCACACGTACGACCTCATCATCATGGACGCGTTCGGGAGCAGCGAAATTCCGTTCCACCTGGTGACGCGCGAGATGTTCGCGCTGGTGAAGTCCCGGCTCAAGCCGGGTGGGGTGTTCGCGATGAACACCGAGACACGAGGCTGGGACGACATTCTGACCCGGTCGCTTGCCGCGACACTCCGAACCAGTTTTTCAGATGTCGTCGCGCTTCCCACCGCGGAGCCGCCGAACACCGTCGGCAATGTGGTAATGCTCGCCGCCGACCGGCCCATCGACTTCGACGACGACGTGCTCGGGGACCCGTACGCGGCGCTCCCGTACCCGTATCATCACTGGGTGGTCGTGGAGCGCCATCACGGGTGGGCCAACCGGTTCGTTCCCGACATGAACGGCGCTCCCATTCTGACGGACGACCGCAATCCGGTGGGGGTCTGGTCGGAAGCGATCAACTGGGCGTCGCGCGAACTGACGCGGCGGGAAGATGCCTGGTACCGACTGACCTTCTGACCGTCCATCGCTCTCTATCGCAGCGGGCCGATCGGACCCGTTTCCACGATCGACACCGGATAGCCGTCGATCTCGGCAGGAAGCCGCTTCTCCAGTTCGGGCGACCGGATCGCGACGGCGAGGTGGATGCACGCGCGCCCGTCGGGCAATGTGCCCTCGTAGACGCCCACCACTCCCTCGATCGCCAGCAACGCTGCTGCGTGGTCCTCGATCACGCGGGCAATCGGGTTCACCGCACACTCCTCCTCAAGAAAGAAAGCACCCGCCCCGGCGAACCGGAGCGGGTGCTGGGTTGGATAACCGTTGGTTGGTTCTCCCGGACTTACTGGCCCACCATCGTCGCGCCGATCTTGCTGAGCACCGCGTTGATCGGGTTGGCGATCGCAATGGCCTGGCGATTACACGTCGTGCTGCCCGCGAAGCAAAGCCCCACCGCGCGCGGATTGGTGCTTACATCTTCGAGGAGCAACGAGCCAGAATCGCCGCTGTTCTGGAACCCGCAGCGCGAGTTCGAGATCACGATCTGGTTCGTGTAGCTCTGCGTGAACGACGTTCCGCCGGCGCACTCGTTCTCGTATGTGATCGAGAATGCGCCGTTGATCGCCGATATCGAACTGCGCGTCAAACCGGTCGTGCGGCCCATCTTCTTGACGGCCAGGCCGACGGTCGGATTCAACGTGCTTGCCGAGATCGTGCCGACATTCAAGATCGCGCCGCTCTCGTCCACCATCCCGGGGATGACGGCCGCGATTCCGACGTCGACCGGGTTCGAGCCGTTGTCGGGCAGCGAACCGCCGTTGGACACGAGCGTCGCGACGTTCTGCGCGTTGTTCTCGTTGCACGACACGTCGATCAGCCCGGGCTGGATGACGGGGTCACCCGGCTGGGCCGTCCGGCCGTTGCCGCCGTTGACGATGTCCGCGTACAGAACGTGGTAGTTGGTCAGAACGTACTTCGTGCCGCCCTTCTGCACGAGCGCACCCAGCGTGCCGCCGCAGCAGTAGCCGTTCGCCAGGTCATACCGCCAGCCGCCGGATGTCCCCATTTTCACGGGAGGCGTCTGCTTGGACTGACCCGACGTTCCGCCGCCGCCGCCGCCACCACCGTGTCCCTTGAACGGACGGATGTCGCCGGTGACTTGCTGGATGACGTGGAAGCCGTCGTAGTCGCTTTTGATACGACCCGCCGGCAGCTGAGATCTCGTGTACACGACGACAACCGGATTTCCCTGATCGTCCGCGGTGATCGCCGTACCGACAACACCCTGGGTCTTCAGAATGTCCGGGATGTTGCGGTCGTGAACACCGACGGCGCGTTCGAAATCCGCGCGGTGTGCATTGACGGCCGCGAGCAATGAATTGTCCGCGGCCGGGGACGTGACGTTGCTGGTGTCATTCTCACTACAAGCCCAGAGAAGCGCGGTAAGCGCGAGAGCTGCAGCAAGGAGGCTGGTACTACGCCAACGCAGGTGGTTCATGCGTTAACCTCCGTGACGCTGATGGGGTTGGATTGACGCAGGGACGTGCTCTCCCCACGCACGAATGCAGACGAGCGTACGCCCCGGTCGGGGCGGTGTCAAACCCGGGATGCAGGGTATCAAAATTTTTATCCGCGATCGATTTTGTGATCCTGTTCACGAGCTGCCCCCGGCGCGCGCCCCCATCTGATAAACTCGCAGCGTGGAAATCGCAACGCTGACAATCCAGAGCCTGTTCGCGATGATGCTCGCGACGACGAATCCGACACCGGGCGTCGACGGGCCGGTGCGGGCGCTCGCATCCGTGTCCGACGGTCTCATCGTCGCGGGCGACTTCGCGAACGCCCCGGGGATGCCCATGGGCCATATCGCCCGCTGGGACGGTGCCGCGTGGCACCCCCTCGGGACCGGCACCGACGGACCCGTATTCGCGTTGCTCGCGTGCGGCGATCGTGTTTATGCGGGCGGCGACTTCCAGACAGCCGGCGGGACACCGGCCAACCACGTCGCGCTCTGGGACGGCACCGCGTGGACCGCGGTGGGGGGTGGAGTCGGAGGAACGCCGGCAGTCGTCAAGGCACTCGCGTTCGATACGGCGGGTCTGCTGGTCGGCGGCATCTTCACGTCGGTTGGTGCGTCGACTCCGGCCAACGGACTCGCGCGCTGGACCGGCACCACCTGGGACGTCCTCGGCGGCATCGTTCCCGGTATCGACCACGACATTCGCAGCATCTGTCCGCTCGCGGGGACGATCTACGTGGGCGGCGTGCTCAACTTCACCGGCTCGACGCGACCGAGCGAGGCGACGCTCGCGCGCGCGACGCCGTTCGTCCTTTCGGATTACGCGGGGAGCGCGAACGCCGACGACGAGTGCACCGGGTGCGCGTCGGTGGACGCGGTCGTCACCGACGGCGTGAACCTCTTCGTCGCCGGCGCGTTCACACGACTCGGATTGATCACCATCGTCCGAAGCCCGTACGCGGTGGTCGAACTGACGAACGCCACCACGCCCGCCGGTCTCGGCGATGGGGAGATGCTGCCGTCGATCGCGACCGGCGGCGCGATTCGCGCGCTGGCCGTATCCGGCGGCGCGGTCTTCGCCGGAGGATCGTTCTCACAGATTCGCGGGGTGCCGGCGAATAACATCGCGCGCTGGAGCGGCGGCGCATGGACCGCGCTCGGCGCGGGCGTTTCGGCGCCGGTGCGCGCAATCGCGTCGTGGAACGGCGCGACCTACGCGGGCGGCGATTTCCTGACCGCGGGCGGCGTCGATGTGAACCACGTCGCATGCTGGAACGGAACGGCCTGGACCCCACTCGCGGGCGTCACGACTCCGGTGAAGACGCGAAGCTGGGGATCGGTCAAGGCGTTGTTCCGCTGACGCGCTAGCGTTGTGCCGTGGGCGCGGGCGAGAACTGGTAGCACACGACCGACATCGGCTCCGGCTCTTCCTCCGACTCTTTCGACGTGTCGCTGTCGTCGGCGTTCATCGCGCGCATTGCGGACTGCAACTGGCGGATGACGAACAAATGGTCGCCGTCGACGAGGATTCCGTCGTCGCGGAGGCCGCCCTCGGCCGCAATCGACATGGACTGCGCAAAATGCCCGTCGCGGTCGAATACGTCGAGTGTCACCAGCGTGCCCTTCTTGCAGTCGAGCGCGCCGTGGCTGGAGAGCACCCATAGCGAACCGTCGTCGCGCGCGAACATGCGCAGGATGTCGCGGTCCGTCGGGCTGGCCTTGACGTCGGGGCTCTGCGCGCCCTGGCTCGTGCGGAACCGGATCTGCGGCTTGTTGTCTTCCATCTCCTCTTTGGAACGCGCGCGATGTGGGTACTCGCGCTCGATGACGCGGTCGAGTTTGCCGTTCGCGTCGTAACGTTCGATGCGATACGCGTCGAAGTCGCTGCTCACGTACAGCCGGCCATCCGAGGATGCCGACCAGACGGGCGTCCCGAGTTTCTTCTCGTCGAACGACATGTTCGCCATGTCGTGCGTGTCGGTCTGGGACGCGATCGTCGCTCGCGGTTCACCCGTGGCAGACAGGAGTTTCAACGAGCGCGTCTCGGCGAACGAGCCTTCGCTGCGCTTGAACTCGCGCGTTCCCAGCACGATCGACTTGCCGGCGCGTCCCGCGTCGAAGAACATCTGCATCCCGCCGTCCGGCGGCGCCGGCGCGTGAAAGTCTCCGCCGGGGAGCCCGTCCGGGGTGAGCAGGATGAACTTGCCCGGCATCGCCTGCACGATCGCGACCTTGCCGTCGGGCATGAGAAAGAGCGACGAGGGCCGGCGGAATTCGCCGGGGCCTTCGCCTTCGCGACCGATGTCGCGGACGAATTTCCCGTTGCGGTCGAACACGTGGACCTGATTGAGCTGCACATCGAGGAGGTAGACGTTGCCGGCGTCGTCGACGGCGGCGTCGCGGATCACGCCGAAGATCACGTCCTCTTCGTCGCCTCCGGCTCGCCAGAGTTCCTGCGGTTTGACGGTCGTGGCGCCGCCGCTCGGCGTCGCGGGATTCATCACGTGGACGACGCCGTCTTTGGTGACTTCCTTGCCGGCCCAGGTACCGGCGGCGGACGCGGATGACGCCAACACGGCAACCGGGATCATCACGGACAATATCGATCGGGTCATGAATCAGCTCCTCGAATGGGTGACACGTGGTTGTTCATACGACGGCGCGCGTCGGCGGGTTGCCCCGTCATACACCACCCCCGCAACCCCGGTTCCGCGCGGCCGGGCCGGACGGGTCGACGGACCGGCCGGCGGGAAGGGCCTCGTTTGTGCACCCGGGACGGGCAAAAAGCTGCTAGCGTAGTGCCGCCGATGAAGATCGAACCCGTCCGCATCCAGCTCACGAGCTGCCTCCTGCGCGAGTGGCGCAAGGGCGACGAGCCGTCTCTCGTCCGTCACGCCAACAACCGCAACGTCTGGATCAACGTCCGCGACTCGTTCCCGTACCCGTATCGCCAGTCCGATGCGCGCGCGTGGATTCGGCTCGCGGGCCACGAGGGCATGAACCAGGTGTTCGCGATCGACGTCGACGGCTTCGCCGTGGGCGCGATCGGGATCCGCCCGGGCGAGGACGTCTATTATCTAAGCGCCGAGATCGGCTACTGGCTGGGCGAGGAGTACTGGAACCGCGGGATCATGACCGAAGCCGTGGTCGCGATCGCGGACTACGGATTCAACATGCTCGGGATGTGGCGCGTCTATGCGGAGGTGTTCGAGTGGAACGCCGCATCGATGCGCGTGCTCGAGAAGGCCGGGTTCGTGCGCGAAGGCGTGCTGCGCAAGAGTGCCACCAAGAATCGCCAGACCATCGACCAGGTGATGTACGCGAAGGTGCGCGAGTGAGCCGCCACCGGGGGCAGAGGGGTGGAACCTCAATAGAATATTATTTTTCCACTATTAGGGTTGCGTCTGGCCGGCAGTTTCTGGATACTGGGACTCGCGTTTCCCATGTCATCCGATAGAATAGAGGAGGCCGCAAGCATGACCCTCGATTCTTCCGTTATCGATACCCCCGTCAATACTAATGCCCGCGGAGCGTCGTCCCCCCGGCCGCCGGCTCCCCCGAAAAAACCCGTGCAGCATTTCAAGCGTCCCGTCGAGCGCCCGTTCACGCGCGACCAGCGCCCGTATACGACGGTGCTCTTCGGTGGGCTGACCTGGAGCCATGAGCGCCTGATCAAGGGCGCGTGGGAAGGGCTCGGCTACAAGTGCGACGTCGTTCCGACGCCGGACGTCAAGGCGTTCCAGCTGGGCAAGGAATACGGCAACAACGGCCAGTGCAACCCGACGTACTTCACCGTCGGCAATCTCGTGCAGTTCCTCCACGGCCTCGAGTCGAAGGGGATGACGCGCGAGCAGATTTGCAACGACTACGTGTTCATCACCGCCGGCGCTTGCGGGCCGTGCCGTTTCGGCATGTACGAGGCGGAGTATCGTCTGGCGTTGCGCAACTCCGGCTTCGAAGACTTCCGCGTGATGCTGTTTCAGCAGTCCAAGGGACTCTCGCAGGAAGACCTGGAAGCGGGCCTGGAGATGAACCTCGACTTCTTCCTGGGCATGTTGAACGCGATGAACATGGGCGACATGCTCAACGAGATCGGCTACCTCGTTCGTCCGTACGAGATCGAGGAGGGGCGGACCAACGCTGTCCTCGACGACGCGCGCGAGCGCCTGGCCGGGGCGCTCAAGAATCAGCCGCGCCCGAAGCTCACCGCGGGCATGGAGACCCTTTTGCGACGCACGGGTCTTTATAACAAAACCGATTACGCGATGAAGTTCTCGCGCCAACTCGCGACGTCGTACTACACCGACGCGCTCAACTCGGTACGCGATCAGTTTCGCGACATCGAAGTCGATCGCTTCCGCGTCAAGCCGGTTGTCAAGATCACCGGCGAGTTCTGGGCGCAGACGACGGAGGGCGACGGCAACTACAACATGTTCCACTTCCTCGAGAAGGAAGGCGCCGAAGTGATCGTCGAGCCCATCGGCACCTGGATCATGTACATGATCCACCAGTTCAAGCAGAAGCTCCGCGACCGCAAGGGCATCGAAGACAAGGCCGTGATGCCGTCGTGGAAGACGCCGCACCGGCGCCTGGCCGTCGAGACACGCTACCGCAAGCGCTACACGCGCATGACCATCGCCGAGAAGATTTTCAAGCGCGAGTACACGCGGTTGCAGGAAGCGCTTGGCGGCGGAATCCTGCACGAACTCGTGTGTCAGTACGAACTCCAGCGCATGGGGCATCCGTACTACAACTCGCGCGCGGCCGGCGGCGAAGGCCACCTCGAAGTCGCAAAGAACATCTACTACTCGAGCAAGGGCATCGCGCACATGGTGGTGTCGCTCAAGCCCTTCGGTTGCATGCCGAGCACACAGTCCGACGGTGCGCAGGCGGCTGTGGTCGAGCGCTACAAGGACATGATCTACCTGCCCATCGAGACATCGGGCGAGGGCGAGATCAACGCGCATTCGCGCACCCAGATGGCGCTCGGCAACGCGCGCATCAAGGCCAAGCAGGAATTCGCGGAGTGTCTGGCGAAGTCGGGCTACTCGCTGGACGAACTCAAGGCCTACGTCGACGAGCACCCGGAGATGAAGCGCGCGCTCTACGTCGTGCCCAAGCGCGACGACGTCGTCGGCAAGGCGGCGAACTTCGTGCTGCACGTGGCGGAGCGCATGGCCCGGGAGGGGTCACGCAAGGCGGCGTGAGTAGAGTGACCGCGCTTGCCGTCGCGACGGCGTGCACGAAAACCGTCGTGGTGGCGGAGTCCGACTATGGCCGGCTCCACCGTCATGGAACGAATGCACGGAACCAGTTACCCGGCTGACAGTGGGTTCCGAATGCCTCCCTCTCTGCCGTACGCGCTTCGATTCTCGCAAGTCGAATCGATCACGAGCAAGACGGGCCCGTCGACCACAACGGTCGTCGTCGTCGCCGCCGTCGCCGCGTTTTTCGTGGCCATGGGCCTCTGGGCAATCTCCGCGCAGGTCGACAACGAGTTCCAAGCGGCGGCGGCGAACTGACGCTACTCCTGGGCCGTTGGGGAGCGGGAGAGAGGGGCCGGCGAATCGGTCGATCCGCCGGCCCCGGAGCAAGACGCTACTTGAGGAGCACCATCTTCTTCGTCGCCGTGAGACTCGGCGTGGCGATGCGGTAGAAGTAGACGCCGCTCGCAACCGGGACGCCCCGATCATCGCGGCCATCCCACACCGCCTGTGCGGATCCCACAGACTTCCGGCTGTCATCGACAAGCGTGCGCACCAGCGCTCCATTCACGTCGTAGATGCGAAGTGACACCCGGCCCGGTATGGACAGCGCATACCGGATCGTTGTTGTCGGGTTGAATGGATTGGGTTCGTTCTGTGCGAGGAAGTCCCGCACCACCGGTGGGGTGCCGGTCGGAACGCCCGGCGACGTTCCGAAGTACTGCATGATCTTGTCCAGCAACTGCGTCCGATCGGGAACCGGACTCGACGCCACCATCTTCCCGGGAGCATTGCCGGGGACGTCGTCACGGATCGAACTCAGGCTGAATCCCGCGAGGACCACCTTGGAGAGACCCGACTTGCCGACAGCATCCTCGTAGAGCAGCGCACCGGAATTCGGAGAGGCGCCGTAGTACATTCCGATCTTCGAGGACCCGCTCGTCGTCATGACGTCGAACGTTCCCGGGGTGCCTTCCTCGGAGAACGCATAGAATTGACCTTCAAACGGCCCCTGCGCGACGCCCGTGACCAGCGGTGACAGCGGCAATCCGATCGTGCGCTGGTCATCGGTGATGAGCGCGAACTGCATGAACTTCGTTCGCAGATAGTCCGCCGCGGGATCCGTCGAGGTCGCGATCGCTTTCGCGGCCTGCGTGCCACAAAGAAGCAGGCGTGCGTTCTGCGTGTACTCGAGGTAGTAGTCCATCACCGAATAGTCCACATCGTTGAACGGGTTGGACAGGTTGCCGGTGTCCCAGACAATGACGTTGTAATCCTGAAGAAAATCGGGATTCGTCAGCCAGTTTCCGAGACTGTTGTCCTTTCCCATCAGCGGCTCGTTGCGATCGTAGCGGTCCCATTTCATTCCAAGACTTGCCATCGCGCTTTCGACCAGCGGCTGCGCGCCGAGTCCGCTGCACGCGTCCACGTAGAGGGCCCGCGGCTGTCCCTGTTGCGGGGGAGTCGGGAGGCATGAGACCTCCATCGGGTACGACTGCACGGTGGCTTCGTCGGCGGTGCCGGTGAAGTAGCTCCAGTAGCTCCATTCTCCGTTGGCGTCGCGCGAGGAGATGTAGTACTCGACGACGTCGCCGGGTTGATACAACTGATCGTTCAGGTCGACGTCGTATTCGTGCTCGCCGGTGCCCTCCGACATCTGAAGAACGGACCAGGTCTGGTCGCTCAACGATTGCACGTAAGGCCACTGCACGCCGCCCGAAATCACCGAACCGCTCTTGTTGGCGAGGTTCTTTACGTGCAGGAACACAGCCGGACCGCTGGCGGGAACACCGGGGGTGAGATAGTCGATCGGTGCGTCGGCATCGGCGATCAGAATGCGGAGCTGATCGCCCTCGATGCCGTCCATACGCACCGTACCCGTCAGCGTGCCGTCGCCCGGGAACCGGTCCTGGAACAACGTCAGTGAGAGCGGGACGGCAGCTCTTCCTCCCGGGTATCGGTAAACCGACACGTTGTCGATCAACGGTGCATGGCTGTGACAGGCGCCCGTTCCAAGCGTGCCCGTCCACAATGGCGCCATGTCGATCACGCTGATGGCTACCTGGATCTGCGAAATCGTACTCGAGGGAGACAGATACGGAGTGAGATCGTTCGCCTGCGTGTGCCACAGGTGATCGTCGGAGTAATAGACGAAATTGTTGTCGCCCCATCGACCCCAGCACGACTCTCCAATCAGCTTTTCTCGGACCCACCACTGGTAGAACACGAGGTTGTCGAACGGGAGTTCCTTGTATACGTCGAATTTGAGGAACGTCCCGTAGGTAGCGGGGCCCGAGAACGCAATGGCGGGCGACCAGATCTCGTCGTTCATGTAGAGTCCATTGATCGGTCCCATCGGGACGGCGGCGAGGCTGCCGTGACCGCAGGAGTAATTGTTGACCGGGCCCTGCGTGAATGCCCACAGGCAGGTGAGATCCTGCCAGTGCGGATCGTCCTGATCTTCGGTGGATCCCAGGACGACTGCCGCGTAGTTTCCGAACTCGGGCACGCTCGCCTGCCAGTCGTTCGACTCGGTCGCGCCTATCGCTTCCCCTTCGAAGTCCTCGTTCGGGACCACGACGCCCCCGGCGTCGTCGACGCGGAGTTCGTCCACTTCGATTGCACCGGAGGTCGGCCACAGACCGTCTTCGTCGCTCCAGGTACCGTCGGTCACCACGCGAATGCGAACGTGGCCGTTCCCCGTGTGACCGGAGAAGGAAAATGTCGCGACCACCGGGCCGCCGATACCGGTGACATTCGGCGATCCGATCGTCCCGGTGACGGGGGTCCAGTTATCGGCGCAATCGTCGAACTCGACGACGGCATAGTCATAGCCCGCTTCGATATCCCACTGCGCCGTGAAGGTCACCGTCACGGCACCGGTAAGAGCGAGGCAGGTCTTCGTCGTCCATCGCTGGTCCCAGTTGTTCCCGTAGCCGGGCAACGTGGCGTATCCACACAGCGGCTCGGTCGTAGCCGCGCGCGCTCCGCACCAGAGTGATTTCGAGTCGGCGAGCGGAGTGTATGGCGCGGACAGACCGGCGAAATTGTCGACGTGAAAGTACACGGCCTGGTCGCGATGGTCGTGTGTGGTCCATCCCTGTTGCGAGCAACCCTCGAAGTCATACGTCGCGAGTGGGATGGTGGGAAGTATCGGCGGGTCGTAGGGGACGTCGGCGTCGAATCCCCCGTGGTCCCAGAACCCGGCGGGAAGCCCTCCCTGCGCGGCGCACGGTGCCACGGCGGCGAGCGTGATCAAATACGGCAGAACAATGAGTAGTAAACCTCGTCGCATGGCTCTCCTCCTGGTGGTCTGAAGGTCGGCTTCCTGAGCGTGGCTATTCAGCGGGCGGTATCCCCGGGGTCCAACGGCAATACAAGCGGGAAGGCTCAAAGTTGGAGAAAATCCCGCATCGGGCGCGGATCGCTCGCCGTCATTCAGAAGTAAACACTGTACCTTGACCGGGGACCGAGGTCAACACGCCCGGGGATTGTCTGGCCCGTGCGGTTTTCGACGCCTGACGGCGCCGACTAAGGTCGCGTGACGGGCTCGGTGGTGCGGGCGCTTCGATCGAGGGTGAGGAACCAGTAGCTGAGAGCGAGAAATCCGCCACCGAAGCCAATGAAGAGAAGAACCCGCCAGATCGCGGGCACGGCCACGAGGTCCACGAGAAACAGCTTCGCAACCACGGCGAAAAGCGTCAGGAGACCGACCGTGCGCATGGGCCGAATCGTCCGGCGCAGCCCCGCGATCAGCAGTGCGGCTCCGTAACTTCCCCAGATGATGGTGACGATCGCCTGACCGCTGTGGATGCCCGAAAACTCATGGAGTATCCAGGCGAGGATAAAGGCGTGCGCGACGTATAAGTACAGGCAACGGCGCCACCGCTCGTGGAGATGCGAGCGCTGTCCACGACGCGTGTCGTTGCGGCTCAACGCGGCTAACTGGCAGCAGGGGAATCTCTTTTGAAAAGATGACCGGGATTCCACTATTCCGTTGCCAGCTCACCTCGGTGTGCTATTCTCACCCCATGCCCGCCCGGTTCCTTATTGGCCTGGATGTCGGCTCGACCACGGTGAAAGCGGTCGTCGTCGACTCCGCCTACCGACCGCGTTCTCTGGCAGGATTACCAGCGCCACGAGACCAAACAGCCCGAAAAAGTCCTCGAGTTCCTGAAGCGCATCGGCGATGAGGCGGAGGGATTCTCCGCCGCCGCGGAAGCGAAAGCGGTCCGCGCGTTCATCACCGGCTCGCGGCGGGACGGGCATTGCGCCGCGCATCGGCGCGAAGTTCGTCCAGGAAGTCAACGCGGTCTCGCCTGGCGGTCGAGAAGCTCTACCCGGAGTGCCGAGCTCGGTGATCGAACTCGGCGGCCAGGACGCCAAGATCATCGTCTTCAAGGAGGACCCGGAGACCGGCCGGCAAGAAGAAGATCCCGTCGATGAACGACAAGTGCGCCGGCGGCACCGGCGCGGTCATCGACAAGATCAACGCCAAGCTGCGCATCCCCCCCGAGCGAACTGTGCGAGCAGGGCTACGACGGCGTGCAAGCTCCACCCGTGGCCGGCAAGTGCGGCGTGTTCGCCGAGACCGACATCAACGGCCTGCAGAAGCAGGGCGTGCCGCCGCGACGAACTGATGGCCTCGCTGTTCGAGTCGATCGTCAGCAGAACCTCTCCGTGCTGACGCGCGGGCACACGCTGCGCCCCGAGGTGCTGCTGCTGGGCGGGCCGAACACCTACATCCGCGGCATGCGCGAGGCTGGCGGCACAACATCCCGATCATGTGGAAGGAGCGCGAGGTCCCGATGCCCGACGGCGCCGCCCGAAGACCTGATCATCGTGCCCGGACAACGCCCAGTACTTCGCCGCGATCGGCGCGGTGGAGTTCGGCAGAGGACGAGGACGACCGACGTCGGCGTCTACGCCGGCGCGCACGAGCTCGAGTGAGTACCTCGAGGACGGCGCGCGAAGCAGAGAAGGCGCCGCGCGGCCAGCGGCCGCGCTGGTAAGGACGAGGCGGAGCTCGCCGCGTTTCGGGAGCGGTACCGCCGCCGGACCGTTGGAGCCGGCGCGCGTTCGCCGCCGGGCCAGGTCGTCGCGCGTTCATCGGCATCGACGGCGGCTCGACCTCGACCAAGGCCGTGCTGCTCGACCGCGACAAGCGACGTCATCGCCAAGGCGTACCAGCTGTCGCAAGGGCAACCCGATCGAGGACACGATCGAGATCGTCGGCGACCTGCGCGCGCCAGGTCGAGTCGTGCGGCGCGCGCTCGAGGTTCTCGGCGTCGGCACCACCGGATACGCCAAGGACATCTCAGCGACGTGCTCGGCGCCGACGTGGCCCTGGTGGAGACGGTCGCCCACACCGAGAGCGCGCCTCCACTTCTACGACGACGTCGACGTGATCTGCGACGTCGGCGGCCAGGACATCAAGATGATCGTCCTGAAGAACGGCAGGTGAAGGACTTCAAGCTCAACACGCAGTGCTCGGCGGGCAACGGCTACTTCCTGCAGAGTCACGGCGGGCGGCTTCGGCTTCAGGTGGAGCAATTCGCCGACGACCGCGTTCGCGCGCCGAGGCGATGCCCGAGTTCGGCTACGGCTGCGCGGTGTTCATGCAGTCGGACATCGTCGACTTCCAGCGCCAGGGCTGGACGGCCGAACGAGATCATGGCCGGCCTGGCGGCGGTGCTGCCCAAGAACATCTGGCTGTACGTCGCGCAGATCCCGAACCTGGCCAAGCTCGGGCAGACGCTTCGTGCTGCAGGGCGGCACGCAGCACAACCTGGCCGCGGTCAAGGCGCAGGTCGACTTCATCGAGTCGCGCTTCCGCGGCGACGGGGACGAGCCCGAGGTCGTCGTGCACGAGCACTGCGGCGAGAGCCGGCGCGATCGGCGCCGCGCTCGAGGCCGGCGCGTCTGTGGGAGAACGGCCGCACAGACGTCGTTCATCGGCCTCGATGCGGTGCGAGACGATCTCGTTACCGCGACCACGCGCACGAGAGACACCCGCTGCTATTTCTGCAAGAACAAGTGCCTGCGGACGTTCATCGACGTCGAAGCCGCCGGCAAGGCGACACGCACCCAGGGCGAGGTCGAGACGGCCAGCTCCGCCGCGGGCAGCCGCAAGTCCAAAGTGCCGCTGGCCGCGGGCGCGCAGCGCCTGATCGTCGCCACGTGCGAGAAGGGGACGGTCGAGGACGTCGAGGAGATGCGCGAGATCAAGAAGGGCTCGACGCGGTCGAAGGCGCACCCGAACTTCGTCGAGATCGCGGCGCCCGCGACGTGTTCAAGCCGGTCGAGCCGGAACTCGTGGCCGATCCGCCGCCGACGCGCGTCTGACACGCTCGCGACAGAGGACGGCGGCGCGCGAACGGATGGAGCGCGCGCGAAAAGCTCCGCATCGGCATGCCGCGGGTGCTCAACATGTACTCCTACGGCCCGCTGTTCTCGGGCTATTTCGAAGCCTCGGGCATCCGCGCCCGACAACCTGGTCTATTCGCGACTACACCACCGAAGAGCTGTACAGGGAAGGCGCCAAGCGCGGCGCCATCGATCCCGTGCTTCCCGAGCAAGCTCGGCATCCCGCACGTGCACAATCTCTCTATCAAGCACCACGAGAAGAAGCCGCTCGACGTCGATCTTCTTCCCGATGATCGACGACCTGACCGAGCGACCTGGTCAGGACGCAGGATCGCCGGGCGTGCCCGACCGTCACCGCCACGCCCGAGGCGGTCAAGGCGGCGTTCACCAAGGAAGGCGATCTGTTCGACGAAGAAGGGCATCGGCTACCTGTGATCCGTTGCGTCAACATCGCGCGAGCCGCAGTTGTTCGCGCGCCAGATGTCGGCGCGTTCAAGGACATGCTGGGTCTGTCGCAGAAGGAAAACGCTGCGCGCGGT
Organism: Candidatus Latescibacterota bacterium; assembly: GCA_963761125.1. GTDB lineage: Bacteria > Krumholzibacteriota > Krumholzibacteriia > WVZY01 > JAKEHA01 > JAKEHA01. The sequence continues at coordinate 34,869 of CAVXFV010000004.1, forward strand.
CGAGGCCGGCTATAAGGCGCTCGACGCGTTTGGCACGTCGACTGCGGCGAGAGGCGCGGGAGGTGCTCGATCAGCTCGAAGCGCGAGAACGGATCGGCATCGTCGTGCTCGGCACGGCCGTACCACAACGACCCCGGCATCAACCACGAGATCCTGGTCGAGTTCCAGAAGCTCGGCTATCCGGTGTTCACGCAGGATTCGCCTGCCCATCGACGAAGACCTGCTGGATCGCCTGTTCGGCGACGAAGTCCGCGCCGGCGACATCGAGAGTCCCATGTCGATATCTCCGACGTGTGGAAGAACGCTACAGCGAGAACACCAGCCAGAAAGTCTGGGCCGCCAAATACGTCGCGCGCCACCCGAACCTGGTGGCACTCGAGCTGTCGAACTTCAAGTGCGGCCACGACGCGCCGATCTACTCGGTGGTCGAGGAGATCATCGAGTGCTCGGGCACTCCGTACTTCTGCTTCAAGGACCTCGACGAGAACGACCCGCCGGATCGATCAAGATTCGCGTCGAGACGATCAGCTACTTCCTCAAGCGTTACCGCGAAGACAAGCTGCGCGAAGCGTGGCTCGAAAACGCGGTCAGCCACTCGCGCACCCCGGCCGATGTCCCCACGCCCGATTCGACCGCCGACGAGGCGGGTTCGACGTCCGAGGCGTGGGTCGGCGTCGCCTGACGCGGGCGCTCCCAACCGGCCCGACCCCCCCCATCGGGGACGACGTTTCCGAAGCGTACCCCCTTGACAGATCGAGGCATCCCGGGTAATTAAGTAATTAAGACCCTGTTTTCCGAATTAGGCCGTTCCGACCCTGTGGGCCGCAACCATCCCGACCGGGAGGCGCGCGTGAGAATCGGCAGCTGGGTCGCCCACCGCACGGGCGAACCGATGACCTGGGAGACCCGCGACGAGGTCCTGTCCGACGGAGAGGTGCTCGTCGAAGTCGCCGGTTGCGGCGTCTGTCACACCGACCTCGGCTATTTCTACGACGGCGTTCCCACGCGCCACCCCTTCCCGTTGACGCTCGGCCACGAAGTCAGCGGCGTCGTGGTCGAAGCCGGTCCCGGCGCCACCGAATGGGCGGGGCGTCGCGTCGTCGTGCCGGCCGTGATCCCGTGCGGAACATGCACCGCGTGTCGCGACGGTCACGGTTCGATCTGTCCCAACCAGGTATTTCTCGGATGCGACGTGCACGGCGGCTTTGCCACGCACGTTCGCGTTCCCGCGCACGGACTCTGCGCCGTCCCCGATCTCGACGACTCGGCGGCCAACCCGACCGGGCTCGACCTCGCATCGCTCTCCGTCGTCGCCGATGCGGTTTCGACTCCGTACCAGGCGATCCGGCGCAGCGGACTCGGCGACGGCGATCTCGCGGTATTCGTCGGCGTTGGCGGTGTGGGCGGTTTCGGCGTGCAGGTCGCCGCGGCGATGGGCGCCGCGGTGGTCGCGATCGACGTCGACGCCACTCGCCTCGACGCCATGAAGACGCACGGCGCGGGCCTGGCGCTGCGAGCCGACAAGATGGATTTCAAGTCGTTGCGCACCGCCGTCCGCGATTTCGCCGGCGAACGCAAGATTCCGACGTGGCGTCAGAAGATCTTCGAAACGTCGGGGACGCCGGTCGGGCAGTCGACCGCGTTCGGACTTCTGGGTCACGGCGGGTACCTCGGCGTCGTCGGGTTCACGCCCGACAAAGTCGGAACTCCGTCTTTCCAACCTGATGGCATTCGACGCCGTCGCGCAGGGCAACTGGGCGTGCCTTCCCGAACACTATCCGGCCGTGGTCGATCTCATTCTGTCGGGACGCGTCGTACTGGAACCGTTCATCGAGCGTCGCGCGTTGTCGACGATCAACGAGGTCTTCGACGACGTACACCATCGCCGCACCCGGCGCCGCATCGTCCTGATCCCCGAGGAGTAGTCATGGACCTGAAGAATCACGATCTCGTAACCGCCCGCGACGTTCCCGGAATTCTCTACGACGAAGTGCCCGTGCACGCGTCCGACGGGCGGACGGTCGACGGGCTGCACGCCGTGCGCATCACCTTCGACAACCCGGCCAGCTCAACTCGTACACGACCGATATGGTCAAGGAGCGTGATTCTCGGCATTCGCGGCGGGCCGCGCAACGACCGCGCGTGCGTGGCGGTGCGTGTTACGGGCGCCGGGCGACCGGGCGTTCTGCACCGGCGGAAATACCGCGGAGTACGCGGAGTACTACGCGGGCCGCCCGCAGGAATATCGCCAGTACATGCGCCTGTTCAACGACATGGTCAGCGCCATCCTGCGCGTGCGACAAGCCGGTCATCTGCCGCGTGAACGGGATGCGGATCGGCGGCGGACAGGAGATCGGAATGGCGTGCGACTTCTCGCATCGGCGCAGGACATGGCGCTGTTCGGGCAGGCGGGACCCCGGCACGGATCGGCGCCCGACGGGGGAACACGGACTTCCTGCCGCTGTTCGTGGCTGGAGCGGCGATGGAAAGCTGCACGGTCTGCGCAGCCGTGGAGCGCGCACAAGGCGATCGATCGGCCGCCTGACGCGGCTCGTGCCGGTGCTGTCCGTTGATGGCACCTTCGTTCCCAATCCGCTGGTCGTCACCGATCGCTACATCGACGACGCCGGCCGTCTGGTCTACGGCGAAAAAAAGAAGGCGCCGAACTCGCGCGCGGCAAGGAGGTCCTTGCGCGCGGCACGATGGACCTGTCGAAACTCGACGCCGCGGTGGACGCGTTCGTGACGTCGCTCGCAATGACGATGCCCGGGTGTCTCAGCAAGACCATCGAAAGCGTGCGCAAACACAAGCTGCTTCACTGGGACCGCAACCGCGAAACCAACCGCGCCTGGCTCGGTCTCAACATGATGACGGAAGGACGCGCGGGATTCCGCGCGTTTCACTACGGTCCCAAAGACCACCGCGAAGTCGACTTTCTGCTATTGCGGCGGCGGATCGCCGAAGGGCGGTCGTGGGACGACGCGCTGGTCGAAGAAATCCAGCCGCGGCCCGACGGCGTGGAAACCCGCAAAGGTTGAACGGAGGCGACATGAGCGTGGAATCCGATTCGCCGGTGAAACTCGAGTTGCTGGAAGACGGCGCCGTCTGGCGCGTCGTCCTCAACACACCGCGGGCGAACATTCTCGACCGCGAGAAGTGCGGCCGCCTGACGCGCATCTTCGAGGATGCACGCGGGGATGCGGGCGTCAAGGCGGTCGTCTTCGAAGGCGAGGGTCCGAACTTTTCCTTCGGCGCCAGTGTGCAGGAACACCTCCCCGAACAGTGCGCGGACATGCTCGCCACATTCCACGGATTGTTTCGCGCGATGCTCGACGCATCGGTGGTGACGCTGGCGGCCGTGCGCGGGTACTGCCTGGGCGGGGGACTCGAACTCGCCGCGTTCTGCAACCGCGTGTTCGCAACCGAGGCCGCGCGACTCGGTCAGCCGGAGATTCAACTCGGCGTGTTCGCGCCGGTGGGTTCCGTGGTTCTCGGCGAGCGGATGGGGCGCGGCGCCGCCGAGGATCTGCTGCTGTCCGGCCGGTCCATCACAGGGCGTGAGGCGCACCGACTGGGCCTGGTGGACGACATGAACGCCAATCCGGGGGACGCGGCGCTGGCGTACACGCGCGAGCACCTGCTGCCGCGGTCGGCGTCGAGTCTGCGCTTTGCGGTGCGAGCGGCGCGTCTGGGCTTCGGCGAGCGCCTGACCGCGGAGCTTGCGCGGCTCGAAGCGATGTACATGGAGGAACTGATGCGCAGCGCCGACGCCAACGAAGGATTGCAGGCGTTCCTGGAAAAGCGCGTACCGCGCTGGAGGAACCGATGACTCATCCCGACGAAACCTCCGCGCGCCTCGCGGCCATCATCGAGCGCGCCGAAGCCATTTATCGCGATCGCACGCTCGGCGAAGTGCGCGCATGGAAAAAGCGCACCGGCGGACTGGCGATCGGCTTCATGCCCGTCTATGTCCCGCGCGAACTGTTGCACGCGCAGGGTGTCATGCCCGTCGGCATCATGGGGGGTGGCGACGATCTCGAAATCATCCGGGGCGACGCCTACTACCAGTCGTACATCTGCCACATTCCCCGCAGCACGATCGAAATGGGGCTCAACGGATCGCTGGATTGTCTCGACGGGATGATCTTTCCCGCGACGTGCGACGTCATCCGCAACCTGTCCGGCATGTGGAAGCTCCAGTTCCCGGACCGGCTCTCGCGCTACTTCGACGTCCCGCAGAATTTCGACGAAGCGCTGGGGGGCAGTTTCTACCGGCGCGAACTGGAAGACCTCTCGCGCGAGCTCGCGGCTCGCGGCGCCCGGGCGTACGAGGCCGAGGCGCTGCGCGCGTCGATCGCGACCTACAACGAGGCCCGGCGCCACGTGGAGACGCTTTTCGATCTGCGGCGACGCGAGCCGTGGAAGGTTCCGACCTACGAGCTGTACCTGCTGCTGCGCGCGGGACAGGTGATCCCGGTGGAAGACTCCATCGTGATGTTGAGCGAGTACATCGACGAAATCGGGCGCGACACCAAACGCCAGCCGCTCGACCAGGCGCGCGTGTTGCTCACGGGTTCCTTCTGCGAACAACCGCCGCTCGGTCTGATCAAGACGCTGGAACGCACCGGCTGCTACATCGTGGAAGACGACTTCGTCCAGGTGCATCGTTTCATCCGCGGCGAAATCGCCGTCGAGGGCGATCCCCTGCGGAATCTCGTGCAGGCGTTGGTCGAAGACGGCGTGGCCAGTCCGATTCGCTACATCGCGGAGCACGAAAAGGGCGCCGAGCTGATCGAGCGAGTCAGGAAAAGCGCCGCCGAAGGCGTGATCTATTGCTCGGCGAGCTTCTGCGATCCCGCATTACTCGACCAGCCGATGACCGCGCGCGCGCTGGATAGGGCGGGCATTCCCTATACCGCCTTCAAATTCGCCGAGAACAACGGGCAGTTCCAGGTGATCCGGGAGCAGTCGGGAACGTTCGCGGACTCCATCAAACTCTGGAGTGAGGTGTAACCATGCCGGAAAAGAGCCGCCACCGCGGTACACAAGGAAGACAGTCAACTCCGCCAGAAGACCATGATCGCGGAGCACTACACGCGCCTCGCGAACGCCCCCGACACGGGCGAGAAGAACGTATACACGTTCGTGCCCGGGAACCTCACCGAACTGATCCGGAGTTTCGATCTGCTCCCGGTGCTTCCGGAGATCAACGCCCTGCAATCGGCGATGCGCGGAAAGTCGCGCGAGTACATTTCGCTCGCGGAGAAGCTGGGCCATTCCGAAGACGTATGCACCTACGTCAAGTGCGACCTCGGGATGATGAAGTCCGGTAACGTCGGGCCCACGGGCGAACGGCTTCCACGCCCCGATCTTCTGCTCCTGTCGTACACCGGTTGTTTCACGTTCATGAAGTGGTTCGAAATCCTGCGCGAGGAGTACGACTGCCCGGTCGCGATGCTCCACGTGCCGTATCAGGGCGACGGCGTGATTACCGACTCGATGCGGGAGTACGTGGTCGGTCAGTTGCGCGACACGGTGATTCCGCTTCTCGAACGAGTATCCGGAAAGCGCTACGACGAGGCCCGTCTGAGCGAGATGCTCGCGCGCTCCTCGCGCGCCGAGGACGACCTCGTGGCCGTGCTCAACGCGGCGCGTCACCGTCCGTCGCCGATCGACGCGTACTTCGGCGGCGTCTATTACATCGGCCCCATCTTCACCGCCTTCCGCGGGACGGAGGACGCCGTCGACTATTACCGGTTGCTCCGCGCGGAAGTCGAGGAGCGCGTCGCCCAGAACCTGGGCCCGGTGACGCCCGACGGCCCGATGGAACACGAACGCTTCCGGCTGGTTGTGGAGGGGCCGCCCAACTGGACCAACTTCCGCGAGTTCTGGAAGATGTTTGCGGACGAAGGTGCGGTGGTGGTGGCGTCGACGTACACCAAAGTGGGCGGCGTGTACGACATGGGATTTCGCCACGACCCCGAACGCCCGCTCGAAAGCCTCGCCGAATACTGCATGGGCTGCTACACCAACCTGTCGTTGCCGCGTCGCGTCGAGATGCTCGCGCGGTACGTCGAAGACTTCGACGCCGACGGCCTGCTGGTCAACTCGATCAAGAGCTGCAACTCGTTCAGCGCGGGACAGCTCATGATGCTGCGTGAAGTCGAGAAGCGTACCGGACGGCCCGGCGGGTTCATTGAGAGCGATCTCGTCGACCCGCGATACTTCTCCGCGGCGAACATCAAGAACCGGCTCGAGTCTTATCTGCAGATGATCGAGCAGAAGCGCGCCGGGAGGACGGCATGAAACTCAGCGTTGGAATCGACCTCGGCTCCACCACCACCAAGGCGGTAATCCTCGGCGACGCGGGCGAGATCATGGGTCGCGGGATTACCAACAGTCGCAGCAACTACAAGGTTGCCTGCGACGTGGCGCTGGGCGAAGCGCTGATCAATGTGCGTTTCTCTTTGCTCGAAGATGCGCTCCGGCGCGCCGGCGCCACCGCGGTCGAGGAGACGCTCTCCCGGCTGGATCTGCAGTTTCGTAAGCAGCAGTACCTGGGGCAGTTGTCGACGCTCGCCGAGGTGATTCGCGCGTATATTCCCCCGCGCGAACGTACCCAGGCGATCGGGCGCGTCGTCGACGAGATCTTCGCCCGCATGGCCCGTAAAGGCGACGAGTTATTCCAGCCGGGGGCGAGCCGCAAGAGCGATTTCTTCCGCGACCTCGCCGGCAGCTTGTACCTGCGCCTGGCCGAGGAACTGTCCCGGTCGCACGACGTCGCGTTCGATCGCGTCGTGGGCCTGTTCGACAAGGCGATCCTCGACGTCGAAAACCGCCCGCCGGCGTCCGAGAATTTCGGCGCCCACGCTCGTGCCGCGGTTGCGACCATGACGGACGCGCCCGCACAACTCGGCGGGGCGATCGACGAAGTCGCGGCGGTATCGCTCGTCGTCGCGAGCAGCGTGGGGACCGGTTACGGGCGGGCGACACTTCCGTTCCCGAAGGAACAGATTCGCTCGGAGATCCTGTGTCACGGGCTCGGCGCGCACTCGATGTTTCCATCGACGCGCACGGTGCTCGACATCGGCGGCCAGGACACCAAAGCGATCCAGGTGGACGAGCGCGGGATCGTCACCTCGTTCCAGATGAACGACCGGTGCGCCGCCGGGTGCGGTCGCTATCTGGGCTATATCGCCGACGAAATGAATCTCGGCCTGCAGGAACTCGGCCCGATGGCCTGTCAATCGACGCGTCCCGTCCGCATCAACTCCACCTGCACGGTATTCGCGGGCGCGGAGCTTCGCGAGCGGCTGTCGCTCGGCGAAAAGCGCGAGGACATCCTGGCCGGCCTGCATCGCGCCATCATCCTGCGCGCGATGTCGTTGCTCGCGCGCTCGGGCGGCGTGTCCGATCAGTTCACGTTCACCGGCGGGGTCGCCCGAAACCCGGCGGCCGTCAATGCTCTGCAGTCCTTGATCGCAGAGAACTATGGCGCGCTCACCATGAACATCTCGCCCGATTCCATCTATACCGGCGCGCTGGGCGCGGCGCTGTTTGCGCGCCGCGAGGTGGATCGAACGGGCCCGATCGCGGACGACGCGAACGAAAGGAAGACGGCATGAACGCAGTCGCAGCGCCCATGATGGTGGCCGGAATCGACGTCGGATCGTCGGCCGTCAAGATCGTCGTCACGGAAGACACGGGCAACGACGCGCGCGTGCTCGCGAAGGCGACGGAACGCATCCGTCGCCGCGATCCCCACATGGTCACCGAAGACCTGTTCCGCCAGTGCATCGAGGAGGCGGGTGTGCGCCCGGAAAATCTCGCGTACACCGCCACCACGGGAGAAGGCGAAGCCGTGCCGTTTCGAACCGGACATTTCTACGGAATGACGACTCATGCGCGCGGCGGACTGTTTCTCGACCCCGACGCGCGCGCGGTGCTGGACATCGGCGCGCTGCACACGCGCGGCGTTCTGCTCGACGATCGCGCCAAAGTCCTGAGCTACCGAATGACCAGCCAGTGCGCGTCCGGCTCGGGTCAATTTCTGGAGAACATCAGCCGGTATCTCGGCATCACGCTGGACGAAATCGGGCCGTTGTCGCTCGAGGCGGATAACCCGGAAGCGTGTTCGTCGATCTGCGCAGTGCTTGCGGAGACCGATGTCATCAACATGGTCTCGCGCGGCATCAGCACGTCCAATATCATCAAAGGCATTCATCAGTCGATGGCCGGGCGCTACATGCGCCTGTTGACGTCGGCGGGTGCGCGCGGGGTTACGTTGATCACCGGCGGACTCGCGAACGACGTCGGCCTGGTGGCGGCGTTGCGCGAAGCGGCGGACCAGAAGAACGCGATCGAAATCCGCGCGCATCCGGACTCCGTGTACGCGGGTGCGCTGGGGGCGGCGCTGTGGGGCGCGTTCCGGTCGCGAAAGCTGGCCGCGCGCGGTATTTCGCTGGGGACGGCGGTGCGGGCATGACCGCGGACTGGGAAGATCCGCTGCGGCTGATGTCGCTGCGTGGCAAGGTGGCGCTGGTCGCCGGCGGAGCGGGTGGTATCGGATCCGCGATTGTGCGCGTGTTCCAGAATGCCGGCGCGACGGTGGCGGTGACCGACCGCGCGGACGCGACGGCGCGGGACGGCGCAACATTCTTCCCCTGCGACCTTCGCGACGCATCCGCCATTTCGGCGATGATCGTCGCATTTGAAACACAACATTCCCAACTCGACATCCTGGTGCACGCGGCGGGGATCACCCGCGACGCCGTGCTGTGGAAGATGGACGCAAGCGCGTGGGACGACGTGTTGCGCGTGAACCTGGATTCCGCGTTCCATCTCTTGCACGCGACGGCGCCGCTCTTGCGCCGCGCCGGATCGGCAAGCGTCGTGCTGGTGACGTCGATCAACGGCGAGCGCGGGAAATTCGGACAGGCCAATTACGCGGCGAGCAAGGCAGGGATGATCGGACTGGGGCGCACGGCGGCGCGCGAGTTCGGCGCGTCCGGCGTGCGGGTCAACATGATCGCACCCGGACTGATCCGGACCGCGATGACCGAGGGGCTTCCCGCCGATGTCGTGGCGCGCGCACAACAGGAGTCCGCGCTCGGTCGCATCGGCGAACCGGCCGACGTTGCCGGTGCCGCTCTCTTCCTCGCATCGGACTTGTCTCGGCACGTGACCGGCCAGGTCCTCCGCGTGGACGGGGGCCAGTTGATCGGTTGAAGAACGGGAGATCATCATGAACGAAACCGAAAAGAAAGCCGATGTCGTGGTACGAAACCTTCGTCCCTCGGATCTGGAGGCGGTCATCGCGCTGGACGCGAAGAACGTCGGCCGGCGTCGTGACGAATACTTCAAGGTGAAGCTGCAGCAGAACCTGGCGGAGACCGGCATCAAGATTTCGCTCGCCGCGGAAGTCGACGGTGCGTTCGCCGGATTTCTGCTCGCCCGCGTGTATTACGGCGAATTCGGCCAGACCGAACCCGCGGCGGTGCTGGACACCATCGACGTGCACCCCTCGTTTCGCGGCCACGGCGTCGGAAACGCGCTCCTCGATCAGCTGCGCACCAACCTGGCGGGCCTCGGTGTACCCAGTCTGCGTACGGAAGTCGGCTGGGACGAGATTTCACTGATCGGATTTTTCCAGCACGAGGGGTTCCGCCCGGCGGCGCGCCTGTGCCTCGACCTCGACCTCGGCGCGACGCCGTCGCGGAGGATGGACGAATGACGCTCGGCACGAGCAGCCGCTACGCACTGTATGCGGTACTCGATCTGGCGCGCGCCGACGAGTCCGGCCCGGTCAGCGTCTCCACGATTGCGCGCCGCCACCGGATTCCGGAGACGGCGCTGGCGAAGATCTTCCAGCGCCTCGTTCGCTCGGGGCTGGTGTCGGGCGTGCGCGGGGCCCGCGGCGGCTATCGGCTGGTGCGACCCCCGGCCGACGTCACGGTGCTCGAGATTCTCAATGTGTTCGAACCCCTGCCGCCGGCGATCGGCGCGGGGGTTCCCGCCGGCGACGGGGAAGCGGATTACCTTCTGCAGTTCTTCGACGCCGTGGATGGCCAGGTTCGGAGCGCGCTGGGGTCGGTCACGCTGGATCGACTGGCCAGCCCCGTTCCGAGCGCGCTGGCCAGCTAGCCCCGCCTCCCGTAAAGCTCAGACGAGCGTATCGTTAAGATTTACTTTTCCTTCATGCTGTCTTTATTCGCGGTCGATAGCATGCCCGCCGAATCGCAGATTCAAACGGTCTTCACACACTCAACCAAGGAGTGCGCTCACCATGGGATTGAAGGGAACAAAAAGAATTGCGGCACTCGTGCTCGCGGCACTGTGCCTCGGACCCGCCGCCTCGCATGCGGACGGGAAATTCAGCGGAGTGGTCTTCGGCGACTACTACTACTTCGCGCAGGACCACGACTCGACGCTGACCGATCACAACGGCTTCTGGATCCGGCGCATCAACCTGTCCTGGGACGGGAAGCTCGACGACAGCTATTCCGCCCGCGTGCGGCTGGAGACGGCCAGCCCGGGCGACTTCGCGCCGGATAAGCAGGCCGCGATGATCACATACGTCAAGGACGCCTGGCTCAAGTGGCAGACCGGCAATCAGGCGGTCTACGTGGGTCTCTCGACAACGCCGTCGCACAGCTTCGAAGAAGACTTCTGGGGCTATCGGCACCTGGAGAAGATTCCCGGCGAACTGCAGGGTTTCTACGGCTCGCGCGACATGGGCCTCGCGGCCCAGGGCAAGCTGGGCGAGTCGAAGCACGTCGGCTATCACGTCATGGTCGGCAACGGCACCGGGACGCTCAACGAGACAGACTCGCGTAAAAAGGTCGCCGGCGAATTGCAGTACTCCACGGCCGGGGGCTTCGTTGTGGAAGGATACGCCGACTTCGAAGATCGCCCGGAAAACACCGATCGCACGACGTTCCGCGGCATGGCCGGCTACAAGACCGACAAGGCTCGCGCGGGCGTCGAGTACGTGCAGCAGACCCGCGACCTGACGGCGGGCGGATCGATGGATCTGCGCCTGGTCTCCGGTTTCGGTACCGCGAAAGTGGGCGCGAAGGTCTGGCTCGTCGCCCGCGTGGATCACGCGCTGGATGCGGGCGCGAAGGCCGGTAGTCCGTACATTCCCATCGACGGTTCTACGACGAGCACGTTCATCCTCGCCGGCGTCGAGTTCCGATCGAGCGACGCCGTCACGTTCACGCCGAATGTCGAAGTCGTCACCTACGGCGCTCCCGATGGCGGCGGTCCGACGCCCGACACGGACATCGTTCCACGCATCACCTTCATGGTGAAATTCTAGGTTTCATCCTCGACCCTCTGGTGGTCTGACCCCGCGGGGCCCCGGGGTGCTTCGGCACCGCGGGGCTCTGTGTTTGCGCCCCGCGCTGCGGTTGCCGTCATCCCCGTGATCGGCTACTCTCGCGTCACTTCGAGTTCACACCCGGCCTTCGGCCGAGCGAAAGGAGACCCCCCGTGAACATCAATGGTTGGATCGTGCCCGTTTTGGTGCTGGTTGGCTGGGCGTCCGCCGCGTCGGCACAGACCCCGGCCGCGACCCTGAAGGCGCTGTTCGACGACGAGTGGAATTTCGAGATGCGGGAGAATCCGCTCTTCGCCACCCAGACGGGCGACCATCGCTACGACGACCGGCTGCCGTCGGTCACGGTCGCCGACGAAACCCGGCGCGACCAGGCGGACCGCGAATTCGTCAAACGACTGCACGCCATTGATCGCAAGAGCTTGAGCGACGCCGACCGACTGAATTACGACATCTTCGAAAGAATGCTCAACGATCGTATCGGCGAGTTCGAGTTCAAGACGTATCTGATGCCGATCACCAACCGCGAGGGCTTCCACACGGAGTTCGCCCAACTGGGCGACCGGGTGCCGCTGAACACGGTCAAGGACTACGAGAACTACTGCGCGCGTCTCGAGGCCAGTAGGACCTACTTCGATCAGTACATCGACGTGATGCGTGCGGGGATCAAGGGCGGTTACGTGCTCCCGAAAATCGTACTCGACGGCTGGGAAGACGCCGTCGACACTCATATCGTCGACGATCCCACGAAGAGTCTCCTCTACGCGCCATTCGCGAAGTTTCCCGATGCGATATCGAGCGCCGACCAGACGCGCCTCCGGCAGCGCGGGACGCAGGCGATCACCGCCTCGGTCGTGCCCGGGTATCGCGACCTCCACGATTTCATGGCGAAGGAATACGTGCCGTCGGGCCGCGAGTCTATCGGCGCCTCCGAGCTCCCCAACGGCAAGGCGTTCTACGAGCATCGCGTTCGTTACTTCACCACACTCGACGATTTGACGCCCAAACAGGTGCACGAGACCGGCCTCGCCGAAGTCAAACGCATCCGTGCCGAGATGGACGACGTCATCAAGCAGACGGGGTTCAAGGGAACGTTTCCGGAATTCCTGACGTTCCTGCGCACCGACAAGCGCTTCTACGTCGACACGCCCGAGGCGTTGCTCAAGGAAGTCTCGTTCATCTGCAAGAAGATGGACGGCGCGCTGCCGGGCGAATTCAAGACGCTGCCGCGCATGCCCTACGGCATCAAGCCCGTTCCCGACTTTATCGCCGACAAGACCTCGTCGGCGTATTATCAAGATCCGACCGGTGACGGCACCAAGGCGGGCATCTACTTCATCAACACGTCGCATCTCGACGCACGGCCGCTCTACGAGATGGAGGCGCTGTCGTTCCACGAATCCGTGCCCGGGCATCACCTTCAAATCGCGATCATGCACGAGGTCCCGGACGTTCCCAGTTTCCGGCGCTATCAGTGGTTCACGGCGTTCGTCGAGGGCTGGGGACTGTACTCCGAACACCTCGGGCTCGAGATGGGGTTCTACCAGGATCCCTACAGCAACTTCGGCCGGTTGACATTCGAGATGTGGCGCGCGATGCGACTGGTGGTCGACACGGGCATGCACTACTTCGGGTGGACGCGCCAGCAGGCGATCGACTACATGGCGGAGAACGGCGCGCTCTCGATGCACAACGTTACCACCGAGGTCGACCGCTACATCGCGTGGCCCGGTCAGGCGCTTGCCTACAAGACGGGCGAGCTCAAGATTCGCGCGTTGCGCGCCTACGCGGAAAAGGAACTCGGCGCGAAGTTCGACGTTCGTGAATTCCACGACGTCGTGCTGTGGAGCGGCGGCGTTCCGCTGGGCGTGCTCGACGCCAACGTGAAGGCGTGGGTCGAAAAGAAGAAGCACGAGTAACGGGAAGCGGTTCATGACTCGCGACGTCGTCATCGTCGGAGCGGGCCCCGCGGGAAGCACCGCGGCGGCGGCGCTGGCGCGACGCGGCCGCGACGTCCTCTTGCTCGACCGCGCGGCGTTCCCGCGCGACAAACCCTGCGGCGACGGCATCCCCCCGGGAACGGTCGCCATCCTCAATGGCCTCGGCATGGGCCCCGCGCTGGAAGGCGCGGGGTTCCATCCCATCCGCGGAATACGGTTGGTGTCCGCGCGCGGGCGCGACTGGCGCGTGTCGCTCCGGCCGCGGCGACCGCGCGAGGACTTCTTCATTGCGCCGCGGTTCGCGTTCGACGATCTCATCCGGCGTCACGCCGTGTCGTGCGGGGCCGAGTTCCGTGTCGCAGGCGTTCGCGGCATAATTCGCGAGCACGGTCGCGTCACGGGCGTACGCGTGGTTGCGGACGGTGTCGAGACCTCCATCCCCGCGCACATCGTGATCGGTGCCGACGGCGCGACGTCGGGCGTCGCGCGCGAGCTGTTACCCTCGAAACCGCTGGCCCACGATCGGGCGGTGGCGATTCGCGCGTACGTCGACGGCATCGACACGCTATCCGGATTCGTTGAGTTGCACTGGTCCGCGCAATACGCGCCGGGTTACGCGTGGATCTTTCCGATGGGGAAGTCTGCGGCCAACGTCGGCGTGATCGTGCGCGCGGACTGGTTCAAGCGTCGCGGCGAGTCGCTCGATGCGTTGCTGGACGGCTTTCTGCATTCCCCCGATGTGGCGCTGCGCATCGGACCGCGCGCTGAGATTCGCGACCGCGCAACGTGGCAACTTCCGTACGCGACGCCCGAGGCGCCGGCGCGCGCATTCGACGGCGCGATGCTGGTTGGCGACGCGGGGCGTTTCGTCGATTCGCTCACCGGCGAAGGGATTCATCACGCGGTCGCGTCCGCCGTCATCGCCGCGGAGGTGGCCGACGGCGCCCTTACCCGGGGCGATGTATCGCGCGCGGCGCTCGCGCCGTTCGACACGCGCTGCGATCGGGAACTCGGCCCGCTGATTCGCCGTTCCTATGCGGTTCAGAAACACCTGGCCGTGCACCCGCGCCTGGTCGAAGGAGTGTTCGTGCTGGGAAATCTCGGCCGGGGCGCGCTCGCAAGCTGGCTGAATCGTATGTCGACCGACTTCGTCGTGGAGGCGTCGCGGGGAGATTGAATGGGGGCGGGACGCCCGTGTAGTGATGGTGTTTATCGCGTCCGGCGCTGCCGGTTCGCACGACCGTCGACCAAGGAGGAACGATGTCTCTCGAAGATCAACTCGCCAGCCGGTTCGTCTGCAGCAAGTGCAAGACCCAGGGTGCCACCGTCAAGCGCATCTCGGCGCCGGGTACGGGCATCTCGAAGCTGCTCGACATTCAGCACAATCAGTTCGTGATGGCGTCGTGCACGCATTGCGGCTACACCGAGGTCTACAACCCCGAGGTGCTCGAGGGCAAACGGCACCTGGGATCGATCCTCGACGTCCTGTTCGGACAGTAAAAAAAAAGAGGGCCGGCATGCGCCGGCCCTCTTTGCAACTGCTCGACCCTGGATGCTTACGAATTACTTCAGCAGCACCATCTTCTTCATTTCGTTGAACCCGTTCCCACGCAGGCGGTAGAAGTACACGCCCGACGCGAGACCGTCGGCGTTGAAGTTGATCGTGTGCTTGCCGGCGGTGACGACACCGTCGACCAGCGAACGAACCTTCGCGCCGCGAGCATCATAGACTTCGATGGACACGTGGCCCGCGGTCGGAACCACGAAGTCGATCGACGTCTGCGGATTGAACGGATTCGGATAATTCTGACCGAGGTGTGCGTTGTAGCTGGGGGCCACGTCGCCGACACCCGTGGGCAGGCCGTCCGAGTAGACGGTGTTCTGCGGGTCGAAGTTGGTCCAGTAGTACGTCCACAGCTCGTTGAGCGTCGCGTCGGTCACCGGCGGGAAAGCGCCCCGGTAATTGGTGACGACGAAGCCCGCGAGCCGCGGATTCGAGTAGTCAGCCGTGCCGACCAGCGGCGAGGCGGCCTTCGGACGCGGATCCGGAGCTGTCAGACTGCTCAGGTCGTTCAACATGACGCCCGACGGGTTTCCGTCGATCGTCGAGTTGTTGTAGCTGCCGGTGGCGAACCAGGACTCGACACCCGACCACGCGGTGTGGTCGTGGATGCTCGACGATCCCGTGGGATGCGCCGACGCCTGGACGGTCAGGTTGCGGCACTGCAGCGAGTCGGCCGATGCCCAGCCCTGCGTGGTCGCATCGCGCACGCTCATGCCCCACGGGTAGCCCATGATGACCGAGTTGTAGATGCTTTCCTGGGTGGAACGACGGAGCACCGCACTGTACTCAAAGGAACCGATCCACCCACCGACATCGGCGTTGGTGTGCTCGGGACCGACAAGCGTCATGTTGCACATCGTGGCCTTGGTGTACGGTTGGTCCGTCGACGTCGACGAACCGTCGTTGTCCGACTCGAACCCGTTGGACTGTCCCGTCGGATCGGAGATGTCCGGATCGCGGTAGGCGAACCCGAACTGCACCGAGCCACGGAAGCCGAAGTCGGTGTCGAATTGATCGTCGGTCGTGCCGTAGTCAACCATGTACTTGCAGTTGACCGTGCCGCCGAACCACTCGTTCGCGTCGTCGTTCGAATAACTGACCTGGACGTGATCGACGATCGTACCGTCGCCGACGCCGCCGTAGGTCATCCCGTTGATCTCGTTGTCCTGCTGAAAGCGGTAGCCCGCGAACTCCACACGAACGTAGCGAATAATACCGCTGCTGTCGTGCGGGTCGTTGCCGCCGTACGTTCCGGCACCGCCGGTGCACGATCCGCCGACCAGGCCGCCCTCGATGAGGGGATCGACCTTGTTGACCGGTGCGCGTCCCAGAAGGACGATACCGCCCCAGTCGCCGGGAGCCCGGTTGCCGGGCGCCTGGTAGCTGGTGAACACGATCGGCTTCTGCTGCGTGCCTTCGGCGAATAGCTGGGCGTCACGCGTAATGATGAGAGTGCCGCTGCTGGCCTTGTCGCCCTTGATGATCGTGCCGGGCTCGATCGTCAGGGTGTGGCCGGCTTCGACGTAGTACAGACCGGTCAACACGTAAACCGTGTCGGCGGAGAACACGCGGTCGAAGGCCTGGCAATAGGGAGTCCGTGGGGGAGCCAGGTAACCCGGGCCCACCACCTTTTCGGGAAGCGCGGAGTACGCCGACGTCGCGAAGAGGGCGACGGCGAGGGCCGCGAGGGGTAGGAAGCGCTTCATGAGATGCTATCCTCCTGATTTTAATGCGTTTTGGTTGCTGGTTGACTCTAACTGGTTGCGTCACTTATTGTTAAAAGGCCGAACAAAAATGCAAAGGATCGCGAAGCTGTACCCGCAGTGGACCTCCTTTCTTTTCGGCGGGCCATCCCCGGAGCTGCAACTCCGGGGATGGCCAAATTCGTTTTTGCGCGACTGCGACTCGATATGCAGGTTCCCTCTCTCTCAACCGACTTGGTCGAGTCAGGCGTCACACCCTACAGATTGAAAGAGAGAGAAAGTGCATACGTTGTCCCGACCTTGATCTGCTCCCAGACCGATCCCGTGTTGCCGAACGTGTACACGATGTCCTGGGCAGCGATGTCTCTGATTGAAAACTTCAGTCTCATCCACTTGGTGAATTCTTCCGTAAGCGCGAAATCGTAGACGTCGCGGGGTTCTTCGTAGACGTCCGAGTCGCGCGTGTCGCCGACGGCATCGAGACGGCGGCCATAGCGGTTGTACAGGAGACTCGTCGACAGCCCGATCCCGGGCACGGAGTACGTGATCCCCGCGTTGACCGTGTACGGCGCCTGGCCCTGCATACGCCGCGTCTTGGTCTCGTACACGGCCTCGTTCGTCACCGGGTCGTTGTGCGACTCGGTGTACTCCACGTTCGACGTGACCTTGGTGTAGTTTGCCTGAATGACCAGATTCTCGAGGCGGCGCCAGGCGAAGCCGAGGCTCTTTCGCATCTCGATTTCGTATCCGTAATTCTTTCCCATGGGCGAGTTGAACCACGTCTTTACGTAACCGTCTGGCGAGGGCAGTAGTTCTTCCTCGATTGCATCCGTCAGGCTCTTGGAGAAGTAACTGAAGGCCAGCACTTCGCCGACGCCGGGGAAGTACTCGATGCGCGCATCGTAGTTCTCGATCGTCGCCCGCTTGAGATCCGGGTTCCCGATCACGCTCTGGTTCTTGTCGTAGTCGCGGTAACCCACGTCCGCCATCTCACGGAACTCGGGCCGATTGACCGACTTGAAATAGCCCAGCCGGATGTTCGAACGCTTCGAAAGCTGGTAGGTCAGGTTCGCCGACGGAAGCACGTCCTTCTTGTCGATGATCGCGCTCGTGGTATCGGCGACGTCCGTGGCGACCGGCGACGTAACTTCCTGGTTCGAATCCTCCACACGCACGCCGCCCGCTACCCGGAACGACTGCTTCGCAACCTGGAAAGGCATGTTCGCCATGCCGTAGTACGCGGTTAGATCGTGCGTGCCGTCGTACTTGCCGCTGAACGGGGACGACTGCACAAACTGAAACAGATTCGGCCCGTAGTGGTCCGCCTCGAAGATCGTATCGATCGGTTGGAGCAGAAGTTTGCGGTTGGCGCCCTTGAGCTTCGACGGGTCCGTGATCCAGGCCTGGATATCGTAATTGCGATCGCGCTTCGACTTCAGGAAGCCGGCCTTGATCTCGCCCTTCCAGACGGGGAGTGTCAGGTTCGCAAAGCCGGTATACGTCTTCTCGCCCAACGTGGACCAGGTCCGATAGTTTTCCGATAGCACGTAACGCTGAAGCGCATCGCGCTGGTAGGTGACGAACTTCCGATCCGGCTCCTCGGCATCGGACGTCGAGTACGCGTACCGCCACTCGAGCTTGATACCCTTGAACTCGGGGAACACATCGGTACCGGCGACCTGGCCCAGGTAGAGATTGCGCTGGTCCCACGTAATCGATTGAACCTGGACGTAGCCGCCGTCGTTGCGCCTGCCCTCGGACAGAACGACCTTGTCTTCAGCCGCACGCGTGTAGTCGTTTTCGAAGCTGATCTTGTGGTTCCGCCACGGCCGATACGCGATGTTCCCGAGCCCGCCCATCAGGTAGCGCTGACGAAAGCGCGTCCCGTCGTAGTTGAAGATGTCCACGCCCTGCGACTGCGGTTCCTGGTGATAGTCGTCGACTTTGTACGACGTCTTGTAGGTCCCCGAAGCGATGACCCCCACTTCTCCGCCGCCGAGGTTGAACTTGTCGCCCAGCAGCAGCGAGTACGAGCCGTTGTTGCGCGAGCGATCGCCGGACGTCACCCAGTTGTTGGGGAGGGCCTGCGCGAGCGCATTGCCGGTCAACCCCGCCGGAAACGCACGTGTCCCGTCGTCCTTGCCCTTCCAGTCGGAGCCGCCGCTCGGTCCGACGACGATGTCCCGGTTCGAACTGATCTTGTCGTGACCCGTCTCCGCGGTGGCGGAGGCGATGAAACCGGAAGGGAAGTCCACCGTGTTGACCTGGACGAGCCCGCCACTGAAGTCGCCGGGAAGGTCCGGCGTCGCCGTCTTGGCGACGACCGTGTTTTCGATCATCGATGCCGGGATCAAGTCGAACGAGAAGCTCTTCTTGTCGGCGTCGGTATCCGTGCTGGTGACGGCGACGCCGTTGAGCGTCGTCGAGTTGTAGCGGTCGGTAACGCCGCGCACGAAGACGAATTTGTTGTTCACGATCGAAAGTCCCGTCACGCGCTTGAGCGCGTCGCTCGACGTGCCGTCGGGGGAAAGGCGGATCTGTTCCGCGCTGATTCCATCGCCGATCACGGCGGATCGCTGGCGTTCGGTCAGAATCGCGGCATTGGTGTTGCGCACGCGTTCGGCGGTTACGTAGATGTCCTCGATGCGCATCGCGTCGCTGTCCCTGGCCGGAACGGGATCGAGCTTGACGTTGATCTTCACCGGTTCGTCGCCCGTGATGGCGACACCGGTTACGTCTCTGGGAGTGAACCCGCCGTAGAACACGTGCAACGAATGCACCCCGGCAGGCACATCGGCGATCGAAAAGTGTCCGTCGAGGTCGGTCACGCCACCAAGATTGGTGCCGATCACCTTGACGTTCGCTCCGATCAGCGCGTCGCCCGACTTGCCGTCTTTCACTGTTCCCTCAATCACTCCCGCCCGGGCCGAGACCGCGGCCAGCGTGGCGAGCACAAAAGAGATCACCGAGACAATCCTCGCTGTCCCCTTCATCGTATTCGTGTCCCTCCTCACGACTTCCATGCGCGATCACTCGGCGCCCAGGAGCCGGGTGCGCGCGGCGAGCGTACGCGGGTAATTCCGTGTGGTTGCGTACGACGGGGCGAAGTCTAGGGGGCGCGTGTGAACGCGTCGTAAAGGCGGAATGAAATTAAGCGGAGGACGGCTATTCACCGTCGATTCACCCGTGATTTATCCCGAATTTATCCGCCGTGACTAATCTCTCCTCGACTTCGGTTCGGTCTGATTTAGCCCGCGAAATATGTCCGGTGCCCCCCGACCGAGGTGGGAACTCTTCCTGCACACGCAGGACGCGAAAGGATTTCAGATGAATAAACGCACAGCGACGTTGGTGGCCACGGCTGCATGCCTGGCTGTCGCGTTGGCCGCCGCGCCGCGCGCGCAGGAGGCGAAGAAGCTGGGTGAGACGGTGGACAAGACCGTCGACACGCAGCAAGGGACGCAGAAGCAACAGGAAGGCTGGGCGGCCGAGCAGGCCGCGTTGACCGCGCGTTACCGGACGGCGAAGGCCACCATCGACTATCTCGAGAAGCGCAAGCAGTACGAGGAATCGGAAGTGAACGCACTCGAGAGCGGCATCGCCGAACTCGAACGTCGGCTGGTCGAATCCGACAAGCTCAACGAGAGCCTGCAGGACACACTGAACGCGGTCGTTGGCCGGCTCGAGACGTTCGTCAAGAGCGACGTCCCCTTTCTAATGGAAGAACGTAACGCGCGCCTCGTGTCGATCAAGGAAGAGATCGCCCGGCCCGACGCCACCGGAGCGGAGAAACTTCGCCGGGTGCTGGAAGCGCTCCAGGTCGAAGCCAACTACGGCAACACCGTCGAGGTCTACCAGGAACAGATCAAGGTGGGCGACGAACAGATCTTCGGTGACATCCTGCGCATCGGTCGCGTGTCCGTCTACTGGAGAACGCCGGACGGCAAGCGCGTCGGCGAGTACGACCGGGCACAGCACGCCTGGGTCGAACTGGACGGCAAGTACGTCCGCCCGGTGAACATGACGGTCGAGATGGCGACGCGGATTCGCCCGACCGAAGTCGTCGAGCTGCCGCTCGGGAGGATCCAGCCATGAAGCGGATTGCAGCACTCGCGGGGATGATCGTGGTTGCGTGCGTCGTCGCGGCCTCCGCGCAGGATGCGCGCGAAGCGGTCAAGAAGGCGGAAGCGGACCGGCAGGCTGCCGAGCAGCGCGCCAAAGAGATCGAAGACAAGATTCTCAACGATCGTACGGCACTTCTCGCCGAGGTTCAGAAGCTGGAGGCGCAGCAGAAGTCGCTCGAGGACGAAGTCGACGCACTGCAGAAACGCAAGGCGTCCGATCAGACCAAACACGACAAGCTCAACGAGACGTGGACCACCAAGGAAGTCGAGTTCAAGGAGATCTCGGGGAACGTTCGTGTCGCCGCGCGCGACGTCGAGGCACTGCTGAACCAGTCGCCGCTGACGGCGCTCCATCCGGAGCGGCTGGACGCGGTCGAACCGCTGCTGAAGCCGGGCTATTTCCCCGACATCCACGATATTAGCCAGATGGCGGGCGCGTTGTTCGACGAGATGAGGCATTCCGGCGAAGTGGCGCTCCGCAAGGGCAAGTTCGTCGGACGTGACGGCGAGGATGCCGAGGGCGACATTCTCACCATCGGCAAGTTTACGTCGATGTATCGGAAGGGGAAGGAAGTCGGCTTCCTCACCTACTCGAGTGACACGAAGAAGCTCTTCGCGCTCTCCGTTCTTCCGCCGAATGCGATGGAGCGGGCCATGCGGAAATACATGGAAGGCAAGAGCGACGTTGCGCCCGTCGATATCTCTGCGGGCGGTGCGCTGCGACAGATCACGCACAAGGTGAGCCTTCTCGAGGAGTACAACCTCGGCGGTCCTATCATGTGGCCGCTCGCCGCGCTCGGTCTGGCAGTTCTCGTGATCGCGATCACCAAGGCCATCTACCTGCGCCGTGTGCACGGCGACACCGACAAGATCATGGGCGCCGTCAACGACCTGGCGGCCAAGGGCGACTGGGCCGGCGTCGACAAAATCATGGAGACGCACAAGAACCACAACTGGCCGGTGGTCAACGTGATCCGCGACGGGATCAACGCACGGCGCGAGGACCGTGAGACGCTCGAGAGCGTGCTGCAGGAGTCGATCCTGCGCGAGATGCCGAGGCTCGAGAAGGGTCTGTCGGTGGTGGCGGTGTTCGGTGCGGTAGCGCCGCTGCTGGGTCTTCTGGGAACGGTGACGGGCATGATCGCGACGTTCCGCATCATCACGCTCTACGGTACCGGCGATCCGAAGCTCATGTCGGGCGGCATCAGCGAGGCGTTGATCACGACGGAGTGGGGCCTCTACATCGCGATCCCCACCATGCTCATCCATACCTACCTGTCGCGGCGCGTCAACTCGATCGTCGGGGACATGGAAGAGAAGGCCGTGACGATGTCGAACACCATTCAGAAGGAGCAGCGCCGTGGATCTATGGTGGCGTCTGCTTGATTACGCCCGCTCCGGCGGGTGGATCATGGTTCCGCTCGGTCTCGCGTCCGCGATTATGTGGATGCTGAT
Organism: Candidatus Latescibacterota bacterium; assembly: GCA_963761125.1. Classification (GTDB taxonomy): domain Bacteria; phylum Krumholzibacteriota; class Krumholzibacteriia; order WVZY01; family JAKEHA01; genus JAKEHA01. The sequence continues at coordinate 56,993 of CAVXFV010000004.1, forward strand.
CGTGGAGCGCATGCTGACCTTCCGCCGCTACTTCAAGCACGACATCGGCGTCCAGGAGGCGGTGCACGCCGTGATGGGCGAGCGGGTCAATACGTTCGGCAACGGCGTGCGCGCGACACTCGTCCGTGAGTTCATGCGCGAACGCACCGGCGACCCCGACCTCGATCGCAGCGTGCTGCGCGAGTGCTCGATGAAGCTCCGCCCGCGCATCAACCGGTATCTGCCGACGATCGCGGTCCTCGGATCCATCGCCCCGTTGCTCGGACTTCTCGGCACGGTGATCGGAATGATCGCCACCTTCGACGTGATCTCGACCTTTGGAACCGGCAACGCCAAGGCGATGGCAAACGGGATTTCAATCGCGCTCGTAACCACCGAGGCCGGTCTGCTGGTGGCGATTCCCGGTCTGCTGATGAGCGCCGCGCTGGCGCGCCGGGCGAACAAGCTCGCCCACAGCCTCGACGAGATTACGCTGGTGCTCGACCACCACGTGCGCTGACGCGGGGAAGGCAATGGAATGATCAACGTTCGCAAGAGTATCCGGGGAAATGACCAGGTGGCCATCGACATGGCCCCGTTGATCGACATGACGTTCCTGCTGCTGATCTTCTTCATGGTGACGACGTCGTTCGTCAAGGAGACCGGCATCGACGTGATGCGATCGACCGCGGCGACCGCCGAGGTCAAGGAACACGGCAGCGTGATGATCGGCGTGACCGCAGAGGGCGACGTCTATATGGAAGGCAAGAAGATCGATCTGCGCAGCGTGCGATCGTTGGTCGAGCGCGCGCTTGCGGAGGATCCCGACGCCGGCGTGGTGGTGGTCGCGGACAAGGACAGCAACACCGGCGACGTCGTCAAGGTGATGGACCAGTGTCGCCTGGCGGGTGCCAAGAACGTGAGCCTCGCCGCCAAGCGCGAAGAAGCGTCCTAGGAGGACAGCCGTGAGCAAACTCCCGAAATGGATCGTCCCGACGTTGATCGCGATCACGGTCAACGTCGCCCTGCTTTCGACCGCCGTGCTCCTGACGCACGACACCCACGTGAAACAGGACATGACCGCGCCGACCGGGGTGAAGCTCGTGACGCTCGCCGCGCCCGAGCCGCCGAAGCAGGAAGAATTGAAGGAGCCGGAACCGCCGCGCGAAGAGCCCAAACCCGACCTCGCACCGGATCTGTTCACCCCCGACCTCGGCGCTGATCTCGGCAATGTCGGCGGCGTGGGCGCCGTTGCCATCAATCTGGGCGCCGCGGCCGACGCCGGTCTCAAGAGCAACTTCGTGTTCGAGTCGTACGAACTCGACCAGGCGCCGCGACCGGTGGTCAAGACACCGCCGATCTACCCGTTTCGCGCACGCGAGCAGGGGATCGAGGGCGTCGTCCAGGTGAAGATCCTCGTCAACTCGGATGGATCCGTCGGCAACGTCCAGATCATGGAGTCGCGGCCCCGGGACACCTTCGACAGCGCGGTCCTCTCCGCGGTCCCGAACTGGCGCTTCGAGCCCGGCGTGATCGGCGGCAAGCGCGTGACGTCGTGGGTCGTTACCGCACTGCGCTTTCAACTGAACGGATGAAGCGAGTATTTGCATGCGTGCTGGCGGCGGCGTTGGGCATTGCCGCCGTTGCTTTCCCCGTGTATTCCGCGGTCGACCCGTCAAAGCCGGTGGAGACCGAGGAGGACCTGCCGCGCGACGCACGTCTCGCGTTGTACGAAGCGCAACAGGCGCTCGATGCCGGCGACGCCACGAAAGCAGCCGCGACCATCGAGAAGTACGTCAAAGACCACGAAAAAAAGGACGACCGCTTCCTCATGCACTACCACCTCGCGGGCGTGTTGACGCAGGCCGATCGCCGGGACGAGGCCCTCGCGCAGTACGAGCGTGCCGTCGCGCTGGAACCGCGTTACGCCCCCGCGTGGCTGGGCCTTGGAGAGACGGCCTACGGACTGGGGAAGTATGCGCGCGCGGCCGATGCGCTGGCGCGCGGTTACGCCCTGATGGACGAGAAGCGCCCCGACGTCCTGTACTACTCGGCGGCGGCGCGCGTGCTGGCCGGTGATGCAAAGCGTGCGATCCCCGTCCTCGAAGAATTGACGTCGGGGACCCACGGGGATCCCAGGTTCGAGTGGTACAAGGGACTGGTCAGCGCCTGCCTGCAGGCTCCCGACTCGACCCGCGGCCGGGCCGCGGTCGACGCGATGCTCAAGCACTTTGGAGACAGCCCGGACGCGTGGCACCTTGCGTTCCAGTACGCGGCGAGTGTGGGCGACTACCGGCAGGCGGCCATCGCGCTGACGATCACCGGGTATCTGCGTCCGCTGACGAAACAGGAACGCATGCAGCTCGGCGACCTGTACGCCGCGATCGAAATCCCGGCGGCGGCCGCGGACTATTACACCTCCGCGACCGGTGACTCCGAGTCCACAACCGACGTGGAACGGATCGCGTCGGCATACATCGCCTCGTACCAGACCGACGCCGCGCTCGCCGTCCTCACCGAGGGCATTCAGAAAGCGCCCACGTTCCGCCTGTGGTCGCTGCTTGGCGACCTCCACGTGATGCAGAAGGAATTCCAGCCCGCGTACGAAGCGTTCGAACAGTGCGCGTCACTTTCGCCGGACGAGTTGCGCCCGCAGCTCATGATGGGGTACTGCGCCCTCGAACTGGGACGCACCGACGACGCCATCGGCCACCTGGCAAAAGCCGCGGAGAGCGACGACTACGCGGAACGCGCGCAGATGTTGATTCGCCGGGCGCAGGCCCTGGCCCACTCCACGCCCTGACCGATAAATCTTTTTAGAACAATCGGTTATGCCGGTCAAACCGGTTGCCGCCGAATCTTTAATCTGGCTTAACGCTCCCTTTATAGATCGTTTCTATCCTTCACACGATCATCAACCTGTCGTATTTCAGAGCGTTTCTGTCTTCTCTGACGAGGAGGGAATTGACCACCATGATTCACAAGCCGTTTCGACTTCTGTCGCTGGCCGTCGTTTCGCTGACGATGCTCGTTTTCGCGGGTATCACGCTGGCGGAGGGGCTGGCCGTCGATCCCAACATCCCGGCGTATTCGAATGTCTCGGGCGTTTCGGGCTCCATTAAGAGCGTGGGCTCGGACACCATGAACAACCTGATGACGCTGTGGGCGGAGGATTTTCGCGAGATGTACCCCAACGTCCAGGTGGAGATCGAAGGTAAGGGCTCGTCGACCGCTCCCCCGGCGCTGATTGCCGGCACGGCGAACTTCGGTCCCATGAGCCGCGAAATGAAGAGCGAGGAAGTCGGACGGCTTCGAAGCGAAGTACGGCTACAAGCCGACCGCGCTGCGGACGTCGATCGACATGCTCGCCGTCTACGTCAACAAGGACAACCCGATCAAGTGCCTCACCATGCAGCAGATCGACGCGATCTTCTCGAAGACGCGCAAGGGTGGTTACACGGATGACGTCACGCACCTGGGGACGAGCTCGGCCTGACCGGCGAGTGGGCCAACAAGCCGATCAGCCTCTACGGGCGCAACTCGGCGTCGGGCACCTACGGGTTCTTCAAGGAGCACGCGCTGTTCAAGGGCGACTACAAGGACGCCGTCAAGGAGCAGCCGGGCAGCTCGTCGGTCGTGCAGGGCGTGGCCAGCGATCGCTACGGCATCGGTTACAGCGGTATCGGCTACAAGACGGCCGACGTCCGCGCCGTTCCCATCAAGAAGGACGACTCGAGCGAGGCCATTCCCGCCACACCCGAGTTCGCGTACACTGGCAAATACCCGATGGCCCGGTTCCTCTACCTCACGGTCAACATGAAGCCGGGTACGGAACTCGATCCGCTGCGCGGCGAGTTCATCCGCTTCGTGTTCAGCAAAGAAGGACAACAGAGCGTGATCAAGGACGGATACTTCCCCGTCAGCGCCAAGATCGCGGCCGAAGAACTGTCGAAGATCGGTTTGCAGGTCAGCAAGAAGTAACCGGCTGATTGGCGAATTCGCGAGGTATTGAGACGGGGTGGGTGGCGGATGGCGCCGCCCACCGCCGTCTTTGCCCATGATCCAGAAACGCAGCAGGCGCGTACACAGCACCCGATGGACGGTGAAAGCGGCGGACCGCATCGCCGCCTTCTGCATTTCCGTGGGCGGGATCGGCACGATCCTCGCCGTGTCGGCGGTCTTTCTGTTCCTTGCGAGCGTCGTGGTCCCGTTGTTCAAGTCGGGTCACGCGACGAAGGCGTCCGACGTCAAGACGCGCGCGGCCCGGGTTCTCGAGGTCGGTTCGGACGAGTACCGCGTGGCCGGGTGGACATTGGGCAACGACGGCGTTCTGCGCGTCTTTCGGCTCGATACCGGCGACACTGTGATGACGCGATCGATGGTGTCCGCCGATTCTCTGACCGTCGCCTCGTTCGACGTCGGCACCGCGTCGGTCGGCGTCGGTCGCACCGACGGCTCGGTGGAACTCTTCCGCGTCGGTTTCAAAACGGATTTTCCCCCGGTGGCGTCGTTGCCCGAAAACGTGCGGTCGCTCGCCGAGGGAGCCCGCACCGTGCTGGATGGCGGAATCGTCGAGAGGGCGGGCGAGGACACGTACCGGCGCCAGACGCCGGTGATCACCGTCGACGCGCGCGTTCCGGCGGTGGTGCCGGGTGCGGTTCGCGCACTCGACCATGTTCGTTTCGACACCGGCTACTTCGTGGCCGCCGTCGGCGACGCCGACACCGTGTCCGTTCTACACGTCGACCGGCAGGAGAACGACTTCACCGGCGAGGTGTCTCTGTCCATCGATCGCGGCCGGCTTCCACCCGAACCGGGTATCGCGCCGAAGCACGTGTTGATGACGGGGGCCGGTAGCGCGGTGTTTGTCATCGGCTCGAAGGGACGCGCCGTGGTGTGGAACACGCGCGACATTCAGAACCCCGTCGTCCTGGCGCGCGGCGATCTCGCCGACGCCGGCACCGAGGTCACGGCGGTGGCGCCGCTTCTCGGACGCCAGACGGTGCTCATCGGCCAGTCCGACGGCGCGGTGTCGGCGTGGTTCACCTACGTCCCCGAGAAAGGCGACGGATCGACCGCGATCGGGTGCCCGCGGCACTTCAAGAAAACCGGCGTGGCGGTGGCGTTCATCGCGCCGTCGGCGCGTGACCGCGTCTTCGCGGCGGGTTTCGCCGATGGGCGCGTACACGTGCTGCAGGCGACGAGCGGCAAGCACGTGATCCGGATGGCGCTCGGCGACGGCCCGGTGACGCCGATCGCGTTCTGCCCCAAGAACGACGGATTGCTCGCCGTGAACGGCAGCGCGCTGCACAACTTCGACGTCGACCTCGGATACCCCGAAGCCACGCTGCACGCGATGTTCCGTCCGGTGTGGTATGAGGGTTATCCCAGGCCGGTACACGCGTGGCAGTCGTCGGCCGGTACCGACGACTTCGAACCCAAGTTCGGCATGTGGCCCCTGGTGTTCGGGACCTTGAAGGCGACGTTCTACTCGATGCTCTTCGGCGTGCCGCTGGCATTGCTCGCCGCAATTTTCACGAGTGAATTCATTTCTCCCGCGGTAAAGCCGCGACTGAAGACGCTGGTCGAGTCGATGGCGAGCCTTCCCAGTGTCGTGCTCGGATTCCTGGCGGCGATCGTCATCGCGCCGTTCGTCCAGCGTGCGGTTCCGTCGGTGATCGTCGCGTTCGCGACGATTCCCGGCGTGTTGCTCACGTGCGGATACGTCTGGCAGGTCCTGCCGCAGTCGTGGACCCGCCGGCTGGTGCGGTTTCGATTCCCGATCGTGCTGGCGACGCTGCCCGTCGCCGTGCTGCTCGCCCGTGCGCTCGGTCCGATGATGGAGCGCGCCTTTTTCGGGGGCGACATGATGGCGTGGCTCGCGGGCGGCAAGGGCAGTTCGTTCGGTGGCTGGTTTTTGATGTTGCTGCCGGTTTGCGCCATCGTCGTCATCCTCGCCATGGCGCGACTGACCGGCGACGCCATCCGCTCGGTGGCCGTGCGTTCCACGCGCACGCACGTCGCCGCACTGGATCTGGTGCGCTTCGCGGTGGGCGGCGTGGCGGTGCTGGCACTGACGGGGCTCGGCGCGTGGCTGCTCACGGCGATGGGGATCGATGCGCGCGGCGGTCTCATCGACACGTACGTGCAGAGAAACGCACTCATCGTGGGGTTCGTGATGGGCTTCGCGATTATTCCGATCATCTATACGATCGCCGAAGACGCGCTCTCGGCGGTGCCCGACCACCTGCGCGCCGCGTCGCTCGGCGCCGGCGCGACCCCGTGGCAGACCGCCATCCGGATCGTTCTGCCGACGGCGATGAGCGGGTTGTTTTCGGCGATCATGATCGGTCTGGGCCGCGCGGTGGGCGAGACCATGATCGTGCTGATGGCGGCCGGTAATACGCCGGTGCTCGACATGAATATCTTCAACGGCTTCCGCACGCTGTCGGCGAACATCGCGGTTGAACTGCCGGAAGCCGTGCGCGACAGCACGCACTACCGCACGCTGTTCCTGGCGGCGCTGCTTCTCTTCCTGATGACGTTCATCGTGAATACGGTCGCCGAAATCGTTCGCATCCGCTTCCGCAAGAGGTCGGCGCAGATATGAGTACGGTCTTCGGCAAGGCGGCGGGTGCGCGCGCGCGCGCGCGCGGCGGAACTTCGATTCTCGCCCAGGGCGAAAACATGCTCTGGCTGATGGGCGGCGCACTCGCCGTGTGCACGGTGATGATCGTGGGTCTGCTCGTTCTGGTCGTCTACCAGGGCACTACGACGTTCTGGCCGCGTCCCATCGTCGAAGTCACGATGCAGGACGGGCACACGTACATGGGCGAGGTCACGCGCCACAACACGTTCACGCCCACGCCGGAGGCAATGGCCGCGTGGTCGGATTCGGTGAAGAGCGTCTACAAGCAGCGTATGATCGCGGGCGATACGCGTACCACGCGGCGGCTGGTGCGAACCGGCAACTTCGAGATCTCGGGTACGCACTTCGAGTGGGTGGACGACGTCGCGGTGGCGCACGAACAACGCCCGGCGTGGGCGGTGGTGATCGAGCGCCGTGCGTGGGGACGCTTCTACGGGATCCCGACGGCGTTCCGCGTCGACGGCAAGGCCGTGGCCACGGATCCGGCGGACATCTGGAAAGAGTTCAATCGATACCACGACGCGGTGTCCGCTCGCTTCGAGCGACGGTACCGGCTCCAGAAACACGACTTCGGCGCGTTACATGCGCAGGCGGAGCGAGCCCGCCTGGCCGTTCGCCGGGCGGAGATCGAGCACGGGGAAGAATCTCCGGAAGCCAAAGCCCAGCACGACATCTACGACGGCGAAATGCGCGCGATCGACGCGCGACGCAAGGCCCTCGACGAGGAAGTCCGCCTGCTCGACGACGAGAACGCCCGCTACGACATGAAGCTCGCAACCGCGTCGGGCGACACTGCGACGATTTCGATGGCATCGGTCGTACGCGCGTATCCGGCGAATCGCCTGGGACCGGCAGAGAAAGTCGGAGTCTATCTCTCGCGCTGGGGCGAGTTCCTCACCGCGGATCCGCGCGAGGCCAACAGCGAGGGCGGCGTCTTCCCGGCGATCTTCGGCACCGTCGTCATGACGCTGCTGATGTCGCTCGCGGTCGTTCCGTTCGGCGTGCTGGCCGCGCTGTACCTGCGCGAGTACGCCCGAAGGCGGGGCTCGATCGTCAGCGCAGTGCGCATCGCGATGAACAACATGGCCGGCGTGCCGAGCATCGTGTTCGGCGTGTTCGGCCTGGGGTTCTTCTGCTACATCGTCGGCGGCGGCGATCGATCAAGGTGTTCTTCGCCGACAAGCTGCCGAACCCGACGTTCGGCAAGGGCGGTGTGCTGTGGGCGTCGCTGACGCTGGCGCTCCTGACCCTGCCGGTCGTCATCGTCGCCACCGAGGAGGCGCTGGCCGCCGTGCCGCGCTCGATGCGCGAGGGATCGTACGCGTGCGGCGCGAGCAAGTGGCAGACGATCCGGCGGATCGTCCTGCCGCGGGCGATGCCCGGCATCATGACCGGCGTTCATTCTCGCCATGGCGCGCGGCGCCGGGCGAGGTCGCGCCGCTGATGCTCGTCGGTGCGGTCAAGCTGGCGCCGGACCTTCCGCTCGACGGCGTCTGCCCCGTACCTGCACGCGGAGCGCAGCTTCATGCACCTGGGATTCCACATCTACGACCTTGGATTCCAGAGCCAGAACAGCGAGGCCGCCAAGCCCATGGTGTTCACGACGACCCTGCTGCTGATCGCGATCATCGCCGCCCTCAATATTAGTGCGGTCTGGATTCGCTCGAGGTTGCGTCGGCGCTTCGTCGGTGGTACCTTCTAACCTCCATGATCACAGGAATTTAGCAATGACCGATCCACTGGCATCATCCACGCCGCCACCGCCGCCGGACGAGACGCGCTCGGCGGGAGGGCTCAATCGCCTGGAAGCGATTGTACGCGGCGAGACCGTTCCCGCCGCGATCCACGACGCCGTCGCCGACGAAGATGCGGTGCTCGAGGTGCAGTCATTCGATTTCTGGTACGGCACCAAGCAGGCGCTCCACTCGATCGGCATGGCGATGCCGAAGGGAAAGATCACCGCGATCGTCGGGCCGTCCGGGTGCGGCAAGTCGACGCTGCTGCGCTCGGTCAATCGTCTCAACGATCTGCTCGACGAGGTTCGGATCGAGGGCGACATCCTGCTCAACGGCGATTCGATTTACGGTCGCTCGGTGGACGTGATCGAACTGCGCAAGCGCATGGGAATGGTGTTCCAGAAATCGAATCCGTTCCCGATGAGCATTTACGAGAACGTGGTGTATCCGCTCCGCGTCGACGGGGTGCGGGACCGATCCCTGCTCAACGAGGTGTGCGAACGAAGCCTCCGCGGCGCCGCCCTGTGGGACGAGGTCAAGGATCGCCTGAACGAAAGCGCGCTCGGGTTATCCGGTGGCCAGCAGCAGCGTCTGTGCATTGCGCGGGCGATCGCCGGGGAACCCGAGGTTCTCCTGATGGACGAGCCCTGCTCGGCGCTGGATCCCATCGCGACGGGGAAGATCGAAGACCTGATGCAGGAACTCAAGGGTTCCTATTCCATCGTGATCGTCACTCACAACATGCAGCAGGCGGCGCGGGTGAGCGATTACACGGCGTTCATGTACCTGGGCCGATTGATCGAGTACGGGCCGACGGCCGACATCTTCACCAATCCGCACCTGGTCGAGACGAGCGACTACGTCACCGGGCGGTTCGGATAGGGAGGAAGATCCGCGTCGGCGCTGGGTAAATGGCCGGGTTTACGATCCGGGACTATTTACGCGCCGTTTACGCAATCTTTGCACGACGACGCTATGTTCGGTTCCATCATGAACCTGGAGAAAAGGCAAACCGTGCTGAAGACGGAAAAGATCGTCGTCATCGAGGACGAAGACGACATCCTCGAAGTCATCGCGTACAACCTCAAGCGTGAAGGCTACGAGGTGATCACCAGCACGAGTGGCGAGGACGGGCTCGAGAAAATCGAGAAAGCGTCTCCGCAACTCGTGGTGCTCGACCTCATGCTCCCCGAAATCGACGGCATCGAGCTGTGCCGCAAACTCAAGTCGGATCCGCTTACGCAGTCCATCCCGGTGATCATGGTCACCGCCAAGGGGGAAGAGACCGACATCGTGCTCGGCCTGGGCGTGGGCGCCGACGACTACATCACCAAGCCGTTCAGCCCGCGCGAAATGGTCGCGCGGGTCAAAGCCGTGCTGCGACGCTCGCGTTCCAAGCCCGAAACCGATCGCCGCGACCGTATCGCCTTCGAGGGGATCGTGATCGACCCGCAGCGTCACGATGTCAAGGTTGACGGCGAGTCGATCCTGCTGACGGCAACTGAGTTCCGCCTGCTGCACTTCCTGGCGTCGCATCCGGGGCGGGTATTCACGCGCGATCACCTGCTGGCGCGGGTGATCGGTGAGGAAGCGATCGTGATCGACCGCAATATCGATGTACACGTCCGAGCGATCCGCAAGAAACTGGGACCGCGGCGCGACGTGATCGAAACCATTCGCGGCGTCGGTTATCGTTTCCGGGACAAAGACTGATCGAATGCTCGGTTCGCGTTTCCTCTGGAAGCTCTACGCCGGGTACGCGGTTGTTATTCTCATTACCGCGATCCTGGTGGGCGTACTCGTCGTGCGCGGGTTCAAGCGCGACCTGACCGAGCAGGTCGAGACCTCTCTGAAGAGCGAAGCCCTCCTCCTTCACGACATCGCGCTGCCGTACGTCGACGCCCCGCCGGACTCCGCGTTCCAACACCGGGTGTGGATGCTGGGCTCGCGCGCCGACACCCGATTGACCGTCATCGCCGCCGACGGGCGTGTGCTCGCCGATTCGCGCGAGCAGGCGACGGCGATGGACAACCAGCGCACCCGTCCCGAGATCATCCAGGCACTGTCGAACGGCGTCGGTGTGGCCATGTTGACGAGCGCGGTCATGGACGGTACCGCAATGTACGTCGCCATCCCGGTTGTAAAGAATGGTCAGGTGGCCGGTTTCGTCCGCGCCGGGAAACCGCTTATTGCGCTGGAGAAGCGCAGCGGTGCGGTTCGCGGTCTGGTGCTACTCGGTACGGTGCTGGCGGTTCTCGCGGCGTTGCTCGTCGGATTCCTGCTCGCCCGCGGATTCACCCGGCCCCTTTTGGGGATGGCGGCGGCCGCGCGCGCGGTCGCCAACGGAGACTACACGACGCCGCTGCGTGTCCGGCGATCCGACGAGATCGGCGATCTGGCAGGGGCGATCAACAGCATGACCGACCGCCTGAAGTCGCAAATCGACACCATCACGGCCGATCGCAACATGACGTTCGCGATCCTCGCCAGCATGGTCGAGGGCGTCGTCGCCATCGACCGCGACGAGTATCTGGTCCACGTCAACAGCGCGGCCGAGGCGATTCTCGGAATCGACGCCGCCAGCGCGCGCGGCCGGCGCATCTGGGAAGTCACGCGCATTGTCGAAGTCAGCGAAGCGCTGTCGGACGCGATGAAGGAAAACCGCGTGCGCGTGTCCGAGGCACGCATCCCCAAGCCGCAGAAGGATCAGGTCATCCAGCTGATCGGTGCACCGTTGCGCGACGCCAACGACGCGCTGATGGGGGCGATCGTCGTTCTCCACGACGTCAGCGAACTGCGCCAGCTCGAATCGGTGCGCCGCGATTTCGTCGCCAATATCTCGCACGAGTTGAAGACGCCGCTCGCGGCCATTCGCGGCCTGGTGGAGACGATGATCGACGATCGCGAGATGGAGCCCGTTACGCGCGAGCGGTTCATCGAGAAGATTCGTGACCAGTCCATGCGGTTGAGCAACATCGTCGCGGACCTGCTGACGCTTTCGCGCCTCGAGTCCGACCAGGCGCGCGAGCAATACGAGCGGATGGATTTCCGCGAGACGGTGGCCGAGTCCTACCGCGCGCAGGTGCACGTCGCCGAGAGCAAGGGCGTCGAGATCGGCGCCAGCGTCTGGGACGAGCCGGTGATCATCGACGGCGACTCCGAGGCGCTGCGGGAACTGGTCGACAACCTGGTGAGCAACGCGATCAAGTACACGCCCCAGGGCGGACGCGTGACGGTGAACCTGGCCGTCGAGGGACCAAACGCCGTTCTCGTCGTCGAGGACACCGGCATCGGTATCGCGCCCGAAGATCAGGGGCGCGTGTTCGAACGTTTCTATCGCGTCGACAAGGCGCGGTCGCGCCAACTCGGCGGCACCGGCCTGGGACTGGCGATCGTCAAGCACGTCGCCCTTGCGCACGGGGGCACGATATCGCTCAAGAGCGCACCCGGCCGTGGGAGCACCTTCCGCGTCCAGATTCCGTTGCGTCGGGCGCAGGAGCCGAGCCGGGTCTGATGGATGCGCGCCGGCGATCAGGGCTCTCATTGTTATTGACGGAATCAGGAGGGTTCGTAAAAATATGATGAAGAACGATCCCAAATCCCGTACCGGTATGGCGAAACACCTGCAACGCGATCTCGACCAGCTGGCGAAGGACCTCCTGACCATGGGGGCCCTCGTCGAAGAGGCCACCAACAAGGCGCTCAACGCGCTCGTGCGTCGCAACAAGACCCTGGCGCACGAGGTGATCCAGGGCGACCCGGCGATCAACGACCAGGAGAACCTGGTCGAAGAGAACGCACTCAAGATTCTCGCGCTGCACCAGCCGGTCGCCGCCGACCTGCGCTTCCTGATCACGGCACTCAAGGTGAACAACGATCTCGAGCGTATCGGCGACCACGCGGTGTCGATCGCCGAGCGGGCCGAGAAGCTGGCCGACCTGGAATCCATCAAAGTGCCAACCGACTTCAGTCGGATGGTGGAGGTCGTCGAGCAGATGGTGCGTGACAGTCTCAATGCGCTGGTCGAGCGCGACGCCGACCTGGCGCGCCAGGTGTGCGACATGGACGACGAGGCCGATCGCATCCACCGCCTGATGTACGCGGAGATGCAGGAGGTGATGAGGGCGAACCCCGCCCACATCGAGCCGGCCATCAACACGATCTCGGCAACCCGCCACCTCGAACGCATCGCCGACCTCTCCACCAACATCGCCGAAGACGTCGTCTTCATGGTCGAAGGCGAGATCCTGCGCCACAATTACTAGCGTTTCCGCCGCTTTCGGCTCCGTAATCCATTTAACAGCAGAGAGTTTGCGCGCGGCGCGTCCGGCCGCTATATTGCCGGCGGAGGACACCCATGCCGCAATCGAACGTTCCTTTCTGGCTCCTGAATTCGTCGAACCCGATCTCCGAGCCCCCGGCACCGGGGGACGTCGAGACCCATCCAGTCGACGACCGCGAGTTGCTCGACGCCTATTCGCGCGCCGTGGTCGGCGTGGTCGAACGCGTGGGACCGTGCGTGGTCAGCATCCGCGTCACCGTGGAGGGTCGCCGCGGAACCAGCGAGGGCGCAGGGTCCGGATTCGTGGTGGCGCCGGACGGGTACGTCGTCACCAACCATCACGTCGTCGATGGCGCGAAACATCTCAGTGTGATGTTCACCGACGGCCACGAGCTGGACGCGCGCATCGTCGGCACCGACGCCGCGACCGACCTGGCGCTGATCCGCGTCTCGGAAGGCGGCCTGCCGTCGGCGCAGATTGGACGGTCCGAGCAGTTGCACGTCGGTCAGCTCGTCATCGCGATCGGTAACCCGCTCGGTTTCCAGAGTACGGTGAGCACCGGCGTTGTCTCCGCGTTGGGACGGAATCTGCGCGGACGTTCGGGCCGGTTGATCGAGAACATCATTCAGACCGACGTGGCACTCAATCCCGGCAACTCCGGTGGTCCGCTGGTCGACACCGCCGGCCGTGTCGTCGGCGTGAACACCGCGATGATCCGCATGGCGCAGGGGCTGTGCTTCGCGGTGCCGTCCGCCACCATGGTCTGGGTGATCGGCGAGCTACTGACACGCGGCCGCGTGCGGCGTGCGCTCATGGGAATAGTCGGCGAGACACGCCCGGTGAACCGGCGCGTGCAGCGCGGGTTCTCGCTCGCGCAGCCGACGGCCGTGCAGGTGACGACACTCAAGGCGCGCGGGCCGGCGGAACGCGGCGGGTTGCGACGCGGCGATCTCATCGTCGCACTCGGCGGCGCGGGCATCAGCACCGTCGACGATCTGCAGCGACTCCTCGCGAAGGCGGTCCCGGGCGAACCACTCGGCGTCACCGTCCTCCGCAACGGCGGGCACCGCCACGACCTCACGGTCGTCCCCGTCGAAGACTGACCGCCGTCGCATTTTGAGAGGGTTTCCCGGCAATGCCCGAAATGCCGCACGATTCCCCGCCTCACGAGCTTGCGACTTCTGGTAACCGGTGTTATTGCAACGGGTTGCCCCAAATTGACGCGACATTCCCCGGCACAGTCCTTGCAGCCGCCTTCGTCGCGCGCGTCCGGGAGCCGCATCTCCAGCCGCTCGCACCAACCACACCATGGCGAAAATCGATGCATTCCTGGGAATCATGCAGGAGCATGACGCATCCGACCTTCACATCGGAGCCGGATTCGCGCCCCTGCTGCGCATCCACGGCTCGCTGGTAAAGACCAATCATCGCGAGCTGACCGTCGAAGAGGTCAAGGTGCTCGTCTACGAGCTCTTGACCGACAAGCAGATCGAGTTGTTCGAGAAGCACGGGGAACTCGATTGCGCGTACACCTTGCCGGGTGTGGCGCGTTTCCGTATCAACGTGTTCAAGAAGCATCCGGGTCTCGCGGCGGCGTTCCGGATCATTCCGCACAACATTCCCACGCTGGACTCGCTGGCTATGCCGCCCGTCATGAAGAAGATGCTGCACTCGAAGAACGGGCTGATTCTGGTAACGGGGCCCACCGGATCGGGCAAGTCGACGACGCTCGCGGCCATGGTCGACTATCTGAACGACAACGCGAACTATCACATGATCACGCTCGAGGATCCGCTCGAGTTCATTCACACCAACAAGAACTGTCTGATCAACCAGCGCCAGATCGGCGAACACAGCGAGAACTTCGCGAACGCGCTGCGTTCGGCCCTGCGCGAAGACCCGAACGTCGTACTCGTGGGCGAGATGCGCGATCTCGAAACCATCGCCCTGGCACTCACCGCCGCCGAACTGGGACTCCTCGTGCTGGGAACGTTGCACACGAAGTCGGCCGCGCAGACGATCGGCCGTGTCGCCGACGCGTTCCCCGTCGAGCAGCAGGCCGCCATCCGGCTGACGCTCTCCGAGGTGCTCGTCGGTATCTGTTCGCAGCAGCTGCTGCGACGCAGCGACGGAGAGGGGCGCGTCGCCGCGCTCGAGATTCTAGTGGGCACGCACGCGGTCCGTAACCTGATCCGCGAAGGCAAGAGCCATCTGGTCAACAACGTCATCATGACCGCCAAGAAAGAGGGCATGCAGCTTCTCGACCAGCACCTCAAGGATCTCGTCACGCAGGGGGCGGTCACGGCGGACGAAGCGGCGCGGTACGCCGTCGATCCGCAGGCGATCTACGCATTGGTCCAGAAGGTCGTTACGAAGGTCAGCCCGGTCACGGTGGAATCGTAATGAAGCCGCGTGCTCCGAAGGCCGCGGCGTCGCCGAAGGCCGCGGCCGCGCTTCAGTCCAGACCCGCCCCGACCGCCGCGCCGGCTCCGAACGCGGCCAACGCGTCGACGCCCGGACAGCGGCGAATCGAACTCCCCGAGATCTTCGAGCCCGTCACCGAAGCGGAGTCGTCGCGACACGACGACGAAGCGCCGGTTCGGAACGTTCTGTTCGTGGCGCGTTCGCCGGCCCTCAAGAATTTTCTCGCACCCGTATTTCAGCGCGAACAGTGCCGCCTGTTCGTAACCTCGACGCGCGACGAAACCGAAGAAATTCTCGCGGCTCATTCGATCGACCACATCCTGGTTGCCCAGGACTCGGTGGACGAGTTTTCGCAGTGGGTCGCCCAGGGCGTCACCGTGTCGCTGGGCGCCGAAGTAAGCGTCCTGTCGAGTGTGAGCGCGCAGTTGCTTGACAACCCGGCTCCGTACTCGAAGATGATCCGCACGGTGCTGGCCGCGGTGCAGGCCGGCGTCGACGACACGCTCGCGACCGGCGACTCGGTCGCGCCGCATGCGCTCGTCGCGCGCGACGTCCGCGATCTCGGCAAGGCGCTCGGACTGCGCCGCCTGGCGGTCGACGGATCGCAGGTCGCCGTCTGGCTGCTCACGCCGACGCCCCCGCCGTCGCCTTTGAATTTCGATGACCTCCCGCGGTCGCTGGAGCGGGCGCGGTTGCTTCATTTTCCGTGGAGGATCGACGCGGCGATCGAACGCGTTTCCGAACTGCTCGCCGGGCGCGAGCCGCTCGAATCGTCGGGTGCGCTGCGCAACGAGTCCAACCTGGCGGCGCAGATCATCGCGCTGGCGTGGTACCGGCACTGCTTCGAAGAAGTCACGGCGCCGTCCGACGAGCCCGCCGACGTCAAGGGGCGGCTGCGCTCGGTGGCGGGGCGTCTGGCGACGCACGACGTCGTCGAGGCGTACATTCGCCTGATCGAAGCCGGCGAAGGCGCCGGCCGCGCGAGCGCCGGCGGACGCGTCGTCGTGGTGACCGCGTCGGACGATTTTGCGCGCGACATGTCCACGCGCTTCGGGCGTCTCGCCATTACGGTAGAGCGCGTCGCGCGCACGACCGATGCGCGCGCCGCCTGCGAACGGACGCCGACGACGGCGGTCATCGTCGACTTCACGTCGCTCGGCATGGAGGCGGCGCACGCGAGCGTGTTGCTGCGCCTGCTGCCCAATCTCCGTCTGTACGCGTCCATCGACAGCAACGACCCCTCGGTGACGCTCGACCTGATCGACACCGGATTCGACGACGTGATCACATCGTCGCGCGACCTCGACGTTCTGGTGGCGCGCATCAACCGCGAAACGCGGCGGCCGTCGCCGCGGTCCGCGGCCGACGAGTCGCCCGGATTCCGCGGCATGTTCGCCGCGCTCTCGTTCGTGGACCTGGTACAGAGCCTCGCGCAGAGCCGCAAGTCGGTGCGCATCGATCTCGACCGCGGTGACGGCATGCCGGCGGTCATCTACCTCGACGCCGGACGCCTGGTCTACGCGCGCACGGGATCCGTCTCCGGCGTGGATGCCGTCTACGACATGATCGCCTGGGGCGACGAGGGCCGCTTCGCCGTCGAACCCGCGTCGACGTTTCCGCCCGCCAACGTGACCGAGGCCACCGAAGCCATCCTGATGGAAGGCTGCCGCCGTTTCGACGAATCCCGCGCGGCGACCTGATCGGTTTCATTCGGCCGTCCGTCCGCCCCGCTTGCGCGCGGCATCCGCTCGCGATAGACTCCGCCCATGGCATTGCTCGCCGCGGGCGCGCTCGTCTTCGTCGCCGGAATCGTGTTCGGGTTCTTTGGCGCGGGCGGCTCGATTCTGCTGGTTCCCATTCTCGTGTACGTCCTGAAGGTCCCGGTCAAGACCGCGCTCGGGATGTCGCTGCTCATTCTGATGCTCACCGGAGGCATCGCCGCGTGGGCGCATGCCCGGTCGAGCAACGTGAGCTGGCGGATCGGGCTGCGGTGGGCGGCGCTCGGAATCCTCGCCGCGTACGCCGGCGGCCGCGTGGCGGAAGGCATTCCCGGGACGGTTCTGCTGACGCTGTTCGCGGGGGTCATCGTGGTGGCGTCGATCGCGATGATGCGCCGCCGTGGAACGCCCGACCGCGACCGCGTCCTCACCTCGCTCTCGATGACGCGCGTGGTCGTGGTGGCGGTGGCGCTCGGGTTCTTCACCGGGGTGCTCGGCGTCGGCGGAGGTTTTCTGCTCGTCCCCGCACTGGTGCTGGTGTGCGGTATGGACGTCAAACTCGCGATCGGGACGTCGCTGCTGATCATCGCGATCAACTCGCTCGGCGGATTCCTGGGATTCGCCGCGCACGAGACCTTTCCGCTGCGCCTGACCGCCACGGTGGCTGCGTTCACCGCGCTCGGCAGCGTGATCGGCGAGCGCCTCGGAAAGCCGCTCCCGGCGCATCGACTGCGGCCCGCGTTCGGCGTGTTCCTCCTCTTGGTGGGGACGGCGATGGTGCTCGAGAACCTCAAGACGATTCTGGCCGCCCGGTAGAACCGATAATTCGATCGATCTCTCAACCTGAACGGAGAACCAACCGATGTTCGATCTCAACGCCATTCAATCCGCGCTGCGCGAATTCAAACTCGACGCGTGGCTGTTCTATGACTTCCGCGGCAACAACACGCTGGCGCAGCGCGTGCTGCAGATGGGCGACAAGGGGATGGGGTCGCGCCGGTTCTTCTACCTGGTTCCCGCGAAGGGGGCGCCGCGCAAGCTCGTGCACCGGATCGAATCCGGTGCGCTCGATCACCTTCCGGGCGACAAGTCGATCTATCTGCGCTGGCAGGAACTCGAAAATGGAATCAAGGAACTGGTGTCGCCGTACAAGAAGGTCGCGATGGAGTATTCGCCGCGCGCCGCGAATCCCTACGTCGCGGAAGTCGACGCCGGCACGATGGAGCTGGTTCGCGGCATGGGCGTCGAGGTGGTGTCGTCGGGCGACCTGATCCAGGTCTTCGAGGCGCGCTGGGACGACGAGCAGTGGAAGAGTCACGTCGAGGCCGACCGGCACACCTGTTCCGCCTTCGACGTCGCGTGGAAGATGATCGCCGAATCCGTTCGTTCGGCGTCGCCGGTGACCGAAATCGACGTCCAGCGCGCGATCATGGACCACTTCAAACGCCACGGTCTCTGACGACGTACCACCCGCCCATCGTCGGCGTCGGCCCGCACAGCGGAGATCCGCACTACGAACCGGTGCCGCTCCACGACAGCCGATCCGACGAGGACGACTTCGTGCTGATCGATCTCTGGGCCAAGATGGACCGGCCGCGTTCGGTGTACAGCGACATCACGCCGCGTCGGGTTTGTCGGCGACACCGTTCCCGAGACGTACACCAGGAAATCTTCAAGATCGTCGCCGCGGCGCGCGACGCCGCGATCGACTGCGTGCGTGAGGCCTACAAGGCAGGCCGTACGCTGCACGGCTGGGAAGTGGACGACGCGTCGCGCGCGGTGATTCAGAAGGCCGGTTACGGCGAGTACTTCGTGCATCGCACGGGCCATTCGATCGGCCAGGAAGTCCACGGCAACGGCGCCAATATGGACAACCTGGAGACGCATGACGAACGCATCGTCATGAAGGGCACGTGTTTCTCCGTCGAACCGGGGATCTACCTGCCCGAGTTCGGCGTCCGGCAGCGAAGTCGACGTGTTCGTCGACAACGACGGACAGGTGCACGTCACCGGCGGCCCGCAGAGCGAGGTCCTGCCGATCCTCGCCACGTACTGAAAAGGAGACGGCGTTTCATGAAGTCATTCATCGAGCGCTTCAAGCCGACCGTGGAACTCGGCGTCTATAAGAAGGACGGGAAATGACCGCGGCCGGCCTGGTCGACGTCGCGAGACGCCTGCGCGCGAGCGGCGATGCCATCGCCGCGTTGGTGTCCGACGTCGACGTCGAGGATGCGCGCTGGAAGCCGTCGCCGGCGAAGTGGTCCATTCTCGAGATCGTCGGGCATTTGACCGAGGAAGAGCGCGACGACTTTCGCATGCGGGTCGATATGACGCTCAACTGCCCCGGCGAACCGTGGCCGGCGATCGATCCGGAAGGCGCGGTGCGCGAAAAGCGTTTCAACGATCGCATTCTCGCGGACCTCGTGCAGGAGTTCCTCTCGGAGCGCGATCGTTCGCTGGCGTGGCTGCGTGCGTTGAAATCGCCCGACTGGACGCGTGCCTACGACCACCCCACCGCGGGACGGCTCACCGCCTCGTCGCTTCTGTTTGCATGGGCGGCGCACGACCTCTTGCACGTGCGCCAGATCGCTGCCGTGCGCTACGCACGGCTCGCCGAGCGAGCGTCACCCCACGGGCTCGACTACGCCGGCCCGTGGTGAGCGCGCCGCCCGCCGATGTACGCCTACCAGGAAAGCGGACGCTTCTTCGCGCAGGTCCCCGACGGCGGTGAGGAAATCGCCGCCGCCGATCTCGCCGCACTCGGCGCGACGTCGATCGAGGCGGGCTATCGCGGTCTCTATTTCTCCGCGGCGCCCGAGGCATTGTATCGGATCGCCTATTCCGCGCTGACCATCACGCGCGTGCTGGCGCCACTCGTCACGTTTCAGTGTCACAGCCCCGAGTACCTCTACAAGCGCGTGCACGAAATCCCGTGGACCGAGATGTTCGACACGCGACAGACCTTCGCCGTGTTCGCGACGGTATCGAATAGCGCGATTCGCCATTCGCAGTACGCCGCGCTGAAGGTGAAGGACGCGGTCGTGGATCAGTTTCGGGAGAAAACGGGCGAGCGCCCCAGCATCGATACCACCGCGCCCGACGTGTGGATCAATCTGTACCTGCATGCGAACCGCGCCACCGTCAGCCTGGATGTCTCGGGCGGATCGATGCACCGCCGCGGCTACCGAGTGGAATCGGTGGAAGCGCCCATGCAGGAAACCGTCGCGGCGGTGCTGGTCGCGATGACCGGCTGGGACGGGAGCGCGCCGCTGTTCGACCCGATGTGCGGGTCGGGAACGATCCTCGCCGAAGCGGTGATGCGTTATTGCCGCGTGCCCTCCGGCCATCTGCGACGCGGCTTCGGCTTCGAGTTCCTCCCCGATTTCGACGCCACCCTCTGGAATCGCGTGAAGCGGGAGGCCGACGCCGCGATGCGCCCGCTCCCCGATGGACTCGTTCGCGGGAGCGACGCGGCGCCGGAAGCGGTTCGTGCCGCGAGCGCGAATCTCGCGCGAATCCCGGGCGGCGACGCGGTTCGGATCGCGCGCAAGCGCTTCGAAGACATCGGGACCATCGCGAAGCATACGATTGTGTGTAACCCCCCGTACGGTTTGCGCATCGGCCGCCGGGACGCGATGCCCGATTTCATCCGCGGGTTCGGCGACTTCCTGAAGCAGCGATGCACCGGGTGCACCGCATTCGTGTATTTCGGCGACCGCGAGTTGATCAAGTCCATCGGCCTGCGCACCACATGGAAGAAACCGCTCGCCAACGGCGGGCTCGACGGCCGCCTCGTGCGTCTCGATCTCTTCGAAGGACCGCGTCGCGACGCCCCGCCTCCACTTGCGAACTCTCGCGATTCGTGAGAAAATTGATGCACCCCCAATAGGTTTCGCATCACCGATCCCCGGAGGCCGCAGCCGTGACTTGTGCCAACGAGATCCGCCCGTTTGCCATTGCCCGCTCCATCGTTTTCTCCCTTGTACTGGTAGTCGCCGCCGCTCCCGCGCACGCCGCGCTCCGGCCTGGCCGGCCGCCGCTTTCGACCGGCGACACACCCGCGTCCATGGCGCCCGCGACCGCGGGTCCCGCGGAATTTTCCTGCGGAACGTACGCGGGAAATCAGGGCGAACACGCGTGGCGCCGCGCCATCGACCAACGCATTCAGCAGGAGGTCGCGCGCGGCAAGCGCGTGACGGCCGCGTTCCCGCTCGACTACGTGTACAACGACGTGTGGATCGTCGAGGACGACGGAACGCTGACGTTCAGCGGCACCAACACGTTCGATACCGATACGAAGACGTTCCTGTACACGGCGGCCGGGGGCGGGGTCTTCAACGTCACCAATCCGGCGTTCAGCTACGATTCGGTCCTCGGGACGCTGATCTCACCGGGCGACGACGGCGCCGTCCTGGTGAATCTCCCGTTCAGCTTTCCGTTCGCGGGCGGAAGCTGGACGCAGATGTACGTTAGCGGTAACGGCATGCTGTCCTTCGGCGGCTTGCCCAACCCGGCCGGTTTCTACGATCCGGCCGACTTCTACAGCGCGACGCCCAAGATCGTTCCGTACTACATGGACCTGAACCCGGGCGCGGGCGGAACGGTGCGCGTGCGCAGCGAAGCGACCAAGTACACGGTCACCTATTCGTCGGTCCCCGAATACGGGCTGAGCAAACTGAACACGTTTCAGGTCGTGCTCTACCCGAGCGGAAACTTCTCGATTACGTACAACGCCATCACCTCGACGACGCAGGCGGGCAACGGCAGCGAGATCTACACGGGCTTCAATCCCGGCGGCGGGGCGCCGCTGGAAGCGATCTCGTTCTCGTCGGGCATTCCGCACACCAGCGGCGCGGGCGCGGGCGTCTACGAGTCGTATTACAGCTACGTGAATCCGGTGGTCAACGAGGTGGCGCTCTTCCAGCGCTTCTATCAGGAGTTTCCAGACGACTTCTTCCAGCTCGTGTACTTCACCAACTTCTCGCAGACGATGGCTGGATTCGCGAACGAGTTGAACATCAAGAACGACGTCGGCGGGCTGAATCTCGGCATCTTCGATTCCAGTGCCCAGTACGGGAGCAGCGGCGCGCTGGTGAGCCGGTGCGACATGAACCAGCTCTCGGCGTGGAACGTCGACCCCACGAATCGCTTTTTTTCGAAGGAGAACAACTTCCTCACCATCATGGGACAGGAATCGGGCCACCGGTGGGGGGCGTTTGTCTATATCGATACCGGCGGCGGGCCGACCGACCTGCTCCTCGGCCGGAGCGACGCCCACTGGAGCTACTACGGGGACCTCGACCACAGCTCGCTCGAAGGCGGCGACTGGACGCTGGTGTCCGGGAACACGTACTCGTGCCCGACCAAGGTGGATTACTACTCCGAGGTCGACGAGTACCTGATGGGTCTGCGCACACCGGAGGAAGTGACGGACACCTACTACATCTCGAGCGCGTCGAACGATCAGAGCACGGCGCGTTCGGTCGGGACGCCGGTGCAGGGCGCGACCGCGTCGGGGACGTACATACCGGTGACGGTCGAGAACATCGTCGCCGCCAACGGGGCGCGGACGCCGACCGAACCCGCCGCCCAGCACGATTTCCGCCAGGGATTCATTCTCCTGGTGAAAGCGGGAACGACGCCGACGCAGCAGCAACTCGATCAGATCGCGGGCTACCGCGCGGCGTGGGAGCCATATTTCGAGAAATCGACCGATGGCCGACTGGCGTGCAATACGAGTATCACGCAGACGTTCGCCGTGGCGGGGCTGTGCGGTCACGTTCGCGACAAACTCACGTCGCAGATCATTCCCCAATTCACGGCGCACTCGCTGGAGCGCACGTTCAACCAGCACGTGCCCGACGGCGGCCGCTATGCGTTCCGTTATATGGCGAACGCCGGGTCGGGTGCCTTCGAACACGCGACCATCGTGTTCAACGCGACGGGGTATGTGCCGGACACGTTGAAAACCGACCTCACCTACGGCCAGAACGTGTGCCTCGACGTCCACCTCCTGCCCGTCCAGACGGGGACCGGCGACGGCCCCGGGTTTCGCACGGTCCTGCGCGGGAACGTCCCCAACCCGTTCAATCCGGCGACCACGATCGGTTACGAACTGGCGACCCCGGGTCCCGTGCGACTCCTGATCTTCGACGCCGCCGGCCACCGCGTCCGCACCCTCGTCGAGGGAACACACAGCCGCGGCACCCACCAGGTCGTGTTCGACGGCCTCGACGACGCCGGCCGGTCGCTGGCCAGCGGGGTGTACTTCTACCGCCTGGAAGCCGGGGGGACCGTGCAGACGCGCAAGATGGTCCTGGTGAAATAAGAGTCGTCGGCGATGCGTTGACAACACCGGGGTGTCCCCGGACAATGGCCGCATGATTCCGGTTACGTCGCGCATCGCCCTCGACGACTCCGAACTCCAGTTGACGTTCGTCCGTGCCTCCGGCCCCGGCGGGCAAAACGTCAACAAGGTCGCGACGGCGGTGCAGTTACGGTTCGACGTCGCCCGCTCGCCCTCGCTTCCGGACGACGTCCGTGCCCGCCTGGCTACCCGAGCGGGGAAGCGACTCACGCGCGACGGCGTGCTCGTCATCACCGCGCAGCGATTCCGTACACAGGAACGCAACCGTGCCGACGCGATCGAGCGACTCGTCGAGATGATCCGGACCGCGGCGACCCCGCCGCGCCCGCGCCGCAAGACCCGCCCGACGCGCGCCTCCAAGGAACGACGCGTCGAAGCCAAGCGGCGTCGCTCGTCCACCAAGCGCACACGCGGACGCGTCGGCCCCGGCGACGACTGAGCGACTCTGTTGCGTCGTAAACCCGTCCGTGCACACTGGTTGCCGATGTGTTAGTCTCTGGGTTCGTCGATCGGCGACCCATGAAGCGCACCTTCACCCGAAGCCTCGAGTCTCTGGATCCGCTGTTCGACTTCATCGGCGAGTTCGCCGCGCGCACGCATCTCGATGACGGCGTCATATTCGCCATGACGCTTGCCGTCGAAGAGCTTTTCACGAACATGGTCAAGTACGGAGGTGGGGGAGACGATGTCTCGCTCGATCTCGACGTTCGCGACGACACGCTGGTTGTTCGGCTCGACCACCCCGGCGCGACTCCGTTCGATGTCTCGAACGCGGCCGACGCCGACGTGGACGGGTCGCTCTCCGACCGGGTGCCCGGCGGAATCGGTCTGCATCTGGTCCGGCGCGTCATGGATACGTTCGACTACGACCACCGCGGCGGCACCGCGCACATCACCATCACGAAACGTCTTGGAGGAAGTTGATGTTCGACATCCAGAAGGGGCACAACGGCGAATTTCTTCTTTCGGGGCGGCTGGATGCCTCCCAGGTCGACCGGGTCCGCGACGAGATGAAGCAGGTCCAGGCCTCCTGCGTCGTCGACTTCGGCGGGCTGGACTATATCTCCAGCGCCGGCATGGGGGTGCTCCTGGGAATCCAGAAGCGCCTGTCCGGGTCCGGTCACGCACTGACCCTGGTCAACATGAACCGGCACATCCGCGAGATCTTCCGGATCGCCGGGTTCGACAACGTATTTCGAATCGAGGAAAGGAGCTAGCCCCCTTGAGGTCCCGAACCCTCCCCCCCCTCACCAACTTATCGACCCCGGCGGTTGTACGTCCCCTATGAATGCGCACGACGATGCGGCGCTGGTCCGGGAAACCCTGGCAGGAAACCAGCGAGCGTACGAAACCCTGGTGCGACAGTACGAGAAGCCGATCTACAACCTCGCGCTTCGGATGCTGAAAGACCGGGATGACGCGATGGACGTTGCGCAGACGGTGTTCGTCAAGGCGTACGAGAAGCTGGGTTCCTACAATGAAAAACACGGATTCTTCAGCTGGATTTACCGCATCGCGATCAACGAATCGATCAACTTCGCGAAGCGGCTCAAGCGCCAGGACGAGTACGAAAGCGGTGTAACCGCCGCGCTTGCGCCGACGCAGGAAGACCAGCGCAGCGCGGACGTCCTGGGCGAGGAAATCGACCGGGCCATTGAAATGCTGAAACTCGACTACCGGATGGTCATCGTGCTGAAACACTTTCACGATTTTTCCTACGGGGAAATGGCCGAGGTCCTCGGGATTCCCGAGAAGACGGTCAAGTCGAGACTCTTTTCGGCCCGGCAACAGTTGAAAGAAATCCTATCCGCGAGGGGGGTCACGCGATGATCGAGGCGAAGTTCGTGGAGATCATGAATCTGGAGCTGGACGGGGCCGCGACCGAGTCGCAGCGCGCCGAGCTCCGGCGGTATCTCGACGCCAACCCGGAGGCCCGCGCCCATTTCGAGGCGTTGGGCGGCCTGGTTCGGCAGCTCGACGCCCGACCGCTGGTCGAGCCCCCGACCGAGTTCCACCCGCGCGTGGTCGCGGCGGTGGACGCGGCGATGGTCAGCCCGGGGCACGCGCTTTCGCGTGGCGGGTTTCGCGGCGTGCTCTCGCCGTCGCGCTTTCGGATCGCCACCACGTTCGGCCTGGGTCTGGTGACCGGCGTGTTCCTGCTGGCCGCCGTCCAGTTCGGGCGGCCCGGTGCCTGGGACTTCGCCCGGGACGTGGACCCATCGCAGGTGGGCGGCACCATGGCCCCGCCGAAAGCCTCTGAGCACGTTGGTTCTATTGATGTTCCGGAGTCGGAGGCGGGTGTGACCGGCGACGTCGAGCTCTATGGAAGCCCCGACGGCACAGTCGCCGAGGTCTCCTTCGACTCGGACGCCCCGGTCAGCTGGATCATGGAATACGACCCGGCCACCCTCTCGGTGACCCAGGTCGACACCCCCCGGCAGGGCACTTTCACGGTCAGCCAGGGCGAGGTCCGCGGGATCCACCCCGGCGGCCACGGGCCGCAGAAAATCGTGTTCGCCGGACGTGCCGAACCGGTGCAGTCGATTGTCTTAAAGGTAGTTAAGGACGGCAACGTGGTTTTCGAACGGTCCGCCGTTCCGTCCCGATAGAAAAAAATCGTTCGATCCGGGCCCCACACCTCCGTATGCGCCAACTTCCCAGCCCGGCGATTTGTAGTACGAGCAGATCCTGGTAATTCGCAGTCGTCAAACCGCCAAGGAGGAAGAGTCATGAGCAGGAAATCCACGACCCTGTTGATTGCCACGAGTGTGGTCATCATCGCTGCGGTCGCATTCTTCAAGACCAACAGGAACATGTCACCCAATTCGAACGACGTCACCGGCGCGATCGGAACGGTCGAGAAGTACCGGTCCGAGCAGATCACGCCGCAGGACGTCGCTATCAACGGTCAGAGCGCCACGTCGGACGACGCGTTCGCGCAGTGGCTCAACGAGCCCGCGACGCTGGACGAGCTGGCCAACCTGATGGGCCGTTGCTCGGCGCAGGAGCGCCTGCGGTTCTTCGAGCGCGCCACGCCGCAGCAGATGGCCGCGATTCTCGAGCGCGCGACACCCGCGGAGCGTGCGAGCCTTCTCGGTCGCGCCACCCCGCAGGAGCGCGTCAACATCCTCAACCGGATGGATCCGGCCGAGCGTGCGGCTGCTCTGCAGCGTTCCAACATCGATGCCGCCGCATTCGAGCGGGCGTCGGTCGAAGAGCGTGCCTCGATGGTCGACCGGATGTCGGTTGAAGAGCGCGTTGCGATCTTCAATCGCGCCACGCCGGAAGAGCGTGCGGGGATGCTCGGTCGCTGTGATATGAACGAGCGCATGAAGTACCTCGACCGTGCCACGCCGCAGGAGCGCGCCGCGATTCTCGGCCGTGCGACTCCGGAAGAGCGCGTCAGCCTGTTCGAGCGCGCGACGCCTGAAGAGCGCGCGGGTGTCCTCGGTCGCATGTCGATCGAAGGCCGTGCCGCAGTGCTCGATCGCGTGAGCCCGGCCGACCAGGTTGCGATGTACGAGCGTGCGACTGCGTCCGAGAAGTCGACCATCCTCGAGCGCGCCAACGCGATCGACCAGGTCGCCCTGCTCGGCCGTGCGACTCCGGAAGAGCGCGCGAAGTTCCTCGATCGGTTGACTCCGGCCGAGCGCTCCTCGGCTCTCGAGCGCGCGGGTGTGAAGGCAGCCGATTATGACAGGATGAACGTGCAGCAGCGTGCCGCGGTGCTGGATCGTATGAGCGGCGGACTGGCCGCGATCTACCAGCGCTGCACGCCCGAAGAGCGCGTGGCCCTGCTCGGCCGGTCGACTCCGGAAGAGCGCATGGCGATTTTCAATCGTGCGACTCCGGAAGAGCGCGCCGCGGTTCTCGATCGCGCAGGCGTCACCCCGGCCGATTTCGAGCGGATGAACGTGCAGCAGCGCTCCGAGGCCCTGGATCGCCTGACCGGCGGACTGGCCGCGATCTACCAGCGCTGCACGCCGGAAGAGCGCGTGGCCCTGCTCGGCCGGTCGACTCCGGAAGAGCGCGTGGCGATCCTCGGGCGCGCGACGCCCCAGGAGAAGGCCACGATCTTCGACCGGGCGCCGGAGATGGAGCGTGCGCAGGTGTTCGAGCGTGCGATTGCCACAGAGCGTTCCAGCGCGCTGCAGAAGTCGCCTGACGTCGAGCGTGCCGATCTCGAGAGGAAGAACGGCTAACCACACCAGGATGATAAGCAACGCACCTCTCTTGGTCGGATGAGATGACGACGGGGCGCCACGGTGAATCAGCCGTGGCGCCCCGAATCGTTTTCGGCTAGACTCGCTCGAATCCGAACCCGGGGGGAGTTCGGACATCACGCATGCGCCCCCGACCCGCTTGCATTCTCGCGCTCGTGGCCACGCTCGCCCTCGTTCCGGCGGGTGCCCGCGCGCAGCTCGATTTCCAGTCTCTCGAGACGAAGTCGCTCCGCGTCGTCTATTACGACCCCGAACACGCCTACATCATTCCGCACCTGGCGCGGTGCTTCGAAAACTCGATGGGCTTCTATCACCGGAAGCTGGGATACACCCCATACGAGCAGGTGACGATCCTCCTCCAGGATTTCGACGACTACGGCTACGCGGGCACGTCCACGATCCCCAACAACTACATTACGCTTGGCATCGAGCCCTTCGAATACGTCTACGAGACGTGTCCGGCCAACGAGCGCTTCAACTGGGTGATCAGCCACGAACTCTTCCACGTGGTCGCCTCCGAGAAGGCGTCGCACATCGATCGCGTGTGGCGCGGCATCTTCCAGGGCAAGGTACTCGCGGACGCCGACAACCCGGAGTCGATGCTGTACTCGTATCTGTGCAGCCCGCGGCGCTTCGCCCCGCGCTGGTACCACGAGGGCATCGCCGTGTTCATGGAGACATGGCTCGCCGGCGGCATCGGCCGGTCGCTCGGCGGCTACGACGAAATGGCGTTCCGGGCGATGGTGCGCGACAATGCGTTCTTCTACGACCTCGTCGGTCTCGAATCCGAAGGCACGACGAGCGACTTCCAGATCGGACAGAATTCGTATCTCTACGGCACGCGCTTCATGTCCTACATCGCGGCGCAATACGGCCCCGACAAGCTGATGCAGTGGGTCAACCGGACCGACGACTCCCGGGCTTACTACGCGAGCCAGTTCAAGCACGTGTTCGGCCTTTCTCTGGACGACGCGTGGGGCCGGTGGATCCGGTTCGAACACGCGTGGCAGGATTCGAACCTGGCGGTCGTCCGCCAGTATCCCGTCACCCGGGAACGCATCGCGTGCGAACGCCCGCTGGGATCGGTGTCGCGGGGCTACATCGACCCGAAGACGCACCGGTTGCTGGTGGCGGTGAATTACCCCGGCGATTTCGCCCACGTGGCGTCCATCGATCTCGCGACCGGGAAGATCGAGACGATCTGCGGCGTGCAGACGCCCGCGCTCTATTATGTGACGTCGCTCGCCTTCGACCCGGCCGGGCGAACGCTCTTCTATACGACCAACAACGGCAAGGGGTGGCGCGACCTCAACGCGATCGATGTCGACACGAAACAGTCGCGCCGGCTGATCAACAACTGCCGTATCGGCGACCTCGCATTCAGCCGCGCCGACAGCATGCTCTGGGGTGTCCAGCACCACAACGGGATCTCGACGCTGGTGCGCGTGTCGCCGCCGTACAACACGTGGAGAAGCATTCTACCGGTCATGGACTTCAGCTATGGCCGCGACATCTTCGACGTCGACGTTTCGCCCGACGGGAAGACGATCACGGCCGCGATGCTCGAGATCAACGGCGACGTGCGGTTCGTACGCTTCGATACCGACGGGTTGATGCAGGGCCAGTCCGGCTACAGCGTGCTCTACGAATTCCACAAGACGGCGCCCGCCAATTTCGTCTTCACCGACGACGGGCGTTATCTCTACGGGACGGCGTACGAGACCGGCGTCTCCAATGTGTTCCGGTGGGACGTGGCCAACGAGTCGATGGAATGCGTGACCAACACCGAAACCGGATACTTCCGCCCCATTCCGATGGGCGACTCGCTGGTCGTATTCTCGTATTCGAGCAAGGGATTCCGCCCGGTGGTGATCGCGGACACCACGCTCGAGGACGTCAACGCGGTTCGTTACCTGGGAAACGAAGTCGTGCTCAAGTACCCGGAGCTCAAGGACTGGAAACTTCCGTCGCCCCGCGAGGTCAACCTCGACTCGGTGACCACGTATCGCGGGCCATATCACAAGTTCGGTAGTGTGACGACCGCGTCGCTGTACCCCGTGGTCGAGGCGTACAAGTCGTACACATCGATCGGACTGCGATGGAACCTGATGGATCCGCTCGGGCTTCATGGCGGCGACATCAAGCTGGGCGTCAGCCCGGTTTCCCAGGTTCCGGACGACGAGAAGGTACACGCCGAAATCATGTATCGTCATTTTCCCTACACGTTTCGGGCGAAGGTCAACCCGGCCGATTTTTACGATTTCTTCGGGCCCACCAAGACGAGCCGCAAGGGCTACGCGTTCATGCTGGAGCGCTCCGACTATTTGATTTCCGACAAGCCCAAGTACCTGCAATACACCGTGGACGTCGCGTACTACGGCGGACTCGAGCGGTTACCGTACAACCAGAACGTCCTCGCCACCTTCGACAGCTACACCTCCGCCACCGCGACGCTCGACTACAAGCGCGTGTCGAGTTCGATCGGTGCGGTCGATGCCGAGAAGGGCCTCAAGTGGTCGCTCGGGGTGGACGCGAACTACGTGAACACGGACTTTTACACCAAGGGCACCGCGCAGATGGACGTCGGGTTCCTGACGCCGATCGACCACTCGTCGATCTGGCTGCGGGGCGCGGGTGGCTACTCGCGCGGCGATCGCAACGACAGTTTTGCGAGCTTCTACTTCGGCGGATTCGGCAACAACTATGTCGACCACCAGGAGATCAAGCGCTATCGCGACTACGATCGCTTCCCGGGGGTGGCGATCGACGACATCGCCGGCACCAACTTCACGCGGCTCATGGTGGAGTGGACGCTGCCGCCGGTCCGGTTCCGGCGCGTGGGCTTCCAACAACTGTACTGCACGTACGCCCGCCCGGCGTTGTTCGCGACCGGAATCGCCACCGATCTGGACGACTCGACGTTCCGCCGCGAGGTCGGCAACGTCGGCGCGCAGGTGGATTTCCGCCTGGTCATTTTTTCGGCGCTCGAGTCGACGCTGTCATTCGGATACGCGGCCGCCAAGGAAGATGGCCACGCGATGACGACGGAGTTCATGGTTTCGCTCAAGATCCTCTAGTGTACGCCCCCGACCTTGCAATCCGCTTTCTGGTGAGCCTCGCGCCCGTCGTGTTGTTTCTCGTCACCCTGGTCTACCTGGACAGCTACAAACTCGTCCACATGCGGACGCTGATTCTGGCGATCGTTGTCGGATGCGGAGTCGCGGTAGCCAGTCTTCTGGTCAACGAAACGTTTCTCGCCGCGCGCGGTATCGATCGCGGGATGGTCGCGAAGTACATCGCCCCCGTGATCGAGGAGGCGCTCAAGGCGTTCTGGGTGGCGTGGTTGATCGCGCGCAAGCGCGTCGGGTTCCTGGTCGATGCAGCGATCATCGGCTTCGCGATCGGAACGGGTTTCGCGCTGATCGAGAACACGTACTACGTGCAGACGCTCGAATCGAGCGGCATGGCGGTGTGGCTCATTCGCGGCCTCGGGACGGCGGTGATGCACGGCGGAATGACGGCGATATTCGGCATCGTCACCAAGGGCCTCGTGGATCGATGGGGCGTGCGCGCGGTGGTATTCGTGCCGGGTTTGCTGGCCGCGATGTTCTTACATTCGTTGTTCAACCACTTCGTGCTGCCGCCGGTGATGACCACGATCGTGCTGCACCTGACACTTCCCGGCATCATGCTGCTCGCGTTCTGGCAAAGCGAACGCGCCGCCAAACGCTGGCTCGGGACGCAAATGGACGTCGACGCCGAGCTGCTGGAGATCATGGACGCCGGGGAGTTGTCGGAAAGCCCGATCGGTCAGTACATCGCGACCCTGAAGGAACAATTCTCGCCCGAGGTGCTGGTGGACATGCTGTGCTACCTGCGCCTCCACGTCGAACTGGCGATCAGCGCCAAGGGCCTGTTGATGATGCGCGAGGCGGGATTCAAGGCCGCGCCGCCGGAGGACACGCCGGAGAAGTTCCGCGAGCTTCGTCATCTGGAGAAGTCGATCGGGCCGACGGGACGGCTGGCACTCGCGCCGATCATGCACCAGAGCACGCGCGATCTCTGGCAGATCTACATGCTGGATCAGTAGTAGGCCGCGGGGCCGGTCGGCCGTCCGCCCACAAGAAGAGTGCGCACTCCCGGCGCCGGGAGTACGCACTCTTCTCGTCGAACGCGTTGCGTTCGGCCCACGCCCTACTTGAGAAGCACCATCTTTCGTGTCTGCGTGAACTCGCGCGCGACCAGCTTGTAGAAGTACACGCCGCTCGCCACCGGCTGTCCGCCGTCGTTGCGGCCGTCCCACACCTTTGTGTGCGCGCCGGCCGCGAAGTCCTCGTCCGCGAGCGTGCGCACCCGGGCGCCCGAGACGTCGTACACCGACAGCCGCACGCGTGTGCGATTTTTGATCGAAAACGCGATCGTGGTCGTCGGGTTGAACGGATTCGGGTAGTTCTGCGACAGGCTGTTGCGCAACGCCGGCCCCGCGCCGGTCGGCTGGTTGGGCGTGTTGCCGAGCCACACCAGCGTGTCGTAGAGGAACTTCGCGCGGTCGGAGACGCCGTCGGTGTCGTTGTCGTGCAGATAGATGAAGCTGAATCCCGAGAGCACAACGCCCACCGAGGTGCTGTTGCCGTTCGTCGTGCGTTTCGCGATCACGGCCGCGTTGGTGGTAGCCGGGGTGCCGTAACCGACTTCCATCGTGGTGGCGCCGGTGGGCTCCATCACATCGAAGTCGTTGATGAGCGGGCAACCGCCATAGATCAGGAAGCTGTCGCTGTAGCAGCCACCGGCGCGCGGCACGCCCGTCGGCGAAATCCCGTACGTCGGTCGGGCGTTCGACGCCACCAGATTGAACGGCAGGTACGTGCCATGCGTCGTGACCGCGTCGCCGCCCGCATTGGCGAGGTCCTGACCGGCGTCGTCGCCGGAGAGATACACGCCGCCCTCCGACGACAGGTTGCCGAGGAAGGTATTGAGCAGCCCGTAGTCGTGCGGTTTGCCGCCCCAGCCCACGCCGTCTCCCATCGTGGCCTGCAGGTCTCCCGTGTCCCAGAGGATCTTGCGGTAGCACGCGAGCAACTGCGCGAACACGTTCTTCACGCGACCACCCGGTGTGTTGCCGACCAGCGACGAGGGACCGCGCACGTCGTAGCGGTCCACCTTGTCGAGCAGACCGAGCGACTGGAACGCCGTGTCCCAGTACGGTTGCGCGCCGCGCCGGTCCATGCCATCGACGTAGAGAATGTCGCCGCCGCGGTTGTATCCGCCGGCGGGGAGGCACGTGAACTCGCTCGGATTGGCGAGCGCGAGCGCCTGGTCGGACGTCGTTCCCACTTTTTCGGTCCAGTAGGTCACGTCTCCGCCGTTGCCGCGCGCGGAGAACACGAAGCACACCGTGTCGCCGGGTACGAACAGATCGTCGTTGAGATCGATCGCAAAGCCGGACGTCGGCGTGTAGTAGCCGCCGCCGGTCAGCGCCGAGTCCATCAACAACCGCGTCCAGGTGACGCCGCTGCCGTCGACGTATTGATCGACCACCGGCCAGCGCGCCGCATTCTGCGTGAGCGCGTCGCCCTGCTTGTTGGCTTGACCTTGCGGCCACACGGCGACGTCGCAGTACACGGCCGCGGTCCCGCCGACGTAGGTGTCGGTCGCGAGTCCGTTGTCCGGATCGTTCACGCTGATCGTGGCCGAGTCGCCCGGGATGATGCTGTTGGTGTTCGCGCCCGGGGCGATGTCCTGCGCCATGTCCGCGCGCACCGTCCCGGTGATCGTCCCGTCGGTGGCGAAGTTGTCCTGGAACAGTGTGATGTCGTTGGGATTCCACACCGGACCATGCGAGTCCACGCGATAGACCGTCACGTTGTCGATCAACGGAGAATGACTGTGACAGGCGCCGGTGCCGTAGGAACCGCAGAACGTGCGACACATGTCGATCGCGCCGATCGCGATCTGGATCTTCGTCGCGTTGGCGAAGTCGAGAAAGCTGCCCAGCGGGAACTGCGCGCGGAACCAGTCCTTTTGCGCACCGTAGTACAGGAAGTTGAAGTCCAGCCACGGGCCGGGACACGAGTTCGACACGTCCCGAACGTGCCAGATGAAAAAGACCAGATTGTCGAGCGGAAGGTCGCGATACACCCAGAACTCCAGGTTCACGGTCACGCCGATCCCGGTCAGCGGGATCTCCGGCGACCAGATCTCGTTGTCGAGATACTGCCCGTTCGCGTTCCCGAACGGCACCGCGGTCTGGCCCGGGTACCCGCCGCACGCATAGTTGAACGACGATCCGTTGAAGAACGTCCACATGCACGAAAGATCGCGAGCACATGGATCTTCCTGGAGGATGCTCGTCCCGGGCAGGAGTCCGGCGAAGTTGCCGTACCCGGCGGGCGTGCAATTCTGCCAGTCGTTGGAGGATGTTGCGCCCACGGCTTCGCTCTCGAAATCTTCGACCGCGCCGCCTTCGACCTGGAGGTTGTCGACGTGGAGGGCGCCGTTGGTGGCCCAGAGTGCGTCTTCATCCGACCACGCCGGATCGGACCGGAAGTGCAGGCGCACCTTCACCGGCCCGGTACTGCCGATCGCGTAGGCGCCGCCGTAGGTCGCGCCCGCGAGCCAGTTCGTCGCCGGGATCTTGCCCGACCAGACGTTTTGCCCGCCGTCGATCACATTCCAGCCGGTTGCGCCCGAACAATCGAGCGTGTACTCCAGCGTCGTGTAGTCGTAGCTGGGCTCCGAGTCGAAGCGTGCGAGGAACGAGACGTCAAGCATGCCGTCGCCGGAGACCGCGAGACAGTTCTTCGTGCAGAACGCCTGGTCCCACGAGTTGCCGTAGCCCGGCAGTGCCAGATAGTGGCACAGCTGCCCGGTTGTCTGGGCGCGCGCGCCGCACCAGAGCGACTGCGCGCCCGCGAGCGGCGCGAAGTTCGCCGCGTTCATCCCGGCGTAATCGTCGACATGGAAATACTCGCCGATCGGTGCCGTCAGGTCGATCGCGGTCCAGCCCTCTGCGGTGCAACTGCCCCCGCTGTCGAAGGTGTTCGCCAGCAACACAGTCGTGTTCGCGGCGGCGATCGACGCCCGCAGCGCCGGGTTTCCGGAATCGTCGGCCGACCGAACCGCCACCGGCACCTGCCGATTTCGGTTCGCGAGGCTGCCGGAGTGTCTTGCGATTGCCGGTGGCGCGAAGACGGCGATCGCCAGAAGTGCTACCAAACTGCGCCTGGCCCTTAACATGGCGCAACCTCCCGGGTCGGCAGGGTGAATGGGATCCGCGCGCCGGGTGGTCGGTCGAACGCGGTCGGGAGCCGAAACCGGTTCCCGTCTGCCGTGTTGTGCGCGATATCGGGCGCAAAGGGCTGACAAAAGAGGGGACAATTTCCGGGTTGACAGTCGGGCAGTCGTACGACTTAATTAGTCGCATGACTAATACACGCAAGACCACGGCCCCTGCCCCCGCCGCGCTGGAGGAGCGGCTCGCCGCCTGGGTCGCCGGCATCCCGGCCGACTTCCGCCCCCCCGCGGAGGGAACGCCGCGCGCGCGCATCCTGGACGCCGCCGCGCGGCAGTTCTCGGCCGACGGGTTCTCGCAGTCGACGACCCGCGCCATCGCCGAGGCGGCGGGCGTCAACCAGGCGATGATCCACTACTACTTCCAGAGCAAGACGCGCCTGTATGAGCGCGTGCTCGCCGGCATGATCGTCGACCTGCTCACCAATGTCGCCGAGTCGCTGGCACCGGGTAAGGCGTCGCCGGCCGATGTGCTCGTGGGATTTCCGGAGCGAATCGTCGCGCTGCTCGCATCCGATCCGGTGCGCATCAACATCTTTCGCCGCGAGATCGGAAACGGCGCGCCGCACCTGCGCGCGGTCGTGGATCAACTGGGCGGGGCGGGGCCGCTGGGCTTTCGCGAAATCATGCTGGAGTACATCGGGTCGGCGCGCAGGTCGGGCGCGATCGCCGGCGACGCGCCCACGCTGATGGCGTTCCTGCTGGTGCACGCGTACGGCGCCATTCTGATTCAGCCCATGCTGCAGCACATCTTTGCGTCCGTCGGCTCGCCGCACGGCCTCGAACAGCTCGTGAAGTCCCAGCGCGGCCTGGTGCGCCGCGCGCTCACCGAGCCCACCAAGGAGGAACCGTCATCATGAACGAACGACGCCGTGCGATGACCCTGGTGTATGCGGCCGTGCTGATCGCCAGCGCGACCGCGGCACGCGCGCAGGACTCCACGCGAACGCTGACCCTCGACGCCTGCATCGCGCAGGCGGCGACCAACTCGCAGGCGCTGCTGGCGTCTCGGTTCCAGAACGACGCGGCGCGCGCACGAGCCGAAAACGCGCAGGCGACTCGCTGGCCGCGCATCGGGGCCGACGCGTCCTACGATTACGCGAGCAAGGTCTTCGCGATTGACGTCCCCCCGACGCCGGTGAATTTCGGCGACGGCAACACGTATCACGTTTCCGTGGGCGTCGACGTCCCGCTCTATACCGGCGGCACCATGGGGGCGACCGCGCGCGCCGAGCGCGCCGAGGCGAACGCCACCGCCCTGGACGTCGCCGCCGACAGCCTGGGCGTGGTGCGCGACGTGCGCACGGCGTACTTCCGCGCGCTGGCGTCGCGGTCGCAACTCGACGTCGCGCGCGTGACGGTGCGGCGACTCGAACGCCACCTCGAGCAGATCGCGCAGCAGATCGGCGTCGGCGCGTCGAGCGAGGCGGAGCGCGTGCAGACCACGGCGCGCCTGCGCGAGGCGGAGCAGCGCATGCTGGGCGTCGAGTCGCGAAGCATCACCGACGAGATCGCGCTCGGCACCGCGGTCGGTCTCTCCGGCGAACGCATCGCGCCGGGCGGTAACCTCGACGCGTCGCTGCTCGGCGGCACGAACGTCGCCCCGGAGATGGTGGATTCGCGGCCGGAACTGGCGTCGCTCGCGGTGCGCCGCGACGAGAGCGATCTGCGCGCGCGTGCCGCGTGGGGCGCGTTGCTCCCGTCGGTGGTCGCGGGCGCGCGGTGGAACTACGGGCGGCCCGGTGTCGACCCGATCACGAACGACTGGATGTCGTGGGGGAGCGCGCACGTGGGTCTCGCCTGGACGCTGTTCGACCGCGGCGCGCGGCACCAGAACGTCGACGCGGCCCGTGCGACCGCGCGCGCGATCGACGCGACGCGCACCGACCTGAACCAGCGGCTCCGGAGCGCGTTCGAGACGGCGAAAGTCCGCCTCGACTACGCGGAGCGCCAGTCGGAAAAGGCGGCCGAACGCCTGCAGGTGGGGAAGCAGTGGCTCGATCTCGTCACGGGCCGGCGCGACCAGGGCATGGCGACGGAGAGCGAACTCCTCGACGCGGTCGATGACCTCGCCGACGCCGAAGCGTCCGACGTCGCGGCGCGCGCGGCGGTACGGCTCGCGGAATCGGACCTGCTGTACGCGGTCGGACGATGACCGACGAAAATCGGGAACACACGAATCTTCCGGAGGAAGGCATGAGAACGACGACGCCCACACGAATCACGGGAACGACGCGCGCGGCCCTCGCGCTGGGAGTCATGCTGGTCCTGCCGGCGTGCAGCGGCAACGGCGGACCCCATCCCTCGGGAACGCTGGAGACGACGGTCGTCGACGTCGCGCCGCTGATCTCCGGGCGCGTGCTCGACGTCCGCGCGGACGAAGGCGACTCGGTGTCGCGCGGCGACACGTTGATCGTCCTGGATACCGACGTCCTGCGCCTGCAGCGCGACCGCACCGCGGCCAACCGCGCCACGATCACGGCACAGCGCGCGCAGGCGGAAGACATGTTGAAGCTCGCGCAGCACAAACAGGAGCTGGCGGTCTCCACGCTCAAGCGCGTGGAGGCGCTGGTCGCGCAGGGCAGCGCCACGCGCCAGCAACTCGACGAAGCCACCACGCAGCCCGACGTCGCGGCCAGCGAGGTCGCGTCGGCGCACGACCAGCTGGCGGTGCTCGCGGCGCAGGAAACGGAGCTGGCGTCGTCGCTGGCGGTGATCGACCGTCAGCTCGACGACGGCGTCGTGCTTTCTCCGATCGCCGGCACGGTGCTGCTGCGCGCGGCTCGAACCCGGGGAGGTGGCACGCCCGGCGCGCTGGGTTTGCGGCTGGCCGATCTCGCGTCGCTTGAGTCTGCGCGTCTACCTGGAGGAGCCCGACCTCGACCGGGTGAAGCTGGGGCGGAGCTGCCGGTCACGGTGGACGCGCTGCCGGGCCGAACGTTCGACCGGACGGTCACCTGGATCAGCGACGAGGCCGAGTTCACGCCCAAGAACGCCCAGACCCGCGACGCGCGCGCCCAGCTCGTCTACGCGGTCAAGCTGCGCGTCGACCAATCCCGACGGACGGCTGCACATCGGCATGCCGGCGGAGGCGGCCTGCGGTGCCGGCCGGGAAGTGAGGCGCGATGGCCGACGACATCGACATCACGCGGGCGACCCGTCACACGCTGCGCACCATCGAGGTCGTGCCTGGACAAGAGCTACGGCGACACCGTCGCCGTGCGCGGCTCTCGATCTCGACGGTCGGGCCGCGGCGAGATCGTCGGCACTGATCGGCCCCGACGGCGCCGGCAAGACCACGACGATGCGCATCCTGCTCGGCCTGTTGCGCGCCGACGCCGGGCACGGCGCGCGTGCTGGGCGGCGACAGTGCGCGCGCGGCCGCGCGCGGTCAAGGAACACGTCGGGCTACATGCCCCAGCGCTTCAGCCTGTATCCCGACCTCACCGTCGCCGAGAACCTGCGCTTCTTCGCCGACCTCTATCGGCGTGCCGCGGGACGAGCGCGCACCGCCGCGAACGCGAGCTGATGGAGTTCAGCCGGCTGGGACCGTTCCGCGCACGCCGCGCCGGCCAGCTCTCGGGCGGCATGAAGCAGAAGCTCGCGCTGAGCTGCACGCTGATGCACACGCCCCGAGGTGCTGATCCTCGACGAGCCCACCACCGGCGTCGACCCGGTGAGCCGCCAGGAGTTCTGGCGCATCCTGCGCGGGCTCGCCGGCGGAGGGCCTGGCGCTCCTGGTCAGCACGCCGTACATGGACGAGGCCGAGCTCTGCGACCGCGTCGTGCTGATGCACGAGGGCCGGGCGATGGCCCGCGGCACGCCCGAAGAGGTCACCGCGCTGTTCCCGCGCCGCCTGCGTCGAGGTCACCGGGCCGCGACCGCCTCGGAGGCCGGCGGCGTCTGCGGCGCGCGCGACCTGGCCGGCATCGAGGTGCTGCGCTTCGGCGACTCGCTGCACGTGGTGCACGACGCGGACGACGCGCCGGCGCCGACGCTGGCCGCGCGGCTGGCCGGCCTGCGACGTGAGCGTCGCCGAACCGGTCGGCCCGCCGGCATCGAGGACGTGTTCGTGGCGCTGATCGCCGGCACGCCGGTCGCGCCACGAGGAGGCGCGTCGATGACCGCGGTCCCGCGAACCACGCCGTCCTGCGCCCGCGGCCTGACCCGCCGGTTCGGCGACTTCACCGCGGTCGACGCGGTCTCGACCTGGAGGTGCAGCCGGGCGAGATCTTCGGCTTCCTCGGCGCCAACGGCGCCGGCAAGACCACCGCCATCCGCATGCTCTGACG
Organism: Candidatus Latescibacterota bacterium; assembly: GCA_963761125.1. Taxonomy (GTDB): domain Bacteria; phylum Krumholzibacteriota; class Krumholzibacteriia; order WVZY01; family JAKEHA01; genus JAKEHA01. Next base: position 95,955 of record CAVXFV010000004.1, read on the forward strand.
GGCTGCTGGCGCCGAGCGCCGGCGAGGCCTGGGTGGCCGGCGTGCCCGTCGCCACGAGACGCCCGAGGCGGTCAAGCCGCGCATCGGCTACATGAGCCAGCGCTTCAGTCTCTACGACGACCTCACCGTCGGCGAGAACCTCGAGTTCTACGGCGGCGTCTACGGGCTGGACCGCCGCACCGATCGTCCGCGCGGCGCGACGAACTGCTGCGAGCGCGTCGGGCTCGCGGGGCAGGACGGCCGCACTGCACCGCGACGCTGCCGCTGGGCTGCAAGCAGCGCCTCGCGCTGGCGAGCGCGCAACCTGCACGAGCCGCGCGATCCTGTTCCTCGACGAGCCCACCGGCGGCGTCGACCCGGTGGCGCGCCGCGCGTTCTGGGACCTGATCTACGAGCTGGCCGACGGCGGCACCACGGTGTTCGTCACCACCCACTACATGGACGAGGCCGAGTACTGCGGCCGCGTCTCGATCATGGTCGCAGGGACGCATCGAGGCGCTGGACACGCCGCGGCGGCCTGAAGGCGCGCTACCGGCGGCGCGCACGATGCAGGACGTCTTCCTGGAGGTGGTGGAAGCATGAGGCGCGTGCTGGCCATCGCCCGCAAGGAGATGATCCACATCCTGCGCGACCAGCGCAGCCTGGCCGTGGCCGTGCTGATGCCGCTGCGGCATGGTGGTGCTCTACGGCTACGCGCTGGACATGGAGCTGAAGGACCTGACCGTCGGCATCATGGATCTCGACCACAGCGATGCAGAGCCGCGACTTCGTGCGCGCGCATGACCTCCAGCGGGTTCATCGTCGATGCCGGCGCGCTCGACTCCCGCGCCGAGATCGAGCCCGGCTTCCGCCGGGGCGCGCTTCCTCGCCGCGCTCGTGATTCCGCGCGACTACGGCCGAGAGCTCGCCGGCGGCGCAGGCGCCGGGTCCAGGTGCTGATCGACGGCGCGGACGCCTCGACGGCCGCCACGGTCGACAACTACCTGCGCGCGGTGGTCCGGCTCGTGGACGGGCGCCTGCCGACGAGCGGCGGCGCGCGCCGGCCGCGGCCCGTTCCCGGTCCGCGCGTGCGCGTCTGGTTCAACCCCGAGCTGGTGAGCGCCGACTTCATCGTGCCCGGCCTGGTGGCCATGGTGCTGATCATGATCTGCGCGCTCTTGACGAGCATCGCGCATCACGCGCGAGAAGGAGACCGGCACCCTCGAGCAGGTGCTCACCACGCCGGTGCCGCGCGGGCCAGGTGATCGTCGGCAAGGTGCTGCCGTACCTGGCTCTCGGCGCTTCGACGCGACGTTGATCCTGGCGTCGGAGCGATGCGTGTTCCGCGTGCCGATGCATCGGTTCGGTGCGTGCTGGCGGCGTACAGCCTGCTGTTCATGCTGATCGCGCTGGCGCTGGGACTGCTGATCTCGGCGGTCGCGGCAGCCAGCGCGTGGCGATGATGATGGCGCTGACTCATCGACGATGCTGCCGGCGATGATCCTCTCGGGCTTCATCTTCCCGGTCGAGCATGCCGGCGCCTGCGCTGCAGGTGGTCGCGCACCTGGTCCCGGCCACCTACTTCCTGCGGATCCTGCGCGGGGATCATGCTCGAGGGCCAGAACTGGTATCCGCGTCGAGGGCGGCGGATCTCGTCGTGAGGCCGTGGTCCTGCTGGGCCTGGCGGTGCGCCGCTTCCGGCATGACGGCTGGAGTGAGCGATGAAGGCGCTGCAACGATGCGCAACCGGTGCTCTTCCTGATCCGGAAGGAATTCCTGCAGCTATCGCCGCGACTCCGCCATGCTGCGCCTGGTGTTCGTGGTGCCGATGATCCAGCTGCTGGTGCTTGTCCTACGCGGCGAACAACGACCTGCGGAACGTCCCGGTCGGCGTGCTCGACGAGGATCCATCGCCGCAGAGCCGCGGCAGTCATCGACGCGTTCCTGCATTCGAGACCTTCGTCGCCCGGCCCGGGCGTCCGACGTCCCGGCGATCTCCAGCACCTGCTGCGACGACGGCCGCGCGCGCCTGGCGGTCTGGATCCCCGCCGGACTTCGCGCGCGACGTGGTCGCCGGGCGTTCGGCGGCCGTCGGGCTGTCGGTCGACGGGCGCAACAGCAGTGTCGCCGGCCGCGGAAGCGGCTACTCGCAGGCGGTGGTCACGCGCGAGGCGCGCGCATCCGCTCGCGCCGGGGGTTCCGGCACGCCGGCGCGTGCGCCGGCGGTGCATCGACGGCATGACGCGCTTCTTCTACAACCCGGAGCTCGAGAGCCGCCTCTACATGGTGCCCGGCATCATCGTGATGCTGGTGACGATCATCTCGGCCCTGGTGACCGGGATGGCCGTCGTCCGCGAGAAGGAGATCGGCACCCTGGAGCAGGTCCTGGTCACGCCCCTCACCTCGTGGCAGCTCATCGCGGGCAAGACGATGCCGTTCGCGGTGATCGCGTTCTGCGAGCTGGCGCTCGCCACCACGTTCGCGAAGCTCTGGTTCCACGTGCCGCTCGTCGGCTCGATCCCGATGCTCGTTCTGGGCGTGGGCGCCTACCTGCTGGTGACCCTCGGGCTGGGGCTGCTGGCCTCGACGGTCTCGACACCCAGCAGCAGGCCATGTTCTCGGTGTGGTTCTTCCTGATCTTCGCGATCCTGATGAGCGGGTTCTTCTTCCCGGTCGCGAACATGCCGGCGTGGGCGCAATGGTTGAGCGCCGTCGACCCGATGCGCTACATCATGAACGTCGTGCGCGGCGTGTTCCTGAAAGGCGCGGGTATCGCCGATCTGTGGCGGGAGATCGCGGTGCTCGTCGTGATGGGGATCGCCGTATTCTCGACCGCGGTGCTCCGCTTCCAGAAGCGGGTGGCGTAGGCGCCGGCGCGCGTCTCTTGCTTTTGCGCGGCGCGAGGCGCACAATCCGCGCATCGGCTCCCAGGAGGACAGGATATGACGACGAACCAGATCAGGATCGCAATTGTCGTGGGCGTGTGCGCGTGTTTCGGCGTGACGGGCGCGGGCGCGGCGCGGACGGACACGGGAAGTTTGCAGAAATATCAGGTCGTGAAACGGATCGCGGTTCCCGGCGACGGGGGATGGGACTTGCTCTCCGTCGATGATGCTGCCAACCGGCTCTATCTGTCCCACAGCGACGTGGTGCAGGTGGTGGACGAGAAGACGGGGGCCCTCCTGGGAACCGTCGGCGGGTTGAACCGCGTGCACGGGATTGTGCTGGTGGCCGACCTCCACGAGGGCTTTGCGACCTGCGGCGGCGACACGACGGTCGCGGTCTTCGACCTGACGACTCTGCGGGTGATCAAAAAAATCGCCGTCAACGGCGTCAATCCCGACGCCATTCTCTACGAACCGTCGACGCGGCGCGTCTTCGCGTTCAACGGGCGCAGCAACAACGCCACCGTGATCGATGCGGCGTCGCGGCAGGTCATCGGATCGGTGTCACTCCCCGGAAAGCCGGAGCTGGCGACGACCGACGGCAGCGGTGCTGTCTTCGTCAACCTCGAGGACACGAGCATGGTGGCGACGTTCGACGCGACGGCGCTGCACGTGGAAGCGGTGTGGCCGCTCGCTCCGGGCAAGGAGCCGACCGGGCTCGCCATCGACACCGAGGCGCATCGTTTGTTTTCCGCGTGCAACAATCAGATGATGGTGGTGCTCGATTCGCAGACCGGCGCGGTGGTCGCGACGGTGCCGATCGGAAGCCACGTCGACGGCGCGGCCTTCGACGCGGCGCTCAAGCGCGCGTATGCGCCGAGCAGCGACGGCACGCTGACGGTGATCCAGGAGAAGGACGCCAACTCGTTCGCGGTGATCGCGACGGTGACCACGCAGCGGGGGGCCAGAACCATCGCCCTGGACGCGGGGTCGCATCACGTGTTCCTGCCGACCGCGGAGTTCGGCGACACACCGCCGCCGAGCGCGGAACACCCGCATCCGCGCCCGGCGATCAAACCGGGGTCGTTCGTCGTGCTCGACGTCCAGCCGACCGACTAGACCCGCTGTCATCTTACGGCGCACGCCCGCGGGTCCTGTCGGCCATCAGCCCACTGCGTGCGGGCCGACCGCGCCTGCGCACTAGTCGTCCCGCACTTGTGGGCGCCCGCTGGCCGCCACCCGCGGGCGCGGCCTATTTCAACAACACCATCTTCCGCGTCTGCGTGAAGTCGCGCGCGACCAGCTTGTAGAAGTACACGCCGCTCGCAACCGGCTGCCCGGCATCGTTGCGGCCGTCCCAGACCGCCGTGTGCATGCCAGCGGCGAAGTCTTCATTTGCCAGCGTCCGCACGCGCGCGCCGGACACGTTATAGACGACCAACTGCACGCGCCCGCGTTGCCTCACCGAGAACGCGATCGTCGTCTGCGGGTTGAAGGGATTCGGATAGTTCTGCGACAGACTGTTCGCCGCCAGTGGCTGCACGGGGTCACCCCAGGCGACGAGGTCCCCGAGCCACGTCCGCGTGTCATAGAGGAACTGCGCACGGTCGGGGATGCTGTTGGTGTCGTCGTCGCGGATATAGATGAAGCTGAACCCCGCGAGCACGACGCCGACGTTCGCTCCGTTGCCGTTGACGGTCGCATTCGCGATTACGGCGCCGTTTGTCGTACCCGGGGTGCCGTAGCCGATTTCCATCGTCGTCGACCCCGTCGGTGTCAGGACGTCGAAATCGTTCAGCAACGGACAACCGCCGTAGATGACGAAGTCGTCGCGGTAGCACCCTCCGTTTCGATGGACGCCTGCGGGCGAGATGCCGAAGAGCGGCTCGTGATTCGACGTCGTCAGGTTGTAGGTGAGGTACGACGTGCGGAAGGTGATCGCCGACGTACCGCCGTAGTTGGAGAGTTGTTCGGCCACATCATCGCCGCACAGAAACACCCCGCCGGGATAGGCCAGGTTGTTCAGAAAATCGTCGAGCAGCTGGTAGTCGTCGGTCTTCTCCGGATTCCCCGAACCATCGCCGAGGGTGACGGGCAGGTCGCCGCAGTCCCACAGAATCTGCCGGTAGCACCCCACCAGTTGCGTCTGCACGTTTGTGACGCGTCCGGCGAGCCGGTTGGAGACGGAGGACGACGGACCGCGCACGTCATAACGATCGACCTTGTCGATGGAACCGACCATGGCGAACGCCGTGTCCCAGTACGGCTGAGCGCCGCGCCCGTCCATGCCGTCGACGTAGAGCACGTCGCCGCCGCGGTTGTATCCGCCGGCGGGGAGGCACGTGAACTCGGACGGGTTCGCCGCGGCCTGTTCGCGGTCGGCGCTGCTCAATCCGAGATTGGATCCGAATGCCACGGCCTCCATGCCACTCGCGTTCTTCGCCGTATAGAAGAAACACACGGTGTCGCCCGGCACGAAGAGGTTGTCGTTCAGGTCGACACAGAAGGTGCCGGCCTGCGGAAAACCGTTGGTCCGCACCGTGTCGGTGCGAATGCAGGTCCACGGCGTCCCGCTCGCGTCCGTCCACGACCCGACAACCGGCCACCGAACGGAATTCTGCGTGAGCGCGTTACCCGACTTGCCGGCTTGCCCCTGGGGCCATACCGACACGTAACAGTAGACGGCCGCGCCGCCGACACCGGGATCGGTGCCCAGGCCGACCAGCGGATCCGACACCCGGACGCTGGCCGAATCGCCGGGGATAATGGTCCCGACCGTGACGACGTTGATGTCGTTGGCCACGTCCGCGCGCACGGTCCCGGTCAGCGTGCCGTCGGCGGCGAAGTTGTCCTGGAACTGGTCGATGTCACGAACGGTCCACTGGGGGCCTTCGTTGTCCACGCGGTAGATTTTCACGTTGTCGAGCAACGGCGCGTGACTGTGACACGCGCCCGAACCATAGGTGCCGCACAGAAACGCGCACAGATCGACGGCGCCGAGCGCCACCTGGATCGACGTCGCGGTGGAGAGATCGAAGAACTGGCCGATCGATTCGACCTGACTGAACCAGTCCTTCTGCGCGCCGAAGAAGATGAAGTTGGTGTCCTCCCACGGGCTCGCACACCCCGAGGACAGATCGCGGACGTGCCACACGTAGAAGACGACGTTGTCGAGCGGCAGTTCCCGGTAGACCGAGAACGCGAGGTTCATGGTCGCACCACTTCCGGTGACGGCGATAGGGGGCGACCAGATTTCGTTGTTCAGGTACTGACCAATGGCGTTTCCGAACGGGAGCGCGAGTTGCTCCGGGTGTCCGCCGCAGGCGTAGTTGAAGGCCGAGCCCTGGAAAAACGTCCAGATGCACGAGAGGTCGCGCGCACACGGATCTTCCTGCAGGACGTACGCGCCCGGTTCCAGGCCGGCGAAGCTTCCGTATCCGGGCGGTGTGCAACTCTCCCAGTCGTCGGCCGAGGTGGCGCCGACGCTCTCGCTCTCAAAATTTTCAACCGGGAGTCCTTCGGCCTGCAGGTTATCGACATGAACGGCGCCGTTGGAGTTGAACGATCCGTCCTGATCGGACCACGCGCCGTCGGAGAAGAAGTGCAGGCGCACTTTCACCGGACCGGTACCGCCGACGTTGTACGATCCGCCGTAGGTCGCGCCCGCGAGCCAGTTGGTCGCGGGGAGTTTGCCGGTCCACGTGGTCCCGCCGCCGTCGATCTGCGTCCAGCCGGCCACACCGGAACAGTCGAGCGTGTATTCGAGCACCGTGTAGTCATAGTCGGGTTCGGAGTCGAAGCGCGCGAGGAACGACACGTCGAGCATGCCGTCGCCGGAGACGGCGAGGCAGTTCCTGGTGCAGAACGCCTGATTCCAGTTACTCCCGTAACCCGGAAGCGTGGCGTACGCGCACAGCGGGCCCGAGGCCTCGGGACGGGCGCCGCACCAGAGCGACTTCGTTCCCTCCAGCGGGGCGAAGTTGGCCGCGTTCAACCCGGCGTAGTCGTCGACATGGAAGAAGTCGCCGATCTGCGCGGTCAGGTCGACCTTGGTCCAGCCCTGTTCCGTGCACGAAGCGCCGGCGTCGAAGGTCGCGGTGTAGAGGACCGTGGTGTTCGCGGCGGCACGGGTCGTTCTCAGCGCGGGGACAGCGCCGGGAACGTCCGCCGAACCGGCGGGCGCCGCGATCCGGTGATCGTAGCCGGCGAGTCCTCCGCCGCGCCTCGCGACGGCCGGTGAAACGATGGTTGCGATCGCGAGGATCGCGATGAAATTGAGTGTTACTCTTCGCATGTTGCGCCTCCCTGGTCGGCGAATCGGCCATCGGTGCGCGGCCTGTTTCAACAGCACCATCTTTCTCGTTTGCGTGAACTCACGCGCGACCAACCTGCAATATTTCCGTCGGAGTGACGTTGGGGCCGGAATCGATGCGATCGATCCGTGGGGCGCGATCCGGTACTCACGCGCATGGCCCTTCGCATGGCGTTCCTTCCGGTCGGCGAAATAGCGGTCGGCGGATAGTCGGGAACGGCGTACAGCCACGAGTATACACCCCGGGCTCCGGGGGTGACAACCCCCGGAGCGGGGCGGCGTCCAACTATTTGAGCAGGACGATGCGTCGGGTGGCCGTCATGTCGTCGGCGTCGAGGCGCGCGACATACACGCCGCTCGCGACGCGTGCGCCGCGGTCGCTTCGCCCGTCCCAGCGGACGACGTGCGCTCCGGCGGGTGCGGTTTCGTTGAGCAGCGTCGCCACCACGCGACCGGTCACGTCGAAAATGCGGAGCGTCGCGTGTCCGGTGCGCGCCAGCGTGAAGGGAATCGACGTGGTCGGGTTGAAGGGATTCGGGTAGTTGCTGCCGAGCGACGTCGCTGCGCGCGGCGTGTTGGTCGCGCCGGTTGGGATTGCGCGGTTGACGGCGATGTCGAAGGGCGGCAGGCCCGTGTTGATCGGATTGACCGTGGTCTGCGTGCTCGTCGCCACGTCGAAGCAGCGGATGCCGGGGTTGGTGGCCTTGCGGTCGGTGAGCAAGAGCGTCGACCCGTCGGGTGTCAGCTCGATATCGTTCAGGTCGTAGCCGCCGGGCGCGTACAGGGTCGAACCGATCTTCGCCCCCGTCGTGGGATTGAATGCGATCAGGATGGTGGTGAACGACGGCGTCGCGACGATCGCGAAGCCTTTGGTGTCCGACACGATAATGGCGTCCAGGATGTCGCCGCCGGCCGCGGTCTCGGTGAGAATCGTGCTCTGCACACTGGGGTCGCCTTCGTCGATCGAGAGCAGTCCGCCGTCCAGCACGCCGAAGTATCCTACCGCGGAGAAATACGCGATCGCCTGGTTGTTGAGCGTGGTGTACGACACTTCGGAGTACGGATCGGTCTTGAGCAGCGTGTACGGCTGCACGCCGTTCATGCCGGGATTGGTGTCGACCACGGTGTCGGTGGCGAGGTCGATGGGGACGAGGTAGCTCGTGCCGGTGGGCGCGTAGAAATTGTTGCGGTCGAGCCGCTGGAGCGCCACGCACAGATAGCCGCCTGCGAACACGAACTGGTCCATCTCCGGGATCCCGTCGGCATCGGCGAATGCGCCGATGTTGATCGTGCCCAGGGTCGCGCCCGTCTGCGGGTTCATCTTGAGCACGGTGGTCATGTCGTAGCGTGTCACGTAGGCGACCGTGGGACTGTAAAGGTAGATGTCGTGCGGATTCGATCCGTTGCCGGTGGAGAACTGATGGATGGTATCGAAGCCGCTGCACGCGTCGAGTTCCTGGATGTTGTCGCCGCCCGCACGGTTGACGATGTACGTGTGGCCGTTCCGCACGCGCGCGACGGCGTCGGTGCCGATCAATTCCAGATTCGTGGAAGGCGCCTTCGTGGACGGGTTGAGCGACGTCGTCGAGCCGGTGGAATAGTCCGTGGTGGTGACCAGAATGAAATCCTGGTTGCACTGCGCCCGCGTCGCGATGGGTAGCGCCATCGCGAACGCGACGGCGAGCGTCAAATAAGCAAAGCGGTTCATGGTGGTCTCCCTAGTATTGATAGCTCAAGGTGGAATAGACGGTGCGGCCGGGAAGCGGGTAGCCCGCCACGTCCACGACGCGCTCGTCCGTGACGTTCTGTGCTTCCATCGTGAACGTGACGCCCGGCATCGGTAGCCGCACGGCGACGATCGCGTTCTGGAGCGTGCGCGACGGCGCCTCCCGCAGGTTCGCGGGGTCCAGCCAGTTCGCGCTTATATAATGGAGTTCGTAGGTCAGCCGCAGCGCACGCACATGCCCGGTGAGCGACGTGTTGATGTCGTCGCGCGGCCGCGACGGCAACTCGTTGCCGCTATTCGACGGGATGTCGCTCGTGTCCTCGGTGTCGAGGTGCGTGTAGCCCAGCGATAGTTCCAGCCGGTCCGACCACGCGCCGGTGGCACTCACCTCCAGCCCGCGAATGCGCGCCGAGCCGATGTTGCTCGGCTTGCTCGTATACTGCGAGTTGGGGAAGTACAGGATGAGATCCTCGGCGGTGTTGTCGAAGTAGCTGGTCTCGACGAACAGCGAGCGCAACGCACCCGCGTGCGGCACCGTGATCGTAAGAGCCGACATCGCGGTTCACCCCGTGCTCGGGTTCGAGCTGCGAGTTGCCGGTGACCGAACCGGTGTTGCCGAACAATTCGAGGAATGTGGGCAGGCGGTAATAGCGCCCGACGTTTCCCTTGAACGCGAGCCACGACAGCGGCTGCCAGCGCGCGCCCGCACTCGGCGTCTGCGCGTCGTGCGAGACGCGTCCCTCCGGGGTGGGCGGCAACCACGCCAGTCGCGGCGGCGCGAAGAATTCGTCCTCGTGGTGTTCGTAGCGTTCGGTTGCCGTGAGTACCAGCGACTGGTGGAACAGGTAGATGCTCCCGCCCACCGACGTCGTCGTCGCGTGACGCCAGCGGTCCGGGCCTTCCACGCGCGCCGGGACATTATTGACCGGGTGGAACGTCTCCTTCTGTCCGAGGAACGCCGCGTCCAGCGACACCGGCAGCCACGGCACGTACCACGTCGCGCGCGCGTTGCCGCCGTACGCGTCGATGGTGTTGTCGGTATCCTGCGGGATCAGCGACACGTTGGTGTGGCGGTCGACGAAACGCTCGTTGCTGCGCGTATAGAAGCCGTTTGTCCACCAGTGCAGTTGTTTGCCGAAGAGCGGCGTGCCTTCCACGCGAAGTTGTCCCATGCGGCGCCGGCGATCCGACCGCGCGGTCGTCGATTGATGCGACCCCAGCCCGGGCACGCCGTTGTCGCGCGACGCGTCGTAGTAGGCGATGGCCGCGTTGCCGACGTACGGGACGTCGCTCGCCGCGCGCACGATCCCCGACCACGCGTCGAAGTCGTTGTTCACGCGCGCCGCGGTTTCGTCGTCGTGCGGATTCTGCGGCGTCCCGTTGTCGTCCAGAAACGAAAAGTCGCCGGCGCTCTGTTCGTGCGTCACGTGCGCGAACACCTGCACCGGCCCGGGTGCGAGCCAGAGCGTGCCGTTCTCGCGCTGCGTGTCGAAGGAGCCGCCGGAGAGATTGGCTTCCAGTCCGGAGAAGAGTCCCTCGTGCACGCCTTCGCCGCGCGTCACCAGATTCACCGCGCCGCCGATCGCGGAGCCGCCGAGTTGCGGCGGCGAGAACCCGCGATAGACTTCCACGCGGCCGACACCGCCGAGCGGCAGGTCGGCCAGATTGGTGACGCCCAGATACGGGTCGTCAATGGGGATGCCGTCCAGGAACGTGCGTACCTGGCTGGACGACGAGCCGCGGATGGAGACGGTCGCGAAGCTCCCGAGCCCGCCGTACTGCGTGACGTGCACGCCGACGAGTTGCGAGAGCACCGCGGTGAGATCCTCGACGCGGCCGCGTCGCGCCGTCATGTCCACCAGGGCGACGAAGCCCGGTCGGTTGGCGAGGTCGGTGCGTGCGTCGGGCCGCGCGGCCTCGATCACGATCGGCGCCACGACGTAGGTCGTGTCCCGCGGAGACGTGGCCGCATGCGCCGGCGGACCGGTCAACAGAAACGGAAATAGAAAGACGAACGCGCCGCTCAGGAGCGGTCGTCCGCGCGAACGATGTGTGGGATTGATGGCGTCATCCCGTTCCTCTCAGTCCTCGAAGAGGAGTTCGGTGGTGACAACCCCGGCAGGTATCCTGGCTGATGGCTCGAGCGCCGTTCGCCCCCTTCCCGGCGTTTTTACGCCAGTGGTATTGAGCGTCCGGCTCGCCAATCACAGTGGCGGGTCCGCGAGGGATTCGCACCCTCTTCCCTTGAGCCGCGTCGAAAGCGAAGGCGCAGCGCACAGGGCTGATGTTGTTAGGAAAGATGGTAGGGCGCGCGGGGAGGAGGTGTCAAGGGGGGCGATGGAAGAGATCGACGTCACGTTTTGCTGCTTCTCGCAGAGCGATCTGGATATCTACAGCGCGATTCTCGCCCGCAAACCATAAGCGGTCACTCCCAGCGCTGGGAGTGACCGCCATTCTCCGAATTCTTTCGACGCACGCGAATGCGCGTGGCTAGATCTTCCAGACCAGGTTGACCACGAATGCCTGGAGCGCCATCGATTCGAATTGTCCCGCCACGTGGTTGACGGTGTAGTAGCTGACCTGTCGCGACTGATCGATGTTCTGGTCTCCCATCCATGTGAGTTCGTAGGCGAGGCCCAGTTGGACCTGCTCGTTGACGGTCCACTGCCCGCCGAGCGCGAAACGCCACGCGTCGCTCATGGGCAGTTGCAGAGTCACGTCCGAGGGGTCGACGGGCGAGCTGTCGTAGGCGACGCCACCGGTCGCCAGCCACGCCTCCGTGATCTTCCATTCGGCGCCGACCGCGACGTTCCAGGTGTCCTTGTAGTCGAGGTCGGTCGTCGCCGACAGCAGCGTGTCGGCGATCGACACGTTCACCTTTCCGAAGCTGTTCCAGTTCTGCCAGCCGACGTTGCCCATGACGGCCCACGTGTCTGACAGCTCGTGGTAGGCGCTCGCCATCACCATGTTGGGCACGGTCACACCGAGATTCATCTCGGCGCCGAGAATCCCCGAACGCGTCAACGCCGCCTGCATCAACGGATCCAGTCCGCTGAACGCCGGCGTATCCTTGAAGTCCAGTTTCACCTGCGAGACATAGGTCACGCCGACGCGCGATGTCTCGTTGGGTTCCCACAGCACGCCCACGTTGGCGCCGAATCCCTGCGTGTTGTCTTTGAGCTCGAAGGCGCCGTCGCCCGGCTGCGTGATGTTCTTGACCGCGTTGTCCTGCTCGAAGAATCCGAACATCCAGTTGAGCCCGGCGCCGAAGGAGAGCTGCGGGTTGACTCGATAGCTGATCGCGGGCATCAGCGTGAGTCCCGCCAGTGTCGACTTCTGCGTGTAGTACCGGCCCACCCAGCCCGCGTCATACTCCGCGGACAGTCCGAAGTAGGAGAAGGCGCCGAGGCCGGCGCTCCACCCGGACGAAATCTCGTGCGTGTAGAAGACGCTGCCGCCGGGCAGCCACCCGACCGCGTTGCCGCCGTCGTTTCCGGGAACGCTCGTGCCCTGATTGGGCGTGAAGTTGAAGCTGCCGTACAACGCCTGGCCGCCGATCAGCATATTCTGACCGGACAGCCGGCTCATCCCGGCGGGATTTGTGAACACGGTCGCCGCGTCGCCCGCGCGCGCGGCCCAGCCGGCGGACGCACGGCCGACGTCGGGTGTGCCCAGTTCGTAGAGGATGATTCCTCCGGCACGGGCGTCTCGAACAAACCCGTTCATCCCGACAATCAGAGAGACGATGGCGATGGTCAACACCGGACGATTCATGATTGCTCCTCGAGAAAGGCGGCCATGTGCTGAATGATCAGAAAAAGACGAAGATGGGTTCGAACATGCGGCACTTTGTAGTAGCGCGAGGATACGACGGGCGCTGCCCGCGTACAACGGAAAACCGGGGGAGGCGGGACTCCGCCTTGCGGCGGCGGCGCGGAATCGTGTATACTTCCCATGTACCCCACGTGACCGACCCCGGCCCCGATCGGGAGACCCGTTATGAGATCGCGTTTCGTTCTCCTCGCTGCCTGCCTGCTGCTCGTTGCCTGCTCCGACAACAGCGCTACGCCCGTCCAACCCGCGCCGACCGGGAGTCTGGTCGTGCAGATCTACTACGATAGCCAGGGCATTCCCGACAAGCGCGTGGAGCTGGTCGAGCCCAGGCTCGAGCGCACCACCGACGCGTCCGGCGTCGTGACCTTCGTCGTGCCGGCGGGAAACTACACGCTGCGCGCGTACGAAATCAACCGCGGCGGTCCCGTGCTTCAACACATCGACATGGAGGTTACGATCACCGCCGGCGGCAAAGCACAGGTCCGCGTCTTCGATTGCCTGCCGTGCGACTAGCGGTGGAGATCGTTCCGTGATCGCTCCGCGGACGCACGTACGTCTCGTGCTTCTTCCGGTGACGATGCTGATCGCGCTGTCTGCCTGCCAGTTGTTCGCGTCCAGCTCGATCGACGGAACGGTTCGCGACGACACAACCCATCAGCCGGTGTCAGGCGCGAAAGTCAGAGTCGCCGGGATGTCCGCGGTCGCGACAACGTCACTCGAAGGGACGTTCCTGATCCGCCGCGTCCCCGCAGGACTGGTTCGGGTGACGATCACGTGTCCCGGCTACGAAGACTGCACGATCGACAGCTTCCTCGTGCGACCGGATCGCTCCATGCAGCCAGGGTTCGATATTCGGCGCTCGGCGGACCCGAGGTGGCGGACGATCGTTGGCACGGAGACCGACGCAACCGCCGCCGACCTGCGCTGCGAAATCATCCCGGTGAAGGAGACCTACCACGTGGGCGACACGGCGAGTTTTCGCGTCGTCTTGACCAACGTCAGCAAGAAGCCGGTCGTGCTGGTTGGGTCGATTGAGGGGTCGACGGGCGGAGACCGATACCCTCACTGCGTCTTCACCCTCGAACGCGACGGCGATACGATGGTGAAGCGAGGTATTCGCATTGATGGCAACTTCAATGACTTGAGATCGAGTGATTTCAGACTTCTGGCGCCCGGGCGTTCGTTCGAGCCATTTGCGATGCCGTCCTTCGTTCCGCCGGCGGAAATCCTCAAACCGTTCGCGAAGCCCGGGCATTACGTTGTCACGTTTTCGTACTCGACAGACGCCATCGACTACAAGGACTGGCAGCCCTGGTGGAGGGCCGCGCGCGCGGATGTGATCGAAAAGCTCAAAGAAGTGCCTCGACTGAATCTCCAGGCGTCGATCGCCGTGGATGTCGTGGAATAACGCTCGCGTTGACACGTCTGCACGCGCTTCTTTACAATTGTTGCTGGGTTCATCCCGTGCTGTGCCGCCAAATCAGGAGCCCCATCCCCTATGAAGCAGCCGTCTCGATCGTGGTCGGTGTTTGCGGTCGTTGCGTCCCTCATTGCCGTCCTGCCGGTCCCGGCGCCGGCCGCCAAGACGGCGTTTCGCATCAGCGACATGGACTGGCGCGATCCGCACATGTTCGTCAACTTCATCGGGTGCCGGGACATCACCGACACCTTGTTGGGCGGTTTCGCCTTCAACCCCTATCTCCAGACCCTGATCCAGACCGACGGCGACAGCGACGGGATGCTGGATTTGAGCTATCTCATCATCTTCGATCCGCTCGATCAGTCTGCCGGCGGGGGGACGGCCACATTCGCGATGTCCGAGTGCACGGCTCCCATGGCCGGAACGACCTGCGACTCCCTGATCAACCCCATCGTCGGGACGTACACCAACATGGCATCGACGTGTCTCTCCACCATCGCGGGCACCACGCACCCGTACACGCCCGCGGTCGTGTCGACGAGCGCGCCGTGTTTCGTGTTGCCGCTCGGGACGCTGAGTGGGTTCGACGTGGGATTCACGCACCTCACGTTGTACGACGCGTACCTCGCGGGGACGTACGTCGGTTCACCGGCCACGCAAGTCGTCAATGGACTCATCCGCGGATTCATCACGGAGGCCGACGCCGACGCCACCATCATTCCTTCATCGTTTGCGCTGATCGGCGGTTTGCCGCTGTCGGAGCTCTTCGCCGGAGGAACCGGTAACTGCGCGGCATATAGCGACAAGGACATTGGACCCGCCGGTCAAAGCGGCTGGTACGTGTACTTCAACTTCGTGGCGACGCAGGTGACCTACACGGAGGCGCCCACGCCGGTGCGGGGAACGCTTCCGCTCACGATCGATCTCGCCGAGCCCTTTCCCAATCCGTTCAACCCGTCGACGCGCATGCGCTACACGCTTTCGTCTCCGGGATACGTGCGGGTGACCGTATTCGATGTCAACGGGAGCATGGTCAGACGCCTGGTCGATCGCGACGAAAGTGCCGGTGCGCACGACGTGACCTGGGACGGAATGGACTCGCACGGCCGCCCTGCGTCGTCCGGTCTCTACTTCGCGCGCCTGGAATCAAACGGGGAATCGCGCACCCGGAAGATGGTCCTGTTGAAATAACTACTTCTTCGTTTTCTTCGGCAGACCGTCTTCGAGCGACTTCTTGAGCGAAGAGAGCTTGCTCGCCCAGAGATCCTGGTAGCCGCTCACCCAGCGCTCGTAGATCATCCGGATCGGAACGACGTTGATGCTGTTGACGTTCTTCCGGCCTTCGGTGCGGCTCTGCACGAGTCCGGCGTCACGAAGCACGGAGAGGTGCTTCATGACGCCGAACCGCGAGAGGTCGGGGAACTGGTTGACGATTTCGGTCGTCGTGCACGGGCCCGTGCGCAACAGATCGAGGATCGCCCGGCGCGTCGGATCCGACAGCGCCTTCCATACGACATCGAGATCGTTCTTCACGCGACCTCGCAGACGACGGAGCGTGCGGCCACGTTCTTAGCGCTCCGCATCCTTCTTGACCTTCGCGAGCATCGTCGCCCAGCCCTCGTTGAGGCCGCCGTCCTTCATCTCGGCCGGCACCGGTCCGAAGATCTGGTTCTGAAACACGAGCTTCGTGCCGCCGGTGATGGGCGAGAGACGCACCATCAGGTGACCCGCCACCGGATACGACATGAACATGGGGCCGAACAACTCGATCAGCGTCGGCGGCTTGATCGCCTGCACGAATCCCCACAGATGACCCGCGCCGCCATCGAGGTCGCGGAACCAGCGACCGCCCGGCCAACGCTCGAGGTTCAATTTGAGCGGGGGCTTGCCTTCTTCGGTGTGGAGTTCGCACAGATTGGCGAGGAGCCCTTCGAACACCGCGCCGGGCGCGGCCTTGATCTCGATCGTCTGATCGACGTCGATGATGAAATCGTCCAATGCGGCCTGCTTCATGTCTGTCCTCCTGAAACGTGGTTGGTCGTGCCCGGCCGGCCATGCCGGACCCGCGGGCGGTTTCGATATGTGAGCGGATAATAACGTGACCAATGGGTAACGTCAATATGGTTCTTTCACGGGGGTCCGATTTCCGGCGGGTTGAACCCGGATCCCTGTATTTCACAGGGGCTTCCGTCCGCGCCGCCGGGTTACACTTTCCGCCGGAGGTAGACCATGATCGTCCTGAAAGCCGCTACCGTTTTGTGCCTCGTGGCCTGTCTGACCGTGCCCGCCCGGGCGGACTCACCGCCCGCGCCGAATGTGGCGCTCTCGACCCCCGAAGGCGTTTGCCGCGAACTCTACCGCATCGTGAGTGTCAAGCCCGGTGAGACCACCGACTGGGAAGCGGCGCGCGCGCTGTTCATTCCCCAGGCCGTCCTCGTGTTGCGCGTCACGAAAGAAACGACCGACGTGTTCTCGGTGCAGGGATGGATCGACGACTTCGTCGCCTACGACGAGCGCGCGAAGGTGATCGAGCACGGATATCGCGAAACCGTCGTGTCGTTGGTGCCGCTGGTCTTTCGCGACATCGCGCACGTCCTGGTCCACTACGAGGCGGCGATCGTCGACTCGCCGCGCCCGCCCACGCAGGGCGTCGACAGCATCGAGCTGGTGAAAAAAGACGGGCGCTGGCGGATCGCGTCGATCACCAACGATCTCCCCAACGCGGACAATCCGCTTCCGGCGGTGCTTCAGGAATGAACGAGCCAGGGGAGAGAGTTAGAGTGCGAGTACGAGCCGGACTCCGGCGTCGATGCGCGCGATAACATCCGTCGACAAGGAGCCGACGCGCGCGGTCAGAATGCGCCGGTCCAGCGTTGCCACCTGCGAGACGTTCACGACCGAGTCTTTCGAGAGCCCGCTCTGCGCGGGTTCGAGGCGGACGTTCCCGGGCGCGCGCGCCAGGTCGAGGTTCGATGTGATCGCCGCGACGACCACCGTGCCGATCCGGCTCCCGTTGAACACGTCACTTTGAATCACGAGCACCGGCCGGCGATAGCCCGGTCCCGAACCCACCGGCGCGGGCAGGCTGGCCCACCAGATGTCGCCGCGGCGCAGGTCAGAGGCCACTTACCAATCCTCATCAGAGAGGATCTGTTCGCCAGCTGCCTGGATCAGCGGATCGAGATCGCGATTGCTCGTCTTGCCATAGACCGTGTCGAGTGTTTCGCGCACCACCTGACCGCTGTGCTCCGCCAGAAATCGCGCGACTGCCCGCTGGTAGAGTTCGCTGCGTGAGATGCCCAGCCGGCGCGCCATCCGGTCGGCGGCCCGGAACAGGTTGTCGGGAATGGAGATTGCCGTCTTCACGAAGGAAGTATAACCCACAGTATAACACGGGTCAACCGCCCTCGCACCGGGCCTGTGCGGTGGCTAGCGCACGAACGGTCGCCGCGACGTCGTCAGCGAGTCGCAGCCGGCGGTTGACGAACTCGTCCGCGTGCCGGTGATCGTGACCTTCTCGCAATCGCTCGCGAGCAGACCCGCGCCGCATCCGGGCGTGGCCGTGGTCTCGAACTTGCCGGATCCGGAGAGCGTGTTGCCGTCGACGTCGATCTTGAGGGTCACGTGGACGGTGACCTGGCAGGTGCCGACCGACTTGTTGTAGCTGCAGTCGGCCTCGAGGTGGTTGCCCGTTCGCGTACCGGTGCAGTTCTCGAAGATCGGGACGAAGGGATTGACCAGCGTGTCGCCCGGGCAGAGCTGGGAGGTCACGTCTTCGACGCCGACGATGGCGTTGGTCGTGCAGTCGCGCATCGTCATCGTGACCTGCCACGTTCCCGCCCACGCGGCCGGAACGATCAGGGCGCCGTTGAAGCTGACGGGTTTGGCCGTGTTCCCGCCGTTGTCGGTCCCGGAGTCGCTGCCGCAGCCGACCCACAGTCCAGCCCACACGACAAGAACGATTCCGGAGACGATCCATCGGGTCCGCTTCATGGCGACACCACCGTGTATGTGTGACTGATTTCGGCTTCCTGCCCGGAGCCGGTTCGCACCACGAGCCGAACCGTATGCGGGCCCGCCGAGAACGTCGTCTGGATGAAGGTGTCCGTCGTGGTTGCCGACGGCGTCGAGTTGGGATTGCCGTTGTAGCTGAACCACCACTTGTAGAGCACGATCGGTCCGGTGCTGCAGTACGACAGGAACGTGACGGGGATGCCGGCGGTAATGAATTCGCCGTCCGTCACGTACTCGTAGCAGGCCGTGAGAGCCGCGCCCGGCGTGACGGTCAAATCCAGAATGCCGTTCTCCCAGAACGGAAAGAAGAGCCTGAAGTCGGAGTCGGTGTAGTTCACCAAATAGTGACCCGGAGGCGTCGTCGTCGAGGTCGCGATGTCGACGGAAACGATCGTGCCGCCGATGCCATCGGGAAGCCGACGCGTGATCGGGTAGACGCCCGGAACGGCACCCGGGGGGCACAGGCGAAACAGGTAGTACTCGGAATCGTTGCCGTAGGTGACATCCGTCTGGGTATCGCCGGCGGCGACGCTGACGACCAGCGTGTCGGCCTGGTCGGGCGGTCCCAGGACGAGGACGTCGCAGATGGAAATGTTGCCCATCGTGATCCCCGCGAGGAGCAGGGCGACGGCAAGCAATATGAAAGCTCGATGTCGGTTCGGGATTCGCATGGTATCTGTGCGACACACGCATCGCGGAGTCGTCACAAAAATTTTTCAGTAAACAGCGAATCGATCCCGGATGGACCGGGGCCGGTCGGCCCTCATGCACCGGCTGGGCATGGATTGGGTGGCGACGTCATTCGAGCGCGGGACCGTGGAGTCGGGACGCGAGGCACGGTCGCCGATTTCGTGAACGCGGACGACGGGACCGGAGAGAACGGACGTGAATGCGTCCGTTAACTGCGGTAAACTCCCGCCAGCGACGGATGTTCGGTAATCCCCGGTCGCGAGACATCGCGACCGGGGATTCTGCATATAGGCAGGAGATTGACCATGGCTCAGATATTTCCCTCGCGAATGATGGCCGAGATCGACGGCGATTTCGTCGTGTTCCTGGTCGGGATGCGCATCAACCGGTGCTGGAAGCGTTCGCCCGCGACCGCTCCCGCTCCCACTGGCCGGCATGGACGGCGTTCAACCGCGCGGTGCGAACCAGCAGTGGCGACGTCGGTATCTGGCATGAGACTTTTCTGGTCCGCGCCGGCGAATACGAAACGTTGTACGGCGCGATGCCGCGAATCGGACTGGCACTCGCCGGGCGCCACGTCGAGATCGCCGGCAACCGAGACGCCGCGCGACAGCGATTGAACCCTCGGTAGACTTCGACGACTCCCGGGCGGTTGTCTCCCTTCGCCCACTTGTGAAGTGCTGTCCGCGGGTGTACCTTTGCTGGGTATTCTGTAGCCACATTATTCCAACCTCGATAGCCGCAAGGGAGCGTGTGATGAGAAAATCGACCGTAACGAAACCCACCTCGAAACCCGCACCAAAGAAAGAAGCGCGCGCGGCGCGTACCAGTCAGCCGTGGATGGAGCAGCCCGGCGGCGAGGTGCAGAAGTTCGGCACCGTTCGCCAGTTCCCACTCGGTCTGTCATTCGACGCGCGGCTGTACTCGTGCCAGCGCCTGAATCAACTTCTGTCCGACACCCAGGTGTTGCACGCGCTGTACAAAAAGCACCACTGGATGATGCGCGGCGCCACCTTTTACCAGCTTCACCTGTTGCTCGATAAGCACGCGGGCGAACAGGCCGCGCTGATCGACGCGATCGCCGAGCGCGTGCAGACGCTCGGCGGTGTCGCCGTGGGGGACCCGCGCCTGGGTGCGGAGATGACGCGTATCCCGCGCGCGCCCGACGGTGCCGAAGACGCCCCGGCGATGATCAATCGGTTGCTCGAAGCGCACGAGGCCATTCTGGTGGACGCGCGCGACGCGGCCGCCCGCGTGGCCAAACTCGGAGACGACGGCACCAACGACCTGATCGTCTCCGACGTGATCCGCACCGGCGAGCTGCAGGTGTGGTTCCTGGTCGAGCATCTGGTCGACACGCCGCTGACCCGCGACTAGCGACCGGCCGCATCGGGGCGTTTCCTCGGGCCTGGCGGCCGGGAGACGCCCCGGCGGCGCTTTCGTAACTCGTTATCGTTCCATTCGATGGCCCTCCCCCGAAAGTTCCGGCGACAAGATACTTGACTAGACAACTATATGCATGTAGACTAATTGCATGGTCCACAAGACAGCCGCATCGCGTCGCACTCCCGTCCGCCGAAAGCCCGTGCCGGCCAATGCGGCCCTGATCGCGCTGTTCGCCGCCGCCGACCGCGTGCGCGCGTTCGTGGCGGATATCGTCGAACCCCACGGGATCACGGGGCAGCAGTACAACGTGCTGCGGATCCTGCGCGGCGCGGAGCCCGACGGGCTGCCGACACTCACGATCGCGGAGCGGATGATCGAACGGGCGCCGGGCATCACGCGCATGATCGATCGCCTGGAGACCAAGGACCTGGTGGAACGCGAGCGCCGCGGCGGCGACCGTCGCTGCGTGCACGTGCGGATTACGCGCGCGGGACTCGGTCTGCTCGATCGACTCGACGCGCCGATCCGGCGCGCCGACCGCGCCGCCTTCGCGGCCCTCGACGACCGCGAGGTATCGCAACTGGCCGCGCTGCTCGAGCGCGTGCGCGCGTCGCACGCCCGGACACCACGCCAGGCGGAGGATTCCGACTAGTATTGGACACGCTACCCGGACGCCCGGCGTCCGGGTTTTCCAATGGGCAGAATGTTGACCAATCAATTGTTTACACGTTAACTCTGGAGGTGCGTCATGTTGAAACGATTCTTTCAAACCTCGGATTCGCGCGTCGCGACGCTGTTGCGCGTGGCCCTGGGTACGGTCATGGTCGCGCACGGATCGCAGAAGCTGCTCGGGTTGTTCGGCGGTTTCGGGTACCACGCGACCGTCGGGTTCTTCGGTCAGACCTGGGGGATTCCCGCGGCCGTCGCCACACTCGTCATCATCGGCGAGTTCTTCGGCGGGCTCGGGCTGATCTCCGGCTTTCTCACGCGCCTGAGCGCCGCCGGTATCGTTGCCGTGATGGCGGGTGCGGTGTACTACGTTCACTCGCACGTCGGATTCTTCATGAACTGGACTGGCCAGCAGCCGGGTGAAGGATTCGAGTACCACATCCTCGCGATCTCGATGGCGCTGGCGCTGGTGGTCCTCGGCGGTGGTTGGGCCAGCATCGACGGATGGATCGGACGCCGTCTCGGCGCCCGGTTGCAAGGTCGCGCGCGCCCGTCCGACCACGTGGAGTCGCTGCGCGCCGGGAAGCGCGTTCACGGCTAGGCCTGGCTGGCGACGCGAGTCGCCATTCATTACCATCCATATGATCTATGGCCGCCGCGGGGCGGTGAAAGGGAGAGAGTCATGTCGATACGAGCCATCAAACATATCAGTCAGTCGCAGCCGACCATCGAAGGAGCGGGTGTGCGGCTTCGCCGTGCGTTCGGGTTCGGCGCGACCGAAGAGTTCGATCCGTTCCTCCTTCTCGACGATTTTCGCAACGAGAACCCCGACGACTACCTCGCCGGGTTCCCGTGGCACCCGCACCGCGGGATCGAAACCATCACGTACGTCCTCGCGGGCACGGTGAGCCACGGCGACAGCCTGGGCAACCGCGGGGCGCTGGGCGCGGGCGACGTGCAATGGATGACCGCGGGCAGCGGAATCCTCCACCAGGAGATGCCGAAGGGCGACCCGCGCGGGCGCATGCACGGCTTTCAACTGTGGGCGAATCTGCCGCGGTCGCTCAAGATGACCGCGCCGCGCTACCAGGACGTCCTGGCGCGCGACATCCCGGAGATCACCGACGACGACGGAACCATCGTGCGCGTCGTGTGCGGAGATTTCTGGGGCAAGCGCGGACCGGTGGAAGGAATCGCGGCGGACCCGCACTACCTCGATGTGTCCGTTCCCGCGGGCAAGCGCAAGACGCTCCCGGTGGAGACGACGCGGCACGCGTTCGCGTACGTGTTCGACGGATCGGGAAGTTTTCGCGACGCGTCGTCGCCGCAGGCGGTCATGACCGACCGCGTCCAGTCGGACGGCGGCGAAGTGCGCGACGCGGTCGGCAACCGGTCGCTGGTCCTGTTCGATCGCGGCGACGAGGTCACCGTGCACGCGGGGCCGGATGGAATTCGATTCCTGCTCGTCTCGGGCAAGCCGCTCGAAGAGCCGGTCGCCTGGCAGGGACCGATCGTGATGAACACGCCCGAAGAACTTCGGCAAGCCTACGCCGAACTTCGTAACGGAACCTTCATCAAGCAGTAACGCCGGCGGAAACAATACTCGTCGCCCGGCGTGCGGTACGGTATCCTCGTGCCGCACGATCGGGCGGGAGTTTCACGGCGCCGCATTCGTCGAATCATCCGCCGGCCACCGAATCGTCCGATCCATGAACGACGAACGCCATTCCAACACCGCCCTGTCCGCGTTTCGGTCCCGCGAAGGACTGATCGCCACGCTCGCGATCGTTGCGATCGCGGCGCACCTCGTACTTCGATACGTCACGCACGCACCCGGAGCGTTTCGCGGCATCGCGACCCACGACCTCCCGTTGATCGTGGCCCTCGCGCTGGGCGGTGTGCCGCTGGTCGTCGGGCTGACGCGCGGGCTGTTGCATCGTCAATTCAGCTCCGATCTTCTCGCCGGTATCTCCATCGTCACGTCGGTCATCCTCCACGAGTACCTCGCGGGGGTGCTCGTCGTGCTGATGCTGTCGGGCGGACAGGCACTGGAGACGTTCGCCGTGCGCAGCGCCTCGTCGGTTCTCCACGCGCTGGCGAAACGCATGCCGTCGTCGGCGCACCGCAAGCTCGACGGGGCGCTCGTCGACGTCGCGCTCGATGACGTCAACGTCGGTGACCTGCTCGTCGTCTTTCCGCACGAGGTGTGTCCGGTGGACGGCACCGTCGTCGAGGGCCACTCGTCGATGGACGAGTCCTACCTGACCGGCGAGCCGTACGTGATGTCCAAGGTGCCGGGCGCGTCCGTGCTGTCGGGCGCGGTGAACGGCGAGTCCGCGCTGACGATCCGCGCGGAGCGCCAGGCGGTGGACTCCCGCTACGCGAAGATCATGCAGGTGATGCGCGAATCGGAGCAGCGCCGGCCGGCGATGCGGCGTCTCGGCGATCAGCTCGGCGCGGTGTACACGCCGGTCGCGGTGGGTATCGCGCTCATTGCGTGGGTCGCGAGCGGCGACGCCGTTCGATTCCTGAGCGTGCTCGTCGTGGCGACGCCGTGTCCGCTCCTGATCGCGATTCCCGTCGCGATCATCGGCTCGGTGTCGCTTGCGGCGCGGCGCGGCATCATCATCAAGGACCCGGCCATTCTCGAGAAGATCGGGACGTGTCGCACGGCGATGTTCGACAAGACGGGGACACTCACCTACGGCGAACCGAAGTTGACCGACGTGCTGCCGGCTCCCGGGTATTCGAGCGACGAGGTGCTCGGGCTGGTCTCGAGTCTCGAGCGCTACTCGCGCCACCCGCTGGCGGCCGCCGTGCTCTCCGGCGCGCGCCGAGCGGGCGTCGCGCTGATCGAGGCGGTGGAAGTCAGCGAGCGGCCGGGCGAAGGACTCCAGGGTGTGGTGGATGGGCGGCGAATCGAAGTCACCAGCCGGAAGAAATTCACCGCGCAGCACGCCGAACAGGCGGCGCTCATTCCGGCTCACGAAGGCGGCATGGAGTGCGTCGTGTTGATCGACGATCGTTACGCGGCGGTGTGCCGGTTTCGCGACGAACCGCGCGACGACGGCGTTCCGTTCATCAGTCACCTCAAGGGACGTCACTCGTTCGAGCGCGTGATGCTCGTCTCCGGCGACCGCGAATCCGAGGTGCGCTACCTCGCCGATCGCGTGGGCATCGCGGAGATCCACGCCGGCCAGAGCCCCGAGCAGAAGCTCGAACTCGTTCGGGAGGAAACGCGCCGCGCCAACACCGTGTTTCTTGGAGACGGAATCAACGACGCGCCCGCGCTCACCGCGGCGACGGTTGGGATCGCCTTCGGACAGGGCGACATCGCGACGGAAGCGGCCGGTGCCGTGATCCTCGACAGCTCGTTGCAGCGCGTCGACGAACTGATGCACATCGGCCGCCACATGCGACGCATCGCGCTCCAGAGCGCCGTCGGCGGGATGATCCTGAGCGCAGTGGGGATGCTCTTCGCCGCCGCCGGCTATCTGCCCCCCGTCGCCGGCGCCATCGCGCAGGAAGTGATCGACGTCCTCGCCGTGGTGAACGCGCTCCGAGTGGCACTGCCCCCTCGCGTGCTCACCGACTACGAATCGGCGACGCCCCCGAAATAGACGGCGACCTTTCGCGGTCCCGCCACTAAAATGACGGCATGCACCTGCCGCTGCTCAAAGATATCTTCGTCATCTTCGGCCTGGCCGTTGGCGTGGCGCTCGTCTGCTACCGGCTGCGCATTCCCGCCGTCGTCGGGCTGATCATCACCGGCGTCATCGCCGGCCCGCACGGGCTACGGCTGACGTCCGAACCCGAAGCCGTACAGATGCTGGCCGACATCGGCATCATCTTTCTCCTGTTCACCATCGGCCTCGAATTCTCCGTCGAGTCGATTCGCCACGTGAAACGACTGTTCTTCGTGGGCGGGCCGGCCCAGGTGCTGCTGACGGCGGGGGTGGTGTGTGTACTGGCGCTGGCGTCCGGCGTCGAACCGACCCACGCGGTGTTTCTGGGGATGCTGGCGTCGCTCAGCAGCACCGCCATCATTCTCAAGCTGCTCCAGGATCGATCGGAAATCACCAGCGCGCACGGCAAGGGCACGATGGCGATCCTGATCTTCCAGGACATCGCGTTCGTGCCGATGATGCTTCTGATTCCGGTGCTCGCCGGTGGGAGCGACACGAACGTGTGGCGGGACATCGGCATCCTGGCGGTCAAGGCGATGGTGATCTGGCTCACCATCGGCATCGTGGCACCGCGCCTGGTGCCGCGACTTCTGACCTACGTCGCCCGCACGCAGAGCAAGGAGTTGTTCCTGCTCTCGGTCGGCACGCTATGTTTCACCGTCGCCTGGCTGACGTCGCTGGCGGGCCTGTCGCTCGCGCTCGGTGCGTTTCTGGCCGGGTTGATCCTTTCGGATTCGGAGCACAGTCACCGGACGCTCGAAAACGTGCTCCCGTTTCGCGACGTGTTCTCGAGTTTCTTCTTCGTGTCCGTCGGCATGCTCCTCGACATGCGCTACGTATCGGCGCATGTGCCCACGCTGCTGGTGGCGACGCTGGTGCTGATTGCCGTCAAGGCAGTCGTGTCGAGCGGTGTGATGCTCGGGCTCGGGTTGCCCTACCGCGTATCCACGCTAACGGGGTTGGGCCTCGCGCAGACCGGCGAGTTTTCGCTGCTGTTGCTGACGACCGGTTTCGCCGCCGGACTCGTCGACGACAACGGCTACCAGTTCGTCCTCGCCGTGTGCCTGTTCTCGATGTCAGCCGCGCCGTTTCTGGTGAGCGCCGCCCACCGCATCACCGACTTCGCGGTGCGAACACCCATGCCGGTCAAGATGCGCGAGGGGCGGTATTTCGTCACGGGCGATGCCGACGACCGTCTTCGCGATCACATCGTCATCGTCGGTTACGGCGTGATCGGTGCGATGGTGGGGCACTCCGCGCGGCTGTGCGACATCCCCTACGAAGCCATCGAACTCAACTACGACATGGTGCGCGAACAGCGCGATCGCGGTGTGCCGATCTTCTACGGCGATGCGACCCAGGAAGCGTCGCTGATCAAGGCCAACATCGCGCAGGCACGCGTGCTGGTCGTGGCGATTCCGGACCCGATCGGGACGGACCGCGTCGTGGCGCTCGGCCGGCGACTCAATCCCACCGTGGAGATCGTCGCCCGCGTCCGTTACGTGCGCGACATGGCGCGGCTGTACACGCTCGGCGCCAACGAGATCGTATCCGAAGAAGTCGAGGCATCGATCAAGATCTTCTCCACCGTCCTCGAAAAGTACGGCGTCGCCGGCGATGTCATCGAAGGCTTTGGCGGCGTGTCGCACCGTCCGCACGCAGTCCGGCAACCCCTCGGCGACGCCCGGTCCGAATAGGGAAATCCCCGCGGTCGCCCGTTGATCGCCGGCTACAGCCCGAGCTTCAGTCCCGCGGCGAACGTCTGCGGCATCCCGGGACGCACGCCGGCGGGGAAGCGCGTCGCCACGTAGACGGCGTCGGTCACGTTCTCGACGGTCGCGAAGATGCGCACGTGGCGAATGATCTGGTACTCGGTGGTGATGTCGAGGAGGAAACGCGCGTCGGTGGTGACGTCGGCGGATCCGGTGCCGGGAACGGTTCGCATCCGGCCGACGTAGCTGGCCGATACGCCGGCGTAGGACTTCTTCGTACCGAATTCCAGCGTTGCGCTGGCGGCGTGCGACGGCACGTACGGGACGCCGTCGCCGGTGTTCACCGCACCCCACGGCGCGTAGTCGCTGTCGAACGTCGAGCGGAATTCGGCATTCGCGTAGGTGTATGCCGCCGTCGCGGTCACCGAATAGTCCGCCGTGCGGACGGCGTATTCCACGGATACCTCCGCGCCCGCGACGCGCGTCGAACCGGCGTTGAACGGCTCGGCGGCGCCGGCGCTGCCCGCGAGTCCGTCGGTGTCGTCGACATACCCGAGGACCGTTCCACGGAAGTGGTCCGCGCGCACGCGCAGGCCGGCTTCGACGTCGACACTGTGCGCGGCGTCGGCGGAATCCGGCAGGCCGGGCGCCGGCGGCGAGAACCCCCGATAGGCTCCGGCGAACACGTCGACTCCGGGCGTCGCGCGCACGACCACGCCGAGCCCGGGCAGAAGGACGGTCGTGGTGTTCGTGATCTGGATGGGCGCGGTCGATCGGTCGGCGTCGGCGGCCGCGTACTGCGATCGTGTGACCTCGATCCATTCCACGCGCACGCCGG
Organism: Candidatus Latescibacterota bacterium; assembly: GCA_963761125.1. Taxonomy (GTDB): domain Bacteria; phylum Krumholzibacteriota; class Krumholzibacteriia; order WVZY01; family JAKEHA01; genus JAKEHA01. The sequence goes on from CAVXFV010000004.1 coordinate 123,106, forward strand.
GTTCGAGGCTCACCTTTCCACGCGTGACGCGATCCTGCGCATAGGCGGCGAACGCCCGCGCATCGTTGACCTGATTGTCGGCGCCGCCGTTCCCGCCGTCGATGCCGCGTGACGAGCGCACCATCGTGCTCGGGGATTCGATCCGGTAGCCGTCGGTCCGAAAGAGCCGGTCCTCTTCGTCCTTGTGATAGCGCGCGCCGATTTCGATGGCGTGGTTCCACCCGCCACCGCCGGCGCGGAGCCCGACGACGGATTCGATTCCCTGCGCGTAGAACGATTGCGTTCCCGCGTGGACCGCGATGGCGTCGTCCGCACTCGCCGATGCGCCCGTCAGGATCGCGTACTCGCTGGCGTGCGACGCCGGGTCGGTGACGACGTCCTCGACCGGTGTGCCGGCCATGCTCGCAAGCGCGTCACTCTCGAAATCGAGGTCGTGACGGTAGATCGTCGTGGTGATGTCGACGCGATCGTTGAGCGCTACAAAGTGGCGCACAACACCGCGCCACGCGTCCGCCGTCGACATGTCCTCGCGCGTTGCGGCGTAGCGGCGGTACGGATGCTCGCGGAAGTCGGCGTCGGCGAGTCCAACGCCGGACGCATGCGACGTGTCCGAGCGACGCCCGGCCGTGAACGTGACCTCCTGGTAGCGTGGTGCATCGGGCGCGGCGCGCAGGCGGAGCGCGCCGACGGCGTCGTTCACGTCGAACCCGGTGTCGCCGCCGCCGTCGAGCGTCGCAAAACCGTTCGTGCTCGCCGTGAGTGCCTGGAGCATCCACGACGCGCTCTTCCACGAATCCCCGTAGCCGATATCCATCGCACGCGCGTTGTCCGCGCCACCGGAGACGCGGATGTGACCCGCCAGGTCTTCCGCCGGCGATGTGGACAGCAGGTTCAACACGCCGCCGGTCGTCCGCGGCCCGTAGCGGATCTGGCTCGATCCCTTGCGGACTTCGACCCCTTCCATGTGCGCGAGCGCCGGGAAGTCGAGGGCCTGCGGCGCGGCGTAGGGCGCCGGTGCGGCGAGCACACCGTCTTCGAGCAGCGTGATGTTTGCGCTTCCGGCCGAGCCGGTGGCTCGCATCCCGATGTCCGGACGCAGTCCATACTCGGTATCGATCGCGACCATCCCCGGCACGCGCCACAGCAGCCGGTGGATGTCGTCGAACGTGTGGTTGAGGTGGGCAATGGGTTCGTCGCCGATGAAGGCGACCGAGCCCGGAATCGTGCGTGCGCGACCCGGGCTCCCGACGGCGGTGACGCGGTCGCGCAATCGCTGTGGCGGTGTGGTCAGCGCGGAGTCGGCCCGCGTGGGAGAAGGCGTGGTGTCGAGCGCAAACGCCGGTACGGCGGCGACGGCGAGAAAAGCAGCCGTCAGTGCTACGGTCGCGAGCCGGCGGACGGCGGCACCGGCGACCGGGCTCACGACGTGCAGCGCGAACTCCCGTGCTCCACGCATGCGCGGCATTCCCCACCGTGTTCCGAGCAGTCGAGCCACTGACCGAAGTGCGCGATCGTCTCGGTCGCGCCACGGTTGCATACCTGAAGGAACTCGAGAAACGCGGACAGGCGTTCGAGCGTCTTGGGGCTTACGACGTGCTCGAGCACGCAGGCGTCGCGCGATGCGATCGCCGGCGGCAGTCGCAGCACTTCGAGCAGGAAGCGGTGGATGAGATCGTTGCGGCTCTTGACCTCGCGCGCCACGCGCCGGCCTTTCGTCGTGAGGCGAACGTCGCCGTAGCGGTCGTGCGCGACGAGTCCGCGCGTTTGCAGCGTCTCCAGAGCGCCGGAAACCGACGGCATCTTCACGCCGAGTCGTTCCGCGATCGCCTTTACGCGGGGGTCGTTGCCTTCGTCGACGATCTCATAGATCGTCTTGAGGTACATCTCCATGTTGGGAGTCAGCGGCTTGGTTTCCACAGGGATCGTCTCCGGGGTCGGGGATGACGTCGAGTTCGGCTGCCTAACTCGACGGACAATAACGAACGGGACGAGGCCGGTCAAGCCTCGCCGGAAACGGTGCCGACGATGGAAGGAAACGGAAGACGACCGGACGCGGCGTCGCCGCCAGGAGCGACGCCGCGCCGGAGAATTGCGCTATGCGCCCTTGCGGGTCGCGGCGACGGCCATGGGCTGCTTGAGCGTCAGAACCGGGCACGGCGAACGCCGCACCAGCGCTTCCGCCGTGCTGCCCATAAGGACGTGCGACAGACCGGAACGGCCGTGCGTGCACGAAATCAGCAGGTCCGCGTTGGTCTCGTTCGCGTAGTCGACGATCGCTTCCACGGGATTTCCGGTGAAGACCCGGGCCTCTACGTCGAGATCGCGCGGCATCTGCTCGTCGATGAGCTTGTCGAGCTGGATCTTGATGTCCGAGGCGCGCTGGGCGTCGGTCACCGGGCCGTCGACGCTGACCCACGCGAGATCGGTGGCCAGCATGGCGGGTTCGACGACGCAGACGACCTTGAGCTTCGCCTCGAACCGTTCGGCCAGACCGACGGCGTACGGCAGCGCCCGCAGCGAATAGTCCGAGAGGTCCGTAGTCACGATGATGAGGTTGAAGTTCAACATGACGTTTCCTCCTTGATCCGGCAAGACGCCGGACCGCCGGTTTCTAGTGAACCGGCGAAACGAAGCCGTCGGGTTTGACGGCCAGTATTGAAATCGGTGTGCGTTCGGCGATCGCATCCGCGGTCTTTCCGAGCAGCAACCCGGCGAACTCCGCGACTCGCGCCGTGCCGAACACGATCAGATCGGCACCGATCTCGTCGATGGTTTCCAGAACAACACTTGTGGGCGATCCCTCCACCACCCGCACGCGATCGGCGGGCAGTCGGGGAAGCTTCTTCTTGATCAGGTCCGCGACGGCTTTCGCGTGGCGTGTGTGCGTCGCGTCGAGAACGGCCGACCGCTCCGTCATTCGGCGGAAGCCGGCCGGGAGCCAGTCGAGTTCTTCCTGCAACGGCTGCCAGGCGTGGACGACGTACAATTCGGCCCCCATGGTGTCGGCCGCCAGGGACGCCGCGTCGAGCAGGCGGTCATCGAGCGTTCCGATTTCTCCCACGGGATCGATGGCCGCGAGTACCCGCGGGGGCGGGGCATGCGGCGACGTCTTGACGACCCACACGGGGACCGGGCACTGGCGCACAATTGCGCGACTCACCGCGTCGAGCCCGAGCGTTCGGTCGTCTTCGAGGACGACGAGCTGGCAGTGCCGGTGCACGGCTTCGCGCACCACCTCGACGGCCGGCCGGCCCCATTTCATGTCGATATCCGCGTAGACGCCGTGCGAGTGAAGAATTCGAGCCATCTCGGCGAGGTGCGCCCGGCGCTCGCGTTCGGCTTCTTCGCGCGCGTCGTGGATCTCGAGAGTTGCGAGAAGCGCCTCGCGTCCCACCGGAAAACCCGCGGTCGCGTCCAGCAAGACCAGGCGGGCGCCGACGTGTTTTGCAATCGAGAACGCCCGGCACACCGCGGGATCGTCGACGGTGGTCCCGTGCGTGTAGACGAGGATGCGTTCGATGGGGGTCATTATCCGACCTCGCGCTGACCTTCTCGTTTGCGCTTCAACGCGTCCGCCGCCTGACGGAGCGTCATGGTCCGGATGGTATAGATGTAGTTCTCTCGAAACAGTTTCCACACCTGGTGCAGCGCGCAACTCTCGGAGTCGGTGCATTCGTCGAGCCCGAGGATGCATGTTTTCTCGAGTTCGATGTGACCGTCGACGGCTTCGATGACGTCTACCATGCGTAGCGAATCGCTGGAGCGGGCGAGGCGATAACCGCCGCCCGGGCCCTTGGTGGAACGCACCAACCCCTGGTTGCGCAGGTGGTGGAGGATCTTCGCGAGCGACTGCCGCGGCACGCCGGCGGCGTCGGCGATCTCGCGCACGAGTACCGGGCCGGGCGCATCCTTTTCCGCCAGGTAGATGAGCGCGCGTAGCGCATGTTGACATGTCGGCGAATGGATCATGGTTGAATCGTAATAGTGGACCTGTTACTCCACTACTAACTATAGTGGCGGGGCATGGCCACGTCAACGCGGAAAAGCGACTCAAGGCTCCGGAATATCGTCCCCGCGCCCGGCTGCTGTAATCAGTTGTTAAAAATATGCTTATGGTGCTAACCCGGGGCCGATTCGGGGTTGCAGGCGGGCGGTCGTTCGGCTATTCTTCCGACTCCGCGGCCCGGCGGTTCGCCCGAGGCGCGGACACGCCGTCATGCCCATCGCCACGCCATTCCATCCTCGGATCGCGCCCCTCTGCACGAGCCTCCTTTACAAGGACTGGGCGGGGTACTACGCGGTGCGGTCGTTCGACACCGCGCACGACCGGGAGTACTTCGCGTTCCGGCACGCGTGCGGGCTGATCGATGTCACCCCACTGTACAAGTACGACGTCCGCGGCGCCGATGCCGCGGCGTTCCTGGCGCGGATCATGGTGCGCGACATCCGCAAACTCAAACTCGGACAGGTCATGTACACGTGCTGGTGCGACGACGATGGCCGCGTGATCGACGACGGCACCGTGTCGCGTCTCGACGAGGATTTCTTTCGTGTCACGTCGGCGGATCCGGCCTGGCACTGGCTCCTGCGCACGTCGCGCGGCGCCAACGTGACCATCGAAGACGTCAGCGACCGGCTGGCGGCGCTCTCGATTCAGGGACCGACCGCGCGCGACGTGGTGGATGCCGCGAGCGAGGGCGACGTTCGCGGACTCAAGTTCTTTCGTCTGGTGCGGACGCGCATCGATTCGGTCGACGTGGTCGTGTCGCGGACCGGATACACCGGCGATCTCGGCTACGAGATCTGGATGCAGAACGACGACGCGCTGCGCATCTGGGACGCGCTCGTCGACGCCGGCGGGGCGTTCGGACTGGTGCCGGCGGGGCTGGACGCGATGGACGTCACCCGCGTCGAGGCGGGCTTCATCCTGAACGGCGTCGATTACTATTCGTCGCTGCGCTGCCTGATCCCGTCGCGCAAGTCAACGCCCTACGAACTCGGTCTGGGCTGGATGGTGAACCTCGCGCACGAACCGTTCATCGGCCGCGAGGCGCTGATCCAGGAACAGCGCCTGGGACCCACCCGGATGCTGGTCGGTCTCGAAGTCGACTGGGACGAGACCGAAGCGCTGTTTCGAACCCACGGGCTGCCGCCCGAGGTGCACCCCGGTGCGTGGCGCGACGCGCGACCGGTGTACGACCTGCGCGGCGTGTTCATCGGTCAGGCGACCAGCGGCGCGTGGTCCCCGCTGCTCAAGAAAAATCTCGCACTCGCCACCGTGAAAGCCGAGCACGCCACGCCCGGCACGGTGGTTCGCATCGAAGTCACCGTCGAGTACGAACGACGGGCGGTGAAGGCGGTCGTCACCAAGACACCGTTCTTCGATCCGCCGCGAAAGAAGGCCTGATCATGGCGGCTCGCTACGACGCGATCGTGGTCGGCGCCGGCCACAACGGGCTGGTGGCCGCCGCATATCTCGCCCGCGCGGGACGCCGCGTGCTGGTGCTCGAGAAGCGCCATGTCATCGGCGGCGCGGCGGTGACCGAAGAACTGTATCCGGGCTTCAAGTTCTCGGTGTGCTCCTACGTCGTCAGTCTGTTCCGCCCGCACATCATCCGCGAACTCGATCTCGCGCGTCACGGGATGCAGCTGATCCCGCTCGAGTGTTCGTTCACGCCGCACCTCGAAGGCCCCGGCCTCGTACGCTGGCCCGACCCGCACCGCACGCGTCGCGAAGTCTCGCACTTCAGCAAGAAGGACGCGGAGATCTACCCGGAGTTCTCGCTCGCGATGAGCAAGATGGGCTTCTTCGTGAAGCAGATCATCGATTCGCCGCCGCCCGACCCGACGTCGATGCGTCCGGGCGAACTCGGCCGGCTGGCGGGACTGGTTGGTCACCTGCGCGACCTCGGGCCCGACATGATGGAGCTGCACGTCCAGCTCCTGACGATGAGCGCGGTGGATTTCCTGCAGATGTGGTTCGAGTCGGACGCGCTGCTCGCGCCGATGTCGTGCAGCGGCATCATCGGCACGTTCCTCGGCGTGCGTTCACCGGGAACGGCATATGTGCTGCTTCACCATTACATGGGCGAAATCGACGGCGCGTTCCGGTCGTGGGGATTCTCCAAGGGCGGTACCGGCGGGGTGAGCCTGGCGATCGCAAACGCCGCGCGTGCGTACGGCGCCGAGATTCGCACGGGCGCGCCGGTGGCGAGCATCAAGGTCAAGGGTGGGCGCGCGAAAGGCGTGATCCTGGAGAACGGCGACGAGATCGACGCCGACGTGGTCGTGTCCAACGCCGACCCGAAGCGCACCTTCCTCACGATGGTCGGCGAGAAATACTTCGACGAGCCGTTCGTGTCGCAGATCAAGCGCTACAAGTTCCGGGGCAGCTCGGGAAAGGTGAACCTGGCACTCGACCGGCTGCCGAACTTCACCTGCCGTCCGGGCGCGGGCGTCCACCTTCAGGGCGACATCGCCGTCGCGCCGTCACTCGACTATCTCGAACGCGCGTTCGACGAGGCCAAGTACGGCGCGTTCTCGAAGCGCCCGTATCTCAACGTCGTGATCCCGTCGCTCGTCGACCCGAGCGTCGCGCCGCCGGGCAAGCACGTGATGTCGATCTTCGTCCAGTACGCGCCCTACAATTTAAAGGACGGCGCCGACACCTGGCCGTCGCGCCGCGAAGAGTTTGGCGACACGGTGGTCGACACGCTGGCGGAATACTGCCCGGGCCTCAAGGAATCCATTCTGTACCGGCAGGTGCTGACGCCATGGGACCTGGAGCAGGAGATCGGGCTCACCGAGGGAAACATCTTTCAGGGCGAGCTGTCGCTGGAGCAGCTCCTGTTCCTGCGACCGGCCGCGGGCTGGGCGCGCTATGCGACGCCCGTCAAGAACCTGTGGCTCTGCGGATCGGGCGCGCACCCCGGCGGCGGCATCATGGGCTCGCCGGGTGAACTGTGCGCCAAGGCGATGCTCGAATCGAGAGGGGTGTAGCGATGGCCGACGTCATCGTGATCGGCAGCGGGCTCAACGGACTCACCACGGCGTGCATCCTGGCGCGCGCGGGGCGCAAGGTTGTCGTGCTGGAGCGGCGCGACGTCGCCGGCGGACTCGCGGCCGCGGAGGAATTCCACCCCGGCTATCGGTCGCCCGGACTCCTGCACGACACCGCGCAGTTGCGGCTCGGCGTGGTCGACGCGCTGCACCTCGCCGAACACGGGCTGGATCTCGCGCCGCCGGATCCGGTGCTGTTTCCGGAAGCGAAGGGACCCGGCCTGGTGATTTCGAGCGACGAGGACGCGACCGTCGCCGAGATCGGCCGGCGGTCGCAGCGCGACGTGAAAGCCTGGAAGGACCACCGCGCGTTCGTCGCGCGCGTGCGCCGGGTGATCGAACCGCTCTTGAACGACACGCCGCCGGACGTCGCGGCGATCGGGACGCTGCACTCGGGTTCGCTGGGGACGCTCGTGAAAAGTGCCATGTCGTTCCGCCGGCTCGGCGGTCACGACATGACCGAGCTGCTCCGCATCCCGCCGATGTGCGTCGCCGACTGGATGAACGAGTGGTTCGAGACGGATCTCTTGAAGGCCGGCCTCGCGCACGGCGCGCTGGTCGGGCTATGGGCCGGGCCGTGGTCGCCGGGGACGGCGGCGAACCTGTTGCTCTCGGAATGCACGGAGACGCGGTCGGTGATCGGCGGCGCGGGCGCGCTCGCGGTGAGCCTCCTGCGCGCGGCGCGGCAGTTCGGCGTCGAGGTGCAAACCGGCGCGGCGGTCGCGTCGATTCGGATCGAGAACGGCGTCGCGAAGGGCGTCGTGCTCGCGTCCGGCGAAACGGTGGACGCGCCCGTCGTGGCGGCGGCGTGCGACCCGCGAACCACGTTCCTCGACCTGATCCCACCGGCGACGCTACCGCTCAGGATCGAGCATCGCGCGACGGCGATGCGCGCACGCGGCACCACCGCGAAGGTCCACCTGGCGCTCGACCGCCGGCTGGAGTTCGCGTCGCGGCCGGGCGAGCGCGTGGCGCGCGCCCGGACGGCGACGACACTCGACGACCTCGAGCGCGCGTTCGACCCGGTCAAGTACGGGCGCATGTCGGAGCGTCCGGCGCTCGACATCGTGGTCCCGACCGTGGCCCGCGGCGACGCGGCTCCGGACGGCTGCGACGTCGTTTCGATCCTCGCGCATTTCGCGCCGCACAACCTCGCCGGCGGCTGGACCGACGAGCGCCGGCAGGCGCTGGGCGACGCCGTCGTCGCGGAACTCGAGCGCGTCGCACCCGGCGTCGGTCACGCAATCGTCGGCCGTGAGGTGCTCACACCCCTCGACATCGAAGCGCGCTACGGCGCGACCGGCGGCCACATTCACCACCTCGAGCACGCGCTCGACCAGCTCGTCATTCGTCCCACGATCGAGACGATGCGCTACGAGACTCCGATTCGAAACCTCTTCCTGTGCGGCTCCGGCTCGCATCCCGGTGGCGGCGTCACCTGTGCTCCCGGTGCGCTCGCCGCGGCGACGATCCTCTCCCGAAGCTGACGCGCGGCGCTGCCGCGCCCCGTCGCGCGGCAAGATTTCTGCGGATAAATGCGGTTTTCGATTGCGTGGGCCGGTCATGGGTTGTATAGGGAAACGAAAAACCGCCCCCAGCGATGGACGGCGCGCCCGGCGGGCGCGCCGAATGTGTATTGGTCAGTGTGTATCCATCCCGATCGCGGGTGCACGCGATCGCGGAAGAAAAGAGTCAGGATGGCATCACGCAGCCTCACGGTCCAACCGACCGGGTACGTTTCGTCGAAACTCGAAGGGCGTCTCATCGCCGGCAAGGGTGGACGCGGTCTGTTTGCGCGCGAGAAAGTGCGCGCGGGCGACGTGCTCGTCGTCTGGGGTGGTGAGGTCGTGAGCGGCGAAGCCTTGCGTTCCATGGCCGAGGACCGTCTGCGGCTCGCGCTCCAGGTGGAAGACGATCTGTACCTGCTCACGACCAACGAGGGTGCGGCCGACTGGGTCAACCATTCCTGCGATCCCAACGCCGGCCTCGACGGCCAGATCGTCCTGGTGGCACTGCGCGATATCCGCGCCGGCGAAGAAATCACGTTCGACTACGCGACCAGCGACGCGTCTCCGTACGACGAGTTCGAGTGCGGCTGCGCGAGCCGCCATTGCCGCGGACACGTGACCGGTTCCGACTGGCGACTCCCCGAACTCCAGAAGCGCTACGAAGGACATTTCTCGCCCTACGTCCAGCGCCGCATCGACGCGGCGCGGGCGACGAGCGTGCGCAAGGCGGCTCGGACGGCCGACCGCCGAGAGAGTACGGTCTCCCGCCGCGGTTAGCGGCGGGGTTCACGCGCCCTCCGTCCGTGTGATAGACTCCATCCCGCCGCAGTCGCGCCGAGCCGTTTTCGGTCGCGATCCCAAGCCATTTTCGAGAGGTCACAGGAGGAACGATGGCGCAGTCTCTTCAAACCGACACGTCGCGGGCAGTCGATCAGATCCTCGATCACTACCGCTCCGATAACCCCGGGGTCCGCGCGAATCTCTATCGCCTGCTGACCACCGGCCGGCTGGCCGGAACGGGCAAGTTCGTCATTCTGCCGGTCGACCAGGGCTTCGAGCACGGACCGGCGCGGAGCTTCGCCGTCAACCCGCCCGGCTACGACCCGGCCTACCACGCGCAGCTCGCCGTTGACGCCGGGTGCAACGCGTATGCGGCGCCGTACGGGTTCATCCAGCAGGTCGCGCACGAGTACGCGGGACGCATCCCGCTGATCCTCAAGGTGAACAACCACGACGTGCTGTTCGACGAAGCCGACCCGGCGCCGGCGCAGACGTCGAGCGTCAAGGACGCGCTGCGGCTTGGATGCGCGGCGATCGGATTCACGATCTATCCGGGCTCGGCGCACTGGAAGGCGATGTACGAGGAACTGCGCGCGCTCTCCGAGGAGGCGCGCGACAACGGACTCGCCGTGGTGGTGTGGTCATACCCGCGCGGCTCGGGGATCAGCAAGGAGGGCGAGACCGCGATCGACGTGGTCGCGTACGCGGCGCAGATCGCCGCGCAGCTCGGCGCGCACATCATCAAGGTCAAGCTGCCCACCGATCACCTGGAGCAGGACGCGGCCAAGAAGGTCTACCTCGCGGAGCGGATTCCCATCGCGACCATGGCCGAGCGCGTGAAGCACATCATGCAGAGTTCGTTCGCGGGCAAGCGCATCGTCGTGTTCTCGGGCGGCGGCAAGAAGGGCGAGGACGCGATCTTCGACGAGGCGCGTGCGATCCGCGACGGCGGCGGCAACGGCTCGATCATCGGACGCAACTCGTTCCAGCGCCCGCGCGCGGAAGCGATCAAGTTCCTGCAGACGGTGATGGACATCTACGCGGGCAAGATCGACTGACCACCCGACACGGCCGGGAGATTTCGCTTTCTCGCGGGCAGGGCGCATGGAACAATGTGGGTTCCACGGAGGCCCCTGTCGGATGAGCGTCGCGGACGTGTATCACCGAAATTTCCTGACACTGCTGGTTCTGGTCATCACCGTCGCGTTCTTCGCGGTGATGAAGAGCTTCCTCGTGCCGGTTCTGCTGGCGGCGATCTTCGCGGCGTTGTTGCATCCATTCTACGGGCGACTGGCGGGCCTGTTTCGGGGGCGCAGGCGGCTCGCGGCCCTGGCGACGCTCTTGATCGTCGTCTTCCTGGTCATCGTTCCCCTGGCGTTCTTCGCCGGCATCCTGGTGTCGCAGGCGATTCACATCACCAACACGGCCGTCCCCTGGATCCAGCAGCAACAAGACCTCCCCGGCCGCGTCGCAGCCTGGCTCGCGAAAGTCCCGTTCGCGGATCACCTCGTTCCGCACCAGGAGGAGATACTCGCCCGTGTCGCCGAAGCGGTGCGCGCGGTGGGGACCTTCATGGTGAACCAGCTCTCGAGCGCGACGAAGGGCACCGTGAAATTTCTGTTCAACGCGTTCATCGCCCTGTACGCGATGTACTTCTTTCTGGTCGACGGGAGTGCGTTCCTCGCCGCGCTCATGCGGCACATCCCGCTTTCGGCGAGTGAACGAGATCGCATCATGGAGCGCTTCGTATCGGTCACGCGTGCCACGCTCACCAGCACGGTTGTGATCGGCGTAATCCAGGGAGCGATGGGCGGGCTGGGCTTCGCCGTCGCGGGCATTTCGGGCCCGGCATTCTGGGCAACCTTGATGGCGGTCCTGTCCATGGTGCCCGGCGTGGGAGCGGGATTGGTGTGGGTGCCTGTTTGTATCTACCTTTTCGCGGTCGGGCGCATCGGGACGGCCATCGCGCTCGTGCTGTACTGCGCGCTGATCGTCGGCTCGGTGGACAACGTGCTGCGTCCGCGTCTCGTCGGCAAGGGGACCCAGATGCCCGACCTGCTCGTACTCCTCTCGACCTTGGGCGGACTGTTGCTGTTCGGTGCGGTCGGGTTCATCCTCGGTCCGGTGATCGCCGCGTTGTTCGTCACCATCTGGGATATTTTTGATACATTCGTCCGGGAATCGAATGATGGAGTGAGCGGCGCCTGAATCGCCGCCGCGAAAGGAAATCATGAATTTCGTCAAAACTATACTCGCCGTGCTCGTGGCGCAGTTGCTGCTCGGCCTGACCGTGGTGTTCGGGCTGATGCTCCTGACCACAATTTTTTCGTCCGACGAGACGGTGAAAGTGACCGACGGCTCGTGGCTCACGATCGACGTCTACGGCGAAATCCCGCCGTACGACCCGCCGGAGTCCATCGCGGGGTCGATCCTCGGTGGCCACGAAGAGACCGTCCAGACCATCCTCACCAACCTGGAAAAAGCGACGGCGGACCATCGCATCCACGGGGTCATTCTCAAGGTCTCGGAGAGCAATTCACTGGGTTATGCGTCGATCGGGGACATCCGTGACGCTATCGCGAAGGTCCGCGCGGCGGGCAAGCAGGTGATCGCGTACTCCGATGGACTCGATCGCAACGCGCTCTATCTGGCGTCGGCGTGCGACTCGATCTTCATGCCGAGCGTCTCCGACGTGGTATTCACCGGCTACGGCTATGTCGACATGTTCGCCAAGGGCGCGCTCGACAAGCTCGCCATCCACCAGAATCTGCACAAGATTCGCGCGTATAAGACCGCGGCCGAGATGCTGCAGCGCGACTCGATGTCGCCCGAGGCCAAGGAAATGGCGACGTGGATGATGAACGAATTGTGGGACGTCGAACTGGGCGCGATCTCACGTGACCGTTCGGTACCGGTGGACTCGTTGGTCGCCTGCATGGACAAGGCGCTCTTGGACGCCGATCAGGCGCGCGATGTCGGGCTGATCGACGGTGTCGTCTACTGGGACGACCTCGAAACGCGCCTCGGCGGCGGCACCGACATCGAGACGGTTTCGTCGAGCGACTACGACGACGTCACGCGCGCGGACGTCGGCCTCAAGGGCAAAAAGCGCATCGCGGTGGTGCACGCCTACGGGATGATCGGCGGGCGTAAGAGCCGCGTCGATCCCTCGATGGGCGCGCTCATGGGACACGAAACCGTGATCAACGATCTGCGCGACGCAGCCGACGACGATCGCGTCGCCGCGATCATCTTCCGCGTCGACAGCCGCGGGGGCGAGGCGCTGGCGAGCGAGTTGATTTCGCGCGAAGTCGGAAACATCGCCAAGACGAAACCGGTCATCGTGTCGATGGGCGACGTCGCGGCGTCCGGCGGCTACGCGGTGGCGTACCGCGGCACCAAGATCATCGCCGACTCGCTGACCATCACCGGGTCGATCGGGTCGATCTACGGCAAGATGAACATCGGCGGGTTGTGGAATAAGCTCGGCGTGACCTTCGACTCGGTGACCAAAGGCCCGAACGCGCTTCTGTGGTCGGGCGTCACCGACTTCACCGACGAGCAGTGGAAGCGTGTCATCGCGCACCACGAGCGCGGATTCGATCAGTGGCTGGTCGCGATCTCCGAGGCGCGTCACATCCCGGTGGACGAACTGCGTCCGCTCACGGAAGGTCGCGTGTGGACCGGCCGCCAGGCCAAGGCGCTGGGGCTGATCGACGATACCGGCGGCTACGCGCGCGCGGTCGAAGTGGCGCGCGAAGAAGCGGGCATCCCGGCTGGCGAAGGCGTGACGTTCGTTCACTACCCCAAGCGCCACGGTCTCTACTATCTGCTGACCGAGAGCGATGCGCCGCTGACGACGGCGCGCTGGGTGGCCTACAAGTGGATCCGCGACGACATGCTGGAGACCACGCGCCTGCTCCGCGGCGGCGAGATGCGCATCTGGACGGGCTCGACGAACTAGGCGTTGTGCGCGCGGTCAGGGTGCGCGCTTGAACCGGGACAGCGAGAACAACGAGAGGTCCTGGTTGGGCGCGCCGTCGACGGCCCATTCCGCGGCCGCTTCTCCGACCGCGCTCGCAAACTTGAAGCCGTGCCCGGAGCACGCGCTGACCACCAGCACGTGCGCCGACGCGGGGTGGGTGTCGACCAAGAAGTGCAGGTCGGGCGTGTTGGTGTAGAGACACACCGCGCTCTTCGTGACGTCGCCCGCGGCTTCGGGTACGTAGCGCGCGACCAACTCGGTCATCTCTCGTACTTCGTGGGTGGTCACCGTGCGATCGACGGCGTCCGCGGTCGTCGGTGTCCCTCCGTAGTGAATCGCAATCTTGAGTCCGTCTCCGAGGTCGGGGAATCCGTACAGCAACTTCCCCGGCGTGAACTCCACCGCCCACACGGGAAACCGATCCGGCGCGAACGCGCTCCCGTCGCCGCGCGGACGAAACCAGAACAGCGTCTGGCGCGTGACCGTGAGCGGCACGCCGAGATCTCTCGCGACCGACGCCATCCACGCGCCCGCGCACAGAATCAGTCGGTCGGCGGTGCAACGCCGCGCGGGTGTTTCCACGGTGACGCGCGAACCGTCGGCGTGCCACGCGATCACCGGTTCGTCGGTATGGACGACCGCACCGCGCGCGCGCGCACCCTCCAGGTGCGCGGAGATACACCGCTCCGGTTGCAGGTATCCCGCCCGCGGCTCGGTGACGATGACCATGTCGCCGTCGGGACGCAGCCACGGAAACTGCGTTGCCTGGTCGTTGCGTGCAATCGTTTTTGCCGGGATGCCGTGTTCGGCGGCGGAGCGTCGAATGCCGGCGATGAATTCTTCCCACGGGCGCCCGGCGAATACGCCGCCGGTTTCGTCGATCAGACGTACGTCCGATTCGTCCGCGAGCGCGTGCCACAATTCGTATGCGCGCCGAACGAGCGACACATAACGCGGGTCTTCGTAGTAGGCCTCGCGGATCATGCGCGTCTGGCCGTGCGAGGATCCGAGTGCGTGCGGGGGCGTGTGGGCGTCGAAGCCGACGGCGGGGACGCCGCGTCGCGCGAGATGATAGAGCGCGGCGCTTCCGGCTGCCCCGAGCCCGACGACGATGCAGGGATGGTAGTCGTTCACGCGATCATCGTACGACGCCGGGCGGACCGGCGTCGAGCGTCGCGTGTCATCCCGCGAATTGACGAAGAGGCCGTTTGTATGATATCCTCGGTCTTTAACGGGGTTTCGTACCGGCCCAGAACTCGCACGCAGCCGCGCCCTGAGGAGCATCCATGAGGAATCTGCAATCGATTGCGGCGACGAGCCTGCTGCTCGTCCTCGTTTCCGCGCCCGCGATGGCGCTCACCACGCAGCACATTGCCACCGACGCCGATATGCTCGCCATGCTGACGGACACCTTGTTCGTCGCCGAAGGCCGTATCGGCGATCGCGGCGGCGCCGCGACCTTCGAGATCGACCTGGGCGGTGACACGGGCGCGCCCGCGACCAGTGCGCAGTACGACTGGCCCAACGGCACGGCCGTCTCGTGGACGCTGACCTACAATAGCGTGAGTAACCTGATTGCGTTCACGGTGGACGGGGTCCCGCTGACCTACACGTCTCCGCTGGCCGGGTTCACGGACCTGTTCGTTCGCACGCGCGCGGTGAACGCGAACAGTTCGATCGTGGTCGACAATCTCGTCCTCGATTCGGCGTCCGCGGGGGACGCGTCGACCGCGGATGGTAATGCGAGCGGCCTCGACATTCTCTGGATCAGCGGTGGGGTAC
Source organism: Candidatus Latescibacterota bacterium (assembly GCA_963761125.1). GTDB lineage: Bacteria > Krumholzibacteriota > Krumholzibacteriia > WVZY01 > JAKEHA01 > JAKEHA01. The sequence continues at coordinate 138,220 of CAVXFV010000004.1, forward strand.
TGACCGACGGATTCACACTGACCGGTCACGCGACCATGTCGTGGACCGGAACGGCGCCGACGCAATCGCGCCTGGCGTTCCAGATCAAGGTCGGGACGGTGCGACCACTGGGAATCCAGCAAAGCACCTGGGGAGGCGTGAAGGCTCTCTATCGATGAGGGATGGGCAACCGTGCCTGTTTGAGCGCGCCGTTTCGGAAACGAGACGGCGCGTTTTTTCTTGCGATCAATCGCCGAGCATGCGCGAGAGATTCCCGCCGAGGACCGCGGCCTGATCGCGGTCGCTGAATCCGGCGTTGCGCATCGCTTCGGTCTGTTTGCTCATGACTTCGGAGCGATAGCCGCGCGGAAATACGCCCGAGTCGGAGCCGTAGAGAATGCGGTCGATCCCGAACGATTCGCGTGCGTCTTTGAACACCTCCGCGAGCGATAGCGGGGGATCGTGTTCGACGATCCACGCGTTCGAACCCGCCGTGTCGGCGTAGACGTTGGTGCACGACTCCGCGACCGTAAGAAGCTCGTCGAAATATCCGGCGCCGAAATGCGGCACGATGAACGCCAGATCGGGGTGCGCCTGCGCGACGGGAAGGAGATCGCGCGGCCGGCTCTTCTGCGCGGGAAAGTCGGGATCGAGTCCGATCAGCTTGCGAACGTTGACGCGCAACCGGCCGCAATGCACGAACACCAGCATACGATGCGCCTTGGCCACTTCGAGCGCAGCGGTCACGTCGGGCGACTGGATCGGGTACTCGTTCATCGCGGGGAAGAGCAGCATGCCGCGGAAGCGGTATTCGCCCTGGATATGGTCCAGCGTTTCGACCGTTTCGGGCTTACGCGGGTTGACCGTCGCGAACGGAACGAAGCGCCCGCCGGACTCGGCTGCGACCTTGCCCACGATGGGCAGTTCGGTCGGAACCGACGCGAACATCGCGACGCGGTCGATCTTGTAGCGGTCCATCTCCGCGATCCAGCGCGCCGCGTGCGCCTGCGGGTCGCCGTTCGGGACCTCGATGCCGCCGGCGCGGATTCGATCGAGGAGCGCCACCGGGTCGCCGTCCGGGACGAGCGCGGTCTGGAATTCGTAGAATTCACGTCCGAAGAAATGCGTGTGGGCGTCGAAGATCATCGCGGGCGACCTCCCGATACTATATTGTTACAGTTGGAGTATGGGGCCGGGAACCCGGTCGGTCAACCGCAGAGGTGGTATCTTCATGAGCCACATCGTCAAGACCCGGTACTGGCACGTCCTCGAGGACGGTCGCGTGCAATGCGATCTGTGCCCGCGCTTCTGCAAACTGCGCGACGGCCAGCGCGGCATGTGCTTCGTGCGCGCGTGCGAGGGCGGCGAAATCGTCCTCACCACGTACAATCGCTCCAGCGGGTTCTGCATCGATCCCATCGAGAAGAAGCCGCTCAATCATTTCCTGCCCGGCACCGCCGTGCTGTCGTTCGGCACCGCGGGATGTAACCTCGCCTGCAAATTCTGTCAGAACTGGGACATCTCGAAGTCGCGTGAAGTCGAGACGCTGGCCGCCGAAGCCACGCCCGCCGCGATCGCCCGTGCGGCCGCCGAGCGCGGATGCCGGAGCGTGGCGTTCACGTACAACGATCCGATTATCTTCATGGAGTACGCGATCGACGTCGCCGACGCGTGTCGCGAGCGCGGTATCAAAACCGTCGCGGTGACCGCGGGCGAGATTTGCGAGGAACCGCGACGCGAGTTCTTCCGTCACATCGACGCCGCCAACGTGGACCTCAAGGGTTTCACCGAAGACTTCTACTGGAGGATCTGCAAGGGGAGCCTCGCCGGCGTGCTGGAGACGCTCGAGTATTTGAAGCATGAGACGAAGGTGTGGTTCGAGATCACGACGCTGTTGATTCCCGGGCACAACGACTCGTCCGAGGAGATCGAACGCGAATGCGCGTGGATTCGCGAGCACCTGGGCGTCGACGTGCCGCTGCACTTCTCCGCGTTCCATCCCGACTTCATGATGCTCGACGTCCCGCCGACGCCGCCGGAGACGCTCACACGCGCGCGGGGGATCGCGATCGAGCAGGGACTGCGCTACGTCTACGTGGGCAACGTGCACGACGAGGCCGGGAGCAGCACCTACTGTCATTCCTGCGGCGCCAGACTGATCGGCCGCGACTGGTACCGGCTGACCGCGTGGAACCTGGATGCGCACGGCGCATGTGCGCAGTGCGGGACGCCGCTCCCCGGCGTCTTCGACGCGCACCCCGGCCACTGGGGCCCGCGCCGGCAGGTGGTCAACATGAAGGCGTACGCGTGAAGCGGCGGTTCGAAGGCCGTTCACCGGAGCGATGCGTTCTCAGGAGCCACAGGCGATCGGCTCATTCACGCGGCCAGAACGGCGTCATGGTATGCGCGCCGAGCGTGCGCTCGGCGGCCCGCCGGTTGTGCGCCGCGCAGAGCAGCCGCAGGTTGGATAGTCCATTGCTTCCCCCGGCGGCGCGCGGCTGAACGTGATCGATCTGAAGCAGGTGCGTCGCCCCGCATCGTGTACCGTCGCGCGCGACGTAGGTGCATCGCCCGCGGTCTCTCGCGAAAACCGCATCGCGGATGTCGTTGGCAATATGCCGGGTTCCCGGCGCGGCGCACTCCCAGCGCTGGGAGTGATCGGCCGGCGCGTTGGGGCTGACCGCTCTCTGACGGGACTCGCGTCGCTGTTTCCGCGCGACCGGGCTGTGGCGATTGACATAGTCAGAGAGAACCGCCTCGAGTACATCGCCGAGAGACCCGCCCGGGCAACGATGCGACAGCAACGCTTTCGCTTCCTCGAATTTCTTCATGCACGCCTCGCTCACCAGAAATTGCAGCAGGAGCTTCGTCTCGGTTGCCGAAGCACTCCCAGCGCTGGGAGTGATTGCCTGAAATGAGGGCGGCGCAGTGTCGTGTTCGAGCGTCGTTCTATTGTCAGTTCGCGATTCTGACGCGGAAACCGATGCTGGCGCGTTCGTCGATTTGACATCCAGGGCCGCCCCCTCCGCCGGATTCCGGACACTCGCGGCCTCGGCGGTCGCTTTCACTTCCCGCACCACGACGCGCACCGGGCGCACGCGGTCGCGAAACGCCCCGGGCGGGCGGTACTCGCACACGATGCGTTCGACTTCGCGATATGACCGCCCGCGGACGCGCGCCACGATCGACTCGCGATTTTCGTCGGTGAGGATGGGGGCAATCAGAGCGACAACACCCAGCGATAGTTCGCGGGTCCGCAACAACTCCAGCATTTCGGGATACCGGTGAATGCAGCGCGCGGACTGGATGCGCCGACCGGCGGCCGACGGCGAGTATTCCAGCCCGCGCACGCAGTAGTCGAAGAGCGAGCTGTAGCCGAGATCGAGGAACAGCCGCCGGCGCGTGATTTCATTGAGGTGATCGAGAATCGAGATGGTCACGGCGCGCTCGCGGCGCACCAGAAATTGAATTCGGGACAGAAGCTCGCGATCGGCGAGTCTGTGCAAACGTGCGGGTCGATCTGAACGAATCACAGCAGAACCTCCTTGAAGCGCGACGGGAGGAAGTCGCTGCAGAGATCAAGATAACACGCGATCTTTCAACGAACGTGCGTGGGAGGAGACACACCAACGCGCGTTGACGAGACAAAAATGTCGAGATGTGATTGTCATCGTCGTGTAACCAGCGAGAGGCGACGACACCCCTGTTGTTGTGCCGCATATCGTCTCGCCAACATGACGCTTCTCAAAACGCGTCAACATGAAATTGTCCTGGGTGAAATATTTTCCCATACGCGAGACGGTCTCAGCGGACCTGCCGCAACGTCGACGCGATGTGTGCTTGCCGCTCGGGGATGTGTCGTTGCTCCGCATACGCGACGCGCGCGGCGTGGCGCTCTACGTCGCCGTGTCTTGCGGGGTCTTCCTGGCTCTCGGGCTGATCGGCGCCAGCATGAGCTGGGGCGGCTGACCTCCCACCCCTCGCGTTGATTTCCCGCTCCAAACACCCTACAATGCCGGTAGAGTTCTCCGGCGGCCACCGCGACGCGCCGGCAATCAACGATGTCCATCCAGGAGGCGTAACTCCAAATGAAACCCCCGTTTAAGCTGCTCGGCTTCGACCATGTCACCTTCGCGGTGGGCAACGCCAAGCAGGCCGCTCATTATTATCAGACCGTCTACGGCTTCGAACTCGCGGGCTATCGCGGCCTCGAGCAGGGCGACCGCCAGACCGCCAGCTACGTCTTGAAGCAGAACCACATCACCATGGTTCTCAACACACCCTACAAAGCCGCATCGCCCCTCAACGAACTGCTCACGAAGCACGGCGACGGCGTGATCGACATCGCGTTCGCGGTGGACGACGCGGCGAAAGCCTGGGAGCACACCACCAAGCACGGCGCCAAATCGGCGTTCGAGCCGCGCACCATGGAAGACGAAAGCGGCAAGGTGATGGTCTCCGGTATTCATACCTACGGCGACGTCACCCACACCTTCGTGCAGCGCGAAGGCTACAAAGGAACGTTCCTCCCCGGCTACGCGCCGGCGAAGTCGCGCATCAAGGTCGAATCCACGGGCCTCCTCTTTATCGACCATATCGTCGGCAACCAGCCCGACAACGAGATGGAGAACGTGGTGCGCTTCTACGAGAACATCTTCGGGTTCCAGCGGCTGTGGACGGTCGACGACAAGGACATCTCGACCGAGTACACGGCACTCCGTTCGATCGTCGTCTCCGACGAGGCCGAGAACATCAAGATGCCGATCAACGAGCCCGCGCACGGCCTCAAGAAGTCGCAGATCGAGGAGTACGTGGAGTTCAACTCCGGCGCAGGCGTGCAGCACATCGCGATGTCGACCAACGACATCTGCCGACCACGGTGAAGAAGCTCGTCGCCAACGGCGTCGATTTTCTCTACGTGCCCGACAGCTACTACGACGACACTCAAAGACGCGTGTGGGCGAGATCGACGAGGACATCACGTCGCTGCAGAAGCTCGGCATCCTGGTCGATCGCGACGATCGCGGCTATCTGCTCCAGCTCTTCACCAAGCCGGTGCAGGATCGCCCGACTCTGTTCATCGAGATGATCCAGCGCAAGCGGCGCGCGCGTTCGGCAAGGGCAACTTCAAGGCCCTGTTCGAGTCGATCGAGCGGGAACAGGAGCGCCGCGGCAACGCTGTAGCGCTCCAGGAGACCGACATGCCCATTTACATTCAGCGGGGAAAGGTTCCGCACCGGCGCCACGTGGTGTTCAAGAGCCCGGAAGGGAAGCACTACTACGAGGAGCACATCAGTCGGCTGGGCTTTTCCGACATCTATTCGAACGTGTACCACACGCACATGCCGACGCGCGTGGAGAAGATCGGCAACTTCCAGCCGCTCGCGATCGAGGCGGTCGAAGGCCCGCACCGTCACCGTCACATGAAGACGTTCGACTTGAAGCCCGAAGGCAACTGGCTCTCGGGGCGCAAGCCCCTGATGTTCAACGCGGACGTCATCCTGGGTGTCGCGAGCCCGAAGAAGGGCGCGGTCGATTTCTTCTACAAGAACGCGACCTGCGACGAGGTGCTGTTCATCCACCAGGGAAGCGGTACGCTCGACAGTATGTTCGGCGCGCTGCCGTTCAGCGAGGGCGACTATGTCGTTATCCCGCGCGGTGTGATCTACCAGGTCACATTTAACACCGACGACAACCGCGTGTTCTGGCTGGAGTCGTCGGGTCCGGTGGACTGGCCCAAGCACTTCCGCAATCAGTACGGGCAGTTGCTCGAAGACGCGCCGTACTGCGAGCGCGACATCCGGGCACCCGAGTTCAGCGCCGCCGTCGACAAGGTAGGCGAATTCCCGATGCGCATTCGCTTGCACGAAGGGATCCAGGAGTACATCTGGGGACACCATCCCTTCGACGTCGTCGGCTACGACGGCTACTACTATCCGTGGATTTTCAATATCAACGACTACATGCCCAAGGTGGGGCGCGTGCACCTGCCGCCGCCGACGCACCTGACGTTCACCGGCCCGGGCTACGTGCTGTGCTCGTTCTGCCCGCGTCCGTTCGACTTCGAGCCCGGCGCGGTGCCGATTCCGTACGCGCATTCCAACGTCGACAGCGACGAAGTGCTCTACTACGTGGACGGAAATTTCATGAGCCGCAAGGGCATCGAGGTGGGATCGATCACGTTGCATCCATACGGCATTCCGCACGGACCGCAGCCGGGCCTCCTGGAGAAGTCGATCGGGGCCAAGGAAACGGGCGAGCTGGCCGTGATGGTCGACACCTTCCGGCCGCTCAAGGTGGCGAAGCTGGCCGACACGATCGACGATCCGGGCTATCCGTACAGCTGGAAGTACTAGGCTCGACGGCGCCGCATGATCATCGATCCGGCCAACACGACGCCGAAGGAATTCTATCCGTGGATGATCCGGTGCATCGTCCCGCGCCCGATCGCGTGGGTGTCCACCGTATCGAAGGACGGCGTCCACAACCTGGCGCCGTTCTCGTTCTTTACCGCGATCTCCACCGACCCGCCGACCCTGTGCTTCGCGCCCGGCCGGGACGCCATTACCGGCGGCAAGAAGGACACGCTGTTCAACATCGAGGCGACGGGCGTGTTCGTCGTCAATGTCGTGCCGGAAGACCTGGCGGAGAAAATGAACGACACCGCCACGAACTATCCGCCGGGGATGAGTGAATTCGAGGAGGCGGGACTTACGCCGACGCCGTCGGAGCGAGTGAACGCGCCGCGCGTTGCGGAGTCGCCGGTTCATTTCGAATGCGAACGCTACGAGATGCTCCACATCGGTCCCGACGGCGTCGGTGGCGCGACGCTGGTGATCGGCCGGATCCTGCTGCTGCACGTCGACGACCGCGTGCTCACCAACGGCAAGGTGGACTACGAACGCTTCCGCGCCGTCGGCCGCATGGGCGGCATGGACTACACGCGCACGCGCGACCGCTTTTCCATGGCGCGCAAGAAGTACACGCCCAAATCGTGAACACCCTGCGCGCCGGTGTCGCCATCGCGCTCGTGTTCGTGCTCGCGCTTGCGTTTTCCGCCTGCGACGATTCCACGACGTTCACGCCCGCGTCGTCTCCGCCACCGCCTCCTCCGCCCTGTCCGCAGTACGACGATTTTCTGCACACCATTGCCATAGCACGTCCGGCGGGAAGCTCCCTCGGCGCCGCGGTCACCGGGACGACGTTGATCTCGGCGTCCGGCGCCGACGGTCTGCTGCTCTTCGACATCGCGAATCCCGCCGACGTCCAGAGCCTGGCCGCACCGCCCGGAATCGCCGACGCGCGCGACGTCGCCGTGTCGGGTTCCTTGATCTTCGTCGCCGACGGCAGTCACGGGCTCGTTGTGGTCGACGCCTCCGCGCCCGCCGCGGCCCACGTCGTGGGCACGGTGGCGATGCCGGGACACGCGGTCGATGTCGATGTCGACGGCACGCATGCGTACGTCGCCAACGACGTCGTTGGACTGGTGGTCGTGGATGTATCGACGCCGTCCGCACCCGCGATCGACGGCATCGAGAACACGCCGGGCAAGGTGGTGGGCGTGGCCGTCGACGGTCCGCTCGCGTTCGTCGCCGACATGACCGACGGGCTACGGATCGTCAACGTGTTGGATCCTGCCGCGCCGTTCATCGTCAAGACCGTCGCGATTCCCGGGACCGCGATCGGCGTGGCGACGGACAGCACGCTGGTTGCCGTGGCGGCACGCCAGGGCGGGTTGAGGATCGTGGACGCCTCGGTCCCGACGACCGCGACGCTGGTGGGAAGGCTGACCACGTCGCACGATGCGCTGGCGGTGGCGATGGGGAATCGCGTTGCCTATGTCGCCGAGGGTTCGGTCGGACTCGACGTCGTCGATATCAGCAACCCGTTGAATCCGATTCTCATTCAGTCTGTCGGTACGCCGGCGTTCGTACGCGACGTCGCGCTCACGGGCGGACGGCTGGCGGTTGCTGAAGACAACGCCGGTGCGCGCGCGCTTGCGGTCGAACGCCCGACGACGCCAACCGGTGACACGGGCGTGGCCGGGTTCAACGCGGTCGCAGTCGTGCCGTTCGGCGATCTCGCGGTCGTCGCGGACGCGTCGTCCGGCTTGCGTGTGGTGGATCCCATTGCGGATGCGGTGATCGGGTCGGTGACATTACCCGGCAAGCCCGTCGATGTCTTCGTCGCCGACTCGCTTGCCTACGTCGCGCTCTCCGGCGGCGGTACGCCCATCGTCGATCTGCACAATCCGACGTCACCCGTCCTCAAGTCGAGCGTCGCGACACCGGGCAACGTCACCACGGTCGCCGTGCAGGGCGACTTCATCTACACCCTGTCGGGCGGCACCGAGTTGTCCGAACGGCGCATCGACGGAACCGGGACGACGCGGCTCTACAGCGCGGGTGGCTATTCGCCGTCGTTCACGCTCGCCGAGCCGACGATCTACATGCCCGATCGCGCGGGCTTCATCTACTTCGTCGACCGCGGGTCGATGCGCGGGTTCTTCGTCCTTCCGATGGACGGCTCGGCGGAACGCGTCGTGATTCATCGCGAGGACGGACCGTACGGGCCGGGCACGGTAGTGCACGCGTACGTCGCGATCTCCGGCGTGCAGAACGGCCAGGCGAGCATCGACTGCTGGGACGTGACGACCCCGGCGGCGGCGACGCTGGTTTCGCGCACCTACTGCGGCGGCGACGCCGCCGACGTCGCCACGAGCGGAAACTGGCTCATCGTTCCCGAAGGCGCCGACGGGCTGGAACTCTTCGCACTGGATGCCCCGGCCGCGCGGCCGGTGGGATTCGTGACCGGCAACGCCCTTCGCGTGTGCGTGGCGGCGGACCGGATGGTGGTCGCGCTTGGCACCGGCGGCGTGCGGTTCGCGCCGCTGGACGGCTGCCTGCCCTGAAAAACGGACGGTCACGGCGACCTTCAAAAGTGCGCGCCTCCGTGGTATGTTCTAGGTTCTATTAAGGAGGAAATCAGTGCGCTACGACCCCAGGAATTACCGCAAACCTCTCAAACTCGCCGGCAAACAAATCGACTTCATCAGCCTGCCCGCGCTCGCCGAACAGACCGGCGCCAACCTCTCGCGGCTCCCGTATTCCATCCGGGTACTGCTCGAGAGTGCGCTACGCAACAACGACGGTTTCCGGTTTACCGACGACGACGTCGAAAAACTGCTCAACTGGAGCCCGAATACCGCCGGCTCGTCGGAGATCGCGTTCAAGCCGGCGCGCGTGATCCTGCAGGACTTCACCGGCGTCCCCGCGATCGTCGACCTCGCCGCCATGCGCGCCGCGATGGATCGCATGAAGAAGGACTACCGCAAGATCAATCCGCTGGTACCGTGCGATCTCGTCGTCGATCACTCCGTGCAGGTGGACGCGTGGGCGTCGCCCGATGCGCTGCGCATCAACGCCGAACTCGAATTCCAGCGCAACCGCGAGCGCTACGAGTTCTTGAAATGGGGACAGAAGGCGTTCCAGGACTTTCGCGTGGTGCCGCCGGCCACCGGCATCGTGCACCAGGTGAACCTGGAGTATCTCGCGCGCGGCGTATTCGTCACCGACGGCATCGCCTATCCCGACAGCCTGGTCGGCACCGACAGCCACACGACGATGATCAACGGCCTCGGCGTCGTAGGCTGGGGTGTCGGCGGCATCGAAGCCGAAGCCGTCATGCTGGGCGAACCGATCAACATGGTGATGCCGCACGTCGTCGGGTTTCGGCTAACCGGGAAACTGCGCGAAGGCGTTACCGCCACCGACCTCGTGCTCACCGTGACGCAGATCCTCCGGCGCAAGGGTGTGGTGGGCAAGTTCGTCGAGTTCTTCGGGGCGGGGCTCGCGTCGATGTCGCTACCCGACCGCGCGACCATCGGCAATATGTCGCCGGAATACGGCGCCACCATGGGCTACTTCCCGGTGGACGAAGAGACGCTGCGTTACTACCGGCTCACCGGTCGCGAAGACGCGCTGGTCGATTCGATCAACGAGTACATGAAGGCGCAGCAGATGCTGTTGACGTCGAGCGCACCCGAACCGGAGTACTCCGACATCGTCGAGATGGATCTTGGCATCGTGGAGCCGTCCGTCGCGGGACCCAAGCGCCCGCAGGATCGCATTCCGGTGGCGGGACTGCGCGAAGCCTTCGACGACGTGCTGGCGCGTCCGGTCAAGGAGGGCGGCTACGGGATTGAAAAATCGAAACGCGCGAGTGCGGTGCACGTGAACCTCAACGGCGGTGCAGAACTCAAACACGGTTCCACGGTGATCGCGGCGATTACGTCGTGCACCAACACCTCGAACCCGAGCGTCATGATCGGCGCGGGGCTCCTGGCCAGGAAGGCCGTCGAGCGCGGCATGCACATCGAGCCCTACGTCAAGACGTCGCTCGCACCCGGGTCGCCGGTGGTGAGCGAGTACCTGGAAGAGAGCGGCCTGCAACACTACCTCGACGAACTCGGCTTCGAAGTCGTGGGTTACGGGTGCACTACGTGCATCGGTAACAGCGGCCCCTTGCCCGACGCCGTGGCGAGCGCGATCGAGTCCGGCTCGCTGGTGGCGGCCGCGGTGCTCTCCGGCAACCGGAACTTCGAAGGTCGCGTGCACCCGCTCACCCGGGCCAACTTCCTCGCCAGCCCGCCGCTGGTGGTGGCGTACGCGCTGGCGGGAACCATCGACATCGATCTCGACAAAGAACCGCTCGGCAAGGACTCCAAAGGGGGCGCGGTGTATCTGCGCGATCTGTGGCCGTCCAGCGCCGAAGTGCGCGACGTCATCACGCAGGTCGTCAAGGCGAAGTCGTTCCGCGACCGCTACCAGGACGTTTTCAAGGGCAACGAGACCTGGAATGCCATCAAGAGCGGCGGCTCCGATCTGTACGCGTGGAGTGAGGAGAGCACGTACATTCGCGAGCCGTCGTTCTTCGAGGGCGTCGACAAGAAGCCCGCGCCCATCGCGCCCATCGACGGGTTGCGCATGCTGTTGCTGCTCGGCGACTCCGTGACGACGGATCACATCTCGCCCGCGGGATCGATCGCGCAGAAGTCGCCGGCCGCGAAGTATCTGACCGTACACGGCATCGCGCCCAAAGACTTCAACTCATACGGCTCGCGCCGCGGCAATCACGAAGTGATGATGCGCGGGACCTTCGCCAACATCCGCCTGCGCAACCGCCTGGTGCCCGGCTCGGAGGGATCGTGGACCCGGTGCTTCGTCGACGGCGAGGAGATGAGCGTTTTCGACGCCGCCATGAAGTACAGGGAGGCGGGCGTGCCGCTGCTGGTGATCGCGGGCAAGGAGTACGGCTCCGGTTCGTCGCGCGACTGGGCCGCCAAGGGGCCGTCGCTTCTGGGCGTGCGCGTGGTCATCGCCGAGTCGTACGAGCGGATTCACCGGAGCAACCTGGTGGGCATGGGGATCCTGCCGCTCGAGTTCACCGACGGCGCGACCGCCGAGTCGCTGGGACTCAAGGGCGACGAGACCTTCGCCGTGAGCGGGCTCGCCGACGACCTCAAGCCGCGCGCCGACGTGACCGTGACCGCCACGGGGGCCTCGGGCAAGAAGATCGAATTCAAGGCGCGCGTGCGCATCGACACACCGGTCGAAGTGGACTACTACCGCAACGGCGGCATTCTGCGCGCGGTGATCCGGCGGTTGTCGAAGTAGGGAGCGACCGCGCGCGACGGTCGGGGCAGGAGCGTTCGTTGATCGCTATCGATAGAATCACCGTGATTGCGCTCCTGGTGTCGGCGCCGATCGGCGTCGTCGCCAGCCTCCGCTGGCGGTGGATGCGGTTCACCGTTGTCGCGTTCGTGATCGCGGCGCTCGCGGTGGTCGACGGATGGCGCGGCGACTGGCTGGCCGCCGGGGTCGCCGCGCTGATCGTGGCGGTCTGTGTGTTCCGCGATCTTCGCAAGGCGAAGCTTCACGTCGCCCGGGAATCAGCCGGCGCGGCCGGCGCCGCAAAATGGACCTTCTCTCCCGTTAGTGCTACGCTCGCGTCAGTGAGCACGTCCACTCCCAAACTCATACTCGGTGATCGCTACGATGTTCTTGCGCCCGTCGGCGCGGGGTCCGCGGCGACCGTGTTCCGTGTGCGCGACCGGCGGACCGGCGCGCTGCGCGCCGCCAAGGTGCTCAAGCCCGAGAACGCCATCGTTCCGGACATTCTCGCGCGCTTCGAAGACGAGTACCGGATTCTTCGCACGCTGCATCACCCGCACCTGCCCGAGGTCCATGACTACGGCTGGACCGCCGACGGCGGTCGCTTCCTGGTGATGGAACTGGTCGATGGCGCACCGCTCGACGCGTACTTCCGCGGGCGTCCCGGCGACATCTGGGTGATCCTCTACGAGCTGTGCGAGATTCTAACCTTCATCCACTCGCACAACCTGCTGCACCAGGACATCAAGCCCACGAACATTCTGGTCTCGCGCACGACCGCGTTCGGCGACGAGCGACCGCTGGTCAAGTTGATCGACTTCGGACTGACCTACCGGCGCGACGCCGGGGCCGCCGTGCAACTGGTGGGGACCGCGGCGTACGTCGCACCCGAGGTGGTTCGGGGCGAGGCGCCGCTCACGCGCGCGGTCGATTACTACAGCCTGGGTGTGACGCTGTACGAGTTGTTGTGCGGGACGACGCCATTCCACGGGACCGAAAATGAGGTGTTGCGCGCGCACATCGAACGAACCCCTTTAATCGAGCGGGAGAAGCTGGAGTGGGCGGAACTGTATCCGCACGTTCGAGCGTTGTTGGAAAAGGACACGAAGTCGCGTCTCGGGGCGTTCGAGGAACTGCGACGGGCCGTGGCGAGCCGGTTGACGGGCGGGATCGCCGAGTTGGATCGCGCATACGGGCAGGCACGGATCGAGTCGCTGGGGATGATCGGGAAGGCGGAGGCGTGGCGCAAGTTGATGGCGATGACACTTCCCGCGCACGACGAGACCGGCCGATCACGCGTTGCGTCGCACGCGATCGCTATCGTTGGGCAACCGGCGTCGGGTCGTGGACATTTCCTCGAAGCCGCGCGTTCGGAGTGGCGCATCCGTGGAATTCCGTCGTGGAAGCTCGGGGACAACTCGGAAGCCGAGCCGCTCCTGCGTCTCGACGTGGGTGAATCGCTCGCGACCGCGACGGAGAAAGACTTCGAAAACGCGTGGGTCCAGCTCGAAGATTGTGCGCGCAAGTCCGTGGTCTGGATCGTGGCCAGCGGGTCGCTGTCGGTGGACGAGGAGCGGCTGCTCCATTATCTGGAAACCCGGCGCACGCTGTCCGAGTTCGCCGTCCGGCAGAACGTCGGCTTCGTGTTCACGGTCGACGACCGGAGCAAGCAAACGTTCTCCGTCTCCGGGGACGAAACACGCGAGATCGTTATTCCATCCCTCACCGCCGACGACATCCAGTCGGTCGCGGATCGGTTTCGCGGCGAGGTGTTTGGAACCGCGGATGCCCAGTTTCTGCGAGGTGTTCTCGAAGATGCGCGCGGATCTGCTGATTTCGTTTCGATGCTTCGTCGCTTGAGCGCTGGTGGTGGCCTTCTGTTTGCGGCACAGCGCTGGCAAATCGACCGTGACCCCGCACGAATACTTGCGACCGTCCCCGTGCCAGCTCAAGCGACTTTGAGACTCACTCCTGACCAGGAAGTCTTGATGGGATGGGCCGCCTGTCACCCGGCTCCCGTGCCCATGGCCTGGCTGGGTGAAGCGCTTTCGTGGAGAGCTGACAAGCTATCCGACGTAGTAGATGAATTGCGATATCACCATGTTGTAGAGGTTGTCGACCAAAGTGGCCTTGACGCTGTCCGAATCGTCGCTCGCTCGGTGGTAGCGTCTGCGTACGCAAGTCTGGGTGATGAGTTGAGAAGGTTGCGCCACGAGTGGTACGCGACACGACTCCTGGGGGAGATTCAGGGGTCCAAATGTTCTGCGGTGATGGCGGAGCTTCGGCACCTTTCGCATCATCAGCAATGTGCAGGCGCGGACCGTGAGGCATATCGGACACGAAGACGGATCTTTCGGGAGTGGCGTAGATGCCGGGAATACGGAGAAATCGAAAGAGTTTGTCGCGAGTCGTTGAATAGGGGCTTGAACCTATCGCCGGCGATCGCGCGAGCCTACCTTGCTGATCTGGTCGATTGCCTCTGGGCGCGCAATCTCACCACACACGCCTACAAAGCGATGCGCGATTATTCGAGCGCGCAAGGCGCCGTCCCGAACGGCCTCCTTCCTCGATATGCTCGCGGACTGTCCGATGCACTTGGCCCTCAGCAAGGGCTGGAGTTTCTCCAGACAGCTTTGCGGCGAGCCAGGCGGGTAAGCGGCGTGCTGGTTTGTCGACTGCAAATTGAACTGGCCCTTTGCTACTACAACCTCAGTCAATATGAGTCTGGGCTTGGAGCGGCAATCTCCGCTGAGGAGACGGGCTGCCGTCTCTCGCCCCGAGATCGCGCCCGACTGGAGATCTACAAGGGAATAATCTATGGAGGCCTTGGCCAGTCGGAAGACGAGAATCGGTGTCTTTCCGTCGGCGGAAGGCTCGCCCGGGAGCATGGGGCAGAAGATGAACTGATGTTGCTTGAAGTCCTCGCCGCGCGTCGGTCGATCAATGAAGGTCGACCTGACGAAGCAATTCGCATCGCCATGCGCGCGTGGCCCATTGCCTTTCGTGAGAAATTGGTCTTGAGGCAGTTTCAACTGATGGGACATGTCGCCACCGCGTACAGCTCTATGGGAGACAATCGCCGCGCAGTCAGATGGCGAGAAAAGACAGTGCGCTTGTCGGAATACCTGGGGCAACACGCGATGCTGGCGGGCTCTTGGTGGCGTCTCGCCACCTACGAACAGGCGACGGGGAAGCTGGGCAATGCGTTGCGCTACTTCGACCGGGCCGTCAAAGCACTGGATTCGTCATCTCGCACAACCGATCGGGCATATGCACACGCACTCCGCCATGACTTGCACGCGTATCTTCGTACCGATCGTGTCGCCGCGCTTGCGAAGGAAGCAGACCAAGCGGTTGGACTGACCTCTGATATTGGGGAACAGGGAACGTTCAGCGTCTATCGTGCAGAATCGCTCTTGCGTGATGGGCGGCTCGCGGATGCGAGTAGGGCGTTCGTCGACGCGAGGGAGAAATGTCTCACGGGCGGGCGAGTCGACGATGCATTTCGTGCCGAAGTGGGGCGAGCCCGCACTCTTCTCGCGCTCGGTGACCTCACCGCGTCAAGACGCGAATTGAAGATCGCAGAAGCCGAGGGAGCGAAGGTGTGGTATGCGGATGCAACGGCACAAGTGAGACTCGTGGAACTTCTGTTGTTACAGCGAGAGCGCAGACGAGATCGGCGTGAACTGACCAAATTGGTTGCACGGTGTGTAAGTGTGGTCGAGTGCGCACATCTTGAGACTCGCCTGGATCTGAGAATCGCAATGTTCCGAGCTTTCGCACGGATGGGCCATTTCAGAGCGGCCCGCGCAGCGTTCGCAGCGTACGAGTGTGAGGTTCGCGACGTCGTGGCGAACTTGGAGATGGGCGATCTGGCGACACGATTTCTCCAGCGAATCGACTTTGTCGCGCATGCTGGAGAGTTCGATCTGTTTGAAAAGAGAAGCGCCCGCGCTGTTTCTGTCAGCGCGGGCGCTTAGTGAGAACACCACTGGCTTAGTGCCCAGACCCTAGCCGTTCACGTTCTCAACGTTAGCGAACGAGGCCCCGTTGGGGGTGGACAGATTGCTGTTGGAGTCCGGGGCCATCGGCGATCCGGACTCGCATCCGAGCGCGGCGAAAAGAAGAGCTGTGCAAGCAAGCAAGATGATGAGAGAGCTTTTGAAGTTTTTGCGGGACATTCTGTCCACCTCCTCCGGGGACTCGTCAGGCACTGGGGACTATCGCAATCGGGGTACCGGAGACCACATCTGGCGCGTGCCGAGTCTCGGGACCGGGTTCTCGACGAGGGGTCCTACACGCTAACGCACTGCAGCACAGGGTGTTAGAGAATCGTGGGCAACTCGCGGGTTCGGTGATAAGACGGACATGGTTCCTGGGAAGGGTTGGGCCGCTGCCCCAGATCCACGCGATAATCCTCAGAGATGCCGGCCAGACCGATGCGCCGACTCAGCGCAATGCGCGTAACTTCCTGTACGAAAAGCAGTTTGTTGACGCTTGGCTTGCGCTGGCCATGCTGCCGGTTTCCAGCGAACAATGTCGAGATTGCGTCTCGTGATGGACGATCCTTGCGTGGGTTGTCCCCGGGCGCCCGATCGTTCCACGAACGATGCGCCGCATCGCGTCGAGTTGTGACGCAAAGCTCCTTCGGCATCTTGTGCATCGAGTCACAAGGGCCTTCACACACATCCCGGCCTTGCAGGTCTCTCGTTTCGGGGCTAGTGTCGATATGTTGACACCCGTCGCGGATCCCATGAGAAGTCTCATCGGGACTATTGCCAACGAGTTTTGGATTGAGTAGCCGGCAATCGCTGTCGAAGAATCGACACCGCAAACGGGTGACAATGGACTCGCGAAGAGTCCGTCGGGTTGGGTGGCTGATGATGTGGGAGCGGTGTGCACGGACACGCTGTCGGCGCCAACGCGACATTATCACCTTCAGATTCACTGCCGCGTTGACAGCGATGAGCGATGGCGGTAAACTGATGTTTACCTGTCGCTAAGGGCAAGCGAAGGCAACTCAGGGAGAGATGGGGAACACGTTCCCGAGAGTGCGCTGAGTGGCACAGGCCATGGTTGGCTTGCCTCCTTCCAATTCGTCTTTGTACGCCGTGTCCCGTGGGATGTCGGAATTGTCATGACGTTCCCCCACGAGGTGTCTCAGATGGCTAGATCTTCCATAATTTCAGATCGGCGCTTCCTGCTCCTTGCCGCCGCGATCGCTATTGCTTTGATGGCCATAGGTGACCGTGCTCTTGCTGGTGACCTTGACGGAGTGGGAGGCTACAAGACCGGATATAGATTCAAGGTAGACGACCAGGGGGGCGGCGGGATCCAGCCTGCCGGAAACATCGGTGGGGCAAACGTTTCCAAAGCCGGATCGGACCTAAGCCGCCCTGGCGCGGTCGGTGAACGCGTAGCGGCGTTCATCAGCAACGACGAATTTTACGGACACTCAGTTATTTACTGGTGGATACGGGTTGCGTCGCTCAGGGTTTGGTAAGAAGGACCAGTCACTTTGCGAAAGATGAGAATAGCTCGACAAGATCTTCTTTCCGCACGAGATCCATTCCTGCTCGTGGCGGAATGGCCAGATCTATATCGTTCACGCGCTTGTTTCGCGGACTGCGAACGAAGGCTCATGGACATGTGCTCCGACCAGCCGGCTAGCGTTTCGCAGCGGGTGATGCTAGCCCTTGCCTATGCCGCTCGAATTTATGCCGATAAGTCTGCGGCTTGCGTGCTGGATCGGATCAGTGCCATCGAAAGCGTTTCGAACGAAGATATCGATGTCGGGCTAATCGCGAAGACGGTTCGAGCGACAATTTTGATGGTCCGCTCTGATGAACATGAGCTGGGCTTAACTCCTCGCCGATGTTCATGCCGCATTGCGCTACAGCGAGAGCAACAGAGCCCTCTATGGGCTCGCTAGGCGATGGATGGGTTTTGGCTACATGTTTATTGGAAACAACCGGAAGGCGGAAGTTGCCTTTCAGGATGCGATAGCAACATGTCGCCGATATGATCTGGTCTTCACCTATGCCGCAGCTTTGAATGACTATGCTGTTCTAATGAGAAACGCGGCAGGTACCTCGAGGCCAGAAACATGTTATTGGAAGTGGTTCCCATCTTCGCGCGCATGCGGGCGACGCGTAATGCGGCGCTTGCAACTGTGAACCTCGGCTTGTTCGCCATGCGCACCGGAGTATGGTCATCTGCGCAGAAGTATTTTGAACGCGCAAGACAGATGGTGGCTGGTGACTATCCTGAAGAAAATCAGGATGAGGCGGGGCGACTGGGGGACATCTATGTAGACGTGAATGTGAATCACTTGGAAGATCTTGCGGCGGAGGTTCCCTTCGGCTGAGAAGCGACTTCTTGCGGTTTTGGAGTCGGCTCCGGAATGCAGATCGCTCCGAAGAGTTATGGCGATTACCCATGAGTTTCTCGGTGAGCTATATACAGAAACTTCCAGGTACGACGAGGCAAAGAAGCATCTATCTGCTGCGTACGGTATTGCCCGGACGGATGGAAGGCCAAACGACGTGGTTACTGAAGTGCTGCGTCGTCGGGCTCAGCTGGAACTCGATCTACGAGAACTGGGGCCGGCGATAGACACCGCACTTGAATGTGTTCGTGCATGTAAGGGCATTGACGACCGTGCAGAACTTGGTGCAGTCGAGCGAGTGTTGGGTGAAATCTATTGGAGGAGTGGAAATGTGCGACGCGCCACCGCATCATTTGCCGCCGCCGTTCGCACCCTGAAGAGCATTCACGATTGCTACGAGCTCATGCGTACACTCTACGCCCAGGGGCGCTTTTTCGCGCAGCAGGAGAAACGCGACGAAGCCGAAACCGCCCTTCTCGAAGCCCGGCAACTCTCCAAGAAGCTGGAGCTCGACTACTACCAGGCGTTGATTGCGATTGCGATGACGGACACGCTGGCTCCGCAGGAGCGCTTCGATGAAGCCAGCTCATGGGTTGCCGAAGCCACGGCACTCCGAGACAACCTTGAAGGCGTGGATCGCGACCGTGTGGAAGCCGCGTTGAAGCGCGCGGCGAATGACCTCCAGGTCGCCATGACGCGTGCAAGCGTCCGCTCGGCCGAGACGCTCAAGACCATCTGCCGCGTGTACGAGGACGCACGGTTCCCGATTGCGGAACTCAAGCCGGATCTCTCGTACCAGGTGGCGCAGAGCGTTGGGGCTGAGAGCCTATTCGTGATCGGCCGTAGGGGTGGCGGGTTCCACGTTCCACTGACCTACAACATCGCCGTGAACGAGGCGAAAGACCTCACAAGACGTCTGGACGCGGCCACCAAGAAAGCGTCCCTTCTCGGGATCAAGGATGAGCCGCTGGTCCTCACGACGCCCAATGAGCGCACGATGGTGGCCGTCCCTTGCCGTCCCCGGCTCAACGGCAACAAAGACACAAGTCTCTATTTGGTGTGCACTCGCTTCGGAGATGTTATTACCGTCTCGCCACGTCAACTCGAAATTCTTTGCGCGAGCGCCGAAGCGCTCGCCCGCTTGATTGAGGACGAGGAAGGCCGGCAGCTGCCGCCCAATCCAGACGGAGAAGATGAGCCGCTTCGTATCAAGCATCCTCGAGGCTCATTTAAGGACATCCTGACCATCGATCCCGACATGATCAAGGTTATCCGCATGGCGGAGCGCGCCGCGTCGTCGGTTGCTCCGATATTGCTCCAGGGCGAGACCGGCGTCGGGAAAGAACTGTTCGCCCGCGCCATTCATGAATCGAGCCAGCGCAAGGACGGTCCATTCGTGGCGGTCAACGCGGGTGGCATGTCGATCCACCTCCTAGAGAGTGAATTGTTCGGCCATGTGAAAGGCGCGTTCACGGGAGCGAGCAACGACCGGGTGGGGTTTGTCGACGCAGCTCGTGGTGGAACGCTGTTCATGGACGAGGTCGGGGAAATGAATGAGGAGCTTCAGGTGAAGCTCCTCCGCCTGCTCGAGAACGGTGAGTACCGTCGCCTCGGCGAATCGAAGGTCCGACTCGCCGACGTTCGGGTCGTGTCGGCCACCAATCGAGACCTGAAAAAAGAAGTCGACCGCGGGGCATTTCGTCGCGATCTCTATTACAGGCTGAGCCCGGTTCGACTGACCATCCCGCCGTTGCGCCTCCGGTCGCGCGACATCCAGCTCATGGTGCGACACTTCCTCCGCGAATGCGCCGCCATGAATGGCATCGCCGATCGGTACATCGAGATCGATGTAAAGGCAATGGAAGCACTGGAACTATATGAGTGGCCGGGAAACGTTCGCGAACTTCACAACGAGATCCTGCGCGTTGTCTCGTTGATCGGTAAGGGTGATCTGGTGAAGTTCTCGATGCTTTCGGACAATATCAAAGACTATTTAAAGAGTCGCGGACGCGGGGACGGGCTCTTGGAGCGAAGTGTCGAGCAGTACGAACGTCGGCTCATCCTGGACGCGCTGGACAGAAACGATTGGAATCGCATGCGCACCGCGGACGCAATTGGTGTCCCGCGTACAACGCTTCTCGCTAAGCTCAAGCGTTTAAATGTTGCTTCGAAATGAGTGGGTTGGAGTATCGGCGGGGCGTCTCGTTCATTCAACCTTGGGGGATTGACATGCCTAGGTCGTGCAATCAAGTAGCACGGGGAATAGGGACCTGTGTTGTTCTTTCATTATTGGTCATTGTTCTTCCGCATTCTGCAAGTGCCGGTCACTCTGATGGTGTGATGGGATTCAGATTCAAGATTTCCGATGTGGGCGGTGGAGGGATTTCGTGTGAGAGAAGTGATGTCACTCAGACCGATCGAGCGTCCGAGTTCGATAATCGCCGCACTCAGGCCCGATTGCAGAACGCGCCACTATTGCGGGGTGATTCGCCCCTGCTTCTGATTTTCTTGAGGACTTTGTTACTTGTTCGTTAGAAGGGGTATCGCCTCAACGTCGCATCGAGATAGACCCTCTACCCCGCCACCCACTCGCACATCAGGTCGATTGCGCGCATCGTGCGGTCGCAGGTGCCGCGCAGGAATTCCTCGGCGACTTCCGCATTCTTGGGAAGCGTTGCCAAGGATGACAGCGCCTTTGCGCCGTCGAACTCCACGTAGGCAATCCGCACCGTCATCTCGTTGGTCGGCCGGCCGAATTCGCTGCCGGGCAGCGCGGCCACGCCGGTCGCTTCCAGAAGTTGCTCGCAGAGTTGACGCGACGTGGTGACGCCGCGGGCGCGGAGCTTGTCCGCGAGCGGCGTGAAGTCGGGGAAGAGATAGAACCCGCCGACGGGTTCGCTGACCCGCGCGCCGGCGTTACGAAGTTGCGCGGCACTCCACGCGCCCAGCGCGCCCAGGATCCGCCGCGAGAGCCACAGATATTCTTCCAGTCGCATGCCGCCCTTGAATGCGCGCACCGCGGCGTACTGGATCGGCGCCGACGTGGACGTATAGGTCTCGCTGGCCACCGCGGTGATCGCGTCCGCGAGCCACTCCATATCCGCGGGAAACGAAAACGTTCCCAGACGCCAGCCGCCCGCGCCGCACCACTTCGAAAGCCCGCTGGAGATGATCGTGCCTTCGGGATAGAAGCGCGCGATCGAGGTGTGCAGCCCCTGGAAGTGTAGCTCGCCGTAGATTTCGTCGGAGAGCATGACCACGTGGTACTCGCGCGCCACGTTGGCCAGCGCCTCCAGCTCCGCGGCGGTGTACGAGGTGCCGGTAGGATTGTTCGGATAGTTGAGTACCACCAGCCGCGGGCGGTCGGGGTCGTCGCGGCAGACGGCTTCCAGCTCGTCCGGCATCAGGCGCCAGTCGTTCTCCTGCGATGTGTGAATCCAGCTGATCGGTCGCCCCACGATGCGCGCCTGTGGCGCGTACGACACCCACGCGGGACTGGGGATCACGAGGTCGCCGTAGTACACGAGCTGCAGGATGAACATCAGCTCTTTGGAGCCGGGGCCGATGATCACATCGTCGGCGGTGCGCGCGATCCCCTGCGAGCGGTGATGATATTCGGCGACGGCTTCGCGCAACGCGGGGAGCCCGCGTACCGGGAGGTAGTCTTTCTGGTGAGCGTTGGCCTGGAGTTCCTCGACCACCGGGCGTGGCACCGGAAACGGCGACTGGCCGAGGCCGAGGCGGAAGACTTCGCGGCGCTCGGCGCGTAACGCCGCGCACCGTTCCTGGATCGCGAGCGTGGCCGACGGCGCCATGCCGCGGATGTTCAACCGGAGGCTGACGTCCGGCGCGCTGTCGATCGACCCGGGAGCGGGGTGATCCCGTTCTCCGCGTCGTCGCCTAGGTATTCCCATCGATCATTCCCACTCCACGGCGCCGAAGAGCACCAGGTCGCGCCGTTCGTCGGGCTCCTGGCCCCACGCGGGCGACCGGTGCTGCTGCTTGATCTTCTCCATGCTCTTGGTGAAGAAGAACTCGGTCTCTCCGAACGCCGGCTCGAGTTGCGTGAGCCACGTGGCCTTCGGATCGAACTTAGCAAAGAACGGCCGGTTGACCCAAGCCGGATCCCGCGCCTGGAGAAATTTCAGCACGAACGCCTTCTCGCCGCGAAGCTCGGTGATGCCGTCGATCAGGACCTTGCCCGGCGTCGCCGACATCGACGGTCCGCGGACGGTGCGTCCCAGGCCCGACATCTGCGTGTACGCGCCGTTGAAGATCTCCAGCGCGCGCCCCAGCGGGACCTCGAAGTAGCCCTTGGGGCCGGTGTCGCGCTCGACGAACATGTAGTAGGGAATCGCTCCGACGGCCACCTGCGTGCGCCACAGATCCGACCACGCCTCGACGTTGTCGTTGACGTGACGCACGAGCGGCGCCTGGCAGCGCACGACGGCACCGGTGGCGATGATGCGCCGCAGGGCCGCCTGCGCGACCGCGGTCTCCAGCTCGCGCGGGTGGCTGTAGTGCGACATGATGGCGACGTGCTTGCCGGCGCGGTTGATTTCTTCGAACAGACTCATCAGGTCGTCGGCGTCGGGGTCGGTGAGAAACCGGTACGGCCAGTAGGCCGTGGCCTTGGTGCCGAAGCGAATACTCACGACGTGGCCGAACTCGGGTGTGAGCAGCGGCTCGATGTAGCGGCGGATCACCGCGGTCTTCATGATCATCGGGTCGCCGCCGGTGAACAGCACGCTCTGCACTTCCTTGTGCTCGCGCAGATAGCCGGCCAGCGACTCGGCCTCGCGCGCGGCGAACTTGAGGTCGTCGATGCCGACGAACTGCGCCCAGCGGAAACAGTACGTGCAGTACGAATGGCACGTCTGTCCCTGGCTGGGGAACACCAGCACGGTCTCGCGATACTTGTGCTGGAGACCGCGCGCGGGTTCGCCGTCGAGCATGGGGACGTTGAGCTCCATCTGACCGGCGGGATGCGGATTCAGGTTCATCTGGATTTCGCGGGCCGCCTGCTTGATCGTGGGCTCCGGCGTACCGGAGCGAAGGAGTTCGACCATGCGGTCGAGGTCCTTCGGATCGAGCATGCCTTCCTGCGGAAACGTGAGCTGAAAAATTGGATCGTCGGGGACGTCGTCCCACCGGATCAATTCGTCGAGCACGTACTCGTTCACGCGGAACGGAAGCACCGACGAGACCGCCTTCATGCGAAGGCGCGTGTCGGCATCCAGCGACTGGAGCTGGGGAATGGTGTCGATATCGCGCTGGGTGAAGGCACGATATTTCCTCGGATCAATCCGGGTTGTCCGAATCATCCGATCCTCCTTTCGGCTGGCGCCGCTCGAAATGACGCGGCGCAACGGTCGATTGGGGCCGGGCCTGGCGCCCGACGCGGAAACTTCAAGTCACAGTGGGTTCGATCCAGGGCCAGCGACGCGGTCGGAGTCGGGGAGAGGGCCGGATCGACAATCTAACAGTTCGTGTGTATGGGCGGGTAGAACCCGAAGGGTCCGGAAGATCCGGACCCCCTCAATATAGACGATGTGGAGGATCGAGGCAACCCTTAACGGCCGGGGTTGCGGCACTAACCGATTGATGCTTAGCGGGTTGCGTGTGGACGGCTAGTTCGCGTGGCTTGCGGTCGTGTCCGGAGCGGCCTTGGCGGAATCGGCCGCCGCCTTCGCCAGTCTCCAGTGGGCGTCCTTCTTGGACCACGACGAGTTGTTTCTCGACGAACATGCGGCGACGAGAACCAGGATCAGCAGGACGAGAATCGACATCATACGGCGCGCCACGGTGAACTCCTTGTTCGTAAGCGGGTGTCTCCTCCGACGGCGGTCCGAGGAGTGGGAAACAATCGCGGGGTACTATACCGCAACCAGGGGCGTTTGCACAATCCCGGGCGAGGAATGGCGTCGATCTTGAGAGAGCGGAGAACGCGGCGCTGCAACGCCGCGTTCTTTCCAGGCTACATCTGGGCGTGGCCCTGGACATACTCCCGAACCGTCGCCCAGTCGAGCAACTGACCCGCGGTGACGTGCTCGACGTGGTGCGCGTCCTTCTGGGTTCTGAATGCGGTTATGTTGCCGTCTCCCGGGCTGGGGAGCCGATCGCTCACCAGGTACATGGCGGAGTCGGCGAGGACGAGTGCCTTGGTGGCGTAGTCGACGGCATAGCACTGCTTGACCGTCCCGTCGCCCAGCTTCTCGGGCGACGCCAGCTCGTGGATCATGCACTCCACGGAGTCGAACTTGCGCGCCGGGCCCTTGGACATCACGACGGCGCCGCCGTAGCGCTCGTTGCTGATCGTATTCGAGCAATACGCGCAGGTGTCCTTTCCGTAGGCGATGGACAGGTTCTTCTTGGCGCATCCCGCGGCGAGGATCAGCGCGAGCGCCGCGACGATCGCGGCGCTCCATGCGATAGCCCTGTGGCTGCTGTGATTCATCTCGGACATTCCTCTTCTAGTTGGATTCGTGGACGACACTGCTCATCGGCGCCGCGCCGACAACGCCGACCGCGCCAAGGTGCGCCGGTTCGACGACGCCGGGATTGGCGGCGAGTGCAGCGATCGACGTATTGCGGAGCAGGGACATGTATTCGTCCCGGACCAGGACCCAGCGCGAGTGAATGGCGCACGGCTGATCCGGCTGACACGGCCGACCGCCGAACGCGCATTCTTTCCAGCGCGCGACGTCTTCGATGGCTTCGACGACTTCGAACAGCGTAATACTTTCGGGCCGGCGGGCGAGTCGGAATCCACCGCCGAGGCCCTTCTGGGACTCGACGAGCCCGCGGCGCGCGAGTGTGAGCAACAGTTTGCCCAGGTAGTTGCGGGGAGCGTCGGTGGCGTCGGCGATGACCGCCGTGCCGCAGTACTCGCCCTCCCCGAGGGGAGCGAGGGTCATCAGGGCGCGGATGGCATGAACACCGGATCTGGTAAGCATGGAAATTTCCTCCTGCTGATCTATTTCACAGAATAGGATAGTTATGTCCGATAATACTTTCAAGACAAATATTCTCGAAATGGAAACTATTCGTAACAGCTTATGGGATAACGTCTTGAAAAGACGCGTCCGGGGAGTCTATCGGCCGGACTTGCGCGCGCGACGGGGGGGCCGTGGTGGGCGCTTGGCGCCTCCGGTGGCCGCGGCGCGCCGGGGCGAGCCCGCGCGGCGTCGCGGTCCGGCGACTCGGATGGCGGCGTCGATTCCCAGCAGATAGCTTTCGAAACCGAAGCCGCTGATGATGCCGGCGGAGGCCGACGCCGTGACCGAACGCGCGCGCTCGGGGCCGCGCGCGTGCAGATTGCTGAGGTGCACCTCGACCACGGGAACCGCGACCGCACGAATGGCGTCGGCGATCGCGAGGCTCGTGTGCGTGTACGCTCCCGGGTTGATCACAATCGCGCGCGCGCCGGTGGCGGCCGCGCCCTGGATGCGATCGATGATTTCGCCTTCGTGATTCGTCTGAACGGTGTCGACCTCGGCGCCGCGATCGCGCGCGTGGCGCCGAATCAACGCGTCGATTTCGGAGAGCGTGCGGCGGCCGTAGATCTCCGGTTCGCGCGTGCCGAGCAGATTCAGGTTCGGTCCGTGGATCACGAGAATCTTCATGACGAATCCTTTCTCCGGGTCAGGCGCTCATCGCCGCGATGACTTCGTCTTCGGTCACGTCGTCGACGACGCGTACGTCGCCGGGTGCCACCGGCAGCACGAAGACCAGGCCGTGCGCGCGGCGCTTCTTGTCGAGCAACATCGCGCGGCGTAGCGCCTCCTGGTCGAGTGACGGGAAGTCCGTGGGTAAGCCGCACGCGGCCAGGATGCAGTGCGTCGCGGAATAGAAATCGTGCGTCGCGAGTCCGTGCGCTTTGGATACCCGCAGGGCGGCGAGAAGCCCCAGCGCCACCGCTTCGCCGTGGAGCAGAGTCCCGAAGCCGGCGACGGATTCCAGCGCGTGCCCGAGCGTGTGCCCCAGGTTGAGCAGGCGCCGCCGACCGCGTTCGTACGGGTCCTCTTCGACGATGCGAACCTTGATGCGCGCGCATTCGGCGACGGCACGCTCGAGCAGGTCGGTGTCGTCCTGGATACGTCCTCGACCGGCCGCGGCCACGAGGTCGTCGAACAGCGACAGCGATCCGATGATCGCGGTCTTGACGACCTCGCCCATGCCGCTCGCGAGTTGTCGGGGCGGCAGGGTCGAGAGCGTGTCGATATCCGACAGGATCACCTGCGGCTGGTGGATGGTGCCGATCAGGTTCTTCGCGCGCGGGTGATTGACGCCCACCTTGCCGCCGATGCTCGAGTCCACCTGCGCGAGCAGCGTGGTCGGGACCTGCGCAAACGAAAGCCCGCGCATGTACGTGGCCGCGACGAATCCGGCGACGTCGCCGGTGACGCCGCCGCCGAGCGCGATCACCGTCGCGTCGCGGGTGGCGCCCGCATCCGCCAGCTCGTAGAGCAGACGCTCGGTCTGGTCCAGCGTCTTGGCCGACTCGTCGTCGTTCAATTCGATGAAGCGGTTGGCAATGTTGAGCGCGTCGAGTGCTGCGCGAACACGTTGTCCGTGGTGGCCCGCGACGCGCCGCGATGAAAACACGAACGCCGGGCCGCGCAGTCCGACGTCGTGCAGCCACATGCCCAGGTCCTTGAGAATCCCGCGTCCGACGACGACGCGCGAGAGGCGCGTCTCACCCGGTCGCGGCGCGTGGCCGGGAATCGGGCGAACGTCGGCGCGCAGATGGATCAGCGATTCGCCTCGTCGCAAACGCTCGAAGATTTCGAACGCCGTTTCTTCGGCAGTGCGGCCGGTGGTGTCGATGCGCCACGCGATCCGCCGGTAGACCGGCAGGCGCTCGTTGAGCAACGTCGCCACGCGCGCGGGATCCGGCGCGCCGTTCGCGCCACGCGGCATACGCGGCCGCAGACCCGCGTCGGCGATGCGGTCGAGGATGGCGTCGACCGAAGCTTCGAGCAGCACCATCGTGCCAAGCGACTTGAGCAGATGGAACGTGTCCTCGCGCAGGAGCGCGCCACCGCCCGTCGCGATGACCGCGCCACCCTCGGGGACGATCGAGGCGCACACTTCGGCTTCCATGCCGCGGAAGCTGTCCTCGCCGTCACGGGCGAAGATCTCCGCGATGGTGGAACTCGTGCGTTCCTCGATCATCGCGTCGGTGTCATACAGCGGAACGTCGAGCAGTCGGGCGAGTGCACGACCGACCGACGACTTGCCCGTGGCCATGAAGCCGCACACGACGACGACGGGCGCACCCTTTCCGCCGGCGGTCCCGGATTTCTCCGACGGCGATGTTGCGGCGCGGGCAGGGTTCATTTCCGAAGCCTCCGGTTGACGGCGCGGACGATGCGATCGCGCGCGGCGATCGTGTCGTCGATGGTGTCGCCGCCGAGTTTCTCCATCACGGCGGCGAAAATCTCCCACGCGGCTACCGACTCGGCGATGACGGCGAGTACGGGAACGACGCACACGTCCGAGCGCACATACGGGCTCTGCGCGTCGCCGAGCGTCTTCAGGTCGAACGTTTCCGCGCGGCGCGCCGCGGTGGGAATCGGCTTGGCGTAGACGCGGACGACGACGTTCTCGCCGTTGGTCATACCGCCTTCGATGCCGCCGGCGTGATTGGTCCCACGCACGACCCGTCCCCGCCGCAAACGCATGGCGTCGTGGGCGTCGATACCGCGCGCGCGCGACGACGCGAGGCCGTCGCCGATCTCGACCGCCTTGACGCTGTGGATACTCATTATCGCGCCCGCGAGTCGTCCGTCGAGCTTGCGATCCCATTCGACGTGACTGCCGATGCCGGGAAAGAGCCCGGTGACGATGACCTCGGCGCAGCCGCCGAGCGAATTTCCTTCTGCTTTGCCCCGCTGGATCTCCTCGACCATCTTCTTGCCCGACGCGGGATGCGCGCAGTAGACGGGCGAGCGCTCCGCGCGCTTGCGAGTCTCCGCGGGCGAGAGAGCAGGGCGCGGCGCGTCGACGCTGCCGATGGCGAGCACGTGGCCGATGGCGTCGATCCCCAGGCGCGCGAGGCACGCGCGGGCGATCGCCCCGATCGCGACGCGGGTCACGGTGCTGCGCGCACTCGCACGCTCCGAGACGGGCGGGATTTCGTCGAACGCGTATTTCATGGCACCCGCGAAGTCGGCATGACCCGGGCGCGGAACGGTTCCCAGTGCGCCACCGGTCTTGCCCTTCACGGTGCGCGCGCGGTTAGGGAGAATGATCGCGATCGGCGCGCCGGTGGTCTTGCCCTTCCAGATGCCGCCGGCGAGGGTGACGTCGTCCCGCTCGATCTTCTGGCGGCTGCTCCGGCCGTACGCGTTGCGCCGGCGCGCGAGGTCCTTCTGAATGACGCGTTCGTCGAGCGCCACGCCGGCGGGAATGCCCTCGACGATGCCGACGAGGGCGTCTCCGTGCGAATCACCAGCGGTCAGAAAACGAATCGCCATGTGCTTCTCTCAGTTGCGCGGGCCTGTCGGCCGGCAGTCAGCCGCGCGTTCTGCCGACCGCGCTAGTTTACGCCGCGGCCGGTTGGCGGCTCCGAGCGCGAAAACTCCTCGACGGCTTCGGCCATCTCCTTGACGTCGAAGCCCTGGTCGGTCCACAGACGGAAACTCTCGGATGCTTGCGACACCAGCAGTGCGATCCCGCCCAGCGTCTTTGCGCCCGCGCGGCGCGCCGCGTCCAGAAACGCCGTCTGCTTGGGATAATAGACGAAATCGAAGAACGTCTGTGTGTCGCGAATCCACGACGGATCCTCGATCAGATCGGCGGGCTTGACGCCCGCCATCCCGACCGGCGTCGCGTTGATCACGATGTCCGCGTCGCGGAACGCGTCGCGGCGGGGGACCAGTTCATCCGGTCCCGAGAGTTTCACGAAGTCGACGTCCTGCTCCGGGAACGCAAACTCGAACCGCTCCAGCATCATTGGTCCTTTTTCGACCGACCGCGCGGCGAAGGTCACGCGTTCGGCGCCGCGTTCCAGCAACCCGTACGCCGCGGCGCGCGCCGACCCTCCGAGCCCGTAGATGAACACGCGGCCGCCTTCCAGCGGCGCGTCGGAAAACGTCTCCAGCGCCGTCGTCGTGCCCAGCGAGTCGGTGTTGAAACCCTGGATCTCGTCGTCGAAGAACGCGATCGTGTTGACGGCGTTGATGATCTCCGCTTCCGACGAGATCGCATCGATGTGGTAGAGGATCTCTTCCTTATAAGGATAGGTCACGTTGAGGCCGGCGGCGCCGAGCGCGCTCAGGCCCAGCATCGAAGGCGCGAGCCGCTCCGGCCGGACTCCGAACGCGATGTACATCGCGTCCAGGCCGAGCGCGTCGAACGCGCGGTTCATGATGAACGGCGAGAGGCTGTGGGCAACCGGGTCGCCGATCAATCCGAACAACAGAGTCTTTCCGGCCGTCGCCACACGTGCTCCTCTAGCGAACCAGGGTTCGCAAGTCGGAATAGTACCGCGGATACGAGACGTCGACCACCGAGGTGTCGTCGATTTCGGTGCGGCCCGCGGCAACCAGTCCGGCGATCGTCATCGCCATGGCGATGCGATGGTCGTCGAACGACGAGACCGCCGTGCCCGTGAGCGGCGTGGGCCCGTCGATCGCGAACCCGTCCTCGAACGATTCGATGCGCGCGCCCAGCGCCCGTAGGTTGTTCACGATCGCCTCGATGCGATCGGATTCCTTGTGGCGCAGTTCCGACGCGCCGCGCACCTCGGTGCGGCCATGCGCCTGCGTTGCGATCACGGCAAGAATCGGGATCTCGTCGATGATGGACGCGATCGTCGCCGGGTCGCCGATCTCGACGCCCGAGAGTTCCGACGTGCGGGCGGTCAGGTCGCCCGCCGCCTCCACGCCGTCGTGCACGGCGTCGATCACGACGTCGGCATGCATCGCGCGCAGGACTTCCAGAAATCCCGCGCGGCGCGGATTGAGCCCGGTGAAGGGCAGGTGCACGCGCGAGTCGGGGACGATCAGCGCCGCGGCGATGAAGAACGCGGCCGACGAAAGATCGCCCGGGACGGTGATGTGCATGCCTTCGATTGGTACGCCGCCGCGCACCGTGATCGCATTTCTGTCGCGCGCGATCGCGCCGCCCATCGCCGTCATCATGATCTCGGTGTGGTCGCGCGTCGGGACCGGTTCGACGATCGTCGTCGCGCCCTCGGCGAACAACCCCGCGAGCAACAGCGCGGACTTCACCTGCGCGCTCGCCACCGGCAGCTCGTAGCGGATGCCGCGCAACTCGCCGCCTTCGATCGTCGCCGGCAGCGTGCCGCCGTTGGCGAGCACGACGCGCGCGCCCATGAGCGTCAACGGCTCGGCGATGCGGGCCATCGGACGTCGCCGCAGCGACGCGTCGCCGTCGATGCGGCAACGCGTGGCGCGCGCCGCCGCGAACCCGGCGAGCAACCGTGCGGTGGTTCCGGAGTTGTGCGCATCGATATCGAACTCGCGGGCGAGTGCGTTCGCCATGACGATCGTGCGGCCGTCGGGCATCGATTCGACGAAACATCCCATCGCGCGCAGGGCGTCGGCGCTGGCGCGTACGTCGTCGGCGTCGGAGAGCCCGTCGATCGTCTGACGCCCGCGCGCCGCGGCGCCCAGGATCAGCGCACGGTGCGAAATGGACTTGTCGCCCGGCACCTTGAGAATGCCCTCGAGGCGGTCGATCTTTTCGACGACTCGTTTCATGCAATTCGGAGGCGCCGGTTTGCGCCGGCGCGGAACGTCACCTGGGTTCGTGAAGCGGTCGTCCCATCGCCGTCGCGACGGAACGAATACCGACCATCATCTCGTCGAACATCTCGACCGACAGGCTCTGCACGCCGTCGCACCACGCGGTGTCGGGACACGGGTGGACCTCGACGATAATGCCGTCGGCGCCCGCGGCGACGGCCGCCAGCGCGAGGGGGCACGAATTCTGTGCCCCGCCGCGTGGCTCGGGTCGACGATGATGGGCAGGTGGGTACTTGCGCTTGATGACCGGCACGGCGGAGATGTCCAGGGTGTTGCGCGTCGCTGTCTCGAAGGTGCGAATGCCGCGCTCGCACAGGATGACCTGCTGGTTGCCCGTTGGACAGGATGTACTCCGCCGCCATCAGCAATTCCTCGATGGTGGCCATCAGGCCGCGCTTGAGCAGCACGGGCTTGCGCGCCTTGCCGCACGCCTCGAGCAGCGCGTAGTTCTGCATGTTGCGCGCGCCGATCTGGAGACGTCGGCGTACGCGCGACCAGGGGCGACGTGTCCGGGGATGCATGGCCTCGGTGACGACGGGCAGGCCGGTCTCGCTCGCGGGCGGCGGCCAGGATCTTCAGGCCTCCTCTCCCAGGCCCTGGAAACTGTACGGCGACGTGCGCGGCTTGTAGGCGCCGCCGCGCAGGATGCGGCCGCCGGCCGCCTTCACCGCGCGGGCCGCGGTCAGCAACTGCTCGTCGGTTCTCCACGGCGCACGGGCCCGGCCATGACCACGAACCCGGGCCCGCCCATGGGCACGCCGCCCACCTTGACCACGGTGTGCTCGCGGCGGAATTCCCGGCTCACCATTTTATAGGCCTTCGTGATGGGGATGATCTGCTCGACACCCGGCGAGCTCTCGATCTGCGAGAGGTCGGCGCCCTGGCGCGCATCGACCACGCCGATGATGGTGCGCTCGGCGCCGCGCGTCGGGTGCGGCTTGTAGCCCATCGCTTCGAGGGCTTTGATGATGGTGGAGATGTCGGCCATCGTGGCTTCCGGCTTCATCTCGACGATCATGGGTGTTGCTCCTGGGCGACCGGGTGCAGGGGGACCGGCCGGCGCATGACGGCCGGCCGACTCGGCATAGTACCATCCGGCGTTGCGCGCGTCCATCCGCCGCGTTCATCGCCCGTCCAGCGCGCGGCGGACCCCCGCGAGAAACGCACCGACACGGTCGGCGGCGCCGTCGGCGGGGCCGTCAACCGCGACTCCAGAAGGCGCTGCCGATGATCACGCCGTCCGCGTGGGCGGCGACCTCGGCCGCGCGTTCCGCGCTCGACAATGCCGAAGCCGACGTAGACCGGCGTGTCCGCGGCGCGCCGGACGCGCGCGATGAGACCGGGCAGGTCGTCCGAACCCCCGGCGTGCATCCCGGTCACCCCGGTCATCGACACCAGATAGAGCGAACCCGTCCGACGCGCCGGCGATCGTCTTGATGCGTGCGTCGTCCGATGGTGGGCGCCACCAGTTCGACCAGCGCGAGGCCGCTCGTCCGTGAAACGCCGCGCGAAGCGTCCCGATTCTTCGTGCGACAGTCGGAAGGATCACGCCCGCCAGCCGGCGTCGGCGGCACGAACGGCGAAGCGTTCGACCCCCGTGCGCAGGATCGGATTGACGTAACCCATCAGGACGATGGGGACGTCGATGTCGTCGCGGAGACGGGCGACGGCGTCGAGCGCGCGGCCGAGCGTCATGCCGCCGGCCAGCGCGACTGGCGACGCGGCCTGGATCACCGGGCCGTCCGCAATCGGATCGCAGAACGGAATGCCGACTTCGACGATGTCCGCGCCCGCGCCGACCGCGGCGCGCACGAGCGCGTCGAACGTGGTGTGCGTCGGGATAGCCGGCGGTCAGGAACGGCGACCAGCGCCTTGCGGCCCCGTTCGCGTAGCGCCTGCGTCTTCGATGCCAGCGACGGCGTCATGCGAGTCGCTCCGCGACGGCGTCGATGTCCTTGTCGCCGCGGCCGGAGAGATTGACGACGACGAGGGCTCGTCACGTGTCGCGCGCGCGAAGTGACGGCGCACGAATGCCAGCGCGTGCGCGGATTCGAGTGCCGGAAGGATCCCTTCGCTGCGCGCGAGTGCGTGCGAACGCGTCCAGCGCCTCGTCGTCGCTTGCCCGTTCGTACACGACGCGCCCGGAGTCCTTGAGCGCGCTGTGCTCCGGCCCGACGCCGGGATAATCGAGCCCGGCGGAAATCGAGTGCGCCGGTTGCACCTGGCCGTCGGCGTCCTGGAGGAGATAACTGTACGCGCCGTGCAGCACGCCGGGTGTGCCTTCCGAGAGCGTGGCGGAATGCCCCTCGCGCGAACCGCCGCCCTCGACGCCGAACAGGCGGACGCCGTCGTCGGCCAGAAACGCGTGGAAGATACCCAGCGCGTTGGACCCGCCGCCGACGCACGCCACCACGTCGGTGGGAAGGCGGCCTTCCAGTTCGAGAATCTGCGCCCGTGTTTCGCGGCCGATCACCGACTGGAGATCGCGCACGATGGTCGGATACGGATGCGGACCCACGGTGGAACCGATGATGTAGTGCGTGTCGCGCACGTTCGTTACCCAGTCGCGGATGGTTTCGCTGGTGGCGTCCTTGAGCGTGCGGCTGCCCGATGTCACCGGCGTCACCGTGGCACCCAGCAACCGCATGCGCACGACGTTCGGTCGCTGCCGCTCCATGTCGACCTCGCCCATGTAGACGGTGCAGCGCATCCCGAACAGCGCCGCGACGGTGGCCGCCGCCACGCCGTGCTGGCCCGCGCCGGTTTCGGCGACGATGCGTGTCTTTCCCATCCGGCGCGCGAGCAACGCCTGACCGACGCAATTATTGATCTTGTGCGCGCCGGTGTGGTTCAGGTCCTCGCGTTTGAGATAGACGCACAGACCCGGCGCGATCGACGCGCCGAAGCGTTCGGCGTGGTAGAGCGGCGACGGACGCCCGACGTAGTGGACGAGCAGGCGCTCGAGTTCGCGACGGAACGCGGGATCGCCGCGCGCGTCGTCGTACGCGGCCTCCAGTTCGAGCAGGCACGGCATCACCGTCTCCGGCACGAACCGGCCGCCGTAATCTCCGAAGCGCCCGTCGCTCACGACCGCACCGCCGCGATGAAACGCTCCAGCGCGTCCGGATCCTTGATTCCCGGTGCGCGTTCCACGCCGCGGCACACGTCCACCGCGAAGGGATCCGCCGCGATCACGGCATCGCGGACAGTCGCAGGGACGAGGCCGCCGGCGAGAAACACGCGGAAACCAAGGCGCCGGACGCGCGACACGTCGTTCCAGTGCGCCGCCGCGGCATCGTTGTCGGGCGGGTCGGTTTTGGAGGTGTCGAGCAGGAAGTAGGACGTCGTCGCAAACGCGGCCAGGTCGCCGGCGCCCGGGACGCGGCCGGAGTTGAACGTCTTGATGACGGGCTTGCCGGTTTTCACGCGGACCTGGTCGCAGAAGTCGGGGGTTTCGTGGCCGTGCAACTGCACCAGGTCGAGCGCCGCGCCGCGCACCGCGAGGACGACGTCGTCGAGCGCCGGATCCCGGAACACACCGACCAGCCGCGCGAGCGGGACGGCGTTGCGAATCTCGGCCGCGCGCGCGATATCGACCTGCCGCGGGCTCTCGGCGAAGATGACGCCGAGGTAGTCGGCGCCCAGCGCCGCGGCGAGTTGCGCGTCCTCGGGGGTGGTCAGTCCGCAGATCTTGATGCGCGTCCCGTTCATGCCGACGGCTCCTCCCCGGTGTGTCCTGTCAGCGCGCGCAGGTGGGCACCCGGGTCGTCCGCCGCGAGCAGGCTTCCGCCCACCAGGAACGCGCGCGCGCCCGCGGCGGCGAGGCGGTCGATGTCGGCGCGCGTCTGGATACCGCTTTCCGCGACCAGCACCACGTCCTTCGGGACCAGGTGAGCGAGACGTTCGGTCGTGTCCAGCGACACGGTCATCGTATCCAGGTCGCGGTTGTTGATGCCGACGATGCGCGCGCCGGCCGGCGAGCGCGGCCAGCACCTCGGACTCGTCGTGCGTCTCGACGAGTGCGCTCATGCCCAACTCGTGCGTGACGGCGAGCAACGCGCGCAGGTCGGTGTAGTCGAGGAGGCGCACGATCAAGAGGACGGCGTCCGCACCCGCCGCGCGCGCCCGGACGATCTGATACGGGTCGATCACGAAGTCCTTGGCGATCACCGGCAGCGCCACCCGGTCGCGCACGCGCGCGACGTCGTCGAGCGACGTGCCGAAGCGCGCGGGGTCGGTGACGATGCTGACGGCCGCCGCGCCGTTACGCGCGTACAGGGTCGCGAGGTCGAGTAGATTGCCGGAATGCGCGAAGGCTTCGATGGTCGGCGTACGCGCCTTGAGTTCCGCGATCACCGCACCCGGTCGCGAGACCGCGGCGTGGAAGTCGCGAACGTCCGCGCGCTCGACGCGCGCGAGGAGCGATCCGAACGACTCGCGCTCGCGACTGTCCGCGACTTCGCGGCGTTTGGCGCCGACGATCCGGTCGAGAAACGTCACGCCGCGCCTCCCGGGACCGGCGCCAGTTCGTCGGTCACCGCGCGCACCGCATCGACGGCCGCACGCGCGCGGCCGCCGTCGATGGACGCGGCGGCCATGCGCACGCCGTCGGCGACGGTGGCGGCGATGCCGGCGACCGCGATCACGAAGCCCGCGTTCAACACGACCGCGTCCCGTCGCGGGCCGGGGGCGCCGTCGAAGATGTCCAGGATCGCGACGGCGTTCTCTTCCGGAGAGCCGCCCGCGAGCGAGCGCGGGTCGGCGCGGCGGATTCCCACCGATTCGGGTACGAAGCTGAACGTGTCGATGCGGCCGTCGTGCAAGGCGGTGACTTTCGTCTCGCCGGCGACGGTGACTTCGTCGCTGCCGTCGGAGCCGTGCACGACGTAGACGTGCTCGGACCCGAGCGACTGCAGCACGCGTGCGACCGTCTCGGTAAGCGCGGGATCGAACACGCCGATCAACTGGCGCCGGACGAACGCCGGGTTGACCATGGGACCGAGCAGATTGAACACCGTGCGCACGCCGAGTTGGCGGCGGACGTTGGCGGCGTGTTTGAGCGCCGGATGGTGCGCGGGCGCGAACATGAACCCGATACCGGTGCGGTCGATGACGTCGGCGACGCGCTCCGGCGCCACCGCGCGGATGCCGAGGGCGTCGAGGACGTCGGAACTTCCGCAGCGCGACGACAGCGCGCGGTTGCCGTGTTTGGCGACGGGGACGCCGGCGCCCGCCGCGACGAACGCGGCCGCGGTGGAGATGTTGAAGGTGTGCGTGCCGTCGCCGCCGGTACCGCAGGTATCGACGAGCCCCGTCCGGGCCGGCGTGACCCGCACGGCGTGGTCGCGAAGTGCCGCGACGAAGCCCGCGATCTCGTCCACGGTCTCGCCCTTCGCGCGCAGCGCAATCACCATGCCCGCCATCTGCGCCTCCGACACGTCGCCCGACACGATGGCGTGCATCAGCGCTTCCGCCTGCGCGCGGGTGAGGCTCTCGCGCTTGAGCACGCGTTCGAGGAGATCGCGAATCATGCGGACGTCCTCGCGAGCGCCGGCCGCGCGAGCTGCAGAAAATTGGCGAGCAATCGCGCGCCTTCGGGAGTGAGAATCGACTCAGGGTGGAACTGCACACCCTCGACGGGCCTCCCCTTCAGACGCACACCCATGACCTCACCCTCGGAGGTGAACGCGGAGATCTCGAGGAGGTCAGGAAGACTCCGTTCCAACGCGATGAGGGAGTGGTAACGGGTGGCGCTGAAGGGATTGGAGAGCCCGTCATAGATCGTACGACCGTCGTGATAGACATGGGAAACCTTGCCGTGCATCACACGGTTCGCGCGGCACGACCTCGCCGCCGAAGACCTCGACGATGCACTGGTGACCGAGACAGATGCCGAGCACCGGGATCTTGCCGGCGAAATGCGCGATGAGCGCCTTCGAGATCCCGGCGTCGTCGGGCCGGCCCGGGCCGGGCGAGACGATCAGACGTCGCCGGTGCGAGGGCATCCGCGCCGGCGACGTCGATGGCGTCATTGCGAACGACGTGCACGTCTTCGCCCAGTCGCACCGATGGCCTGCGCGATGTTGTACGTAAACGAGTCGTAATTATCGATCAGCAGATGCATATCGTCCTCACAAGACCTGCGCGGGTCCTGTCGGCCGCGACCCGCGCGTTCACAGTCCGTCCTCCGCGACCGCGACCGCGTGCATCAGCGCGCGCGCCTTGTTGAGCGTTTCCTCGAACTCCCGCGCCGGATCGGAGTCGGCGACGATGCCCGCCCCGGCCTGCACGTGGAAACGGTCGCCGATCATCGCGATCGTGCGGATGGTGATGCACATGTCCATGTCGCCCTGGTGACCGAAGTAGCCCAGCGCCCCCGCGTAGGGGCCGCGGCGGTCGCGCTCCAGCCCGGCGATGATCTGCATCGCGCGAATCTTGGGCGCGCCCGTCACCGTGCCGGCGGGGAAGCACGCGCGCAGGAGGTCGAAGCCGTCGTACGGCGCCTGCAAGCGTACCCGACACCGTCGAGACGATGTGCATCACGTGCGAATACTTCTCGACGTGCATCAGCGACTCCATCTTGACCGAGCCGATGTCGCACACGCGTCCGAGATCGTTGCGTCCGAGATCGACCAGCATGACGTGCTCGGCGCGTTCTTTTTCGTCTGTGAGCAGCTCCTCTTCCAGCGCGAGGTCTTCGGCGGGCGTCGCCGCCGCGCGGCCGCGTGCCCGCGATGGGGAGAGCGTGGCGTGTCGCCTATGCAGCTTGACCAGCACTTCGGGCGAGGAGCCGATCAACTGGAAATCGTCGGCGTCGAAATAGAACATGTACGGCGATGGGATTCGAGATTCGCAGCGCGCGGTACACCTGGAACGGATCGGTCGTTGGTGCGTGCCGCGACAGCCGCTGCGAGACGCACGATCTGGAACGCGTCGCCGGCGAGGATGTGCTCCTTGCTGGTGCGCACGGACGCTTCGAACTCGTCGCGCGTCATGTTGGACTCGGGTGTGGCGTGGAGCGGCGTGCGATGGTTGCCGTTGCGATGCGGAAGCGGTCCGCCGAGCGCTTCCAGAATGCGCGTCCACCGACGCACGCGCACGGTCGTACGCGGTCGCGGCGTCGCCGGCGGCGGGGAGTGCGACGATTTCCATCTCGCTGCGCACGTGGTCGAAGATCACCAGCGTCCGCGGAATCATGAAGTAGAAATCGGGCAGGCCGAGGCCCGCGTGCTCCGACCGGGGAAGCGCTTCGAAGTGCCCCGCGACTTCGTACGAGAGATAGCCGACGGCGCCCGCGAACGGTCCGGGGATGTCGTCTTCGAAGGCGGGAACGCGGTGGATCTCGTCGCGGACGAAGTGCAACGGATCGCGTCCGTTCAAGAGTTGCGCGGAAACGTCGCCGTCGCGGTCGATGGTGACCCGATCTCCGTCGAGACGGAGAATCGACGACGGGGAAACGCCGATGAAGGAATACCGGCCGACCTGGATGCCTCGTTCCACGCTCTCGAGCAGGAACCGCGCCCGTTGACCACCGGGCAGCTTCGAGAGCTTGAGGAAGGCGGAGACGGGGGTCTCCAGGTCGGCCGGCACACGCTGCCGCAACGGGAGGACGCGGCCCCGACGTGCCGCATCTTCGAAAACATCCCGCGAGGGCTCGAGCATCGCGCTTCACTCCTCTTCCAGCAACGAACACCAAACAAAAAACCCGCCATCCGGTGGATAGCGGGTTCTTGAGAACCTCTGGTTTATTGGCTGTAAGGACTGGGTCCCGTCAGAGAATAAACGACCTCCCGCTACCCTATGGTGCGGTCGCACCACCAGTAGCGGTACGAGTTGAGGACGTTATTCTGATTCAGGTTCGCCATGTCCATGTCTCTTCGACTCAAGAAGTCTACGAAATCCGCGGTGCGTTCGTCAAGAGCCTGATTGACACACGCGCCCCGAGCGCGACGCCTACGAGTGGAAAAACTCATTGCCGGACAATAAGATATGCGTTACTCTGATTGGATTCAGCGGCCGCGTTTTCAATACTGGAGGAGATCATGAGTCAGGGAGGCGTCGACGCCATGAAGACCGCGGGCTCACAGGCCACCGAGCGGGCCAAGGCCCATTTCGAGAAACTCATCAACCAGCAGCTCGACCGCATCGAGCGCATGAAGTCCGGGGAAGACTGGGTCGACTACAAGAAGCTCGACACCATCAAAGTGGGCGTTCTGGGCGGCGACGGCATCGGGCCGGCCATCACCGCGCACGCCGTGACCGTTCTCAGGGACCTGCTGAAACCGGAACTCGCCTCGGGCAAGGTCGTCTTTACGACCATCGAGGGCCTGACGATCGAGAACCGCGCCAAGCACCATACCGCGATCCCGGACGACGTGCTGGAAGAGATCCGCAAGCACGATGTCCATCTCAAGGGACCCACGACGACGCCGCGCAAGGGCGATCCGTGGCCGAACATCGAGTCGTGCAACGTCGCCATGCGGCGTTACCTCGACCTGTTCGCCAACGTGCGTCCGGTGAAGGTCCTGAGCGAAGGGATCGACTGGATCTTCTTCCGGGAGAACACCGAAGGCGCGTACGTGCTCGGTAGCAGCGGCATCAACGTCGACGACGATCTGGCGTTCGACTTCACGGTCACGACGACGCAGGGCACCGAGCGTATCTGCCGGCTCGCGTTCGAGTACGCCAAGAAGAACGGCGTCAACCGCGTGACGGCGGTGACCAAGGCGAACGTCGTCAAGACGACCGACGGGAAGTTCCTCGCGATCGCGCAACAGGTCGCGAAGGAATACCCGGGCATCGAGTTCGACGACTGGTACATCGACATCATGACGGCGAAGCTGGTCGACACCAAGCGCCGCAAGGCGTTCCGCGTGTTCATTCTCCCCAACCTCTACGGCGACATCCTGACCGACGAAGCCGCGGAGTTCCAGGGCGGCGTGGGCACGGCGGGCAGTGCCAACATCGGCAAGCGCTACGCGATGTTCGAAGCGATTCACGGCTCGGCGCCGCGGATGGTCGACGAGGGACGCGTGCAGTACGCGGACCCGTCCAGCATGATCCGCGCGAGTGCGATGATGCTGCGCCACCTCGGCTACGACGACCGCGCGGCCAAACTCGAGATGGCGCTCGACATCTGCGGGAGCTTCGAGAAGAACGTCGTGCTGACGGGCCGGGACACCGGTGCCACCGCCAACGAGTTCCTCTCGTACCTGATGAGCACGATGAAGGACCCGAAGCTCGAGGAACGCTGGAAGGGTTTCGTCGCGAAGAAGTAACGAATTCGCAACCGCGAATCGATCGCATCCCGGCCGGAGTGGGCAGCCCCCGGCCGGGATTTTTTTTGCGATCTGTTAACCGACGAGATATCAGTCAGTTCGAGGCGGCGAACATTCATTGTGCGCCGTGAGCTATCGTGGTATATTGACAGCACTTACCGATTGAAATCTCGTAGCCGACGAGTACCGTCGACCAGACTTTCCACATTCTCCGGGGGAGGAACGTCATGGAACGCCGGAAGAACGCACGACTCCTCGTCACCTTGCTCGCGGCGGCATTCGCCGTCGCCGTTATTCACTCCAACGCATTCGCCCAGCTCGACGACAACCACTGGGTATCGCCGTTCTGGTCCTTCGATCGGCCGGTCCACACCATTGCGGTGGACGGCGACGATATCTATGTCGGCGGCGAGTTCCGAAACACGGGAACGGTCGCGGCAATCAAGATCGCGCACTGGGACGGCATGCAATGGAGCGCCCTCGGATCGGGCGTTTCCAGCGACTCGGACTATATCTCCGACATCGTCGTTCTCAACGGCGACGTGTATGCATGCGGGACGTTCACGCAGATCGGCGGCGTCGCCGCGAACCACGTCGCTCGCTGGGACGGCACGCAGTGGTACGCGATGGACACCGGTAGTCCGAACGTGGTCTACGCGCTCGAGGTTGTCGACGGTGAGGTGTACGCGGGCGGCACCTCCTGGCTCGCGCGCTGGGACGGCGCCGCGTGGCAGGACGTCGCGACAACGACCGGCACCGTTCGATCCATCGCCCCCGCCGGAACCGATCTCTATGTGGCGGGAAGTTTCACGACGATCGACGGCGTGTCGGTCTACAACGTCGCGCGTAACGACGGGTCCGCTTGGTCGGCGCTGGGCGGTCATCTGGCCGGGAGTTGTTCGCCGAAGATCAACGATGTGTGTGTCGACGCCGGCGACCTGTTTGTCGCCGGCGAGTTCCTGAGCGAAACCGGCAACCCCGACCCGCTTCGGAACATCGCGGATTGGGACGGATCCGACTGGAATCCGCTCGCCGCCGGCGTCACGCGAACCGAGACCTACCCGTGCGATGAGGCATGGGCAAACACAGTTGCGAGTTTTCAGGGGGCAATCGTGGTCGGCGGGTATTTCGAAACGGCCGGGGGAAGCGCCATTCCCGGTCTCGCGTACTGGAACGGGTCCGCCTGGGGTTCCGTGGGAGGCGGTGTAAATGGGCAGGTGATCGATCTCGTGCCGGTCGCGGACAAGCTCTACGTGGCGGGTTCGTTTACCACCGCCGACGGCGATCCGTCCGCTCACTTCGCCATTTACGACATATCGACCACGACGGGAACGTCCGGGTCGCCGGCTTTGTCCGGTCTGGAACTCCGGCAGAATTCGCCG
Organism: Candidatus Latescibacterota bacterium; assembly: GCA_963761125.1. Classification (GTDB taxonomy): domain Bacteria; phylum Krumholzibacteriota; class Krumholzibacteriia; order WVZY01; family JAKEHA01; genus JAKEHA01. The sequence goes on from CAVXFV010000004.1 coordinate 179,695, forward strand.
AATCCGTTCAATCCCAGCACGTCGATCCCCTTCATGCTGGAGAAGGGTGGGCACGTGAGATTGGACGTCGTCGCGGCGAATGGCGCGATCGTGCGAACCCTGGTCGACGGACCGATGCCGGCGGGGTCGCACACGGCGCATTGGAACGGACTCGATGCGCGTGGCGTGCGTGCGGCGAGCGGTGTCTACCTGTTCCGCCTGACGGACGGTCGCGAGACGATGGTGAAGAAGGGCGTGCTGCTCAAATAGCTGCGGCGGACATGGTGGTTCGGGCCACCGCCTGCGCGGCGGGTATGGGGATCCAGTACGCGCGGCTCTCTCGCGATCATTTCAGGTGCTTCGGGAATCGGCGGTGGTGCTCACCGCGCCATGGTTCCTGTGGAATCTCCGGCACTTTGGTTCGCTGGTGCAGGTCTCCGGACTGGTGAAGCTGCGGGCCGGCGCGAACATCTTTGGCGCCCTCCCGGCGTGGGGAGCTTCCTTCGGGGACCATGTGCGCGCGCTTGCGCACCGGCTGCTGGCGCCCGTGCTCGTGCCGACGCGGTTCCTGATCGGAGAGGAATTCCATTCGTCCGCGATGACGCCGGTGGCGACGATTGCCATCGCGTTGCTCTATTTGCTGCCCGTCCCCGCGTTGTTCCCGCTTCTGCGCGATCGCCGGGTCCGCGTTGTCTTCGCCTTCGCGGCCACCTGGATGCTTACCCATCTGATCCTCGTCGCTCTGGTGCTCGGATCCTATGCCTCCTGGTACTGCCTGCCGTTCTTCGCGCTCATGACGACACTCACGGTAATGGGCTGGGCCGTGTGGCTGACACGCGGCGGCGGGTATCGGCGCGCCGGTTTCGCACAACTTTCGTTGTTGGCGGTGGCGGCGTTGATCACATATTCGGCGTTCGCCACGCGTGTGTCATGTGAACCGATGGCACCGACGCGCCGGCTGGGGCCGCGGCTCGCGTCGATCGCGGCGACGGCGCCCGGCTCCGTGGTGGGTGCGTTCAATGCGGGCGCGCTCGGATACGTGGGAGGGACGTACGACCACCTGCGGGTTACCAACCTGGACGGGTTGGTGAACAATGCCGTGTATCGAGCGCTCAACGACGGTCGGTATCTGAGCTATGTCGAGCAGACAGTCGACGTGATGTTCGAGTCGCCCGAGCGCGCGAGCATGTTCCTGTCCGATGCCGACGTGGCGGAGTTGCAGAGCCGGTTTCGGAAAGGATCGGACGGCGTCTGGTATCGGATCGATCGATGAGGCGCCGAATCAGTAGGTATTGACCGGCAGATCCGGGAGCATGCCGGCAAGCGGACCGTCGGCGAGTTCGCGCGGTACGAACGCGGTGTATCCGGACGCCACCGCATTTCGAATGAGATCCACGCCCTTGCGCCTCAGTTCCGGGTCCTCGAAGTACACGTACAGAATAAAGCGAAACTCCCGGTTGCCCGACCGATACCGCCGGTCCTGCACGGATTCGAAGAACGACGACGTCGATACGGGGCGCAGGTCGTCGTTCGTCATGCATAGACCGTAGAGCACGTGCGCGTAGCCTGCCCACCTCGCCAGCACGACGGCTCCGTTGCTCCCGGGTGACTCGGTACCGCGTGTGACGTCGCTCGCGGCGCGGTCGAAGCGATCAATTTGCGCCTGCATGACCTCGTGATACGAGAATACCGCGCCGTGGGGCGTTTTGGTCGCGCCGGGATGGCGTGCGTTGTATGCGCGATAGGCGAGTTCCGGAATCGCGACGTTGCCCGCGACGATGAGGAGCGTCGCGGCCACTAGCTGACGCCCGGAGAGCCCGCCCAGCAAGCCCGCGAGTGCGAGCGCGAACCCGAACGCGGGCAACACGAAGTGGCGCAGGATCGGCGCCGGTTGCGGCAGCCAGAAGAGCAGCGATGGCAGCGCCCACGCGATTCCGATCGCGACGGCGTGGCGGGACCGATCGGCGCGGTCGCCGTGTGCGCGGCGGGCGACAAGTGACCACAGGGCCCCGGCAACCGTTACGACGCCCATCCCGGATACGGCCCACACCACGGTCCTCGATAGCCCCGCCATGGAAAACCCGTGCGCGTACATTCCGGCGATCATCGCCGTGTACTGAAAGACCCCGCGAGAAGCGCCGGCCTCCGGTTTCGCGACCGCCGCCTGCAGCCCCGCGTAGGCGACGGCGGCCAGCGCAAGCGTCATCGCCAGTAGCAGCAAATTCCGGCCGCGGCGCGCCGAGAGGATGGCCGCGACGATCAGTCCGGGCAGCGCGAACAGCACGTGGACACGGCATAGAATCGCGCCGGCGCCGAGAACGATGGCGGTGATCGACCGGGCGACACCGGTTCGCGAACGATCCGCGCCGAGTCCGGCGTGAATGGCGAACAGCAGCAGCGCCGCCGCGGGAATCGTGGGATGGAAGTACGTGCTCAACTCCCAGACCGCCGGCGTGACCATGGCAATCACGACGAGCGCAGCGGCAGTTGGCGCCGGGACGAGCCGGCGCGCGATCGCATCGGCGGGCCACACCATCGTGACGGAGGCCGCGACCGTGACCGCGTTCAAAAACACAAGCAGATGCGTCGGGTCGTGAGAGAACAGCGGATAGATGAAGCGCCCGGCGAGAAAGATGCCGGGGCTTCCTTCGCGGCCGTACAGGAACGCGTCCCGCCAGGGGATCGCGCCGCGGAGCGCCATGGTCATGCCGGTGACCATCGCCAGCGAATCGGGCTCGGGGGACCCGTGTCGATAGAGCAACAGGAGACGCGTCGCCAGAACGATCGCGCCGACCATCAACAGAAACGCCGCCCTCGTCAGGCGGCGTTCCGTCGTTATCTCCGATTCGTGCATGGCGGCCACGCGTCCGGTGCGGTGTTCTACTCCCCGGCGGTCGCCGTGCGTGCGCCCAGCTCGCGGTCGAGGATCAGAATCGCGCCGGCGGCGTCCTCGGTGAGCTTGATCTGCTCGACCAGATGGAGCGCACTCGACTCCTCTTCCACCTGCTCCTCGACGAACCACTGCAGGATGACGCGCGTGGCGTGGTCGTTCTCCTTGGTGGCGGCGTCCATCAGGAGATTGATCTGCCTGGTGTTCTTGACCTCGGCCTGGTAGGCCGCCTCGCACGCGGCGAGCGTCGACTTCCACGTCTTCGTGGGCGCGTCGACGGCCGTGAGCGCGACATTGCCGTCGCGCATCAGAAGGTGGTCGAACAGCTTGCCGGCGTGGACCAGTTCTTCCTGATATTGAATGCGGAACCAGTGCGCGAAACCGTTGAGATTGCGGCTCGCGAAATACGCGGACATCTGCAGATACATGTGCGCGGAGAAGATCTCCTGGTTGATCTGCTGATTGATCGCGGTTTCCATTTTCTTACTGATCATTCGCGAATCTCCTTTCGGGACCCTGACGATACCCAAACCCGTGGGGTTCGTCCAATCATTACCGTTCGCGCATCTGGACCGGACTCGCCGCCAGCCGGTCTTTGACGACGTTTCCGCGCCGGTCGAGGCGAGCGAAGCTCAGCACGCCGGTGGGGCAGCTCTGGACGCACGCCGAGCAGCGGACGCACTCGGGATCGGCCATGTCGATCCCCTTGTTGGCGACGTTCATGATATCGATGCCCTGGTGACAGACCGACGTGCACACGTTGCAGGAGATACACTTCTTCTTGTCGGAGACGATACGGAAGCGACTGAAGCGCGCGTAAATGTGCATCAGTGCCGCCAGCGGGCAGAAGAAGCGGCACCACACGCGCCCGCTGAACCAGAAATAGAACCCGTAGCCGATCACGCCGGCGAGAAACACGTCGACGATCCATTTGTAGCGATCGAGCGCGGAGTGAAACATCGCGTCCGCCCACGAACCCGGGGTCAGCCAACCGACGATCCGGATCGCGAGCAGGACGAACGCCACCGCGAGGATCCCCTGTCCCGCCATGTTGAGCCGGTTCCATTTGGGGCCGTGCACCATCTTCTGTCGCTGCGTGTCGCCCAGCGTTTCCGCCAGCGCGCCGCAGGAACAGATCCATCCGCAGTACGCGCCTTTTCCCCAGAAATAGACCGCGGCCGGAATCAGCACGAACGTTTGCACGAACGCGATCCCGAGCCACCACCCGAGTGGATGGCTGGTGAACACGTTGTAGACGTTGAGCGGCCACGCGAGGATCAGCCCGTACGCGCGCCAGTATTCGCGCCCGTTGCCGTAGCTGGCGACGGGGAAGAGCGCGTCGAGCAATCCATTCGGGAGCAGGTGATTTCGTCCGAGATACGGCAGGATGATCTCGGGCAACAGAAAGAGGGGCAGAATCTGGATCGCCATCAGCACGGACGTTTGCACGGTGACGTACGGCGTCCGGCGCCGCCGGATGCGACGGATCCCGAAGATGCCGACGATCGCGGAGTACGCGAGCGTGTACCAGAACGACGGTGTCGCGGCCGACGTCGCGACGATCGCGGGCAGCGAATCGGGAGAGATGTTCCCGGTGGCGTCGGCGATCGAGATCGGCCACCAGTGATTTCGGTAGAAGAGATTCGACAACGCGCCGCCCGACTTCCAGTTGTAGAGTGCGACGCAGAACAGCACAAACGCGCCGAACGCCGTCGCCGTCTTCCACGTCCACTCGCCGCGGATGCGCACGCCCGCGCGCCGGAAAAACCCCAGCGGCGCGTCGCGGCCGATCAGGGTGAATACGGCGTCGGCGGGAATCGTCTCGACCTTGCCGTCGCGCGTGCGGACGAGGGCGTCGTGGCGCCGAATCTCCGTTACCGTCGACGCCATCAGGCACCGCGCGCCCGACGCCGCGATGGCGTCCCGATTTTCCGGTTTGGGACGGCTGAAGGTCTCGCCACGGTAGCTTACCGTCACGTGCGCGCCCGCGCCCGAGAGCGCGATGGTGGCCTCCAGCGCGCTATCGCCGCCGCCCACCACGAGCACGTTCTGGCCCGCGAAATCCGCCGGGTCGAAGAGACGGTTGGCGACGTGGTCCAGGTCTTCGCCCGGTACGCCGAGCCGGCGGTAATCGCCGCTTTGACCGAGCACGCACAGCGCGCGCCGCGCGCGCACGGTCCGGCCCCCGGCCAGCGCCACGACAAACCCGTCGCCGTCCCGGCGCACATCGTCGACGCGCACGATGTCGGGCGCGATGCCGGCGCGTTCGATCTGGCCGGCGAGTTCGTCCACCAGCGCTTCCTTGATGTCCGCGCTCACCGTGAGGTCGCCCGCGGGCGTCATGTCCTTCGGGTAGGTGAAGATCGGTTTGCGGCGCGGGAAGTTGCGGATGGTCGAGAACGCTTCGCTGGCCTCGAACCACGCGATGGTGAGCCCGAACCTCTTCGCCTCCAGCGCCGCCGCCGCGCCCGCGACACCGCCCCCGACGATCGCGATGTCCGCGACGGCGCCGCCCTGCGACCGCGCCGCCTGAAACGACGCGTCGGCCGCGATCGTGCGCACCACGCGCGCGCCCGTGTCGGCCGCGAACTTCAAGAGCGGAATCCCGCGCAGGTCGCCGGCCACGTAGAGCCCGGGAATGTTCGTGGAGCCGTCGTCGTTGATCTCGGGCATCTTCTCGACGGTACCCGCCGGCCACTGCGTGTGCAGCCAGCGGGTGTAGCGGTGGATGAGGTTCATCGGCGGAGGGCGCTCCTTTATCGCCCGATTATCAGGTACGAACCCACCAGAGGCAACGGTTGACTCCCGAGTGCCCGACACCGTACCGTCACGCCGACATGCGCCGCCTTCTTTGCGTCTTTGCCCATCCCGACGACGAGTGCTACGGCCCCGGGGGAACCATCGCCCAGTGCGCGCTCGACGGGGTCGACGTCGCCGTGACGATGTTCACCGCCGGCGAAGCCGGCTCCATCGGAATCTCCAAAACCCTGGAACGAGACGAACTCGCGCGCCGGCGCCGCCTGGAATTCGAGTGCTCGTGCGACGCGCTCGGCGTGGGGAAGCGCCGGATTCTGGGCGTTCCCGACGGGGGCGTGGCGGACGCCGATCCCGAGTGGGCGATCGGCGAAATCGTCGCCGACATGCGCGCGCACCGACCGCAGGTCGTGATCACGTTTCACTACCTCGGGATCTCGCAGCACCCGGATCACGTCGCCGTCAACGATCTCCTGAACCGCGCGTGCGAAGCCGCCGGCCCGGACGCCCCGTACGTGTTCTACGAATTCGGGGTCCCCAAACACAAGGCCGCGCTCTACGACCGGCCCAACCTGGCCCCGATGGAGTCGCGCGAGGTGGTGGCGGCGATCCCCATCCAGCCCGAAGCCATGGACCGGAAGCTGGCGGCGATCCACTGCCATCAGACACAGCTCGAGTTCTTCGAGAGTCTCCAGGCGAAGTTCGACTACCGGGCCGTGTCGAGCCCGGAGCACTTCGGCGTGCGCTGGTCGCGCATCGAGTTGCCGACCGCGCCGGCGTCGGACCTCTTTGCCGGAATCGATGATGCCGACTAACGTCGGGCGGGCGTCCGGCGGAGGGGCCGTCGTTCTCGGGGTGGCGACCGCGGTGTCCGCACGCGCGGCGACCGTCGCCGCTCCCACGGGTCTCGTGGACTTCCTGGGCCGGTTCCACCCGTTTCTCGTCCACTTCCCGGTTGCGTTGATTCTCGCGGCGCTGGTGGCCGAGGCGCTCTGCGTGGCGCGCCGCGACGGCCGGTTTTCCGACGCCGCGGCCTTCATGGTGACCGCGGCCGCGTGGGTGTCGGTCGCGGCGGCGGGGACGGGCTTCGCGCGCGCCGGGTCGATGACGCTGACACCCGACCAGTCCGGTCTTTTCGCCGTCCACCGGATCGCGGGGATCGCCACCCCGGTGCTGGCCTTCCTGGCCGCCGGGCTGGCGGAGGGTGTCCGGCGCAGCGGCCAGGTGTCGGAGCAGATCTTCTATCGGTTCGTCCTCGTCCTCGCCGCCGCGTGTGCGCTCATCGCCGGTTACTATGGCGGGGAACTCGTCTACGGGGCGGGCTTCTTCCCCCTGTGGTAAACGGTTGACTCCGGACGGGGCCGGCGATATGGTTGCGGGAGCAGCCGCGCCTCCGTCCCCGGGTTTATCGCGCCCGAGCGTGCGCGACCGGTGGACAGATTCTCTCCGAACCTCGGGCCCGCGATGATCGCGATCCCTCCGTCCACCCCTCGACCACCGTGAAGCAAACGCGTCGAGCTAGAACAGTCTGGAGCGACCTATGGACCAGTCCGCCTTTTCGGCCGTCGCCAAAAAGATCGACGGCTATCGTGACAACGTCATCCACCTCGAGCGCGAGATGTGCAAGCGTCCCGCGCTGGATCCCACCAGCGGCGGTGTCGGCGAAGTCGAAAAAGCCGCCTATCTGAAGAAGTATCTGGAGGATATGGGGCTCACCGTCGCGCAGTACAACGCGCCCGATTCGCGCGTGCCGAGCGGTTCGCGGCCCAACCTGGTGACCTATTACCCCGGCGACGCGCCCGGCCCGCGTCTCTGGATCATCGCGCATACCGACGTCGTACCGCCCGGCGATCTTTCGCTTTGGACGGGCGATCCGTGGACATTGCGCGTAGACGGGGACAAGTTGACCGGTCGCGGTGTTGAAGATAATCAGAGCGGCCTGACCGCGGCGGTGATGACGGTCCGGGCCTTCGTCGAGGCGGGTGTGACGCCCGCGATTCCCATCGCACTGGCACTGGTCGCGGACGAAGAAACGTCCAGCAGGTATGGCCTTTGTTATCTTCTGGAGAAGCATCGGAGTCTGTTCCGCAAGGACGATCTCATCGTGATTCCGGATTCGGGAAACCCGCACGGCACGGAGATCGAAGTGGCGGAGAAAAGCATCCTGTGGATGCGCGTGCGTACGTTGGGCAAGCAGACGCACGGCTCCATGCCCGAGACCGGCATCAACGCGCACAAGGCGGCGGCGCACTTCATCGTCCGCATGCAATCGCTCTACCAGAAGTTCCGCAAGCGCGACCCGTTGTTCCACCCGTCCAACTCGACGTTCGAGCCCACCAAGAAGGAAGCCAACGTGCCCAACGTGAACACGATTCCGGGCGAGGACGTCGTCTATTTCGACTGTCGCATTCTGCCGGCGTACAAGGTGGACGACGTGATTCGCGAGATGAAGAAGCTCGCCAGGGAGACCGAAAAGAAGTTTCGCGTGAAGATTCAGCTCGAGCCCGTGCAGAAGGAAATCGCCGCGCCGCCGACACCCGTCGACGCGCCGGCCGCGCTTGCGATCGCGAAAGCGGTCAAGGAACTCCGCCGCAAGAAGCCCAAGACGATCGGCATCGGCGGCGGCACGGTGGCCAAGTACCTGAGAGAAGCGGGGTTCCCGTGCGTCGTCTGGTCGACGATGGACGAGCAGGCGCACCGCCCGGACGAGCACGCGAAGGTCTCGCACATGCTCGCCGACGCAAAGGTATTTGCCCACATAGCGTTGCAGGAACGGTGACGGCGCCCCCGCACCGATTGACAATCATTATCGTTTAGTTTACATTCATTCTCGTTCGCGGGGCCGCCCGCGAGGGGATCAACAGCCTACAGAAAGGGGCAACACATCATGCAGGGAATCGCATTCGGACCCACCATCCGTCTGTTGCGTCAGGCAAAGGGAATCAGCCTCCGCGAGATGGCGCGCCAGTTGGGGGTCTCGCCGGCCTTCCTGAGTCAGATCGAAGCCGGTCGGCAGCACAAGATTCCGCGTGCGCGTATCGTCCAGGTGGCGGAGATGCTGGGGGTTTCCGAGGGGTACCTTCTGGGCACCGCGAAGCAGGTTCATCCGGATCTCATGAAATTCTTGAGCGAGACGCCCGAAGCGGCGGAATTCATGCTCACCGCCATGCGCAGCGGAATGATTGCGCAGGATTTCAACAGCCTTCGCGAAATCGTCGCGGACAAGAAGCGGCGTGCCGGCGTACTGAAGCCCGCTCCCGCCGCCAAGAAGAAGGGCGGATTCAGCCACGGGATCGACGAGATTGTCGACCCGGCGCTGTGCGGGGCCAGCATAGCCGTGCAGAACAAGGAGCGCCTGTTCCAGCGCTTCGTGAAGGCCGTCGCCAAGAAGAACAAGAACGTGTCCGCGGATCTGCTGCTCGAGCGGCTGAATGCGCGCGAACACCAGGCGCCGACCAGCATCGGCGGCGGCGTTGCGATTCCCCACGCTTTCGTTCCCGGCATGGACAAGCCGATGATCGGCGCGTTCACGCTTGCACGCGCCATTCCGTACGGTCCGACCGACGCGGATCGTGTGAAGACTGTGTTCTTCCTCGTGGGGCGCGACGGGAGCAGCGAACACCACCTGCCCACGCTCGCCCGGATCGCGCGCCTGTGCTCGACGCCCGAGTTCCTGCAGGTTCTCGCGAAGGCGCGCACGGCTCGCGAGGTCTACCGCACGATCCTGACGTGGGACACGCGCATCGGCGTCGTCTGAGCGTTACGCCGATCGAGTTCGGTTCGACGGGACGGCCCGCGCGATGCGCGGGCCGTCGTCGTTTCGGGACCGCGCGCCTGCGCTAACCCATTGTGAAAAAGCCTGTTTCCGATTGCGGCGTGGCCACGCGCAATGGTATGATTGTTTTCTGGCCGGCGCAATCGACGCTGGCCCCTTTTGTATTCCAGAGGCTGCGTTGCGACGTTCTCTCACCCACGAAGTCGGCATCCTGACGCTCGGCCGCGTCGTCGCGTACGCGGTCATGTTCGTCGTTCCGCTCGTCAATACGCGTGCGCTGAGCGTCGAGGAATACGGCTACTACCGGCAGTTCTGGCTCCTGTTCGAGACGCTCTCGCCGATCCTGATTCTCGCGTTCCCGCGCAGCCTGCTCTACCACCTGCCTCGCGCCGAATCCCGGGAAGAAAAATCGGCGTACATCACGCAGACGCTTATTTTCCTGACGTTCACGTCGTTGCTGGGCGCGGTGACCTACGCGGTCATGGCGAAGACGCTCGGCGCGGGACTGGGCGGAACGGCGCGCGCGTTTTTCTGGCGCCTGAGTTTCTTCACCTTCTTCATGGTCACGACGAACTTCATGGAGGTGCTGTTCGTCGCCGAGCGGAAACCGATCGCGCAATCGATCTATCACGCATCGATGTGGGGGGGGCAGGCAATCTGTGTGATCATCGCGTCGTGGTTCACGCGCGACGTCAACTCGGTGATCTGGGCGGTCGCCTTCTTCGGGCTCGGGCGGTTCCTGTTTTCGCTGGGTTATCTGCACTCGGCGTATCGTCTGACGTTGGAGCACGTATCGCTCCGGTCCATCCGGGACCAACTGTCGTTCGCCCTGCCCGTGGGGCTCGCGGCCGTTTCGTTGATCCTGCTCAATCAGACCGACAAGTTCATCATCACGCGCTTCATGGGGCGCGAGGCGTTCGCGGTGTACATGGTGGGGGCGTTCCAGGTCCCGCTGATGAACATCATCCAGGCATCGATCAGCAACGTGACCTTTCCGCTGCTGGTGAAATACGAGAAAGACGGAAACCACAGCGCCATGCTGGATCTCTGGCAGCGCTCCCTGTTCAAGACCGTCATCCTGGTATTCCCCGTGTTCGTCTTTCTCGAAGTGTCCGCGCGACCGTTCGTCACGATTCTCTTTACGCCGAAGTACGTGGCGGCGACGCCCGTCTTCATGCTCTACCTGCTTCTCTTTCTTCGCTCCTCGTTCGAATCGACGGTGCTGCAAGCCTACAAGAAGACGCGGTTCATCCTGGTTGTTTCGACGATCGGCTTTGTGGTCAACGTGGCGTTGGGACTGATGCTCTACAAGATTATGGGTCGATTGGGGCCGCCGCTTGCGGCCGTGATCACGATGAACGCGATCAACCTGGTCAGCCTGGGGTACTCGGGAAAGCTGATGCGCGCGTCGTTTTTCCAGGTGCTCCCGCTGATCGGACTGGCGAAGCGGCTGGCCGTCGCGGCGATTCCGGGCGTCGCGCTATGGTTCGCGTACCGGTACCATCAAGCCGCGAACTTCGGGGAACTCATCGCGGCCTGCGCAATCTACACACTGATTTACGCAGCGATCTGCGCGGTGACGCGCATTGTCACCGTCGACGACATCAAGTCGCTGCTGGGGCGAAAGAGCGGGGCTTCGGCGTGAACCGACGGGCCGCGTCGATTTTCGCGATGACGACCGGGTGCCGGTTCGGTAGAGTGATGGTCACACATTTCCGATAACGATAGGTGGGTTCGAAAGACGATGAAGATCAGCATTTTTGGATTGGGGTACGTCGGCTGCGTATCGGCGGCGTGCTTCGCTCGTACCGGTCACGACGTGATCGGTGTGGATGTCAACCCGCGCAAGCAGGAGATTCTGACCTCCGGGCGCTCGCCGGTCGTGGAAAGGGACCTCGACGCGATCATCGCCGAGAGCGTGGCGAACGGGCGCCTGCGCGGAGCGAAGTCCGCGGTCGACGCCGTCGCCTCGAGTGACGTCTCGTTGATCTGCGTGGGAACGCCGAGCCGCCCCAACGCCAGCCTGAATCTCGACTACGTCGCGCGCGTCTGCGAGGAAATCGGCGAGGCGCTGCGGGCCAAGAAGACGCACCACATCGTGTGCGTTCGCAGCACGATGGTGCCGGGGAGCACGGAGTCGGTCGTCGTCCCGTCGCTGGAAAAGGGGCTTGGCGGTAAGTTGCCCGAACGCGTCGCCGTCGCGGTCAACCCGGAGTTCCTTCGCGAGGGGACGGCGGTGTACGACTTCTTCAACCCGCCCAAGACGGTCGTCGGCGCGGACACCGATGCGACCGCGCAGACCATCGTCGATCTCTACGGCGACATCGAGGCGCCCGTCATCAAGACCGCCGTCAAGACCGCCGAAATGGTGAAATACGCGGACAACGTGTTTCACGCGGTGAAGATCAGCTTCGCGAACGAGATTGGCGCGATCTGCAAGGCGGTTGGAATCGACAGCCACGAGGTCATGAACATCTTCACGCAGGACCGCAAGCTGAACATCTCGCCCGCCTACCTGAAGCCGGGATTCGCGTTCGGCGGCTCCTGTCTGCCCAAGGACGTTCGTGCGCTCGTCCACGCGGGCCGGTCGCGGGACCTCGATCTGCCGCTGCTCATGTCGCTCCTCTCGAGCAACGACGCGCAGATCGAGCGCGCGGCGGCGATGATTCTCAAGCAGGGCAAGAAGCGACTCGGGTTCCTGGGATTGAGCTTCAAACCGGGTACCGACGACCTGCGCGAGAGCCCGCTCGTGCGTCTCGTGGAGACGTGCATCGGCAAGGGGTACGACATCCGCATCTACGACGAGAGCGTTTCGCTGGCGCGGCTGGTGGGCGCGAACAAGACCTACATCGAGACGGAGATCCCGCACATCTCGCGGTTGCTCTCCACGGACCTCGGCGCCGTCGTGGACTTCGCCGAGGTTCTGGTCGTCGGCCATCGATCGGATGAATTCGCCGGCGCGGCAAAGGCTGCGACGGGGAAAACGATCATCGACCTTGCGCGGCTGTTCGCGGAGGTTCCGGGCGGTTCGAGCTACCTGGGAATCAACTGGTAGGAAGCAGGGACGCGAAGCCGACCTAGTAGCGGTCCGCGTGGTCGGGGGTTTCGAGGGCGCGGCTTCCGGGGAAAAGACACAGGAAGCCGTCGTTGTAGCCGGCCACCAGATAGGCGGCGATCAGGAGTCCCACATCGCGGAGGATCAGGAGCCAGGAGGTCGTCGCGCCGCCTTCCGTGCCGAAGCAGCCGCAATCGATCACCATCCCGCGGATGAGGACGGTCAGGATCGCGATCGTGAACATCGCGACGAGAATCAGAAGGGCGCCCGCGGCCTTGCGCGAGAGCACACCGAGCAGGAGCATGATGCCGGCTGCGAGTTCGCTCCACGAGACGGCCAGCGCGAAGAAATTCGAGAAGGCGAAGGGAATGATCTTGTACGCGCGCACCGACATGGCGAAGCCCATCGGATGCAGCACCTTATCCCACGCGGCGAACACGAAGACACAACCGAGCAGCAGGCGCAGCAGCAGGTTTACCCAGCGGCCGGTGAGAATACTCATTTCGGCACCATCCCGTCGATGGGGTAGCCCGCTTCCGTCCACTGCTCCCAGCCGCCGGTGAACACGGACACATTCTCGTACCCCAGGATTCGGAGTTCGGTCGCGAGTTGGTCGCTGAAATCGCAATGGGGACCGCGGCAGTACACGACGACCTGCGCGTCGGTCGGAACCTCGGCGTTGAGCATGTCGAGATACTCGGGCAGGTGGTCGTACGGAATGTTGATCGCGCGCGGGATGTGTCCCTGGGAGAACTCGGATGGGTCGCGCGCGTCGATGATGAACGCGTTCCCTTCGTCGAAGATGCGTTTCATCTCGCTCAGCGAAATCGTACCCGCCCGCGAGGCGGTGGAATCCGCGGCGGACGAATCGGCGTCGGCGCGGCTCGGAGTCGGCACCGGTACGGTCTTCTGGATCAACGGGACGCCTCCGGGGCGCACGGCGTTGACGACGACGCCGATCAACGTGGCGGCCGCTATAATGACGAGACCACCGAGAATCGAGGAAAATACGGATTTCATGGTGTTTTCACGTTCGATTGCCGAACACACTCATCCTACTCAATGCCCGGCGATGAATCTAGGCGTTTCTAACACCGGCGACCCGGCGCGGGTTCCGCGGAGATTTCGATCGACCGTGGCCGTCGTGCGCCAGAATCGATAGCGGCACCATGTGTGGCATCGCCGGCATCGTTCATTCTGACCCCAATGTGCACGTCACCGGGGAGTCGTTGCGCCGGATGTGCGACGCCATCCGCCATCGCGGCCCCGACGACGACGGATATTTTGCCGAGGGTCCGGCGGGGCTGGGTATGCGGCGCCTGTCGATCATCGACGTCGCCCGCGGACATCAACCGATCTTCAACGAAGATCGATCGTGCGTGATCGTCTACAACGGCGAGATCTACAATCACCGCGACGTACGCCGCGAACTCGAACGTCGCGGACACCGCTACACCACGAACAGCGACACGGAGACGATCCTCCACGCGTACGAAGAGTACGGCGACGAATTCGTCACACACCTGCGCGGGATGTTCGCCATCGCCATCTGGGATCGTCCGCGCCGCCGGCTGGTGCTCGCGCGCGACCGCATGGGGAAGAAGCCGCTCTACTACACGACGCCGTCCGGGCCGTCGGGGCGACTCGCGTTCGGTTCGGAGCTGAAGGCCGTACTCGCCCTGGGCGACGTCGAGAAGCGCATCGATCCGCAGGCGATCGTGGACTACGTCGCCTGGGGCTACGTGCCCGATCCCCGGTCGATCTACGAGGGCATCGCCAAACTGCCGCCGGCGCACATGCTGGTCTACGAGAACGGCGGCGTGACCGTGCGCCGGTACTGGGACGTTTCCTACGACCGCGTCGAATCGCGCCGGCCGGAAGAATTCTACATCGATCGAACACTGGAAATCCTGGACGAAGCGGTGCGTATCCGCCTGGAGAGCGAAGTGCCGCTTGGCGCCTTCCTGAGCGGCGGAACCGACTCCAGCGTGGTCGTGGCGTTGATGGCGCGTCATTCGGGCGAGCGGGTGAAGACGTTTTCGATCGGCTTCGAGGAGCGCGACTACAACGAACTCCCGTACGCCCGTCGTGTGGCGGAACACTTTGGAACCGATCACCACGAAGAGCTCGTGCGTCCGGACGCGGAGCGCGACGTTCTGGCGCTCGTCCGCCAGTTCGACGAACCATTCGCCGACTCGTCGATGATCCCGACGTACTACGTGTCGCGCGCGGCCCGGCGCCACGTCACCGTCGCGCTTTCGGGCGACGGCGGAGACGAGCTGTTTGCCGGATACCGGCGGTACGTCGACGACGCGAATGTCATGATCGCGAATCGGATTCCCGCGGCGTTGCGCAATGCCCTGTTGCGCCCGTTCGCGGCCGCGCTGCCGCCGGGGACACGTGGGATCGACCGGATCCGGGACATGATCGGAAGCCCGGACGAGCAGTATCTGCGACGGGTCACGCACGGGCTGTCGTCCTCCACGCGGGAGATCTTCGCCGACGAGTTGCTGTCGCGCGTCCAATTCACGGATCCCGCGCACGTCGCGCGGCCGTTTCTCGATGCCATCCGCGCGACCGACGCGCTGTCGCGCCGCCAGTATCTGGACACGCACACGTATCTCCCGGGGGACATCCTCACCAAGGTCGACCGCGCCAGCATGATGGTCTCGCTGGAAGCGCGCGCGCCGTTGCTCGATCACGTGCTCGCCGAGTTCGCCGCGACCATCCCCACCGATCTTCGGATGAAAGGGATGACCACCAAGTACCTGCTCAAGAAGGTCGCGGAACGCCTGATGCCGGCGGAGCTGGTCTACCGCCCCAAAATGGGTTTCGGCGTGCCGGTGGCGTACTGGCTGAAGAAGGAGTGGGCGGCGCACGTCGACGATCTGGTGACGGGCGAGCGAGCCGTCGCGCGCGGGACGTTTCGGCCGGAATTCCTGCGACGGATCGTCGCCGAACACCGGTCGGGCAAGCGCGACAATTCGGGAATGCTATGGACGCTGATGATGCTGGAATTGTGGAGGCGGGACGCGGACGTGTAACGGTCAGAGTTCTTTCTTCATCGCATCCTTGATGCGTTCGCGGCAGTCGGCGGGGAGTTCGCCCGGGCACTTGCTGGCCGACACGTCGCCGGCCTCGCGGCACGTTCGCGACACCACCGTCATCTGCCGCTCGTAGACGTGGCACATGCGGCACATCATCACATGGAAGCGCATACCGAGACGCTGAAAGAACGGGATCGGCCGATCTCTCGACTCGGACAGCAAACGCGCGGTTTCCTTGCAGTTCATATTACGGTTGCGTCGGCGACTGTTTGTCGAACCAGTTGATTTCCAGACACCGCCGGAGCTTCGTCCGCGCCCGGTGCAACATGACCCACAGGTTGGTCGAGGTCACCCCGAGCACCTTACTGATCTCCTCGCCCGGCAGGCCGTCGAATTCCCGCATCGAAAACGCTCGCCGCTGCGCCTCCGGCAGGCCGCCGAGACAGCGGGTCAGGGTGTCCCAGAACTCCCGGTTTTCCACCAGTTGCGACGGCGCCTCGTCCCAGGATGGAGCAAGATTCCCGCCGTGGGCCAGGTCTTCGCGCTCGATATCCGGGTTGGCGTCCGAGGATACGACCTCGACGCGGTTCTTCCGGTAGTAGTCGACGATCTTGTGCTTGAGGATCCCGATCAGCCAGGTGCGCAGCGTCGAGCCCCCGCGAAAGCCGTCCCGGGCCTTCAGCGCGGACAGGAAGGTGTCCTGGACCAGATCGGCGGCGACGTCCTCGTCCTTCACGCGAAGGATCGCGAACCGGAAGAGCGCGTCGCCGTGTTCGTCGACCCAGAGCGAAGGGTCCTGCATCTTGTTTTTCGGGTCGACCGCCATTGTGTGCCACCGGGTGACACGCGCATTGTTAGGGAACGAGGCGGGGATTTCAAGTGTGGACTGCGGCGTGTCGACGCCGTATCATCGGAAAAGATCGCCGCCACTTCCGGACTCGACCGGGGTACAACCAATCCATGACGCGCCGGCCCTACGACCTGATCTGCTTCGACGTCGACGGAACGCTCGTTCGGCATCCAACGGGAAAGGTCATCTGGGAAATTCTCAACCGGCGCTTTACCGGCAACGACACCGTCAATATCGATCGCCATCGCTGGTACAACGAGGGCCGGATCACCTACCCGGAATGGGTGGAGATGGACGTGCAGGGCTGGATCGAGGCGGGCGCCACACGGGCGGAAATCGTCGACGCGGTGCGCGAATTCGAGCGCTTCGACGGTGCCAGCGACACGCTCTGGGAGCTCAAGCGACGCGGCGCGCGGCTCGCGATCATCTCCGGAACCCTGGACATCGTCATCGATACTCTTTTTCCGGAGCACCCCTTCGACGACGTCTATTCGAACAAGCTCGAATTCGACGAAGGCGGCGTGCTGACCGGATGGCGTGCCACGCCGTTCGACCTCGAGGGAAAGCCGACCGCGCTGCGCGAGCTGTCCCAGAAGCACTCGGTATCCCTGGACCGCGCCGCTTTCGTAGGGGACGGCGAGAACGACGTTCCCATGGTCGGCGTGGCCGGTTGTGTGGTAGCGTTCAACCCGCGTTCGGCCGAACTGGAGCGTCGCGCGACGCACGTGATCCACGGCCCCGATATGTCGCGACTGCTGGAACTGCTCGGATAACATGACCAAGAAAGAATTCGACACACCGGAACGCGTCATCGACGAAGTCCGGACGATTTTCGCCGATGCCGATCCGGATCTCGCCACGCGCCTGGTGCGCGAGTTGATCGTCCACGCCCTCAAGTGTCACCGCGACGAGCTGGAAGTCCTGGACCTCAAGGTTCTCAGCCGTTCGATGGCGGAGTTCCGCTACGCCGCGCGCGTGTTCAAGCCCTATCGCGACCGGCGTAAGGTCTCGATTTTCGGATCGGCGCGCACCCCGGAGAGCGACCCGTACTACAAGATGGCGGTGGAGTTCGCGCGGCTGCTCGCCGAAGAGGGGTTCATGGTGATCACCGGCGCGGCCGAGGGCATCATGAAGGCAGGTAACGTCGGTGCCGGGGCCGACTCGAGTTTCGGCGTCAACATCCTGTTGCCGTTCGAGCAGTCCGCCAACACCGTCATCGGCGACGACCCCAAGCTGATCACGTTCAAATATTTCTTCACGCGCAAGCTCTTCTTCCTGATGGAAGCGAGCGCGGTGGCACTGTTCCCGGGCGGCTTCGGCACGCACGACGAAGGCTTCGAGACGCTGACGCTGCTCCAGACCGGAAAGGCGGCGCCGATGCCGTTCTTGCTGATGGAACAGAAGGGCGAGACCTACTGGGAGAGCTTCGACAAATTCGTCCGCAACGAACTGCTGGCGCGCAAACTGATTTCGGAACGCGACCTGATGCTGTACCGGATCGTCCACTCGCCGCGCGAGGGCGTGGACTATCTCAAGCGCTTCTACTCGGTCTATCACTCCACGCGACAGGTGCGCGACAAGCTCGTCGTTCGCCTGGAGAAGCCGCTCACCGACGGCGCCATCCAGACGCTTGCCACCGAGTTCGCGGACCTCGTCAAGAAGGGGACCATCGAACGGACGAAGGCGCTTCCCGACGAGACCAACGAGCCCGATCTGATCGACAAGCCGCGAATCGTGTTCTCCTACAACCGCCAGAGCCCCACGCGCCTGATTGAAATGATCTGGCGCATCAACGAGCTGGGCGCGAGTTAGCGGTTCGTTCGGACGTCGATGACCGGCGCCCCCACGAGCTGGAAGGTGGCGGATGCGACGGCAACACGTCCGTCGGTCTTGTCGATCTCGTCGAGGATCCGCGTAAACAGTTTGTCTTTGGTGATGCGTCGACTCTTGTACTCGACCACGTATCGGGCCGTGAATTCTATCCAGTTGTCGTTGGCGATCAACGTGATCATAGGCTCAACGCGCGCATCCTCGATGCGGTACTGCCTCACGAGATCCGCCCATGCTTCCTTCGCCCCTCGGGTGTAGTCCCCCACGACTTCGTTCGTCACACGTTCGAGAATCTCTCTCGCCAGGCGATGGTCGCATCCATACTTAACGGGAATCTTGATCTCGTCCCAGAGAAACGGGAATTCGCGGGAATAGTTGAACACCGGCTCCTTGAACACGAAGGCATTGGCGATCCGAACCACGCGTCCGTTGTAGAGATCACCATCCACCCATTGTCCGCACTCCATGAGGGTCGTTCGGAGAATGCCGATGTCAATCACATCGCCCTTGATTCCCCCAAGCTGTACCCGGTCTCCCGTTCCGTAGAGATGAGCGAATGACACCGAAAACCAACCGGCGACACTGGCGATCACCTCCTGCAACGCAAATGCGATGCCGGCACCGGCGACGCCCAGTGCGACCGTCAAGCCACCCAGTTTGTCGCTGAACACGACCGCGATGAACACGATGCTGGCAACACGGCCCACGATTTCGACAAATTTGCGACCGCGGTAGCGCGCGTCGTTGTCCTTCAGTCGCGTTTCCAGGGATCGTTTGACGAAGCGCGCGATCACATGGATGACCAGCACGCCGACGACGATCGTGATGATCTTCCCGACGGTCGGGTCGAACAGCCATTTCCGGAGTGATTCGTTCATGGCGGCGCCGGGGTTCGGGTTGCCGGCTACTCCGCTTTGGGTGGCGACGGAGGACCGTCAGTCGATCCGCGCCCCAGGGGAAGAATGCGAAAACCCGGCGCCGCATACGACTTCGGCAGGTAGCTGTCCGGGATGGCGATGCGGTTGCCGTCGCGAACGGCGGCAAAGTGCGGAGACGTGATTTCGATGCCGGCCTCGTTGAACTTATCCTGAATATTCTGGTTCAAGTCGGAGAGCGTCTTCGCCATGACGTGGGGGCTGTTCGTGTATGCGTTGATTTCGTAACTGACGTAGAAATCGTCGAGGCTGGTTTGGAACACGAACGGCGCCGGCTCTTTCACGACATTCTCGGTCTGTAGAGCGGCCGCGATGAGTAGTTCATGCACCTTCTTCCACGGGGCGTCGTATCCGATGGAAACGGTTGCATGCAAGATCAGTCCAACGTCTTTGGCGGTGGCGCTGAAGTTGATGATATGGCTCGCCAGCACGATTCCGTTCGGAATCGTCACGTCCACGTTCTTGATCGTCCGTAATCTCGTCACCAGAAGCGTTTTCTCGATTACGTCCCCCACCGTGTCCGCGATCTTAACCCGATCGCCGAGCTCGAACGCGCGCATGTAGGTCAGAACGACGCCGGCGATGATGTTCGATATCGAGGACGCCGATCCCAGCGAAAACACAATTCCCAAAAACACCGAGACGCCGCGAAACGCGGTCGAGTCCGAGCCGGGCAGGTAGGGAAAGATGATAACGGCCGCAAACGCGACCACCATGACGCGCGCGATCTTGTATGTGGGGATGGCCCAATCGGGATAGAAATTTGGGAGCGAAATACCTCCTCGTTCGATCTGAAGAAAGAACCAGTGCACCACTCGCAGCAGATAGCGGGTGACCACGACGATGACGGCGATGTAGAAGAGATTGGGGATATAGGATACGAATCCAATTCCGACGGCGCGCAGCGGCGATAGAATATAGTGGAAAAGGGAATCCGCGAGTTTCCGCGTCCACGGGAAGAAACTGAGAACCAGAGGGACGCACAAATAGATGAGAATGGCGAAGAGCGCGATCCGAAATCCTCGCATCATCGCCAGCAGGGCGTCGGTAGCACGTTCGGCCGTCAGTATCTCCAGCTTCTGAATCTTGAGCGACTTGATTTTTGTCGAACGCCACGATCGAATGGTTACGAACGATCGCCTGAAGAGCCGGTTGAGAAATTTGAACAGCAGGAGCAGCGCCACCGAGGAGACGAGCGTGAGAATGCCGCCCAGGACGATGCTCTTGATGCTGGTGTGGGCCTTGCCTTTTTTGAGGGCGCCGAATAGTTCGAGCGCCACCTTCTTTGCCAGCGCAGCCCGTGTCATTCCGACCGCGGCCGCGTCGGCGTCGGTAATGGTCAGGATTACCTTGTCGCCGAGAACCACGTCGGTGCTCGTGTCGCCGGCACTCAACGACAACGAATCGACGCGCGCAAGCGGATCTTCCGCGACCCGGCTCAGGCGCTCGGTAATCGCGTTGGCGCGGTCCTGGGCCGAGTAGGGCCCGAATCGCGTGTAAACGACGAGCAGCGTGTCTTCCCGGAAGACGACCGGTGCTCCGACGGGCGCAGAGGCGTGTTGCACCGGGGACTGGCCACGGAGCGGGGAAGGCGCAAGGAGAAGCGCTCCGCAGACGCCGAGGATCGATACCAGAAGGGACGCGAAGCACGTCGTTCTTCTCGCCATGAGCGGGCTCCTCAAGGTAATCACGTGGGAAGATCGGGCGGCCGACGACTTGGCCGGGAGTCTAGCATAGGCGGGCGAGGGACGCCCGCCAGGTTTCCGCTACGAAAATGCCCGGGCGTGCCAGGACTTGCCGAACGTCGTCTCGAAACGCCCGGCGCGCAGGTCCGCGATCGACGACACGGTGGCGTCGAAGACCGTCGTCTCGTCGCTCACCTGGTTTGCCGCGACCAGCGCCTTGAACTCCTCTCGCGTCACCGCGCGCACGGCGCGATCTGCGTCGCGGAAGAACACCAGCGTTCGATCGAAGCCGTCGATTCCATAGTCCTCGCGCAGCGCCTTCATCACGTGCACGCTGGAATCGGTCGAGCACCCGGAGACGCCGTCCCCGGTGTATCCGGCCATCAGCACGAAGCGGTCGTCGACGATCTCGTACCCGCCGACCACCGGCGTCCCGTGCGACTGCCACGCGTTCATGAAGGCGTCGAGCCGCTCGGTCACCCGCGCGCGATCGTCCGCGGAGAGCGGTTTCGCGAGCGCGTAGACCCAGAGCTTCGCGTCATCGGGGAAGTCATTGAAGAGATGCTGTGTCATTTGGTTCCTCTAACAGAACTCGTCGAACGCCTCGACCAGCTGGTATGCGATCTCCTGCGGGCTGCGGCCTTCGATCTGCCAGCGCTCGAGGACGAACACCGGGTTGCCGTCGCGGAAGAGCGCGATCGACGGCGACGAGGGCGGGTAGCCGGGGATGTACTTGCGCGCCTGTTCGGTGGCTTCGCG
Organism: Candidatus Latescibacterota bacterium; assembly: GCA_963761125.1. Taxonomy (GTDB): domain Bacteria; phylum Krumholzibacteriota; class Krumholzibacteriia; order WVZY01; family JAKEHA01; genus JAKEHA01. The sequence continues at coordinate 201,254 of CAVXFV010000004.1, forward strand.
ATCGACGCCGGCGAAGACCGTCGTGATTTTCTCGGGCAGCCTGGTGTGCTGCAGCGCCATCTTGACGCCCGGACGCGCCATGCCCGCGGCGCACCCGCACACGCTGTTGATGACGACCAGTGCCGTGCCTTTGGCGTTCTTGAGCACCATGTCGACGTCGCTCGGCGTGCGCAGTTCGGTCACCCCGGCCTGGACCAGGTCCTGGCGACAGGGTTCGGTGACTTCGGGTGGATACAACATTTTCTTTCGTCCTCCTTAGAGATTGAGCTCCAGGCGCGCCGCTTCGGACATCATCTGCGGCGACCACGCGGGCTCCCACGTAATTTCGACTTTGACCGACGCCACGCCCTCGACGGCCGAGACCTTCTGCTCCACGTCCGCGGGCAGCGACTCCGCCGCCGGGCAGTGGGGGGTCGTCAGCGTCATCGTGATGGTGACGTCGTTCGAGTCGGAAACATCGATATCGTAGATCAGCCCCAGCTCCCAGATATCCACGGGGATCTCGGGGTCGTAGCACGTCTTGATGGCTTCGATGATCTTCTCGCGAAGGGTGGCGGTCATCATGGCTACTCCGTCGTCACCGACGCTCCGTCCTTACTCTTGAGAGCGGCGCGGAGCGCGTGCCAGGGAAGGATCGCGCATTTGACACGGACCGGGAATTCGCGCACGCCGGAGAATACCGCGAGTTTCCCGAGTGCATCCAGGTCGATCGTCTTGTTCTCGTCGGTCACGACGTCGTGGAATTCGCCGAAGAGCGCTTCCACTTCCGCCAGCGTCTTACCCTTGATCTCGTCGGTCATCACCGACGCACTGGCCGTGCAAATCGCACAGCCGCTTCCTTCGAACGCGATCTCCCGGATCACGTCGTTCTCGACGACCGCGTAGACCGTGATCCGGTCGCCACACAGCGGATTGAACCCTTCCGCGTGCCGGTTCGCGCCGTCGAGTTGCCCGAAGTTGTGGGGATGCCTGTGGTGATCCAGAATCATCTCCTGATAAAGCTCGCGCATGTCGCTCATGATCGAGACGGCGCTCACGCGCCGAAGACTTCCCTCACCTTCTCGAGACCGGCAATCAAGTGGTCGACGTCGTCGCGCGTGTTGTAGAACGCAAACGATGCGCGATTCGTGGCCGGTAGTCCGTAGAACTCCATCACCGGCTGCGTGCAATGATGGCCGGCACGAATCGCGACACCCTCGTGGTCCAGGATCATGCCGACGTCGTGCGGATGCACGCCGCTGACGGTGAAGGACACGGCCCCGGCGCGATGACGCGGGGTTCCCACGAGGGTGACACCCGGGACCGACGCGAGCGCCTCGACGGCATACGCGACCAGGTCGTTCTCGTAGGGTTCGATGGCGTCGAGCCCCAGTCCGTTGATGTAGTCGATGGCGGCGCCGAGCCCGATCGCGCCCGCGATATTCGGCGTTCCCGCCTCGAACCGATGCGGCAGGATGTTGTACGTCGTCTTCTCGAAGGTCACCGACGCAATCATGTCGCCGCCACCCTGATAGGGCGGAGTGTCTCCAGGATCGACTTGCGGGCGTAGAGCACGCCGATGCCCGTCGGCGCGAACATCTTGTGCCCGGAAAATACATAGAAGTCGGCGTCAAGCGCGCGCACGTCCACGGGAATGTGCGGCACGGCCTGCGCCCCGTCGACGAGGACGGGAATGCCGCGCTCGTGGGCCACGGCGACGATCTCGCGCACCGGGTTGACGGTCCCGAGCGAATTGGACACGTGCACCACGGCGACGATGCGGGTGCGGTCGTTGAGCATCTTCGGCAGTTCGCCGAGCAGCAGGTCGCCGTCGCGCCCCATCGGGAGCACGCGCAGCTTCGCGCCGGTGCGTTCGCACAGGAGCTGCCATGGGACGATGTTCGAATGGTGCTCCATCGCCGTGATCACGATTTCGTCGCCCGCCTTCACGCGGGCGAGCCCGAAGGACGACGCAACCAGGTTGATGGCCTCGGTGGTGCCGCGCACGAACACGATCTCGCCGGCCTCGGCCGCGTTGATGAAGGCGCGGACCTTTTCGCGCGCGCCCTCGTAGAGTTCGGTTGCGCGCACGCTCAGCGTGTGCACGCCGCGGTGGACGTTGGCGTTGGAGTTCTCGTAAAAGCGGGTGATCGCGTCGAGCACCGCCCGCGGCTTCTGCGACGTGGCGGCGTTGTCGAGGTACACAAGCGGCTGCCCGTGGACTTCCTGATGAAGAATGGGGAAGTCGCGGCGGATCGACGCGACGTCGAGCGTCGGGCTTCCCGCGTGATTCTGAGTCGTTGTCTTCGTCATTCCGGTGCCTTCGATCCGTCCCCCGGGGACGCTACTCCGAGCGGATCTCCCGCGAGCGATCCAGCCACGCGAACAGTTCCGCCTCGAGGCGCTCTTTCAGGGGCTCGACGCCGATGCGTTCGAACAGCTCGCTCGCGAACGCGTACACCAGGATGTCGCGCGCATCGTTCAGCGGGATTCCGCGGGAGCGGAGGTAGAACATCGCCGTGTCGTCGGTCTTGCCGATGGCGGCTCCGTGCGTGCACTTGACGTCGTCGGCGAAGATCTCGAGCTGCGGGTTGGAATTGATCCGGGCGTCGTCGGAAAGGAGCATGCAGTTGTTCTCCTGCTTGGCGTCCGTCTTCTGCGCGTCCGGGTCGACATAGATTCGCCCGTTGAACACGCCGCGCGCGTGCCCGTCGAGGATCCCCTTGTAGAGTTCGAAGCTGTGGCAATGTGGCTTTGCGTGCCGGATGAACGTGTGGTTGTCGACGTGCTGACGACCGCCGGCCAGATAGAGGCCGTCCACACGTGCGTCGATTCCTTCGCCGTCGAGGATCGCGCGCACGTCGTTGCGGACGAGCGCGCCTCCCATCGACACGCTGAATGTCGAAAACGACGCGTTTGCGGCGATGATTGCGTGCTGCAGGGCGACGTGGAACGCACGGGAACCTTCACGCTGGATCTTCCGGTGCCGGATCGCGGAGTTTTCACCGCACACGATCTGCGAAACCATGTTGGTGAAGTACGGGCCATCGGCGGTCCCGAAGTAGCTTTCGATGATCGTCGCCTGCGAGCTACGTCCCGCCGAGATCACCATCCGCGGGTGCAGCATCACCGGGTCGTTGCCCACCGACGCCACGTGCACGACGTGGATCGGCGTATCGAGCACGGCGTCGTCCGCCAGCTCGACGTAGATCCCGTCGGTGAGAAACGCCGTGTTGAGCGCGGCGAAGCGTTCGCGGTCGATGTCGACGCCGTTCTGGATCATCGCGCGGATGCGGTCGCCGTCGCGCATGAATGCTTCCGCGAGGCTCTCGATGCGAACGCCTTTCGGCAGCGTTCCGATGCGCGAACGCGCGCCGTCGACGCGTCCGTTGACCAGCACCAGGCGGTGGCAACCGGTATCGTCGAAGGTGCGCGCGACGAGCGTCTTCTCGTCGATCGTACCCGCCGGCGCCGGCCGGAAATCGACCTCGGCGATGGGACGCGTGCGCGTGAAGCGCCACTCTTCCTCGCGCAGCGCCGGAAAGCCCAGCGCCGCGAAGCGGTCGATGCCGGAGCGCCGCATCTCGTGCAGCCACGCCGGGCCGGTCTTCTTCAGGACGGGTTCGAGTTCGGCGAACGCGTTTTCGTAGACGGCGACTCCCGGCATCTAGCCCGTCACCTCCGCGTAGCCCTCTTTCTCGAGTTCGAGCGCCAGCTCTTTGCCGCCGGTCTTGATGATCTTGCCGTCGACGAAGACATGGACGATGTCGGGGACGATGTAGTTGAGCAGGCGCTGGTAGTGCGTGATGACCACCATGGCGCGGTCCGGGCCGCGAAGCGCGTTGACGCCGCCGGCGACCACGCGCATCGCGTCGATGTCGAGGCCGGAGTCGGTCTCGTCCAGCACGCAGATCTTCGGGTCGAGGATCGCCATCTGCAGGATCTCGTTGCGCTTCTTCTCGCCGCCCGAGAAGCCTTCGTTGACCGATCGGTTCATGAAGCTCTCGTCGATCTTGAGAATCTTCATCCGTTCCTTGACGAGCTTCAGGAAGTCCATCGCGTCGAGGTCTTTTTCGCCGCGGGTCTTGCGGATCGAGTTGAGCGCGGTCTTGAGGAAGTAGTTGTTGCGCACGCCCGGGATCTCCACGGGGTACTGGAACGCCAGAAAGATGCCCCGCGCCGCGCGCTCTTCGGGCGCGAGTTCGAGGACGTTCTCGCCGTCCAGCAGGACCTCGCCCCGGGTGACCTCGTACGTGTCGCGACCGGCGAGCACCTGCGCGAGCGTGCTCTTGCCCGATCCATTGGGCCCCATGATCGCGTGGACCTCTCCCGCCTTGACGGTGAGGTTGACCCCTTTGAGGATCTCCTTGTCTTCGATCTTCGCGTGCAGGTTTTTGATCTCAAGCATCGTTCGTGTTCTCCATCTCTCGGTGTGGATCGTCAGCCGACGGAGCCCTCGAGGCTCACGGCGAGCAGGCGCTGCGCCTCGACGGCGAATTCCATGGGAAGCTCCGCGAACACTTCGCGGCAGAAGCCGTTGACGATCATGTTGACCGCGTCCTCGTTCGAGATGCCGCGCGCGCGGCAGTAGAACAGCTGGTCGTCGCCGATCTTCGACGTCGTTGCTTCGTGCTCGGCGCGGGACGTCGAGTTGCTGACTTCGATGTAGGGAAACGTGTGCGCGCCGCACTTGTCGCCGATCAGCATCGAGTCGCACTGCGTGAAGTTGCGCGCGTTGGTGGCGTTCTTCTCCATTTTGACCAGCCCGCGGTAGCTGTTCTGACCGCGGCCGGCGGAGATACCTTTCGATACGATCGTGCTCCGGGTGTTCTTGCCGCGGTGGATCATCTTGGTGCCGGTGTCGGCCTGCTGGTAGTTGTTCGTCAGCGCCACCGAATAGAACTCGCCGACCGAGTCGTCGCCCGTGAGCACGCAACTGGGGTATTTCCACGTGATCGCGGAGCCGGTCTCCACCTGCGTCCACGAGATGTGCGAGCGGGCGCCGCGGCACTCGCCGCGCTTGGTGACGAAGTTGTAGATGCCGCCCTTGCCGTTCTTGTCGCCGGGGTACCAGTTCTGCACGGTCGAATATTTGACCGTGGCGTCTTCCTCGGCCACGAGTTCCACGACCGCGGCGTGCAACTGATTCTCGTCGCGGATCGGCGCCGTGCAGCCTTCGAGGTAGCTCACATACGCGCCCTTCTCGGCGACGATGAGCGTGCGCTCGAACTGGCCCGTTTCGCGGGCGTTGATCCGGAAGTAGGTCGACAGCTCCATCGGACAGCGGACGCCCGCCGGCACGTACACGAAGGATCCGTCGCTGAACACGGCCGAATTCAGCGCCGCGTAGAAGTTGTCATTATAGGGTACCACCGTGCCGAGTGCTTTGCGGACCAGCTCCGGGTGGTTGTGGACGGCTTCCGAGAACGAACAGAAGATGATGCCGAGCGCGCCCAGCTTCTCCTTGAACGTCGTGGCCACGGAGACGGAGTCGAACACGGCGTCGACCGCCACCCCGGCGAGCCGCATCTGTTCGACGAGCGGAATTCCCAGCTTGTCGAAGGTGCGCCGGATCTCGGGGTCGACCTCGTCCATGCTCGCGGGGCCGTCGCCCGACTTCTTCGGCGCCGAATAGTAGTGGATGTCCTGGAAGTCGATCTTCGGGTAATGCACGTTGGGCCATTTGGGCTCTTCCATTTTGGTCCAGGCCCGGAACGCCTTCAGCCGCCACTCCAGCAACCACTCGGGCTCGCCCTTGCGAGCCGAGATGGCGCGGACCACGTCCTCGTCCAGGCCCTTCGGGATCTTGTCTTCTTCGATGTCGGTGACGAATCCCCACTCGTATTCCTTGGAGATGCGCTCCTGAATGGGATCGGTCGATTCCGGGATCGGGTTGGCGTTACCGGCCATGGGGTCCTCCGCGGCGCACGACGGCGCCGTCTAGTTCACATAATCGCACTGATTTAGTGCTATTTGTAGATTAACGAATACCTCCCCGGGAATCAACCCGCGTGCGGGGACGGGGAGGTTTTCGTCTAACCGATTGGTGTGATTCAGTATACGTTGTCATGCCCGCGTTCGCAACCTCGCATTTCGGGCCTGGCGCGGCGGCTCATCCGGGCCTCGCGGCCGTCAGGGGGTCGAGGTGTCCACCACGGCCGAGTCCGGCATCGTCATTCGTTTCTCGTCGAAAGGTTTGGAGAACGACCAGTCGCTGATCGCGCACGCCGTGAGCAGTTTGTCGCCCTCGTAGATGGTGAAATGCGTCGGCACGACCAGGCCGTGGGTGGTGGTGAAGTCGTCGTAGACCAGACAATGCTCGGGCGACGACGACTCGCCCTCTCCCATCAGCGCTTTGTAGGTGACGACGTAATCGCACGCCTTGAGCCGGTGCGTGGTCGGGTCGATGTAGAGACGATAGTAATCCTTCGGCGTGTCGCCCGTGCCGGGCGCGAAGGTCATCATCACCGTGGCGCACTGTGCCGAATCGCCGCGCAACGTCGCCATCCCCGTGTCCTCGAGCGTGACCCCCGGGTCCTGGGTGAGCCAGGGCAGGTCGACGAAGTAGTAGGTCAAAAGCGCCCGAAATCGAACGGGCGTGTTGGACGGCCAGTTCGTACTCCAGGCCTTCGTCCCGTCCCAGGCCATTGAGGCGTCTTTTTCCGGCATGTCGATGTAGGCGCGGCGCGACGACTGGTCGACGACGACGGTCGACCGGCGGACCGGCTGGCCGGGGCGGCCCCAGGAGTCGATAAACGAAATGGTCGGTGCTGCGCGCCACGCCGATAGCCCGCCGTGGGCTGTGACCATGTCCTGCACGATGGCGGGACCGTTGAGCGTGGGCGGGGCGGCCTGCGGCGCTTTCGAATTCGTCGCCTGAGTATCGGTCTTTCGGGCGCAACCACCCAGCGCGACGACCACCGCGAAGACGATCGAGGCGGTTCGCACTATGTTCGTGTGATTCATGTCGACTCCATTTCGTGACGGGAACCTGGCGGTGCCCACGAGACCCGTGGTGCGCGGGACCAGTCTACCGAATCGCCCGCCGTCTGGCAGCCTCGATGTTCGCGACCCGGGCGCGGGCCATCGTGGAGCGCCCGCCGGGGCCTCGCCCGACCGAGGTGAAAGATCGCATGCCGAGGCGGTTGCATGACGCGTCGATCCGCGCTACATTCAGTCGTCATGCCCCCGGCAAAAGATCAGGACTTCCTCGACTTCGTGCTCGACCAGCTATCCCGGCTGACCCGCGTCACCACCAAGCGCATGTTCGGCGGCGTGGGACTGTACCAGGATGACTGGTTCTTCGCCGTTGTCGACGACGGCCGCCTCTACTTTCTCACCGATGAGGCGACCCGGCCGCGCTATGAAGTGCTCGACGCGAAACCGTTCGAGTACGCGCCCGGGAAATTCATTCCGTCATACTACGAAGTTCCGGTCGACGTCCTCGAGAACGACGCCATGTTGTGTTCGTGGGCCAACGACGCGATCAAGGCGCAGAAGCTGCGCACCGCGGGTCGCGGGCAACCATCCGCGACGGTGGCGCCCGGGCGATCGTCGCGCAGGCCGCCCGCGCGTGGACATCGTCCCCGCGGTGAGCGATCCGGGGGCGGCCCCCGATCGGGCGGCGGGTCCGGATCGGGCGGGGGTCCGCGCCGCAGTTCCGGTTCCGGCGGACCATCCGGATCGGGGGGCAATCAGCGCTCCGAGGGAAACCGCAAGAAGACATCCCGCAAGCGGCCGCGCCGCGGCGGCGGCGGTCGCAAGCCGGGGTCCGGATCCCGCTGAGTCCCGCATGAAAATTCTGCTCGTTGCGCTTCTTTCGTTACTCGCGTTCCCGATGTCCCCGGCCCGCGCCGACGATCCGTTCGATGCGCACTGGCACGACGGCAAGGCCGAACTCGACGGCTACCGGCTCGTCGTTTCCCGGTACGGGCAGGATCGCACCGCATCGTCGGTGATGGTCTTCGTCACAGAACCGTTCAGCGAGTCGAAACGCGTCAAGGTGGACGACCCGTCGGCGAATCCGTCGGACACCTTCGATGCGCTGAAGCTGAATCTCGTTCGCGACTTTCAGACCGGGATCTACGACTACAATACGATGGTGTCGGTGTTCGTCCGCTCGGCGACGATGGAGCCGGCGAAGATCGCGTTCTCCAGCATGGAATGGTGCGGGTCGGTGTATTCGGAGATGATCTTCCGCCCGAAACAGATCCGCGGCACGGTCTCGAGCTACTTCGAAAACGAATCGGGACCGATCGACCTGGGACGGCCCGCGGGCGGCGTCACCGAAGACGAGTTGTTCATCGCGCTCCGCGGTCTGCATTCCGATTTCCTGGCGCCGGGGGAGACACGCTCCGTTCCGTATCTGCCCGGCGTGCTCTATTCGCGACTGTCGCACCATCCCCTGGAATGGATGCAGGCGACGATCGCGCGTTCGGCGTCGACCGAGACCGTCGCCGTTCCGGCGGGGTCGTTCGAGTGCATGGCCTACGACGTCCACACGAGCGACGGTCGCACCGGCCGGTTTCTCATTGAGAGCGCGTACCCGCACCGGATCGTGAAATGGTCGCTTCCACCGGACGTGAACGGCGAACTCACGGGATCGGCGCGCCTCGAATACTGGAAGCTCCACGGCGAGGGCGACGAGTCCTACCTCGACCAGCTTGGCCTGAAACCCTGCAAGTAGCGGGGACGCGTCAGTAGCAGACGCCGACTGCGGTGCGCAGGTAGGGTGTGTCTCCGAGCTGGTTCAGCATGAAGTCCGCGGTGTCGGCGCGAGAAATCCTCACACTCCACAGATAGCTTCCCACCCGCGGCCCGCAACGATACGTTCCGCGCTTCCTGCCGTTCGTCAACTGTCCCGGCCGCACGATCACCCAGTCGAGATCGCTTTCGCGCACGACGCGTTCCTGGCGTCCCTTGTCGTACCAGTAGAACGGCAGGACGAACGGAATGGTGAAGAGCGTGTAGTAGAGGCCGAGTCGCCCGGCGCTGTCTCCGACGCCGAGCGCGGTCTCGACGACCAGGCGCCGCACGCCACAGGTTTCCATCGCGCGCACGATGTTCCGTGTACCGCTCGATAGGGTGTGCGACGGAAGCATCCATTTCTTGTGTCCGAGCGCGCACAGCACGGCGTCGTGCCCCGGCATCGCGCGATCCAGGGACTCCGCGTCCATGACGTCGCCTTGTGCGATCCGCAGTCGCGCGTGCGTCACGCCGAGTTTCGCCGGCGTGCGCACGAACGCGGTGACGTCGTGCCGGCGTTCCAGTGCCTGCATGAGGATCTGGAGCCCGGTCCCGCCGGTCGCGCCGATGACGAGGAGCCGCATGCAGGGACTGTACGGCACGCGGGGCGCAGATTGCCCTTATAATCGAGCCGGTTTTGGTCTATTCTTGCACCCTCGCAGACGCCGGACAGACGCGTCAACCGCAAGCACGATAGAGGCTTATCTCGTGTATCGAATCGAATCCAAAGTCCAGACCGGGTCGGCCGCATTCAAGGAAAACGTCGCGTTCCAGCACGAGGCGCTGGCGCGGTTTCGGGAGCGTCTCGATGCGGTCAAGCGGGGCGGCCCGCCGCACGCGGTCGAAAAGCACCGCGCGCGCGGCAAGCTGACGGCGCGCGAGCGGATCGCCAGACTCCTCGACCGCGACACGCCGTTCCTCGAGTTCAGCGCGCTGGCCGCCAACGGCATGTACGACGACCAGGCGCCGAGCGCCGGCGTCATCACGGGCGCGGGCGTCGTCCACGGACGCGAAGTCGTGATCGTCGCCAACGACGCCACCGTCAAGGGCGGCACGTACTTCCCGATGACGGTCTTGAAGCACGTGCGTGCGCAGCAGATCGCCGATCGAGAATCGCCTGCCGTGCATCTACCTCGTCGATTCCGGCGGCGTATTTCTTCCGCTGCAGGACGGCGTGTTTCCCGACAAGGACCACTTCGGGCGCATCTTCTACAACCAGGCGATCATGAGCGCGGCGGGGATTCCGCAGATCTGCGCCGTGATGGGGTCGTGCACCGCCGGCGGCGCGTACGTCCCGGCGATGAGCGACGAGAACGTGATCGTGCGCGGCGAGGGAACGATCTTCATCGGCGGTCCGCCGCTGGTGAAGGCGGCGACCGGCGTCGACGTCTCGCCCGAAGAACTGGGCGGCGCCGACGTGCACACGCGCATCTCCGGCGTGTCGGATCACTTCGCGGAAAACGACGACCACGCGATCCAGATTCTGCGCAACATCGTCGAAGGGCTGGGACGCGCCGACAAGACGCTGCTCGCCACCCACGAGCCGGAAGAACCGGCGTACGACCCCGCCGAACTCTACGGCGTCATTCCGAAGGACCTCTCGAAACAGTTCGACTCGCGCGAAGTGATCGCGCGCCTGGTCGACGGCAGCCGCTTCCACGAATTCAAGACGCGCTACGGCGTCACCCTGGTGACCGGATTCGCGCGCATCATGGGCTATCCGGTGGGCATCGTCGCCAACAACGGGATTCTCTTCAGCGAGAGCGCGCGCAAGGGCGCGCATTTCGTGGAGCTGTGCGCGGTCCGCAAGGTGCCGCTTCTGTTCCTGCAGAACATCACCGGTTTCATCGTCGGCAAAGAGTTCGAACACGGCGGTATCGCGCGCGACGGCGCCAAGATGGTGCATGCGGTGGCGACGGCGCAGGTGCCCAAGTTCACCGTGATCATCGGCGGCTCGTACGGCGCGGGCAACTACGCCATGTGCGGTCGCGGGTATGCGCCGCGCCTGTTGTGGATGTGGCCGACGTCGAAGATCTCGGTGATGGGCGGGCAGCAGGCGGCCGACGTCCTGTGGACGGTCAAACAGACGGACGGAAAGACCACAGCCGCGGAAGAAGCCGCGTTCAAGCAGCCGATCCTCGACCGTTACGAACGCGAGGGAAACGCCTACTATTCGACGGCGCGCCTGTGGGACGACGGCGTGATCGACCCGGTCGACACGCGCGCGGCGGTCGCGCTCGGGCTGAGTCTTTCGCTCAACGCACCCATTCCCGATCACCGCTTCGGCGTGTTTCGCATGTAGAGGAATTCCATGGCCGAAAAATACACCACCTTCAAGTTCGAAACGACGGGTCCCGTCGTCCGCGTGACGCTGGATCGCCCCGCGGTCAAGAATGCGTTCGATGACGTCCTGATCGGCGAACTCACCGACGCGCTGGAGACGATCGCCCGCGACGACGCCATCCGCGTGATGGTGCTCACCGGCGCGGGCGACGTGTTTTCCGCCGGCGCCGACCTCAACTGGATGAAAAAAGTCGCGACGTACGGCTTCGAGGAAAATGTCGAGGATGCGTTGATCTTCGCGCGCATGATCGAAGCGCTGTACCGATTGCCCAAGGCGACGATCGCGCGGATCAACGGCGCGTGCCTCGGGGGCGGTGTCGGGACTGGTGAGCGCGTGCGACGTGGCGGTGTCGGTACCCGACGCGAAGTTCGCGTTGCGCGAGATTCTGCTCGGCATCGCGCCGTCGGCGATCTCGCCCTACGTGCTGCGCAAGATGGGCGAGGCGCACGCGCACGATTATTTCCTCACCGGCCGGTCGTTCGACGCCCGGCGCGCGCGCGAGATCGGACTCGTCAACGAAGTCGTCGAGCATGCATTACTCGACGACGAGGTGACGGTGTGGGTGAACCGGTTTCTCCACGCGGGACCGAAGGCCGTCGCCGCCACCAAGCAACTGATCAACCGCGTGTCGTGGTCGTCGATCGAGGAAATCCAGGACTACACCGCGCGCACGATCGCGGGCCTTCGCGGATCGGACGAAGGCCGCGAAGGGTTCAACGCGTTCTTCGAAAAGCGAAAACCGAACTGGGACGTCGAAGGGTAGCGCGCGGTGGCGAACCTGCGCGGATCATCGAAGGGCCCGTCGCGCCGCGCCGGTGCGGCGGCGCGTGACGCGCGTCCTCGTCGCCAACCGCGGCGAAATCTCCGTCCGGATCATGCGCGCCTGCCACGAACTCGGGATTCCCACCGTCGCCGTGTTCTCCGACGCGGACCGTCACAGTCTTCATGTTCAGCAGGCGGCGCAGGCGGTGTGCATCGGCCCGCCGGCGCCGCGCGAGTCCTACCTCAACATCGACGCGCTGATCCGCGCCGCGCGCGAGACGGGCGCGGATGCGATTCACCCCGGCTACGGTTTTCTCGCGGAGAACGAAGATTTCGCCGAGCGCGTCGAAAAGGAGGGCCTGACGTTCATCGGGCCGCCGTCCCGCGCCATCCGGGCCATGGGATCCAAGATCGAGTCGCGCGCGATCATGAAGAAGGCGGGGGTCCCGATCGTGCCGGGGACCGACACCGGAAGCAACGACCCGAAAGCGATCGTCGAGGCCGCGCGCGCCATCGAGGGGCCGATCTTCATCAAGGCCTCGGCGGGCGGCGGCGGCAAGGGGCTGCGCCTGGTCACCGACCGCGCCGGAATCGAAGCGGCGGCGCGCGCCGCCATCGGCGAAGCGAAGTCCGCGTTCGGCGACGACACCGTCTACGTCGAGAAGAAGATCGAGCGCCCGCGTCACGTCGAGTTCCAGGTGCTCGCCGACGCCCACGGCAACGTCGTGCACCTGTTCGAACGCGAGTGTTCGATCCAGCGGCGGCACCAGAAGGTGCTCGAGGAAACCCCGTCGCCCGCGCTCACACCGGCGTTGCGCGCGCGCATGGGCGACGCCGCGGTGGCCGCGGCCCGCGCCGTCGGCTACGTCAACGCGGGCACCATCGAGTTCATCCTGGACGCCGACGGCAACTTCTACTTCCTCGAGATGAACACGCGCATCCAGGTGGAGCACCCCATCACGGAGTGCACCACCGGCATCGATCTGGTGCAGTGGCAGCTGCGCATCGCGCGCGGCGAAGCGCTGGCGTTCGCGCAGGAAGACATCACGCAGCGCGGGCACGCCATCGAATGCCGCATCTACGCCGAGGACGAAACGAAGAACTTCATGCCGTCGTGCGGCGTCATTTCGTATCTGCACGAACCCGCGGGCCCCGGCATCCGCAACGACAGCGGCGTGTACGAGGGCTGGGAAGTGACGCCGTTCTACGACCCGATTCTCTCCAAACTGGTCGCGACCGCGGAGGACCGCGAAACCGCGCGTCATCGCATGCTGCGCGCACTCGACGAGTACGTCGTGCACGGCGTACAGACCAGTATCGACATGCACCGGAGAATCCTGCGCCATCCCGTGTTCATCGCGGGCGACATCAACACGACCTTCCTGGACGAACACGCCTCGGAGATCCTGCGGTCGGCCGGCGGGGACGTGCCCGACGAGGCTTTCGTCGCGGCCGCGCTCGCCGAAACGCTGGGCGTCGCCCGCGGGCGCGCAACGACGGCGGGACCGGGCGCCGAGACGTTGCCGTCGCCGTGGCAGCGCGTCGGGTCGTGGGAAATCGGGGGCGGCCGGTGAAGCTCTCGCTCGACGGCGTCGTCAAAGAAGTCACTGTGGAACGCGCCGCGAACGGATTCACGGTGACGGTGGACGGGCGCGCGTATGCCGTGGGGGACATCGGCGTCGCGTCCGGAACGCTCGCGTTTCTGGTCGATCATCGTTCGCATGTGGCGCGGGTGTCGGCGGGTCCCGCCGGGTTGCTGGTGTCCATCGGGGGACGGACGTACACGCTCGCGCGCGACGACGTCGACGCCGACCGCCCCGGTGGAGCGGGTGCGCACGGCGGAGACGGCCGCCTGGAGGCGCCGATGCCGGGTTCGATCGTGGCGGTCAACGTCGCCGTCGGCGACCGGGTCACCGTGGGACAGCCGGTCGTGGTACTCGAATCGATGAAGATGCACAACGAGATCACGTCGCCGATGGACGGCGTCGTGCGCCGCGTGAACTGTGAAGTCGGCGAGCAGGTCGCGTTCGGCCGCGTTCTCGTCGAAATCGGATCGGAGTAGTCATGTCGGTCGTCCTGCAGGCGATCGTTCTGGGACTCATCCAGGCGGTCACGGAGTTCCTTCCCATTTCGTCGTCCGCGCATCTCATCCTGGCCCGCGCGGTGATGGACTTCGGCGTCGTGGACGGTCTGACGTTCGACGTCGCGCTCCACGTGGGGACGCTGATCGCGATCGTCGTGTACTTCTGGGGAGACCTTCGATGGCTCGCGCGCGGATTCTTGAACAGCGTCGCGCAGCCGCACGGCAATCCCGACCCGGCGGGCCGGCTGGCGTGGTATGTGATCGCGGCGTGCATCCCGGCGGGGATCGTCGGATACTTCTTCGAAGCGCAGATCGAGTACTACTTCCGCCACCCGGCCGTGATCGTCGTGACGCTGGTGCTGGGCGCGTTGCTCTTCCTCTGGGTGGAGCGCCGGTTCCGGCACGAGGGCGAGATGCAGACGCTGACGCTGTGGCGCGCGGTCGCGATCGGGGCGTCGCAGACCCTGGCACTCATCCCGGGCGTGTCGCGCTCCGGGATCACGATCTCCGTCGGCATGATGTGCGGGTTGCGCCGCGACCAGGCGGCGCGTTTCTCGTTCCTGATGGCGTCGCCCTTGATGCTGGGCGCCGGCGTGAAGAAGGGACTCGATCTCGTCGGGACCACCTTCGCGCCCGGCGAAGTCACGGCCCTCATCGTGGGCGTCGTGACGTCGGCCGTGGGGGGATGGATCGTCGTCCGGTTTCTGCTGAACTTCCTGCGCCGACGCGGGCTCGAGTGGTTCGCGTACTACCGCATCGCACTCGCCATCGTCGTCGTCGCGTTCCTGCTGGCGTCCCGCTAACCCACAGGCGGGTGGCGGCCGGCGGGCGCCCACAAGTCGCGGGACGACTAGTGCGAAGGCGCGGTCGGCCCGCGCGCAGTGGGCTGACGGCCGACAGGACCCGCCTGGATCAAAGGGAACTACGCGCGACCGAAGCGCTCGCCTGCGCGTGCGCGCGCCTTCTCCGCTTCCGTCTCCCGATCACGCGGTGGCGCCGTGGTGGTCATCGAATCGATCAGCGTGCGTGCGATTACGCTGACGCGTTCCACCGCGCGGTCGAACGCCGCCTCGTTGGCTTTCGACGGCTTCGTCGTTCCGGAGATTTTGCGCACGAACTGCAGTGCCGACGCGCGAATTTCGTCGTCGGTCGCCGGCGGTTCGAAATTGAACAGCGGTTTGATGTTTCTGCACATCGCTCGGTCCTCCTGAAACCGAAGCATACCACAAACCGCAAATGCGCCGGCGACGCGAGAGGCGTGACAACGCCGTGGCCCCGCGGTAGACTCGCCCGGCCATGGAGCACCGCGCCTGGAGATCCGTTCGCTTCCGTTATCCGCGCGCCGTCCCCACCATGCTCGCCGACGAAGAGACGCAGTACCTCTTCTGGCTGGGGCGCGACGTGTGGAGCGGTCGCGGTGTCGTGCTGGAGATCGGCCCGTGGCTGGGGGGAAGCACCGTGTGCCTGGCGGCGGGGATGCACGCGTCGGGTCGCGACGCCGGCGGCCGGCTCCACGCGGTCGACAATTTCCTGTGGCGCGAGTTCATGGCCGCGCGTGCGCCGCTCCCGCTCGCCGTGGGCGACTCCTTCGAACCGTTTTTTCTGCGGAACCTCGGCGCGTTCCGCGACATCGTCGTGTCGCACGCACGGGCACTGCCCGACGAACGCGTCGCCGGCGACCACGAGGCGGCCGCGAAGCGGTTCGCGGAGGCGACGTCGGTTCCGATGTTCGACGGTATCCCCGGGCGCGACGACGTCGAAATTCTCTTTGTCGACGGCGCCAAGTCGTGGCGCGGGATGCGGCACCTGTTGCTCACGATGTCCGACCGGCTCGTCCCGGGGACGTCGCTGCTCGTCTGTCAGGACTACAAGTACTGGGGCACGTACTGGGTGCCGATGATGATGGCGTGCGTCGATCGTTACGTGGAGCCCGTGCACGACGTGCGCGGCGGGACCACGGTGGCCTTCCGCCTCACCGCGGCGATTCCCGCGGACGCGATCGCGGCACTCCCCGACCACGTCGCGGGCATTCCGACCGAAGACGGGCTGGGCCTGATCGAACGCGCCTCCGCCGCGCTCGCCCGCGACGGCGATGCGCTCGGTGCGGCGAACGTGTCGCTTGCACGCGTGAGTTTCCTGTCGCACCAGGGTCACGTCGACCGCGCGGCCGACGCGTTCAAAGCGATTCAGGCGCGGTGGCCGTCGTGGGGAGACGTCACCCAGGTGGTCCTGGCGCGCGATTATCTGGAGTCCGAGCACGCGCGCCGGTCCCCCCGACCGGCACGGATCGAACTGACGTACGCGTGGCAGCGCGTGAAAGGCGCGTGGAAGAAACGCGTCGGCGGACGCTGACGCGCGTTACTGGCGGGTGGTGGACCGTTCCGCCCAGACTTCCGCGAGCCGCACGATCGTCTCCGCCGCCTTCTCCATGACCTGAACGGGAACCCACTCGAGCGTCGAGTGAATGGCCTCGCCCCCGGCGAAGAGGTTGGGGCAGGGGAGACCCATGTACGACAGGCGCGCGCCGTCGGTGCCGCCGCGGATGATGGTGTGTTTGGGTTCCACGTCGGTGCGGCGAATCGCTTCTTCCGCGTACTGGATCAGCCGCGGCTCCTTGTCGATCTGGTAGCGCATGTTGCGGTAGGACTCGGTGACGTCGACGTTGACCTTCGCTTTCGGGTATTTCGCCTGCACCGCGGCGGCGATGTCGGCGAGAATCGCCTTCTGCTTGTCGATGCCCGCCATGTCGAAATCGCGCAGCAGCATGCGCAGCTTCACGACTTCGCTCTGACCCTCGATCACGTACGGGTGGAGATAGCCCTCGCGGTTCTCCGTCATTTCGGGGCTCAGCTCGCGGGGCAGACGGGAGATGAAGTCGCCCATCGCCCGGATGGCGTTGACGAGCTTGTTCTTGGCGTAGCCCGGGTGGACGCCGACGCCCTCGATGGTGACGACGGCGCTGAACGCGTTGAAGGTCTCGTACTCGATCTCGCCCAGCGGGCCGCCGTCCATCGTGTACGCGAACTGCGCGCCGAAGCCGGGCACGTCGAACTTGTCCGCGCCGCGGCCGATTTCCTCGTCCGGCGTGAATCCCACCTTGATCGCGCCGCGCGGAATGTCCGGGTTGCGCAGGAACATGTC
The DNA here is from genome assembly GCA_963761125.1 of Candidatus Latescibacterota bacterium. GTDB lineage: Bacteria > Krumholzibacteriota > Krumholzibacteriia > WVZY01 > JAKEHA01 > JAKEHA01. The sequence continues at coordinate 218,308 of CAVXFV010000004.1, forward strand.
GACCGCCGTCATGATCTCCGCGACGCCGGCTTTGTCGTCGGCGCCGAGCAGCGTCGTTCCGTCGGTGGTGACGATGTCCATGCCGACGTACATCTTCTCGAGGTTCGGATATTCGCTGGCATGGATGACCTGCGAGGGATCGCCCTGCAGCGCGATGTCGCCGCCCTGGTAATTCTTGTGCACGACCGGCTTGACGTTCGTACCCGGTGATTGCGGGCGACGTGTCCACGTGTGCCAGAAACCCGATCACCGGGATCTTGTCCGCCTGTTCGGGCGGGAGGTTGGACGGTACCGTGGCGAACACGTAGCCGTTGTCGTCGATCGATGCGTCCTTCAGGCCCAGCGCGAGCAGTTCTTCATGGAGCAGCCGGAGCAGGTCCCACTGACGGGCCGTGCTCGGGCACTGGGTCGAGTTTTCGTCCGAGCGCGTGTCGATGCGCACGTAGCGGAGGAATCGGTCGAGCAGAGGTTCTCTCGAGGGTTTCATGGTGCATCCGTTCGAATGGGCGGGCTACCGGCACCCGCGCGGTTGTGATAGCGTCCATTGGAGAGCCCGAGAATAGACCGTTTCGGCGCCCGGCGTCAATCGCCGGCGAACTCCCCGGGGGATTCCCATGAGACATCTGCTTTCGGTTCCGGTCATAGCCCTTGTCGCGTTGTCCACGGCTCACGCCGCGGAACGGACGGATGCGATTCCGCACGCGGTGCGACCCATGCACACGTTCTCCATCGTCGCGCGCGACTCGGTCACCGGCGAGATGGGCGTGGCGGTTCAGTCGCACTGGTTTTCGGTCGGGACGGTGGTGCCGTGGGCCGAAGCCGGCGTCGGCGCGGTCGCGACGCAGTCGTTCGTGGAGCCGTCGTACGGCCCGCTGGGGCTCGACCTGATGCGCGCCGGAAAGACGGCGCCGCAGGCGCTGGCCGCGCTGCTCGCCGCCGACCCGCAGCGCGAGGTCCGGCAGGTCGCCATGGTCGACGCGAAGGGCAATGTCGCCGTGTACACCGGCTCGAAGTGCATCGCCGAATTCGGGAACCACCAGGGTGCGCAATTCAGCACCGAAGCGAATCTCATGGCGAAGAACACCGTCTGGGACGCGATGGCGCATGCCTACGAGACGACGAAGGGCGATCTGGCGGATCGGCTGCTCGCCGCGCTGGACGCGGCGCAGAAAGAAGGCGGCGACATCCGGGGCAAGCAGTCGGCGGCGATCCTGATCGTGCCGGCGAAATCGACGGGGCGTCCGTGGGCGGACCGCCGGTTCGATCTGCGCGTCGAAGACAGCGACGAACCCATCCGGGAGATTCGCCGCCTGGTCACGGTGCATCGCGCGTATGACCGCATGAACGAGGGCGACGAACGCCTCGCCCATAACGACGTCGACGGTGCGATGGAATCGTACGGCGCGGCCGCGCGCATGCTGCCCGACAACGCCGAGGTCAAGTACTGGGCCGCGATCACGATGATGACCGCGGGTCACCAGAAGGAAGGCCTCGACTATCTGCGCGATGTGTTCAAGAAAGCGCCGGAGTGGATCGAAGTCACGCGACGGTTGCCGGCGGCGGGTCTGTTGCCGGACGACCCGGACCTGATGAAGACGATCATGGGCGCGGCGCCGAAGAGCTTTCAGTACGATCGCGGCAACGTCAAGTACCGGTAGCTCTAGGCGTGGTGCAGTTCGATCTCGTCGGCTTTCGCGAATTCGATCTCTTTGAGCGCGGCACGCACATCGATCACGCCGGCGACGTCGCCCTCGATGACGCCCTTGCCGTGGAACTCGTATTCGTGCGCCGGCGAGTAGACTTCGGCGCCCTTCGCATCCGGGTGGACGATCTCTTCGGGCGCGTAGTCGGTGTGCTTCACGCCCGCGGGCAGCGAGCCCAGTATCTTCTTGATCTCGTCCGCCACCTTGCGGCTGGGCGTGTTGAACTCGAAGTGGAAATACGCCCGCTCGATCTTGTCCTCACAGGCGATCTCGAAACCGTAGCGTCCGCTCGCCGCTTCGAGGGCCTTGCGGAGACCCGCGCGCTGTCTGTCTTCGCAGACGACATGCTGGACTTCGCCGTGGTGCTTGATGCGGTCGCGGAGCGCCTTGAGGTGGAAGCCCGTCTCCGACGCCACGAAGATCCCCGACGCGTTGCTGCCGGCGACATAGCCCATGACGTACGGCACGACGTCTCTGTCGTCTCCCTTGACGATCACTTCATAGTAGGTAGCCATGGTGCCTCGCTTACCGAAAGAATACGAACGTCGCGACCAAGAATAGCGGAATCAGGATCGGGATTGAATACTTGAACATGTAGGCGAAGAAGCTGGGCATCTTGATGCCGGCCTCCTCGGCGATGGCCTTGACCATGAAATTGGGCGCGTTGCCGATGTAGGTGTTGGCGCCCATGAAGACCGCGCCGCACGAGATCGCGTGCAGGAAATGGTGGTGTTCGCGGATCATCGCTGCGACCGCGTCGGCCTCCGACATGTTGGGATAGAGCGCGCCCAGCGCGGTGTTGAAGAACGTCAGGTAGGTGGGCGCGTTGTCGAGAAAACTCGAGAGCCCGCCCGTCAGCCAGAAATAGTTCTGCGGCTTGTGGGCGAGCGCGATCAGACCGTTCAGCGCGCCGTGCTCGCCCGCCTTCAGAATGGCGAGCGCGGGAATGATGGTCATGAAGATGCCCGCGAACAGGATGGCGACCTCCTTCATCGGGAACCACGAGAACTGGTTGGCGCGGTGGATCTCCCGCGAGGTGGTCTTGAAGGAAACGAAGGCGATCAGAATCAGCAGGGTGTCGCGAACGATGCCTTCGATCTTCAGGTCGACGCCCGCGAGATTGACCACGCCGATCTTCCAGATTCCGCTCAGCAGTACCGCCGCGACCACGGCCCCCAGAAAGAAGAAGTTGTGGACGCCCTGGACGCCCATCGCCGCCGACCGGTCCGCCGGGCGGTCGTCGACTTCGCGAGCGTAGAACCGCCGGTCGATATAGTAGAAGAGCACGAGCAGCGGAAGCGCCAGGAACACCATCGGCGGGAACAGGTGCAACGTCCAGAAGAAGGGGACGTGGTGCAGGAAGCCGAGAAACAACGGGGGATCGCCGAGCGGCGTCAGCGCACCGCCGATATTGCTGACAAGGAAGATGAAGAACACGACGATGTGTGCGCGCTGCTTTCTCCACGAAATCGCGCGCAGCAGCGGACGAATCATCACCATCGAGGCGCCCGTTGTCCCGATCCACGACGCAAGCAGCGTTCCCGATAGCAGAATCAGCAGGTTGGTACGCGGAGACCCGTCCAGCGTCCCGGTCAGGAGAATGCCGGACGACACCGAGTACAGCGCGATCAGCAGCACCAGAAACGGCAGGTAGTCCGCGACGTAGATATGCAGGATCTCGTGCAGGGCCTCGGCGCGATGCACCCACGCGAACGGCGCGGCGAACGCGATCGCCCAGAACAGAGAGACCTTCGGGAAGTGGTGGTGCCACCAGTTGGGTGCGAAGAGCGGGAAGACGGCGATGGAGAGGAGAATGCCGACGAACGGCAGCGCCCACCAGATCGTCAGTTGCTCTCCCAGGTGAACCGGCGCGGACTCGGCCGCGGCGGCGGCCGCCGGAACGGCCAGCGCAAGAGCGTCAGCACAAGGTGCACGACCTTCCCACGCCGAAACGGCATCTGCCTTGGAAATATGACCACGGGGATTGCTCTCGTGCGATTCCTTCCGGCGTGGGGGTGCGTGAAGAAATCGTGAAGTCGACTTTCTGTTGCGCGTACGGCACCGGGAACGTTATGGCAACCGGGCGACCCTTCGCAAGTGGAATCGGCGGCGTTCGCCGGCCGACACGGCGAACCCGTTTCCGCTTTTCTCCCTGCGCGCACGTGCTATAGTCGGCGGGTCGGCGCAACGCCGAAAACACTCACGTGCAGGAATCCAAACCCAGAACCCGGTCGCTCCCGCTGACCATCGCGGTGCTCGGAGTCGTTTATGGCGACATCGGGACGAGTCCGCTGTACGCCATCCGCGAATGCTTTCACGGACGACATGCCATCGCGGTGACTTCCGCCCACATCCTCGGCGTGTTGTCGCTGGTGTTCTGGTCGCTCATCGTCGTCATTTCGGTCAAGTACATCACCGTGGTCATGCGCGCGGACAACGACGGCGAGGGCGGCATTCTCGCGCTCATGGCGCTCGTCGTCGATCCCGACGACCCGGAGAAGCGTCGCCGCGCGGGGCGGTGGATGCTGCTCATGATGGGGCTGTTCGGCGCCGCCTTGCTCTACGGCGACGGCATGATCACGCCGGCGATCTCCGTGTTGAGCGCCGTCGAAGGGCTGCAGGTGGCCACGCCCGTGTTTGCGAAGTTCGTCGTCCCCATCACCGCACTCATTCTGTTCGGATTGTTTCGTCTGCAGAGCCGCGGTTCGGCGACGGTCGGAAACATGTTCGGGCCGATCACGCTGGTGTGGATGGTGGTGATCGCCGCGTGGGGGCTGCACTCCATCGTCCAGTCGCCCGGCGTCCTGCGAGCACTCAATCCCGCGTACGCCGTGCATTTCTTCGCCGAGAAAGGGTTGCATTCGCTCATCACGCTGGGCGTCGTTTTCCTCGTCGTGACCGGAGGGGAGGCGCTGTACGCGGATATGGGGCATTTCGGCGCGACCCCGATCCGGCGGGCGTGGGTCTCGATCGTGCTCCCGGCGCTGGTGCTGAACTATTTCGGCCAGGGGGCCTTCCTCCTTCGCGAACCCGCGAATACGGTGAATCCGTTCTACCACATGCTTCCCGGTTGGGCGCTCTACCCGATGGTGGCCCTCGCCACCGCCGCTACGATCATTGCGTCGCAGGCCGTGATCACGGGCGCGTTCTCGCTGACGTGGCAGGGCATTCAACTCGGTTACCTCCCGCACCTCCGGGTGCTTCACACCTCGGAGGAAGAGATCGGGCAGGTGTTCATCCCCGCCGTGAACAATCTGCTGCTGGTGGCGACAATCGCGCTCGTGTTCGGATTTCGAACGTCCAGCGCACTCGCATCGGCGTATGGCGTCGCCGTGACGACGACGATGGTGATTACCACCGTCCTGTTGTTCGTTGCCATGCAGAAACTGTGGAAGTGGCCCGTGTTGCCGGCGCTGCTGGTTGCGATGGCGTTCCTGACGGTCGACCTCGCGTTTTTCGGGGCCAACATCATCAAGGTCTGGGACGGCGGATGGTTTCCGCTCGCCGTGGGCACCTTTGTGATGATCGTGATGACGACCTGGCGAACCGGCCGACGCATTCTGTACGAACGGGTGCACGAACGCGTCGAAGGGTTCCAGGACAAGTGGGCGAAACGTCGCGAAATGGCGAAAGTTGTCCCGGGGACGGCCGTATTCCTGACCCGCGAGCAGGGCAGCATTCCGCCCACGCTGATCCGGATCCTTCGATACGTCGGCGTGATCTACGAGCGGATCGTGATCGTGACCATCGTCACCGAACGTGTTCCCGTGGTGCGCTGGAAGGATCGCATCAAAGTAATCGAAATCGACCCGTCGATGTATCGGGTTATCGCGCACTACGGGTTCAACGAACTTCCCCACGTGCCGCACATGCTGCGCCAGTGTTCCAACCTGGGGCTCGACCTCGATCCATCGAATGTCATCTATGTGGTCGGGAGGGAGACGCTGCGTGCGACGCCGCGCAAGGGGATGGCGATCTGGCGCGAGCGCCTGTTCACATTCCTCGCGCGCAACTCCGGACGGGCGTCCGACCTGTTCCGCATCCCTGCGGACAAGGTCCTCGAAATCGGGGCCGAGATCGAGCTGTAGGTGCTCCGCGGTCTAACGCTTCGCGGCGTCGTAACGCGCGCGCAGCATCAGGCGAAGCTCGGGGTGCACGGTCGAACGCCGCAGCAGCACTTCCACGTCCTGAAGCATCAGATCCGACAGATAGTTCATCGAAATCGCGACCGGTGTCTGCGGGTTCGAGAGCAACGCGAGCTTGGCCGGAAGCCCGGAGAAGAGTTCGCGTTTGCGCCCGAGGCCGCGCAGTACTTCGGGGTTCACGCGGTGGTTGTTCGCGATCTGCAGCGCGCGGTCGCGCGTCGAGACGTAGGGGACGATTTCCCGCGCGATCTTGGCGATCGGGTGCGTCACCAACAGGTGCCAGAAGTGGCCGTCGCGCGCGAGCTTGCGCAGTACGACCAGCGGGATCCCGTCGAAGACGGGGTCCTCGGTCGGCACCGGTCCCGTCTTCTCCTTCTCCTTGCGAATCCGCGTCATATAGTCGGAGAGCAGGTCGTCCGACATGCCGTGCAGCTTCTCTTTCGCGGCGACGTAGTCGAGCAGCGTCGAAAGCTTGTGGAAGTATCCGTCTTCCAGGAAGAAGTTGAGCTTCACCAGAATGCGGACGATGCCGCGCGCGTACAGCACGTCGGAGCGGCTCGTCAACGAGAGCAGCCGGCGATAGACCGAGTCGAAGAAGATCTTGCGCTGCGCGGTCGTGTAACGGCTGGTGCCCATCAGGCGTTCGAGCAGCGTCAGGATCGTGGCGCACGGAACGCTCTCGGGCGTCACGACCTTCCAGATGGAATTGATGTCCGTATTATTGACGGCGTAGCGCCGCACCTCGTAGTCGGGGTGCAGCATCAGGCAGCGCGTGAAGCGATCGCGCTGCGAATCGTGCACGTCATGGAGCGAGCGCACCACCGAGGCGGCGCCCTTCTGGCCCCGCTCGAAGAATCCCGTCAGCATCGTGGCCGCCTCGCGCGACCGTTCCGAACCGTGTTCGGCCATGACGTCGACCAGCCGCACGCGCTTGGGATGACCCCAGAAGTCCGCCGCGACGATGATTTCCGGGCGTTTCCACAGGCCGATCTCGAGGTCGTCGAGTTCTTCCGGGTGCGTGTGCACGTGATCCGCGAAGGCGTGACGCAGGTTGCCCGTGATCGCGTCGAGGGCGTCCTCGACGTCGAGGTCGTCGCCGCGCGCCAGCGCGGCAAGCGCGCTTTCCAGTGCGCCGGCGTCCACGTGATTGGGCGCGCGATTGCGGAACGAGTCCCAGGGGCGCGCGTCTACGTGCGACGCCCAGCGTCGGCGCAGCTCGGTGTACGCTTCGGCGATCGGCTCGCCCGCGCGCTGTTCGATGTCCGCGCGAATGTCGTCGAGAAGGAGATTCACGCGCGGGACCTGGTTCTCGTAGGCCAGGCGCGTCGTCTTCGCCATGGCGGCGTCGACGTTCTTCCACTGCACGTAGGCGGATTCGACGACGCGACAGACGTCGTCGACGGCCGCGGTGGACCCCGGCCGGTCGAGATCCTCGGCCGCGACGATGGCCGCGTGAAACGCGCCGATCAGTCGCTCGGCCGCCTGTTCGGTGGCGGTCAGATCGCATCCCTCGCCCCGCTGCAATTCCAGCGACAGGACCAGTTCCGATGCGAGGTCATCGATCCGTTCGGTGGCAGTTGGCAGAAAACCAGCCATGTGCGATTCCCCTCCGGGAGCGCGTAAGCCATTATCGAATGGTCGGTTGGACGATTCGACCGCGCTCTCCAGAAGGGCGTCGTGCAATCGGTGTGCCCTTGACGGGCGGGGTGGGGTCTCCGGGACGCAGGATCGCGCCTGGAGAAAGGTGGGCGGCTACTTGATGCCGTGCTTGCGCTTGTAGTCGAGCCAGTTGGTCTTGAGGTCGATGAACGCCTCGAGCGTGGGTTGCAGCAGGAACGGATTGGTTTTCTTCTCGTGGCCGATCGTGGACGTCGGCGCGACTCCAAAATTGTGTCCCGGCCACACGTTCATGGTGTCCGGCAGTTTCATGAGCTTGTGCAGGCTCTCCCACTCGCGTTTCGCGCCCGATCCGAGATCGGTGCCGCCCACCTTGCCCACGAAGAGCGTGTCGCCGGTGATGGCGTGGCTCCCGCACACGACGCACACGTGGTCGTCGCTGTGTCCCGGCGTGTAGATAAACTGCAGTTCGATGTCACCCAGCGGGAGCGTATCGCCGTCGTCGACTTTGACGTCGAGCGGCTGGAGCATCGACGAGTGGCCGACGGTCTTTCCACCGAATTTCTTCTGCGCGGGAAGCATCCCCCACGAATGGTCGCTGTGACCGTGCGTGATCACGATGTATTCGACTGTGAGCTTGTGTTCATCGATCAACGACGAATAACGCTCGGGGTCGGGTGGTGGATCGAAAACGGCGGCGACGCCGCCTTCCCGGTCCGCGATGAGATAGGCGAAGTTGCGGTCGCCGCCCGCGTCGATCTGGTGGAATATCATGAAGCCATTGTAAGAAGAATCGCCCCGAACCGCAAGGTCCGCCGCACCGCCGCGCCGCTCAGTCGTCGCCGATTTCTCGCGAGTGTTCGAGACGGCGGAAGCGCAGCTGCTGCGCGGTGAGGTCTTCGTCGCACGCGAGGGTGGCGTCGACCAGTTGCCCCTCGCGCAGTACCGCAGACAGGTGCGGGAACACGAACGCCTTGAGCTTGGGGAGATTGAGCCGCACGCGGCGCGCCGTGATGTTCGCTTTCCACGCCGGGTCGACGTGCGTGCCGTATTCGTCGAAGATGCGATTGGCCTCGTCGGTGTCGCCGGTGGACTTGATCACCTGCAGCATCGACAACAGATCGCCGACGCCCGCGTGGGCGCGCTCGACATCGTCGACCCTTACGAAGTAGTCGCCGTCGACCGTGATCACGTCGACGCCGTAGTCGCGGCCGGCGTCGCCGCCGCGCACGAGCCACATGAGAATCGCCTGGTGGCCGCGGTCGTGGGCCTCGCGCACTTCGACGCCTTCGACGCGATCCAGTCGCGCGAGCCAGCCCTGCAGATACCCGACGAATGCGGTCTCGACGACGAGCGGGCGAATCGCGTCGGCGTAGGCGCCGATCTCGACCAGCCGCGGATCGCTGATGTGATACAGCGCGACCAGGTCGGCGCGCGCCTCTTCGAGCGCCGAGTACACGCGGCCGAGCCGCGAGCGCGGGTCCTCGCCCGCCAGCGACGGGTCGGGCCGCCCGGAGCCGTGCCCGACGATTTCGTGCAGGTACACCTTGAGCGGGCGGATGATCGAGTGCGTCAGCGCCATCACGGCGTCGCGATATTCGGGGAGATAGAATTCATCCACGACGACCTGCTCGATACCGACCGCGCGCGTGTTCTCGACATTGTAGAGGATGACGTTCTTGCTGCCGTGGTCGCGGCGAACGTCGTTGTAGTTGGGAAGATTATACGCGGCCGGCGACACCGGACCGCCGTCGCCGGTTTCGATGACCACGTTGACGATCGTCGCGACCGGCCGCGATACGTCGGTGCGCTTGAACTTCTCCGGCCACGGCATCCGCGACTCGAAGTACGACGCGCTGTCGGCGATCCGCTCGATCAGCCCGGCGCCCGCGCGGAAACTCGCGTTGGCCTCGAAGTGCCCGATGACGCCACGCGGGTCGAGGTAGCTCTCGATGAACCCGTTCACATAATCGACGCGCGCGTCGCTCTTGAGCCAGTGGATCATGTGCTCGCGGAAGTGACGCTCGTCGCCGGTCTCGTAGAACGCGAGCAGCGAATTGAGCGCGGCGCGCTGTTCGTCGTTCTCCGCGAACGGCACGGCCATGCGCACGAAATGCGCGGTGGTCTCGAGTTCGCGTCCGTAGAGCCCGCCGATCCGGTAGATCTCGGGTACGATGCGTCCGTCGCGTTTCGCGAAGCGCACATTCACGCGGTCGCGGAACTCCGGCGGCTGGGCGTCGATCTCGGCCTTGGTGATGCCCGGGTCGTAGTAATTGACCGCGCTCGTCGCGACGATGTCGCTGCCGGCGGACTGGTTGGTCTGAATCGGTTCGGTGTCGGGGTCGAAGATCGACCGCTCCAGGCGCGCGAGCAACGCGTCCACCGATTCGCCCGACCGCAGCGGCAACACGGCGCCGTGCGCGACCGCGTGGCGGGCGGCGGTTGCCAGCATCGCGGGCGTCAATACCGCCGGCACGAACTTGTGGTGCGAGAGATGGTGGTACGGGCCGTGGTGGATCCAGACCAGCTTGAGATACTCGTGAAGCGCCGCGCGGACCGCGGGATCGAGGCCGTCGGAATGGAGAAAGCAGCCTTCGAGCAGCCGAACGATGTCGTCGGCGTCCCGATGGCACTGGTGGTAGGCGATCGCGTTTCCGGGGATGGCCGCGCGGGACATCAGGTAGAGGAAACAGCGTTCGCGCGCCGACAGGGCGTCGAAGCCGGGGGCTTCGACGCCGGTCACGAGGACGTCGCGCCCGCCCGGGCCGAGTCGCTCGAGTTCGCCGATGAGGGGACGGTCGGTGGAGGCACCGGGTGTCGTGTCGCGGCCGCTCATGGCGGGCATTCTACACAGTCCCGGCGAGCTTTGCTACAATGGACACCAACGTCGGCTCCGATCCCCGTGACGTGGATTCGCCGCGCAACCGAATGACCGCTACATCCAGAAAACCCTCGCGCGCCGACGTCCAGCGGCTGCGGCGTGAGATCGAGCGCCACAACTATCGCTACTACGTGCTGGACGACCCGGAAGTCGCCGACGCCGAGTACGATCAGCTGATGCGCGACCTCGAGGCGATCGAGACACGCTGGCCCGACCTGCTCGCGCCCGATTCGCCCACGCAGCGTATCGGCGCCGCACCGGCGGACGGATTCGCGGTGGTCACGCGCACCGTCCCGATGCTCTCGCTGGAAAACGCGATGACCGCCGACGAGGTGCGCGAGTGGCAGGAACGCCTGGTGCGCGTCGTCGGCGACACGGGCGGCGGCGATTATGTCGCCGAGCCCAAGATGGATGGCGTCGCCGTGGAACTCGTCTACGAGAACGGCGCGCTGGCGCAGGCATCGACGCGCGGCGACGGCACCAACGGCGAAGACGTGACCGGCAACGTCAAGACGATCCGTGCGATTCCGCTGCACCTGCGCGCACCGGAAACGGGCGGCACGCCCCCGCGGACCCTGAGCGTGCGCGGCGAGATCTACCTGCCGATCGCCGATTTCGAACGCATCAACCAGAAACAGGCACAGAGCGGCGACAAGCTCTACGCCAACCCGCGCAACACCGCGGCCGGCTCGCTGAAACAGCTCGACCCGCGCGTCACCGCGACGCGGCCGTTGCGCTTCTTCGCCTACGGCATCGGCAGCTCGGAGGGAACGGGACTGTCGAGCCAGTGGGAGATCCTGCACGCGCTCAAGGGGTGGGGGCTCCCGGTCAATCCGCTCTCCAGGCGCTGCGCGACGATCGACGACGTCGTCGAATTTCACGCCGCGCTGGAAGCGCGCCGTCCCAAACTCCCGTACGAGATCGACGGCGTCGTAATCAAGGTGAATGACATCGCGGTGCAGCAGGAAGCCGGCACGCGCGCGCGGTCGCCGCGCTGGGCAATCGCCTGGAAATTTCCGCCGCAGGAGGCGCGCACCCGCGTGCTCGATATCGAAGTGCAGGTGGGACGCACCGGTGCGCTGACACCCGTGGCGCGACTCGACCCCGTGCGCGTCGGCGGGGTCACGGTGTCCAACGCGACGCTCCACAACCAGGACGAGATCGACAAGAAAGACGTGCGCGTGGGCGACTGGGTGTTCGTGCCGCCGCGCGGGTGACGTGATTCCTGAAGTCGTGGGCCCCATCGTGGACCTCCGCAAGGGAGCACTCAAAAAATATCGCATCCCCGACGCGTGCCCGGTGTGCGGCACGAAGGTCTATCGCCCGGAAGACGAAGCGGTGACGCGCTGTCCCAATCTGTCGTGTCCCGCGCAGGTGCGCGGGCGGTTGATCCATTTTGCGTCGCGCGGCGCGATGGACATCGAAGGCCTCGGCGAAAAACTCATCGATCAACTGGTCGACGCCGATCTGGTCAAGACGCCCGCCGATTTCTACAAACTGACCGTCGACGACCTGTTGCCGCTCGAACGCATGGCGGAAAAGTCGGCGCAGAACGTGATCGCGGCGATCGATCGGTCGCGTCACACGACGCTGCCGCGCTTGATTTATGCGCTTGGCATTCGCAATGTGGGCGAAACGGTGGCGGAGATCCTCGCCGAACACCTCGGCTCCATGGAGGCGCTGCTCGATGCTAGGGAAGAAGACCTCTCCGACATCCACGGTGTCGGCGACGTGATCGCGCACGAGATCTGCGCGTGGGCGGGTGTGAAGGAGAATCGCCGCCTGGTGCGCCAGTTGCTCGACGCCGGGGTCGCGCCCGCCGCCGCGCAACGCGCGGTGAGCGACGAATTCGCGGGCAAGACGTTCGTCTTTACCGGGACGCTCACGCGCTTCACGCGCGACGAGGCCGAGGCCGAAGTCAAGAAACGCGGCGGCAAAGCGACGAGCTCGGTGTCGAAGGCGACCGACTACGTGGTCGCCGGCGAGAAAGCCGGATCCAAACTCGACAAGGCGCAGAAACTCGGCGTCGCCGTCATCAGCGAAGACGAATTCCTCACCATGATCGGGCGATAGCGGACGTCGCGGTCTCCCCGACCGCGTCTTGACACTTTCTTGATGGACTCAGCCCGTCTCCGGACACCGCCTTGATACCGTGCGGTGCATACTCCAGTCATGCAACGAATGCTCGTGGCGTCGAAGCACCCGACATTCGGCGGTTTGGAGGAGTCACCGTCATGGATATCGTCTTCATTCTGATTGTCGTTGTGTTTGCGCTGCTGTGCTGGGGCTTTGTTCGACTGTGCGAGAAGGTGTAGGCCCATGCACGTTCTCATGATCGTCGGGGGCGTGATTGCCGTGGTGCTGCTCGTGTACCTGTTCGTCGCGCTCCTCTTTCCGGAGCGATTGTCATGACGCTCAACGCATTCATCCAGTGCGCGTTCTACCTGCTGCTGCTCGTGGCGCTCGGCATTCCGCTGGGCGGATACATGGCGCGCGTCTATGAAGGACGCTCCATTGTGGGTAACCGCGTGTTCGGACCGCTGGAGCGGCTCGTGTACCGCGTCGCGCGCGTCTCGCCCGACGAGGACATGGGCTGGAAGCGCTACGCGGGGGCGGTGCTGGTCTTCAACCTGCTAGGCGCGCTGGTGGTGTACGCGCTGCAACGCGTGCAGGGAGTGCTGCCGATGAATCCCGCCGGCCTCCCGGCCGTGACGCCCCCGGTCGCTTTCAACACGGCGGTGAGCTTCGCCACCAACACCAACTGGCAGGCGTACGGCGGGGAGAGCACGTTGAGCTACCTGTCGCAGATGGCGGCGCTGACGGTGCAGAATTTCGTGTCGGCGGCGACCGGCATGGCGGTGCTGGTGGCGCTGATCCGGGGTTTCGTGCGGCGTAACGCCGACGGCATCGGGTCGTTCTGGGTCGATCTCACGCGCAGCACACTCCACATTCTGCTGCCGCTCTCCGTGGTACTCGCGTTGCTTCTGGTGTCGCAGGGCGTCGTTCAGACCTTCGGCCCCTACGCGAAGGCAACGCTTCTCGACCCCGTGGCGACCGGCGGTACCACCTCGGTCGCCACCCAGACCATCGCCGTGGGGCCGGCCGCGTCGCAGGTCGCCATCAAACAGCTCGGGACCAACGGCGGCGGCTTCTTCAACGTCAATTCGGCGCACCCGTTCGAGAATCCGACGCCGCTCTCGAACCTGTTTGAGATGCTCGCCATCCTGCTGATTCCGGGCGCACTGTGTTTCACGTTCGGCGCGATGGTGAAGGATCGCCGACAGGGATGGGCCGTCCTGGCTGCCATGCTGTTGATATTCGTGCCGCTGCTGTTCATGGCGGTGAGCGCCGAACAGGCCGGCAACCCCGCGCTGGCGCCGATGGGCGTCGACGCCGCGGCCGGTCCGCTCCAGGCGGGTGGCAACATGGAGGGCAAGGAGGTCCGTTTCGGCATCGCCAACAGCGCGTTGTGGGCGACCGCCACCACCGCCGCGTCGAACGGTTCGGTCAACTCGATGCATGACAGTTTCACGCCGCTGGGCGGCCTGGTACCGATGTGGTTCATGCAACTCGGGGAAATCGTGTTCGGAGGCGTGGGGTCCGGTCTGTACGGGCTTCTGATGTTCGCGATCATCGCGGTGTTCATCGCCGGCCTTATGGTCGGGCGCACACCCGAATACCTGGGCAAGAAGATCGAGGCATTCGAGATGAAGATGGCGTCGCTCGCCGTGCTGCTGCCGTTGGCGGCCGTGCTGGTGGGAACCGCGGCGGCGTGCAGGGCGCCGGAGACCGCACAGGCGGTACTCAACCCCGGCGCGCACGGCTTCAGCGAGATCCTCTACGCGTTTTCTTCGTCCAGCAACAACAACGGCTCCGCGTTCGCGGGCCTGACCGCGAGCGGCATGTTCTACGCCACCGCGCAGGCGATCACCATGCTGATCGGGCGATTCTGGGTGATCATCCCCGTGCTCGCCGCCGCCGGTTCGCTCGCGCGCAAGAAGTACGTCCCGCCCAGCGCGGGCACGTTGCCGACGCACACCCCGCTGTTCGTTCTGCTGCTGGTCGGAGTGATCGTCGTGATCGGGGCGCTGACCTTCTTCCCGGCGTTGTCGCTGGGACCGATCGTCGAACACCTGCAGCTCGTCGCCGGGCAGCCGTAAGGAGATTGCATGTCCACTCATTCCCATCCGAGGCCGCTGTTCGAACGCGCGATCGTGGCGCGCGCCGCCGTAGACGCCGTCCGCAAGCTCGACCCGCGCCGCATGATTCGCAACCCGGTTATGTTCGTCGTGATGATCGGGAGCGCGTTCACGACGGTACTCTTCGTGCACGCCGCGGCGACGGGACACGGCGAAGCGCAACCCGGTTTCATCCTGGCGGTCGCACTCTGGCTCTGGTTCACGGTGTTCTTCGCGAACTTCGCCGAGGCCATGGCGGAGGGCCGCGGCAAGGCGCAGGCCGACGCGCTGCGCAAGGCACGTCGCGCGGTCATGGCCAAGCGCCTGGCGGCGCCGCGACGCGACGCGGCGCGCGAAGACGTGCTGTCCGCGAATCTTCGGCAGGGCGACTTCGTGCTGGTCGAGCCGGGGGACCTCATTCCCGGCGACGGCGAAGTGGTCGACGGTGTCGCGTCCGTGGACGAGAGCGCGATCACCGGGGAGAGCGCCCCCGTAATCCGCGAGACCGGCGAGGATCGGAGCGCCGTGACGGGTGGGACCCGCGTTCTCTCCGACTGGCTCATCGTCCGCATCACCGCCAACCCGGGCGAGACGTTCCTGGACCGCATGATCGCGATGGTGGAGGGCGCGCGCCGCCAGAAAACACCCAACGAGATTGCACTCGACATCTTGCTGGCCAAGCTCACCATCGTGTTTCTGCTGGTGACGGTGACGCTACTGGCGTTCTCCGCCTACGCGGTGACCGCAACGCAGCAGGGGGCCCCGGTGACGATGACGGTACTGGTGGCGCTGCTGGTGTGTCTCATCCCCACGACCATCGGGGGGCTCCTCTCCGCCATCGGCATCGCGGGTATGGACCGCATGATTCAGGCCAACGTCATCGCCACCTCAGGACGCGCGGTGGAGGCGGCCGGTGACGTGGATGTGCTGCTGCTCGACAAGACCGGTACCATCACGCTTGGCAATCGCCAGGCGTCCGCGTTTCTGCCCGCGCCCGGCGTCACGGAGGCCGAACTCGCCGACGCCGCGCAGATCGCGTCGCTGGCGGACGAAACGCCCGAAGGCCGCAGCATCGTGGTGCTGGCGAAAGAGAGGTTCCAGCTGCGCGGGCGCGATGTGAATGCGCTGGGCGCGACCTTCATCCCCTTCAGCGCCAACACGCGAATGAGCGGCGTCGATCTCGACGGCCGACGCATTCGCAAGGGCGCCGCCGACGCGATCGAGCGTTATCTGGACGAAAGTGGCGGGCGTCTGCCCGCCGAAGTGCTGCGCACGGTGGAAGAGGTGGCGCGCCAGGGGGCGACGCCGCTGGTCGTGGTGGAGAACGAACGTGCTCTCGGCGTCGTGCAACTCAAGGACATCGTCAAGGGCGGCATCAAGGAACGCTTCGCGGAGATCCGCCGCGTTGGGATCCGTACGGTGATGATCACCGGCGACAACCCGCTCACCGCGGCGGCCATCGCCGCGGAGGCCGGCGTGGACGACTTCCTCGCGGAGGCCAACCCCGAGAAGAAACTCGCCATGATTCGCGACTACCAGCAAAAGGGGCACCTGGTCGCCATGACCGGCGACGGCACCAACGACGCGCCGGCGCTGGCGCAGGCCGACGTGGCGGTGGCGATGAATTCGGGCACCCAGGCCGCCAAGGAAGCCGGCAACATGGTGGATCTCGATTCTAACCCGACCAAGCTCCTGCAAATCGTGGAGATCGGGAAGCAGATGCTGATGACGCGCGGATCGCTCACCACCTTCAGCATCGCCAACGACGTCGCCAAGTACTTCGCGATCATCCCGGCCGCGTTCGTGGGGACGTATCCCGTGCTCGGCGCCCTCAACATCATGCACCTGCACTCACCGGCCACCGCGGTGCTGTCGGCGGTGATCTTCAACGCGCTCATCATCATCGCGCTGATCCCGCTGGCGCTGCGCGGCATCACCTACCGCCCGGCCCCGGCGTCGGCGCTGCTGCGTCGGAACCTGCTCGTGTACGGTCTCGGCGGCGTGCTGATGCCGTTCCCATTCATCAAGCTCATTGATATTCTGCTCGTGGCGCTGGGAATGCGCTGACAAGGAGTCGTCATGTCGCTGTTTCGTCCCGCTCTGGTGCTGCTGCTGGTTTTCACGGTGCTGCTGGGTCTCGTCTATCCCGGGGCGATCACCGGAGTCGCGCGCCTCGCGTTTCCGGTGCAAGCCGACCGGGAGTCTCCTGCGCGACGGCGAGCGCGTGATCGGATCGTCCCTGATTGGCCAGCCGTTCGACGACCCGGCGTACTTCTGGGGTCGCCCGTCCACGACGGGCCCGGTGCCGTACAACGCGGCCGCTTCCACGGGCTCGAACCTCGGCCCCCTGAATCCGGCGCTCCACGACGCGGTCGCCGCACGCATCGCCGCGCTGCGCGCCGCCGATCCCGGGAATGACGCGCCCGTCCCGGTGGACCTGGTGACGGCGTCGGGCAGCGGTCTCGATCCGCACATCTCGCCGGCGGCCGCGTACTTTCAGGTGTCGCGTGTGGCACGCAAGCGTGGCCTGGCGCCCGAGCGCGTGCGGGCTCTGGTCGATCGCGCGATCGAAGGTCGCACGCTGGGTCTCATCGGCGAGCCCCGTGTCAACGTGCTGCGGCTCAATCTGGCGCTCGACCACGCCGCTCCGCGTGACGGCGGACACCCCCGGTGATAGACTGCACCCCGTGAACTCCCAACGCCCCGACCCGGATGCGTTGCTTTCGCGCGTCACGGCGGAAGCCGAGCGGAAGGAACGCGCGAAACTCCGCATCTTCTTCGGATTCGCACCGGGCGTCGGCAAGACGTACCGCATGTTGCAGGTGGCGCGCGACCTCGTGCGTCAGAAGGTGGACGTGGTGGTGGGTGCGGTGGAGACGCACGGTCGCTACGACACCGGCGGCCTCTTGCTCGGGCTCGAGATCCTGCCGCGCCGCCTCGTGCCGTACCGCGGGCGCGAGATGGAGGAATTCGATCTTGACGCCGCGCTGGCACGGCGGCCCCGCGTGCTCGTGCTTGACGAACTCGCCCACACCAACGTCCCCGGGTCGCGCCACACCAAGCGCTGGCAGGACGCGCTGGAACTCCTCGACGCGGACATCGACGTATACACCACACTCAACGTGCAGCACGTCGAGAGCCTCAACGACGTCGTGGCGCAGATCACGCACGTGCAGGTCAGAGAAACCGTTCCCGATTCCGTCCTGGAGCGTGCCGACGCCATCGAGTTGGTCGATATCTCGCCCGAAGAGCTGCTTGCGCGACTGCGCGAGGGGAAGGTCTACCTGCCGGACCAAGCGGTTCGTGCCGCGGATCACTTCTTTCAGCGCGGGAATCTGCTCGCCCTCCGTGAGCTGGCGTTACGACGCACCGCGGAGCGCGTGGAAGCGGACGTCCAGGAGTATCGCGAGATGGAGGGGGTGCGCGAGACCTGGCCGACTTCGGAGCTGATCCTCGTCGGCATCGGCGCGTCGCCCACCTCGGGACGGTTATTGCGCGCCGCGCGGCGGACCGCGGCCGGCTTGCGCGCCCCGTGGGTGGCGGCGTACGTGGAACCGTTTGGAATCGCGCCGCTCGGCGAATCCGACCGCAAGCGTCTGGAGGAGCACCTGCGCCTCGCGGAGTCGCTGGGCGCCTCTGTGGTGCACCTGACCGGGCAGAGTATCAGCGGGGCCATCCTGGATTATGCGCGCAAGCACAACGTCACCCGCCTCATCATCGGCAAGCCGCGTCACAACCGTCTGCGCGACCGCCTGCGCGGATCGCTGGTGGATCACATCGTCGCGGGTAGCGGCGACATCGACGTGCACGTCATCTCCGGCGATCCGGAATCTCCGGCCGAGCAGCGCGCGCAGCCCGTGGTTGAGACGCGGGTGCCGTGGAGCGCGTACGCATGGGCGGGAGTGCTCGCGGCCGCGACCACCGGTATCGCGGCGATGGTGTCGACCTACTCGATGCCGGACATCGAGATGTTGTACTTCGTCGCCATCATGCTCTCGGCCCTCCGTTTCGGGCGCGGTCCCTCGCTGTTCACCGCCGCGCTCTCCGTGGCCTCCTACAACTTTTTTTTCGTATCACCGCGTTACACGTTCGCGGTGTCCGACTGGCGCTACTGGTTGACCTTCGCGATGATGTTCGGTATCGGCTGGCTCATCAGCACGCTCATGACCCGCATCCGCCGGCAGGAGCACGAAGCCGTCGCGCGCGAGGAACGAACGCGGGCGCTGTTCGAACTCGGCCGCGAGCTGGAAGAGGCGCGCAGCATTGACGCGACCGCCGCGGTCGCCGCCCGCCAGGCCGCGCAGGCCGTGGAAGCGGGCGCCGTGGTGCTCATGCGCGCTGCGGACGGCGGACTCGAAGCCCGCGCCTCGGTTCCTGCGGGAGAGCAACTCGACGCGAGCGACATGGGCGTGGCGAAGTGGGTGGTGGAACACGGCCGCCCCGCGGGGCTCGGGACGGACACGCTCCCGGGTGCGCGCGTCATCTGTCTCCCGCTCAAGTCGACCGGCGAGCCGGTTGGTGTCCTGGCGCTTCTGCCTCGCCGGCAAGCGCCCCTCGATGCGGACCAGCGCGCACGCCTGACAGCGCTGTGCACGCAGGTCGCATTCGCGCTGGAGCGTGCACATCTTGCGCTCGAGGCCGAGGCGTCTGCGTTGCGCGCGAAGGCCGAGGAGATGCGCAGCTCGCTCCTCAGCGCGGTATCGCACGATCTGCGCACACCGCTCGCGGCGATTACCGGCGCGGTCTCGGCGCTTCGCGACCAGTCCGTGCAGCTGGGACCCCGGCAGAGCGGGGAACTGCTTGCCGCGATTCATGAGGAAGCCGATCGACTGGAACGGCTCGTCGCCAACCTCCTCGACATGACGCGGGTGGAGTCGGGCACGCTGCGCGTGCGGCGCGAATGGGTGCCTCTGGAAGAACTCGTGGGTGCCGCGTTGTCGCGCGTGGAAGAGGCTCTTGGCGACCGGCCGGTCCGGGTGACTCTCGCGCCGGACCTGCCGTTGTTGCACGTCGATCCACTTCTGATCGAACAGGTCCTGGTCAATCTGCTCGACAACGCGGCAAAGTATACGCCCGCGAAGACGGGTATCGACATCGAAGGCCGCCGGGAAGCGAACGGAGTGGTGATCGAGGTGCGCGACCGCGGACCCGGGATCGCAGCGGGCGACGAGTGGCGCGTGTTCGAGAAGTTCTACCGCGCGGCCAATCCCAATGTGGCGGGAGCGGGGCTGGGGCTCGCGATCTGCAAGGGAATCGTGGATGCCCATGACGGGACGATCGCGGTGGAGAGCCGCGTCGGCGACGGCGCCACGTTTCGCGTCTACCTGCCCGACACGGGTGTCGCCCCGTCGGTCGCACCCGAGATCGGAGGGGCGACGGTGTGATGGGGGAAGGTCCGCGGATTCTCGTGGTGGAAGACGAGTTGCAGATGCGCCGGTTTCTGCGCACTTCGATGTCGGCGCATGGGTATCGCGTGGCGGAGGCGGTGACGGCGACCGAAGCGATTGCGGCGGCGGGCACGGAGAACCCGGACGTGATCCTGCTCGACCTGGGACTTCCGGAGGGTAACGGCATGGACGTGCTGCGGCGGATCCGGGAATGGAGCCGCGTACCCGTCATCGTGATCTCCGCCCGCGGCCGCGACGAAGACAAGGTGGCGGCGCTGGACGGCGGTGCGGACGACTACCTCACCAAGCCGTTCAGCGTCGGCGAACTGCTGGCGCGCGTACGCGTCGCGCTCCGCCACGCGCAGAACGCGCGCGCGGTGCGCGAGGAACCGGTACTCGAGTTCGGTGCGGTCCGCATTGACGTGGTGCGGCGGGAGGTCACGGTGCAGGAACGGGACGTGCACCTGACTCCGATCGAGTACAAGCTGCTCGTCCTGCTCGCGCAGAACGCCGGTCGCGTGCTCACGCATCGACAGATCATCCGCGAGGTGTGGGGCGCATCGTACGCGGGACAGACGCACTACGTGAGGGTCCACATGGCGGAGCTACGCAAGAAGATCGAGGCGGATCCCGCGCGCCCGAAACTGTTGCTGACGGAGCCGGGTGTGGGATACCGGCTGAAGGGCTAGCCGGAACCCATCGAGCTTGCTTTCGCGCTTCTGTCGATCCGTGGACAGACGCCGGCGCCAACGGCGGACAGCGCAACCCCGTAGTTCTTCTCGAACTTTCGCGTGCTCTCCCTCCGATCGACCCGCCGTCCACGCCGATCGAAACCGCCGCGCGCATCCGCGCATCCTTTCACCTAATTCATGGCACAATGGCCGGTTGCCGGGCTCGATGCCCCCGGCACAGGTCGTGCACGGGCCCGGCTCGAGTTTCCAGGAGCCGGCGGCCACCGGATGGGACGGGAGGACGAGGATGAAGACGAAATTGATCGCGGTGCTCTTGCTTTCGATGGTTTTGGCGGCGTGTGGCGAGTCCACGACGGACGTGGCGACGTCGGGAAATGCGGGAGGAGGCGGAACGGGGGATGGCGGCCCCGTTCCGCCGGATACGATCAAGGCTGAGGCCGATGGAATCACGAGGGTTTATCAACCTGGCAACCCGGTCGCGATTCGCGCGGGGTACGACGAAGTCGATGCGCCGGCGCTCGGCGACGACGTTGCGCGCGTCGAAGCGCTCGGGTACGCGTTCGATGCCAACGCCACAATGGCGGCGTCGTTCGTGTCGGTCGACGGACGTCGCCTGGATATCACCTGGCTCTCGTTCGTCGATGCGTCCGGGGGTCCAACGTCCGGGCACATCCTGCACGTGCGGGGCGCCGGTGCGGACATTGTGTTGCCGGTCCGTGTCGACCCGGCGCAGGCGCCGGGATATACGATTGTCCAAGACGGCTCCAAGGACGGCGGAAGACCGCAGAACATGTTCTTTCCGGTGCGGTTCTGGGCCTGTTTTCAACAGTTCATCGCGGACGTGATGGACTGTCTTCGGTACCGTGGAGATGTCATGAACTGCGCGATGATGGCGCTGATGCGCCTGATCAACTGTCTCCAATTCATGATGCTGTAGGCTTGCGCCGCGCTGGACGTTGCCCGCGTTTGCGGGTATCGTCCAGCGCACGGAGGCGAGGATGACTCGAACCAGGATCCTGATCGGCGCGTTTCTGCTTCTCTCGATCGCGATGCAGGCGCGCGTCCACCTGACGGGCGGCGGGTCGTCGGCGCCCTCTCTTCCGGATGCCGGCACGAAGGCGCCGGCGCTGTCGCTGTCGGACATCGACGGCAACGCGGTCTCGATCGCCGACTTTCGCGGCAGGATCGTCGTGCTCGATTTCTGGGCCACCTGGTGTGGACCGTGCCGCGCGGAGTTCAATACGATCGCGGGCTGGCGGAATTCACAGCAGCAGTCGGGCCTCCTGGACGACGTCGTCTTCCTCGCTGTCAACGCCGGCGAGTCGGCCGATCACGTGCGGCGGTTCCTGGCGGAGAACGACGTCCCCTTCACCGTCCTGCTCGATCCGAAGCAAGACGTCTCGCGCGATTATGGAGTCGAGGCGTTGCCCACGTTGCTCGTGATCGACCAACAGGGCATCGTGCGCAACACGACGACCGGGTTCGATCCCAACGTCGGCGCGGAGCTCGCTCTCAAGATCCAGGCCCTCCGGGAATCCGAGGCACATCCATGAGCGATATCCGCCTCGAAGCCCGTTCGCTGGGGAAGGTCTACCGCTCGCGCCTGTCGGGGCGTGGCGTCACGGCGCTCTCCAGCGTCACCTTCGATGTCCGGCCCGGCGAGATTCTCGCATTCCTCGGGCCCAATGGGGCCGGTAAGACGACGACGATCAATCTGGTGATGGGATTCCTCCGGCCGACCAGCGGCGAGGCGCGCGTGTTCGGACAGTCGCCCGACGACGCGAAGGCGCGCGCGCGCATCGGCTACCTGCCCGAGCACTACGCGTTCTATCCGTTTCTCTCGGCGCCCGCGCTCCTGCACTACTTCGGGCGATTGCACGGCATCGCGACACCCGAGCGGACCGCACGCGTCCACGATCTGCTCGAGCGCCTCGGCATCGCGGAGGCGGGAAGCCGTGCGGTCGGCAAGTATTCGCGCGGAATGCGGCAGCGCCTCGGTATCGCGCAGGCGTTGATCAACCGGCCCGACCTGCTCGTACTCGACGAGCCGACGTCGGGCTTCGATCCGGTGGGACGTCGCATGGTCCGCGACCTGATGCTCGACCTCAAGCGCGCGGGGACGTCGATCTTTCTCTCGTCGCACATTCTCTCCGAAGTGGAGTCGATCTGCGACCGCGTTATCATCATCAACCGCGGGTCGGTGATCCGCCAGGGACCGCTCGACGAAATCGTCGGCGCCGAAAACGGATTCGAGGTGACGTTCCGCGATTCGGGCGATGCCGCCGGGGCCGCCCTGCGTGCGGCCGGATTCGCGCCTGCGCCCGCCGGCGACGAACGGCGGGTCCAAGTGGTCGCCGAAACAGACGCGCAACGCGCGATCGACGTCGTACGGGCCGCGGGCGGCGTCGTGACCGGCTACCGCGCGACGTCGCGGTCGCTCGAGGACGTCTTCATCGAGGGCGTGTCCAACGCAGGCAGTCCCGGAAAGGAAACGCCATGATCGAACGTCTGCTCGTGGTTCACGCGGTCACGGTGCGCCGCCTGTTGCGCAGCCGCGTGCTCTGGGTGGCGCTGATTGGCGCGTTCATCGTGCTGGCGATGTCGCTGGGCTCGTTCACGATGATGATCCGCGCCCGCGCGCATGGGCAACAATTCATGGCGGAGCAGATGCTTCAGGGCGCGCTGGCGCTCACCATCCGAACACTGGGGTTCTTCTCGGTACTGATCGCGCTGGTGGTCGGCGTTACCGTCGAGCGCCATGACGTCGGTGACGGCACCGCCGTCAGCATGCTGTCCAAGCCGCTGTCGCGCGGCGAATACGTGGCGGGGCTCTTCAGCGGTGGCGCGTCGTATCTGACGCTCGTCTGGATGATTTTCGCCGCGGTCGTGGCCGTGTGCGCGCTCGTCCTGCACGGGTGGTCGGCCACACTCCTGCCCGCCATGGGAAGCCGGCTCCTGATCGCGTGGCTCGCGTTGAGCATCGCCCTGTGCTTCTCGATTCGGTTGAACGCGTGGCTCGCGGGGATCGCGACCGTCGTCGTCCTGCAGGCGGCCGGCGTCATCGACTCGGTCGCCTCGTTGCTCGGCGTGCTCGGTGTGCACGTGCCGGACGCGGTCATCCGGATGGCCAAGTTCCCGTTTCCCAGCACCGATCTTCTCGACTCCGCGCTCGAAGGTATGGTCCAGGGGTCGATGGGGGGAACGTCGGGTCTCGTGGGACTCGTCCATGTCCTCGATTACACCGCCGTGATGGTGGTCTGTGCGTTCCTTCTCTTTCGTGGACTGGAACTGAACCAGGGAAGAGAATAGCGACGGCTCGCGGAAACCCGCGCGCACGGCGCCGAGCCGTTGGGAAAAAGAAAGCCGCGCTCCTGCGAGCGCGGCTCTCCGTGAATCTTCATTCAGACCGTGATCGTTACTTCTTCGCCTCCGGGGCCTTGTCGGCTCCCTTGCGATACGCCTTCGTGATCACCACGTTCTCGGTGGGAACGTCGCTGAACCCGGCCTTGTCGCCGGTCGGAACCTTGGCGATGGCGTCGACGACGTCCTTGCCGGCGACCACCTTGCCGAACACGCAGTAGCCGAACCCCTGCGCGGTGTTGTCGCGGTGGTTCAGGAAGCTGTTGTCCTTCACATTGATAAAGAACTGGCTGGTCGCGCTGTTGACGGCGTTGGTGCGCGCCATCGCCAGCGTGTACTTGTCGTTGGTGAGCCCGTTTCCCGCCTCGTTGTCGACCGGGGGCTTGCCGGCTTTCTGCGTCATGTCGGGCGTGAAGCCGCCGCCCTGGATCATGAACCCGTCGATCACGCGGTGAAAGATCAGCCCGTCGTAGAATTTGTTGTCCACGTACCAGAGGAAGTTCTGCACCGTGAGCGGCGCCTGGTCCGGGTAGAGCTCGATCTCGATGGTGCCCTTCGACGTCTCCATTACAACCATGGGATTTTCCTTCTTCTTGGTGTCGGCCGCGTGAGCGACCGATCCGATCGCGAGCGCCACCAGCGCCAGCGCAGCTGCAAAGCGTTTCATTGCATTTCCTCCGAATGATAAGCGGATTCATCGACGGCTCGGGAGCGCCGCCGTCCACGTAAGCTAGCCGGTCCGGGGCACATCGTCAAGCCCGCCTAGCGGCGGCGGAGCAGATTCAGAACCAGCGTCAACAATACGCTGAGAATCAGCGCGGTCGCGATGGGCGCGTACAACGTGAACCCTTTGCGACGCAGGACGATATCTCCAGGCAGGCGTCCCAGGTACGGGATACGATCGGCGAACACGAACACCACGCCGATCAGCACGACGAGAACGCCCACCAGAATCAACGCGCGGCCCAGTTCGTGCGTCATACCGGCATTGTAGGCGTTCCAAAGCCGCGATTGCAAGTCCGCGCCCGGTCACGTATTATGGCGGTGTGAGCCAGCGAAATCGCATACTCGTGGGGTCCTGGCTGGTCGTCTGGGGCATCGTGTTGCTCCTGGTGAGCAACCATGTCCTCATCGGCTGGGAGCACATCTGGCCATGCATCCTGATCGTGTCGGGTGTCGTGATGCTGCGGGTGTTCCAGAAGCGGCTCAATTTCGGCGTCGTGTTCGCGGCATCGTGGGCGATTCTGCTGGGTGCGCTGCTCACGGTGTTCTCGTCGACCCTGATCGGCTGGGGCGAGATGCGGACCCTGTGGCCGGCGATTCCCCTGGTCATCGGAATTTCGCTCTTCATCGCGGGTAAGAGCGCCTCGTCCAACGCCGGCATCGTGGTCGGTGCGCTCGCGATCCTGATGAGCGCGGCAAGTTTCCTCTACGAAGTCGGCACGATCAGCGAACGCGTCGCCGCGCCGTTCATCCGGTTCTGGCCGCTTGTCCTGGTGCTCGCCGGCTTCGTGCTGATGAAGCGCCGGGTGCGCATCACCGACGTCACGACGGCGGTCCAATCGTCTCCGCGCGTCAACCCGTTCGACGCGGGAGCGTTGTCCAGCGACGTGGAAGACGAAATCATCGCGCGGGTTCGCGGTGCCCGGGGCTCGCGCGGCGCCGCGGCCATTCTGGTCAACGAGTTGAAGGTGCGTTTCCCGCGCTTCGCGTGGGTGGGGATCTACCGCCTGCACGGCGACACGCTGACCCTCGACGACGCCGAGTACGTCGGTCAGCCGCCCGAACACCGGCGCATTCATCTATCCGAAGGGGTATGTGGTGCGGCGGCCAGCGAGAAGGCCACCGTGATCGTGCCCGACGTGTGCAGCGATCCGCGCTATCTCGCGTGCAGTCCCACGGTCAAGTCCGAGATCGTCGTGCCGATATTCCATCACGCCGCGCTCATCGGCGTGCTCGACATCGACAGCAACGAGCCGGACGCGTTCAGCGATGACGACCGGCGCTTCCTGGAGTCGCTCCTCGCCAACGTGTCGCGCGCGATCCGCGTCGAGCCGATCGCCGCGGCCTGATTCCTCGCGTCGCCTGACCCGTCTTTCGGCGGGTGCTAGTCGCCGAGTTTCCCGAGCAGATCTTTCGCGCGCTTGATGCGCTGATCGCGTTCGCCCGCGAAGCGGCGGATGCCCTCGAGGATCCATTTCGGCGAGAGGTGCGCTTCCTCCACGACTTCGTCGACCGACCCGCCCGTCCGCCAGCGATTGTCCCAGTCCGACGAGAGCCAGTATTCGCCGGTGACGCCGGGATCGACCCAGTCGGTCATCAGGCGGCGTGAACGGTTGGTGACCGCCATCGCGTCCATGCGCTCGTGCGCGGCGTACACGGAGTCGCGGTACGCGGCGTCCTGCAGCGCGAACAGTTGCGGGCTGATGGCCGCGACGATCTTCACGTTCAGGCCCTCTTCGTCGAGTTTCGGCAGCACCTTGACGATGTTGTTCGTGGTCGACGTCCCCTGCACGACGATCACGCCCATCTTCGGCTGGCCCTTCTTGTAGTGGCGCAGGATGTACGCGCCGCGCGCCGCCTCGAAATGCGACGCCATGCCCAGCTTCTCGCGGTCGGGGATCTCGATCGCTGGCCGCGTCAGATGCAGCGCGACGATGTGCGCCTTCGTCTTGAGCGCCGCCGCGATCACGACCGGCACCTCGTTGTACTCCCACGGGTGGACGTCGATCACGTGGCCGTCGGGGAAGAGTTGCGTGACACCGGGCGCGAAGATGCCGAAGTGGGTGCGCTGTCCTCCGCGGTCTCCGGACCGCTGTGTCCCGCCACCCAGATCACCTTGCCCACCTGCATCTCGCAGTCCTGGCGAGCTGGCTGAACAGGCGCAGCGGGCCATACTTCAGGTAGCAGAACGAGCCGTAGGTCGAGCACGCGCTGTAGAAGCCGTTGAAGTCTTCGTACGGTGTCGCGCGAGAGGTTCACGTTCGCGATGCCAGCGCGATGCCGGCGTTGGCGAACTCCGTGATGCCCTGCGGCAGCAGCACGCCGTCGGGGTTGTGTGTCGCGGTCGTAACCAGCCGAAGTTCTTCAGTCGCGCCGAAATCGTTGCCGAAGCCGGAAATGTTGGTGGAGTCCGGCGAGGTCCGCGCTCATCGCCAGAACAGCGGTCGACCGTAGTGCTCGCGGCACCACGCGTTGACCCACGCGCCGCATCTGGCGAGTGCCGCGCGGTTGGGCTGCTTGCTCGCCGGGCTTCGCCCACATCTCGGCCGGGTAGGCGTCGGAAGTCGAAGAGCGCGGCGTCGTTCAGCGGGTTGCTGGACGCGCCGAACTTGAACGTCGAGATGTCGGCGGGCACCGAATCGCCGAGTTCGACCAGCCGATCGGCGAGGTACTGACCATCGTGTCTTCGTTCGCGGAGGACGTCGGCGATGACTTTGAGATAGGTCGCGCGCCTGCTCGCGAGAGCGCCGCGGGATCCTTCGGCGCCGGTTCGCCCGAAGCCCTCGAACGCGACGCCGTACTTCTCCGCGAAGGGCTGCTTCGTGTCCCAGAACAGTTCGCTGTTGAGTCTTGTGGGGCGAGCCGTGGACTTGTTGTCGTACTTGAGATAGCCGCGGCCCTTGCGCGTGCGCATGAACATCATGCCCGGGTCGGCCGGTCCGGGTCGTCGCCGTACGCCATCGTCGAGCATCGCGCGCGTGACGTCGCGTCCAGTCGCTGCCGTCTTCGGCCTCGTGGACACGCCAGCCGTAGCGACGCGAACCAGTCGCGCGGCGTTCCGTGGACGAACGACGAGTAGGGCGAGTCGTCGATGCCGAAGTCGTTCCAGTCGATCACGTAGTAAAGATTGGTAAGTCCGAGCCCGTACGCGGCGTTCTTCGTCTCGTGCCGGCGCCCGGCGTATGGCCGCCTTCGCCTTCGAACGGCGAATACGCTGACACCCGGGCAGCCCGGCGCGCTTCAAGCGCGAACGCCTGCCCGGCCGCGGGCGGCGATGCCGTGGCCGCTGCGGGCCGGTGTTCGCACTTGAAGAAGAGCGTCTTGCCCTCCATCTCCGCGTGGCCCGGCAAGGCCCTGTTGCGACGGAGAGTCAGCAGGTCTTCCCACCACAGCATGCGGTCTTCGGGGATCGACAGTAGCGTTTGTCCCTGGTGCGCTCGTACATCAGGCGCAACGGCCTCGTGAGTAGCACCGGGAACGTGCGCGTAGACCAGGGGCGCGCAGTGTCCCGCCACCAGCGACGAAGCGGTCGGCGAAGCGCTTTTCGGGATGGCGAATGTCCCAGCGCATCGCGCCGCTCAAGAGGAGCGTGACGAACGCGTGTACTTTCGAGCGGCACCCGCCGGGGTGTCCGCTCTGCCGATAATTGAGCATCAAATCGATGTACTGGTCGGTGCAGTCCTTGATTTTTTCCCAGTGGGGAAAAGCGTCGGACTGGGACTGGAAGGCGCGTTCGAGGTCGAGCGCGGACTCGGGCGTATGGGCGCCCTTTCGATGTTGTTCGACTGCCATAGGGATGGATCCTTTCTGGATGGGAGACAGGGACGCGCGGCCTGCGGCAACAAGGGTAGCGCGGCGGCAGCGCGATGTCAAACCGGCCCTGCCGGAGCCGGGCGACGGCCGGACCGCCGGCTACAGGCTGCGGCTGAACGCCAGCCCGCGGTAGCCGTCGTGGATGTCGACGCCGAGGTGCCACGCGGTCGGCGACGCGGCGTCGGCGCGTTCGTCGTGCGCCCCGATGACCTGCCGCGCGCTGCCCCAGCCGATCAGGGCGCCGACGGTGACGTCGGACAGCCAGTGCGCGCCGATCACCATCCGCGAGTAGCACATGGCCGTGGCCGCGCCGTACGCGAGCACCGGAACCACGCCGTGCGTCGGGTACTGATGCGCGAGCACGGTCGCCACCGCCCACGTGCTCGAGGCGTGTCCGGAGGGAAACGACATGAACCCGCCGCGGTGGTCGTCGCTGAACATCGAAGCCGGCCCGGTCCAGTCGGGAACGTACTCGGCGGTTTCTCGCGGGCGCTGGCGACCGGTCACGAACTTGAGCGCGCCGACCCAGACCGAGGACGTGATAATGGCCTCGGCGAGCATACTGCCGGTCGTGAGTTCGCGCGGCGAGTGGGCGAACCATCCGAATGCGCCGAGGCCTCCCACGAGCAGAATCGTATTGCGCGCGGTAGGCAGGTCGGACATCCGGATCGCCGGTTCCACGAGGCCGTGCTCCTCCACGAACGACGGTGACGCGAGCCAGTCGCGCGTCGACGGATCGGTGGCGACCAGCGCCAGGATCGCGGCGACGCCGATCGTCGTGCCCACCGGATGGGCGGTGACGAAGCGCACCGGAAAGCCGGCCTGCGTCTTGAAGTCGTTGGTGAGGTTGCGGCCGAACCCTGCCGCCGCGCCCAGCATGCCGCCGGAGGTGGGCGGGTCGACGGTCGGTCCGGTACTGTCATCGGCCCGGACGACCGACGTGGTCGCGAGCAAGAGGAGTGCCGCCAAAACGGCCGTTCGAAGATACGACGGAATCGCGTGTCCTTTCGTGCGGGTTGGCAGGGACAATATGGCGGGCGGACGAACGGGGCGGCAAGGGCAAAGCGGCCCGTCGGGGCGCCGCTCCACCGGCTACCCGGTGGCTTCGCGTGCGAAGTTGGAGAAATTGTCGACCTGGTGCGTCGCGTAGGTGCGCAGGTCGGTCACGATTCCGGCCAGGAGGTCCCGGGCGGGAGATGCGGAAAACCGGGAGAGCGTGTCCGCGGCGCGGTCCAGGTGGCGGCCGATCGCCTGGCTCGTCTGGGCGATCGCCCCGTACTCCAGGCACAACCCGACGATGAAGCGCTCGTTCTCGGGTTTGAAGTCCGCGTCTTCGATGAGTTTCACCAGACGCTCGCGGTGGCCGTCCTTGAGCGCTCCCAGCACGCGGATCATCGGCAGCGACAGGTACCCGTTGCGCAGGTCGCAGTCGTAGGACTTCTGCGGATCGTCCAGCATGTCGTCGAGATCGTCGATCATCTGGAACGCCATGCCCAGGTTCCAGCCGAAGTGCCCCAGCGAATCGGCGAACTCGGATCCGCTGGCGATCGCCCCGGCCTTGCACGAGAGTGCGAACAGCGATGCGCTCTTCTCCGAGATGATTTCGTAGTACTGGGCCTCGTTCAGGGAATAGTCGTACTTGTGCGTCGTCTCCAGGCTCTCGCCGCGGACGAGTACGCGCAGCGTGCGAATGAATTCGGGCATCGCGATGGCGGCGCCGCTCTTCTGCACGAGATCGAGCGCCTCGGCGAGCGCGAAGTCGCCGGTCAGCACGGATGCGTAGTTTCCGTACTTCAACCGTGCGGAGAGTTTTGTGCGACGCGTGTCGACCTGGTCGATGACGTCGTCGTGAAACAGGGTGGCCAGGTGAACCAGTTCCACCGCGCCGGCCAGCTTGACCAGCGAATCGTCGATGTCGTCGAGGTCGCCGCCCGTGGGCGCCTTGGCGGATAGGACGAGCAGGATCGGACGCAGGCGCTTGCCGCCGTTGTTGAAGCTTTCGAGGGCGATCGAAGCTTCACGAAGCTGGTTGTCGCGAATGCGGTCCACGACGAGCGCGTTGCAACGGTCGACGATCTCTCGGAGCACGTCGTACTTCTTGAGCGCATGTATCATGGGTTTGTCTTTCTAGGAAAGCGTGTCTTTGATCCGGATCACATTCGCGAGGCTCTTCGGGTCCGCCTCGCCGCCGGTGAACGCATGAAAGATCGCATTCACGAAGTCCATGTGCCGCTTCAGTTCGTCCAGTTTGTTGGCGACGACGTTGTCGCCCGATTCCCGGGCGGAGACGAGCGCCTTGTCGATGATCTCCATCGCGGGGTCGAGCTCCTTGCGCTTCTTCGCCAGCGCGAGCAGCTTGGCCACCTTGGTGATGTCGTCCTCGGCCGTGTAGTAGTCCTTGCGCTCGCCGCGCACGATCACCTTGTGAACGACGCCGAGGTCGCCCAGCAGGCGCACGTTGGTGCTGATGTTGCTGCGACTGGTCTCCAGATGCCGCGACATGTCCTCCAGGGTGAGCGCGGTGGGGCTGAGGTACAGCAGCGCGTAGATCTCGGCCATCATCTTGCTGATGCCCCACGACGGGCCGAGACGGCCCCAGCCTTCGATGAAAATGTCGCGCGTCGATATGCGGCGTGCAGTCATGTATCTGATTGGAAAAATAATTGATTACAGAAAATTCTGAACGTACCGAATTTAAAGACCGCGGGCCGCGACGTGTCAAGGGCATTTGCCGTCGCGGCCCGCTTAGCTGTGGATAAGATGGGTAGTTGCGCCTATTTCTTCGCCTTGAGCTGATCCACGCGCCGCTTCAACCACGGGTCCTCAGGAGCCAGACTCACCGCTTTGTCGAAGTTCGACATCGCCGTGGTCGAGTCGCCTTTGACGAGATAGGTCTCGCCCATGCGTGCGTACGTGCCGGCCGACTCCGGATAGTATTCGAGATTGGTTTTCAGAAGCGCCAGGGCTGCGTCGGTCGAAGGCGGCTTCTGGTGCGTGAGTTCCTCCGCGATCGAGATCAACGACCACTCGCTGAAGTCGTACGACGCGCTTCCGTAGTACTGGTCGCGTAGGCGGTGGTACCTGGCGAGCGTGGAGTCGACGCCCGTCGTCGAAAGCGTGGACTCGAGCACATCGCCCAGCGTTTGCGGCGTCGTGAGTCCGTGGTGGCAGGTCACGCAACCGACCTTGACCAGCTCGGGCCGCATCGGACCCACCTTGTCCTTGAGCGTGGTGTTGATCGTCCCCGCCATCGCCATCATCTCGCGGGCGATCTTCTTGGCGTCCTTGTCGTCGGCCGCGAAATCCCGCTTGGTGTCGGTTTCGACGTGACAGTGCTCGCACCGGACGCCGAGCGACATGGAGAAGTTGCGCATGATCGCAATGAGCTCCGCCTTTTCGATGTCCTTCGGAAGGACCTTGAGGTTGGTGAATTTGTCCGGGATTCTGCGCGCTGGCGCGAGAGACCGGAAGCGCGATCATCACCATCGCGAAAACAATTGCTGCGCGGCGGGCAAATGCCATCGCACGGCTCCTTTCATGCAAACGACGCGTCAAAAGGGGGTAGGGCCCCGCTGTGGAAACGACCATTGAAGCGCGGATCGGGCCCGGCGTCAAGCCATCCTCGCGCGTACCGACGCCCGGAACCGCGCGCTCGACCGAGCCCCGGGGGGATCGCCCGCGCCCCGCTTTTTCGCTGCCGCGCTGGGCCGGACGTGTTAGCGTTCCGCCGTGCACCCGCTTACCTTCATCAGTTCGGTCTACGGAACCGTCCGTGGCTACGATCGTATCGCCATTCGGCGGCGTGTCGCGGCGAATGAACGCCTGGCGCGGGACGCGGTCTCGCGCATGAACGAGGCGGCGTTCCAGGTCCACGTCCATCGATCGATCGCGCGCTTTCCGTTCTACGCCGAGCGGGTCAGAAGCCATCGCGGCTCGCTTCCGGCACCGGGTGAGCCGGTCCGCCCGGAGGAACTCCCAATCTGGACGCGCGCGGATCAGCGCGCGTTCTTCGCCCAGCAGACGCAACCCGACGACGCGTTCTACGCGCACCAGACCAGCGGAAGCACCGCGCTGCCGGTCCGTTTTTACGTGACGCGCGAGAGCTACGAATGGCGCACCGCCATCATGGATCGGGCCTACGGCTGGGGTGAGGCCGAAGAGGGGCGAAAGAGCGTGTACGTCTGGGCAGCCGACCACACGGTCCCGCCCCTGGCGACCCGCATCAAGCGCGCGGTGCATCTCGCGATGCAGCGGCGCGTGTACTTCGATGCGTTTCTCGCATTCTCGGACGAAGAGAAGCGGGCGTGTTGCGCGCTCATTAGTCGGACGAAGCCACATGCTCTCGTGGGGTACACGAGCCAGCTCGTCGAGGTCGCCCGTTTCGTCCGCGATCATCCGGACGCGCTCAAATGGAAGGCGCGCACGATGGTGAGTGCCGCCGAGGGGCTTCAGCCCGGGCAGCGCGAACTCCTGCGTGCGCACCTGGTGGACGAGGTCTTTCTCTCGTACGGGTCGCGGGAGTTCATGAGTGTCGGCATGGAATGCCGCCAGCACGCCGGTTACCACGTGAACGCGGACAACCTCCGCGTCGAAGTGGTGGACGACGCGGGACACCCGGTGGCACCGGGGACCGAGGGTCGCATCGTCATCACCGACCTGCACAACGCGGCGACTCCATTCATTCGTTACGAAATCGGCGATATCGGAAAAATGGCGCCGGACGAGCCGTGCGCGTGCGGGAAACCGTTTCCGGTACTCGCGTCGGTGGACGGGCGGCTGCACGATCTGCTTCACACGCCCCACGGGTCGGTGAGCGGTCTCTATCTCACATACACGATGCGGCAGTTCGACGA
Organism: Candidatus Latescibacterota bacterium; assembly: GCA_963761125.1. Taxonomy (GTDB): domain Bacteria; phylum Krumholzibacteriota; class Krumholzibacteriia; order WVZY01; family JAKEHA01; genus JAKEHA01. The sequence goes on from CAVXFV010000004.1 coordinate 251,660, forward strand.
CTGGATCGAGGGCTACCAGGTGGTGCAGGACTCAAAGGACCGAGTGCTGGTCCGACTGATCACGCGGTCGGAGTTTACGCCGGAGCGCCTGGCTCCGGTGACCGCGTTGCTGCGCGAAAAGCTTCGCGACATGACGATCGACTACGAACGCGTGAATGAACTCGAGCGCCGGCGCACGGGCAAGGTCGCGCTGGTCATTTCAACGATCCCGCAGGACTAGCACGCTAGCGTACGATGACGAGCTTCTGGGTCTGCGTGGCGCCGGCCGCGGTGACACGGCAGAAGTAGACGCCACTCGGCAGGACACGGCCGCGGTCGTCGCGGTCGTCGATCCGGATCCGTACGGTGCCGGCGTTGCGCGCATCCATCCGCCGGGTGGCGACCCGGCGTCCCGAGACGTCGAACAGTGCGATGGTGATGTCGCCGCGAGCCGAAACGACGCCGTCGATCCACGTCGAGGCGGAGAAGGGATTGGGATACGCGGCGCCCATCGTGAACGCGGGCGTGGGAGACTCGCGGATCGCCGTGGGGATACCTCCGGTGGCGTCGACCCGCATCGCGTAGATGTCCGTGTTCGAGCCCCGTGCGTCCTGCCAAGCGACCACGATTCCCGAGGCGAGGTCGGAGACCGCGACCGGTGCGATCTGATCGGCGGTCGCGGCGCACATCGCGATCCCGTTGGCCGCCCACTGCACCGAACCCGCCGCGCTCACCCGCTGCGCGTAGATGTCGGCGCCGCCTCCGCGCGCGTCACGCCAGGCGACGACGGCGCCCGCGCTCCCGTCCGGCGCGATCGTCGGTTCGGTCTGATTTGCGGTGGCGGTGCAGAGCGCCACGCCGTTCGCCGTCCATAGCGCGGCGCCGGACGCATTCATTCGTTGGGTATAGATGTCGTATGCGCCGCTTCGGAAGTCCTGCCACGCGACCACCACGCCGCCGGCGGTGTCGGCGACGACTCGCGGCGCGATCTGATCGAGTGTTGCGCCGCATACCACCGCGCCGTTGAGGGGCCACCGGGTGGCTCCCGTCGCATCGAGACGCTGCGCGTAGATGTCATACGCCCCGGAACGCTGGTCCTGCCAGGCAACGACGGCACCGCCGGAGCCGTCGCGAGCGATCACGGGAGCGACCTGCGCGGCGATGTCCGTGCACAGGGCCACGCCGTCGGCCGTCCACTGCGGCGTCCCCGCGCTGTCGATGCGTCGCGCGTAGATGTCGGCGTTGGTGTTGCGGAAGTCGAGCCACGCGACGATCGCGCCGCCCGCGTCATCGGATGCGATCACGGGCGAATTCTGGTTGGAAGACTTCGTGCACAGACCGACACCGCCGGGCGTCCACAACGGATTGCCGTTGCCGTCGATGCGTTGTGCGTAGATGTCGTAGTGAAGGCTGCGGAAGTCGTACCACGCAACAATGGCGCCTCCGGAGCCGTCGGATACGATTGCGGGCGCGTACTGATTGTTGGTGACGGAGCACACCGCGATGCCGTTGGTTGTCCACTGCGGCACGCCGAAGGCATCCACGCGTTGTGCGTAGATGTCGCGATTGGAACCGTTGCGAAGGTCGACCCACACGACGATCGCGCCCCCGGCGCCATCGGATGCAATCGCGGGCGCGGTCTGGTCGAAGGAGGCGGTGCACACGGGAACGCCGTCCGTAGTCCATACCGCCGACCCGTACGAGGCCACCCGTCGGGCGTAGATGTCGATCGATCCCGCGCGCTGATCGGTCCATGCAACGATTGCGCCCCCAAATCCGTCCGTAACAATAACGGGGGCCGTTTGATTACCGCTCGCGGATGACACTGCGATCCCATTCGCCGGCCACTGGGCGCGGGTAACGGCGGGAATCGTCAGGATCGCGATCAGCAGCACGGGAACGCCGACTCGTTGCAGCATCGAAAGGTCTCCGGATCGGGGGTCGGACGCCTCGCGGGGACGACCGGTTTGAGCGGGCTCAGGCCGCACGAGGAGCTTGATTTTAGCATGCCGGCGCGGGCGAATACAATTGGCGCGCGAGTGTAGACTTCCGAGTCGCGCACGGATAGAATCAGCCCGCAGTGAACGAATTCCCACGGACGAAGGAGACCGAATGACGACCGCCCGCACGCTTCAACCCGAAGATCAGGTTGCGCACTACCGCGTTGTGGGACCGCTGGGCGCCGGCGGAATGGGCGAGGTGTATCTGGCGCAGGACCAGACGCTCGAACGCAACGTCGCCATCAAGATCCTGCCGCCCGAGCTCGTTCGCAACGAAGACCGCGTGCGCCGATTCGTGCAGGAAGCCAAGTCGGCGTCGTCGCTCAATCACCCCAACATCGTCACGATTTACGAGATCGGCCAGGACGACGTCCGATCCAGTTCGGGAGAATCGACGACGGGCCCGGTGCAGTACATCTCGATGGAGCTGGTCAGCGGCAAGACGCTCGGCGCCAAGATCCACGACGAAAAGACCGACCTGCGCACGCTGCTCGGCTATCTGGCGCAGGCGGCGGAGGGAATTTCGAAGGCGCACGCAGCCGGCATCGTCCACCGCGACCTCAAGCCGGGCAATATCATGGTGTCCGACGACGGGTTCGCCAAGGTGCTCGATTTCGGTCTCGCCAAACTCACCGAGAAGCGCGGCGACGCGATGGCGTCGGCCACCGCGATGACCGAAATCGGCGACCAGACCAGCGAAGGCACGATCCTCGGAAGCGTCCACTACATGTCGCCCGAGCAGGTGCAGGCGAAATCCGTCGACCACCGCTCCGATATTTTTTCGTTCGGTTGCATTCTCTACGAAGCCGCGACGCGACGCCGCCCCTTCATCGCGGATTCGAACATCGAGACCATGCACAAGATCATCAACGACAAGCCGCAGCCCATCGAAGAGATCGATCCTTCGGTTCCGACCGAACTGCGCCGGTTGATCCGACGATGCCTGAACAAGGCGCCGGACCAGCGCCTGCAGTCGATGAAAGACGTTGCGATCGAGTTGCGCGAGATCGCCGACGAATACGACTCGCTTTCGGCGTCGGCGACGTCGGCGAGTGGCACGAGCCCGATGACGCCGCTGATTCCCGCGCGTCGGTCGCGGATGCTTCCGGTCATGATCGGTGTGGGTGCGATCGTTGTGGCCGCGGTGGCATTCGGGGTGTGGGGACTCAAGCGCGGGGGCTCGACCTCGTCGACCCAGCCGTTCGAAAACATGCATATGACGCCGCAGACCAACCGCGGCGACGTCGCGGACTGCGCGGTCTCACCGGATGGACGGTATCTCGGTTACGTCGCGGGCCGAGACGGCCGGTTCAGCCTGCACGTGCGGCAGGTGGCGACCGGCGGCGACGTGGAGCTGATCCCCACGCAGGACGGTCAGCTGGAGGCGCCCGCGTTCTCGCCGGATGGCAACTACGTCTTCTTTCTCAAGCGCAAACCGGATGCACCCAGCTACCGCACGCTGATGAGTATCCCGTCGCTCGGCGGCGCGATCCAGGAGCGGGCCTTCGACGTCGACTCCCGCATTACCTTTTCTCCGGACGGGAAGCAGGGCTGCTTCCTGCGGGGGGTGCCGCAGGAAGGACTGAGCCGTGTGTTCATTCTCGATCTCGACACCGGGAAGACGCGCGAGCTGGCGACCGTTCGCCAGCCGGACGTGGTGTCGTCGCCGCTCTCCTGGTCGCCGGACGGCAAGCGCATCGCGGTGGTGATCAGCCGCAACCTTCCCAAGATCCAGTCGACGGTCGCGACGTTCGACCCGACGTCCGGTGAGCGCAAGGACGCCTTCACCAGGACAAACGCGGTTTACAACGACATGGACTGGCTTCGGGATGGCAGCGGGTTTGTGCTGATGGGGCAGGATCTCGCGGCCGGAATCAACAGCCAGGTGTTCGTGCTGACGTATCCAGGCGCGCAGCTGCAGCGGGTCACAAACGACTTCAACACCTATACGGCCGTGACTTCCGGTGGTGACGCCATTGCGGCGGTACGCCTGTCTCAACTGTCCAATATCTTTGTGACGGGAATCGACGGCGGGGCCGTCCACTCCATCACGTCGTCGACTACGCCGGAGAATTCGCCGCTGAACTTTACGACCACGGGTGGCCACGTGATCTATATCGGCGTCCGGGACCGCCACGTGGCGGCATGGTCCGTTCCCGTCGGAGGCGGCGAAGCCATACCGATATCCGCCGGCAACGCGCACATGATCAACGTGCGCGCGACGTCCAGCCTATTGTTCTTCAATCGTCTCGAGACGGGACAGAGCATGCACGTGTGGCGGGTGAACGTCGACGGCACCGACGCCCGGCAGGTCACCAGCGGTGGTGGGGAATTCCTGGCGGACGTGTCGCCGGACGGCAGTCACGTCACCTATTCGCCCAGCGATTCGACGCGCGGTGTCTGGGTCGTGGGGAGCGACGGCGCGAACCCGATCTTGCTTTCCGCGACCGCGTTGCGCGGCACGGGATTCTTCTCGCCCGACGGCACTCGCGTTCTCGTGCTGGAATTCGGCAACGACGCCAGCGGACTGCTTCTGACAATCGGGCGCGTTCTGCCCACGTCGGGGGGCGATCCGATCGCGACGGTGGGCCTGATCCAGCAGGCCGCCGCCGTTGCATGGACGCCGGACGGCGACGCGGTGAGTTACATCGACCGATCCGATCCCGCGTACAACGTGTGCTTTCAGCGGATCGGGGAGACGACGCCGAAGAAGATCACGTCGTTCACCGACGGACGCATCCTGCAGTACGCGTGGGCGCGAGACGGCAAACACCTGCTCGTCGTCCGCCGTATTGGTAACGACACCAACGTGTGGGTGACGGCCGCCGACGGATCGCGGCCGAAGCAGATCACCAACTTCACCGGCGAACAAGTATTCAACGCGCGCTGGTTGCCGGAAAGCGATCGCATCGCCATCCAGGCCGGTACGTCCAGCAGCGACGCCGTCGTCATCCGAAACTTCCGCTAGCGCGCGATCACCATCTTGTTCGTGACCGTCGTGCCGTTGGCGTGCACGCGGTAGAAATACACGCCGCTCGCCAGCGGTCGGCCGGCGTCGTCGCGGCCGTCGAACGCGACCGACTGCCATCCCGCCGCCGCCCCGCGCACGTGCATCGTGCTCACCCGTCGCCCCGCGACGTCGTAGATGTCGATCCCGACGTCCGACGCCGCGCCCAGCCGAAACTCGATGGATGTCGTTCCCGAAAACGGATTCGGCTGGTTTCGAACGCCGCCGAGCGCCCCGATCGCCGGGGTGCCGCCGACCCCCGTCGCAGGAGACGTCAGTCGCGCCGCATAAACGTCCGAATCGGTGTCGATGCGGCTATCCGGCCACGCGACGATCCCGCCGCCGAACCCGTCGGTCGTGATCGCTGGAGCGGTCTGGAAACCGACCGCCGTGCACAGGGGGACGCCGTTGAGCACCTCGATGGACGAACCCACATCGTCGATGTGCTGGGCGTAGATGTCGTAGTTTCCCAACATGTAGGATCGGCCGTCGCTCCACGCCAGGATGGCACCGCCGCCGCCGTCGGACGTTATCGCGGGAAAGAGTTGATTGCTGGGCGCTGTACAGATCGCGACGCCGTAGGTTGCCCACAGTGCCGCGCCGGCGCTGCTCATTCGTTGCGCATAGATGTCTTCGTTGCCGGCCCGATTGTCTCGCCATGTGACGATGGCCCCGCCCGCGCCGTCCGTCGCGATTTGTTGCATGTCCTGGACGTTGGCGGCATTGCACACGACGACGCCGTCGGTGGTCCACGTCGTGTTACCCAGGTTATCGAGGTGCTGGGCGTAGATGTCGCCGTTGCCGCGGTTGTCCCGCCAGGCGACGATGGCGCCGCCGGCGTTGTCGGAAACGCTGACGGGTTCGAGCTGGCCGTTCGAGGCGGCGCACACGAGTACCCCGGTCGGGGCCCACGTGGCCGTGCCGGAGTCGTCCATGTGCTGGGCGTAGATGTTGACGTCCGTATAAATACGCGAGTCCTCCCACGCCAGGATCAAACCGCCGGCGCCGTCGGGGGCGAGGGTCGGCCGGATCTGGTCGGCCACTTGTGTGCACGCGAGGGCGCCACCCGGTGTCCACCGCTCGGTTCCCGAGCCGTCGACCCACTGGGCATAGACGAGATGCTTCCCGCTGCCCGCATCGTCCCACGTCGCGAACGCGCCCCCGGCTCCATCCGGAATCATTCGGACGTCGCCGGGGAAGCAGCCGCCGCTGCACAGCGGGATACCGTTGGCAACCCACTGCACGGCGCCCGACGCATCGACCCGCTGCATGTAGATCGCCGCGTTGTTGATTCCTTCACGATGGTCCAGCCATGAAATCACCGCACCGCCGGCGCCGTCGGGAACGATTTGTGGAAGGCCCTGATCGTTGAGCGCGTCGCAAACAATGATGCCGTTCGCGGCCCAGAGGACATTTCCGGCTCCGTCGACGCGTTGCGCGTAGATGTCGCCGGCGCTGTTACTTCCGTTGCCGCTGACGCGAACGTCCCGCCAGGCGAGGATCGCGCCGCTGGCGCCATCGGGCGCCACGACGACCTGGGCCTGGTTGGCCGTCGCCGTGCAGATCGCGCTACCGTTGGGGGTCCACGCCGCGCGACCCGTTTCCGGCGCGAGCGTGAACAGAATGATCAGGGTGCTGAGGACAAACCCGGTCCGCATGAGCGCACCTCCGCGGTTGGTGCTGTACGGGGAAGCGGGACCGCAGGGTCCGGCGCGTTCCTTCGGGTCGGCGGAGCCTGGAGTTTACCACACACGCTCGCTAGCGCGCGATCACCATCTTGTTCGTAACCGTGGTGCCGTTGGCGTGCACGCGATAGAAATACACCCCGCTCGCCAGCGGTCGGCCGGCGTCGTCGCGGCCGTCGAACGCGACCGACTGCCATCCCGCCGCCGCCCCGCGCACGTGCATCGTGCTCACCCGTCGCCCGGCGACGTCGTAGATGTCCACGTCGATATCCGACGGCCCCGGCAATCCCACCGACAACGCCGTCGAACCGGTGAACGGGTTGGGCGAATTCTGGCGAACCGCGAGCGCCGTGAGCGCCGGCGTCCCTCCGACACCGGTGGCGCCCCTCACGGAGGCCTCGTTGGAAGGCGCGCTCTGGTTGCCGTGCACGTCCTTCGCGGTCACGATGTAGTAGAGCGAGGTCAGCGGCGCGCCGCCGTCGACGGCGATCGTATCCGGGGAGTCCTCGAGGAAATTGATCGGAACGGGGGTCACGCCGGACGACGTCGCGCGGTAGATCGTGTACTGGCTCAAATCGGACACGTGCACGCCGTTCCACTGGAGATCGACGTCGTTGCCGACTCGCTGCGCGGTCAAGAGCAACGGCGCGGCCGGTGCAAGGTTGTCGACCGAATGGCCGCTCATTGCGTTCGATGGAAACGCTACGTAGGTGTCGTAGATGTAATGCGCGGCCACCATGAACACCTCGTCGCCCGGGGTCGAGAGCACCGAGTCGGCGCGTGTCGACGCGGCGAACGAGTAGCCGGGCCAGCCGTGCGCGTCCTGGGTTCCGATCAGTTCGAAGTAGTAACCGGGGAGGGTCGACAGCGACGCGTACACCGGCCCGCGCGTGGCCGCGTCCACTTTGGAGATGTCGGTGAGCACCGCGGGCGCGGAACTGGCCGTCATCATCGGTACCGTATCGACGGCGCGCCAGATCGAGTAGTGGTCGATCGTCCGCGGAGTCGGTAGGTCCCGGCCGCTTGCGTTCCAGTCGACCGCGACCTTGCCGCCCTGGTCGTTGGGAATGTCCGCGACGGCGGTGATCGTCGGCTCGGGATGGCCCCAGTAGCCGTAGGTGGTCTCGACGCGCTGCGCGAAGATATCGGACGTGCCGGTCCGGCGTCGTACCAGGCGATGACCGCGCCCCCGACGCCGTCCGAAGTGATTACGGGCGTGTACGCTTCGTTCGGTCCGACGCGCACCGGAACCCCACCCGATGACCACTGGGCCGCGCCGCCCGGACTCATGCGCTGCGCGTAGATGTCTTGTGTCAATGAGGCCGCCCGTGTGTCTTCCCAGGTCACGATGGCGCCGCCGGCGCCATCGGACGCGATGGCCGCGTTTCTCTGATCGCCCGAAACGGTGCAGACCGCCGTGCCGTTGTAAGTCCACATCCACGCGCCCGTCGAGTTCACGCGCTGGGCATAGACGTCGTAGGTCGTTCCATTTCGGAAGTCTCCCCATGCAATAATCGCCCCGGCGGCACCGTCGGAGGCGATGACGGGATAACTCTGCGTTCCCGACGCCCCGCAAATGACGAGCCCGCCGCTGGTCCACTGAACGACGCCCGTCGAGCTGACCGCCTGCGCGTAGATATCGTTGTTGCCCGAGCGCGAATCCATCCACGCGATGACGGCGCCGCCACTGCCGTCGGGAACCAGCCTGGCATAGAGTTGGTCTCCGCTGGCCGCGGAGATCGCCACGCCGTTGACCGTCCATTGCGGAACGCCACTGGGATTGACCCGCTGCGCGTATACGTCGCTATTGCCCGAGCGCGTGTCGGCCCACACCGCGATCGCGCCTCCCGCTCCGTCTGACGTGACTTGCGGGATCGCCTGGCTGTTGGCCGCTCCACACACCAGCACACCGTTCGCCGTCCATTGCGCCGCGCCGGACGCGTTCAATCGCTGGCCGTAGATGTCCGAGGTGCCGCTGCGGTAATCCTCCCACACGATGATCGCGCCGCCCGCGCCGTCGGAAACGGCGACCTGGTCGTACTGCTGATTGGCCGATCCGCAAACGAGGACTCCGTTCGCGGCCCACTGGGGAACGCCGGCTGCATTGACGCGCTGGGCGTAGACGTCGAGGTTTCCGTTGCGGCTATCCGACCACACGATGATTGCACCGCCCGCGCCGTCGGAAACAATCACCGGAGCGTACTGGTTGCTGGTGGCCGTGCACACGGGGACGCCGTTCGACGTCCAGCGCACGACGCCGTCGGCTGACACCCGCTGGGCGTAGATGTCGTAGAAACCCAGTGCGCGCGCGTCTTCCCATGTGATGATGACGCCGCCGGCGCCGTCGGAGCAGATCGTGGGATAGTCCTGGTTGTACGTACCCCACGCCGAAATGGACTCGCCGTCCTGGATCCATTGACCGTGGGAAACGACCGGGTGCAACAGCAACGAGGACGCCAGCAGGAGGGACGCGGTTCGGGAGTTCATCGGGGACCTCGGGCGGTGCAGGCGGTGTCGGCGGCCGCCCGGGAACGGCAGAGACACCCGGGCCGACGGCCGGGTGTCGACAATCCGACGGGAGTCCAGACAGAATAGGGCTCTCGCGCGGCTACTATTTTAACCCGTTCGGCGTGCCGTTGACAAGGGACGCGCCGGGCCGATCCGTTCCCCGGCCTGCGCGCAAGTCACCGCGCGATCACCATCTTGTTCGTGACCGTGGTGCCGTTGGCGTGCACGCGATAGAAGTACACGCCGCTCGCCAGCGGTCGGCCGGCGTCGTCGCGGCCGTCGAACGCGACCGACTGCCATCCCGCCGCCGCCCCGCGCACATGCATCGTGCTCACCCGTTGTCCCGCGACGTCGTAGATGTCCACGTCGATATCCGACGGCGCCGGCAATCCCACCGACAACGCCGTCGAACCGGTGAACGGGTTGGGGTAGTTGGTCCGCACCGTCAGCGCCGCAATCGCGGGCGGTGTATCGCCGACACCGGTGACGTCGAAGATGCCGATCGCATTCGACGGCGGACTCTGGTTGCCGTGGGTGTCGACGGCGGTCACCAGGTAGTGGAGCGCCCCCGCGGGTGCGCCGGCGTCGTCGAGGGACGGGTCATCGGAGAGTGTCAGAAAATCGCCGGGAATCGGCTGCACGTCGGTGGCACCGCTTCGGTAGATCGCGTAGTGATCGAAGTCCGGCGCGGTTCCGCCGCTCGTCCACACGAGGAGCACGTCGCCCGACCCGACGCGATCGCCGGTGAGTTGAATCGGCGCCGGCGGTGCGAGGTTGTCGACCGACGACGCGCTGGCGACACCGGACTCCCACGCGTGCGCGAACGGGGTGTCGTAGTCGCTCGCGATCACCTTGAAATAGTTCGGCGCCGGACCCGCGATGGACGAGTCCTGCCGGGTCGGTGCGGTGTAGCTGTACGTCGCCTGATAGAGCGCCGGTAGCGTCGCGATCCATTCCCAGTACGCAGGGCCGTTTGCGCTCGGGGTCTCCAGGATGATCGGACCACGCGCATCGCGCGGGATCAGCGCGGCGTCCCGGATGACGCGCACGCCCCCGGCGATTGCGGACTGCGCGGCGACGACGTCGGTGGCGCGCCAGACCGAGTAGCTCGAGATCCCGGGGTTGTAGTAGACGTCGCGCTGACTCGCGGCCCAGCGCACGATCACCTTGCCGCCCTGGTCGTTGGGGTTGTCGCTCGCGGACGTGATCGTCGGTTCGGGGCGACCCCAGTAGCCGTAGCGGAGTTCGGCGCGTTGCGCGTACGGATGCGATGTTCCTGTGCGCTCGTCGGACCAAGCCACGATGACGCCGCCGGCGCCGTCGGTCGCGCAGGACGGAACGCTCTGCGCACCCGACGCCCGGCACAGCGGTGAGCCGTCGGCCTGCCACAGTGGGGCTCCGTCCGTACTGATTCGCTGCACGTAGATGTCGTCGCCGGACCGCTCGTCCTGCCACGCGATGACGACGCCACCGGCACCGTCTGTTTGCGCCGTCGCGAAGTACTGATCACCAACCGCCGTGCAGACACCGACGCCGTCCAGCGTCCATGCCACGGCGCCGAGGGAGTTGATCTTCTGGGTGTAGATGTCGGTGTCCGATCCGTTGCGGACGTCCTGCCATGCGACAATCGCACCGCCCGAACCGTCCGCGACTATCGACGGGGTTGCCTGTTCGTCGGCCGCGATGACGACTGGGACGCCGTCGATCTGCCAGACCGGAGTGCCGAAAGAACCGTTGATCCGCTCGGCGTAGATGTCGCGTGTCGCTCCCAGGCGCTTGTCCTCCCACGCGATGATCGCACCGCCCACCCCGTCGGAGACGGCGCGGTTCAGACTCTGCTCGTTGACCGCCGTGCACACCGGGACGCCGTTGACCGTCCACCGCGCGGTTCCGACGGAATTCAAGCGTTGCGCGTAGATGTCCGCACCGCTCCGCGCGTCGTCGAAGGAAATGATCGCGCCACCCGTTCCGTCGGAAACGACGCTGGGACGCGTCTGGTTGTTGGCCGCCTGACAAACGGCAACGCCGTTGCCCGCCCACTGCGCGACTCCCGCGCTGTTGACACGCTGGGCGAAGATGTCGTAGCTCGCTCCCGCCCGCGTATCCTGCCAGGCCATGACCGCGCCGCCGGCTTCGTCCGACGCGATACTCGGAATCAGCTGCTCGCCGGTCGATCCGCACATCAGCGCCCCGTTGGCCGCCCACAGCGGCGTACCCGTGGCGTTGATCCGCTGTGCGTAGATGTCGTTGTTGCTACCGTTTCGTTCGTCCGCCCACGTGACGATTACGCCACCGGCCCCGTCGGAAATGGCGGCCAGTTCGTCCTGGTTACCGGAGGCGGTACACACCGGAACGCCGTTGGCCGCCCACAGAAGCACGCCGTTTGCGTCCACGCGCTGGGCGTAGACGTCCATGTCCAGCCCGTTGCGGTCATCCGGCCACAGGATGATCGCGCCGCCCGATCCGTCGGGGACGCAGACCGAGTTGGACGAAGCCCCGACGGTCGTCGAAATCGGGACGCCGTCGAGGGTCCATCCCGCATGGGCGGCGGGAATGTGCGCGAAGAGCGAAAGAGAGATGAGAAGAGCGAGGCGTGACTTCACGGGGAACCTCCCGCGCAGGGGAATCGAGACCAATGCGGATGCCTACGGCATGCGTCTATTGTACGCCTCGGACGGCGACGCGACAAGGTGGTGGTTGGGTCGCGAGACTGCCGGCTACAGCACCCGCCGGGCGGTGACGTAGCGTTTGCGGAAGTACTTGTTGTCGAGTCGGTCGAAGCGGACGCTGCGCGCGCGGTCCGATGCGTGGATGAAGTTGCCGTCGCCCGCGTAGATGCCGACGTGCGACACGTTGCTGCCGTATCCGAAGAAGACGAGATCGCCGGGCTCGAGGTCGTCGCGCGACACCAGGGAGCCGACGCGCGCCTGGTCGTCCGATGTGCGCGGCAGTTTGATGCCGATCGATCGGTACACGACGCACGCGAGTCCGGAGCAATCGACGCCGTGCGTCGACTCGCCGCCGCTGCGGTAGGGAACGCCGAGATAGTTCGACGCGATCTTGACGACGTCGTCACCGCGCGATTCGACGGAACCGGGTGTGCCGGCGCCGCCGTCGGGTGCGCTGTCGGTCGGGGTCGGCGTGCTCACGACCGGTGGCGCGGGTTCCACCGGCGGGCGCGCGCGGAAACGGGGCGCGCTCGAGCACGCGCCTACTATAATGAGGGCGCCGAGCGTCAATATGAGCCGGGTTGTCCGCAGAATTCCCATCGGTTCCCTGTCATTCCCGCGCGTGGTCCGATTGTTGCAGTCGGTGCGCTGCCTGTCCGGAGCGTGGAACGTGCCTTCATCCTGTACGATGGCAAGCATCGTGCCTCGGGGGTCGCACCGGTTGTTCGGCTCTCGGTTGACTTTACCGGCGACCCCGCGTATACGTAAAGCGTCAGGCTAATCTAAGCAATCATAAGGAGTTCTCGTGGGCCTCTCGATCCAACGGGCCGCCGTCATCGGCTCCGGTGTCATGGGAAGCGCGCTCGCCGCGCACCTCGCGAACGCCGGAATTCCGACCCTCCTGCTCGACATCGTTCCACCCCCCGACGCCGGTGTGAAGGGCGATCCTGCATCGCGCGAGTATCGAGATGCATTCGCGCGCGGGGGTCTGGAGCGCGTGCAGAAGGCCAGGCCGGCGCCGTTTTTCTCGGCGCCGCGCGCGCGGCGCGTGAGGATCGGGAACCTCGAAGACGATCTCGCGCAACTCGCCGAGTGCGACTGGGTGCTCGAGGCGATCGTCGAAAAGCTCGCGATCAAACAGGCGCTCTTCGAGAAGATCGCGCCGCATCTGCGCGACGGCGTAATCGTCACGTCGAACACGTCGGGGCTCTCGATCACCGACATGGCGGCGGCGATGCCGGAGGCGCTGCGCCCGCGCTTTCTCGGTACGCACTTCTTCAACCCGCCACGTTACCTGCACCTGCTGGAATTGGTCCCGCACGCGGGCACCGATCCCGCCGTGCTCGCCTTCATGCGCGAGTTCGGCGACGCCGTGCTGGGCAAGGGCGTGGTGGTGGCGCGCGACACCCCCAACTTCATCGCCAATCGCGTCGGGACGTTCACGGTGATGTCGGCGATTCGCGCGATGCTCGACGGCGGCTACACCGTCGAAGAAGTCGACGCGCTGACCGGCCGGCTGCTGGGTCGGCCCAAGAGCGCGACGTTCCGCACCGCCGACCTCGTCGGCCTCGACATTCTCGTGCACGCGTCTGCGACGGTCTACGACCGCGCGACCGGCGACGAGAAACGCGACTATTTCAAGGCGCCGCCGTTGCTCGAGAAGATGCTCGAGGCCGGCATGCTGGGCGACAAGACCGGCAAGGGCTTCTACCAGAAATCCGCGGCGAGAAGGGCTCCAGAGATCCAGACGCTCGACCTCGACACGCTGACGTACCGCGCCAAACAGTCGGCGAAGTTCCCATCGCTCGAAATGGCGAAGGTCCTGGAGAACCTGGGCGAGCGCGTGCGCGCGGTGATCGCGGGGAAAGACCGCGCCGCCGCGTTCGTGTGGCGCACGTTGTCCGAGACATTCCTTTACAGCGCCGCGCGTCTGGGCGAAGTCTCCGACGACGTGCTTTCCATCGACCGCGCGATGCGCTGGGGGTTCGGTTGGGAGCTGGGTCCGTTCGAATTGTGGGACGCGGTCGGCGTCGAGAAGACGGTGGAGCGCATGGTCGCCGAAGGCATGGCGATTCCGCCCGCGGTCGAAGCGGTGCTCAAGACGCCGTCGAAGGCGTTCTACCGGCGCGACGACGCCACGAAAACGTTCCAGTTCCTCCGCGGCGACTGGGCCGCGGTGGAGGCGCCACCGGCGACGATCGATCTCGCGGCGCTCAAGGCCGCGGGGAAGACCGTCAAGAAGAACGCGGGCGCGAGTCTGGTCGACATCGGAGACGGCGCGCTGTGCCTCGAGTTCCACTCCAAGATGAACGCGATCGGCGCCGACATCCTCTCGATGATCATGGCCGGCGTGCGCGAGACCGAGGCCAAGTTCAAGCGCTCGTCGTCGGCAACCAGGGCACGAACTTCTCGGTTGGCGCCAACCTGATGCTGTTGCTGCTCGAGGCGCGCGAAGGCAACTGGGACGAGATCGACCTCATTGTCCGCCAGTTCCAGAAGGCGACGATGGCGCTCAAGTACTGTCGCAAACCCGTCGTCGCGGCACCCTTCGGCATGGTGCTCGGCGGCGGCTGCGAAGTCGGCTCGGCGCGCAGCACGCGGTGGCGAGCGCGGAGACGTACATGGGACTGGTGGAAGTGGGCGTCGGGTTGATCCCGGCCGGCGGCGGCTGCAAAGAACTCGTCATGCGGAATCTCGACGGCCTGCCGCACGTCGACGGCATCGACGTGTTCCCGGCGGCGCGCGCGGCGTTCGAAACCATCGGTCTGGCGAAAGTCTCGACCAGCGCGGAAGAGGCGTTCGCGACGCGCATGCTGCGCGACGGCGACGCCATCGTCATGAATCCCGACCGCCTCCTGCATGCGGCCAAGGTCACGGCACTCGCGCTTGCGCGGCGCGGCTACCAGCCGCCCGATCCGGCGCGCGAGATTCCGGTGGCGGGCGAAGGCGGCGCGGCCGCGATGCGCGCGTCGCTCTACAATATGAAAGAGGGGAAGTACATCTCCGAGTACGACGAACACATCGGCTCGCAGCTCGCGCGCATTCTCTGCGGCGGCGACGTCCCGGCGGGAACGCTCGTGACCGAGCCGTACCTGCTCAATCTCGAGCGCGAGGTGTTCCTGAAGCTGGTGAGTCAGAAGAAAACGCAGGACCGCATGCAGTTCATGCTGAAATCGGGGAAACCCTTGAGGAACTAATGATCGCGGAAGTCGCGACGATCCTGGCGGCGATGCTGGCCGCCGCCGATCCGCCACCGGAGATGCCGCCCAGTCCGCCCACGGTGCACTGGTCGGCCGGGGTGGATGTCGGACTCGCCACCGATTTCGACGATTCGGGATTGTGGTCCAACGGGTACGCGGCGGGGGTGTCGGGTTACTGGTCGGTGAATGGCGCGGTGTCGGTGGGGATGCGGTTCGGGATCGAGCACTGGTCGTACAATCAAGCTTCGGTGCTGAGGCAACTGGTGCCGCCGAGCGCGACGATCGTCACCGAAACGTCGACCGGATCGGTTCAGTTGCTCGAGTTCTCGCCGTTCGTGCGCTACTGGCGCGAAGGGATCGTCGGACCCAAAGCGGGGGGATTCCTCCAGGCCTCGATGGAATTCGCGTATGTCAATCCTTACGCGTTGACGCAGGTCGTGTACGACGACGGTGCGCGGGGCGGACAGGCGACGTTCGAGATCAACGAATCGGCGTGGCGGCCCGCCGTCTGGGGCGCCGCCGGGTTGACGTTCGAAGTGTCGGATCAGTCATGGATCGAGTTGTTTCCGTCGGTTCGTGTGATCTTCGAGAACGGCGGGACGAAGGAATTGTGGGCGTTCTCGGTTGGATTCAAGATGAGGGTGTGACATGAGAGACGCATATATCGTATCCGCCGTGCGGACGCCGGTCGGGCGCGCGTTCAAAGGCACGCTTCGCGACACGCGCCCCGACGAACTCGCCGCGATGGTGATCCGCGAGGCGCTGGCGCGCGTGAAGGGACTGAGCGCCGAGCGCGTCGAGGACGTCGTGCTCGGGTGCGCGATGCCGGAAGGCGAACAGGGACTCAACGTGGCGCGTCTGGCACTCCTGCGCGCCGGACTTCCGATCACGACCAGCGGCGTCACCGTCAATCGCTTCTGTTCGTCGGGCCTGCAGGCGATCCACGACGCCACCGCGCGTATCCGTCTGGGCGAAGCCGAGGTGATGATCGCCGGCGGCGTCGAATCGATGAGCATGATTCCGATGGGCGGAAACAAGGTCTCGCCGGATCCCGCGCTCCAGCGCGACATGCCCGCGGCGTACATCAGCATGGGCAACACGGCGGAGAACGTGGCGGAGAAATTCAACGTGTCGCGCGAAGAGCAGGACGCGTTCGCGCTGCGCTCGCACCGGCGTGCCGCCGCGGCGATCAAAGAAGGCAAGTTCAAAGACGAGATCCTTCCGGTGACCGTGGTCGAGAAAACGATCGATGAAAAGAACAAGCTGCAGAGCCGCGAGATCGTCTTCGACACCGACGAGGGCGTGCGCATGGACACGTCGCTCGAGGCGCTGGCGGCGCTCAAGCCCGTGTTCCGCGCGGGCGGCAGCGTCACGGCGGGGAATTCCTCGCCGATGAGCGACGGCGCGTCGGCGCTCGTGCTGGTCTCCGAAGACGTGGTCGAAGAACTCGGCCTCACCCCGATGGGCAAGCTGGTCGCGTTCGCGACCGCGGGCGTCGAACCCGAGCTGATGGGCATCGGCCCGACGGTGGCGGTGCCGAAGGTGCTCGAGCAGGCGGATTTGTCGATCGGCGAGATCGGGTTGATCGAGTTGAACGAAGCTTTCGCGTCGCAGTCCGTGTACGTCGCGAAAAATCTCGGCATCCGCGACGACCAGCTCAACGTCAACGGCGGCGCGATCGCGCTGGGACATCCGCTGGGATGCACGGGCGCCAAACTCTCCACCACCCTGCTCTACGAAATGCGACGCCGCAACGTCGAGTACGGCATCGTCACCATGTGCATCGGCGGCGGCATGGGCGCCGCGGGTGTGTTCCAGCGCGCGTAGCGCCGGGGACCGTCGAAAATTCTGGACGAATCGGGTGCATCTGGGTTGGAATGAGACCCGCCCGCGGCACGCGTGCCGCATTAGCCCCTGACAGCAGGTTTAAAAAAGGGAGAGACGATGAAGCGAATCGCCTTACTGATCTTGAGTGTTTTCCTCGCTGGAGCGTTCTACGCGTGCAGCGGCTCCGACGGTGCGAACGGTGTTGCCGGTGCGCCGGGGAAACCGCAACCGGTGAAAGTGGTCATGCTCGGCTCCGACAATAGCGGCGCCGCGGCGCGGGTGTTGTGGTTCAATGCGACCGGCAAACTGCCCCAGGGCTCGACAATCAACTACATCAACGTGGCGGATTCGATTCCACCGGTGTCGGAGCTTCAGAAGTATAATTGTGGCGTTCTCTACACGAACAATACCGCCACCGACCCGGTCGCGCTCGGCAATCGGATGGCCGACTGGGTCGACGCGGGCGGCAAGCTGGTCGTCCTTCAGGCCGCTTTCAGCAACCCGTACTCCATCACCGGGCGCCTGATGAACGCGGCCTACTCGCCGCTTACCGTCGCCGCAGCGGCCGGAGATGGTGCGGACAAGACGCTCGATCTTTCGACGATCGCGTTCCCGCTGCACAAGATCTTCGTCGGAATCGATCTCCCGGGCTATGTGCGCCCTGGTGTCGTTAACTACTCCGTCCCCGGGGTGCAGAGCAACGCGACCGTACTCGCCAGCTTCAACGGCGGGCTCGTAGCGGTGGCGATCAACGCCAACAAGACCATCATTGCGATCAACGACTTCCCGGGGTCTTCGACCGAGTCGGTGAACGCCCTCGCGGCGAACTGCGTGATGTACCTGTCCGGAAAAATCTGACCGTCCATGTGGCGGGACGGCGCCCGGACGGCGTCGTCCCGCCTTTGGAGCCTTTCCATGGAGATGAAGCAGTACCTCGTCGACACGTTCATGTTCAACGATCGCGCGAACCGTCAGGTTCTGGAGAAGATCGTGGAACTCCCCGAGCGCGAACAGAGCGTCAAGTTTTTCAGCCATCTCATCAACTCGCAGAACAAGTGGCTCGCGCGAATCCAGCAGTACCCCCGCGATCCGGGTCTTGACTGGTGGACGCCCGTCTACAAACTCGAAGACCTCGCCCGTGAATGGGACACGAGCCTGCGCGCCTGGCTGGAATTTCTGGACGGCAAGAGCGAGGACGACCTGATGGCGCCGGTCAAGTGGGTCGGATTCGATGGCGCGGAGTGGACGGCGCCGCTCAAGGACATCGCGCTCCAGTTGAACTACCACTCGATCCATCATCGCGCGCAGATTCAGTCGTTGATCCGCGCACAGGGATTCAAGCCCGACTTCGTCGACTACATCGGGACGGTTTACCGCAAGCTCGGCTAGCGCGTCTACCGCGCGAGTACCATCTTGCGTGTGACTGTCTCGCTGCCCGCGTGGACGCGATAGAAGTACACGCCGCTCGGTAACGCGCGGGCGTGGTCGTCGCGGCCGTCGAACGCGAGCCGCATCTCTCCGGCTTCGACCGTTCCCATCTCGATGTCGCGCACGCGGCGCCCCGCGGCGTCGAAGATCTCCACACTCACGGGTTCTTCTTGGCGGAGCGTGAGCTCCATCGCCGTTCCGGCGGAGAACGGATTGGGATAGTTGGGAGAAAGCATGAGCGCGGACGCGGACGGCGTGTTGTGGACGCCGGTCGGGATCGACCCGCCGGGACCGACGCGCTGGGCGTAGATGTCCTGGTCGCTGTTTTGCCGGTCGAAGTAGGCGACGATCGCACCGCCAACGCCGTTGGCGACGATCGCCGGGGCGTACTGATCGTTCGGTGCCGTCTCGAGCGCCACGCCGTCGGCGGTCCACTGAACTACGCCGGATGCGTCGACCCGTTGCGCGTAGACGTCCTCGTCGCTGCCGCGCGAGTCGGTCCATGAGACGATCGCGCCACCGGAACCGTCGGCATCGATCGCCGGCTGCGCCTGGTTGTGGATGGCGGCGCACAGGGCGACGCCGTTCGCCGCCCACAGGGCTGCCCCCGTCGGATCGATCCGCTGCGCATAGATGTTGTCGTCGTTGTAGGCCGCCCGGTAGTCCTCCCAGGTGACGATCGCGCCGCCGGCCCCGTCGGATGCGATCACGGGCGACAGCTGGTCGGCCGTCGCGGTGCAGACGACGGCGCCGTTCGCCGCCCATTGCACCGCTCCCGGCGCATTCACGCGCTGCGCGTAGATGTCCGCGGTCGTTCCCCCGCGGTAGTCCTGCCAGGTCACGATCGCGCCGCCGGCGCCGTCGGTGGTGATCTTCGGGATCGATTGATTGGCGGTCGCGGTGCACAGGGCAACGCCGTTCGCGGCCCACTGGACCGCGCCGGACGCGTCGATTCGCTGCGCGTAGATGTTCGCGTCGCTGGTGGAGGCGCGGTAGTCGTACCACGTGACGATGGCCCCGCCGGCGCCGTCCGAAACGATGGTCGGGCTCCACTGACTGTTGACGGCGTTGCACAGGACGACGCCGTCGGTCGTCCACTGCACCCCACCCGACGCGTCGATCCGCTGGACGTAGATGTTGAGGTTGGTGAAGCCGAGGCGGGCGTCTTCCCACGCGACGATCGCGCCCCCGGCGCCGTCCGACGCGATGGCCGGGGCCGCCTGGTAGTCGGTGGCAGTGCACAGGGCGACTCCGTTGGCGGTCCATAGCGCGGCCCCCGACGCATCGATTCGTTGCACGTAGATGTCGGCGGCGTCGTTTCGGGAGTCGTCCCACGCCACGATCATTCCGCCGGCGCCGTCGGAGACGACGACCGGGTCGCCCTGGCTGTTGGCCGCGGTGCAGAAGGCGATGCCGTTCGTCGTCCACTGCGCGACGCCCTGGCCGTCGACCCGCTGGGCGTAGAGGTCGGAAGAACTCCCCCCCGGAAGTCCCACCACGTGACGAATACGCCTCCGAGCCCGTCGGCAAGCAGTTCGGGGCGGTACTGGTCGCCGGTGGCGACGCAGATGGGGTCACCGCCGGCGGGCCAACTGGCGTGCGTTACGCCGGGTTGCAACAGGGACAGGAGTGCGCAAAGGAGAAGGGCGAAGCGGGTTTTCATGGTGTCAGCCTCCGAACCCGGTCCGACAAGCCGTCGGCCGAGGCCAGGTGTGTGGGGCGCGCGCCGTGCAGGCGAAAATGTCTGCCACGGATCGAAGGAATAGGACGGACGCGGTCCCCGAAAATCACAGAAGGTTTCGGGCTGGGCGGGCAAAAAAAGCGAGGAGCCGGACATCCGACTCCTCGCGCGTGTCTCCGATATTCCGAGTCGCCGCCTACCGGTCGATCACCATCTTCCGCGCGACAGTCTCATTGCCGGCGTGCACGCGATAGAAGTACACGCCGCTGCGCAGTGGCCGGCCGCTTTCGTCGCGACCATCGAAGGCGATCGCGTTGGATTCCGGCGCTCTCGTGGCCGAGGTCGAGGTGCCGCACCCGGTGGCCGGCAACGTCGAACACGTCGACGTTCACGGCGGCATCCGCGGGGAGGTCGAGCGTCATCGCGGTCTCGCCCGAAAATGGATTGGGATAGTTCGCCGAGAGAGCCATCGCGGGTGCGCGCGGGGTGTCGTGAACCACCGTCGGCACCAGGCCGCTGGAGCCGATGCGTTGGGCATAGATGTCTCCACCGCTGCCGCTCCGATAGTCTCCCCACGCGACAATCGCGCCACCGGAAGCGTCCGCGGTGACGACGGCAAAGGACTGCTGGCCCGCGGCGGTTTCCAGCGCGATCCCGTCGGTCGTCCACGAAATGTCTCCCGATGCCGTGATCCGCTGGGCGTAGATGTTGTAGGGGTCAGTGCTACCGCGGCCGTCGCCCCACGCGATGATCGCGGTGCCGCCTCCGTCCGCGGCAATCCCCGGCTGGAACTGGCCGCCCGCGGTGGTGCAGATCGCGATGCCGTCCGGCGTCCACTGGGCCACCCCGGACGCGCTGAACCGCTGCGCGTAGATGTCGCCGGAGGCGTCGTCTCGGGCATCTTGCCACGCGATCATGGCGCCACCGCTTCCGTCCGCACCGATCGTCGGAACGGTTTGATCGTTCGCAGCGGTCGAGATCGCGACCCCGTCGGTCGTCCCTTGCGGGTTGCCCGAGGCGTCGATCCGGCGCGCGTAGATATCGCCGTCACCGTTGCGGTAGTCTTCCCATGCCACGATCGCCCCGCCGGCATCGTCGGAGACGATGGCGATGTTGTAGCGATCGCTCGCTGCCGTGCAGAGCGCGACGCCGTCGGCGGACCACTGGGACGCACCGGACCCGTCGATTTTCTGCGCATAGATGGCGCCGTCGGTGCCGGCGCGATAGTCGTACCACGCGACGATGGCCCCGAGGTTCCCGTCCGATACGATCGCGGGGTCATCCTGATAGCCGGTGGCCGAACAGACGAGGACGCCGTCGGCGGTCCACTGCGGCACACCCGTCGCGCTGATCCGCTGGACGTAGATGTCGCTTTCGGGGCCTCGATAATCGGTCCACGCGATGATCGCGCCACCAAACCTCTCCGCGATGATCGCCGGACTGTACTGATCGTGCGCTTCGGAGCACACGGCGACGCCGTCGGTCGCCCAGGCGACGGTTCCCGTCTTGAAGATCCGCTGGGCGTAGATGTCGTTGTTGGTACTGCTCCGATAATCGTTCCATACCACGATTGCCCCGCCGAGTCCGTCCCCCACGATCAGGGGGTGGCACTGGTCGTCCACCGGGGTCGACACCGGGACTCCGTCTGGCGTCCACAACGCCACGCCCGCCGGGCTCATCCGCTGCACATAGACGTCGAAGTTGGAGCCGCTTCGATGGTCCTGCCACGTGATGAGCGCGCCGTTGCTGCCGTCCGAGGAAATCGTGACGAATTCCTGGGCGCCCGTGGCGGTGGTCACGGGGACACCGTCGGGTGCCCATTGCGCGAGCACGGGTGTGGCGAGGATGAACGCTAGCAGCACAGCGGGACACAATAACCGGATATTCATCTGCGGCCTCCAGGGGCGACGAACGCGCGGTGTCGGCGACCGCCATGTTGAAAGAAGCGGCGCCCGGCCGACGGTGCGGGCGCGCGGACTCGATGTCTCTACCGGTCGATGACCATCTTGCGCGTGACCGCTTCACGTCCGGCGTGCACGCGATAGAAATACACGCCACTCGGGAGTGCGTGCGCGGCGTCGTCCATCCCGTCGAACACGAGCCGCGACTCGCCCGCCTGCAGGCGGCCGACTTCGATCTCGCGCACGCGGCGACCGGCCACATCGAAGACCTCGACGCGCACGGGTTCCGCGTCGCGCAAGGTGAGGTCGATCGTCGTGGCGGCGGAGAATGGATTGGGATAGTTCGCCGAGAGCGCGATCGTGGACGCGGACGGCGTATCGTGAACGCCCGTCGGCACGAGTCCATTCGGGCCGACGCGCAGGATGTCGAGGTCTCCGGCGGTGTCGTTGCCGAAGTCTTCCCAGGTGACGAACGCCCCGCCGGACCCATCCGGGGCCACGGCGACGAAGGACTGCTGGCCCGCGGCGGTCACCAGACCGACGCCGTCGGCCGTCCATTTGGTCGTGCCCGACGCGTCGATGAGTTGCGCGTAGACGTCGTAGCTGGTCGACCCGCGATTGTCATTCCACGCCACGATGGCGTCACCGCCATCGTCCGAGGTGATTGCAGGGTCGGACGCATGATCGTTGGTCGTCAGTGCGACGCCGTTGGGAGACCACTGGGTGACCCCCGACGCGTTGAGTCGCTGGGCGTAGACGTTGTAGTGAGTACCATTTCCAATATCCGTCCATGCGATGAATGCCCCGCCGGTTCCATCGGAGGCGACCGTCGGAAACGTCTGCTCGTGCCCCGTCATCGCGACGGCGACGCCGTTGCCAATCCACTGCACGTCGCCCGATGCGTCCACCCGCTGGGCGTAGACGGTGTAGTTGGACCCGCTCCGATAGTCTTCCCACGCGACGATCGCGCCGCCCGCTCCGTCCGACACCGCGGCCGGGGTATCTTGATCGGATGCCGCCGTACAGAGTGCGACACCGTCGGTCGTCCACCGGACGGCGCCGGTGTGGTCGATCCACTGGGCGTACACGTCGAAATCGTTGCCGCCCCGAATGTCGTACCACGTGACGATGGCTCCGTTGGTGTTATGCGCGACAACGTCGCCCGTGAACTGATCACCGGTGGCCGTGCACAGCGGGACGCCTTCGGCGGCCCACTGGATCGTGCCCGCGATATCGATGCTCTGGGCGTAGACGTCGGAATCGTTTCCGTTGCGACCGTCGTCCCACACGACGAGCGCGTCGCCCGACCCGGTGGGAACGAGCCGGGCGCGGTGTTCACCGCTGCCGGCCGTGCACACGGGAATGCCGTCGGTCGCCCACTGAACGTCGCCCGAGGTCAGGATCCGCTGGACGTAGGCGTGCGGGTCTCCGCTTCGAAAGTCGTCCCAGGCGACGATCACTCCGCCCCGTCCGTCCGACATGAGTGCGGGGTTCAATTGATTGCCCGGAGCGGCGCAGAGGACGACGCCGTTGGTCCCCCACTGCGGGGTCCCGGAGCCGTCGAAACGCTGGGCGTAGATGTCGTAGTCGACACCGTTGCGGTGATCCGTCCACACGACCATCGCCCCGCCCACACCGATCGGCATGACCGCCTGGTTGTTCTGGGCGCCCGTTGCGTTGCATATGAGAACGCCCCCGGGGGTCCACTGGGCCCGCGCGGCCACCGGAAGAACGAACGTGCAGGGGAGTAGCAACGCGAGCAGAACCCGGATATTCATCTGCGGCCTCCAGGGCGACGAACGCGCGGTGTCGGCGACCGCCATGTTGAAAGAAGCGGCGCCCGGCCGACGGTGCGGGCGCGCGGACTCGATGTCTCTACCGGTCGATGACCATCTTGCGCGTGACGGTTTCGCTTCCCGCGTGCACGCGATAGAAATACACGCCACTCGGGAGTGCGTGCGCGGCGTCGTCCATCCCGTCGAACACGAGCCGCGACTCGCCCGCCTGCAGGCGACCGACTACGATCGCACGCACGCGGCGACCGGCCACATCGAAGACCTCGACACGCACGGGTTCCGCGTCGCGCAAGGTGAGGTCGATCGTCGTGGCGCCGGAGAATGGATTGGGATAGTTCGCCGAGAGCGCGATCGTGGACGCGGACGGCGTATCGTGAACGCCCGTCGGAAGCGCCCCGTCGGGGTTCACGCGCAACGCATAGACGTCGTAGTCCGCGCCGTTGCGGTGGTCCTGCCAGGCGACGACCGCGCCGCCGGCCCCGTCGGAGATGATCGCGTTCGGCCGCTGATTGAACGCCGCGGTCGAGAGCGCCACGCCGTCGTCGGCCCATTGTGTGGCCCCCGACGCGTCGACCCGCTGGGCGTACACGTCGTCGGTGCCATTGCGACCGTCGCGCCACGCGGCGATCGCTCCACCGTTACCGTCCTCGACGATCAATGGCGAGGACTGGCTGTTCGCGGCGGTACAGAGCGCGACGCCGTTGGCGGTCCACTGGACCGCACCCGAGACGTTGATACGCTGCGCGTAGATGTCGTAGTTGCCGTCGCGGTCGTCGAACCACGTCACGATCGCCCCGGTGGTTCCGTCGGAAACGATCCGGGGAGCGAACTGAGTGTTCGTGGTGGCACTCACGGCGACCCCGTTTGCGGCCCACTGGACCGCGCCCGAGGCATTGACGCGCTGCGCGTAGACGTCATAGTCCACGCCGTTGCGCCGGTCTTCCCAGGTGACGATCGCCCCGCCGGATCCGTCCGAGGCGAGCGCGGGAACGAGTTGAAGGTCGGCGGCGGTGCAGAGGGGAACCGCACTCGATTGCCACTGGATCGCCCCCGACTCATTGATGCGCTGCGCGTAGATGTCGGAGGTCCCGCTTCGCGAGTCCTGCCAGGCGATGATCGCTCCGCCGCTGTCATCGGCGATCATCTCCGGGAAGTTCTGAACACCCGTGGTGGCACACACCGGCACGCCGTCGGTCGTCCACTGAACCACGCCGAAGCCGTCGATGCGCTGCGCGTAGATATCGGCGATGTCGACCCGGCCGTCGAACCACGTCACGATCGCACCGCCGACCCCATCCGGGATCATCCGAATGCTGCCCTGATCGCCCGTCGCCGTGCACAGGGCGACGCCGACGCCGGCCCTCGTCATCCACAGGACCGCTCCCGACGCGTCGATGCGCTGCGCGTAGAGATCGTTGCCGGCCACACCCTGATAATTCTGCCAGGCGATGATCGCTCCGCCGGCGCCGTCCGAGGCGATCGCCGGGTTCAACTCCTCGTTGGGGCCGGTGGTCACGGGAACACCGTTGGTTGTCCACAGAATCCCGCCCGACGCGTTGATGCGTTGTGCGTAGATGTCGTTGCTGGTCGTGCTTCGACGGTCGTGCCAGACGATGATCACGCCGCCGGCGCCGTCGGACGCGAGCACCGGAGAAATCTGATCGCCCGCAAGGGTCGCGACGCCGGTCCCGTCAGTCACCCATTGGGCGAGCGACGCGACCGGTCGGACGAGGCACGAAAGCAGCAACAGTGGGAGCAGGACCCGAGTATTCATCTGCGGCCTCCAGACACGACAAACGCGCGGTGTCGGCGACCGCCAACGATGCGGGGAACGGGCCCCGGCCGACGGCTTCGGGGCCTCGCGTGTAGTTACCGGTCGATCACCATTTTTCGGGTGACCGTTTCGCCGCCGGCGTGCACGCGAAAGAAGTACACACCACTTGGCAAATAGTTGGCGTGGTTGTCCATGCCGTCGAACCTGAGTTCCGACGTTCCGGCGCCGCGCCGGCCGATGTCCATCTCGCGCACCCGGCGACCGGCCACATCGAAGACCTCGACGCGCACGGGTTCCTCGTCGCGAAGTGTCAGGTCGACGACGGTTTCGCCGGAAAACGGATTGGGATAGTTGGGCGACAGCGTCAACTCCGACGCACGCGGCGTATTGTGGACCCCCGTTGGAATCGTTCCGTCTGGAGTGACTCGCAGCGCGTAGATGTCGTAACTCGATCCGCCGCGAAAGTCCTGCCAGGCTCCGATCGCGCCGAAGCTGCCGTCGGACGCGAGGACCGGGTTCGTCTGGTCGTTCGCGGACGAACACAGCGTGACGCCATTGGTCGTCCACTGCACGACTCCGGTTGCATCCACGCGTTGCGCATAGACGTCGTAGTCCGTCGTGTTTCGATGGTCCTGCCACGCGATGATCGCGCCGCCGGCACCGTCCGAAACGACGGAGGGGAAGAGCTGATAGTCGGCGGCGGTGCAAACGGGGACTCCGTCTCCGGTCCAGAGGTTGACGCCGGACGCGTTCACGCGTTGTGTGTAGATGTCGTAGAAGCCGCTCGAGCGACCGTCAGCCCACGCCATAATCGCGCCGCCGGCGCCGTCCGAGGTGGCGCTCCCGATAGCCTGCGGACCCGGGGCGGTGCACACCGGAACGCCGTCGGTGGGCCACTGCGCCACCGCGGATCCGTTGATGCGCTGCGCGTAGATGTCTTCGTCCGCGTTTCGAAAGTCGTGCCACATGACGATCGCACCGCCGGCGTCGTCCGATGCGATAAAGGGCGTGGCCTCCTGGGCGGCGTTGGGGCACAGACGGGCGCCGTCGGTCGTCCACTGGACGGCTCCGGACGCGTCGATGCGCTGCATGTAGACGTAGGCGGCGGTTCCGTTGCGAATGTCGATCCAGACGATGATCGCGCCGCCTGTCCCGTCGGACACGATCTTGGGATACTGCTGGTCGAGCGCGGCGACGCACAGGGGAACGCCATCGGTCGTCCACTGCACGACACCCGCCCCGTCGATCCGCTGCGCATAGATGTCGTAGTTCGAGCCGTTGCGATCGTCTTCCCAGGTGACGATCGCACCGCCGGTCCCGTCCGGGGCGAGGGTCAGGCGGTCGGAACTGGCAGCGGCCGTGCATAGCGCGACGCCGTTGGCCGTCCACTGCACGACGCCCGCGCTGTTGATCCGCTGCGCGTAGATGTCCACCCCGGTGGTGTTGAGATTGCGACGGTCCTCCCACGCGATGACGGCCCCGCCGGCGCCGTCTTCGACCATCGCCTGCGCGAGCTGGTCGTTCGTCGCCGTGCACACGGCCACGCCGTTGCTGGTCCACTGCACCATGCCGAACGCATTGACCCGCTGCGCGTAGATATCGCTGTTACGAACGCGGAGGTCTTGCCACGCGACGATCGCACCGCCGGATCCGTCCGGGACGATCGTGGCGTGGGTCTGATCGTTGGGGACGATGCAGAGGCCGTTCCCGTTGGTCAGCCACTGCGCGTGCACCGCGATCGGTTGCAGGAAATACGCGGACAAGAGCATTACCGTTGCGAGTCTGAGTTTCATGAGAGCCCTCCAGGCCGCCTCATCGCGTGATCAACATTTTACGCGTGACGGTTTCGCCGTGCGCGGTGACGCGGTAGAAATACACGCCGCTCGCGAGTGCCGCGCCGTGCGCGTCGGTCCCGGCGAAGCGCACCGACTGCCAGCCCGCGACCCCCGCGACGTCCATCGTCCGCACGCGGTGGCCCGCGACGTCGTACACCTCGACCTTGATCGAAGCCGCCGCCGGCAGTCCCACCTGCAACTCCGTCTCCGCGGTGAACGGATTGGGATGGTTCTGCAGCACGGTGAGTGCGGTGATCGAGGGCGTGTTGCCGACGTTGGTCGTGGCACTCACACTCGCTTCATTCGACGGCGTGCTCTGGTTCGCATGCACGTCGGTGGCGGTGACGATATAATAGAGCGTCGTCGTCGGTGCGCCCGCGTCCACGAGTACCGAGTCGCTGTCTTCCGCGAGGAAGTTGCCGGGGATCGGCGTGACACCCGAAGCCGTCGCGCGGTACACGGCGTAGTCCTTGAGATCCGGAACGTGCACGCGGTTCCATTTGAGCATGCACGTCGGCGCCCACGCGCTGCGCGGTCAGATACAGCGGCGCCGCGGGCGCGAGGTTGTCCACGGAGTGGCCGCTCATCACATTCGATGGCCAGTTGATGTACGCGCTGTTGTACGCATGCGCGACCACCTGGAACTGGTGGGTCGCCGGACTGGCGGCTGTGGAGTCGTACTTCGTCGGCGCCGTGAAGGAGTAGGCGGCTCGGTAGATCGCGGACTGGTTTCCGACGAGCTCCCAGAAGTAGTCCGATGTCGTCGTCTTTTCCTCGCGGATCGCCGGCCCCGAAAAGTCGGCACCGACATCGACGAGCTTCACCTTCGGCACACCGTCTTCGGACGCGGCCATCGCCGCGGCCGCGTCGGTCGCGCGCCATATGGAATAATGGCTGATCACCTGCTGGTTCAGCGCGTCGCGGCCGCTCGCGTAGAAGTCGAGGGTGACCGCTCCGCCCTGGTCGCCGGGGACGTCGCTCACCGCGGACAAGACCGGCTCGGGGGTCCCGTAGTACCCGTAGCGACCGTCGATGCGTTGTGCGTAGATGTCGTATGTAGTACCGCTCCGGTCATCCTGCCAGGCGATGATGGCGCCACCGTTTCCGTTGGAGACGATTGACAGAAGGTACTGCAGGTTGGTAGATGTGCAAACCGGCGCGCCGTCAGCGGCCCACAGCGTCGTTCCCGATAGGTCGATCCGCTGCGCGTAGACGTCACCGGAGGCCGCGCGATAGTCCTGCCACGCCACGATCGCGCCACCCGCGCTGTCCCCGACGATACAGGGACCGGTCTGATCGCCCGATGCGATGCTTAGCGCGACGCCATCGCCGGCCCACTGCACGGTCCCCGAGGCGCTGATACGCTGCGCGTAGATGTCATAGGTCACGGCCGAGCGATAGTCCTGCCACGCCACGACCGCTCCCCCGGCGCCGTCCGACGACACCACCGGGCTGTACTGAGCGTTGGCGGCCGCACATACGCGAAGGCCGCCCGCCGTCCACCGGTCGGCACCCGATGCATTGAGCCGCTGGGCATAGATGTCCGGCGAGTTTGCGTTTCGACTGTCATTCCACGCGACGATCGCCCCGCCGCTGCCGTCCGCAGCGATCGACGCGCTGGACTGATCGTACGCGAATGCGGCGAAAGCGATGCCGTTGGCCGTCCACTGGGCGATGCCGGAGGCATTGACTCGCTGGGCGTAAAGATCGTAGTTGGTCCCGTTGCGAAAATCGGCCCACACCCCGATCGCCCCGCCGGAGCCGTCCGACGTGATCGCGAGACCCGACTGATCACCGGTGACGGCGCACAGGACCACGCCATTGCTCGTCCACTGCGCCACCCCGGACGCATTGATGCGTTGCGCATAGATGTCATAGCCGCCCCCGTTCCGGAGGTCTTGCCATGCAATGACGGCGCCGCCGGCGCCGTCCGCAACAATCTGCTGACCCGCTTGATTGGCGGAGGCCGTGCATACCGGCACGCCATTTGAAGCCCATTGCGTCACACCGGAGGCATCGACGCGTTGAGCAAAGATGTCATAGCCCGACGCGCCCCGAAAGCCGTCCCAGGCGATGATCGCCCCGCCCGCGCCATCCGAGGTGATCACGGACTCCAACTGACCGTTCGGGTCGGTAGAGATGGGTACGCCGTCGAGCGTCCACAATGGAACACCCGACCCGCTGATCCGCTGGGCATAGATGTCGCCGTAGATATTGCTTCGGTAGTCGTACCAGGTAACGATAATACCGCCCGCGCCGTCCGAAACGGCTTTCGGGTTGTATTGAAACGAAGCTGCCGTCGAAACGGGCGTGCCGTTGTAGACCCACTGGGCGCGGGTCGAGACAGGGACGAGAAATTGCAGAACGAGAAATAGCGGAGCCAAGAGCCAGATGTTCATCTGCGGCCTCCGGGATGGAGACGCGGTGTCGGTGACCGCCGACTGTATGGAAGGCACCCGGCCGACGGGATTTTCGGGTGTCGACGACCAGGCGGGAGTCCGCAGACTTCAGGGGGCTCTCGCGTGTTCAACGAGTCTAGCACCGAGGCAGGGCCGCCCGCAACGGGGCAGCGGCGTTCAGTGCGTGATTACCATTTTGCGCGTGACGGCCTCGTTGCCAGCGTGCACGCGATAAAAGTACACGCCGCTCGGCAGAAAGTTGCCGTGGTCGTCGCGGCCATCGAATGCCATCCGTCGCGACCCCGCGCCCGGCCGGGTGAGGTCCATCCGCCTGACGAGTCGCCCGGTCACATCGTACACGCGAATGTCGACGTCGGTGTCTCGCGGGAGGTTGAGGTCGAACGTCGTCTCGTCGGAGAACGGATTGGGGAAGTTCGCAGAGAGCGTCATCTCCGTGAGCGTCGGGGTGTGGCCGACCGGCGTGGGGATCGACCCGCTCGCATTCAGGCGATGCGCGAAGATGTCGAGATCGGCGTTGCGCGCGTCCTGCCACGCGAGGAACGCGCCGCCGGCGCCGTCCGAGAAGATCGTGGGGGCTCGCTGCTCCCCGCTCGCGGTGGTGACGACGATGCCGTCGGTCGTCCACTGCGCGGCACCGGACGCGTCGACTCGCTGCGCGTAGAGATCGTACTCACCGCCGCGCCGATCCTGCCATGCGACAATCGCTCCGCCGGCACCGTCGGAAGCGGTGCTCGTGCGATCCTGCGCGCCGCTCGCGGCGCAGACTGCCACGCCGTTCAGCGTCCACTGGGGAGCGCCGGTTGCGTCGATGCGTTGCGCGTAGATATCGGTTCCCGAAACGCGCGAGTCCTCCCACGAGATGACGGCCCCGTTCGCACCGTCGGTGGCGATGCTCGGGTAGTTCTGGAAGCTCCCTTCGGTGCAGACGGCGGCGTCGCCGGTCCACTGCGCCACTCCGGCGAAGGACACGCGCTGCGCGTAGATGTCCGCCGAGACCCCGCGATTGTCCTGCCAGGTCGCGATGGCGCCGCCGGCGCCGTCGGAGACCATCTCCAGATTGAACTTGAGTCCGCTCGACGTGCTGATCGCGGTCCCGTTGGCGCCCCATTGCGGAGTGCCGTCGGAGATCACGCGCTGCGCATACACGTCGTAGTGCGTGAGGCTCCGGAAGTCGAGCCACACGATCACCGCGCCGCCCGCGCCGTCGGACACGATGCGGGGACCGATCTGGCTTCCCTGGATGACGGCGATTTCGACGCCGTCGGTGAGCCACTCGACGACGCCCGTCGAATTCACGCGCTGCGCGTAGACATCCGGGGTCGAGAAGTTGTTTCGGTAGTCGTACCACGTGATGATCGCGCCGCCCGCACCGTCGGATGCGAGTTTGGGAACGAGCTGGTTGCGCGTCGCGGCGCAGATAAGGACTCCGTCGGTGGTCCACTGCGGCACGCCGTCGGCGTCGAGCTTCTGCGCGTAGATGTCGGCATTGGTGTTGACGCCGTCGGTGCGGCCGTCGTGCCACGCAATGATCGCACCGCCCGTGCCGTCGGGGATGATCGAGGGGATGAGTTGATCGTCGGTCGCGACGCACACGGCGACACCGCCCGGGGTCCACTGGGGAACGCCCGCCCCGTTCAGCCTCTGTGCGTAGATGTCGGCCGCGGCGCCGTTTCGATAGTCGTACCACGTGACGAACATCCCGCCGGCGCCGTCGGGGCAGGACGCGGTAGAAAGCTGGTTGCCGGTTTCGGTGCAGACACCCAAACCGCCCGACTGCCACTGGGCGTGGGCGACGGACGCAACGACGAGCACAACGAGGACGACAACGAGACAGCGGTTCGGGAGTCTCATTCGGGGCTCTCCTGGTTCGGTCAGTTCAATTCGGGCGGGAGCTTCGGAACTGACCGCTCTCGCAGGGAGATCTGTCGAAAAACAATTCTATCACGGCGGCCAGGGTGCCGCCCAGACACCGGGCGATCGCCACGCCTCCCCCCCGCGATCCCGGACGAAATGGTCCGATTGTTGCTTTCCCGGGACGGCAAATCTCGCTTATATAAGAGACAGGCCACAGGCAAAGGGAGCCCACATGACCACCAAGACCGATACGACCATCCGCAAGGGCGGCGGCTTTCTCCTGGAGGAGACCGCGCCCGCCGACGTGTTCACACCGGAAGATTTTTCCGACGAGCAGAAGATGTTCGTCAAGACCGCGCAGGACTTCATCGATAACGAAGTGCTTCCGAACATCGAGAAGAGCGAGGCCAAGGAGCCGGGCGTCATGGTGGGCCTCCTGAAGAAGGCCGGCGAACTCGGTCTGTTGATGATCGACATCCCGGAGGCGTACGGCGGACTGGGTCTGGACAAGGCGACATCGATGGCCGTGATCGAAGTGATCTCGCGCGGCGGCGCGTTCTCGACGACGTACGGCGCGCACGCGGGGATCGGCACGCTGCCGCTCGTACTCTTCGGCACCGACGCGCAGAAGCAGCAGTACCTTCCCAAAATCGCGACCGCCGAACTGATGAGCTGTTACGCGCTCACCGAACCGGGCAGCGGTTCCGACGCGCTGGCCGCGCGCACGCGCGCCGAGCTGTCCAAGGACGGCAAGCACTACGTCTTGAACGGCGACAAGACCTTCATTACCAACGGCGGATTCGCCGACCTGTTCTTCGTGTTCGCCAAAGTCGACGGCGACAAGTTCTCGTGCTTCATCCTGGAGCGCGGTTACGACGGACTCACCACGGGCGCCGAAGAAAAGAAGATGGGCATCAAGGGTTCGAGCACCGTGCAGGTGTTCATGGAGAACGTCCAGGTGCCGGTGGAGAATCTGCTGGGCGAGATCGGCAAGGGTCACAAGATCGCGTTCAACATCCTGAACGTCGGGCGCTTCAAGCTGGGGGTCGGGTGTGTGGGTGCTGCGAAGATCGCCTTCGACGACGCCGTCAAGTACGCCAACGAGCGCGTGCAGTTCGGCAAGCCCATCTCGAGCTTCGGGATGATCCAGGCGAAGATCGCGACCATGGCGAGCCAGATTTACGGCGTCGAGAGCATGTCGTACCGGACCGCGGGATTGCTGGACGCGATTCTGGCGCCCATCGGCAAAGACGATCCCGACTACGCCCAGAAGAGCATGGCCGGCATCGAAGAGTACGTGGCCGAGTGCTCGATGATGAAGATCAAGGGAAGCGAGATGCTGGACTACGTCGTGGACGAGACCGTGCAGATTTTCGGCGGCTACGGCTTCATCGCCGACTACCCGGCCGAGCGTCATTATAGAGACTCGCGCGTGGCGCGGATCTACGAGGGCACCAACGAGATCAACCGCATGCTGCTCACCGGGAATCTGCTCAAGCGCTCGCTCAAGGGCGAGCTGCCGCTCTTGGCCGCCGCACAGAAGCTCTCCGGCGAACTGCTGGAAGGTCCGTCGATGCTGGACGACTCCGACGACATGGGACCGCTGTCGGTGGAGAAGGGACTGATCGCGAACGCCAAGAAACTCTCGCTGCTCGCACTCGGTGTGGCCGCGCAGAAGTTCGGCGCCAAGATGGAGCAGGAGCAGCAGGTGCTGGGCGACATCTCGAACATCATCATCGAGACCTACGGGATGGAGAGCGCGTGGCTCCGCACCCTGAAGCTGATCGCCGCGAACGGCGAAGACGCGTGCACCACCCACATCGGCATGACGCGTCTCTATATCAATGAAGCGATGGGCAAGCTCGACCTCTGGTCGCGCGAACTCCTCGCCGCCTGCGCCTCCGGCGACGAACTCCGCACCATGCTCGCCGCCTCCCGCCGACTGGTGAAGTACACCCCCATCGACTCCATCCACCTCCGCGAACAAGTCGCGAGGCACTTCACCGAAAAAGGCAAGTGGGAGGTGTAGGGGGGTAATGTCGCCTATCCCTTCATCGAGCCTTCCCGGCCTAAGCACACTGCACAAGCGAGTGACAAGTGCTCTCGAGTACCGCAGCGAAACAGAATGGATTGAATTCAAGTGCGCGGCAGATTGGGACGGACTCAAGCATAAAATTGTGAGAACCTGCCTCGCGATGAGCAACCAGCGCGATGGGGGGATAATCATCGTCGGAGTCGGAGAATCAGGCAACGAGTGGGAACTAACTGGCATTGACGGGGAGCAACGCGATACCTACGACGCCGACGACTGTATCGACTTCATCAATCGTTATTCTTCGCCGGCGATACACCCGGTTCTGGCGACAGTTGAATATGACGGGAAGGCCTTTCTGGCGATCGACGTGGCTGAATTCGATAGCATGCCGATTGTGTGCAGACGAAACGGGCCCGAAGGCACGGGACTTGAGGCTGGCCGCGTCTACGTTCGTGATGTAGGCAAGGCTCGAACGACACGAGTGATGACCGCCGAGCAGATGCGCAACTTGTTGGAGCTCGCTGCAGAGAAGAGGGCTCGAGAGTTGATCGGCAGTGCGAAGAGGATCGGCATGGAGGCGCCCGACATATCTGGTGCCCGCTATGAAGAGGAGCGGGAAGGGTTGTAGTGGCTATCGCGGACTTCAAGAAACTCGTTCTTGAACAGCCTCATTGGCGGGTGAATCTATATCCCTCTGTGTTCAAGGAGGCCCGCGTGGAATCTGTCGCCGGATGTCTTTCGCTGGTGCAGAAGACCAAAGTTCAACTTCGCGGGTGGGATTTTCCTCACATTTCGAAGCGCCCAGACGAGCGCGAGTTTGGGAATAAGTTTTTTGCGTCCGGCGCTGAATTCATGGGAATAGTCGAGTATTGGCGTTTCTACCAGAGCGGGCAGTTCCTTCACTTAAGCGCGGTGCGAGAGGCCCCGTCGTCGGAGTGGTTTCAGAAACTGAAACAGCGAGCTGTGTCGAGCATCTTTCTGAAGCCAGAAGGTGTCGACTTGAACAAGGCCCCTGGATTCATTTCCATACTCAATACCATCTACATGTTCACAGAGATTTTTGAGTTTGCGGCTCGTTTGAGTGAGGTTGGTCTCTACGATGGTCGGGTCGAGGTGAGGATAGCAGCTGTCGGAATTGGAGGTTTCGTGCTTGTCGCAGGAGACGACCGGGCGTGGCATGAGTATTTTCATGCGACGGTTGACCAGGTGGACAAGATATGGCAGATCGACGCCGATTCACTGTTACGCCAGCCAGAAGTCCACACGTTGAATGGTCTAGAATGGTTCTTTGAAAGGTTCGGTTGGATAAACCTGCCCAAAGAAATCCTGGGTCATGAAATCGAGTCTTTTCGCGGTAGGCGGTCGTGATCGGCACCACTTCAGAATCTCAAATGGTACCGTTTTTGACCCTGGCCGGCGCCCTGCGTCCTACCCGGTGCTGGGCGGTGAGAGCGCGATCGGAGCGCCGTTTGTTAGGAAGGCTCGGCAGTACAGAGGGGTGAGGGCGCTCATGACAGGACAAATACGCGGCTTATTCGGCATGGCTGGCGTGATGGTCGTGGTGATATGCGGATGCAATAGCCATCAGCAATCACAGCACTCGGCGAAGTCAGTGCCATCTAGGCATGATGGACGACGATCAGACGCCAAAGCCACGCTCATTCCGAGCGACGTATCGTTCTCGGTGATTGATTCCGAGACGATCAGGGGCATCAAGCGCAGTCTGGTTGTGCGCCTCAACAAGGGTGTTTCGGAGGAAACACTTCGTGCCATTGCCCTCGAATTGAAGGCCCGCGATTCGCGCCACTATGACCACACGTTCATGAGTTACTACGTCGACGGCATGGCAGTAGGATCAGGTGCTTGGGCGACAACTCATTTCGATCCGGTCCTCAAGGTTCAGATCAATGGTTTGACGGAGGAAGACGAGCACAGGTTGGCGAGTCAAGGGCGCGTTGCTGATGGTGAAGTCGTTGGACGCTGGCTCGACGAGAGTCCGTTTGTTGCGGGACGTATCACCCTGATCCAGAGCGGGACGAAGCTCTTCGTTGAGCGAACATTCAAAGATGGTAGTAGCTCCGGAGACGAGGTCGTGGAGAAACGGACTTCCGCTGGTCGCCGCTTCGACAAGGTGGAGGGCTCTTCCACCGGAGACCATTGGGTCATCAACGCCAATGGGGATTTGGAAATTCGGGACAAGGATGGATTAATTGCTACTGCCAAGAAGATTCACTGACTTCCAGCATCGCCAAGAATCCGAGTGTGCATGTTTCTAGAGATCCCGCCGTTGTTCCCGCCAAGGCTAGCCGGACACGGGAGTTTCTCAACCGTGAAGCCAGTGATCACGTTGATCCTTCTCAGCGTGCTCGCCAGCGGAGTCGCGTGTACGTTGCCGGGGGAGTCAATCATGCCTCCGCACCCGGTGTTGGCAGGTCCGCCGGGGGCCGACGGCGGATGCTGACCTCATTCTCTGCGAGGCCATGCTGCGCGCGTATCCGCCGTCTCACGTCCGTCATGAGGATGGCGTCGTGCCGCAGGTCGCGATTACGCTCCCGCTGGATTCTCTGTATTTTGATACGCTGGTTCAGCGCATCAGCGATCTTCCGGTCGAATGGGTCCGGTGCTCGCGCAAACCGATTCCCAGCGGAGAGGGATGGACGGACACGCGTCGCGTGTTCGACACGCCGATCCCGTCGGTCTACGTCCACGTCTCGATCTACTGGATTCAAGCTGACAGCGCCATGGTCGTCATCAGTCGGTGGCAGGAGTCCGGGAACGAGTTCGATCGGTGCAGCGCACGGTACAAGTCGGGCTCATGGGACTTGAAGTGCGGGGCGTTGTCGACACGCTTGCGGTAGATATTGTGACGCGAGCGCGATAGGAGGGCTGCATGTCATACGACGAAGGGCTTGCGGAGCGGGTGAGGGAGGTGCTGGATCGGCAGCCGGACATCACGGAGAAGAAGATGTTCGGGGGGATCGCGTTCATGGCTCGGGGATACATGTTCATCGGGATCGTCGATGATGTGCTGATGGCCCGGGTCGGGCCTGACTACTATGAGACGGCGCTTTCCCGGGACCACGTTCGCAAGATGGACTTCACGGGCAAACCGATGAAGGGATATGTCTACGTGGATCCGCCCGGTCACGAGGAAGACTCCGACCTGCGTGAGTGGGTCCAGCGATGCCATCGGTTCGTGCAGTCGCTTCCGCCCAAGAAACCCAGATGATCAGGAACCGTGATGCACTGGTACTTTGAAGTCATTCGAAAATACGCGGTGTTCGACGGCAGGGCTCGCCGGGCGGAATACTGGCTGTATACGCTGGTCAACTTTCTCGTCATGGTGATGCTCGTCGGGATCGACGTGACCAGCGGACATTTCGACGCCGACATCGGCTTCGGTCCCTTGAGCGGCATCTACGCGCTGGCGGTGCTGGTCCCGGGTCTTGCGGTGGGTGCGCGTCGACTGCACGACACGAATCACAGCGCGGCATGGTTATTCCTGAGCGTTGTTCCGTTCCTCGGCGGCATCGTGCTGCTGTATTTCATGGTCCTGGAGGGAGAGCCCGGAGACAACCGCTTCGGACCGGATCCGAAGGCGGTCCACTGTATCAGTTGTGGTGCGACGGTGCCGCAGGGGACGGAGTTCTGTCCCGGTTGCGGGGTGCGTCAACTGGTCTGAGGTGAATGCGCCGCCATCGTTCACCGCGTTTCGCGCGCCCACTACGACCGTAACGGCACCAATAAGCATTGGTGCACCTGCCAGAAGTTATTGGTGGAACAGCCGTGGAGGTCTATATTGCCAACAAGACCCCGCCCATCTTCCCGCCAACGCCAGCGACACGCTGGAGTATCTCGCCCATGAAGCCTCTGATCACGTCGGCGCTCTGTTGCGCGCTCGCCGTGTGCGCGGTCGATTGCGCCAAGGTGAACGAATCGCTGCCGTCGGTGATCGCGTCGAAGGACTCCCTCTGCTTCCGGATCCCCGTCCGGGAAGCCGACGGCGTTTGGGTTCGTAATCGTCTTCCCGCGGGCACGCCGGAATATGAGTGGGTATTCGACGCGCCCGTGAAACGAAATGCCGGCTTCTAGCGTTTCAGGGGGACCGTTCACGTGTCCATCACGTCAGAGAGCGCCGGCCCGCCCAGCGTCCATGGAACGCTCGGATACGTGGCCGCCAACAGCAAGGTCCGCTTCTGGAAGACACCCGCGCCCGGTGAGAAGCCGCTCGGCCCGTTTGAGCGAGAGACGCGCACGATCGATGCGAAACCGACTCAGGATGGAAACGTCGTCGGGGTCACGATTCATGACCGCGACCTGGTGGAGGCGTTTGCCCGTCTCCATCTTCGGAGAATGACCATGCGCAGCAGGCGAGCGGACGGGTCACCTTCTACACAACCCGTCGTGGTCACGAATCTCAAGGATCCGCGCGAAGAGAAGGCGCGCGCGATCGACGGCCCATTCACCCCGGACGAGTATGCGATCTACCAGACCATCATTGACCACGCATACGACACCAATATCGGTCATCCAAACCCCGGCGATATCATTGTGACACCGACCTTCGGTCGCAGGAAGAGCGACCTGATCGAGCCGAACATGCAGTTCCTGGACCTGAACGACCAGACGATCGACGACTATGTCGAGAAGCGCTCGATCACGATGGATACGTTCTCTTTGGCGGCTCTCGGGCACGACGTCATGACCGAGGATGAATACATGGCCGATCATCGCGCGCACAAGGTCGCGATCACGGTTTCGCGAGTCGGGTTCAACAAAGCGCGAACGCAAGCTGTGATCCAGTACGCGTACTGGTGCGGCGTGTTGTGTGGCGAAGGTCTGGGTGTGCGCCTCGACAAGATCGATGGCCGGTGGTTGATAGCACGGCGCATCAGCTTGTGGGTATCGTGATGGGGGGCGTCGCGTCGTTGTCGGCGCTCGGTTTCGACGTCATGCCGGATTCGGCCTTCAAGGATCGGCGGATGCACGGGCAACACGACGCATACGCTGTGCGAGTGACCGCGATCGGCTTCAACGACGCAAGGGATCAGGCGCTTGTGCGCTACCATCGTGTCGAAGGCGAGTACCCGGGCTTCGTGAGATGCGCTGCGGTCCGTTGGACAAACGTGGATACCTTGTAGTATAAGATCGACTATCTGATCGAGTCCGACCGGATCACGCGTTCGCCGCACGAACCATGGTCACTCACATTTCTCAATCCACGAAGACCCTCGGATTCTGGTCCGCCGTGCTGGCGACTGTGTTCAGCATTACCTATGACCTCGGGCAGATCGCCGAATGGGCGGGATGGATGGGGTCGGGAGGCGGACCGGAACACGCGAGCACGCCGCTCGGACTTATCGTCCTGCTGACGCCGTCGCTCTTCCTGGGTGCGTCGTTTCTGGTGCTCATGGTGTGCGTCCACCAGCTCGCGTCGCATGATCGGAAGGTCTGGAGCCACGCCGCGATCGCTTTTGCCACCATCTATGCGGCGCTGATCAGCATCAACTACTTCGTGCAACTCACCTGGGTGACACCGCGGATCGCGTCCGGGCGTACACAGGGCATCGAGCCGTTTCTGTTCACGCCGTTCGACTCGTTTCTGTATGCGGTCGACATTCTCGGCTACAGCTTCATGAGCTTGTCCACACTCTTCGCGGCACAGGTGTTCACGGGGTCGGGGCTGCAGCGCGTGGCGCGACGATTCCTGATCGCCAACGGGCTGCTGCTTCCGTTCGTCGCGCTTCAGATGTACGTCCACTGGCTGATCTGGCTCGCCGCACTCTGGGCGGTGACGTTCCCCGGGTCGACGTGGTCGCTCGCAATCCTTTTCCGAAGGATGGAAACCACGACGCCCAATTCGACGGAGGCGTGATCTGTAGAACGCCGGAAAGGGGAGAGCATGAAAGCGACCAAACGACACGGGGCGTTCAATCAGGGTGAGACGCCCACGATCGCGGTGTTCAACCAGTCCACGGTCGATCTCGGTGTGGACTTCGACAAGCTCATCGCTGCGCTCCAGGTCTATGTCGACAAGCATGTCTTTCCGGTGTGGGGGACGCCGGCGCGGCTTCGCAGGACGAGGGGCTTTATCAAGGGCGCGTGGGGGTTTGTCTTTCTGGACGACTCCGACGAGGCCGACGCGCTTGCGTACCACGACCTCACCGACGACGGCCTCCCGCTCTCGCGCATCTTCGTCCGCTCGACCCTCGACAACGGCGACCTGGTCAGCGTGTCGGCGTCGCACGAACTGGTGGAGATGCTGGTGGACCCCGGGATCAATCTGATGGCGACCGGCCCCGATCCCAAACTCGGATACGCCTACGAGAGCGCGGACCCGGTGGAAGAGACGCACTTCGGGGTCAACGGCATTCCGATGAGCAACTTCGTCTACCCGTCGTACTTCGAAGACTTCCACAAGAGAAACTCGGTGTACTTCGATCACCTGGGCAAGCTGTCGCGGCCGTTCCAGGTTCTGCGCGGCGGCTACCAGAGCGTCCTGAAGAACGGCAAGTGGACGGACGTCTTCGGTTCGAAGGCCAAAGCCAAACGGTTCGCCAAAGAGGATCGTCGCGGCCACCGGAGCGAACAGCGCACGCGTCGTCGCCGGCTCAAGCGTTCGGAGCCGACGCGCGCGCGACGTCGCAAATAGGATTGTTCGTGTTCGTCAAAGCCCTGCTGATCTGGCTCGTCATGATTCCCGTGGCCATCCTGAACGCGGCGTTTCGAACGATCGTGGTCACGCCGCGCTTCGGCGAACACTGTTCGGCAACTCGTGGGAGCGTCTGTTCGCGGACTACAATCTGCTGCACGGCCGCGTATGGGTGGTCGTACTGCTCGTGATCCTCTTCGGCCCGGTGTGGGTGGGCCGCCGCCGCCGGTTGGTGTAGGGCCGAATCGTCTAGCAGCCGGCCAGGTGCGCGAGACTGCGCCAGCCCGGGAGGGGCTTCCGGATACCGAAGTGCTGTCGTATGATCCCGATGCGTGGATTAGCTCGCTTCCCCAAGGAGACCGCAATGAAACGAGCATCGTGTCTGATGGTTGTTCTCGGTCTGTTGATTTTCTCCGCGCCGGTTTTCTCCGCACAGTGGCCGAAGCCCAGATCACCCGCGATCCCCGAAGCCGACGGATACGTTGCGATCCCGAACGTAGCGGTCGCGCCCGATGTGAAGCACACTTACCGGGCGATCTACAACGCAACCATGGCGGCCGACGCTCCGGATCATCTCCTGCCCGCGCTCAACATGGCCGGGTCGGAGTTGAACGCGTTCAGTGTCGCCGGCGTACCGCTGAAGAACGTGAAGTTCGTCGTCGTGTTTCACGAGAACGCCATGGACGGCATCCTGGACGACGCGCACTACCGGGCCAAGTTCGGTGTCCCCAATCCGAATCTTCCGGTGCTGTCCGCGATGCGCAAGCAGGGCGTGGAGTTGTACGTGTGCGGCCAGAACATGGTCGCGATTCACGTGGATCCGGCCACGATCTCGCGCGACGTCACCGTCGCGAGCGATGCGCTCATCGTATTGATGGCCTACGAGAACGACGGGTACGCGCTGTTGAGCTTCTGACGTCTGCCGTCTACCTTACCGCGCGATCACCATCTTGCGCGTCACCGTTTGTCCCGCCGCGTGCACCCGGTAGAAGTACACGCCGCTTGCGAGCGCTGCGCCGCGCGAATCGAGGCCGGAGAAGGGCACACCGTGCCACCCGGCGGGCTGTCCCTTGAACGCGAGCGTACTCACCCGTCGACCGGCGACGTCGAAGATCTCCACTTCGACATCCGACGTCGCGGGCAATCCGATTTGTAGTTCCGTCGACCCCGTGAACGGGTTCGGATGGTTCTGCAGCACGGTGAGCGCCGTGATCGACGGCGTGCTGCCTACACCGGTCGTGGCGCTGACGTGCGCTTCGTTCGACGGCGCGCCCTGGTTGTTGTGCACGTCGTAGGCGGTCACGATGTAGTAGAGCGTCGTCGTGGGGGCGCCGGCATCCACGAGAACGGTATCCGCGTTGCTGGCGAGGAAGTTCCCCGGTACCGGGGTCACACCGGACGACGTCGCGCGATACACCGAGTAGTCGCGGAGGTCACGGAGGTGGACACCGTTCCACTTCAACTGTACGTCCGCGCCGACGCGTTGCGCCATCAAGAGCAACGGCGCCGCGGGTGCGAGGTTGTCCACGGAATGCCCGCTGCCCACATTGGATTGAAACGCGATGTAGCTGTCCGACTGGTCGTGCGCCATGACCATGAAGTACTCGGTCCCGGTGGCGCTCACCACCGAATCGGCGCGCGTGGACGCAGAGAATGAGTAGCCGGCGAGTCCCTGCGCGGCCTCTGTGCCGACCAGCTCCCAGTAGTAGTTCGAGCCGGTTGCTGCCGCGGCGTACGCGACGCGCGTGTCCAGACGCACCGACTTCATGTCCTGAGCGCAACGGTCTGGCCCGTGTTCGCGTCCATCGGAAGCGCGGTGACGGCACGCCAGATCGAGTAGTGATCGATCGTGCGGGATTGGGAATATCGCGCGCACTCGCGGTCCAGTCCACGGCAACCCTGCCGCCCTGATCGTTGGGAATGTCGGCGACCGCCGTGATGACGGGCTCCGGGTGGCCCCAGTAGCCGTACTGAAACTCGACGCGCTGCGCGTAGACATCGACGGCCGTGCTGCGATAGTCGGCCACCGCGACGATCGCGGCGTTAGCGCCGTCCCACGCAATGGACGCCGGGCTCTGAGACATCGAATGAGCGTCGATCGCGACGCCGTCAGTCGTCCATTGCACGGAGCCGAATGCACTGATGCGCTGCGCGTACGCGTCGCCTTCCGGGGTCCGATAGTCGGACCACGTCAGCACAGCACCCCCCCGCCCCGTCGGCCGTCATCGCAATTCCGTACTGCTCGTTCACATCGGTGCAAACGGGTTCGCCGTTCAGAGTCCACTGGGGAACGCCCGACGCGCTCACCCGATTCGCATAGATGTCCGTATTGACGATCCGGTTGTCTTCCCATGCAACGATCGCACCGCCCGATCCGTCGGACACCAGGGCCGCCCATCCCTGAAAACCGGCGGCGACGCAGGCGCCGACACCGTTGGCGGTCCATTGCGGCGTACCGGCGGAATTCACGCGCTGAACGTAGATGTCGCCACTGCCGTTACGATAGTCGTCCCACTGGATGATCGCGCCCCCGGCGCCGTCGGGGACGATCTTGGGACTATACTGGGTGTTCGCCGCCGTCGAGATGGCAGCGCCGTTGGCGGTCCATTGCACCACACCCGATGCGGTCACACGCTGCGCGTAGATGTCGGGGGACGCCGAGCGGTTGTCCTGCCAGGCGACGATCGCACCGCCCGCCCCGTCGGATGCAATTGCGGGATTCAACTGATCTCCGGCGAGGACGCACAGGCCAACGCCATTCGCGGTCCACTGGGCGACACCCGATGCGTTGATTCTGCGGACGTAGATGTCGTCGTCGACGCCGTTGCGAAAATCCTGCCACGCCACGATTGCACCGCCCGCGCCGTCCGAAACGATCTGTTGAAAAACCTGGCTATTGGCCGCGGTACAGAGCGCAACGCCATTCGCCGTCCACTGCGGTACCCCGGCTGAATTCACGCGCTGCGCGTAGATATCGTAGTTGCCCGAGCGGTCGTCGTACCACGAAACGATGAATCCGCCCGCGCCGTCGGCAACCAGGGTCGGAGCCACCTGCTGGCTCGGTAACGTGCAGATGGGGACTCCGTTGAGCGTCCACTGCGCGACGCCGGCCGCGTTGATGCGTTGGGCATAGAGGTCCGCGGAGACGGCGCGATAGTCGTACCACGTGATGAAGGCGCCCCCGGCCCCGTCCGAGATGACCTGCGCCGAATACTGCTCGTGGTCGGCGGTGCAAACCGGATACCCGTCAGGCTGCCACTGCGCATGGGCGATCGATGTCAGGGAAAGAACGAGAATGAGAGCGACCGGGCGAACACGCATTGCGACCCCTCCCGCATGTGGAGGAAGGCGGTGTCGGGACCGCCCCTGGTGATTGCGGGCACCCGGCCGACGTTC
Source organism: Candidatus Latescibacterota bacterium (assembly GCA_963761125.1). Lineage (GTDB taxonomy): Bacteria > Krumholzibacteriota > Krumholzibacteriia > WVZY01 > JAKEHA01 > JAKEHA01. The sequence continues at coordinate 295,307 of CAVXFV010000004.1, forward strand.
GGGTGTCGACGAGCGACGGGTCGCCGATAACCCGGCTCCCGCGTTCAATAATTCTACCACAATTGTCACGGCTGCGTGGTCTGCGCGGAATTCGAGGACGCAAAGAGGTCGGACAAGGAAGTCGGGGGATTGCCGAGCGCCCGGTCGTTCGCTACATTCATACCTTCGAGGCACACAACCAACCAATCGTCGAGGAGGAACCCCAATGGATAGCGTCATTCACTTCGAGATGCCGTATGAGAACCAGGAGCGCGTCGCGAAGTTCTACGCGAGCGCGTTCGGCTGGGGCGCGCAGATGCTCGGGGCGGAGATGGGGAACTACATCGTCGTCACCACCACCGAAACCGACGAGAAGGGCCCCAAGAAGCCGGGTGCGATCAACGGCGGGCTCTATCAGAAGCAGGCCGACAAACCGATGCAATATCCCTCCGTCGTGATCGCGGTGGACGACATTCATGCGGCGATGAAGAAAGTCGCGGCGTCGGGCGGCAAGGTGCTCGGCGACCCGATGCCGATCCCCGGCGTCGGGCACTACGTGTCGTTCACGGACACCGAAGGCAACCGCGTCAGCCTGTTGCAGCCGTTCCCGCGCGGCTGACCTGCATCGGAGTCGCTGTACTCCCGCTGCGAGATCTTTACATTCACTCCCGCAGCGGGAGTACGCACTTCTTTCACGAGCAGGGTCGAGCACCGGCCACCAACCGAAAAGAGGACACGATGATCGCTCGCGGAACATTCGATGTGAAGACGATCCCGCAACCCCCGGACGACAGCGCCGGCGGTCCGTTCGGCCGGCTGTTTCTCGACAAGCAATTCCATGGCGACCTCGAGGGCATCAGCAAGGGACAGATGCTGGCCGCGATGACCGCGGTCGAGGGCTCCGCCGCGGGCGTGGCGTTCGAGATGGTGTCGGGAACGTTGCACGGCAAGCGCGGGAGTTTCTTTCTCATGCATCACAGCACGATGCAGGCCGGCAACTATTTCATGGACGTGACCGTCGTTCCGGACTCCGGCACCGACGAGCTGACCGGTCTCGCCGGAAAAATGACGATCATCATCGAAGGCAAGGCCCACGCCTACGCGTTCGAGTACACGCTATAGAGCGGTTGGATTTTGCTTGGTGGTTTCCCGCCTGGGCGCGCACAATCGCGCGACGGAATACAGGCACGTCCGCCTGGTGTCGGGAGGTCTCCGTGAAAACACGCATTATCATCGTCGCGATCGTCGCGCTTCTCATTCCGCCGGTGTGCGCGAATGCCGGATACGGAATCCTGGTGGGTGGCGGGAAGACGTACGTCAAGTCCTCGAGTTCCTATCCGGTCGACGACGCCAACGGATATGGAGCGGGCGTCTTCCTTCAGGGAGCGATGTCGCCCGGAATCATCGCGCGCGGGACCGTGGGATATCGTCAGCTGGGCTTCGAAGAAACGTACGTGGACTCCGCCGGCAACGCCGACGCCACGCTGAAGACCACGACGCGCGCGGATTACTTCTCCGTCTCCGTGCTCATCGTTGCGTCCGGGCAACAGGGCTCGTCGTCGCGCGGATATCTGCTGTTCGGTCCGCGCGTGGATCTTCTGGTGCACGACAGCGGCGCGACGTTTCATCCCGCCGCGGACAAGGCGCCGCTGCCGGGGAATCTTCCCCACGACTATCGCTCGTCCATCATCGGAGGCACCGTGGGCGGGGGCGCCTCCCTGGGCGCCGGACCCGCGCATCTGCTGATCGAGATTCACTACGACTTCAACTTCAGCGACGTCTCGAACATCGGCTGGGCCGACCTCGGCGCCAAGGGCCTGTCGGCGTACGTCGGCGTCGCACTGGGGAATTGATCGGGCGTTTCCGACTCCTTCGACTGATTGATTGACCACTTCTCCGCCCCGCAGGAGCCTCCATGCGAGTTCGAATCGCGGTGGTCGTTGCGCTGTTCGCACCGGCGCTTGCGACGTGCAACGACAACGACACCGTTGCCATCGACTGGCTCGCCCACGGCCGCTTCAGTGTCACCAACCACAGTTCCGAGGATCTAACCGTTGCGTGGAGTTTCCAGCGGGACGGGCAGTGTCGCGGTCCGGTTGCGATCGCGACGGGGAATTCCGAGACCATCCACGAATACGATTCCTTTGACGGCCCGCCCCCGGACGCGGCGCGCGAGTTCCGCTGCGTCTCCGTCTATCGGACGCGCGACGACCGGCTGGTGCATCAATTGGTGCCGGTTCGGAACGATCAATGGTCCCGTCACAAGAACAACCCGTATGACATCGCGTTCACGCTCGTGCTCACCAACGCCACGCTGGACTCGACCATCCAGAACGCCTGCGCGCGGCTCTCCGGAACCGTTGTCGATAGCCTGACGATGGCGCTGCTCGATCAAGTGACAGTCGAGGTGCATGAGAACGGCGTCGGAGACGAGCCATCGGGCATTGCCGTGATGTCGCCGGGAAGCTTCGGTTACGGGATCGAGTGGGCCGGGGAACTTCCGAGCGCCGAGATCCAATTCTCGCGCGATGGATTCGTCACGCGCGCCTACCGGCTTCCCGACGACACCACCGATCTCGGCGACCGCCACTACGAGCTGAATGCACTGTTGGTGCCCGCGCCGAGCCCGTGAGGATCTCCGGGAAGTCGATCGGCGGCTGGTCGCCCTTGCGTTCGCTGTTTCGACCTGTTAGCTTCCCAGTAAACCTTCCCGGCCCCACCCTTGGGAACAGGAGTTCACAATGCGACTCCGGCCCAGTGTTACCTCGGTTCTCTTGATCCTTGCGACCGCGCTCGCGCCGGTATCCAGCGGATCCCAGGATGGCGGCGATCTCGTCAACGCGGTCATCGGCAACACGAGCTTTCAGGAGCGATCCCATCGCGCCCCGAACCGCGCCGACGAAGCCACGCGAATTCGGACACACCTCGAAACCGTCGCGTCGCGCCTGGCCGGGACCGACGTGTCATCGCTGTCGCCCGACCAGCGCCGGGCGCGAGCGCGCAACATCGGACGAATCGTGGCGTATGCACGCGCCGGGCGTTTTCCCCACAACCCGTCGTCGATACCGGGACGCGCACCCAATTTCATGGACGCGTCCGGCGCGGTGTGCGCGGTCGGCTATCTCGTCGAGCAGGATCGCGGGCGAGGTGTCGTCGAGGCGATTGCGCGCGAGCACCAGTTCGACTACGTGCCCTACATCAAGTCGCCGGTGCTGGCCGACTGGCAGGCGTCGAGCGGGTTGTCAGCGATCGAGCTGGCGACGATTCAACCGACGTACGTTCCTCCTCCGCCGACGCCGGATCTGGTCCTTCCGTTTGACGTTTCCGCTTCCGAGAGGGCGATCGATCATACGCCGCCGTCCGCGCCGTCACTGAACTGCGTACTCATCTGGCGCGGGTGGGAGGAGGGCGTTCCCGTACCCGCGGGCAACCCGTATGGACGATTCGCGTTCGTTGAGTTCTTCGCCGACAGCGCAAAGGACGATCGTACTCTCGCTGATGACCTGGGATATCGTTTTGAGCACGTGGATGGAACTCTGCCCGCAGAAATGCAATTTCCGACAACGATCCGCCGATCGCCGCTGACGCACGTACTCTACCTGACGTGGATCGAAAAGAAAGGTTGGGATCGAGAACCATTCTACTTTCGCGTAGCGGTCAGGTCCATCGACAGAGCGGGAAACGAGAGCGAACGATCCAACGTCGTCATCGTCGGGCACGATGGCGACGTGAAATTCATGAAAGCGTATGCGATGCGGACGTACTTTCTGGCCTCCATCAAGGAGTCGGAGCGCGCCGCGCGCAGGCAACTTCCTGAATTCGGCAGGGTGACGATGGATACAATTCGCGTGGATGACACACGAACATCGTGGGCATCGTCGCCGGCGTCGATCGCAAGCGTCTATTCGCCCGAGGCGATTGAGCTGATCGAAGTACTTGGTGACGCACGGGTCGATCGGGTGACGCCGTCACGGAGCGCACCGGACAATCCGCCGTATGAACTCGAAGGGCTCTCGTGTACCGAAACGGGGCGGGAGATGAGTGTCGACGAAGCGCGGCAGCTTCGATTGTTGTTGCTTCGGCCCCGCAGCTACATCTCGGATAAGTACATGTGCACTCTGTCACCCGAGTATGTCGTCTCCTTCGACAGAGATGGAGGACGTTGCCATGTGCTCGTCGGGAGCGATTGTCATCAGGTGGGGATATTGGGTCCGGACATTCAAAGTGGCGGGGATCTCACGCGCGAAGCCGCGGAAGTTCTTCGCGGGCTCTGTCAGGGACTTTTCAAGCTCGGGCCCTTGCCGGCGGGTGCCCGGTGATTCGGCTCGCGCCAGCTACAACAATTCCTTGAACCCTCGCGGAATCGCGGCCTATCATGCGACGACACCGGCCGCGGCTTCTCGACAATCCCGGGGGTTTCGATGAACAAGGTGATTGCGCGCTTCAAAGACGGACGGCTGCTCAAGGGCGTGACCAACGACTTCACACCCGCGAAGGAGTTGTTCCACATCGTGCCGGTGGGGGCATCGCTGGAAACCCCTCCCACCGAGGTCCAGCGCGAGGACCTCAAGGCGGTTTTCTTCGTGAAGGACTACGAGGGTAACCCGGACCACAACGAACGCAAGGACTTCGACGCGGCGAAGCAGACCAGCGGTCGGCGCATCAAGGTCGTCTTCAAAGACGACGAGGTGCTGGTGGGCATCACGCTGGGCTACCAGAAGGGACGTCCGGGCTTCTTCTTCGAATCCGTGGACGACGAATCCAACATTCTGCGCTGCTACGTGGTCAGCAGCGCGACCAAGGAAATCTCCTTCGTCTGAGGACTCCGCGTCCGAATGCCGCTGTCTTCGCGGCCCCTCGCGCACCGTCCGCGCATGTGCTAGAGTGTCGGGAACGGACGACGGAGGAACAGCGCCGTCCGTGACTCTGCATCAACGGAGGTGCTCGACCATGCGATCGTTCGCGCTCGCCGCAGCCATCGGTCTGCTGCTCGTTTCTCAATTCGCCCGCGCTGCCGACTCCGCGCAGCCGATCCAACTCCAGCTCGACGCATCCGACGCCCCGCGCAACCTGTTCCACGGCACGTTGCACATCCCCGTGCACGCGGGACCGGTGACGCTGGTGTACCCGAAGTGGATTCCGGGCGAACACGGACCGACCGGCCCCATCACCGACTTCGTCGCCACCGTGTTCACGGTGGGCGGCAAGGAGGTCGTGTGGCGACGCGATCAGGCGGACATGTACGCGTTCCACGTCGACGTGCCCGAGGGCGCCACGATGCTGGACGTCACCTTCGACTTCCTGGGTGCGACGTCGTCGAGCGGGTTCACGTCGGCGGCGTCGGCGACGCCGAATCTGGCGATCATCGCGTGGAATCAGGTTCTGCTCTATCCTGACGGCACGAAGTCCGACGACGTGCAGTTCCAGGCGAGCATCACGACGCCCGCGAACTGGCAGTCGGCAACCGCGCTGACCGTCGCGGGACGCCAGGGTGATCGCATCGACTACAAACCGGTCTCGCTCACGACACTGGTGGATTCGCCGGTGCTCATGGGCCGGTACTTCCGCGTTGTGCCGCTCGACAAGAGTTCGCGCCCGGTGGAACTGGACATCGCGGCCGACAGTCCCGCGGCACTCGACATCAGCCCGGAGTCGGTCACCGCGATGCAGAATCTGGTCAAGGAAGCGGACGCACTGTTCGGTGCACGTCACTACGACCACTACAATTTCCTCTTCACGTTGAGCGATCACGTGGCGCACTTCGGACTGGAGCATCATCAGTCCAACGACACGCGCCAGGCCGAACGCACGCTGCTGGACAAACAGGTTCGACTCGGCCTGTGGGTGCTCTCTCACGAATACGTGCACTCGTGGAATGCCAAGCACCGGCGCCCGGCCGGGCTCGCGACACCGAACTATCAGGAGCCGATGAAGGGCGAGATGCTCTGGGTCTACGAGGGACTGACGGAGTACCTGGGCTCATTGCTCGCGGCGCGTAGCGGCATCTGGTCGCCGGACGACTATCGCGAGCGCCTCGCCGACATGGCCGCGTTCTACGACCACGTGCGCGGCCGCGACTGGCGTCCGCTGCGGGACACGTGCGACGCGGCGCAACTCCTGTACGAAGCGCCGCACGAGTGGGAGATGTCGCGGCGCGGTACCGATTTCTACGACGAAGGCTGGATGCTGTGGCTGGACGTCGACACGCGGATCCGGTCGCTGACAAAGGGCGCTCGCTCGCTGGACGACTTCTGCCGCGGGTTCTACGGCGGCGAGAGCGGTCCGCCCACGCTGATGCCGTACACCTACGACGATATCATCAACGCGCTCGGCAAGATCGTGGCGTACGACTGGCGCGGCTACTTCGAGACGCATGTGATGCAGACCACCGAGCACCCGCCGCTCGACGGTCTGACGCGCGGGGGATGGAGTCTCGTGTACAACGACACGCCGAACACGTATCTCGACGGCGTCGAGAAGGGCGAGAAGAAACTCATCGAGACCGCGTTCTCGATCGGCCTGCGGGTCAAGACCGACGGCACCATCGAGGACGTCGCGCCGGGATCGACCGCGTTCATGTCGGACATCGGACCCGGGATGAACCTGGTCGCCGTGAACGGCCGCAAGTTCTCGAGCGACGTGCTCAAGGACGCCATCAAGGCGACCCCGACGTCGAAGCAGCCGATCGAGCTTTTGATCGAGAACCACGAGTTCTTCTCGACGCATCCTTTGGACTATCACGACGGCCTGCGCAATCCGCACCTCGCACGCGACACCAAGGCAGCGGATGTCTTGAGCGACATCATCGCCCCGCATGCGGGGGCCGCGAAGAAGAAGTAGGCGGGCTACTCTCCCTGTGAAAAAGTGCGTACTCCCAGCGCCGGGAGTACGCACTGGTTTCACAAGCGCATGGAAATTCATCCTTTCGCGGGATCGCGCGGGGAACCTATATTGAGGCGAGACCCCGCCATCGTCGATCCATTCACGATGCGACGTTTTGTTCTTCTACTGGCTCTTCTCCTGATCGCCTCGCCCGCGCGTGACGCCCGGGCGATGCCCGCGGGCGAAGTCCCGGCCGTCACGGCCGAAACCGCCGACTACTCGGGACACAAGACCGAGACGATCTTCTTTCTCCTCGGAATGCTCGACGATTATTCGGGGCGGACGGTCGTTGAAGGGGTGGATCGGGTGGAGCGTTTCTACTGCAATGAAGATCTCGCAGCGTTCGTATTCCTTGCCTACCTGAATCGGCTCGCGGCCGAGCAAGGTCTTGAGCCTGCGATAGACACTCGCTGGGATGGCTGCCTGGTTGCCTTCCATTCCCCTTCGTTGATGGAGTCCATCGATTCGTTCTTCGACATGAAGCCACTCAGCGGCATCTACACCATGATTGACGACGAAAAACGAACCATGAGCGCCGGGCGGTTGTCTCACGCTCAATTCGAACGGCACGGTCGCGAAGCGACCCTTGCGTACCTTGCGGGAGCGTACTTCCGGTACAACATGGACGGACACTTTCGGTTCGCCAACTCGGGCGACAAGGTGCAACTCGTTGCGCAGTTGCTGGGCGAGATCGGATGCCAGGGGGTCAGCACGCAGTCGCGCGCCAGCCTGCCGGCGCAGAACGAGGTCTACTTCCAGCCCACGGACGAGCTCGCGGCGACTTTCGAGCGGCTTCCGGGCGCGCGCGGTATCGCCGCGGCCGATTCCCTGGTGGGCCTCGCGTCGCACGACGAGTTGGAGATCTATCGTGAGGTCATTCGAGCCGGGCAAAATGGTTGGTTCGACAACTGTCCGATCAGCACGCCATGCGCGGTCGAGCATTTCACGCTCATCCCGATGCGGCGGCGTCGGGGTGAAATTCCCGCGAAGGAAAATGGATGAAGAGCGCCCTCGCCGACTACGACAGCGTGGCCTTCCGGTTGAGGTGCATTCGCGAGCTGGCCACCGATTCGGTGCTGGTCCGTGTGACGCCGATCGCGCATGCGAGTGATACGTGCTCGGTGACGCTGTCGAGAGTCGGCTTCAATCGGGATCGCGACGGTGCCGTCGTCGTGATGAATCATTTCAGCCGGACGCCCGGAGCATGCAACCAGATGCTTGCGGCATTCTTGCGAAAAGGACCAGACGGATGGGAGGTGACGAACTACGCGGTCGAGCATGTCTCCCGAATCCCGCGGAAGTGATGGTCGTCTACGACCCACTCGACAGCTGTCACGGCGACTTCGCTTCGTCGTAGCGGGAGACGATCTCGATCTTGTCGCCGGTTTGGAGTTTGATCTCGGTGGCGACTTCCAGGCGCCCCTCGTCGTCGATGCGATAGATGCGCGTGACGTCGTGCCCGTTGATCGTCGTCGTGAGCACGAGCGAGAGTTCCTTCCACTCGCCTTTGACGTCGGTCTCGCCGAGCAGCGTCTTGGTCTTGTGCTCCTTGCCGTCGGGAATCACGGTGACGGTATCGCGGCCTTCGGGGATCAGCGTCAGCTTGCGGTCGTCCTGAAGGATCACGAGTTTTTTCGGCGTGTCCATCGGGTGCATGCGCGGTTGTGCATCGGCGCCGCGTTCGTCGCCATCCGGCGGGCCGCCACGGCCTTCGTCGCCGTCACCATCTCCGCCGCCCCATCCGCCATGACCGTGCCCGCGCCGCCGCCCCAACCGCCTCCGCCGGGACCACCGCCACCCTCCGGCGGACCACCGCCCTGACCGCCGTGACCGTGCATCTCCTGCATCTTCTTGCGAATCACATCGCGGGGATTATCGGAGCGATCGGGATTGAGCACCCACGTGCCCGAGATGTCGACGCCCACCAGTTGCGCGGACCCGCCGCGCGCGACGACCAACAGCAAACCGGCGGCCATCGCCGCCGGCATCCACGCAGTCTTCCTCGACATGTCAGTCCTCCAGAGAAAGAAGCCGGGGGCGGGGTGGGGGACGCCCCCGGCATTACCGAGACGAACTAGAAATCGCGCGGGCCCCGCGGTTGAAGTCGGCGAATGATGTCCATGCGCTCGGACTGCTCCTGCGTGAGCACGCCGTCGAGCGCCTGTTTCATCGCGTCGTGGGTCTCGCGCATCTGAAGCCGGCTCGCGTCGCGTGCGAGGGTGCCCTCGCGCACGCCTTCGAGTGCCGCCTTCTCTTTGGCCGTGGTCGCCTGCAGTGCGGTCTTGAGCTGGGACGTCTGGGAGGCGTCCAGTCCGAGGACCGTCGCGAGCCACGTCAGGTGCGCCTCGGTTCGGTCGTTCAGGTGTTCGATCCGGCGATCGAGCATCGTGTTCATGCGGTCTTCATGGGCCGCGTCGAATTTCGCCAGCTGGTCGGGTGTCAGAATGGTCGCGAGCTTCGCATGCGCGGCCTCGTGCAACGCACGCATCTTGTCCGGGACCTGGTCGCGCGTCACGGAACCGTCCTGGATGGACGCGTGCAGCGCCTCCATCTGCGTCTTCATGTCGGCGTGCAGCGCGTCGACGGCGGTCTTCTGATCGGCGGACAGCCCGAGCGACGCGACGAGCTTCGCCTCGCGGTCGAGGCCGTTGCCGCGGCGTTCGCGGGCCGTCGTGCGCGCGGCCTTCATCTGCTGATCGCGAAACGCGGCCAGGTAGTCGACGATGCTCGAGAGCTGCGAATTGTCCAGCGACGGCGCCACCGGCGGCGATGAAGTCCATGCCCGCGTGGTGCCGGTCGAACGGCGTCCGGTCGACGCGGCCGCGGCGTTCTTCTGCCATGCGGCGAGCGCGGTCTGGACGACGGCCGCGTCGGCGTCGTCCAGCGTGACGGCCTTCTGAATGTCGGAGAACGCGGGAACGGCGGCCGTGGTGGCCGTGCTCGACGCGTCCGTCCGCGTTGACCGTGTCGCCGGAGCTGCAACCCGTCCCGGCCATCGCGAGTGTCGCGATCATGCCGGCGGCGACGATCATATGAAGTTTGCGGATCATGAGAGCCTCCTGTGTGGGTGTCGCGAAGTTGGACCGCCCACGCGCTGTCGTTCTTGCAAAAAAAACTACGGCTGATCGGATGGATCGTCGTCATCGGGTGGCGGACCCGGAGGACCGTCGCCGCGCATGTGCATGATCGCGTCCATCAGGTGTTCGCGCTGATCGGGCGAGAGCGTCTTGCCGAGCGTGATCATCTGATCGGTGGCGCGCCGCGCGATCTCCAGCCGGTTCGCGGAGATCTGCTGCAGCAGCGAATCGATGTGCGCGCGCGGGACGGGGTCGTCGCGCATCGAGGCGATCACGTCTTCTTCCATCATGCGAGTCTGGCGCATCATGTCGCCGTTCTTCTCGTGAAATGCCTTCATCGATGCGAACAGCTTCTTGCGCTCTTCGGGTCCGAGTTGACCCATCATGCGCTGATGAAGCCGCGCCCGATCGCCCATGCGCGCCGCGCCGCGATCGCCGCCGTGGTGCCATGGTGGCGACGAGCGATGGTGCACGTGCACGAACACAAACGCGCCGAGTGCCGCGAGATTCATCACCATCAGGAGCGCCAGGGCGCCGACCAGGAGTTTGACCTTCATTGCTGCACCTCGTTATCGGAAACATCCCAGGCCTGCAGGTCGTCGGCGAATCCGGTCTGCGACAACACGCTCCACAGCGCGGCGACCGTCTCGGTCGGTGCGGTCTCGGTGACCGATTCGCTTGCGCGCGCGCTCACCACCGACGTCCCGGCGGTATAGCCGACATAGCTGCCGATCGCGAATGCGATCGCGACCCCGGTCGCGGCGAGCGAGACGGGCAGCCAGCGGCGGCGCCGCGGCGCGGGCGCCAGCATACCGGCGTTTCCGAACTCCCGGCTCATCGCGCGGATACGCGTCGGCAGATGGGGATCCGGTTCGAGCGACGGAATCGACTCCGGCCCGGTGCGCTGGAGCAGCCGGGTGAGTCGGGCGTCGCGTTCTTCGTCGTGCGAGTGCGTCATGATGTCACGTCCACTGAGTTGGACCGCGGAGCAGTCCGGTTTCTTGCGCCCTTTTCGCGCGGGTCAAAGCGCGTCGAGCAACGGGCCGAGCACTTTCGCCAACTGCTTGCGCGCCCGATGGATCCGCGCCTCGACCGCCGAGAGCGAGAGCCCCATCGTGTCCGCGATCTCGAGGTAGCTCAGTTCTTCATAGTGATAGAGCACCAGCGGAACCCGGTACTTGGGGTCGAGCGACTGGATCGCCCGCCACACGCGGTGTGCGCGCTCACCGGACTCGACGACCGCGTCCGCCTGCGGCGTCTCGCCGCGCTCGAGGAAGCGCGGGTCGACCGTCTCATCCTGCAGGACGTCGGCGATCGACCGGTCGAGCAGGTTGATCCACTTCGCCCGGCGCTCGCGCTTGAGGTGGCTCAACACATGGTTCACGGTGATCCGGTAGATCCACGTGAACACGTCGGACCGTTCCTCGAACGTGTCCATGCGCTCGAAGACCTTGATCCAGACTTCCTGCGCGAGGTCGCGCGCCGATTCCTCGTTGCCGGTCATCCGGTACGTCAGGTTGAGCACGCGTCCGCCATAGCGGTCGTACATCGCCTCGAACGAGGCGATCTCGGGCTCGTCCGGTCCGGAGGTCGGCTCCGGCCGGGGCGTTTGTTTGGATGATACCGCCACGAGTCAATGATAGTTGGTCCACGGGGTCGGCCCCATTCACTTCGACCCCCGGGGAGCAGATTTCTTGCGGATTTTTTGGCGCATTCGGTGATTTGCGCGATGCGGTGGGAGCGGTATCCTTTTGGACAGCCGCACGATCCACCGGCGCAAGGGGATGAAATGATCGCACGAACCGCACTCGTCACCGGGGCCAACCGGGGGCTGGGGCTGGAGACGGCCCGGCAGCTCGGCGCGCGCGGTTTTCGGGTGATCCTGACGAGCCGCAACGAGCCGGAAGGTTACGCCGCCGCGCACGAACTGGTGGCCGAGGGGCTCGCGGTGGAACATCGCCTGCTCGATGTCGCAAGTCGCGCGAGCATCGACGGGCTGGTGGACGGTCTCACTCGCGACGGCGCGCGGCTGGGCGTCCTGGTGAACAACGCCGGCATCGCGCCGAAGGGATTCAGCGCCGACATCCTCAAGAAGACGCTCGACGTCAACTTCTACGGCGCCGAGCGCGTGACCGACGCGTTGCTTCCGTTCATCGACGACGGCGGTTGCGTGCTGATGGTGTCCAGCAGTCTCGGCGAGTTGTCGGGCGGATACAGTCCCGCGATCCGCAAGCGCCTGCTCGAACCCGATCTCCCGCGCGCCGAACTCCACGAGTTGTTGAACGCACTCGTCCGCGCCGTCGAACACTCGCGCCAGGCCGATACCGGGTGGCCGTCGTCGGCGTACCGGATTTCCAAGGCGGCGCTTAACGCACTCACGCGCATTTTCGCGCGCGAACTGGCAGGCCGCCGGGTGCGCGTGAATGCGGTTTGCCCCGGATGGGTGCGCACGGACATGGGGACCGCAAACGCAACGCGGAGCGTCGAAGAGGGCGCCGCGTCGATCGTGTGGGCGGCGTCCCTGGACGACGGACCGACCGGCGGCTTCTACCGGGACGGTCAGCCGCTGCCGTGGTGATCGGCGCCCGGCGACGCCCGCCGCGCGTGCCTCTCCCCGCGGCCGCGGTTCTATAGTAAACTGTGAATCGCGTCCCGCCCGGGGACGCCCCGTCCTCACCGGCTCGGAGGCAATTCGATGGCCGATTCCAACCTCGAGTCCCAGATTCGCGCCGCGACCGTCTACGAAGAGTTCTTCGTTCCCGCACTGTTCGATCAGTGGGCGGAGCCGCTCGCGAACGCGGTCGGCGTTCGCGCTGGGAGCCGCGTACTCGACGTCGCATGCGGGACGGGCGTGTTCGCGCGGGCCGCGGCCCGGGTCGCGGGGCCCACGGGATTCGTCGCGGGCGTCGATCTCAACCCGGGGATGATCACCGTCGCGAGTCGCATCCTGCCGGATATCGAGTGGCGACAGGGCAGCGTCGACGCGCTGCCGTACGACGACAGGGCGTTCGACGCCGTCGCCAGCCAGTTCGGGCTGATGTTCTTCGAGGATCGCGCCGCCGCGCTACGCGAGATGGGTCGCGTGACCGCTCCCGGCGGCCGCGTCGCCGTGGCGGTGTGGGACGCGCTCGACAACATCCCCGCGTATTCCATTCTGGTGGCGCTGATCCAGCACCTCGTCAACAAGCGCGCGGCGAATGCGCTGCGCGCGCCGTTCGTGCTGGGCGACCCGACGGCCGTGCGCGGAATCTTCGCGGAGGCGGGGCTCGGACCCGTCACGCTGGAGACGCACACGGGCGCCGCGCACTATCCGAGCATTCGTTCATGGGTGCTGACCGACGTGAAGGGGTGGTTTCCGCTGGTCGACATATTTCTCGAGAAGCGCGAGTACGAGCGTCTGGCGACCGAGGCCGAGCGGGCGCTGGCGATGTTCACGCTGCCCAACGGCATGGTGGAGTTCCCGATCTCCGTCCACATCGCGACGGCGGAGGTATCGTCATGAACATGAATCGCGCCTTGCTCATCATTGGGACCGCGGTCGCGGCGATCGCGTGGAGCGGGATCGCTGTCGCGCGGCCGGCGAAGATTCTGGGATTCGAAGACCTGTGGGCAGCCGCCACCGTGGTCGCGATCGGAACCGTAGAGTCCAGCGCGGACGACCCGTCCTGGGCGCCCGGGGCGAACGACCGCTTCGTTCCGGTACGCACCGTGTTTCGCCTGGAGCATGTGCTCAAGGGGGACGTGGCCGATTCGACGCTGGTTCTGGAGCACCAGCGCCCGACCGGAACTGCGCTCACGGAAATCGACGGACCGGACTACGTCGAGTTCGATGCGTCGCAGTCGCCGCGCTATCTGATGTTTCTTCGCCCGACGTCGACCGGTGGGTACGAGCCGGCCTCGCCCGAGCCGTCGAACTCGTTCATGCGTCTGGGGCCGTCGTTTGAGATGAGCAAGTAGAGAGCGACTACTTCAGGTCGGGGCGGTGGAGCTGGCCGATGGCGTTGAGGTCATCGCGGAACTGATCGCTCAAGCGGCCGCACACCAGATCGCACAGCTGAAAGATCGACGCGTCCGACACCCGGTAATACGCCAGCAGTCCGTCCTTCCGCCGGCGCACGAAGCCCGCCCGCAACAGAATCTGCAGGTGTTTGCTGACGTTGGCCTGGCTCGCGCCCGAGGCCTGGACCAGCGCCCCGACCGACATCTCCTGGTCACCCAGCAGGTGGAGCAGGTGCAGCCGAAGCGGGTCACCCAGAACCCGAAACCGCTCCGCTACCAACGTAAGACTGTTTTTTTCTAAAGGTTTACGTTTTTCCATCGTCGCCCTCAAAGAGGTGGCTTGACATCATCAGGCCACTGTTATATAACTACACAATCATATAATTATGTGGCTGATCACTCAATCAATAATATGAGTCGCGTCGGCCGCTGACAAGCCCAAGCCCGCAGAAATCGGAGGAATCATGAACTCGAAAACAGACACCCCGGCCGCCAGGTGCGCCCGGCCCAGCTGGAACGAACGCATGATCCGGCGCTTCGCCGGGGTCTTCGTGCTCGTGTCGCTCGCGCTCGGCTGGAAGGTTCATCCGGGATGGTTCGCATTCACCGCGTTCGTCGGCGTGAATCTGCTGCAGTCGAGTTTCACCAACTTCTGTCCCCTCGAGTACATACTGCGCCGGTTCGATCCGGAACGCCGTACCGCGCACACGCATCCGGTCGCGCACTAACTTGCACCCCCACCCGAGACGAAAGCGAGTTCGACGATGAAGCGACTCTTTCCGGGCTTCCCGATCCGTCACCCCAAACTTGTGATGGTGATCATCGGCGCGATCACGCTCGCAGCACTCGTGCAATTGCCGAAGATCAAGATCGATACCGATCCCGAGAACATGCTGCCCGCCGACGAGCCGGTGCGCGTGATCCACAAGAGCGTCAAAGCGGCGTTCAACCTCGACGACTTCCTCGTGCTGGGCGTCGTCGACGATCGCACCGTGTTCACGCCCGAGATCCTGGGACGCGTGAAGACGATCACGGACTCGCTCCGCGACATGGACGGTGTCATCGCCGATGACATTCTCGCACCCAGCGAGGTCGACGACATCATTCCGGAGGAGGGCGGCGGCATTCGCGTGCAGACGCTGATGGAAACCGTGCCTACCAATGAGGCCGAAGCCCACCAGGTGCTGGTGCAGATTCGCGAGAACCCGATTCTCCGGGGCAAGCTCGCGTCCGACGACGGCAAGGCGCTCGGCGATCTTCATCCCGCTCAAGAGCAAGACCGTCGCCATGGAAGTGGGCGAGAAGGTCAAGGCACTCATCGCAAAAGATCACGGCGCGGAGCAGTACTACCTGGCGGGGCAGCCGATCGCGCAGGACACCTTTGGCGCGGCGATGTTCCAGCAGATGGCGTATTCGGCGCCGGCGGCGTTCGTCCTCATCTTCCTGTTGATGCTGTTCTTCTTCCGGCGCTGGAAGGTGGTCCTCGCGCCGATGATCCTTTCGGTGATCACCGTGATCTGGACGATGGGCCTGCTGGTGGGGATGGGCTATACGGTCCACATCATGAGTTCGATGATTCCCATCTTCCTGATTCCGATCGCGGTCTTGAACAGCATCCACATTCTGAGTTCGGTCCACGCCAACTATCACCAGAAAGAGAGTATGGAGGAGACGCTCTACCACACGATGCGCGAGCTGTTCCTTCCCATGGCATTCACGTCGCTCACCACGGTGGTCGGATTCGCCTCGCTCCTGTCGACGCCCATCCCGCCCGTGCAGGTGTTCGGCGCGTTCGTCGCGTTCGGCGTGCTGGTCGCGTGGATTCTCTCGCTGGTCTTCATACCCGCGTATGCGATGCTCATGCCGCCGTCGACCCTGGACAAGTTCGGACGACGCACGAAGGCGCCGCGGCGCCCGACCAGTACCTGCACCGGATCCATCGCTTTTCGGTGAAGCACCGCGTCGGCGTCCTCGTCGGCATCACCGCCATCATGCTGGTCGCCGGGTACGGCGTCACGCGGATCGTGGTCAACGACAACCCGGTGTACTGGTTCAAACCCGGGAGTCCCCTGCGCGTGGCCGACAAGGTGATGAACCAGCATCTGCCGGGGACGTACCTCGCCTACGTGCAACTCGCGGGTCCGTCCGACGAGGCGTTTCTCGATCCCGCGTGGATGAGCTGGGCCGAACGCCTGCAGAACGAGATCGCCAAGCAGCCCAATGTCGGCGCCGCGAATTCGGTGGTCGACGTCCTGAAGAAGGTTCAGTACGAACTGCTAAGCCGCGCACCCGGCAGCGCGACGCTGGCGGACTCGAGAGAGAAGATCGCGCAGTATCTCTTCCTCTACGAGATGAGCGGCGGCTCCCCGGACGACCTGTTCAAGTTCATCACGCCCAACCAGGACAAGATCAACATCTGGGTCCAGATGCATCGCGGCGACAATCGGGACGTGCGCGCGGCTGTCGACGGCGTGCAGAGCTGGATCGACGACAATCCGCCACCGGCCGGGCTGGACGTGAAGTGGGCGGGCCTGAGCTACATTAACGTGAAGTGGCAGCAGCTCATGGTGCGCGGTATGGCGAGGGCGCTGGCGGGATCGTGGTTGGTGGTGCTCGTCATGATGGTCTTCCTGTTCCGCAGTCTGCGGCTCGGCCTGCTCGCGATGATTCCGCTCACGGCGACGATTCTGATCACCTACGGGTGGGTGGGATTGACGGGACGCAACTATGACATGCCCATCGCCGTCTTGAGCAGCCTGTCGCTGGGATTGTCGATCGACTTCGCGATCCACTTCATCCAGCGAACGCGGGACATCTATCGCCGGCACAGCGGCAACTTCCAGCGGACGATGCAGGTGTTTTTTCACGAACCGGCCCAGGCGCTGGCGCGGAACATCGTCGTGATCGCGCTGGGCTTCGTTCCGATGTTCTTCGCGACTCTCGTGCCCTACCAGACCGTGGGCGCGTTCTTCTTCGCCATCATGCTCATCAGCGGCGCGGCGACGTTCCTGATCATGCCGGCCGCGCTGTCGTACTTTCCCTCGCACGTGATCGCCGGCTTCCGGCATCGCACGGCGGCGGATGGATCACTCGAAAAAGCGGCCGCGTAGGCGAGCCGCGAGGAGGTTGGACTCAATGACGAAACGCACATGGATCGCCGCGATGCTTGCGGTGGGCGCCGCGGTGCTGCTGAACGGGTCGCCGGTCTGCGCGCAGACACCCGACGCCGAGGCCCTGATGAAGCAGGCGCATCTCAACATGTATTACGCGGGTGACGACGGGTCGGCGCGCGTCAAGATGACGATCACCGACAAGAACGGCAAGACGCGCGAGCGCGACTTCACGATCCTTCGCAAGGACTTCGCCGACGGCGGCGAGCAGCGCTACTACGTTTATTTCTACGAACCCAACGACGTCCGTCGAACGACATTCATGGCGTGGAAGAATCCCAACGGCGACGACGCGCGCTGGATCTACGTGCCGTCTCTCGATCTGGTCAAGCCGCTCTCGGCGAACGACAAGAAGAGCAGCTTCGTCGGCAGCGACTTCGCCTACGAGGACGTCTCCGGCCGCCACTGGAGCGAGGATTCGCACAAGTTCCTCCGCGACGAAGAGAAGAACGGCTACCAGACCTATGTGATCGAGAGCACGCCGAAGCAGAGCGACTACTTCGCCCGCAAGGTGACGTGGATCGACAAGGCCACGATGCTGATCGTGCGCGAGGAGTATTACGACTCGAAAAACGAGACGCTCAAGGTGCTCGAAGTGAATAAGATCGAAACCGCCGACGGTCATCCCACCGCCGTGGAACGGACGATGAGCACGCCACGCAAGGGTAACAGCACCCACATCGTGTTCAGCGACGTGCGCTACGACCTCGGTATCAAGGAAGACATCTTCACCGAGCGGTACCTCAAGAGCCCGCCGCACGAGTACATCACCCCGTAGGCCGGTGCGGTCGCATGTCGTTCACGACTAGAAAGGGTTCACGACGATGAAGAAGTTATCAATTGTTGCGATCGCCGTCGCGGCGCTGGTTGTTCTGGTGACGCAACCGGCGCCGGCTCAGCTGGAACTCCACGGATTCATCGAGGCGGCGGGTGGTCTTCGGCTCACGGACGTGGGTGCACCGCCGGCGAACTGGGGCAACGTGCCGCCGTCGTATCTGCCGCCGGTCTGGAGCGGTGGGCGCGACTTCACGATGCGGGAAGCGCGCGTGCAGCTCAAAAGCGACCTCTACGGCGACAACGCCGAGGCGCACGTGGTCGCCGATTTCCTGGCGGACCAGGTAGCTGCCACGACGGGCGTTGTGTTGCGCGAGGGTTGGATGCTGTTCGACGCGTTCAACAAGCACCTCGAGGTCCGCGCGGGACGCCAGCCCACGACGTGGGGGACGGGCGACCTGTTGTTCATCAACGATCTCTTTCCGAAAGACTACGTGAGCTTCTTCATCGGCCGGGACGACCAGTATCTCAAGAGCCCGTCGGACGCGTTCCGCCTGGGCTTCTTCGGGCTGCCGTTTGCGGTCGACCTGGTGTACACGCCGATCTTCGCACCCAACGTGCTTCCCACCGGCGAGCGACTGGTGTTCTGGACGCCGGTGTTCGCGCCGGCGATGCTGCCGGACCAGACCGCGAGCGACGGTGAGGTGGCCCTGCGACTGAGCCGCGCCATCGGGACGACCAACCTCGCCCTCTACGGCTACCACGGGTTCTGGAAGTCGCCGTTCGCTCTGGCACCGGCCGACTCCGCGAGCGCGACCGGCACGTTCTTCTACTACCCGAAGCTCAACGTCGTGGGTGCGAGCGCGCGTGGCGCGTTGTTCGGCGGCGTCGGCTGGGTGGAGGGCGGCTGGTACGACTCCGCGGACGACCGCGACGGCACCGATCCCTACATCCCCAATTCCGAGGCGCGCGCCATGGCGGGGTACGAGCGCCAGTGGTGGAGCGACTTCACCGGCGGCGCGCAGTTCTACTGGGAAGGCGTACGCAACTACCACCCCGGCGAATACGTGAAGGATGAGAACTACACCCTGGCGACACTGCGCCTGACCCAGATGCTCCGCTATCAGACGGTCACGCTCTCCGCGTTCGGCTTCTATTCGCCGAGCGATCAGGACGCATACGCGCGGCTCGGGGTGAGCTATGCGTACTCCGACCAGGTCAGCCTGACCGTGGGCGCCAACCTGTTTACCGGCAACGACCCGCGCACGCTCTTCGGGATGAACGAGGACAACAGTAACGCATTCGTTCGCATGCGCTACAGCTTCTAGCTTTTGACGCGCGACCTGCGCGCACATTATATTGACTCCGCCGCCGGCGATGGTCGCCCGGCGGCGGTGCTATTTTGTCGCGGGAGGAATGCCGTGCGCGCCCGGTTTGTCATCGCCGCCCTGTCCGTGGTCTTGCTGTTCGCCGCCCGGAGCGCGGGCGCCTGGTCCGCCGGACACAATGGTGCGCCGTTCAGCATCACCGAGGTGTCGCCCGGCGTATACGCCGTCATCAGCCTGGATCCGCTGGGGCTCGCCAACCACTCCAACGCCGTGTTCATCGTCACCGACGATGACGTCGTCGTGGTCGACACGCAGTTCACGCTGGAACGCACGCAACTCGTTCGCGCGCTGTTGCTGACGCTCACCGAAAAGCCGGTGGGCGCGGTGATCAACACGCACTGGCACGACGACCACACGTTCGGCAACCAGGTCTACCAGGGCGAATTCCCCAACGTCGAGATCGTCGCCCAGGCGAACACGAAGGAAGACATGGCTGGCATCGGCGTCGAGAATCGGAAGAACCAGGTCGCCGGCGGCGCGGACGCGGTGGCGATGTTCAAGAACGCGCTCGAGAAGGGCGTGGCGCTGGATGGCACGCCCATGAGCGACGATGAACGCGAAGCGTACGAAAGCACCGTGGAGATCGCGGAGGAATATCTCAACGACCAGGCGACCTTCACGCTCACGCTCCCGACGAAGGCGTTCGACCGCCGCCTCACGCTTCGCGATGGCGGGCGCACGGTAGAGTTGCGCCACTTTGGACCCGCCGTGACGCGCGGCGACGCGGTCGTCGTGTTGCCGAAGGAGGGGATCGTCGTCACCGGCGACCTCGTCGACAATCCGATGCCGTTCACGTACGGCTGCGACGTGTCCGGCTGGATCGCCGCGCTCGATTCGCTCCAGGCGCTGTCGCCGCAGATCATCATTCCCGGTCACGGTCCCATCATGTACGACGACTCGAAGATCGTCCTGTTGAAGCAGGCGCTGGTGGCGATCCGGGACCAGACCGCCGCCGCGGTCGGTCGCGGCGAGACGCTCGACCAGGCGCGCGCCGGCATCCACCTCGACGAGTTCCGCACGCAGATGGCCGGCGACAGCAAGATGATGCGATTCCTGTTCGACGGCTTCTTCGCCGGGCCCGCGATCGGCAGCGCCTACGAGGCGGCGTCGAAGGCGCACTGACCCGGCCGCTCGCCGGTATTGACAGCGCCCGGCAAGTCCTCAACAATGCCAGCCATGTCGGACGAGATCCTCCGGATCCTGGAAGAGATGCGTCAGCAGCAGCGCGAGGCCGCTGCCCGCCAGGAGCAGGCGCTGGCATTCTTGCGCGCCGAAGCCGAAACCGCGCACCGGGTGCGCGAAGAAGCGCTCGCCATGCAGCGGGCCGCCACCGACCGCGTTCGCCGCGTCGGGGTGTTCGCGTTCGCCGGTATCGTCCTGTGCATCGTGCTGATCGTTTATCTCGTGTCCAAGTACCGGATCCTCTTTTGACCTGCCCCCGGATTTCGGTATACTCGCCGTCCAACGGATCGGAGTTGTGAGCATCCCGAGATGAGTCGTACCCGCGCCGGCCGGAGCGCCGTCCTTTTCATATTCATCGCCGTGCTCGTCGACGTGATCGGGCTCGGCATCATCGTGCCCGTCATTCCGCGGCTGATCATGGATCTGACCGGCGAGGGCGTCAGCCGTGCGGCGATCTACGGCGGCTGGCTATGGTTCGCGTACGCGGTGATGCAGTTCTTCTGCGCGCCCATTCTCGGAAACCTGAGCGACCGCGTGGGACGCCGGCCGGTCCTGTTGTTTTCGCTGGCGGCACTCGGCGTCGACTACACCATCATGGGACTGGCGCCGGCGCTGTCGTGGTTGTTCGTCGGCCGCACACTCGCCGGAATCGCCGGCGCGTCGTTCATCCCGGCATACGCGTATCTCGCGGACGTCACGCCGCCCGAAAAGCGCGCGCAGAACTTCGGACTGGTGGGCGCCGCGTTCGGCCTGGGATTCATCCTCGGGCCCGCCGCCGGCGGCCTGCTGGGCCAGATCGGCACGCGCGTCCCGTTCTTTGCGGCGGCGGCCCTCGCTGGATTGAACGTGTTGTTCGGACTGTTCGTACTGCCCGAATCGTTGCCGAAGGAATCGCGGCGGCCGTTCCAGATCCGCCGCGCCAACCCGGTCGGCGCCCTGGTTCACCTTCGCAAATATCCCGTCGTCCCGGGAATCGCGGCGGCGCTCTTTCTCTGGCAACTCGCGCAGCAGTCGTTTTCGAGCACGTGGGCGTTCTTCACGATGTACAAGTTCAACTGGTCCGAGGCGCAGGTCGGCGGGTCGCTGGCGTTCGTCGGCGTGATCATGGCGACGAGCCAGGGTGTGCTGACGCGTGTCGTGGTTCCGCGCTTTAGGGAACGGCGCGTCGTTCTGACCGGTCTGTTGTGCGGCATCGTGGGCTACGTCGCGCTCGGTTTCGCATCGCGGGGATGGATGATGTACGCGTTCATGCTGCCGTGGCTGATCGCCGGACTCGCATATCCGTCGATGAACGCGATCATGTCGCAGCAGGTCCCGCCGGACGCACAGGGCGAATTACAGGGAGGCGTCGCCAGTCTCTACAGCCTGGCGCTCGTCGTTGGCCCGCCCGTCATGACGCAACTGTTCGGCCGGTTCTCCGGCAAGACGGCGGTCGCCCACGTTCCCGGCGCCGCGTTTCTGTTCTCCGCGCTTCTTGCGACCGTCAGCGCGGGGCTGTTCCTGCGCGCGGTCGTCTCTGCCCGAACCGCTCGCCGGGCGACGGCGCCCGCGCCGCTTGCAGGAAACCCGTGACTCGTGCATAGTCACCGGCCGATTCCCAACCCGGTCGCAACCCGTACATAACACCTATGGCTGTCACTTATCGTATCGACGGGAATATTCTGTTCATGATCCTCTCCGGGACGTATGTGCCCGACGACGTTCCCCGCCAGTTCGTCGCGGCGATCAACGACCCCGCGTGCCCGGAGCACGTACACCTCGTGGTCGACGTCACCGCCTCCGGATCGCTCGCCACGCGCCCGACCGACGATATCCGGCGCGTTGCCGAGGCGCTTGGCCCCTACGCCGCCCGCATCGGCGGACGCTGTGCGGTGGTGGCGAGCGAAGACGTCCACTTTGGACTGAGCCGCATGGGCGCGGTCTACAGCCAGGGCGTCGGCGTGGAAACCCAGGTCTTCCGAACGCTTGACGACGCGTTCGCCTGGCTCGACGCCGGCGTCTGAGACCGTTCGCCACATCGCGGCCGCGATTCACTATAATGAGGAGGTCGCAGGCCCGCGATGAAACGCACGACACTCATAGACGTCAGTCACTCCGTCGAGCACGGGATGGTTACCTACCGGGGACTCCCGGCGCCGCTGGTCTGCGATTTCCTCAGTCGTGAGGCGTCGCGCGAGGTGTATGCCGAGGGCGTCACGTTTCATATCGGCCGCATCGACATGGTCGCGAACACCGGGACCTACGTCGACGCTCCGTTCCATCGCTACGAAGACGGTAAGGATCTCGCGGAACTACCGATCGAATCGCTGGCGAACCTCGACGGCCGGGTGGTCCGCGTCGAGCGCGGCCGCCGCGAGATCGATCGAAGCGCGTTCGAAGGACGGGACCTCGCGGGCAAGGCCGTGCTCGTCGACACGGGTTGGTCGCGCCACTGGCGAACCGACGCGTACTTCGAAGGCCATCCGTTTCTCACCGAAGACGCCGCCGTGTTCCTGCGCGACGTGAAGGCGCGGCTGGTGGGGATCGATTCCCTGAACATCGACGACACCGCCGACCTCCGCCGCCCGGTTCATTCGACGCTGCTCGGTGCCGACATCCCGATCGTCGAGCACCTGTGCCGGCTCGACCGGCTTCCGGACAGCGGATTCGCGTTCCACGCCGTGCCCGTGAAGGTCCGGCGCTTCGGGACGTTTCCGGTGCGCGCGTACGCGGTGGTCGGGTCGTAGCGCTTCTCATCACTCGCCGTGGCGCGGCGACGCCACTTCCATGGGTCCACAGCGTCGAGTTGCGAAGCCGTCGCGGTTGGCCTATTCTAAGGCGAAGCGCACACACCAACCGACCGACCGGGAGGCAAGACCATGGCTGCACTTCTTCGAACGGCGACGGGTGTCTGGCACGGAGACCTGCGAAGCGGCACGGGCGAGATGGGAACGACGAGCGGGGTGTTCGACCGGGTGCCGTTCACGTTTGCCACCCGCTTCGAAAACGCGAAGGGAACCAACCCCGAGGAACTCATCGCCGCCGCGCATGCGGGGTGTTTCAGCATGGCGTTTTCGAACTATCTGAGCAAACAGGGACACGTGCCCGATACGATCACGACCCGGGCGACGATCAGTCTCGAGGACGGCAAGATCAGCAAGATGCATCTCGAGACGCGCGGCAAGGTATCGGGACTCGACGAAGCGACGTTCAAACAGATGGCCGTCGAGGCCGAGAAAACGTGCCCGGTCTCGGTACTGCTTCGCCCGGGCCTGACGATTACGCTCGATGCCTCGCTGATGTAGCGGAGGCGAAAGGACCCACGTGAAATATCGATCGATGCTCGGCGTTCTGTTGGCGGTGGCCGCCGGCGCGTTGGTTGCGTGGATCGACTCGCGCCCCAACTGGGACGACACCGGCGTCACGGCATTCATGATCCTGTGCGGGTCGGCCGGTGCGACGTGGGTGGGTGCGCCGGCGTGGCTCGCGGCCCTCGCCGTGTCCGGGCCGATCATCGCGGCACCGCTTCTCCGGGGCGAGTGGATGATGCTGCTGCCGCTCGGGATCGCGCTGGTCGGTGCGTTCGCGGGGCTGTTCTTCCGGCGCGCGGTGTCGTCGCGGAGGGCGGCGAGCAAATCGTGAGTGTGCGTCGCGTCGTCGTGGTGTCGGTGATCGCTCTCGTCGTGGGGGGCGGGTCCGCGTCGGCGCAGCAGCGCTTCTCCGACGACTTCGAACACGGTCTCAAGAAATGGGACCTCACCGGGGTCGAGGGCGCGATGATCCGGGACTCCGGTGACCCCGCGCACGGTCATGTGCTGCTCTTGCGTCCGCAGGGCGACGTGCTCGCGCTGATCCACGGCTCCGAGAAGTGGGGCCCGGTCCGGGTCGAGGGGGACGTTCTCTTTCCGACCGACGAACAGAACTATCTCGGCGTGGTCTACAACGAGCACCAGACGGGGGACCGCCGCGACTTCGGTTTGATCTATATCAAAGGGAACGGGTCGTTCCTGATGGTGAATCCCCACCGCGACTTCAACGTGGGCCGCACGCTCTACGAAGAGTTTCACGTCGACCTCGAAGGCGACGCGGCGATCCGCGTAAACGAGTGGACGCATTTCAAGATGGAAGTCGTCGGCAAGGCCTGCCACTTCTACGTCGGCAACGTCGCCGCGCCGCAGCTGACGTTTCCGTTCTTCGAACTGGGCGACGGCGCCGTCGGGTTGCAGCCGCGCTCGGTGGGCGGCGATGTCTGGGTCGACAACGTCGTCGTCACGTCGATCGCGAAGTTCACCTATCAGGGTCCGCCGCATCCCACCGGGATTCAGTACGACCCGGAGGCGATGATCACCAGTTGGCGCGTACTGGGTCCGTTTACGGAAACTCGGGACGAGGTCGCGCGCGACCCCCGCTCCGTGGAAGACGAGTGGAAGCCGTTCGAGACCGACCCGCGCGGCGCGGTTATCACCGGACGCGTGGTCGACTATCACGGGCCCAATACGGTCGCGTATTTCCGTGCCGACGTGGTTCGCGACGAGGCCGGGCCGTCGGTCCTGCGCATCAGCACCGTGGACGACCTGGCGTTGTGGGTGAACGGCCATTTCGAGGGGTTCATTCCGCGCGAGGAACGCGCGTGGTACGACTTCTGGCGCAACGACCAGCACGAAGGCGAGCGGATTACCGTCAATCTGGTCGACGGCCGGAACGACATCGTGTTTCGTGTGCGCGGGGGCGTGTACGCCAGCGGGGGCTTCTTTGCGCGCGTGGAGCGCGCGCGATAGGCGGGACGCAGATACGATGACCGATCAGCCCACGCTCGCCATCCAGGATTTCTACCCCGACGATTTTTCGCACTGCTTCGGCTGCGGGCGGCTCAACGCGCACGGTCACCGGATCAAGAGCTACGTCGACGGCGAATCGACGGTCGCGCGGTTCACCCCGGGCCCGCAGCACATGGCGCTCCCCGGTTTCGTGTACGGCGGCCTGGTGGCCTCGTTGATCGACTGCCACGCCATGGCCACCGCCGCGGCGGCCGCGGAAACGGCCGCCGGGCGCCGCATCGGCGACGGCCCGACGCCGCGCTTCGTGACGGCGTCGCTCCGGGTGACGTTTCTCAAGCCCACGCCGCTCGGACCGGAACTGGAGGTCCGCGGGCGTGTACGCGAACGTAGCGATCGCAAGGCCATCGTGGACGTGACCGTTGAGGCGGCGGGCGTGGTCACGGCGACCGGTGAAGTGGTGGCCGTTCCGATGCCGGCGTCGATGGTGCGTGCTCGCGATTGATCCGGGTACGATGCGCTCCGGTTTGCTATGATGGTCCACTGGCCGCTCGAGGAATGAATCATGACACGATCCGACGCAAATACACTGTGCTACGAATTGACCCTGTCGATGTCCTACGAGGCCGCGGTGGAACACGTTTCCGCGGAACTCAAGAAGGAAGGGTTCGGCATCCTGACACGCATCGACGTCGATGTGGCGTTTCGGGAGAAACTCGGCGAAGAGTTTCGCCGCTACGTGATCCTGGGCGCGTGCAACCCGCCGCTCGCGCACCGCGCCCTCTCGGCCCGTCCCGAGGCGGGGATGCTGTTACCCTGCAACGTCACCGTCGACGAGGTGGCGCCGGGCACGTGCCACGTCCGCATCGTCAATGCGGGCGAGATGATGAAGGTCGGCGGATTCGAAAACGACCCTGTGATCGCCGCAGTCGGCGCCGAGGCGGACGAACGGCTCCGTCGCGTCGCGGCCGCACTGCGTTCCTGACGAATTCGGAGGTTTCATGGCCGCAGCCGATAGTCCGAATGTCAAGTTTCCGCCACCGTTCATCTATGTGATCGCGTTTTGCGTGGGACTGTGGGTGCACCGCACCGTGGGAGGCGACGCATTGCCCGTCGGATGGCACACCGCGGGCGAAGGCGCGGGATCCGTGATCGCCTTCGGTGGCTTTGCGCTGAGTCTCTCGGGTGTTGCGACGTTTCGCCGGGCCGGCACCCATATCGCCCCGGTTCGCCCGGCGACGGCGCTGGTGGAACGCGGCCCTTACCGGTTCACCCGCAACCCGATGTATCTGGGGCTCGCGACGTTCTATACCGGGATCGCGCTCTTGATCGGCCGGTTGTGGCCGCTGTTGTTCCTGCCGGTCGCGATCCTCGTGGTGGATCGCGCGGTCATTGCGCGCGAGGAGCACTACCTGACGGGCCGCTTTGGCGATGCCTATCAAGCGTACTGCGCCCGGGTTCACCGGTGGCTGGGACGCCGCGTGTAGTCGCGTGCGATCGCCTTCGAATTCTCATTGGTTTCGTCCACCATCGACTCAGGAGGTTTCCATCGTGAAAGCATTTTCGTTGTTCGTCCTGACACTTTGCATCGCCGGCGCGTCGCACGCCGCGGTTCGCCTCGATCCGGTCGAGTACAAGGCGGGTGACATGACGCTGCGCGGCTTCGTCGCGTACGACGACGCGGTCACCGCCAAACGGCCCGGGGTCGTGGTCGTCCACCAGTGGTGGGGTCTCGATGACAACGCCAAGACGCGTGCAAAGATGCTCGCGGAGGCCGGATACGTCGCCTTCGCCGCCGACATGTATGGCGACGGCAAAGTCACCGACCACCCGCAGGAAGCGGGAGAATGGGCGACCGCCGTCGGCAAGAACAAGCAGGTCGCCGGTGAACGGTTCAACGCGGCGGTCGAGCAGCTCAAGAAGAATCCCCGCGTCGACCCCGCGCACATCTGCGCGATCGGCTACTGCTTCGGCGGGTCGATCGTTCTGGGCGCGGCGATGAGTGGCGCCGACCTGGACGGCGTGGTGAGCTTTCACGGCGGGCTGCCGGCGGACCCGGCGACGGGCAAGGTCACCGCGAGCATCCTCGTGTGTCACGGCGCGGCCGACGGTTTCGCGCCGCCCGAACTGATTCAGACCTTCCAGAAGAACCTCGCCGCCGCGAACGCCGACTGGGAGTTCATCTCCTATGGAAACGCCATGCATGCGTTCACCGATCCGACCGCCGATAAGCGCGGTATCCCCGGGCTCGCGTACAACGAGAAGGCCGACAAGCGGTCGTGGAAGACCGCACTCGATTTCCTCGCCGAGGTAACGAAGTAAGTGACGACCACGCGCCTGGGAATTCGCGCCGCCGCGGTGGCGTGCGGGCTCGTGCTGCTGGCCGCCGGCTGCGCCAAACAGGGCGCTCGCAACGCGGCGCCGGGCGAGATTCCCGGCGTCGCGCCCGCGCCGGGCGGGCTCAAGTTCAGCGTGTCGATCCGCCCCCAGCGACTGGCGCTCGGCCAGCGCCTGTACATGGAGGCGTCGATGTTCAATGACAGCGAACACGTCTTCAAGAAAGACTTCCCGACCGGGTGCGCGTGGGACTACGAAGTGCTCGACGAGAATGGGAACGTGGTCGGGCCGGTGCACACGTGCGCGGATTCGGCGCAGGCGAAAATCCAGCTCGAGCCCGGGGAGTTGCGCATGATCGTCCGCGAATGGAAGGGGCACGACCGATACTTCAGCGGTCCGGCGGACGTCGGGCCTGGACGCTACCAGATCGTGGCGGGCCTGGTCGGAAAGGATCTCCGCGTCGTCGCCATGTCGGAGCCCGCGTGGGTCGAACTCACGCCGAGGGTTCGATGAGCGGCCCGCGTCCCGATGCCTCGACCCTGATCGACGCGCTCGATCTCGAGCCGCATCCCGAGGGCGGGTTCTTCCGCGAGTTCTTTCGTTCCGCCGCGACGGTCGCGCCGTCCGATGGGCGTCCGGAACGCGCCGCGCTCTCGGCCATCTATTTCTTTCTTCCCGCGGGACACAAGAGCCGCTGGCATTCGATCGTTTCCGACGAACAGTGGACGTTTCTGGAGGGCGACCCGATCGAGCTATGGGTGATTGACCCGACATCGATGCGCCGCGAGACGCATCGCCTGGGTCGCGCGTCGGACGCCGCGTCGCCGACCGTCGTCGTCCCCGGGGGCGCCTGGCAGGCGGCGCGTCCGCTGGGCGAGTTCGCACTGGTGACCTGCGCCGTCGGACCCGCGTTCGAGTTCGACGACTTCCGTTTGATTTCCGACGACCCGAAACACGCGGCCGCACTGCGGTTCGCGTTCCCCGATCTCGCGGATCTCCTGTGACGCGTCGCGGCATTCCATACGAACGTTGGTCTGGATGCGCCGCCCGCCATTCGCTATTTTCCTCTCCATGAAACTTCGATCCATCGTGCTGTCCGTGCTGGCGATCGGCCTGCTGGCGACGTCGCCGGTGCGTGCGTCCGCGCAGACCACGCCCGCGCCCTGCGAAGCGGACTCCGCGTTCGCGGTGCTCGACTTCTGGGTGGGGGACTGGGACGTGTTCGTCGGTACCCGGAAGGTGGGCGAGAACCACATTGCGAAGGAACTCTCCGGCTGCGCGGTCACCGAAGACTGGACCGACGCCGACGGCTCGCACGGGCGCAGTCTTTTCTATTACATCCCGGCCGAGAAGACGTGGAAGCAGGTCTGGATAACCGACAACGCGCTCATGCCCGGGGGCGTCAAGGAGAAGACGCTGATCGAGCGCTTCCCCGACGGCGGCGTTCGCTTTCAGGGGCGGCTTCGACGGCTGGACGGAAAGGGCTGGTATCTCGACCGCACGACGTTGTCGCCGATCGAGAACGGAGATGTCCGGCAGGTAATCGAGATTTCCGTCGACGACGGGAAGACGTGGCGGACGGGTTTCGACGCCCGCTACACGCGCCAGTAGCAGACGCCCCGACGATCTTCGCCGGGGCGCCCACCACCGACTACATTCCGAAGCGGACCAGCGCGGCAAACGTGACGCTGTTGAGATCCTCTCCCGTGACGGCCTTCAGATCGCTGTCGTTCTGGAAACGATACGTCCCGTATACGTCCAGGGCGAGACCGGCCAGGCCGACATTGACGCCGAGGCGAAGCGCATAGAACGGATCGTTCTGCCAGTCGCCGTCGATGTATCCGATCCCGATTCCCGCACCCCCGTAGATCAAGCCGCTGGTCAGCACGTAGGCCGACGGCTCCCACATCGACTTGTCCGACCCGATGTAGTTAAAAATATATTCGAGGTTTCCCTCGATCTTGAGGAGCGCGAGGCTGTGCTGGTACGAGCCGATAAGGGAGAACGAGTTCTGATCGAGGCCGGTGTTGGATTTGGTGATGTCCCCGAGATTGCGCAAATAATGAACACCGCCGCCGATGCTGCCGCCCGCGTTCGCGGCAGCGGACCACCCGATCAGCGAGAGGGCCAGCACGCCCGGAATGAGAGCTTTGAGAATGGTCCTCATGGATTGACCTCCAGCCACGCGACTGCGTGGAAATAACGAACGTGTTTACGAATTGGTTCGGTTTCGGATAGCCTACGCGGGAATTCGGGACGCGGTCAATTCCTTTGGGGCGTCCACGAACGATAGATTGGCGAACTGGAACTTTAACAATGCGTTTCGGAACACGAGTAAAAATTCCCGTTCTTTACGGAATCGCCGCATGTGCACTGCTGGCCGCGTGCGGCTCCCGCGACAAGCAGAAACACGCGCTACCCGCGCGTGCACCGGACACGACGCGCACGGCCCTGCAGACGCCGGCACCGTCGCTCGACGAACTCAAGAACGCGACCTACCGCGGTTTCGGCGCGATCGCCGATTCCGCCGGCGACTTCGAAGACGCGCCCGACTCGGTGACGCTGGTGGACGGCCGGTGGGAAGGCGAGCCATACGACGAAGACGGAGCATCGCGTCCGAGCGTCACCTTCACCCGCGACTTCCGGCTGACGGGCGATCTCGACGGCGATGGAATGGATGACGCCGTTGTGTTGCTCGCGCGGTCCTCGGGCGGGTCGGGTGAAGACGAGTACCTCGCCGTCGTCATGCGCGTGCCGGGAGCGGTTCGCAACGTGGCGACGACGCTGCTGGGAGATCGCGTTCAGGTTCGGTCCGCGCGGATCGAAGGCAGCCGAATCGTGCTGGACCTCGTGCAGGCGGGCGACGACGACGCGATGTGCTGCCCCGGCGATCTCGTCACGCGCCAGTGGACGCTCACCTCCGGCGGGTTGAGCGAGATCGCATCCGGTGAACGACCCGCTCGGCTGTCGATCGCCACACTCGTGGGACGAGAGTGGGTGCTCCGTTGGTGGGGATGGAACGAACCCGCCGCCGATAGCACCGGGGTGATCTTCACGGTCGGGGAAGACGGACGCATGAACGGGACCGGCGGGTGCAATCGGTTTTTCGCCGTCCTCACCGAAGGCGATTCGCCCGGCGACCTCACCATCGACTCCGGCAACAAGACCCAGTTGGCCTGCCCCGATCCCGCGGCCGCCACCGAAAGCCGGTTCTTCGGGCAGTTGAATGCCGTGACCCGGTTCGGTTTCGTCGCGACGCAGTTGGCCCTCACGTACGAACGCGACGGAGCGGTCGATGTCATGCTGTTCGATGCCCGCCCGCGGGATACCCCGAACCGCGATTGACCGCCGCCGCCGATTGTTCGTAAGATCGGGTTCCGCGGCCGCCGGATTTCATGCGCATTCTTTTCATCAGTTCGATTCAGATGTGGGGCGGAGCCGAAGTCTGGCTGATGGACGTCGTCCGCGGCCTCGGCGGTCGCGGTCACGCGGTCACCATTGCCTGCCGGCCCGGCACCATCCTCGAAAAAAACGCCCGCGCGGAGGGATTCGACGTCGTTCCCGTCGCCATGCGTAGCGACTTCGATCCGCTGGTCGTGCAGAACGTCGCGCGCATTCTCCGCGAGCGCAAAATCCAGATCGTCTCCACCAACATGGACAAGGAGCTGCGCTTCGGCGGACTCGCGGCACGCCTGATGCGTAACGTCGCCGTCGTGCCGTCGCGCGAGGTGGACTATCCGCTCAAGAACAAGCTTCGCTATCGCTTCACCTACAACGTACTCGCCGACCGCGTGATTGCGAACTCCGTCGCCACCAAACGGTCCCTGCTCATGAACGCTCCCTGGCTCAAGCCGGATCGGATCGAGGTCGTCTACAAAGGCATCGATCCCGCCCCGTACCTCGATCGTCCGGAAGAAGGCGACGCGCTTCGTCGCGAACTCGGGATTCCCGCGGACGCTCGGGTAGTGGGATTCGTCGGGCAGGTGATCGAGCGCAAGGGCGTTCACGACATCGCCGCCGCCCTGCCGCTGGTAATGAACGCGCGCGCGAATGCGCATTTCCTGGTGGTGGGAGAGGGAAAACTCGACGGGTTCCTCCGTCAGCGGCTGACCGACGCCGGCGTTTCGGAACGCGTCACGTTCGCGGGATTTCGAAACGACATTCCCGCCGTGATGAAGGCGATCGACCTGTTGATCCTGCCGTCGGTCGTCGAAGGATTCGGCTACGTCCTGGTCGAGGCGATGGCGGCGGCGAAGCCCGTCGTCGCCACCAACGCGAGCAGCATCCCCGAAATCGTTCAACACGGAGAAACGGGCGTCCTCGTCGAGGTCAACGACCCGCCGCGTCTGGCCAACGCCATTGGCGAGCTGCTGGACGACCCCGCGAAGGCGCACGCCATGGGCGAGCGGGGTCGCCGGGTGATGCTCGAGAAGTTCACGCTGGAGCGGATGATCGACCGCGTCGAGTCGGTGTTTACGCGGGCGATCGAGGCAAAGTCCGCGCGCCGAGTTGACGACCGCGGGTCAGCTCATTAGTATTCACGCGAACGTTGCGTTTCAAGGAGGCACTTCATGACATCCGCCACGCGTCGCCGGCCGCATCCATCCGAATACTTCGAGTACTACCACACATACGTGTCGGAGGTTCCCGACGGCGACATCGTGACCATCCTTCGCCGTCAGATGGAGGACGCGTCGGCGCTGCTGTCGTCGGTGCCGAAGGACCGGTCTGCGTTCCGCTACGCGCCGGGCAAGTGGACGCTCAACGAGGTCGTCGGCCACGTACTCGACATGGAATGGGTATTCACGTCGCGCGCGCTGCATTTCGCCCGGGGCGTCGACGCGGTGCTTCCCGGCGTGGAACAGGACGACGTGATGAAGGTGTCGAATTTTTCGACGCGCCCGCTCGACGACATCGTCGACGAATGGC
Source organism: Candidatus Latescibacterota bacterium (assembly GCA_963761125.1). Classification (GTDB taxonomy): domain Bacteria; phylum Krumholzibacteriota; class Krumholzibacteriia; order WVZY01; family JAKEHA01; genus JAKEHA01. The sequence continues at coordinate 327,778 of CAVXFV010000004.1, forward strand.
GGCATCTGCGCGCGGCGGGGGCGCTGTTCTTCGAGGCGCTCGATGACGCCGCGTGGGACCGCGCGGGAACGGCGTCGGGACGGCGCTTCACCGTGCGCGCGTTTCCCTACATCATCGCCGGTCACGCGAACCACCACCTCGGCGTCATTCGAGACCGCTATCTGAAGTAGGCGATCGTTTCGGTCAGGCGTCGCCGGTGAGCATGTCGACGACGGCGCGATTCCACCCCGACGGACCGACGCCTTCCGCCCGAACGAGCCCCGCGATGCGCATGTCTTCCCATTCTCCGGGAGCTTTCTGTACCAGCACCGGAACGTCGACCGCGTCGAGCAACGGCCCGTCGTTGAAACTGTCGCCGATTCCGATCAGGCGAACGTCGCCGCGCCAGCGGCGGTAGAGTTCAGCCAGGACGCGCGCCGCCGCGCCCTTGTCCGAGCGTCCCGACACCGCAAAGAATCGTCCCCCGCGCGAGAGCGCAAGGTCCCGCCGCGCCAGTGCCCGCGCCACGGCCGCGGCCTGGTCGGGTGTGAGCGCCGTCACGATGGTTTCTTCGTGCTCGCGCGTCTTTGCCCGTCGTGCGGATTCGAGATCCAGACCCGTGCGTTCGGCGACGTCGTTGTCGGAGAGGTCGCCGTACCCGGTAAGATCGACGCCGGTTTCGTCGCTGACCTCGCGGATTGCCGCGCGTACGCGTTCGTATCCGGGCCCGAGTCGAATCGCGAGCATTCCGTCCGGCAGGCGATCGCACGTGAACTCGAACGGAAAATAGCCGGGGTCGATGCAGACCGCCGAACCGTCTTCGACGATGAACGGGTGATAGACGCACAGTCGATCGCGCAGCGCCATCTGCTCGGCGCGCGTCTTCGACGAACAGAAGATCAGCGGAACGTTGCGGCTGCGGATGACGTCGAGGGCGGGGAGCGCCGCGTGGCAATCGTAGGTGTCCCGGTCGAGCAGTGTCCCGTCGAGATCGGTATAGATGACCGGCAAAGCGTCGCGTGCGGTCACGGAGTAATGCCCCCGCACCTAGCCGATCCGCACCGATGAGGTGAGCGGTGCGTGATGGCCGGCCAGGTACTCGCCGTAGGGCGTGCGCTCGATGCACGTCAAGAACTTCTCCAGGTCGATCGACGACAGCGCCGGGAAGTAGCGCGGCTTGGGGAACGGCGTCTTGCTGGATTCGACCAGTCCGCGTCGCGCGGCGTCCACGGCGATTTCGCGCCGGATCGAATCGGGGCACAGCGGAGAGTGATAGATCACCTGCATCGCCTGCAACTGCATACGGTCGATGTGCGTCTCATCACCCGCTTCGTGCAGATGCGGATTGCGGGACTCGATCTGGAATATCTCGGCGCGCGGTGCCGTGGCGGCGTCGGCGCGTTCGAGAATGCCGCCGTAGCGTTCCATCATGTTGACGATGTGGTAGGGCTCGATCGAATAGCCGGCGGAGTAGTCGATGTCCATCGCCAGATTCATCGTGAGCGCGTGTTCGCCCGCGTTTCCCGTCTTCACGATCTCGGTCTCGAAGCCGGTGTAGTGCCCGATGATCCGGTTCAGATATCGATTCGTGTTCACCGTGCTCCGGCCCCACTTGCGGAAGAAGAGCTTGGACTCGACGATCTTGGGCTTGCTGTGCCACGCGATGCGCACCATGGCGTGGTCGGAGCGCCGAAGCGCGAAGCCGGCGGCGTATTCGCGGATGTACTCCTCGACGGCGCCGGGGAAGTAATTATCCGAATCGACGAAGCCGACGTATTTCTTGCCCGCGAGCCGCGCGAGCAGGGTGCCGATCAGCATGCCCTCGGCCTTGCCGTCGCGCACGAGGTCGTTGCTCGCGAGGATCTTCCGATAGCCGGTCTCGGCGAACGCCTTTCCGAGTGTCGGATCCTTCTGGTGCGCGATCAACACGCGTTTGCCGACGAACGTACAGAAGTCGCTGACGGCGTCCTTCTCGATACTGAACCGGTCGACCGACTTGCGCGGGCTGTTCGACACCAGGATGGTCAGGCACGCGTGGGGAACCCCGCACAGCACGCCTTCGATCAGTTTCAGGCGCTCGCCCTTGACGGGAACCACGATCGCCATGTCGCGCTGGATCTTGTAGAGCTCGCGGTACGAGATGGCGCGGATCGTTCGCGCCGCTTCGGCCGGGGACTCCTCGCCCAGCCCCGAGTCCAGCTCGAAGACCTTCTGGAGATCGCCGAAACGCACCGCGCCGATGCGTTCGACGGTTTTGGGTAGTTCGATTCGCATCTTACCGTTTTCCTCCCGCGGCGCCGATCCTTTCGGTCGTCGCCGCCCAATGTTCGCGCGCGTCGCCGTGGAGCAGGTCGATCTCCGCCGCGATGCCGTCGAGGTAGTACTGCACGTGCGCCATCGGCTCCCACAGCGCCGGGTCGCCGTAGCGGAACCCGTAGCGCGAGGAACTGCCGAGCTTCTCGACGACGGAACGCGACGGGTCGTACTCGGTCGTCTGCATGACGCCCGGCGTGTAGCCGTTGCGACGCGCGATTTCGTCGAAGGCGTCGTGGACGTTGGCGCCGTGCTGCGCGGCCTCCTTGCCCCGGAACGCGACGTCTTCGGGCACACCCAGCGCGATGCTGGCCGCCCGGTGCACGCGCTTGCGGACGGCATCCGCGCCCTTGTGGATCTTCAACTGGGGCGAAATCGAAAAAGCCGTCTCGATGACCGCGGGATCGAGGAACGGGACGCGCAGTTCGAGGCTGTGCGCCATCGCGATCTTGTCCTCGCGCTCGAGACACTCCTTGTATAGCAGCAACGTGTCTTCCCACGAACGCTCCACGAACTGCTCGTAACCTTCGCGGTCGACGATCGCGGCGTACCACGGGTACCCGCCGAACAATTCGTCGGCGCCCTGTCCGTTGAGAATCACCAGCTCGCCGGCTTCCTGCGCCGCCCGAATCGACGCGAACACCGGCACGGCGACCTCGACCTGGTTGAGACTGTGGTCTTCGATCGTCTTCATGACCTCGGGCAGCATGGCCTCGATGTCGTCGGTGGTCAGCGTGACCACTTCGATGGGGAAGCCGTGTTCTTTCGCGGTGCGCCGCGCCCAGGCGACGTCGGGCGCGCTCTCGCTGCGACCGGCCGTGTAGCAGGTGAACGGAACGCCGGCGCGGTGGACGAGCGAGGCAATCAGGTCGCTGTCGACGCCGCCGGAATAGATCACGCCGACGCGCGGCTGACCCGCGATGCGTTTGCGCACGGCGGATTCGATCGCGCGCGCGTAGCGGTTGACGGCCTCGCGCGGGTCGGTGATGCGCGCGGTCTCGCGCGGCGGCTCCGCCTTCCAGAAGCGGCGCGTGTCCGTGCGGTCCGGCGCCATCACCAGCAGGTGACCGGGAAGCAGGCGCTCCACCGGAGCGTCGTCGCCGAGCACCGCCCAGATCGCTTTCTTCTCCGACGCGAACGCCGTGAGCCCGCCGATCGATGCATAGTACAGTTGGCGCACGCCGATGCGGTCGCGCGCGATCACCGTCATGCGGCCGTCGGTGACGGCGGCCGCGTAGACGCCATCGAGATGCGGCAGCACGTGTTCGACCGCGGCCACGAGGTCGCCGCGGTACACGTCTTCGATCAGCCGGCAGAACACCTCGCTGTCGCTGCCCGTCTCCAGCGGCGTACCGCCCTTGAGATTCCGCCACAGTTCGCGGTAGTTGTAGATCTCGCCGTTGTGCAGCAGATGGAGTTTGCCGTCGGCGGACGCAAACGGCTGGATCCCTTCCGCGCTGCCGGTGATCGCGAGGCGCACGTGGCCGAGACCGGCGGTCCCGCGCTGGTTGTGGAAATCGATCTCGTCGAGCGATGCGCACCGCTGGCACGCCGTGCCCACGACGATGCCGGCCCCGTCGGGCCCGCGGTGTTCCTGCGCGCGCAACATCGACTCGAGCAGCGGGCCCAGGTCGCGCGTGGTTTCGCTGACGATTCCGGCGATGCCGCACATGTCAGCGATCCTCCGATGACGACGCGTCGGTCGCCGGGGCGTTGAGCGGCGTCGGTTCCAGCTGGCGCGCTTCCATCAGATCGACGATGCGCTGGAGCGAGAGGGCGATGGTGGCCTGCTCGATGTCGGGCAGCGACTTGAGCGCATTCGCGAGTCCTTCCTGCAACGGCGACGGACCCTGCCCGATCAGCGCGACGCCGGTGGCGGTCGCGGTCACGTTGACCACGCGACGGTCGCCCGCGTCGCGCAGGCGGAGAATCAATCCTTTGCTTTCGAGCCGGTCGAGGACGCCGACGACGGTGCTCGGACTCAGGCTCACGCGTTCGGCGATCTGCTTGATCGACAGCGGTCCCTCGGCCGCGATCGCCGCGAGGCACACCAGTTGCGGGCCGGTGATCTCGTGCGTCAGGCGCAGGCGCTGCGAGTGGATGTCCATGGCGCGAATGATCCGGCGCAGCGAGCGCAGGATCAGAACGTCGTAGTGGACCGCCGGCATGCCGCGGTCCGGGTCCCCGGGTCCGGTGGACTCGTCGTGGCCGGGGGTTCTGGGAATGGGGTTCATGGGGGGCACCGGTTCTTTCCTGTAAAAATAGCTTGCAGAAGAAATGATTTCTGTTGAAATTGATTGGCTACAAGGTACGCCCGCCGGTCGGCGATGTCAAGTGATTCAGGAATCGTTGGCCGGGCCTAATTTATTCTGGCGCTACGGGTTGGCCGCCGGCGTCGCCTGCCGCACCCCGTCTGGACATGAACCCCAAGGAGGCCGGCGATGACCGCCCGGAACGAGCCACGGACCATCTTCCTGGTCCCACACACGCACTACGACGTCGTGTGGGCGATGACCAAGGAGGACTACCTCAACATCCACAAGAAACTCCTGCGGCAGGCGCTCGACCTGATCCGCGGAGGCGGGTTCAAGTTCCTCGTCGAGCAGACCTACCTGCTCGAGCAGATCGAATCCGACGACCCCGGCCTGTTCTCCGAGATCCACCGGGCGATCCTCGACGGCGACATCGAAATCGCCGACGGCGAGTACCTGATGCCCGACCCGATGATTCCGGCCGAAGAGGTGCTCGTGCGCGAGATCCTCTTTGGAAAACTCTACGCGAAGGAGACCTTCGGCGTGGACGTGCCGGTGGCGTGGATGTCGGACGGCTTCGGATTGAACGCCCAGCTTCCGCAGATCTATCGCAAGTCGGGGTACAAATGGCTCGCGTTCCGCCGCGGGTTGCCCCGGTCGGTGGGATCGCGCACGAGCGAGTTCATGTGGGAGGGACTCGACGGTAGCCGCATTCTCGCGCACTGGATGCCGCTCGGGTACCGGGCGGGTCTCGATCTCACGCAGTGGGAGGAGACCTATCAGAAACTCGACCACCTGGCCGCGACGACGAACATCCTGATGCCGTGTGGCAGCGGGGGAATGCTGATCCAGAATGAAATCCCCGATTCCGTGCGCGCATGGAACGCGCGCAGCGATACGCCCGAGATGCGCATCGCCACACCCCGCCAATTCTTCGAGGCGATGTCGCAAAACGACGAACCGCCGACCGTTTTCAAGGGCGAACTCTACAGCGCCGAACTCGAGGACATCTTTCCCGACGTCGTCTCCAGCCGGATCTCGCTAAAGCTCGCGATCCGCGACTGCGAGGACCTGATCAAGTCGGTGGAGAAAGCGGCGGCGCTGCAGTACCTGCGCGGCCATCGCTACCCGACAGATCGCCTGACGGCGGCGTGGAAGAAGATGCTCTTCCTGTCGTTCCACGACGTGGTCCCGAGTTGCGGTATCGACGAGATCTACGACGAAGCCTGGGAGTACATCGCGGACATCCGCGCGCTCGCTCGCGAGTTCTACGCGTCCGTCGTCGACACGTTGCCGCGCGACAGCGACCGCGGCGTCGGCGTCATGGTGCTCAATCCGCACAGCTGGGAGATCCGCGACTGGGTGGAAGTCGATCTCAAGCTCGGCACCGGCTGGAGCACGGAGCCGGGCATCTACCAGGACGGCGTCGAACTGGTGAGCGAGGCCCGCGACATCGTGCGCTGGGACGACGGCACCATCCAGCGCGTCAAACTGGGCTTCGTCGCCGGCGCGCCCGCGATGGGGCACCGCGTGTACGAGGTGAAGCCGAAGAGCAAGGCGTTCCGCAGCACGAAAATCAAGGTGAACGGCGACGGCGTCTCGACGAAGTTCTTCGACCTCCGCGTCGACCAACGCGGCATCCTCGAGGTGAACGACAAGAGCGGGCGGCCGATCCTGCGCGGCAACGAAGTTGTGCTCGACGCAGAGGTCGGCGACCTCTACTTCCACAAGAGTTTCCTCGACCAGGTGCTCGGATTCCGAGAGCGGAGACGGGATCCGCTTCGGGGCGTTCAAGCCGGAGGGGCTCTCGATCGAGAAGGGCGCGGTGCGTTCCACCATCACCTTCAAGAACGCATTCTACTGCCTGCGCTGGCCGTACTACCTCACCGACAAGTACGAGCCGCTGCTGTACCGGCAGAAGACGCTCGACGTCACCAAGCGCGTCATCGTGTACAACGACATTCCGCGGATCGATTTCTTCACGGAGCTCAATCTGCAGCAACCGCACGTCCGTGTGCGACTGCGGTTCGATACCGGCATGGCCGCCCCGTCGTACACGCGCGAGACGCAGTTCGGCGCGGTGGAACTGCCGTACGCGCGCACACTCGAAGAAGGCGTCAAGATGCCGTCGCTGACGTGGATCGTCGCCGAGGAGGGCGAGCGCGGACTCGCGTTTCTGACCAAGGGCGTCCCCATCAACGAAGTGAAGGGCGGCGACATTTTCTGCACGCTGTTGCGCAGCGTGTCGGTGCTCTCCGCCGACGGCGTGAGCGGTCCGCTGATTCCGACGCCCGGGGCCCTCGAACTCGGCCAGCATTCGTACCAGTATTCGGTATACCCGTATGCCGGCACGTGGCGCGAGGCCCGCATCCCGCGCGAGGCCTTCAGTTTCGGCGAGGGGCTGGTCGGGTTTCCGCTCGACCGCGTCCCCGACGAACGGGTGCACACCACCTTCACGCTCGAGCCCGCGAACCTGGTCGCGTCGGCGTTGAAGAAGGCCGAACGCGACGAGGCGCTGATTTTGCGTTTCTTCGAAACGGGGAGAGGCCTGCCGGGCGGAACTCACGCTGCCACCGGAAGTCGAACGCGTTCGCGTCGTCGATCTGCTGGAGCGCGACGTCGACGGGGCGTTGCCGCTCGACATTCAGGGCAATCGCGTACGCATGGACGTCGGCGCTTTCGAAATCGTGACGCTGAAGCTCGACATTCGGCGTCCGCAGACTCGCCTGCGTAGCGTCTGACGCGGCGCGCGGTCAGGTCACCAGCGCGACCCAGATCAGCAGGCCCGCCATCGCGGCCAGCGTCACCGGAACGCCGATGCGCGCGAAATCGCGGAAGGAAATGTCGACGCCCAGCTCGCGCGCCTGCTGCACGACAATGATGTTCGAGACGCTGCCCACGATGATGAGGCTCCCGCCGAAGCTGTTGGACAACGCGAGCACGTACGCGGTGACGGGATTCGCGACGTTGACCATCTTGACCAGCAAGAGTGCCGCCGCCGAGTTGTTGATCAGGTTCGACAGGACCGCGGTAACCACGGCCAGCACGTACGGCGATCGCAGTGCGGGCGTTCCCGGTGTGAGCCAGTGCGCAGTCTCGCCCCCGAAGCCGGTCGCCTCCAGCGCTCCGGTGACCACGAACAACGCCATGAACAGCACCAGGATCGGCCAGTCGACCAGTCCCAGCAACTCCGATGTCTTGAACTTCGGACTGGCGAGGTGAATCCCCGCCGCGGTCAGCGCCACCAGTTCGCGCGGGACCGACGTAAAGAAGAACGCGATCACCAACCCCAGAATGACCAGCCCCTTGATGGCGTGCGGGCGGTCGAAGGGGACCACGGGACGGGCGGTATCGACCGGCGCCGGTCCGGAGAACGCGAACTCGTTCCGGGAAAGCACCCGGATGAGCGCGTAGGCGCAGCCCAGCGCGAACACCACCGGCGCGATCGACCACAGTGCGTAGCGCGCGAAGTCGAGGTGGGCGACCTGCGCGATCATCATGTTCTGCGGATTGCCCACCACGGTGGCGGCCGCCCCGATGTTGCTCGCGATCGCGATCGCGATCAGGAACGGCACGGGGTTGATCCGCCGCTGCAGCAGTGCGCTGCCCACGACCGGCGCGAAGACGAAACAGACGATGTCGTGATTCATGACCGCCGACAGCCCGGCCGTCACCAGCATCAGGGTCAACAGGAAGCGACCGGGGTTGTCGGCGCGCGCGGATATGGTGGTGGCGATCCGGTCGAACAGACCGGACAGGCGCAGCTGCGCCGACAGAACGAAAAACCCGAACAATAGAAGCACCGTGGGCCCGTTGATGAACCCGACGACCGTCGCGGTGGAGAGGCCCGAGAACGCCATGACGGCGATCGCGCCCAACAGCGCGATCCCGGTGCGATCCAGTTTGAGCCCGGGGACATGGCCGATGGCGATGCCGGCGTAGGTGAGGACGAAGATCACCAGGACGGCGACGGAGTCGGCGGCGTGTGCGACGGGGATGGCGTTCATTCGGTCGATGTCGCGCGGCTCACGTCGCGAGGCGCTTGCGGTAGGCGAGCAGATCCTTTTTGCGGTTGGTGACCGGGTAGCGCATCTTCAGCCGGCCGAGCGTGTCGAGAATCACCTGCGAGACGATCAATCGCGCGTTCTCCTTGTCGTCGGCGGGAACGATGTACCACGGCGCGGTCGTCGTCGACGTCGCGCCGAGACACGCCTCGTAGGCGCGCTGGTAATCCGACCATCGCTCGCGTTCCTCGACGTCGTAGGTGCTGAACTTCCAGTTCTTCTTGGGGTCGTCGATGCGCGCGAGAAAGCGCAGCCGTTGTTCCTCCTTCGACAGGTGGAGAAAAAATTTCACGATGCGCGTCCCGTTGCGATGGAGGTGCGCCTCGAGGCCGGTGATCGAGCGAAACCGGTGTGGCCACAGCTCGGGATCGTGCAGGTCTTCCTCCGGAAGGCCTTGTCCCCGAAGAATTTCCGGGTGCACCCGGGCGATGAGCACTTCCTCGTAGTAGGAACGGTTGAAGATGCCGATGCGACCGCGCTCGGGGAGGCATCGAGTCGTGCGCCAGAGAAAGTCGTGCTCGAGTTCCTGCGCGCTCGGGTGTTTGAAACTGAACACCTGGCAGCCCTGCGGATTGACGCCGGACATGACGTGCTTGATCGCGCCGTCCTTGCCCGCCGCGTCCATCGCCTGGAAGATCAGCAGCAGCGCATAGCGGTTGTGCGCGTACAACAGGTCCTGCAGCGCGCTCATCTTCTTGATGTGATGGGCGAGCGCCTTCGCGTAGTCGTCTTTGGATGTGTAGTAGGGCGCGATGCGTGTCGGCCAGTCTTTGAGCCGGACGGAGTCGCCTTTTCCCACGCGAAATTCCCGGGTGTCGATCTTCATAATTCCCCTTTTCGAGTCGCGCGGCGCGCGATGCACGGCCGGGCTGACGATCCAATAGGCTATCCCCCCCGGCAAAAACGGGATAGTTTTTCTTGCAATCGATGGCGCGTGCATGGATTATCCGCATACCGCCGCCCCGGATTGGCGTTTCGCCGACATGCGAATCTTGCGACGGACCTGCCTACGATTTCGATTCTTTGCCGTTCCCCGGACCGCTCTATCGGGTCTGGTCGTCCCTTCGCGTCGTCTAACTCGCCGACGGCACGGGAGTTGCGTTAGCTCCGGTGCTGCGCCCCGTCCCAGTATTCGCTGGGATTTCTCCGAATTCCATAGAAAGGCGCGCGATAGCCACCATGGCCATGCCTGTCCATAAGACTACCGCCTCGACTACCCGATCCGCGGCCACCAAAAGTGGCGCCGGGCCGGGTCGATGGGTGCTCGTTCCGCTCGCGATCTTCGCCGTGATCGCGGCGATCGGGGCGCCGTACTACCTGCTTTCGCCCGCCGAACGGCTCCGGAGCCCCCTGCACGCCTGGTTCAAGTCGTCCGGCTACGTCGGCCAGTCGACCGGCCTCCTGACCTTCGCCGGATTTCTGTTCATGTGGCTGTTTCCGCTGCGCAAGAAGTTCCGCAAGGCGGAGTACCTGGGCCCCGTGCCCAAGTGGCTCGACATCCACATCGCCGTCGGCCTGATTCTGCCGCTGACCGGCGCCATCCACGCGGGCTTCCAGATGGGCGGCGTGATCGGCCTCGGGTATCTCGCGATGCTGATCGTGTGCGCCAGCGGCGTCGTGGGGCGCTACCTCTACGTGCGCATCCCACGCGGACGCACCGGGATCGAACTCGGCCTCGGCGAGGTCGCGGCGCACCAGCGCGCGTTGCTCGGCGAAATCGCCGAAGCGACCGGGCTCCCGCTGCCGGACGTGCAGGAGATTCTCAAGGTCGACGTGTCGCCCATTCGCAAGGGCATCATGGCCGCGTTCGCGCAGATGGTGCACGACGACATGGCGCGCCATCGGGCCGTGCGTCGCCTGCGCCACCAGCTGCGCGTCAGCGGCGCGACGAACGAAGCGGGCCTGCGCCAGGTCTCCACGCTGGCCCGGCGCGAGATGTCGCTGAGCCAGCAGGCGCGCCTGCTCGACGTTACCCAGGGGATCTTCCGGTACTGGCACGCGGCGCATCGCCCGTTTGCGATCACGGCGTTCATTGCGGTGACGATTCACGTCGTCGTCGTGATCGCCGTCGGGAGCACCTGGTTCTAGAGGAGACCACAGCGTATGTGGACGACCCTCGCATTCGTGATTCTCACCGGCTTCTTCGTTGTCCGGCACATGCGCAAGCGCGCGGGCGACAACAAGGGCAAGACCTGCCCGCGGTGCAAGGCGAACGTGCCCGGCGGCGCCGCGCGCTGTCCGCGCTGCAACGTTCCCATGCAACTCTACGAAGTCGTCTCAGCGAAGGCGGTCACCGACGAAGACGAATCCTCGCAAGAGCAGGGAACTCCGCACGCCGTCGTGTTGGCGGACCTGTGTGTCGGCTGTGGCGCCTGCGTGCCGGTGTGCCCGGAGCCGGGTGCGCTTCGCATGGTCGGCAAACTGGCCACGGTCAACACCTCGCTGTGCAAGGGACACGGGACGTGCGTGACCGCCTGCCCGGTCAGCGGCATCGTGCTGGCGACGGGCGGCTCGGCGCGCCGCGTCGAAGTGCCCGAAATCGACACCGACTTCGAAAGCAACGTTCGCGGTGTCTACGTCGTGGGAGAACTGGGAGGCCGCGGATTGATCAAGAACGCGATCAACGAAGCGACGGTCGCGGTGGAACACATCGCCGACGACCTGGCGTTGCGCCGCGCGACGGGCGACGGATCCGACGATGTGCTGGACGTCGTCGTCGTGGGCAGCGGACCGGCGGGACTGGCGGCGGGCCTGATGGCCAAGTCGCGCGACCTCAAACACGTCGTGCTCGAACGCGGCGCACTGGCCGACACGATTCGCAAGTACCCGCGTGCGAAATTCCTGCTCGCCGAGCCGGTGCGCGTCCCGCTCTACGGAAACCTGTGGGTATCGGACGCGTCCAAGGAAACATTGCTCAAGGCGTGGGAAGAGATCATCGAGAAGACCGGACTCGAGGTGCTCACCAATCATCCGGTGACCAACGTGTCGCGCCGCGACGGCGCGCTCGTGGTGGAAACGCCGGATCGGGAATTCCGTACGCGTCGCGTCGTGCTGGCCATGGGACGCCGCGGGAGCCCGCGCCGTCTGGACGTTCCGGGCGAAGATGCGGGCAAGGTGATTTACGACGTCGTCGACATGGAATCGTTTGCCGGACAGAAAATGCTGGTCGTGGGTGGCGGCGACAGTGCCGTAGAATCCGCCGTCGGCCTCTCCCAGTACCAGGGAACCGAGGTCACGCTGAGTTACCGCAACGACGCGTTCTCGCGCGTCAAAGACCGGAATCGCACCAAGCTGGACGAGGCCGTCAAAGCCGGCAGGATCCGGTTGCTCCTGAAGAGCCAGGTGTGCGAAGTCCGCGACCGGGACGTCGTCATCGACGTCGAGGGTCGCGAAGAGGTGATCGCAAACGACGTGGTCGTTGTACGCATCGGCGGAGATCCGCCGTTCAAATTCCTCGAGCAGATCGGCATCCGCATCGTCAAGAAGGATGTCCCGCTGCCCACGGAGGAGGAGGCGGTCATTGCGTAACACGGGTGCCGTGTGGCGCGCGCAGGCACGCCTGTCGCGCGGGGTACTCGTGGCGATCCTGCTTTTGATCGGTTCGGCCTCGGTGGCGCGTGCCCAGGTTTCTCCGGGACCGCTGTCGAAGGCGCACGCCGATCTCGACGGCACACTGGGGTGTGCGAAGTGTCACGGAAAGGGCGAGGGCGAAATGGACCGCAGGTGCATGGCATGTCACGGGGAGATCAAGGCGCTGGTCGACGGCCGCCGGGGTTTCCACGGTCGTGAAGCCGCGAAGGACTGCGCCCATTGCCACCCCGACCACGGCGGGCGCGACTTCAATCTGGTCGCGTGGCCCGACAAGTCGCCCGAGAAGTTCGACCACACGCGCACGGGCTGGAAGCTCAAGGGGAAGCACGCGACGCTCGAGTGCAAGAAGTGCCACACCGAGGCGCATTTGAGCCCGGAGATGGCGGGCCTGGTCAAGAAGAAGAACCGCGAGGTGGTGTGGGTGGGTCTCGATTCGAACTGCAAGTCGTGCCACGAGGACATCCACCGCGGTGCCCTCGGCGACAACTGCGCGTCGTGTCATTCCGAGGAGGGCTGGCGCCCGGTTCCGGGGTTCGATCATTCGAAGACGGCGTATCCGCTGACGGGCCTGCACGCGAAAGTCGTGTGCGCCAAGTGTCACGAAGCCGAAGGGCTCAAACTTGCGCACGACGAGAAAGGAGCGGTCATTCCATTGTACAAGCCGCTCCCGCACGACGAATGCGTCGCGTGTCACGCCGACGTCCACAAGGGCGCGTTCGGTGCGCAGTGCAGCAGCTGTCATACGACCGCGGGCTTCAAGATCATCCAGAAGGGGCGCTTCGACCACGACAAAACGCGCTACCCGCTGCGCGGCAAGCACGCGGCGCTTCAGTGCGAGAAGTGCCACGACGAAAAGACCGCGTGGGGCAAGAAGCCGCCGTTCGCCACGTGCGACGGCTGCCACAAGGACCCGCACGCGGGCCAGGCGATGCTCGCCGGCAAGGCGACCGACTGTCAGTCGTGTCACACCGTCGACGGATTCAAGTCGAGCACGTATACGATCGAACAGCACATGACGTCGAAATTCCCGCTCGAGGGAACGCACGCGTCGGTGAAGTGCATGGACTGCCACGGCCTCACCCCGCCGGGCAAGCCCGATGCAGTGGCGGCGACGCTCGGGACCGCGAAGGTGTGGTTCCACCCGACACACGAGCGCTGCGCGAACTGTCACCGGGATCCGCACCAGGGGCGTTTCGCTCCGGGCGGAGAACGGGCGCGTTCGAAGGACTGCCTGGCGTGTCACACCATGGAGCATTTCCGGCCGTCCACCTTCGACGCCGCGCAGCACCAGACGGCGCGCTTCAAACTGGAAGGCGCGCATCGTGCGACGCCGTGCGCCGCGTGTCACAAGGAACTCGGCTCGCTGCCGGCCGCCGCCGCCAGGACAACGACGGCGAAGACGAGCACTGACCTCGTGCTGCTCATGAAGATCGACAAGAGCACGTGCCGCGACTGTCACCAGACGCCGCACGGGACGCAGTTCGATTCGGGCAAGAACAAGGGGGCGTGCGACGCCTGTCACGACGTGGAGAGCTTCAAGCCCGCCAGCCGCTTCGACCACAACAAGGTCAAGTCGTTCTCGCTGGAAGGTGCTCACGCCCGCGTCGCGTGCGACAAGTGCCACCCGACCGTCACGACATCTGAAGGTAAGAAGATGACATTATACAGGCCGATCTCGTCGCGCTGCGAGAGCTGCCATGCCGACGGAGACATTCTCCAGAAGCGCAATTGACCGTGCTACCGATGAGGTGACCGATCATGCGTCGACATACTACCCATAAACTGCTTCCGGTTGTCACCGTCGCCCTCGCGTGGGCGCTGGTGGGAACGATCCCGTGCACGGACGCCCGGGCGTCCAACGCGCGTCCCAAGGTGGACAACCCGCATGGAAAGTTCAAAGAGGACTGCTCGCTGTGCCACAGCGCGAATGCGTGGAAGCCGGCGAAGATCAGCAAGAAATTCGACCACGAGAAGTACGGCATTCCGCTGACGGGCGCGCATTCGTCCGTGAAGTGCACGCAGTGCCACACAAGCCTGGACTTCGAAATGGCGCCCACGTCGTGCGTGGACTGCCACTCCGACGTTCATAACGGCGAGATGGGTGACGACTGCGCCCGCTGTCACGGTACCAAGAGCTTCGTCGACCGGAACGACCAGGTTCGCATGCACCGTCTGACGCGCTTCCCCCTGGGCGGCGCGCACCAGACGCTCGACTGCGAGATGTGCCACAAGCTCTCGTCGCCGGATAAGATGAGTTTCGTCAACACGCCGACCGAGTGCGTGTCGTGCCACCTCGAGCAGTACAACGCGACCACGCAGCCCAACCACGCGTCGGCCGGTTTCAGCCAGGACTGCGCCTCGTGCCACAACGACCAGGCCTGGGCGCGGGTCAAGTTCGACCACAGCCAGACCAACTTCCCGCTGACGGGCATGCACGCGGCCATCCACTGCGATCAGTGCCATGTCGGCAACGTGTTCACCGGGCTGTCGACCGCATGCGTCTCGTGTCACCAGAGCGACTACGACGGAACCAGCAGCCCGGCGCACGCGTCGGCCGGTTTCCCGACCAATTGCGAGCAGTGCCACTCGACCAAGGGATGGGCGGGCGCGCTGTTCGACCATTCGACGACGCAGTTCCCGCTGACGGGCGCGCACAAGGCGGTCGCCTGCGACCAGTGCCATGTCGGCGGCAAGTACATTGGTATGTCGACCGCGTGCATCTCGTGCCACCAGAGCGACTTCAACGGAACCACCGACCCGGCGCACGTGTCGGCCGGCTTCCCGACGACCTGCGAACAGTGCCACACGACGAAGGCATGGACGGGCGCGACCTTCGATCACAATGCGACCAACTTCCCGCTGACGGGTATGCACAAGACGGTCACCTGCGACCAGTGCCACGCCGGCGGCCAGTACACCATCTCCACCGCGTGCGTGTCGTGTCACCAGAGCGACTACAACGGAACCAACAACCCGCCGCACGCGTCGGCCGGATTCCCGACGACCTGCGAGCAGTGCCACTCGACGCAGGGCTGGTCGGGCGCGTTGTTCGACCACTCGACGACGAACTTCCCGCTGACCGGGTCGCACCGCGCGGTCGCGTGCGATCAGTGCCATGTCAATAACAAGTACATCGGCCTCTCGACCGCGTGTGTGTCGTGTCACCAGAGCGACTACGACGGCACCACCGATCCGAACCACGCGGCGTCGCATTTCCCGACCAATTGCGAGCAGTGTCACACGACCACGACCTGGTCGGGGGCGACGTTCAACCATTCGACGACGAACTTCCCGCTGACGGGAGCGCATGCGTCCGTGGCCTGCGACCAGTGCCACGGCGGGGGCGTCTACGCGGGACTTTCGACCGCCTGCGTGTCGTGTCACCAGAGCGACTACGACGGCACGAACGATCCGGCGCACGCCGCGGCCGGCTTCCCGACCAACTGCGAGCAGTGCCATTCGACGTCGACATGGCAGGGCGCGACGTTCAACCACGACACCTTCTTCCCGATCTACTCGGGCAAGCACAAGGGTCGGTGGAATTCGTGCGACGATTGTCACACCAATGCGGCGAACTACCAGGTGTTCAGTTGTCTGGGTTGCCACCCGCACGACGACAAGGCGGGGACGGACAGCAAGCACAGGGGCAAGAACGGCTACTCATACGAGTCCAATGCGTGCTACTCGTGTCACCCGAGGGGAAATGCGGGCTAGATGATCCGTCGCGTGCGATCATTGCTTGCGCTGGTGGTGCTGGCGGGGTTCGCGTTTGCGGACGCCGGCGCCGCTACCCATCGCGTCACGTATCTGACGGCCACGACCGCGTACATCGACGCGGGCCGCGACGACGGCGTCGTGGTCGAGGGGATCATCAAAGTGGTCCGCAACGGACAGGTGGTCGCGACGCTCCTGGTCACCGACGTATCGTCGCACCGCGCGGCCTGCGTCATCGGTTCGGGGGCGCCACCGCTTCTCGTCGGAGACGCGATCACCTTCACGCCCGTGAAGGTGGCCGCGCCCGTCGATTCGACGCGGACGCAGTCGGACCGGACCCGAACCGCCGCGGCCGTTCCGGCGATGGAGCCGGCGCCGCCGCGCGCGGTGTCGTGGGCGCGGCGCAACGGGCTTCGCGGCCGCGTCGGCGTGCGTTACCTCGGCGTGATCGACCAGAGCGGGTTCGGCGGCGATATCGCGCAGCCCTCCGCCGACATTCGGGTCGACGGCAACCGGGTGGGCAAGTCGCCCTTCGATCTCCAGATCGACGTGCGCGCGCGGCACACGTTCCAGACCGTCGCCGACGGCCGCCAGTTCGACGACGGGCAGGCGCGCGTGTACCGGTTGAACACGACGTTGCGTTCGCCGAAGGATCATCTGCGCGTGACGCTTGGACGACAGTTCTCGTCGTCGCTCACGAGCGTCAGCACCTTCGATGGCGCGCAGATCGAGTACGACGTCTCGCGCTGGGGCGTGGGGATGTTCGCGGGCACGCAACCGGGGCCGGTCGACTACGGGTTCTCGACCGACATCAAGGAATACGGCGTGTTCGCCCGGTTGCGTTCGCAGCCGCAGGCCAGGACGCGCTGGGAAGGCGTGGTGGCTGCCATCGGGTCGTATGAACTCGAGAAGATCAACCGCGAGTACATCGCACTCGTCGGGCGCATGAATTCCGCGCGTTTCTCGCTGATGGCGCAGCAGGAGATCGACGTGTTCCGGGGATGGAGACGCGAGCAGGAAAACGCCGCCGCGGCGCTCACCAGTACGTTTGCGACGGCGCGCTACCGGGTGACTCCGAAGGTCGACCTCGACGCCGGTTACGACAACCGTCGGGATCCACGGTTGTATCGCGATTTCGTGAGTCCGGAGACCCTGTTCGACGACAGCTACCGGCAGGGCGTGTGGGGCGGCGCCGGCCTGCGACTCACTCCCCAGTTCCGCCTGGGTATGAGCGCACGCCTGAGCAACGGCGGAGGCGCGGGAGACGCCACGTCATACACGATGACGGGGTCGGCGGACCGGGTCTCGCCGCTGCATCTCGGCTTCCGGCTACGGTCCACGCGCTACGCCAACAATTCGTCCGACGGCTGGATGCACACGGTGGCGGGGAATGTCCCGGTCGGACCGCGCTGGATGTTCGAGCTCTACGGTGGCGTGCGCAACGACGTCGGCAAGACGCCGTTGACGCCGGACGTCAGTACCTCGTGGTTCGGTCTCGACGCCGACTTCGGAATCGGTCAGAACTGGTACCTGAACATGTCCGGGGAACGCAACGGGCAGGGCGATAACGCGTACGACCAGGTCTACACCAGCGTGAGCTGGCGCTTCTAGCCGCGGGACGCGCTGTACATTGCGTCGATCTGTTTCTGGAAGTCCTCTTCGACGATCTTGCGCCGGACCTTCAGCGTCGGCGTCAGATGTCCTCCCGCCACCGTCAGTTCGCGGTCCAGCACGATGAAGTTCTTGATCGTCTCGAAGTGCGCGAGGTCGTGGTTCGCCTGGTCGACGACGTGCTGGTAGAGCTCGCGCACACGGGGCAGGTCGACGAGTTCGGATGGACTCGCGAATGAAATTCCGGCTTCGCGCGCCCACGTCTCAAGGCGTTCGAAGTTGGGAACGATGAGCAATGAGATGTACGGGCGGCGGTTTCCCACCAGCACGGCCTCGGAGATGAACTTGCTCTGTTTCAGGCGACCTTCGATCGGCTGAGGAGCGATCTTCTTTCCGCCGGCGGTCGCGATCAGGTCTTTCTTGCGATCCGTGATATACAGGAAACCGTCTTCATCGATATGTCCGATGTCGCCGGTGTGGAACCAGCCGCCGGCCAGGGCTTCGTCGGTCTGATCGGGTTTGCGGAAGTAGCCCTGCATCACGTTGTCGCCGCGTGCGAGGAATCTCCCCGTCGTCGGCAATGCGAACCTCCACATCGGGAAGCGGCTGTCCGACGCTGCCGAGGCGCCAGTGTTCAAGCGTGTTGACCGCGATCACCGGTGACGTCTCCGTCAGCCCGTAACCCTCGAGAATGGGAATACCGGCCGCCCAGAAGAACTCGGCGATTTCGCGCGAGAGCGGCGCCCCGCCGGAGATGAAGAAACGAAGCCGTCCGCCGACGCGCGCGCGCAGCGTGCGAAATGCCAGCGCGGACGCGACGCGGTGACCCAGCACCGACCCGACGCCGGCCGAGCCCGCCGCGAGGTCTTCCACATACTTGCGACCCGCGCGCACCGACCAGTGGAAAATGCGCCGGCGCAGAGGGTTGGATCGAGCGACGGTGTCGAAGATGCGCGCGTACATTTTCTCGTACACGCGCGGGACACTGCACACGACTGTCGGCTGCACCTCGCGGAGATTCTCGGGAACGCGTTCGATCGATTCCGCATACGCGATGGTGACACCCGCCGTCATCATCATGTAGAACCCCGCCGATCGTTCGAAGACGTGGCTCAGCGGAAGAAACGACAGGCACGTGTCCGCCGGGCTCAGCTCGAACACGGCGAGACACTGGCGCGCGTTGGCCATGAAATTGCCGTGAGAGAGGATCGCGCCCTTCGGCTCTCCGGTCGTGCCGGACGTATAGATGATGCTGGCCCAGTCGCGCGGGTGGATTTCGGCGATCAGCGCGCGGTAGGCGGTGTCGTCGATTTCGTCGGTCGCACGCGCGAGAAATTCCTGGAACGTGATCACGTCGTCGCCACCGGCGTCGGCATCGAATGCGACCACGTGCTCGAGCATCGGCAGCCGACCCCGTAGCTCGCAGATCTTCTTCGCCTGCTCGCGCGAGGAGACGAAGATGACGCGCGCCTCGGCGTCGCGCAGCATGTACTCGATCTGCGCGGGTGTCAGCGTCGGGTAGATGGGAACATCGACCGCGCCGATCGAAAGAATGGCGAGATCGACGACGGCCCACTCGATCCGATTCTCCGAGAGAATTGCCGCGCGGTCACCGCGCGCGAGACGCAGCGTACGCAGCGCGGCCACGCACGAACGGACGGACTCGTACACCTCCCGGTGGGAGACGTCGACCCAGTGGCCGTCCTGCTTGTACCGGAATGCGTCCGCCTTGGCGAACGCTTCGACGGACGCGAGAAACTGCGCGGGAACCGTTTCCTGGAACTGCACGGGCGTCACGATACCATCCAATCGGTGAGGGGGACCACCCCTGTCGCCAGCAAGAGGCGGGCCAGCCGGCCGGCGGCCGAAGCTGTTAACCCGATGATTCTGTTTGAAATGCGCGGCCGGGGTGGGTAGAGTGGGGTAGGCCCGGAATTCGTCGCCCCGCCGGGACCCGTCACCATGAATCGATTCTCCCGGTTGTTGTTCCTCGCAGCCGCCGTGCTGGCGCCGGCGCTCCTGGGGTCGTCGTGTTCGCGCACACCGCGTCCCAACGTGCTTTTGATCGTTCTCGACACGCTTCGCGGCGACCGGCTCTCGTGCATGGGCTACGCGCGGGACACGACGCCGCATATCGACGCGCTCGCGACCCAGGGCACGCTGTACGCCAAGACCTTCTCCACGTGTTTCTGGACGCTGCCCGCGCACGCGTCGCTGTTCACCGGTATCCACCCGCTGCAGGCCGGCGCGACGTCGGAAACGTTGCACCTGCCGGACGACAACACCACGCTGGCCGAGGTGCTGTCCGCCGCCGGGTACCACACGGCGGCGTTCGTCTGCAACAGCTGGGTGTCGAAGGAGCGCGGCTTCGGGCAGGGTTTCTCCGAGTACTACGAGATGTGGCGCGCGGAGAATCAGTCTCCGCGCACGTCGATGGATCAGACCCTCGAATCGATGACCGTCGACCGCGTCGTCCCGTGGATCGACCGAACCTCGAAGCAGAAGCAGCCGTTCTTCCTGTTTCTCAATCTCAACGGCGTGCACCTGCCGTACGACCCGCCCGGCGAGTACATGAACCGCTTCCTGCGCGACACCAGCGACCCCGAGCGCGTGCAGCGCGACATGAAGATCACGTCGTGTTGGGAACATCTGACGGGCGGCCTTCCGCTGGACGACGAGGACTACCGCATCATGAACGATCTCTACGATGGTGAGGTCGCTTTCGCGGACGTCCAGGTGGGCCGGCTGGTGGAGGCGCTGCGCAAGAGCGGGGCGCTGGACAACACGATCGTGATCGTGACGGCCGACCACGGCGAGAACCTCGGCGAAAAGGATCGCATCGACCACATGATGACCCTTTACGATGCCACCACGCACATTCCGCTGGTGATCCGCTACCCGCGCGCGTTCGCGGCCGGCAAGCGCGTCGACGACCTGACCAGTATCATCGATATCGCGCCCACGGTCATCGATCTGTGCGACGCCGACAAGGGCGTCGACTACCTCCACGTCAAAACGACGAGCCTCGCCAACCCGGACCGCAAGCCGCGAGCGTTCGTTGTCGCGGGAAACGAGAGGCCGGTGACCGGCATCCAACTGCTGCAGCAGCGTTATCCGGGCTATGACTGGAAGGCGATCGACTACCGCCTGCGTTCGCTGCGAACGCCCGTCTACAAGCTGATCGAGAACGAGGGCAAGAGCGTCGAGTTGTACGACGTCGCCCGGGACCCGGCCGAATCGGCCGATCTGGCCGGCACGCAACCCGACGTTCAGAAACGCCTGCTGGGCGCGCTGACGAGGTCCTTCGAGGCGATGGGGACCTCGCGCGACAAGTTGATGTTCGAGAGCACCGACCAGGAATCCCTCGACCGCCTGCGGGCGCTCGGATATGTCAACTAGGTTGTGGACGAGAAAATGTTCCTGGCACAGGGAGTGCAGAGTGGGGCGTATGGAACGCCGTCGCCCGGGATGGCATCCTCCCCACTGTCCCAACCCCAACTGTCGGTATCACAAGGGATCTTCCGGGTCCTGGCGTTGGAAGCATAAGGGCTTCTACCTGCGCGACACCTGTCCTCAGCGTATCCAGCGGTTTACGTGTTGTCACTGTGGTCGACATTTCAGTACCCAGACCTTCTCGACGACGTACTGGCAAAAGAGACCCTTGCTGATTCCGTCGATCTTCGCGATGACGGTTGGTTGCATGGCGAATCGGCAGATCGCCCGGGCGCTGCGATGTTCCCATTCGACCGTTGCCCATCAGATCGCAAGGCTGGGTCGGCACTGTCTTCTGTACCAGGCGCGGGAGTTGAAGAAGTTCACGACCGTGGGGCCCGTCGCCATCGACGGGTTCGAGAGTTTCGAATGGAGTCAGTATTATCCGTTCCACCACAACGTCGCGGTGGGCACGCAGACGGGGTACTTTCTCTTCCACACCGATAGTCCGTTACGGCGCAAGGGGCGCATGACGGCGCATCAGAAGCGGCGTCGGGCACAACTCGAAGCGACGCATGGCCGGGCCGATGCGAATGCCGTCGAAGTCGGGGTGCGGGAACTGGTGGAGACCGTGGTGGGAGGGAAGGTCGCCGTCATTCGCAGCGACGACCACCGCGCGTATCCACGCTCGATGCGGGGGCTGTCTGTCTCGCACCAGATCACGTCGTCGAAAGATCGCCGCGACCGGAAGAATCCCCTGTGGGAGGTGAATCTGCTCGACCTGATGATCCGTCACTCGACATCGGCGCACAAGCGGGAGACGATCGCGTGGGCGAAGCGGCGGCAGGCCTCCGCCGAGAAGCTTGCGATCTTCCAGGTGTGGCGCAACTACATCAAGCGACGATGGGAAAAGGGCGCGCCCGTGAGTTCGGCGATGCTCGCCGGTCTCTCGGGGAGATTGCTGCGAACGCGCGACGTGCTGTCGCGGCGACTGTTTCGAACGAGACTCTCGCTACCGCGGCGATGGGCACTCTATTACGATCGAAAGGTGGAAACGGTACCGCTCGCCGTCAATCGCCGGCACTGCCTGACGTATGCCTATTGATCCGGCGCCCGCGGGCGGCCGGCCCCTTCGCTCCGCCGATCTCCATCCTCCGCAGGGACATTCTCAAGGCCACAACTTATCATTTGAAATGGCGGCGGCTCGCGGGTAGAGTACCCACAATCATGACCGCCATCCGGCGGGCACCTATTCCGACCCAACCAGTTACTCGGAGGTTTTCATGGCCCTCGACGCCACCGCCTTCATCGACAAGCTCGACGAAACCATCGGCCGCCACGCAATGCTTGAGCACCCGTTCTACAAGACGTGGAATGAAGGCGGCCTGTCGCTGGAAACGCTGCGCGAATACGTGAAACAGTACTACGCGCACGTGCGCTATTTCCCGCGCTACGTCAGCGCTGCGCATGCCGCGTGCGACGACATCCAGGTGCGTCAGCTCCTGCTCGAGAATCTCATCGACGAAGACCAGGGCGACGGAAATCATCCCGAGTTGTGGATGCGCTTCGCCGACGGGCTGGGCGTGGATCGTGACGCCGTGCGCGACGCCAGTCTGCTCCCGAAGACGCGCGCGTCGGTCGGAGAGATGGTGCGCCTGACGCGGAGCGAGAATTTCCGCGACGGCCTTGCGGCGCTCTACGCGTATGAGTCGCAGGTGCCGATGGTCGCGAAGACCAAGCGCGAGGGACTGGCCGCGTTCTACGGGCTGGACGACCCGCGCGCGGTGGAATTCTTTACCGTGCACGAGGAAGCCGACATCGAGCACAGCCGCGTCGAGCGCGAGTTGCTCGCCGAGCATTGCAAGACGGACGAAGCCCAGACCCGCGCTCTGGAAGCGGCGGAGTCGGCGGCGAAGGCGCTGTGGCTCTTCCTCGACGGCGTGCACGCCGCGTACTGCGGCGAAGCCGCGTCGCGCTGACGCGCCGTCGTCCACCGGAACGATAAGGACCTCGATTGGCCAAACACATCGGTATCGTCGCATGCAGCGCGGAGGGCGCGGCGCTCTGCTATACCACCGTGTGCACGGAAGCCCCCGAGTTGATGGGGAAGAAGCACGCGCACCCGGAGGTCAGCATGCACACGCATCCCTTCAGCGACTACGTGCGGCTCATCGAAGCGGGAAACTGGGACGGTGTCGCGGCGCTGATGCTTTCGTCGGAGGCCAAGCTGGCGAAGTCCGGCGCCGAACTCGTCATCTGTCCCGACAACACCGTGCATCGCGTTTTCGACCAGGTGGCCAAACAGGCCCGGCTCCCGTGGCTGCACATCGCCGGGGAAGTGGCGAAGGAGGCCGGCCGTCGCGGCTACAAGCGCGTCGGCCTCATCGGAACCGAATACACGATGGAGGCCACGTTTTACACCGAGAAGCTCAACGAGGTCGGGATCGAAATCGTCCTCCCCGACGAGAAGGACTTGAAGCTCGTCAACCGCATCATCTTCGACGAACTCGTGGCGGCGCAGTTCACCGCGGAATCGCGCGCGTACTTCACCGGGCTGATCAACGAGATGCACGCGCGTGGCTGCGAGGCCGTCGTCCTCGGATGCACGGAGGTTCCGCTGATCATCACCGAAGAGAATTCCCCGCTTCCGATCCTGGATTCGACGCGACTGCTCGCGCGCGCCGCGCTGCGCGCGTCGCTGGAGTAGCGCGTTACTCGTCCCAGGCGTCCGGCTTCAGAAAATAGAAGTGATTTCCCGGCGGGTGTCCCTGCCCGACGGCGGTCGCGTTCCGGATCACATGCGTGACGTAGCGCTTGGCGCGCTGCACGGCGGGGCGCAGCGGATCGCCGAGGGCGAGTCGCGCGGCGATCGCCGCCGAAAACGTGCATCCGGTTCCGTGGACGCTGCGCTCGCGAACGTCGCCTTCCGGAAGCAGGACGTCCATGCCGTCGGGCGCCAGCAGCACGTCGGTCGCGAGCGCGAACGACGCGTGTCCGCCCTTGACCACGACCGCGCGCGGGCCGAGCGCGAGGATCGCCTCGGCGGCGCGTTTCATGTCGTCGACCGACGCGATCGTCTTTCCCGAAAGCATGGCGGCTTCCTCGAGGTTGGGGGTGACGACCAGCGCCAGCGGCAGCAGCGCATTCGTGAACGCGGCGACGGCATCGTCGTGCAAGAGGCGAAAGCCGCTCTTCGAGACCATCACCGGGTCAACGACCAGGCGCTCGATGCGGCGTTCGCGGAGCACGGTGGCGACGGTTTCGATGATGTCCGTAGACGACAGCATGCCCGTCTTGACCGCGGCGATATGGAGGTCGTCGAAGACGGCATCGAGCTGCGCGCGGACGATATCGACCGGGAGGTCGAACGCCCGTCGCACCTCGCGCGTGTTCTGCGCGGTGATCGAGGTGATGATGGAGGCGCCGAACACCCCCATCGCCTGGAAGGTCTTGATGTCGGCCTGGATTCCCGCGCCGCCGCTGGAATCGGAACCTGCGATGGTGAGTGCCTGTTTCATTGAGTTGTCTTGCTTCTTACAGCGTCGCGGGTCCCGTCGGTCGCCGGCGGGGCCCGTCTCGATGCCACCCGCTTGTGCTTGACATGATCGCAGCGTGCGCCGTCCGCCGGCCGCCACCCGCCTGCCGTTGCCGTTGCCGTTGCCGTTGCCGCGACGCACGCGACCGCAGTGTAGCATAGTGATTCTCGCGCGCGGGTGCGTGCGGGTGTATATTTGACGACAGGTACCCCATGAAATGGTCCTTCCACATCGGCACGTTCTTCGGGATTCCCGTCAACGTTCACCTGTCGTTTCTCCTGCTGCCCGCGTGGGTCGCGATGGTGAGCTGGCAGCAGACGCATTCGATCGCGGCGGTCGTGACCGGCATCGTCTATATCCTGTCGGTGTTTGTCTGTGTCGTGCTGCACGAGTTCGGTCACGCGTTGACGGCCCGACGGTACGGGATCCGCACGCGTGACGTCACGCTGCTCCCCATCGGAGGCGTGGCGCGGCTGGAGAAAATGCCGGACGATCCCCGGCAGGAACTGTGGGTGGCTCTCGCCGGCCCGGCCGTCAACGTCGTCATCGCGGGCGTGCTGCTGGGTGTGGCGAAGCTGCTGGGAGACGCGGCGATCTCGACCTCGTTCGCCGTCGACGCGGCGTCGTTCGTCGGCCTGCTCATCTTCACCAACCTGATGCTGGTCGCGTTCAATCTGCTGCCCGCGTTCCCGATGGACGGCGGTCGCGTGCTGCGGGCTCTCCTGGCGACGCGCATGGCGTACGCCCGCGCGACCCACGTAGCGGCGTCGGTCGGGCAGACGATGGCGTTCTTGTTCGCGCTCGTCGGGCTGTTTGGAATTCCCGGCCTGTACGCGCCCAACCCGCTGCTGATCCTCGTTGCGTTCTTCGTGTGGATCGGGGCCGCCCAGGAGTCGCGCATCGTCCAGTTCCAACGGACGCTCTCCGGCGTCACCGTCGCACAGGCGATGGTCACGGATTTTCGCACGCTGGCGCCGGGCGACACGCTGGCAATGGCAATCGAATTGACGCTGACCGGCACGCAGCGCGATTTTCCCGTCGTGGACCAGGGGCGCATCGTGGGGGTGCTGGAGCAGGCGGACCTGCTGGCGGCGCTGGCGCGGGGCGGACCGGACACGCGCGTCGCGGACGTCATGCGGCGCGAGTTCGAGCGGATGGACGTTGCCGAGGATCTCGTCGCGGCGTTCCAGCGCCTGCGAATGTCCAGTTCCAATTCTGCTCCCGTGATGGCGCAGGACCGGCTGGTGGGACTGGTCACCCGCGAAAACGTCGGCGAACTCCTCGCGATCCGCGGCGCCCTGCAGCACACCCGCTGGGTGGGATGAGGCGCACGCAACCGTCGACGGTCCGGCCGTCCGGATGATATGTTTCAAACGTGGCCGCCCAGAAAGGAACCACCATGTCCGAGCATTACGCACGAGTCCACTGGATCAAGGAAACCGATTCGTTCGAGTACAAGGTCTACAACCGCGAGCACACCTGGACGTTCAAGAACGGTACCGTGGTGCACGCCGCCGCGGCGCCGAAGTTTCTGGGGAGCCTCGAGTGCGTCGATCCGGAGGAGGCGTTCGTCACGTCGCTTTCGAGTTGTCACATGCTGACGTTCCTCGCCGTGTGCGCACGGCGTGGGATCGTGGTGGAGGCCTACGACGACAACGCCGTCGGGTATCTGGAGCCGAACGAAAACAAGAAACTCGCCATCACACGAACCATCCTGCGTCCGCGGGTGCGGTTCGCGCCCGGGCAGCAGCCGGATGCGAACACGCTGGCGGAACTGCATGCAAAGGCACACCAGGAATGCTTCATCGCCAATTCGTCGCTCACCCGGATTACCGTGGAAGAACCGGTCGCGGAAGGCGCGCGTTGATCGCACGCGCCGCGAGTGTCGTGCTGTGCGGTGCGTATCTGCTCGTCGCGGGGAGCGGCGCGGTCGCGTTCGCGCAGAGCGAAAAGAAGACGCCGCCCGCGCCGCCGTCGAAGGCGCCGGCCGCCGCGACAGCCGACAGTGCGTCGGCGCCGATGCCGGCCGTCATCGAAGCAGAAAAACTGCTCGACGCGAACCGTCCGAAGGACGCCGTCCCGGTGGCCAAACGCGCGGTCGCCGAGAATCCGAACAGCGGACACGCGTGGTTCGTCCTCGCTCGCGCCTATCACGCCAGCGGTGATCTCGACGATGCCATTGAAGCCGGCCATCGCGCGGCGACGTTCGCTTCGGTGCGTGCGAGCGCCTACTACAATCTCGCGTGTGCCTACGCGCTTAAGGGCGACAAGGAGAGCGCGTTCATGGCGTTGCTGGGCGCGAAGCGCGCCGGGTTCGCGGACCGCTCCCTGATGTCGACCGACCCCGACCTGGCGTCGCTGCGCGACGATCCGCGGTTCGTCCTTCCGCAGGAACGCAATTTCTTTACGCTCAAGCTCAAGGACGGCAGCGATCTGCCGTTCTCGGTGGATCTGCCGGTGAACTACGATCCGGCGAGGGCGTATCCGGTGCTGGTCGCGCCGGGCGCGGGCAAGAAGATCGACGGCAACTGGGGCGGGTTGTTCTGGGGCGAGGACACGTCACAGCGCGGATGGATGGCGGTCGAGAGTCCGGCGTTCGTGCTCGCCGATCCCATTGGCGCGACGTCGCAGCTGCTCGACGAACTCGCGCGCCGGTACAAGGTCGAGGGCGGGAAATTCCACCTGGTGTCCTACGGCCCCGCGGCGGCGCCGGCCTTCGCCGTGGCCATGGCGATGCCGGAGCGAATCAAGAGCATCACCGTGGTGCCGGGCTTCCCGGCCACGAGTGACGACGCCGAACTCTCCAGGCTCAAGGGCGTCACCGTAAGTTTCATCGTGGGGGAGAACGATCCGTTCTTTCTCAACGAATGCGAAGCCGCCCACCATCATCTCCAGAAGCTCGGCGTCGACGCGTACATCGAAGTGGTCGCGGGGGCGGGCCAGTTGCTGCAGCCGATGTTCGGCGGCGAACTCGCCGAACGCATGGATCTTCTGCGCTGATCATTCCGTGTCGTCGATGCGCGCCGGCAATCTCTTCTCCAACCTCCCGGAAACTCCCGGCGCCGCGGAGCGGGTCGAGCGACTCGCCGAGGACGGCAAGGTTCGCGTCGAACGCATCGTCTCCCACGGCCACGCATCGCCGCCGGACTTCTGGTACGACCAGGACGAAACGGAATGGGTAATGGTGGTGTCGGGGCGTGCGCGGTTGCGCTTCGAATCCGGCGACGAAACGCTCGACCTCGGCCCCGGCGATCACGTCACCATACCCGCCCACGTTCGCCATCGCGTCGACTGGACCGACCCCGACGCGGCCACGGTCTGGCTCGCCGTGTTCTTCTAGACATTCCGCGCCGCCTTGACGCGGCAAACTCGCGGTGCTAGCTTCCGGCGCGCCCTCGCGGCGGGAGTCCATTCGTTCGTATGCCGTCACCCGAACAAGGAGAACGTCCATGGAAATGGTCACGAATGCGGTGAACTGGTTCGAGATTCCGACGCAGGATTTCGAGCGCGCGAAAACCTTCTATGAAAAAATCTTCGACTACGAGATGCCCGTCATGGACATGCCGAACATCCGCATGGGGATCCTGCTGCACGATCGCGAAAAGGGCGGAATCGGCGGCGCGATCGTCAAGGGCGAGTGGCAGAAGCCGTCGTCGGACGGAACCGTCGTCTATCTCAGCGGCGGCAACGATCTGTCGGTCGTACTCGAGCGCGTGCCCGGTGCGGGTGGCCGGGTGATGGTCGAGAAGACCGCGATCGAGCCCGACATGGGCTACTTCGCGGTGTTCCGCGACTCCGAGGGCAACACGGTCGGGCTGTTCTCGTTGAAATAGCCGGCTACGCCGACGCCGCGATCGCGTGGACCAGGCACCGCGTCGCGTCCTCCGGATCGTCCGCGCCGCAGACCGCGCCGATCACCGCGATCCCGTGCGCGCCGGCGCGCACGACGCCGGGTGCGGTCTCGATCGTGATTCCGCCGATGGCGATCACCGGAACCGTCACCGCGCGACACACGGCCGCGAGCGTTTCGAGGCCGATCGGCGGTCCCGGCTTGGACTTCGATGCCGTCGCGAATACGTGTCCGACGCCGAGGTAATCGGCGCCGTCGCGCTGGGCGACGCGGGCGGATTCGGGCGAATCCGCGGACGTGCCGATGATCGCGGCACTCCCCAGGATTGTGCGTGCATCGGCGATCGCGGCGTCGCCCTTACCCACGTGCACGCCGTCGGCGCCGGCCGCGCGCGCTTCCTCCACGCGATCGTTCACGATGAAGGTCGCGTCGTACCGCGAACACACCCGGCGGATGCGCCGGGCCACGTCGATGAACGCGTCCGCCGCCAGCGTCTTGTCGCGGAATTGAATGGTATCGGCGCCGCCCTTGCATGCCAGTTCGGCGAGACGAACGTGATCGAAGCGCGCCTGCACGACGACGTCGGTGATGACGTGCAGACGGCCGATGCGCGCGCGTTTCGTCACAGCGATCCCAGCGCGGCCTCGAATTCGCGCACGGCCCGGCGAATGCTCGTCGCTTCCATGACCGCACCGATGACCGCCACGCCGTGTGCGCCGGCGTCCGTGCACGCGCGGGCGTTTTCGGCCGTGACGCCCCCGATCGCGAATACCGGCGTCTTCGTGGCGCTGCATGCGGCCGTCAGCGCGGCGAGTCCCTGCGGCGCGCCGAATTGCTTCTTCGATCGCGTGGCGAAGACGGGCCCGAAGCACACGAAGTCGGCGCCGGCGTCCGCGGCGGCACGCACGGCATCGGTCGAGTGGGCGCTGGCGCCGATCAACAGGTCGGGAAACGCCGCGCGCATCCGAGCGAGCAACGCGTGATCGTCGGGAACGTGAAACCCGTGGACCCCGGGGCTGGCGGCGAGCAGTGCGGCGGTGTCTTCGTCTACGAAGCGTGACACGTTGACCAGCAGTCGGGCGCCACTCGTATGCATCACGTCGAGCAGTCGCGTCGCCGATGTCACCAGGTCGGATTCGGAGAGGTCCTTCTCGCGCAGTTGCACGGCGCGCACGCCGGTGACGCACGCGTCATGAACGACCGACGCGAGCGACCGCGGCGCGCAGCGCATGCGGTCACTGACCAGATAGAAGCGGAAATCGACGGACGGTCGCGGGGAATCAGTCATGGCGTCCAATGACGCCCTCGATCGGGCTCGACGCCTTCGCGTACAGCTTCTTCGGGATGCGTCCGGCGCGGAACGCGAGACGACCCGCCTCGGCGGCCAGGCGCATTGCGCGCGCCATGTCGACCGGGCGTTGCGCTTCGGCGACCGCGGTGTTCATCAGGACGCCGTCCATCCCCAGTTCCATCGCTACCGCGACATCGGACGCGGTGCCGACGCCGGCGTCGACGATCACCGGCACGGAGACCTGGTCGCGGATGATGCGCAGATTGTACGGATTGCGGATTCCCATTCCCGATCCGATGGGTGCGCCCAGCGGCATCACCGCCGCGCACCCCATGTCCGCGAGCTTGCGGCAGGTGATGGGATCGTCGTTGCAGTAGGGGAGCACGACGAAGCCGTCCGCCAGCAGTTGTTCGGCGGCCTTGAGCAGTTCGGGGACGTCGGGAAACAACGTCTCTTCGTCGCCGATCACCTCAAGCTTCACCCAGTTCGTATCCAGCGCTTCGCGCGCGAGATGCGCGGTGAGTACGGCGTCCTTCGCGGTGTAGCACCCGGCGGTGTTGGGGAGAATCGTCCAGCGTCCGCGGAGCGACGCGAGCAGGCTCTCCTTGGAACCGTCGGTCAGACTGACGCGCCGGATGGCGACCGTCACCATTTCCGTTCCGCTCGCGGTGAGCGCCTCGAGCATCGTCGTCATATCCGGATAGCGCGACGTTCCCAGAATCAGTCGCGACGTGAACGTCCGGTCCGCGATCGTGAGCATGTCGGTCGTTGTCATGTCAGCCTCCCTGAACGGCGCGAACGATTTCCACGACGTCGCCGTCCTCCAGGCGTCGCGACGGCCACTCCCGGCGGGGCACCACCGACGCGTTGACCGCGACCGCGACGCCGGGTGTGTCGGTGGCAACGTCGAAGCGCGCGAGCAGCGCGTCGAGTTCGGCGCCCCCATCGACTTCTGTATGGCGTCCGTTAACGGTGATCCGCATGCTGCGCTCCGAATCGTGCGGGCGAAAACGACGCGACCGAAGCGGGGAAGCGTCCCGTCAGGATCCCCCCGCTCACCGCGTCCGCCGTCGCCGGCGTCAGCAGGATGCCGTGGCGGAAGTGCCCGGTTGCCATGACCAGGCCGCGGACGCGGGTGGACCCGATCGCGGGCCATCCGTCTCGCGTGGCCGGGCGCAGTCCCACTTCGACGGACTCGAACGGTAACTCCGCGATCGCGGGGACGATCTCCCACGCGTGTTCCAGAATGTCGCGAATGCCGCCGGCGGTGGGCGTGGTGTCGAAACCCATCTCTTCCTGTGTCGCTCCCACCACGACGGTGCCGTCGTCTTTGGGCAACAGGTACGCGCGCGGCGACCGGATCACCCAGGCCAGCGCAAAGTCGCGGGGGCGTTCGAGGCGGAGAATCTGTCCTTTGACCGGGCGCACGGGTGGCGCGCAGTCGTCGGGAACGCCCGCCATGGAACCCGACCACGCGCCGGCCGCGATCACGACCGTCTGCGCCGCGAGTGATTCTCCGGCGACGTCGACGCCACGCACGACATCACCTTCGACCACGATGCGATCCGCGGCGTGTCCCGCACGGATGTCGACGCCGCGGCGCGTGCACGCGCGGACGAGCGCGTCGATGAACGCGCGCGTGTCGACTTGATAGTCGTCGGGAACCGACATCGCCGCGCTCACGCGGGGCGAGAGCAGCGGTTCGAGGTCGCGCGCTTCCGATCCGGTCAGCCAACCGACCGGCAGCCCGACGGACACGCGGTAGTCGTACGCGCGGCGGATGCGCTCGGCGTCGTCGCGGTCGCGTGCCACCATCAACGTGCCGCGCGTGTCCAGCGGCACCGCCATGTCCGCGTCCGTTTCGAGTTCGGAGACGAACGACGGAAAGCGGGCCAGGCTCTCGCGGGCGAAACGCGTGAACTCCGGGTCGTGGAACGCCGCTTCCGAGATCGGCGCCAGCATCCCGGCGGCCACCCGGCTCGCGCCGCGCCCGGGCTGGTCACGCTCGACGATCGTAACGGAGCGTCCCGCACGCGCGAGACGCCAGGCGACGGCAAGTCCGATGACGCCGCCGCCGACAATGACGGTATTCTGGTTGTGGGAAGTCGTCATGGTTTGAAAAAAGAAAAACGCCCACCGACCGTGGCACCCGAACGGGGACGTCGATGGACGAATGTCGTGAAGGTTCCCTTCGCCGGCATTACCCGGATCAGGTGCGTTGGGTCTGTTCTCAGCCCGTCGCACACGGAGGCAACGAGCACCCCATCTGATTCGCACCGACCATACGCCCCGATCCCCGCAAAGTCAAGGCGCGCTCGAACCACGTCGGGCTTTTGGTGTATACTCCGCCGCGCACGGCGCCGGAACACCCGCGCGCCGCCACTCCACTCCATTCGGGAGGTCATCATGGGCACACGTCGATTCGGCGCGGCCACGGCGGTGGCCGGGGCCCTGGCGCTGCTCGCTCTTGCGATAGGACTCGTCAGCATGATCGATCACGATTCCGCGTTTGCCGGGAAGAAGTACACGTATCCGCAGGCGACGAAGGGCAACGTCGTCGACGACTACTTCGGACACAAGGTCGCGGACCCGTACCGCTGGCTCGAAGATCCGAATTCGCCGGAGACGCAGGCCTTCGTGGCCGCAGAGAACAAGCTCACGCGCGCGTACGTCGATTCGTATCCCAAGCGCGAAGCGATAGAGGCGCGGCTCAAGAAACTCTGGGACTATCCCAAGTATTCACTGCCCGCACGCCACGGGGACCGCTACTTCTTCTCCAAGAACGATGGCCTCCAGAACCAGTCGGTGCTCTACGTGCAGGCGTCTCTGAACGGGGACGCGAAGGTCGTCATCGACCCCAACACGCTCTCGACCGACGGAACCGTCGCGCTGACGGGCACGCACTACACGCACGACGGAACCCTGATGGCGTATCTGACCTCCGCCAGCGGCAGCGACCGCCAGGAGATCCGCATTCGCAACATCGACACCGGCAAGGACTACGACGACGTCATCAAGTGGTGCCGCTTCGCCGGCGTCGGCTGGACGAAGGACAACAGCGGTTTCTGGTACGACCGTTTCCCGGCCGACGGCGAAGTGCCGGCCGAGGATATGACCAACTACTGCAAGGTGTGGTGGCACAAGCTGGGCACGCCGCAGTCGGAGGACAAGCTGGTCTTCGAGAACAAGGACAATAAGGAAATCGGTTATTCGCCCTTTGTCACCGACGACGGTGCGTACGTGATGCTGTTCGTCTATCACGGCACCGATCCGCACAACGGGATCTACTACCGCACGACCGACAGCGACGGCGAGTTCGTGCACCTGATCGAGCTGGACAAGGGGATGTTCAACCCGATCGACAACATCGGTTCGACCGTCTACTTCCACACCGACTACAAGGCACCCCGGGGCCGTGTGATCGCCGTCGATCTGGCCAATCCGGCGGAGGCCAACTGGAAAGAGATCATTCCCGAAAAAACCGACGTGATCGACGGCGTCTCCATGGTCAACGACGAGCTGGTCGTCAATTATATGCAGGACGCCAAAAACAAGCTCATGATCTTCGATAAGGACGGGGACGTTCCGCCACGAGATCGAGCTGCCGACCATCGGCTCGGTGGGCAGCGTTTCGCGGGCGGCGCGAGGACAAGGAGATGTTCTTCGACTTCACGTCGTTCACCTATCCGACGACGTCGTTCCGCTACGACTTCGCGGCCGACAAGGTCGCGGTGTTCCATAAACCGCAGATCGATTTCGACGGCACGCCAGTACGAGACGAAGCAGGTGTTCTACAAGTCCAAGGACGGGACACGCATCCCCATGTTCCTGACGTACAAGAAGGGGATGAAGCCGGACGGCAAGAACCCGACGCTGCTCTACGGATACGGCGGCTTCAACATCAGCTTTACGCCGTCGTTCTCCATCTCGCGCCTCGTCTGGCTGGAAAACGGCGGCATCCTGGCCGTCGCCAATATCCGCGGCGGCAACGAATACGGCGAGGAATGGCACCAGCAGGGCATTCTGGATCGTAAGCAGAACGTCTTCGACGACTTCATCGCGGCGGCCGAATACCTGATCGACGAGAAATACACGCAGACGAAATATCTCGTGATCAACGGCGGCAGCAACGGCGGCCTCCTGACGGCGGCGTGCACGGTTCAGCGCCCGGACCTCTTGGGAGCGGTGGTGTGCCAGGTCCCGGTGATCGATATGCTGCGCTTCCAGAAATTTACCGTGGGGCGCTACTGGGTGTCCGACTACGGAAACGCCGAAGAGAGCGAGAAGGACTTCAAGTTCCTCTACGCGTATTCGCCGATCGAAAACATCAAGCCCGGGTTCAAGAGCCCGCCGATTCTGATTACGAGCGCCGATACCGACGACCGCGTCGTGCCGATGCACGCCAAGAAGTTCGCGGCGACGCTCCAGGCCAACGACGTCGGAGAGAATCCGATTCTCCTGCGGGTTGAGACGCGGGCGGGGCACGGCGGCGGAAAGCCGACGTCCAAGCAGATCGAAGAGGCGGCGGACATCTATTCGTTCCTCTTCAAGACGCTCGGGATCAAGCCCACGACCGTGTAGTCGGCGGCGTCGCGGCACCTTTTCTGCGGGGGGTGACCCGGTCGCGGGCCACCCTCCGTCTACGATCGAACAAGCGATGGCAAACTGGCAGTCTCTGGTCGTCCATCTCTACTTCACGATCCTGGCGATGTTGTCCGTATACGGGCTACACCGTTATGTCATCCTGTACCTGTACCATCGTCACTACAAGTTCGGCCCCCGTCCCGCCCGGCTGCCGTTCCTGCCGTTCGACTGCCCCACGGTGACGGTCCAGCTCGCGCTCTTCAATGAATGGTACGTGGCGCGTCGCGTCATCGAGGCGGCCGGCCGCTTCCGCTACCCGCGCGATCGCTTCCGCATCCAGATTCTCGACGATTCCACCGACTCGACGCGGGCCATCGCCCGGGAGGCGGCGGACAGGCTGCGTGCGCGCGGCATCCGCGTTGAGATCATCCACCGTGACGATCGCGCGGGATTCAAGGCGGGGGCGCTGAAGAACGGCCTCGACGCGACGACCGACGATCTGGTCGCGGTGTTCGACGCGGACTTCGTGCCGCCGGAGGATTTTCTCGAGAAGACCGTACCGTACTTCCGGGACGCGGACGTTGGTATGGTACAGACGCGATGGGGATATCTCAACCGCGACTACTCGCTTCTCACACGCGTCCAGGCGCTGCTGCTCGACGGGCACTTCATCCTCGAACACACGGCGCGACACTGTTCGGGACGGTTCTTCAATTTCAACGGGACCGGCGGCGTGTTTCGCCGCGCCGCGATCATCGACGCCGGCGGCTGGGAAGGGGACACGTTGACCGAGGACCTCGACCTGTCGTATCGGACGCAACTGTGCGGGTGGAAGTTCGTGTTCCTTCCGCACGTCGAGTGTCCGAGCGAGTTGCCGGTCGACATCTTCGGGTTGAAGAATCAGCAGCACCGCTGGACCAAGGGATCGATTCAGGTGGGCCGCAAGTTGCTCCCGCGCATCTGGCGCAGCGACGCGCCGCTCAAGGTCAAACTGGAAGCGACGTTCCACCTGACCGCCAATCTCAGCTATCTGCTCCTCGTCCTGTTGTCCGCGCTGATGCCGCTGGCCGTGGTGGCGCGCGCGCACGCGCTCGCGCGCGGACCGTTTCTTCTGGAGGCGGCCGTCTTCGGTATGACGACGGCGTCGATCTTTCTCTTCTATCTGGTCGCGTTACGCGAACTCGGCGGCGAGTGGCGAATCCGCGCGCGCGACATCCCGTTCATCCTGGCGATCGGCGTGGGGATGTGTATCAACAACGCGTGGGCGGTGGCGGAGGCGCTGATCGGCCACCAGACGCCGTTCGTGCGCACGGCGAAGTACCACATCGAGTCGCTGCGGGATCGCTGGAAGGAGAAACGGTACCGCTCCGCGCGCAAACCGTCGTTCTACGTCGAGCTGGTCTTCGCCGCCTACATGGTCGGCGCGTTCGCGACTATCGCGGCGATCCGACAGTGGGCGGCGCTACCGTACGTGGGCCTGTTCGTCGTCGGATACGTCTACGTCTCCGGCCTCTCGGTCGTGCATGCCCGGCGGTGATGCAACTCGGCGCGACCGCGTCGTACTGGTCGTGGCGGCGGCGGTGCTGGTCGGCGCCTTCGCCGGGCTGGGGTCCGTCGACGACCTGCACCGGCATATCCCGCTTTTCTTCATTCTGTACGCGACCGCTTTTGCCGCCTACATCGCCGGCGTTCGAATCGCGTTCCGTTCGGCGCCGGACGATCGCGGCGTCGCGATTGTCATGGTCGTCGCGGCCGTCCTCTCGCGCGCGGTCGCACTTCCGGCCCGCCCGGACCTCTCCAGCGACATCTACCGGTACGTCTGGGAAGGGCGCATGGTGCTCCATGGGGTGAACCCGTTCGTCGTCGCCCCGGCCGATACCGCGCTGGCACCGTTCCGCGACGCGGACTACGCACTCATCAATCATAAGCACCTGGCGACGATCTATCCGCCGCTCGCCCAGGCGCTCTTTGCGCTGGCTGCGAAGATTCGTGCCGACGTCCACACGTTCAAAGCGATGTTCGTACTGTTCGATCTCGCGACCGTGGGAGCGCTGATCGCGCTGTTGCGCGGGCGCGGTCGCCCCGCGGCGCACGCGCTCGCCTACGCATGGAGCCCGCTTGTGATTTTCGAGACTGCGCACTCGGGACACCTCGACGCGGCCGGCGTGTTCTTTCTGGTAACCGGGCTGGCGGTGTTCGCGCGCCGCGCGCGGGTGTCCGCGTTCGTTGCGTTCGCGGCGTCGATCCTGGTCAAGTACATGGCGATCGCGCTGCTTCCGTTTTTCGCCGCGAAGCGGCGCTGGCTCGGGATCGCCGTCGTGGTCGTCGTCGTCGTCGCGGGCTATCTGCCGTTTCTCGGTGCCGGCGGGCACCTGGTGCGCAGTCTGCGCGAGTACGGCCATGCGTGGTGGTTCAACGGTCCTCCGTTCATGGCGTTGTCCGGGATCCTGCGAACACCTGAACTCGCGCGCGGGCTGCTGACCGCCTTTGGCGCCGCCGTCGCGGTGGCCGTCGGATATCGCGAGCGGGACCTCGTCCGCGCCGCGTTCCTGATCATCGCCTGTGCGCTCCTGCTGTCGCCGACGGTGTACCCGTGGTACGTCGTGTGGATCGTTCCTTTCCTGTGCGTGTTCCCGAGCCGGGCGTGGCTGGCATTCACCGGCCTGGTGGCGCTCTCGTACGGGGTATGGACGGTCTACAATCGGTCGGGCATATGGATGATTCCGAATTCGCTGCTCGCGGTCGAGTACGTGCCGTTCTACGCGCTGCTCGCGTGGGAAGGCGCGCGCGCCGCTCGGGCGCCCGGAGCGACCCGTGGCTGACGTAACGGGCAACCGCGCGATGCGCGTCGCCGTGGTGATTCCCGCGCGCAACGAAGAGGCGTCGATCGGGCTCGTGCTCGACGAGATTCCGCGCGACCGTGTCGTCCGGGTGATCGTCGTGGACAACGGGAGCACCGACCGCACCGCCGCAGTGGCGCGGTTGCGCGGCGCCGAAGTCGTTCGCGAAGAGCACCCCGGTTACGGCGCGGCATGCCTGGCCGGTATCGCGCGCACCGACGACACAATCGACGTCGTCGTGATTCTGGACGCGGACCACTCCGACTACCCCGCGGATCTGCCGGTCCTTCTGGCCCCGCTGGCCGCGGGCGACGCCGATTTCGTGATCGGGTCGCGCGTGCTCGGCGGCGCCGAACCGGGCGCGCTGCCCTGGAATCAACGGTGGGGAAACTGGCTCGCGTGCCGGCTGATGCATATCTTGTACGGCGTCAGATTCACGGATATGGGCCCGTTTCGCGCCATCCGGCGCGACGCGCTCGTCGCGATGGGGATGCGTGATCCCACCTTCGGATGGAACGTGGAAATGCAGGCGCGCGCGCTCATCGCCGGACTGCGGATCCGCGAGGTTCCGGTTCGTTACCGGCGGCGGATCGGCGAGTCCAAGATATCGGGAACGTTTCGGGGAACAATCCGCGCGGGAATCAAGATCATCGGAACGATATTGGTGTATTATCCCGAGTACAGACATTCGCGAAGGAGACGCACCCCATGAGGATTCGGTTAAGAACAACCGCGCTCGCGATCGCCGCGCTGGCAACGTTCCCGTTGTTCGCGGGAGTGGTCGTCGCCAAGACGCCGAGTTACGACGACTACGCCACCGTGCTCACGAAATTCGTCAACGACGACGGCCTGGTGGACTATGCGGGTCTCAAAGCGGACCGGGAGTCGCTGGACGCGTTCGTCAAGTCGATCGCGTCCCTCGATCGAACGCTCTACGAGTCGTGGACGGACAACGACAAGCTGGCGTTCTGGCTGAACGCGTACAACGCACTCGTTCTGCGGACGATCGTC
The DNA here is from genome assembly GCA_963761125.1 of Candidatus Latescibacterota bacterium. GTDB lineage: Bacteria > Krumholzibacteriota > Krumholzibacteriia > WVZY01 > JAKEHA01 > JAKEHA01. Next base: position 365,846 of record CAVXFV010000004.1, read on the forward strand.
GACAACTACCCGATCCAGCCTCAGCAGGGCCGATCGACCTATCCCGCCAACAGCATCCAGCAGATTCCGGGTATCTGGGACCAGAAAACGTACACGGTGATGGGGCGCGAACAGACGCTGGACAAGATCGAGAACGACGTGATCCGCAAGGAATTCCACGAGCCGCGCATCCACATGGCGCTGGTGTGCGGTGCGTTGTCGTGCCCGCGGCTTCGTCGCGAGCCGTATCGGGGTGCGACTCTCGATGCACAACTCAACGATCAGGCGCGCATGTTCCTCTCGGACCTGCGCAATTTCTTCGTCGATCGCGAACACGGCGAAGTGTGGGCGTCGTCGATCTTCAAGTGGTTCGTCGAGGACTTCGCGCCCGGTGTGTTCGAACACGCGGACCGTCCGACGGCGCAAAAGAAGGCGCTGCTGGCGTTCGTGCCGGAGTATGTACCCACGGAAGACGCGGACTATCTTCGCACCGGGACCTACGTGCTGCAGTATTTCGACTATGATTGGACGCTGAACGAGCAGGTCAAGTGAGTCGCATCCATTGTATCCAGCACGTGCCGTTCGAATCGCCGGCCCACATCGGCGAATGGGCCGTGGCTCACGGGCACGAGCTGTCCGTCTGCCGCATATTCGACGGTGACGCCGTCGCCGCGCCGGATCGGTTCGACGCGCTCGTCATCATGGGCGGGCCCATGGGCGTCCACGACGATGCTCGCCTCGCCTGGCTGATCGAAGAGAAGAACGCGATCCAGGCGGCGATCATCGCGGAGCGGCGGGTGTTGGGCGTATGTCTGGGCGCGCAACTCATCGCTCACGTGCTGGGCGCGCGCGTGCATCGCAATCGCTTCAAGGAGATCGGCTGGTTTCGCGTCGAGTCCACGGAAGCCGGACGTTCGCACGAGCGCTATTCACTTCCATCCCGGTTCGTCGCGTTTCACTGGCACGGGGACACCTTCGATCTTCCGGCCGGCGCGGTTCATCTGGCGCGCAGCGAGGCATGCGAGTTCCAGGCGTTCGCGGTGGGCGCGCACGTTCTCGGCATCCAGTTTCATCTGGAGATGGGCCCCGATGGCGTCGATGCCCTGATCGACAATTGCGGGCCGGACCTCGGAAGCGGCCCCTACGTCCAGTCGCCCGACGAGATTCGCGCCGGACTCCGGCACGTGGCGGAGTCTCACGCGTTGCTGGATCGCCTCCTGGAAATGTGGCTGAAGGAGGCCTCGTGAGCGCAGTTCATGCAATCCGCGCGGGACTTCTGTCGCTTGCCGTGTGTGTCGTGGCGTGCAGCGACAATTCGAACACGATTAGTGAAAACCCGCCCGCGAAGTCGCCCTACGACCTGGTGAACGCGTTCCCCAACCTGACGTTCTCCCGTCCGGTCAACATCCAGAACGCCGGCGACGGAAGCGACCGCGTGTTCGTCATCGACCAGACCGGGAAGATACTCGTCGTTCCCAACGACCCGTCGGCCACGACGACGTCGGTCTTCCTCGACATCACCGGCGAAGTCACGTACGCGAGCGGCGGCGAGATGGGCCTGCTCGGGCTGGCGTTTCACCCGCAGTACGCGTCCAACGGGTACTTCTTCGTCTACTACGTCACCACGACGACGGAGCGCATCGCGCGGCTGTCGCGCTTCAACGTGAGCGCGGGCGATCCCAACGCGGCCGACCCGGCCAGCGAAAAAGTCCTGCTGGAGATTTCGGAGCGCGAGGTCAACCACAACGGAGGCGGGTTGTGCTTCGACGGCAACGGCTACCTGTGCGTCGGCGTGGGCGACGAGGGCGGCGCCGGCGACGTCTATAACAACGCGCAGGATCGGACCACGCTGCAGGGTTCGGTGTTGCGGATCGACGTCGACCAGAACGCCGGCACGCCTCCTTACTATGGAATTCCGCCGGACAACCCGTTCGCGGGGAACTCGAGCGGATACCGGGAGGAAATTTACACCTACGGGATGCGTAACCCGTGGCGGATTTCCTACGACGCTCCGACCGACCGCCTCTGGATCGCCGACGTCGGACAGGCCAAATGGGAAGAGATCGACATCGCGACGCCGGGAGGCAACTACGGATGGGACTGCCGGGAAGGCAAGCACGCCTACGTCGGCCCGCCCGACTCGCCGTCGCCGGCGTGCGCGACCGCGTCCGGGTTCATCGAGCCGGTGTGGGAGTACTCGCACAGCGAAGGGCAGTCGATCACCGGGGGCTTCGTCTATCGCGGGACGAGCATGCCCGCTCTGGTCGGGCGCTATCTCTATGCGGACTACATCGCCGGCAAGGTGTGGGCGCTGGAGGCCGGCGCGACGCCGACGTCGACGCTGCTCCTCAAAGACACCACGCACTATCTCTCGACGTTCGGCGAGGCCGAGAACGGCGAGCCGTTCGTCGCCGCGTATTTCTCCGACGGCACGCCGACGTCGATCTACCGCATCGTGAAGGTGACCGCACCATGATTCCTGCCCGAATTCGAGCGCTCGCCGTCGCGGCGCTCGCCGTCACGGCGGAGGCGCGCACGCCGCGGACACCCCGGCGTACCGCGTGGTCGAGGCTTTTCCGCACCTCGAGTTCAAGCGGCCCGTGGATCTGGAGGCGCCGCACGACGGGTCCAATCGTATCTTCGTCGTCGAACAGGACGGAATGATCCATGTCTTCAAGAATCGGCCGGATGCGACCATCTCGGAGGTCTTTCTCGATATTCGCGAGCGCGTCAACCGTGACGGCAACGAGATGGGACTCCTCGGGCTCGCGTTCCACCCGGACTTCGGCCACACGAAGGAATTCTTCGTCGACTACACGGCGTCGAAACTGACGCGGCGCATCACGCGCATATCCCGGTTCCACGGCGGGCCGTACCGCAACGGCGCGGACATCGCGAGCGAAGACGTGGTCCTCGAGGTCGGCCAGCCGTACGCGAACCACAACGGCGGGCAGATCGCGTTCGGACCGGACGGCGATCTCTACGTCGCGTTCGGGGACGGCGGATCGGCGGGCGATCCCAACAGCAACGCGCAGAACCGCGCGGTGCTCCTGGGAAAGATCCTGCGGCTCGACGTGTCCAGGCGCCCCTACACCATCCCGGCCGACAATCCCTTTCGCGGCAATTCCCAGGGGTGGAAAGAGGAGATGTACGCGTGGGGGCTTCGTAACCCCTGGCGGTTTTCGTTCGATAGGACGACCGGCCGCCTGTGGGCCGGCGACGTCGGACAGTCGACGTGGGAGGAGATCGATCTCATCGAGGCAGGGAAGAACTACGGGTGGGACTGCCGCGAGGGAATGCATCCCTACGAGCCGGCCAGTCAGCGGTCGTCGTCGTGTGCCGCCACCAGAGACTTCACCGACCCGGTGTGGGCCTACGGACGCGATCAGGGCATTTGCGTGACCGGCGGCTACGTGTACCGCGGTCGCGCGCTCCCGGATCTCGTCGGCTGGTACGTGTACGCCGACTACGGCAGCGGGCGCGTGTGGGCGCTCCGCGCCGAGAACGGAGCGGCGGAGAACCGACTGCTCGTGGACACCGACCTCTTGATTTCGACTCTGGGCGTCGACGAGGCCGGAGAACTCTATCTCTGCGCCCACGATCCCAGCGACAAACCGACGCGCATCTACCGGCTGGAGACTCTGTGATCGACCGCGACCCGGACCGGCAGCAGCGGCCGGTGGACGAAATCGTCGCCGACCGGTCGCGAACGCCCCGCATGTTCACAGCGATCGCGCGGCGTTACGACCTGCTCAACCATGTGCTGAGTTTCAACGTCGACCGCCACTGGCGTCGCGCGCTGGTCGCCAGCGCCCGCGCGCGGTTCGACCAGAGCGTGCTCGACGTGGCGACGGGTACCGCCGACGTCGCCATCGAGTTCGCGCGGCGCACGCGCGTGGCGCGCATCGTCGGCCTCGACCCCTCCGCGGGGATGATCGAGGTGGGCAACGGCAAGCTGGCGGCCGCCGGACTGGCGGATCGGATCCAGTTGATCGAGGGCGACGCGCTGGCACTCCCGTTCGATGACGGGTCGTTCGACGTCGTGTCGATCGCGTTCGGTTTGCGCAACCTGCCGGATTTCGAGCGCGGGGTCTCGGAAATGGCCCGCGTGCTCAAGCCGGGCGGCCGGCTGGTCATCCTGGAATTCCTGCCGCCGCGCGGCGCCGCGCTGGTGGCGTACCGGATCTATCTGGGGACGTTTCTGCCGGTCGCGGGACGGATCATTTCCGGTTCGCGGGAAGCGTACGGGTATCTCGCCGAGTCGATCCAGGGGTTCATGGACCAGTCCGAGGTTCGCGAGTTGATGTCCGGCGCCGGTCTGCGTCACGTCGAATCGCGAAGACTCACGGGAGGGATCGCGGCATTGTATCGCGGCGTTAAGTCGTGATACGTTGAGAGCGATTGCCGTGACCACGAAACCGAGAAAAACCCGCGTCCTGTTCGTGTGCGTCGGCAACATGTGCCGTTCGCCCATGGCGGAAGGCTTCGCCCGTTCGATGGCGGACGACATCCTCGAAGTGTACAGCGCCGGGACCAACCCTTCGGGCGTGGTCAGCGAAGACGCGATCGAGATCATGCGCGAGATCAAGATCGACATCTCCATGCTCGAATCCAACGGGCTCGACGCCGTCCCGGTGAAAGACATGGACATCGTCATCTCGATGGCCCCCGTCCCGGCCGGACGCCTGGTGCCGCGCGGTTTCGGCGGTCGCGCCATCGATTGGGGCGTCGAAGATCCGATCAACAAGTCGCTCTCCGTATTCCGCCGCGTTCGTGACGAGATCCACGTGCGGGTCACCGATCTCGTCGACCAGATTCGTCGGGACCGGGCGACCAGGCGGGTCGGCTGACACTTTCCGCTGGAAGGGAGACACCATGGATCGCATCCGCGTCGCATCGCTTCAGTACTTCGTTCGGCCGATCGCGTCGTTCGAACAGTTTCGCAATCAGGTTGCCGGCCTTGTCGAGACCGCGGCGGATTACAAGTGTCACATGATCGTCTTTCCGGAGTATTTCACGCTGCAGCTGCTCACCCTCGAGGATATCCGCCGCCCCATTCACGAGCTGGTTCGATCGCTCGCGCTCGAGAAGGATCGCTTCGTCGAGATGATGTCCGGTCTGGCGAGAAAGCAGAGCTCTACATCGCCGCCGGAACGATCCCGTGCAACGGCGAGGAAGACGGCTCGATCCACAACCAGTGTTTCTTTTTCGGGCCGAGCGGTAACTACGAGTCACAGTGCAAGATCCACATGACGCGCTTCGAAAGAGAAGAATGGTTCGTCAAGCCGCGCGACCGAACTGCGTATCATGGAGACCAACTTCGGTCGCGTCGCCATTACTATCTGCTACGATGTAGAGTTCCCGGAGCTGGCGCGCGTGGCCGCGCGCGAAGGTGCCACAGTGCTTCTGGTTCCGAGCTGTACGGACGACCGCCAGGGATTCCTGCGCGTGCGATACTGCGCGCAGGCCCGCGCGGTGGAAAATCAGATGTACGTCATACACTCGTCGACCGTCGGCTCGCTTCCGATGGTACCCGCGGTATCGCTCAATTACGGTCAGGCGTCCATCCTGACTCCGAGCGACTTCCCGTTTTCACGCGACGGCATCCTCGCCGAAGGCCTCCCCAACCAGGAGACGATGGTTATCGGCGAGCTCAATCTTGGCACGCTGATCGAGGCGCGCGAGAGCGGGACCGTGCTTCCGCTGCGGGACAGCGTGGCGTCGGCCGAGGTGAAGAAAGTCGTGGAGATCGCGAAGGTGGTGTGATCGTGTCGACATATTCCGTGCGCACACTCGAACCCAGGGACTTCGATGCCGTGGCGGTGTTGTCGCGAAGTATTTACCCCGATGCCATTCCCTGGGGTCCGGACCAACTCTCCTCGCACCTTCGCATCTTTCCGGAAGGGCAGTTTATCGTCGTGGAAAAACCGTCAGAGCGGGTGGTGGGCTACGCCGCCAGCCTGATCGTCTTCTGGGACGATTACGAGATGGACTCGAGCTGGCGGGACTTCACCGACAACGGCTACTTCACCAATCACGACCCGAAAACCGGGCGGACGCTGTACGCGGCGGACGTCATGGTGGATCCGACCACTCAGGGGCGAGGGATCGGAAAGCGGATCTACGCCGCCCGCGAACGTCTCATGCACGAACGGCAACTGTTGCGAATCCGCGCCGGCGCGCGGCTGCAGGGTTACCACCGGTACGTTGGGGAGCTGACGCCGGAGCAGTACGTCCATCGCGTCGTCGACGGAGAGATACCGGACCCCACCCTGACGTTTCAGTTGAAGAGAGGATTCGAAGTGCTGGGTGTGGTCCACGGGTACATGAGAAATGACCCGCTCAGCAGGGGATACGCAGCGGTGATCGAATATCTGAACACCGATGTTGCCACCCCGGATGATTATCGACACCAACACGAAAGTCCATTTTACCGATGAACACCGTATCAGCACCCTCATCATCTCAATCGTTGAACGCCATTTTCAAACCCGGGTCGATCGCCGTGATCGGCGCGACTCCGCGTCCGGGAAGTATCGGGCGCGAAATCCTGAACAACCTGTTTCAGTTCGAATTCAACGGGAAGATCTTTCCCGTCAATCCCAAGTACGAGTACATCCACAGCACCAAGGCGTATCCGTCGGTGACGAATATTCCCGATCCGGTGGACCTCGCCATCATCGTGGTACCCGCGGCTCATGTGTATCGCGTCGTCGAAGAATGCGGAAAGAAGGGCGTCAAAGGCCTCGTCGTCATTACCGCGGGCTTCCGCGAGACGGGCGCGGACGGCGCCAAGCGCGAGAAAGCGGTCATTGATCTCGCAGCCGAGTACGGCATGCGCATGATCGGCCCCAACTGCATGGGTGTCATCGACGCGACGCCGGCCGTTCGCATGAACGCGACGTTCTCGCCCGGCGTGCCGCCGGCGGGACCGGTCGCCTTTATGACGCAGAGCGGTGCCCTGGGTGTTGCCATTCTCCTGGCCGTCCAGAAACTCGGACTGGGGATTTCGTACTTCGCCAGCATCGGGAACAAGGCCGACGTCGGCGCCATGGATCTGCTCGAGTACTGGGAAGACGATCCGCACACCGAACTGATCGCGATGTACCTGGAATCGTTCGGTGACCCGCGCCGATTCACCGAACTCTCCAAGCGCATCTCGCGACGCAAGCCGATCATCGCGGTGAAGTCCGGGACGTCGGCCGCCGGGGCGCGCGCGGCGTCGTCGCACACCGGCTCGCTGGCGGGTGTCGAGGCGGCGTCCGAAGCATTGCTGCACCAGTGCGGCGTCAACCGCGTGTCGAGCATCGAAGAGATGATTCACGTCGTCGCCGGATTCGTCGGGACGCCGATGCCGACGGGCAACCGCCTGTGCATTATCACCAACGCCGGTGGCCCCGCGATCATGGCGGCGGACGCCGCGGACGGGCACGGCCTGCAGATCGCCAATCTGTCGGAGGCGACGAAGGCGGCGATGCGCACGGTTCTGCCGGCCGAAGCGAGCGTCGAGAATCCGGTCGACATGATCGCGAGCGCGGGACCGGACGAATACGAACGCGTGCTCGACCTCGTGCTCGCCGACCCCGGTGTGGACATCGCCATCGCGATCTTCGTTCCGCCGTTGATGATCGAACCGCTCGAAGTCATTCGCCGCATCACGCGCGTCGCGCGTGCGCGGACCAAGCCGGTCTACTCGGTGCTGATGGCCGAGGAGACGTACTACGAGCGCATTCCGCGCGCCGTCCCCAACGCGGTGCCGATCTATCGCTTCCCGGAAGACGCCGTCAAAGTGGCGGAGCACATGAACCGCTACCGCCTGTGGCGCGCGCGACCGGCGGGCGTCGAGCGGACATTCCCCGTGGATCGGGCGCGCGCGACCGAGATCGTGAACGCGCGACGCAAGAGCGGCGGCGGATACCTGACCCCCGCCGACGCCCAGGCGGTTCTGGAGGCGTACGGATTTCCGCTCTGCCGCCAGGTCGTCGTCCCGGCCACCGGTGACGTCGTCGAGGCCGCGCGGGCGCTTCGGTTTCCGGTGGTGCTCAAGGTCGTGGGCGAAACCATCGTTCATAAGTCCGATGTCGGCGGCGTGATCGTCGGTATCGAATCGAAAGAGGCACTCGCCGCCGCCCGGGGAACGATGGAAGCGTCGCTTGCCGCCGCCGGTGTCCTCAAGCGCGCGACCGGATTCATGGTCCAGGAAATGGCCGTCGGCCCGTCGAGCAAGGAGATCATTCTGGGTGTCGCCCAGGATCCCAAGTTCGGACCCCTGCTGATGTTCGGAGTGGGCGGCCGTTACGTCGAAATCCTGCGCGACGTCGCGTTCCGTGTGTTGCCGGTGACGGATGTGGATGCCCACGACATGGTGCGGGCGATTCGTTCGTATCCACTGCTGGAAGGCGTGCGCGGTGACGCACGCGTGGACATCGAATTCGTCGAGGAGATGATCCTGCGGCTCGCGCAACTCGTCCACGAGGTGGACGGAATCGCGGAACTCGACATGAACCCGGTCGTCGTGACGACGGACCGGGATTCATGCCGAGTCGTCGATGTCCGCGTTCGCGTCGTCTGAAACACTCGTTAACGACGCCGCGGGTCCTGTCGGCCGCCGGCCGCCACTCGCGGGTCCTGTCGGCCGCCGGCCGCCACCCGCGGGTACTCGTAATGCTTAGCGTCGGTCGGTTCGGCGTTCGCGACGGTCCTCGCGGCGTTCGCCTCGATCCTCGACGAGTTCCCGGCCGTTGGCGGCGAGATCCGCGCGCATCACGTCCGCAAATTGCCGGGCCAGATTCACATTCTTCTGCATCGCCTTACGATCGCCGCGTCGGATGTCGTTCTCGAGACCCGCAGACAGCGCCGACAGGCGCTTCATCTCTTCGAAACGCGCGCTCTCCGAGTTCCGGTCGCGCCGGTCGTCGCGCAGGTCGTGACGATCGTCGGCCGCCTGCCACTGGTCGCGTGGGGTACCGGTCATCGCGGCTTCTTGATGTTCGCCCGCGGCCTCGCGACGACTCTGCCGAACCTCATGCGCGGCCTGTTCGACGCCGCGACGGGCTTGTGTCATCTCGCGCTGCATCGCGGCATGGATCGCGGTGTTCGCTTCCTGATAGCGGGTGACCATGCGATCTTCCCGCGCGTCGTCGAGGCGCGACAACAGCGTTTCGAATTCGCGCAGTTCCTGACTGTCGCGGTCGATCTTCGACTTGTCGACCGCGATCTGCCGGTTGTCGACCGCCGCTTCGTGCGCGTTGCGCGCGGCCTGAGCGGCGGCCAGCCCGGGAATCAAAGAGAAACAGAGTGTGAGTGCGATCAGTCCATGTTTGCGAGCCATCGTGAGCCTCCTGGTGTCCGGACGACCCCAAGCGATCGTCCCGCCGGTGCGAGCTCTTGCAAGCTGCGGGCCGTCCGGAGGTTGCAATCTAACTTATTGTTAATACACATGTTGTGAAATCGGTTGGCGGGTACCACGTCACGCGGGGTGCACGCTGCGGTTCAGCCTGCCTCCCCCCGGTACGATCGGCGGCGGGCCGTGCGGCACCGCGATTGTTGGAAACACGAGCGCGGACGTCGTCGTATAAGTCACCCGTAGTCACTCACGCCCCGGAACGCCCTCCGGCCCGTTGACGCGGAGGGCGTTTTCGGGTAATACCAGAGTGAAAATCCATCCGCTCCCGATACCCACCGATCCTCGACGGGTCACGGCGATTTGACTGAGGAAGAACTCTCTCTCGACAGTGGAGGTAACCAAGGCATGAAGCGCCTCGCATGGGCAGTCGCACTTGTCGCGATCGTCGCGACGTTTGCCACCGCCGGCTACGGAAAGAAAGACCAGGCGGGTAAAATTGATTACCAGGAGCACAAGCTCGACAACGGGTTGCGCGTGATTCTCTCCGAGGATCATTCGGTGCCGGTCGTGGCCGTCGACGTCTGGTATCACGTGGGCAGCGCTCTCGAAGAAAAGGGTCGCAGCGGGTTCGCGCACCTGTTCGAACACATGATGTTCCAGGGATCCGAGAACGTCGGCAAGGGTGATCACATGAAGTACATCTCCGACGCGGGCGGGTCGATGAACGGTTCGACCACCGAAGATCGGACCAACTTCTTCGAGACTCTGCCGTCGAACCGACTCAACCTGGGTCTCTGGCTCGAAGCCGACCGCATGCGGTCGCTCGCCGTCACCGAGGAGAATTTCGAGAATCAGCGCTCGACGGTCAAAGAGGAGCGTCGCCAGAGCATCGACAACCAGCCCTACGGCGCGGCGTTTCTGGTGTCAGACACGCTGGGTTACGACGGCTGGCCGTACGATCACACGGTGATCGGCAGTATGAAGGACCTCGACGACGCCAAGGTGACGGACGTGAAGGCGTTCTTCGATAAGTACTACTGTCCGGCCAACGCAGTGCTCGTGGTCGTCGGCGACATCGATCCCAAGAAGACGATGGAGATGGTGGAGCAGTATTTCGGCAAGATTCCCGCCGGTACGGAGAGCACCTTCCCGACGTGGAACGAGCCCTTCGACAAGGGTGAGCGCCGGGAAGTGGTCGATTCGCCCAAGGCGAACGTCCCCGCGCTGTTCGCAACCTACCTGATTCCGCCGCACACGAGCGAGGACACGCCCGCGCTCGAATTGCTGCACAACGTGCTGTCGGACGGAGAATCGAGCCGGTTGCACCAGCGCCTGGTCAAGGACGAGGAAGCCGCCTTCGGCGTCTTCGGTTTCATCGACGGTCGCAAGGGCCCCGGCCTGTTCCGCATCATCGTTGCCGCCAACGCGGGCGTCGATATCGGTACCTGCGAGAAGCTGATGGACGAGGAGATCGCGAAGGTCCAGAAGGACCCGATCTCTCCGGAGGAACTCGAAAAAGCGAAGACCAAGTTCAAGTCCGATTTCATCATGGGCCGGCAGACGTGCATGAACAAGGCGGAAGAGATCCATCACTATATCCGGTTCCACGACAATCTCTCCGAGATCAACACGGACCTGGACAAGTACATGGCGGTGACCGCCCAGGACATCCAGCGTGTCGCCAATAAGTATCTGCGGACGGACAATCGCACGATGGTCATCGCGCAGCCGCCGAAGAACAGTTAGCGAACCCGGGCAACGCCAAGGAGGAAAGGGAATGAAGAGCATTCGTTGGTTGAGCGCGCTGCTTGCGGTTCTCGTCATCGGAATCGCGGTTGCGCCGGTTGCGGCCAAGGAGGCGCCCCCGGCGCCGGAGCCGCTCAAGAAACTGTCGTTTCCCGCGTACAAGGAAATGACGCTGAAAAACGGTCTCGATGTGGTTGTCGTCGAACAGCACGAGCAGCCGATCGCGTCCATCTGGATGGCCATCAAGGCCGGCTCGACGCTCGATCCGGACGGGAAGGCGTCGCTATCGTCGTTCACGAGCACGCTGCTCAACAAGGGAACGAAGACGAAGAATTCCAAGCAGCTCGCCGAGTGGATCGAGTCGGTCGGTGGATCGGTCAGCATCAACTCGGACGACGACGACACGGTGATTTCGATCTCGATCCTGAGCGAGTACCTGCCGACCGCATACGAGTATCTCGCGGACGTCATCCTCAACCCGATCTTCCCGGAAGACGAGCTGAGCGAGGAGCGCAAGCGGGCGATCACGGGAATCGAGTTCGAGAAGTCGGATCCCAACGCGATGGCGAATCGCCACTTCGACGAAGTCGTCTATGGCAAGCACCCGTATGCCGTCCACCCGACGACGGAGTCCGTGGAGAGCGTCACGCGTGACGACGTCGTCGCGTTCCACCAGAAGAACTACGTCCCCAACAACGCGATGCTGTTCGTCGTCGGTGACGTATCGCAGAAGGACGTCAAGAAGTCCGTCGAGAAGTATTTCGGAAACTGGAAGACGGGCATGCCGGACCAGCCGGTCTATGCGGCCACGCCGGAGCGCACCGCGCGGAACATCTCGCTCTACCACCGGCCGGCGTCGGTGCAGACCAACATCTATGTCGGGCACCTGGGATTGCGGCCGACCGACCCGGACTGGCCGGCCGTCACCGTGGCCAACCGCGTCCTCGGCGGCGGCTCGAGCGGGCGCCTGTTCATGGACCTGCGCGAGAAGCACGGCTGGACGTACGGCGCCTATTCGTCCTGGACCAAGCCCAAGGACGTGGGGTACTTCCGCGCGACGGCGAATTGCCGCACCGAAGTCACCGACAGCGCACTGACGGAGATGCTGGCCGACATCAAGGATCTCGCGATGCAACCGGTCACCGAAGACGAACTCAACAGCGCGAAGTCGTATCTCGTCGGTAATTTCCCGACGACGATCGAGACGCCCGGCCAGATCGCTCAGCAGATCGGACAGGTCAAGCTGCTCGGTCTGGACAAGAGCTACCTGGAGAACTATCGCAAGGAAATCGCGAAGGTCACGGTGGCCGACGTGCAGGCCGTGATGAAGAAGGACCTCCACCCGGATCGGCTGGCGATCGTCCTGGTGGGCGACGCGGAGCAGATCAAGGACAAGGTCGACCCGATCGCGCCGGTGGCGCTCTACGACATCGACGGCAACACGCTGTCGATGGATGAACTCTCGGTGCAGGGAACGGACTTCGCCTACGATACGTCGGCACTGAAGAACACCACGGCTACCTATGCGGTCAAGTACGGCGAGATGAACCTGGGAGACATGAACGTGTCGCTGCAGAAGTCCGGCGACGATTTCGCCTCCACGTCCAGCATCTCGGGAATGATCTCGATGAGCGAGGACCTGACCTTCGGAAAGACGTTCGAACCGAAGGCGTACAAGTTCTCGATGGCGGCGGGTCCGCAGCAGATGTCCGCTGACCTGTCGTTCGCGGACGGTAAGGCGAAGGGCCATGTCGAAGGCGGCAAGGATGGTCCCAAGGACTACGACGTCAAGATGGTCAACGGGGCCATTCTCAAGAGTTCCGTGGACGTTCTCCTGTCGACGCTGCCCCTGGAGATGGGGAAGACATACAAGTTCCCGGTCCTCGATGCCCAGTCGGGGAAGCTGGAGAACCTCTCGATCGAAGTCGTGGGTGAGGAGGATCTGATGGTCCCCGCGGGCACGTACTCCACGTACAAGGTCAAGATCAAGGGGGGCGATGGCGAACAGATCATGTACGTCCAGAAGGCGTCGCCCCACTGGATGGTGAAGCAGGAAAATCCGGCTCAGGGCCTGAACATCGAGCTCAAGAGCCTGAAGATGTAGCTGCCCATCGACGGGACGGGCGGGTGCCTCCCTGGCGCCCGCCCGCACCCCCCTCACCGGCCCCTTGCGAAAACGGCATGACCCGCTTTCAGGGGGGAACTCACCCACCCAAACACCCGCAAACAGGAGCATATGGGCGGGCCTGCACACTCCGGGGTATCATGCGCTATGTCACAACTTGTCCGATATAGAGCGCTCGGTGGGGCATCTTAACTTGCTGCTGTACAGTTGGTTAGCATCTGTGGTAAAGTTGTTGTCACTGAGCGGATCGGCATCACTTGTGCTGTGTGGTGTTGTGGGGAATTAAAGACTGTGTCGAGTTCGCGACGTAAGGAAGGACCACGATGAAGGCCCGATATACAATTTTTGCAGTTGTCCTCACGATGCTTGGCGCTTCGCAGGCGTCGGCGTCGATCATTTCGGCGTCCGGGCAAACACAGAGCATCCGGCCGGCGACGCAAGTCAGCAATCTGAACACCACGTCGGTGCAGAACGACTTGAACACCACGTTGCGTAGCGTCGCGGACGAGACCACTCCCAGCACGTTCACGATGGCGTCGGCGCCGTCGAATGCGACGGGCGGGGTCGTGCTCACCAGCACGGGTACGGCGAACTTCGGCGTCGTCGCCGGACCGACGAGCCCGTTGTTCAACCCGCATCATGGTTCCGTCAACACGAGCTTCCACGGGCCGGTTACGTACGGGAGCCATCATCACCGGCGCGGCGGCGGCGGTACGAAGGCGGCTCCGGAGCCGTCCACCTGGATGCTGCTTGCGACCGGGCTCGCAATGCTCGGCGGCGGCGCGATCCTGCGTCGGCGCGTGCTGGTCTAGTTCCACAAGCCCAAACATGATTTATGAAGGGCTCGTCGCATACCGACGGGCCCTTCGTCGTTTCCGGCCTTCCCGACCGTGCCGGCTGGCACGCCCCCTGCACGGGGACCACGGCGGGGGGAGATCGCATGGAAACCGACACACTTTATTACGTTTTACGGCCGGGGGCGACGCGCGAGGAGCAGTGGTCCTGGGCGGATATCGAGGGGCTTTGCCGTTCGGGCGAACTCACCGGGGACTCGCGGGTCTTTCTGGTCGACGAGGACCGATGGGCCCGCATCTCCGAGACGCGCCTTGCGGAACTCGTCAACAGCGGGTCCGCAGCCGAAGAGCCGGTCGACGAGGAGCATCTGCGGCTGCAGAGCGAGTACGAAGCCGCCGTGGAGCGGATCAGCACCGAGACCGACACGCTCGAGGCGATGCTCGATGCCGGCGCGCTTGCCGCACAACTGGGGCGGCTCGACGACGCGCGCGAACACCTGCAGACGGTTCTCCATGCCTTTCCGTACCACGCGCGCGCGGCCCAGGAAGTCAAACGCCGGTTCTCCCGCTCCGATCAGAAGACATTCCGATATCTGGATCGCCCGTCACCCGCCTGGGAAGACCTCGGCGCCGTAGTTGCCATGCCGTTCGCCCGCAGCCCCCTCTACGTCCTCGTACCGACCTTGATATTTGCGGGGCTGTCGTGGGTTCCGTTCGGCGCGTGGGTGACGACCGTCATCGCGTTCCTGTGGATCTTCCAGGTCATGGAATATACCGCCCGTGGACCGAGCCGTCCCCCCGACTGGGACCGGTCCTTCAAGGATCCGTTCCGGAAACTCCTTCGTCCGCTCGGACTGATGGCGCTGGTTCTCGCGCAGTGGGGAGTGCTGGTGGTGGCCATCGCGAAAGGTCTGATGGCGCTGGAGAAGGTCCACTCCGTCAGTATCTGGGGATATCTCGCGGGCAGCCCGATATTCGTCGTGATCGCGTCGATCGGTGCTGTGCTCTACCTGCCGGCGGCGTTCGTTTCGATCGGGGGATTCAGCGGATCGATTCTCAAGACGCTCAACCCGAAGCGTCTGGTCAAGACGATCATCCGCATGGAACACGAGTACGCGTACAGCGTGGCATTGCTGATGGCGCTCGCCGTGCCGTCGGGCATCATCTACCTGTTGATCGCCGGAGTGCCGATTGCCTCCAATATCGTCGGGGCGTTTCTGGTGGCGTACGCCGCGCCGGTGGCGGGACTGATCCTCGGCCGGCTGCTCGGCCGGACCGGACACCTGATCTCGTAACCGGACGCGCCTACCGTGCCGCGGCGATCAGTTCGTTCGCAGTGAAAATTGCTTCGAGCGTACACCCCGCCTCGGACAGCGCCGCCTTTCCGCCTTCTTCGCGATCGACGATCGCGATCACGCGGTTGACCGTACACCCCATCGCGCGCACCGCGCGGATGGCTTCGAGCGACGATCCTCCGGTGGTGACGACGTCCTCCACGATGATCACACGGTCGCCTTCTCCCAGCGTTCCTTCGACGAGTGATTTCGTTCCGTGATCCTTGCTCTGCTTGCGAACGATGCACCCGCGCAGCGAAAGGTCTTCGAGGCCGGCGAGTGCGAGCATTGCACCGATGATCGGGTCGGCTCCGAGCGTCAGCCCGCCGACCGCGTCGGGGACGTCGTCCGCGATCATCGCGAGGAACGTGCGCGCCACGAGGTATGCGCCGCGGGCGTCGAGCGTGGTCATCTTGCCGTTGATGTAGTACGTGCTCGTCTTTCCCGACGCGAGCGTGAACTGCCCGGTCCGGAAGGAATGCTCGAGGATGTGTTGAAGGAGTTCGTTTCGAAGCGTCATGGGGGTCTCCTGATCCGGGTGCCGGCGCGCGCCGGGAATGGCTAACTTCAACGACGCCAGCGTATTCGGCCGGCGGTCGGGGGTCAAGCGGATTCCCTTGCAGGGGCTCCGCCGGTGCACTACGTTGCCCACGACATGAGGCGCCTGCTGGATCGCTGGGAGACTTTTCTGCAACGGATCGATCGTGACGCCGCCACGGGTCTCCGCTGGCCGGCGATCCTCTTCGTCGTCGCCCTCGTTCTCAAGATCGTCTACGTGGTCCAGAGCGGGAACGCGCTCCACGTCCGGGTCCCCATCATGGACTCGCGCTACTACGATCAGATGGCGCAGGACATCGCGCGCGGCCACATCCTGCGACACGACGCGTTCTTCATGGGGCCGCTCTACCCCTATGTGCTCGGCCTCATCTACGGGACGGTGGGCCGCAACTTCCTCCTGGTGAGATTACTCCAGGCAGTCGGTGGAGCGCTGACGGTGTCGCTCGCATTTTCGATCGGCCGTCGCGTCTTTCGACCGCCGGCCGCGCTGATTGGCGCCGTGCTGCTTGCGTTCTACGGGGCGATCACGTTCTACGAGAGTCAGCTGCTGATGGAAGGGCTCGGCACACTGCTCAACTGTACCGCGCTGTATCTTCTGGTGTCCGGGGGCGATACGGTTTCGCCCCGGCGCAGCGCGGTCGCCGGCGTGGTGCTGGGCCTGTCCGCGCTTGCGCGCGCCAATATCCTGCTGTTTGCCGCCTTCGTCGCGGTGTGGTTGTTGCGCGCGACGCCGCGCCCGGTCGCGCGAATGCGCGCTGCCTGCTTCTCGGCGGCGGTCGTCGTCGTCCTGCTTCCCGCGATGATCCACAATCTCGTGGTGAGCCACGCCTTCGTGCCGGTGACCTCGAACGCGGGCGTGAACTTCTACGTCGGAAACGGCGCGCGCGCCAACGGGACGTTCGTTCCCATTCGCGACGTCGATCTGATCGACGACGTGACGACGCGCGACTACGTCGAGCGCATCACCGGGCGCGCCATGAGCCCGTCGGAGGTATCGCATTTCTGGATGGATCGGGCGCTCGAGGACATCGGCAAGAATCCGCGACGCACACTCGAACTCTTCGGCATCAAGACCGCACTCTTCTTCAACGGCTACGAGGTCCCGCAGATCGAGAGCTTCGACGTCGAGAAGACCGAACAACCGTGGTTGCGCGTCCTGTTCGTACGCCTCTGGCCGATCATGGCGCTCGGTCTGTTCGGAATGGTGATGGCCGCCCGGGCATGGCGCGGGAGAGCGCTGCTCTACGGGTACATTCTGGTGTACGCGTTCTCCATCATCGTGTTCTTCGTGACCGGACGTTACCGGTGCCAGACGGCGCCGATCCTCTGCCTGTTCGCGGGGTACGCGGTGACGATCGTCCCCGGCTATTTCCGCGTGCCGCGGTCCGGCGCGGCCGCGGCGTTTGCCCTCGGGATCCTGACCTTGGTCACCACTCCGGCCATCTTCCGGATCGACGAACACATGATCCAGTTCCGTGAACAGGTCCGACGCGGCCGCGCGACTGGCGGAATTACGAAGCTTCCAACCGGCGGTGCGTGAGATCGACAAGGCGATCGCGATCTATCCCAAGGAGCCGGAGGGATACGTCCAGCGCGCGATCGTCTACAAGGAGAGCGGCAACGATCTCAAGGCCATCGAGGACTACAACCGTGCGCTCGAGATCGACCCCGAACAGCCGTCGGTGCACTACGACCTCGCGCAGGCGTTCCGTCGCGTGAGCCTGCGAAACGAGGCGATTCGCGAATATCAGCTCGCCGCGCAGTACGACCCGCGCATGCTGCAGGCATACAACAATATGGGGGTCACGTACCGCGAGATGCATAAGTACGACGACGCGGTGAAGGCGTTCCGCAAGGTGATCGCGATCGCGCCCACGTATGAGAAGGCGTACAACAATCTGGGTGCGTGTTACGCGGAAATGGGAAAGGTCGACGAAGCGATCACGACCTTCAAGGAGACCACGGAGAAATTCCCCGACTACGCCAACGGCTTCAAGAATCTCGCCATGGCGTACGCGTCAACACACCAACTGGTGCCGGCGAGGGACGCGATGCGTCGCTACGCGCAACTCGCGCCCGACGACCCTCAGGCGAAGGAACTGGTGCACAAGCTGGAGATCGCCGCGCAGGCGGATACGACCGGCGCGCGCTAGTGGATATCCACGGTCAGACCGACCGCAATCGTAATCAGCAGCGGGTTGTCGGCGTGATGCGTGAACAGCCAGTACAGATCCGACGGGCCCTGTTTGACCCCGAAGTAGTGCACGCCGCCGTTGGCTTCGAGCGACAGACTCGTCGTCAGACGTCGCGATAGCCCCAGGCCGGCGTTCACGCCGAGGTGCTGCTGGCTGTTGTCGTACGCGGTGTTTTCGTTGAACTGAAGGCTCACCGAGTAGACGCCGAATCCCAGGCTCGTGTACCCGGAGAATCCTCCACCCAGTCCGAACGTCAGCATCGGACCCGCACTGAAATAAAACGACCGCATGTTTGCGATCGTACCCGGGGCCAGGATGATGTCCGTTGGATTTCGAGGATTGAGCGGGTCGCCCAGATAGATCGCACCCAGCTGGATGTCGAGCAGCAGCGGGCCACTCAGGTGCTCGGTGAAATACAGCACCAGGTCCCAGCCGTCGCCGTACTCGTCGTGCAGGCCGTCGGAGGTGAGCACGTATCCGCTGCGGACACCCAGTCGTCCGCCCGAGTCGGCGCGAGCCCCGCCGGGGAGCGCGATGCATGCGAGAAGGGAAACTGCGATAACGGAGGAAGCGAGACGCCGCATGGGCAGAATCTAGTGTCAAATCGAGGGCCGGTAAAGCGGAGATTCGCGGGGTCGGCCGCGAGAGGTTCTACTTGAGCAGCGCCATCTTGTGCGTGTCGATGACCCGGCCGTCGACCTCGAGTCTGCAGAAGTAGACCCCGGAAGGAACGCCGCTTCCGTTACTGTCCCGGCCGTCCCATTGCTCGGAGTAACGCCCGGCGGACCGGGTCGCATCGACGAGCGCCCGTACCCGCGCGCCGCGGGCATCGAAGATGTCGAGGCGCACGGTTGCGCTCTGCGGAATTTCGAAGACGATCCGGGTCGTCGGATTGAACGGGTTCGGGATGTTGGGGAACAGACGCGCGACCGTCGGCAATGCTCCCTGCATGATCGACGGCGCGTTATTTCCGCCGGTCGACCCGGGGCGATCGTGGGCGCGTCCGGTTCCAGTGCCCGACGCGTATCCGCCCGAGCCGTCCTCGACGACGTCGGGACTCTCGTTGATGTCGTCGACGCAGATGTGGCCGAACACATCGGTCGACAGGTCCGCGATCTCGAGATAAACGGTTCGGCCATAGTAAGGACGGAGGTTCCAGTATCGCCGCGTCATCTCGTCGGTGTTGCGGCCGGTCTCCCGGAACAACACCGCGCCCGACGATTGGTCCACCAGCGACACGTAGCACTCGTTGGGGAAGTTGCCGCCGCCGACCAGGAGATTCATCGAGTTGCCCTGGATGGGGAAGGGCTGCGAGCGGATCATCCCGACTTTCGCATCCCCCTGTATTCCGCCGGGCGTCCCGTAACCGAGTGGGCCGGTGTACTGCTCGAATGTGTTGATCCATCCATCGCCGACGAACGTCTTCGCGTAGTTCTCATTGCGGACCGCGGCGTTGTTGCCCCAGGTCGGCTGGTAGTAGAACGCGTCTCCCGACACGAACGTCCACGACCCCTGCAACGGGAGCGGTTTGGGAATGGCCGCGATGTCGCCCAGCCAGCTGATCGGCGTAAACCGGATTACGTACTGGTAGTTCCCGTGCAGGTCGTTGTACACGGCGTGGCGCGAGAACATGTCGCCCCACGGCGTCGACGTGATCTGCGGCGCGTGACCCTGGTCGATGATCCGGCGCTGACTGATGTCCCAGCCGGAGAACAGCGAGTCCGACGTCATCTGCGAGGTGCCGTTCACCGTCTCCTCGGTGAAGAACATGTTGTATTTGTTGTTCCGCTTGAGAATGAACACCGACTCGAGCACGTGCCAGGTGTAGTGCACATACATCGGTCCGATATCCGTCCAGTGAATGAGGTCGTCCGAAACGGCGCACGCGACCGCGCCCTGATTCGTATTGGTCTTGGCCGTATTGAAGAGATAGTAGTGCCCGTTGTCTTCGATGACGTGGGGATCGCGCCCGTGCGCGAATGTGGTGTCGCTCCATTCCGCCCACGACGGATCCGGGTGGTAAATCGGATCGCTCCACTTGTACCAGCTGAACAGGTCCAGCGAGTATGCCAGCCCCGTCTGCTGCGACGATACGGTATTCACGCCGGTGTAGTACATGAACCACGTTCCGGGAGACGGTGAAAACAGGTACGGCGCCCACAGGGCTTTGTTGTCCCAGGTCCCGGGAGCGAGAACCGGTGGCTGCAGGGTCCAGTGGACGAAGTCGGTCGTCGTTGCGTGACCGATGTTGACGGCCGGGTTGCCACGCAGGTAGAACAGGTGGAACACGCCATCCTGCTCGACCACACAGTGGTCGAGAATCGGCTGCGGTGGCTCCGTGAAAATGGGCTGCTCGAAGTCGAAGTGCACGTAGCCCGCCGCCCCGGCCGAGGTCGCAGCGGCGAGGACAAGCGAGACGATGAGGTTCCGGAAGGTGCCCGTAGTCATGCCGATCGTGTGCGGCTCCCCGCGGGGGACACCGGACGGTTGATGCGCAAGAAGGAACGTGCACGCGCAACGAAGGGCGTAACAGCGCGTTACGCGTGATTTTACCACACGGGGCCGCGCACCGCAAGGCGCGCCGCCCGGACCCGGAGCTACGAAAGGCGCCGCAATGCGATACACGGCTCGGATCGGTACGGCGTTTGGGATTCCCCTGCGCATCCACGCGACATTTCCGGCCATCCTGGTGCTCTACGTCGCGGTCTCGTGGAGGACGGGAACGGCGTCCGACGCGCTCCGCGCAGCCGCGCTCGTCCTGGCGGTGTTTGCCTGCGTCGTCCTCCACGAACTCGGGCATAGCCTGGTGATTCGCCGCTACGGAATCGTCGTTCGCGATATCGTTCTGTTTCCGATCGGGGGCGTGGCCCGGGCGGAATCGATCCCGGAGCATCCCCGTCGGGAGATCCTCGTGGCGATCGCCGGCCCGGCGGTCAACTTCGCGATTGTCGCGGTCCTCCTTCCGGTGCTGTTCTTTCGGAGGCTGTCTATCAGCGACGACAGCTTCCTCGTCGACCTCACCATCGTGAATTTGCTCCTGGGTTTCTTCAATCTGATCCCTGCGTTTCCGATGGACGGCGGGCGCATTCTTCGCGGGGCCCTGTCGCTCCGCCTTCCGTACCTGGTTGCGACGCGACGGGCGCGCGACGCCGGGCAGCTGATCGCGCTCGGGTTTACGACGCTTGCGTTCATGAATCCGTCGTTCATGATGCTGAGTCTGGTTGCGATGTTCGTGTTCGCCGGCGGCATAATCGAAGAACGAATCGTGCGCACGAAGGCCCGTCTCGACGGTCGTTGCGTCGGAGACCTGACGGATGCGGGCGCACCGGTGTTCGCCTCGAATGACCCGGTCGAATTCGCCGTGGCCCACCTGGGCCGGAGCCCGGCGTTCGCCGTCGCCGCGGAATCGGGATCGCTCGCCGGTGTCGTCGAGGCGTCCGATCTGCTGCGCGCGCTGCGCACCGGACGTGCCGGCGAAGCGCTGGCGACGATGGCGCGTTCGGACTTTCCGGTCGCCGACGCGGAGACCGACGCGACGCGCGTCTACCACCACCTCCACGACGCGCACGTCTCCTATGCAGCCGTCGTGAAAGATGAGCGGTTCATCGGTCTGTTTCACGCGAACGACGAATGGGATTGCATCGCGCAAAACGCGCTCATTCCCTAGCGGGCTCGGGAACGGCGAGGACGTCGCCCGAAGGCGCGGTTCTCCCTCGGTACACGACTTGCTGACCATATGGTGCGGCTCGTCCCCCGGAGCATGCGGGTAGTTCCCGCGACGATGCCGCGTCATCAACAGCGGAGTGACACCATGAGCCTTGCTGGCACCCTTGAAGGCATCGACGTAGCATCTGGAACCCACGAGTCCCACGTGCTGTTCAACCGAGCTCTCGAGCTGGTCAACCGAAACCGCGTTGCACCGGCACGAGAGTGCCTCGAAAAAGCGTTGCAGATCTGTCCGAAGCATCCGGCCTACCTGTCGCTTTACGGTTTGTGCGTGGCCATCGAGAGCGAGGACTATGATTCGGCTCGCGTCATCTGCGAGCGCGCGGTCCGGATTAAGCCGGGCGACCCCGTCGCCCGGGTGAACCTGGGTAAAGTTCTTCGCATGGCCGGCGACAACGGCGCGGCGTACACCGAGTTTCTGGCCGCGTGGAAGGTGGACAAGTCCCATCCGGCTCCGGCCTCGGAGCTTTCTCGTATGGGTATCCGCCGTCCTCCCGTCCTTCCGTTCCTCCCGCGTTCGCACTGGGCGAACGTCCATCTGGGCAAGTTGCGCGCACGCGCCCTGCGGCTCGGCGCGCGAATCGGTTTGTAACCACCGAGATCGTTACGTGCGGCCCGCCGTCGTCTGACGGCGGGCCGTGCGCTGCGCGTGTTTCCCCCTGTCACCGCGGCGTCGTGCGCGATATATTCCCCGCGTCATGGTTCGGATTCGTACCTGTGTGGTTTTCGCGGCGTTTGCCATGTCGTGCGCATCGTCCGCGCCCCAGCCGGACGCTGCCGCTCAGTTCAACGCGGGCATGCACCGGGCGGCCGCCGAGCTGGACGCCGGGCAATATCCGCAGGCGGTACACACGCTGGAGCTGCTCTCCCTCGACGCCCCGAAGAACGAGGATGTGTTCATCATGCTGGGCGACGCCCATCGCGGCGCCGGAAACGTCGACGAGGCGGTCAAGAGCTACGAACAGGCGATCCGTATCGCGTACGAGGATCACGCCGCGCACCTCAAGCTGGGCACGCTGTTGATGGAGCACGGGAAGACGGGTCGCGCGCTCACCGAGTTTCAGGTGGCGGTGAAATACGGCCCCGACGATCCGCTCGCGCACTACAACTACGGACTCGCTTTCTATGAACTCGGGCGTAAATCGGAAGCGCTCGCGCAGTGGCGCCTTGCGCAGGATATCGCTCCCGAGAACGCCGACATCGAGGCTGCGGTCGGCATGGGGCTGGCCGGTGTCGACGACAAGGCGGCCGTCGATTGCTTCGAGCGTGCAGAAGTTCTCGGCGCGCACGGCGCGGCGTTCAGTAACAACTTCGGTCTGGCACTCGAGCGCGTCGGAAGAAACGAAGAAGCGGAGAAGTGGCTCCGTTCGGCCACGACCGCGACCGACACGCGCGACGAATACCGGCACAACCTCGCGTTTCATCTGATGAGAGTGGGGAAGTATCAGGAAGCAGCGGACCAACTCGATGCGCTGCGCACCGCGCACGGCGTGCGCTGGAGCGAGACGGTCTACCTGGCGCGCGCGTACGTCGAACTCAAGCGGTTCGACGATGCCGTCGAGGCGCTCGTCCCGTTCAATGACGCGTTAACATCGGGATCGCTCGACCGCGCTTCCGATCGCGTGGACCAGGTTCCGCCGTCGGTGGCCGAGGCGCTGGCGACGCTGGCGATGGCGTGGCGCGGAAAGGGCGACCTCGAGAAAGCACGCGGCTACGCGCGCCGATCGGTCGAGCTCGAGCCGCGCAACCCCTCCAATCTCAATAACTATGGCGTGGTCCTCGCCGAAAGTGGTATGCTGGCGGACGCCAGGGCGCAGTGGCGTCGGGCGCTCGAAATCGACCCGGAAAACGCGACCGCGCGGGCCAATCTTTCCGCGTACGAGCGGTAACAAACGACTCCTTCCCGCCGTATTGACGCAATGGTGCCCGACGTTCTCCGATCAGCAAGGCGGTAGTCATGTACTGCAAATACTGCGGACGTGAGGTCGACGAAAAAGCGGAGCTCTGCGTCAAGTGTGGACGACGAATTCGAAGCTCCGTCTCGGTTCTCATCGAGGAAAGCGAACTCACCCGTCTCAAACCCCAGCGCGAGCCGAAGAGTCCCGGTCTCGCCGGATTTCTCGGATTCGTGCTCTCGTGGTTCCTCATGGGGCCGGTGGGGTATATCTACCTGGGCCAGTGGAACTGGTTCTTCGTTACCCTTGTCATTTCGATTCTCGCGTACATTCTCACATTCGGTATCGCGTACGCGCTGTTCCCGTTCGTGTTCGCGTTTCATCAGTATCAGATGGCGCGCGAGTTGAACGAGACGGTCACGCCTCCGCATGCCTCGAGCGGCGGCGAAGGATCGCCGCAGTCGGGGACCGGCGGAACCGGTTCGTGATCCGCGCGCCGATCCAGATAAATGGAACGTAATCTCGCCCTCGAACTGGTCCGCGTCACCGAAGCGGCTGCGCTCGCGGCCGCCCGCTGGATGGGCAAGGGCGACGCCGATGCGGCCGATCGCGCGGCGCGCGAAGCGGTCGCCGTGGTGATGCGGTCGATCAAGATGTCGGGACGCGTCGTGATCGGTGATTCCGATACGTCCGAAAAACCCGGCGCGAAGCGCACCGCGCGCAAGGGCGGCGACGTTCCCGAAGTGGATATCGCAGTCGACGCGCTGCAATCCATCGAGTCGGTGGCGCTCGGTCGTCCGTACGCGATCTCTACGATCGCCGTGTCGGGCCGGGACGCGTTCCAGGTTCCCCCCGTTCCATACATGAACAAGATCGCGGTCGGACCGGATGCGGCCGGCAGCGTCGACATCAAGGCGGGTGTGCTCGACAACCTCGTCAACATCGCCGACGCGAAGCGCTGCTACGTCGAGGACCTCACCGTGTGCATCCTGGACCGCGAGCGGCACCAGGGGTTGATCGAGGAGGTCCGCGCGGCCGGCGCGAGAATTCT
Source organism: Candidatus Latescibacterota bacterium (assembly GCA_963761125.1). Classification (GTDB taxonomy): domain Bacteria; phylum Krumholzibacteriota; class Krumholzibacteriia; order WVZY01; family JAKEHA01; genus JAKEHA01. The sequence continues at coordinate 390,595 of CAVXFV010000004.1, forward strand.
CCTCGTCTCCGACGGCGACCTGACGGCGATGGTGGCCACGACGGTACCGCGTAGCGGAATCGACGCCGTGATGGGAATCGGCGGCAGCCTCGAGGGCGTGCTGGCGGCCGCGGCGCTCCAGTGCGCGGGCGGGGACTTCCAGGCGATCTGGCACCCGCGCGACGAAACCGAGCGCGAGGCTCTGCGCGCGGCGGGCGTCGACGGCGCGCGCGTGCTGCGCGTCCCGGACATCGTGCGCGGCGAGAACACGATGTTCGCCGCCACTGGCGTGACCAACAGCGACGTCCTGCGCGGCGTTCAGTTCGTGCCCGGCGGCGCGGTAACGCATTCGCTGGTCATGCGCAGCAAGTCGGGCACGACGCGGCACATTACCGCGCACCATCGGTTCGATCGCAAGCCCCAGTACCGGTAGCGCCGAACCGCGAGCGCGCGGCCCCGACAAACTCATGAGCGAACCCTTCGATCTCCTTCCACCCGACGCGCCCGAGCCGACGCGTGGCCGCAAGGCGCCGCTGGCCGATCGCATCCGTCCGCGCGATCTCGACGAATTCGTCGGGCAGGAGTCGATCGTCGGCCCGGGTACGCTCTTGCGGGCGACGCTCGACGCCGGAGAGATCACCCAATCGATGATCTCTGGGGACCCCCGGGCTGCGGCAAGACGACGCTCGCCCGCCTGATCGCATCGCGCGTCCGGAACCGCTTCGTGCCGTTCAGCGCGGTCACGTCCGGCATCGCGGAAGTCAAGCGCGTGATCGAGGACGCACGAAGCTGCGCACGGTCGACTCGTTGCCGCTGCTGTTGTTCGTCGACGAAATCCATCGCTTCAACCGCGCGCAGCAGGACGCGTTTCTCCCGCACATCGAGGACGGCACCATTGTGTTCATCGGCGCGACGACCGAGAACCCGAGCTTCGAGGTGATCGGGCCGCTGTTGTCGCGGTCGCGCGTCTTCGTGTTCAACCCGCTGACGCCCGAGCACGCGGTGTCGATTCTCGAGCGCGCGCTCGGCGATCGAGAGCGCGGCCTCGGCGACCTCGGTATCGTCGCCGACGAAGGTGTGCTTGCGTTGATCGCCGACATCGCACAGGGCGATGCCCGCGTCGCCCTGAACGCGATCGAGTACGCGAGCTCGATCCTCGCCCGAACGCCGCCGCCGCGCGTGCTCACGCGTACGCTGGCGATGGACGCGTTACAGCGCCGCGTCGTCGCTACCGACAAGGCGGGCGAGTCGCACTTCAATCTGATCTCCGCGCTCCACAAAAGTTTGCGCGGCGGCGACGCCGACGCCGGGCTGTACTGGCTGGCGCGGATGTGCGAAGCCGGCGAGGACCCGCTCTACATCGCGCGGCGGTTGGTGCGCTTCGCCTCCGAAGACGTGGGCAACGCGGACCCGCGCGCACTCACCCTCGCGATCGCCACGAAGGATGCGGTGGAGTTCATCGGCTATCCCGAATGCAAACTGGCGCTCGCGCAGTGCGTCACGTACCTCGCGCTCGCGCCCAAGAGTGTCGCCGTCTACCGGGCCTACGGCGCCGCGGCCGACGTCGTGAATTCGACGCCGCCCCATCCGGTCCCGCTCCACATCCGTAATGCGCCGACCTCACTGATGAAAGACCTCGGGTACGGCAAGGACTACGTCTATCCGCCCGACGACCCGCGTTCACGCCCGCAGGAATTCCTGCCCGACGCACTCCGCGGCCGGCGCTTCTACGAGCCCACGGGCGAGGGACTCGAGGCCGAATTGAAGCAACGCCTCGACGCGTTTCTCAAGCGCCGCAAGGGCTGACCGCGTCGCAGAAATCTGCCCCGTCCGCGGCGCACTTCGGGTACGATGACGAACCGAGTCATCGATCCATGGACGCCGAATCCGCCATCAACGATTACCTGGAAAGCGCACCCCGGCACGCGCGCATCGTCGGCCCGCCGGGTAGCGGCAAGACCACGCTGCTCGTGGAACGCTGGCGCGCGCTTACCGCGCACGGTCACCGACCGGGGATCGTGGCCTTCGGACGCGAGCAACGCGAGCGGCTGCTGGAACGCGTGCTCCCGCCGGGCGGCGCACACCTCGGTGCGTACCCGGTAACGACGCACGCACTGGTCGCCGCCGCCGTGCTCGACGACGCCCGCCCCTCGCGGCCACGTACGCTGCGTGACGTCGACGAGCTGGTCGTGCTGGCGCGCCTGCTGCGCCGCGAACCCGCGCTCCTGGCGAGCGACCTCGGCGCCATTGCCAATTCCGCGACGTTCCGGAGGGACATGCTCGATGCGATTCACGCGCTCGCGCAGCACGGCATTACCTCCGTGGACGCACGGCTGTGCGCGCGATCGGCGAACGGTCGCGTGCGCGATGTACTCTCGGTATACGCACGTCACCGCGAGGTGTGCGAGGAGCGCGGCCTGGTGACCTTCTACGACGCCGCGTGGCGGGCGGCGGAGCGCTACGATGCGGGCGGAATCGAGTCGCCGCTGGCGGCATTCGACGTCATCCTGATCGACGATTTCCAGGACCTCGATCCCGGGCAGTACCACCTGCTCACGCGCCTGCTGCCGCCGGACGGCGTCACCGCGCTGGAGGTCTTCGGGGACTCCACCGGTCCGCGTTTTTCGTTCCGCGGGACGAGCGACGACTTCTTCGTCGAGCGCTTCCCCCGCGAGTATGCGCCCCGGACCCGGACGCTCGCCGCGCCGAGCTGTACGAATTCCGCGCTCGACGGCGCCGTGTCGAGATTGATCGCGGAGACGGCATCGTCACCGAAGGCGCGTGATTCGGCGGCGACTCTGCCGCTCTTCGCCGATGTGACTGCAGAGGACGCGCGCGCCGCGCGTCCCGCGTGGGAATGTTCGGCGTCTCTGCTGCTTGCCGACGACGAGATCGCGGAAGCGCAGGCGGTGGCATCGCGTGCCCGCACCGCCATCGACGCCGGCACCGCGCCGGGCAATATTGCGGTGATTGCGCGGGATGCGGAGGGCTATCGTGCCGCCGTCGAGATGGCCTGTTACGAGTGGGGCGTTCCGCTCGACGCGGGCGGACCCGAATGCGGTGCAGCGGAGGATTTCTTGCGCTCGCTGCTGGGCGCGCTGGGTTCGGACCCGGACGGCCGCTTCGCGGAGGCGCTCGCGATTTCTCCATTCAACGATGGTCACGCCGAGGAGAGCACGCTGCGCGCGCTCAAGCGCGACTATTCGTCGCGCGACGGCTTCGATCTCGAACGCCTGCTGCGAGAGCGCGTGACACCGCGGATGGCGCCGGACGACGACGCCTCGCGCGAGACGCTGGTTTCGGTGGTGGAGGAGTGGCGGCGTTACAACGAGGTGGTGTCACATGCGGGCGGGGGAGCATCGCTGGACGAGTTTCGCGCCGCCTACCTCGGCGAGCGCACACAACGCATGCGGCGCGGAAACCGCGTACGCCTGTTGTCCGCGCGCGAGGCCACCGGGCACGCGTTCGACACCGTATTCATCTGCGGTTGCGCGGAGGGCTACTTTCCCGGAACGATGGTGCAGGATGGCTACATCCCCGTGGCCGCGCTCGCTCGCGTCATTGAACGGGAACACCCGGCCGCCGCGCGGGAGATCGCCGCGCGACTGGACGAGGGACGCGTCGAGCGCGTGGAGAACGCGCTCTTCCTCACTGCACTCACGCGCGCGAGCCGCGCGCTGACCGTCACGGTTCCATTGCGGATCGGCGGCGAATCGGTGTTGCCGGCCCGGGTGCTCGTGGCGGGGGCGAATCCTTTTGTGGGCGAACCCACCGCGCGCAGCGTCTCGCCGTGTGCGCGTGCGGCGGACGCCCTGGCGCGCGCGCGGGAGGACGACGCGCTCGCCGAACGTCTGCGCGCGATTGATGCGACGACGGCGTGGTGGGCGACGCCGCCCGCGCCGGAACGCTACCCCGCCCTGGCGTCGTTCCGCATGAGTGCGTCCAAGCTCAATTCGTATGCGCGCTGCCCGCGCCAGTTCTTCTACCGTAACGTCCTGCGGCTCGACGAACCGGAGTCCATCTATCTGCGCGTGGGCAGCATGGTGCACGAGGCGCTCCGGCAAATCATCCCGCCTGGTGCCACCGGCGACGAGGTGCGCGCGGCCCTTCGCCACGCCGGCACCCGGGAAATCGCCGAGCGCCTGGTGTCGGCCGAAATGAGCGACGCCGGCGAGTGGATGCGCGAACTGTCGGTGCGCTACCTTGCCGACATGCTCGAGAGCGTGGCGAGACTCGAGGAAGAGCGCGAAGGAAACTACCGCGTGCGCCTGCAAGAGGAAGACGTCGAGGGCGAGATCGAGGGCATGCCGATTCGCGGCCGCTTCGACCGCATCGACGACGTCGAAGGACTGGGACCGGTCGTCATCGACTACAAGACCTCGGGGAGTATCAAGCGCACGTACCCCACGCTGATCGAGAAGATGGAGACGGAGTACTGGCAGATTCCCGTGTACGCGGCCATGACGGCGCTCGTGGATATCGCGGCAGCCGGGTTCGTGTACTACGCGCTCCCGCCCGGCGAGGAAAGTTTCGCCGCGGGTGTGCAACTGGCCCCCGGCAATCGACCCGCACCCATCCCGCTGGGATCGCGCCGCCCGTACCGCTACGGTCCAGTCGTCACGGAGGACGTGGCCGACGCGGTGGCGCGCGCGGTGGAGATCTTCCGGTCGATCGTGGCGGGAGAATGTCGCTACGAACGCACCGACAACACGGGTATCTGTCCCAACTGTCACTTTGCGAGGATATGTCAGAGAAGCCGCGCATCGATCTAGATCCCGGGCAGCTCGCCGCCGTCGACGCATCCGTGGCCGCGTCCACCAACGTCGTCGCGGGCGCGGGGACCGGGAAGACGAGCGTGCTCGTCGCGCGCTATCTAAGGCTGCTCGACGAAGGCGTGCCCGTGGAGCGCGTGCTTGCGCTCACGTTCACGCTCAAGGCCGCGGGCGAGATGCGCGAGCGCGTGCGCCGCGCCGTGGCCGAGCGGCATCCCGACGTGGCGCGCCGCCTGTCGAACGCGTGGATCATGAACTTCCACCAGTTCGGTTACCGGTTCATCAAGGAGAACGCGCCCGCGCTCGGCATCGACCCCGGCGTGGACGTCGTGTCCATCGCGGAGTTCGAGCGCATCCAGCGCTACCTGCGGGCCCGCTTCGAGAATGGACGCGTCGCCGGAGTCCCGCCCGATTTCGGGGGCGCGCCGCCGCCGCCCACCAAACTCGGGTCGCTCTTCGACACCCTGATGAGGGTCGTTCTTCATTGTCGCGGGATCATGCTCGATCCCGCGGAACTCCGCGGGAAGGTAACGCCCGACGACCACCCTGCCTACGTGGCGCGCGTCGACACCATCGTGGCCCTGGCGCGCGAGTACGAAAACGAGCTGGCGCGGCGCGGACTGCTGGACTTCAGCGACATGATCACGATCCCCGCGCGCGCACTCAAGGAGAACGCAGCCCTCGCGAAGACTTACACCGACGCATTCGACCACATCCTGGTGGACGAGTTTCAAGACACCAGCGCCGCGCAGAACGAACTCCTGCGCGCGCTTTCCGGCGGCGACTTCTCGCGCGTCACCGTGGTGGGCGACCTGAAGCAGGCGATCTATCGGTGGCGGGACGCACGCGTGGAGAACGTCCTCGAGTTCCCGGACCCCGAGCCGCGCGCACTCACCGTGAACTATCGCTCGCGCCAGGAGATCCTCGATCTTGCGCACGCGCTGATCTCGAACGAGGACGTGCTCAAGGACGCCGCGGTGAAGCTGACGGCGCATCGCGGTGCGGGCGAGTCGAGCGTGTTGCTCTTTCATCCCGAAGGCGGTCAGGAACGCCACGACGACGAGGCCGAAGCGCTGGGCGCGTGGGTGGATCATATGCTTGGACGTGTGCCCGCGCCCGCCGCGTGGGCGCTGGCGCCACCGAACCCGCCCCTCGCGCCCCACGACGTCGCCGTCCTCCTGCGCAATTTCCGAAGCAACCGACTGATGCCCGCGATCGAACGCGTCTTCCAGCGTCGCGGAATTCCCTTCGCCGTCGTCGGCGGGGCCAACCGCGTGGAAGCCCGCGCGCTGGAGAGCTGGCATGCCTGGCTCTCGCTACTCCTGCCCGGGGACCGCACGGTGGATCTGGTGGCCGTGCTGGAAGCGCCTCCGTACGCGGTGACGGAAGCCTCGCTCACAGAGCTGCTCCGGGAGAACCGGGGGACGTCCTCGCTCGAACGTCTCGACGATGCGTACATCGCGAACGTGACCGACGCGCGCGACGCCGCCGCCATGCGCGACGTGCGCGCATCCATCCAGCGCGCCGACGCGGTGTGGCGCGATCGGGGCTTCCGCGAATTCCTCGTGTCGAGCATCGAGAACAGTCCGCTACGCGCGCGCCTGTTGCACGAGGGCGCGCAGCCGGCCGCGGTGGACGAACTGCTGCGCGAACTGCTCGACCTCGCCGACGGCCTCGCGCGGCGCGGCGAACTCAACCTGGCCACCTTCCTGGACCACCTGCGCGCCAGTCTCGACGAGCGCAAGTTTCGGGAGGACGGCGAGGCCGCGCTCCCGCGGGGGCGCGTGGCCGTGATGACGGTGCACCAGGCCAAGGGGCTCGAGTTCCCCGCGGTGGCCGTGGTGGGCGTGGTGGAGGGCAAGGCGCAGGGCGAGAGCTTCCTCGTGTCGCGGGAGAGCGGACTGTACTTCAGCGAGAGGACGGGTAAGCCGTGGAATCGAAACAAGCAACGGGCCGAAAACTTCAGCCGCGAGGAGCACATGGAAGTCGTCGAGGAACGCTGCGTGCTCTATGTCGCCCTCACCCGCGCCCGAGACTATCTCTGGGTCAGCGCGCCGAGCGTGGACGGGAAGAAGCTCCTGAAGAACGACACGCGCGGATGGCTGTTCACCGAACTCGTCGACGCCGCGCGCAGGCAACACCTCGGCCGCGAGAATCCGCACGCTCGGCGACCTGGAAATCACCAGTCATGAAACTCCGGCGCCGCATCCCGCGCGCGGCACCGACGCCGACGAACACCCCACCGAGACGATCGTGCGGGAGTGGGTGGCTCTGCGGGATCGCAACGCCGCGCGCCCCGATTCGTTCCCGTCGGAGGGAATCGTCACCGTCACCTGGGCGGACCTCGCGTCCTTCGCCCGCTGTCCGCTCCAGTTCAAACTGAACCGGGAGAGCGAACTCGATGAACGCGCGGAGTCCCGGGAACGGGACGAGGTACACGCCGGCGCGGGCGGCGAGTCCGCCGTTCCCCGCGGTGTCGACCCCGCGGTGTTCGGCTCGTTCGTCCACGAGATTCTCGAGCGGTCGATCGGTGGCAAAGATCTCGACGGGGCCATCGAAGCATCGCTGGCGACGGTCGACTTCGGCAAGGCGCGAGCCGCCGCCGTCGATACCGCGCGCAAACTCGCGGAGCACGCCATCGCGGCCGGCCTCGCCGGCCCCGCCTCCGGCGCGCGGGCGGAGGTCCCCGTCATGGTCCGCCTCGAGAACATCATCGTGCGCGGCGTCATCGACCGCCTCGACACCGGCGCGGAGTCCGTGGTCACGGACTATAAGGTGGGGGAGCGCAGCGACGACCACGCGTTCCAGGTTCGCGCGTATCTGTGGGCGGCTCGCCGGGCGGGTGTGCCGGAACCGATCCATGGACGAGTCGCCTACCTGCGCGAGAACGGCGCGAACGTCGTGGACGTCACGCCCGACGACGGACTCGAGGGCCGGGTCGGCGCAATCGACGCAGCGATCGCTGCGGGCGAGTTCGTCGCGACCCCGGGTGCCGTCTGCGCCGCGTGTCCGCATCGAGCGGTGTGCGCGTTCGCGGTGTAAGCGGAGCGAATCTGAACCGGAGATAATGGATTGCGGCGAACAGCCATCACTTCCCGGATCCACCGGGTCACGACGACCCTGCTCGTCGGCGTCGCGATGGTTCTGTCGGCGACCGTCACCCGGGCACAGAGCGATCACCCCATCGGTCGCGCGCTGGCGAACCCCGACTTCACGTGGCACTCGATGGCCGATGCCGGTATTCGCCTGTACTACCAGCCGGGATCGTTCGCCGAGCGCCACCGGGTCATGTTGATGCGCAGCGCCCGGGCCGCCGTGGCCCGGGGACTCGACTTCCTCGAGATGAAACCGGACAGTCTCGAACTGCGCGTGCTCTACCTGGAAGACCGCAAGCAGATGGAACAGCTCGTCGGGCACACCTACAGCGGGCTCGCCGACTCGGAGGCGCACGGTGTCCTTCTCGTCTGCAACGCCAACTGGCGCTCGTTTGACACGCACGAGATCACGCACGTGCTGAGCCTGGGGCGGTGGGGGGAGCCGGTCGAGGGGAGCACGTGGATGAGGGAGGGCCTGCCCATCGCGGTGGACGGCTGGTGCCAGACCGACGACGTCGACCACATCGCGAGCTATCTCGTCTCCACCGGCGTGTGGCCCGGTCTTTCCGAGTTCCTCGCGCACGGACGGTCGCTGGGCGAGATCCCCGCCGGCGTTCTGGCCGGCAGCCTGATCCGCTATCTGCGACAGCGCTTCGGCGCGCCCGTGATCGAGGCGGCCTGGCGCTCGGGACTCGACTCGGCGCTGAAGGCGCGAAAGGTCGATCCGAAAGGGATGGAAGCGGAGTGGCTGCACTCGCTGAAGGATCTCCCGAATCCACTGACGGACAAAGAGTGGGAAAAGATCAAGGCGGACGGGTGCGGGTGAGCGCGCGCGCGTGACGATCAGCCCGTCAGGCACGTCCTCACCAGCTCCACCGTTTCCGCGTGTGACTCGACGATGAGGTCCGCGTCCGCGAAGGCGATTCCGCGTGTCTCCGGCGTTCGTATGACCACGACGGGAATTCCCGCGGCGACGGCGGAGCCCACGCCCTTTTCCGCGTCCTCGAACACGAGCGCTTCCGACGGCGTGGCGCCCACGGCGTCCAGTACGTAGAGGAAGATGTCCGGCGCCGGTTTCGGGGCGGTGACGACGTCGCTGCCGACCACCAGCGCGAAGCGGTCGGTGAGTCCCTCGTTCGCGAGAATCGACTCGATGTCCGGCCGCGGTGTGCCGCTGGCAATGGTGAGCGTCTTTCCGGCCCGCGCGAGAAATCCACCAGCTCCCGCGCTTCGGGGAAGAAGCGAACCGTGCCGTTGCGACAGTATTCCGAAAAGATGGGCCGCTTCTCGTCGCGGATGCGCACGGGATCCAGCGCCAGTCCGTGCCGCTCGATCTCGCCCTTCGGTCCGAGGCCGAGCGACGTCCAGTACTTGTAGTACTCGGTTTCGTCGAGGGAGTGGCCGTACTTCTGGAATACGGCGTTGTACGTCTCGAAGTGATAGCGTTCGCTGTCGACCAGCACGCCGTCGAAATCGAAGATGATCACGCGCGCGCGCATGAGCGCTCGAAACTTCTGCAGTCGCGCGTGGTCAGCCAAGGTAACGCGCCCGGTCGGGAATGGGAATCAGACGCCGCACAAAGCGGTAGATGGCGTAGCTCTCGATCGTGAACGGCAAAAAGCCGAGGAAACCCAGGATCGGCATCTCGAAGAGTTTGATGTCGCCGAAGTACGGGACATCGTAATGCCACTTGGCGAGCGCCCAGTAGTTCCAGAACTCCCACAGCACTCCCGCGACGAGTCCGGCGAAGAAGAACACCAGCATCGAGCGGTAGTGACCGGTGAAGAACTCCGAGAGGAACGATCGTTCGCCGAGCCGGCCGTTGATCGGGTCGAGCAGGAAGGCGAAGCCCATCCACACCAACGGCGTCATGTGCGTCGACGGCTTCACCAGCGGGATCACCAGACACACCGCCCCGAATATCACGAACGGCCAGAAGATCCGATCCGGTAGCCGGGGGTGGGTGGTTCGGTCGTCGCCGGGCAACAAGTCCGAGAGGGTTTCGTAGATCAGGAACATTCCCGGCGAGATCGTCGCGAACGCCCAGACGTAGCCGGGAAAGCGGATCCACGGGTTGTCGGGGAGACCGACGTAGCGCCAGTTCTTCAGGAGCACGTTGTAGCCCTCGAAGACGAGCCAGCTCCCGATCGAGATCAGACACAGGAGCAGGAACTCGCCGAAATGATCCGAGACCAGCGAGGTCCCGTAGCGGCGCCGGTGCAGGCCGTCGAGAAACAGAATCAGCCCGGTCCATTGTACCGGGGTGAAGAACCAGCCGACGAGCGTGCCGCCGACGGTGAACAGAAGGACCTCGAACACCCCCATGACGGCGAGGCCGATCCATCCGTATAGCGGCATGGCGGCGGTGGCGGCAGCCGGACCGGGGCGATGGCTTGACTTGGGCACGTGTTGGGTTATCATGGGCGTTCCGTCCGCGCGATGAAACTCCCCGAAAAACCGGCTGGTTTCCCGATCCGATGAGCGGCATCGGCTCGCGGAAGACGGCGCACGGAGCGACGATCCTAGCCGATTCCTCCGGGCGGGCGCAACCTGTCCCGGCGGTCCCGGTGTCGGCGGATGGGAACCGGGGGGAGCGTGTGGCGTTCAATCGGAGCAATCGGCGAGCGATTCGCCGGCGGAGGTGACGATGCAGTACGAGATCCAGGCTATTAATGAGCGCGTCGAGCGCGAGAGTCGCTTCGTCCCGGTGCTCCAGAAGTCGATCCAGCGCGTGATCGTCGGGCAGCAATATCTGATCGACCGGCTCCTCATCGGGCTGCTGGCCGACGGCCACGTGTTGATCGAAGGCGTTCCCGGCCTGGCGAAGACGCTGTCGGTCAAGACCCTGGCCGCGTCCGTCGACACGAAATTCCAGCGCATCCAGTTCACGCCCGACCTGCTGCCGGCCGACCTCGTCGGGACCTTGATCTACAACCCCCGGGACGATAACTTCTCCGCCAAGAAGGGTCCGATCTTCGCCAACATCATCCTGGCCGACGAAATCAACCGCGCGCCGGCCAAGGTCCAGAGCGCTCTGCTCGAGGCCATGCAGGAACGCCAGGTGACGATCGGCGACAAGACCTATCCGCTGGAGATCCGTTCCTGGTGCTGGCCACGCAGAACCCGATCGAGCAGGAAGGGACATATCCGTTGCCCGAAGCGCAGGTCGACCGCTTCATGCTCAAGCTCAAGATCAACTATCCGACCCGCGAAGAAGAGCGCCAGATCATGGAGGTCGTGACCGCCGGCGCCATGCCGACCGCGGAACCGGTGATCGACCCCGCGGTACTGAAAACGGCGCAGCAGACCGTGCGCGAGATCTACATGGACGAGAAGGTCAAGGAGTACATCCTCGACATCGTGTTCGCGACCCGCGACCCGGAGGCGTTCAAGCTTCCCATCAAACACCTGATTGCCTACGGCGCTTCGCCGCGCGCGACGATATTCCTGGCGCAGGCCGCCAAAGCGCACGCGTTTCTGCGCGGCCGCGGCTACGTCACCCCCGAGGACGTCAAGGCGATCGGCCACGACGTGCTTCGTCACCGCGTCATCGTCACCTACGAAGCCGAGGCCGAAGGGCTCGACTCCGAGGCCGTCCTGCAGCGTATTTTCGATCACATCGAGGTACCTTGATCCCATGAGCGACGCCGCCGATCGCAGGACGGAACGCGGCGACGCCACCGAGCGCAGCGTCGCCGAGGTGCTCAAGCGCGTGCGTCGCGTCGAGATCACGACGCGCCGTCTCGTGAACGACGTCTTCTCCGGCGAATACCACAGCGTATTCAAGGGGCAGGGGATGGAGTTCGACGAGGTGCGCGAGTACCAGCCCGGCGACGACATCCGCACGATCGACTGGAACGTGACGGCGCGCATGGGAGCGCCGTACATCAAGCGCTTCATGGAAGAGCGCGAACTCGTCGTAATGTTCCTTCTCGACGTCAGCGCGTCGGGGCGCTTCGGTTCGAACGACAAGACCAAAATCGACACCGCGGCCGAGATCTGCGCGGTGCTGTCGTTCAGCGCGATTCAGAACCACGACAAGGTGGGGGCGGTCGTCTTTACCGACGAGATCGAGGAATTCATCCCGCCCGACAAGGGCCGGCGTCACGTTCTCCATCTGATTCGGCAGGTCCTCTTCTACGAGCCCCGCGGCCACCGCACCGACGTCGCCGGCGCACTGGATTATCTGCTGCGCGTGTCCAAGCGGCGCGCGATCGTTTTCGTGGTGAGCGACTTCATGTCGGCCGATTTCGCGCGACCCCTGGCCATGGCCGCGCGCCGCCACGACGTCGTCGCCGTGTGGATCACCGACCCGCGCGAGGAAGAGATCCGGGGGACGGGACTGGTTCGCGTGTGGGATCAGGAGTCGCAGACCGAACGGGTGATCGACCTCGGAGGTCCCGCAACGCGCGAACGGTTCCGGCAGTTCGCTTTGCGCCGCCAGGAGCAGATCTCGTCGTTGTTCCGGCGCAACGGCGTCGACTGCGTCCGCGTCGAGGCGGGGCAGGACTACATCGTGCCGCTGTCGCTGTTCTTCCGCGGCCGTGCTCGCCGCCGGTAGCGGGCGACGTCGACCGATGCGCCAACGGTTCACGCTTTCGATCGTCCTGGCCGCCGCGCTCGCGGCGGTGACCGCACCGCTTCGCGCGGTCACCGATGCGCCCGACAGCCTCGTGTCGGTATCGACCGAGTGCAAGACGGACTCGGTCACCGTGGGACAGCGCTTCGACGTCACCTGTCGCGCCACCTTTGCCGATTCCCTGAAGGCGCTGACCCCCGCCGACGTGCCGCAGGGAACGTGCCGCCTGATCTCGTCGAAATGGAACGACTCGCACGAGAAGGACCGCGCGGTGCGGACGGGCACCCTCGTGTTCATTCCGGTCAGTCTGGACTCCGCGTACGTTCCGCCGATGCCGCTCGACTTCGTGACGCCGCACGGCGACACGCTGCGCGCGTGGACCGACGCGATCGATCTGCCGATCCGTCTGATCGCCGCGGGATCGAAGGAGCTCAAACCGCTCAAGCAACAGTGGGAGGCGCCGCGCAACTGGACACTCTGGATCGTGCTGGTGCTTGCCGTCATCGCGCTGGTGGTCGCGCTCGTGTGGTGGATCCGTCGTCGCCGTCGCCGTGTTGCGCCCGTGGAGGTCCCCGAGCTGCGCCTGCCGCCAGACTTCGTGGCCCTCAAGGAACTCGAACGCGTGGCCGCGCTGGGGCTCGTGGAACGCGGTGAGTACAAGACCTTCTACACGCTCGTGGTGGACGCCGTGCGCCGGTACGTCGAGGCGCGCTTCGGCGTCGAGGCGATGGATCGCACGACGCAGGAGCTGCTCGACGATCTGAACCGGCGGTACACCCGCATCGACGGCCTCGGGGCGCTCATGACCGAAGCCGATCTGGTGAAGTTTGCGAAATACACGCCCACACCCGTCACCGCCACGGCCGCCATCGAATCGGCGCGCGAAATCGTCGTGGCGACGACACCGCGGTCCGTTCCGGACGCGGAACCGACGGGGGCGACGGGCTGATGTTTCGGTTCGCGTATCCGCAACTGCTCGCGTTGCTGGCGCTCGTGCCGCTGGTCGGCTGGTTCGCGTTGCGCCGGCGGCACGAACGCAGCGTGGCCTATTCGTCGCTCGATCTACTGCTGGGAGCCGGCCTCGAAGCGAGCGCGTGGAAACGATACGGAAAACTCGCGCTCCGTCTCGCCGTGCTTTCGCTGCTCATTCTGGGTGTCGCGCGCCCAGAGACCGGGCGTTCCAAGCATACCGAGTACGCCCAGGGCATCGACATCATGCTGGTGCTCGATACCAGCGGCAGCATGCAGGCACAGGACTTCGAACCCAAGAACCGCCTGTTCGTGGCCAAGGAAGTGGTGAAGGACTTCATCGCCAAGCGCAGCCAGGACCGCATCGGGCTGGTGGTGTTTGCGGCCGACGCGATCACGCAGTGCCCGCTGACGCTGGACTACGCGCTCCTTTCCAAGCTTGTCGACGGCGTCGACTTCGGCATGCTCGACGACGGCACGGCGATCGGCGTGGCGCTGGCCACGGCGTGCAATCGCCTGCGCACGAGCGACGCCAAGAGCCGCGTCGTGATCCTCCTCACCGACGGACAGAACAACGCGGGCATGGTGGACCCGGTCACCGCCGCGCGCGTCGCGGCCACACTGGGGATCAAGGTGTATACGATCGGCGTCGGCACCCGCGGCCGCGCCCCGATGCCCATCGACGACCCGGTGTTCGGACGGCGTCTGGTGTCGGTCGACGTCGACATCGACGAGACGACTCTGCGCCGCATCGCGGAACTCACCGACGGTCGATACTTCCGCGCGACCGATCGCGAGGAACTGGTTCAAATTTACGACACCATCGACAAACTCGAGCGCTCGAAGGTGGAGTCGGAGACGTTCGTCGAGTACACGGACCGGTTTGCCTGGTTTCTGATTCCCGCGCTCGGACTTCTGGTTCTGGAACTCGGGCTGGAGCAGACCGTGCTCCGCGAGACGCCATGACGGAGCGACGATGATCGAGTTCGGAAAACCCATGTGGCTGTGGGGGCTTCTCGGCCTGCCGCTGGTCGCCGCGGTGATTGCGATCGGCGTGCGCCGCCGTCGTGATGCGCTCCGAGAGTTCGTCGGCGGGGTGCTCCAGTCGGCACTCGCGCCCGGCGCGAGCTGGCGGCGTCACCTGGCCAAAGGCGTACTGCGCACGACCGCGCTGGGGATGATTCTCCTGGCACTCGCGTCGCCGCGCTTCGGCAGCCAGCTCGTCAAAGTGCAGCGCGAGGGAATCGATCTCGTCATCGCGGTCGACGTGTCGCTGTCGATGCTCGCCGAAGACGTCCCGCCCAACCGTCTCGAACGGGCCAAGCGCGAAATCGCCGACCTCATCGACGGCCTCCAGGGCGATCGTGTGGGGCTCGTGGGATTTGCGGGCAACGCGGTGGCGCTGTGCCCGCTCACCGTGGATTACGGTGCGGCGCTGATGCTCGCGCGCTCGCTGGACGTATACACCGTGTCCGAGCAGGGATCGAATCTGGGCGCGGCCATCGAGACCGCGACGACGATGTTCGACGGGTCCCAGGGAGGCGACCGCGCCGTCATCCTGATCACCGACGGGGAAAATCAGCAGGGCGACCCCGAACAGGCCGCCCGCGCCGCCGCCGAGAAGGGCATCCGTATCTACTGCGTGGGTCTGGGGAGCCCCAAGGGCGAGCTGATCCCCGAGCGCGGAACGGACGGCTCCGTGACGGGGTACAAAAAGGACGCGCGGGGCGAGACCGTGCTGAGCCGCCTCGACGAGGCCACGCTGCAGAAAGTGGCGTCGATCACGGGCGGGAAGTATCTTCCGGCCACCACCGAGGGCCTCGAAATCAAGGTCCTCTACGACGCCATCTCCGGCATGCAACGCAAGCTCATCAAGGGAGAGTTCGTGGAACGCAAGAAAGAGCGTTTCCTGTTTCCGGCGGCGGTCGCCCTGGTCTGCCTGCTCGCGGACGCGCTCATAACGACGCGCGGGTCGCGACGCCGGGGCACGCGGTCGCGCGCGCTTCATACCGGCGCGGCCCTGCTCTTCCTCGCGATGCTCGCGACGGTCGGGGTCGTCCCCGCGACCGCGAAGTCGATCAAGGGCGGCAAGGTGAAAGCGGGCAATACGGCCTACCGCGACGGCGAGTATCCGAAGGCGCTCCAGCTCTACCGCGACGCGCTCGGCGACACGACGAAGCCGGCGAAGAACTCGCAGGGCGTCTACTACAACGGCGGCAACGCGCTTTACATGCAGAAGAAGTATGCCGACGCGGTCGACTACTACCAGCGCAGCTATTCACCCGACAGCACGCTCACCGGGCGGATGCTCTACAATCGGGGCAATGCCCTGCTCAAGGCCGGCAAAGCCGGTCCGGCCGTGGAGTCGTACGTGCAGGCGTTACAGTATCTTCCCGACGACCCCGACGCGCGCCACAACCTGGAGCTCGCGCTCGCCGTACAACAGCAGCAGAAGCAGCAACAGAAACAGCAGCAAAAGCAGAAGCAGAACCAGCAGGGCAATGACCAGAAGCAACAGGATCAGAACTCGCAGGGCTCTCAGTCGAAGCCGGACTCCTCGCAAAGCGATTCGCAGTCGCAGCAGCAGAAGAATCAGCAGCAGGAAAAACCCGACTCCACGCAGAGCCAGTCGCAACCCCGGCCGGATTCGACCATGACAGGACAACCCGACTCCACCCGGACGCCGCTGTCCGAGGACCAGATGCGCCAGTTGTCGAAGGAAGACGCGATGCGCATCCTGCAGGCGCTCCAGGACCGCGAGCAGGAACTGCAGAAAGAGCGTCGCAAGGCGGCGTTCCGGAAGTTGAAGCGCTCGGGAAAGGACTGGTAGTCTGTGCGGATGGGGCGACTGGCCAGAGGCGCATACGCATGGGTGCTGCTGGGGGTGCTGGCCGTCGGTCCGGTGGCCGCGCGCGCGGACGACGTGTCGGTCAAGGCGAGCCTCAATCCGACCACCGTCGCCGTCGGCGAGCAGGCCGTGCTGACCATTCAGGTCGAAGGCAAGTTCCGGCGCTCGGGCGACCCCGAACTCCCCAACCTGGACGATTTCGACGTGTTCCAGGCCGGCACGTCGCAGAGCTTCTCGATCGTCAATGGTCAGACGTCCGCGTCGGTGATCTACACGTACGTTCTTTCTCCGCGCAAGGAAGGGACGTTCAAAATCGAGCCGATCCGCATCACCGACGGCTCGCGCCAGTACCAGGCCAACCCGGTGACCCTCGAGGTCGTGGCCGGCGGAGCCGCCGTGACGCCGCCGTCCCAGGCCGTGCCCCCGCCTTCGGGTCACACGAAGTCGGGTAGTCTCCCCGGGGCGAACGAGAGCATCTTTGTCAGCGCGGCCGTCGACGCGGACACCGCGTACGTCAATCAGCAAGTCACGTGGACGCTCGGGTATTACGCCGACGGCCGCGTGCAGTTGCTGCGGAGCCCAAACTACACGCCTCCGACCGCCGAAGGATTCTGGGTCGAAGACCTCCCTCCGCAGAACAAGTACTACACGAACCTGCACGACCGGCAGTACCTCGTCTCCGAGATCAAGCGCGGGTTCTTCCCGACTGCGCCCGGGACGTACACGATCGGTCCGGCGCGCGTCGACATCGTGGTCGACGACATGAACGATCGCTCGATCAATAATTTCTTGCAGCGCGGCTTCGGTGGATTCGGATCGGCGCGAACTCTGGAGACGAAGCCGATTCCGATCGTCGTGCTGGCGCTCCCGGCACGCGGCAAGCCCGCCGACTTCGCCGGCGCGGTCGTGCGCGATCTCGACGTGTCGATCACGGCGGACAAGCAGGTCGCCCAGGTGGGCGAGCCGATCAACGTTACGGTCACGATGAGCGGGATCGGCAACATGCGCACGCTGACGCCGCCCTCGTTGAAGGATATCAAGGACTTCAAGGTGTACGAATCGGGCTCGTCGACCGATGCGTTCAAAAAGGACTACGTGGTGTCGGGACGGCGCAAATTCGATTTCGTTCTCGTGCCCGAGACCGAGGGAAAGTTCACGCTGCCGCCGGTCACCGTGTCGTACTTCGATCCGGTCAAGAAGGCGTATGCGACCGCGCGGTCGGCATCCGTGCCGGTGGAGGTGCAGCCGGGGACGAAAGAGGACGGGAACAAGGTTGTGTACGCCGGCGGGGGCGATGACTTCCATGTGATCAACCGCGACATCCGCTACATCCACGCGCCGCCGGCAAGTCTGAGCACGACGCCGGCGCCGTTCTATTCCAGTCGTTTCTTTCTCATGCTGCAGGCGCTCCCGGTTCTCGCCGTCGGCGCATCGCTCGTCGTGGAGCGCCGCCGCCGCCGATTCCGGCAGGACGTCGGGTTTGCCCGCGCGAGCCGTGCGCTTCGCGACGCGGGCCGGCGTCTGGCGGCTGCGGAACGCGCGTTCCGCGAAGGGGCCGGAGACGGCTACGCCCAGATTCACGCCGCAATCTTCGGATACTTCGCCGACCGGATGAACGTGCCCGCCGCCGGACTGACCGCGGGCACGATCGACGACTTCCTGCGCGGGCATCGCGTGCCCGACGACGCCGCAAAGAAGGTCGCCGACGCGATCGCGGCGTGCGACGCGGCGCGCTACGCGGCCGGAATCGTCGCCGCGGACGGCGCGGCTGTCGTCAATGCGGCGCGCAGCGCCCTCGGTGAAATCGAGAAAGTGGTCCGATGATGCGGCGCCTCACCCTGCTCGTCGTTGCGATTCTGATTGTCGCGGGTGCGGTGCACGCCGAACCCGCGACCCTCGCCGCGCAATTCGCGGATGCCAACAAGGCATACGCGGCCGGCGACTACCCCGGCGCCATCGCCGCGTACTCGGCGCTCGCCGAGAAGGGCGTGGTCGACGCCGACCTGTTCTTCAATATGGGGAACGCCTACTTCGAGTCCGGCGACCTGGGGCACGCGGTCCTCTGGTACGAACGCGCGCGGCGCCTGGACCCGCGCGACGACGACGTCCGCGACAATCTCGCGCTCACCCGTTCGATGCTGCGCGACAAGCAACTCGTGCCGTCGGAATCCACGCTGCGACGCGTCCTGCTCTTCTGGCATCGCGATGCCACCACGGCCGAGTCGGTGGCGATCGCGTCGGCGCTCTATGCGTTTCTGTGTATGCTGGCGGTATGTTTCGTGTTCCGGCGCGAACCCGCCGTAGAGCGCGTGCTGCGCCGGCTGTCGATTCTTTCGCCGGGCCGTCTGTTCGGTTTCGACGTGACGCAGGACGTCGCGCTCGCGATGGTGGTCACGTTCCTTGTGGGCGCGCTGTTTGCGGGATCGGCGGTCGCCAAGATCAATGCGGAACACCGGCGCGACCGCGGCGTGGTCGTCTCCGGGGAGGTGTCCGTATTCAGCGGCCCCAGCCACGACGCCACCGTGCAGTTCAAGGTGCACGAGGGAACGATGGTCGCGGTGCGCGACGCCCGCGACGGATGGATTCGGGTGGATCTCCCGGGCGACCTAAGCGGATGGATCGACGCCGCTTCGCTGGAGCGAATCTAGCGTCCACTCGAAATCGATCGCGATTTCCGTCTGACCGACCTTCACCACGTCCCCGTGATTCAGCGGCGCCCGCTGGACGCGCTCGCCGTTGATCCACGTCCCGGTCGTACTCCCCATGTCTTCCACGACGAACTTTCCGCGTTCGTTGAGAATCCGGGCGTGATAGCGCGCGACGTCCGGGTCTTTGATTTCGATGTTGTTGTCGTGTTCGCGTCCAATCGTGAGCGTCGTCGACAACAGGGGGATCGACTGACCCGCGTGCGGGCCGGATACGAACACGAGACTGGGATTGGTCCCCGACACCGGTTCCTCGGCGGGTGCCGCGGGCTTCGCGCCGGCGCTGTCGGTGGCGTCGACGGCGGGGTCGGGCTGCGGATGCGCCGCTTCCGTGCCGATGTCCTGTGCCCAGTCCTGTGGATTCTCGAAGCCGGGCTGTTTCCCCCTCGTGGGCCGTTTGAGAACCGGACGCCGGTCGGACGCCGCCGGCGCGGGCTCGTTGGACGGCTGCGATTTTTCCGCCGCGTTCGTGTCGGTCGCGGGCGCTGGATCGGAGAGGGCCGGGTCGTCCGCCAGATCCTCGGGTGCGCGCGGCGCCTCGTCGGTATCGTCGAGCATCTCGAGTTTGCCGCGCATCTCGCGGATTCGCTCGCGCGCGGTTTCGAGCCGGCGGTCGATGTCTTCGCGCCGGGTCTTCATGTCCTCGTCGGAAAATTCGCCGACCCGATTGCGAAAGACGGCTTCGGCCAGTTCTTCTTCGATCGATGTCATGGACGCGTTCGCTTCGCGCAACGCGTCTTCGTACTGCGCCCGGACCGTCTCCAGTTCGGTGCGCAACGGAGTCATCTTCGCGCGCAGTGAATCCAGCTCACGGTCATATTCGGCGCGCACGCGCTCGTACACACGGCGATTCACCGTGTGCTTCTGTGCCTCCGCGCGCCGCAGCCGGTCGCGGGTCTGCTCGAACTGGGTCTGCAGGTCGCGGAATTCCGCCAGGCGTTCATCGAGTTTCGCAGTTTCGTTCTTCGACTCTGTCGTCATTGCGGACGGCCCCCTTGCTGACTCACGAGAACCCCGGGGAACGGGGCGCGGGCCTTTCCGGGCCCTATCAATCCCGCGCGCATGTGCGTAAAACGTGCCAAAACGGGACTTTTGGCACTGTTTAAGCAGACGGACTCGGGGACGCCGCCGAAGCCGTTGACGTCCCGGGCCGTATCACCTAGTCTAGGACGCCTTCCACGAGGGGACCCGACACCGGAATGCTGAATCTCGAATTTGCATCGTTGAGCGACCGAGGCCGGGTTCGCCTCAACAACGAGGATACGTGCGGTCACCTCGTTCCCGAAGACGCCGCGGAATTCGCCGAGCGCGGCGCGGTGTTCGTCGTCGCCGACGGGATGGGCGGTCACCGCGGCGGGGAGATCGCCAGCCGGATTGCGGTGCGCACGATTCTGGCCTTCTATTCCGCGAATACCGACGAGGACCGGGCCCAGGCGCTGGCACGGGCATTCCGCGAGGCCAACAAGACCATCATTCAGGAATCGGTCGCCGACTCCGCGCTGTTCGGGATGGGGACGACCTGCACGGCCCTGGCGCTACACGACGGACTTGCGTACTACGCGCACGTCGGAGATTCGAGGGCGTATCTGTACCGCCGCGACATTCTGACGCAGATCACCCACGACCACTCCATCGTGGGCGAGATGGTGCGTTCCGGAATCATCACGGACGAAGACGCCCGCAACCATCCCAAGCGCAATGTCATCACCAAGTCGCTCGGTGCCCAGGAAGACACCGTGCCCGACGTGGCCGCGACGCCGATCCGCCTGGAGGCGGGCGACATCTTCATGATCTGTTCAGACGGGCTGACGACCTATCTCTCCGACGAGGACATCACGGGCGCCCTGGCGACGCGCGATCCCGATGACGCGTGCAAGCGAATGGTGAAGCTTGCGAACGAGCGGGGTGGACGCGACAATATCACCGTGCAGGTGATCGTCGTCAACGAGGTGTGAGGGGCCGCGCGGCCCAGGTCCAGACGAACTTCATCGATCGTCCTTCCGGTTTCTACAGACCCGCACTGAATCCCAGAAAGAACATCGTGCCGTTGCCGGTGTGCAACGCCGAGAACACGCTGACGTTGTTGGCGATTTCGGCGCTCGCGCCCAGCCGGAGTTCGACATCGAGATCCGATCCGTCGTTGGGCGACGATCCGTCGTAGTTGAAGTAGTCGACCACCAGGTAGACGCCCGCGTAGGGAACGACGTCGTGGTCGTTGTCCAGCGTGAAGGTGCGGCTCGCCATCGCCCCAAACGGAATCCTGACCAGTGTGACCGAGGACTGCGTCAGGAATCCCGCTCCCACGCCGACGGCGACGTCCACGGGCGTGCGGTCGTCCTGCTCCATGACCTGATACTTGAAGTCCGCGCCCGCGCCGAACCGTCCGGAATCGCTGCTGCCGGGACCGGTGTTTAGATCGTCGTACGCGATCTCGAATCCGAGGTCCGACACGCGCGAAACGTTGAATCGTCCGAACCCGAGCAGACGGAAGAAATGGTCGCCGAACCCCACGGTCGCGCCGAGCGCCGGAGACGAGTCGGGTACCGGGCGTGCCCCCGGAAACGAATACAGGACCTGCGCCGCGCTTCGCCCGGGGAGCGCGACCGACGCCAGTGCGACGATCGCGAACAGCACCGGACCGGGCGCAACGGGTGTTCGACGTGTTAACCGCATTCGCGACTTATAACAACCGTCCCGTCGGACCGACAACGTGAAATCGCTTCCCGGCCGGCACCGCGGGATTCCGGCGCCGCTTCCGGCGACGCCGGGTGATGGCGGAGGGGCCTCCGCCGTGGTTCCGGTGGCTTGGAAATTGCTGAATCATCCCCGGGTACCGTTGTGGTCGTCTAACTTGTTACCAGTTATGCCGTTATGATCCAGCCGGGTCCCGCCAAACCGGCAACATCGGGAAAGCTTTGCAAATGGCAATACACGTCGCGATAGAGGGTTACGACTCGCTCGAGCAGATCGGCGTGGGCGGGATGGCGGCCGTGTATAAGGCCCGCAAGGTGTCGATCGACAAGACCGTGGCCATCAAGGTGCTTTTTCCGCTACCTCGCCACCGACGCCAGCTTCACCGAGCGCTTCCAGCGCGAAGCCAGGGCCGCGGCCAGCATCCAGCACGACAACATCGTCAACGTCGTCGACTACGGCGAGAGCGACGGTGCGTTCTACATCGTGATGGAGTACTACGACGGCCGCACGCTCGAGGCCATGATGAAGGCGCGGTCGGGCATTCCGCTGGAAATCGCCGCGCAGATCATTCTCGAAGTCGCATACGGGCTGGAAGCGGCGCACGCGCTCGACATCGTTCACCGCGACATCAAGCCGGCGAACATCATCTACACCAATCAGGGCGGAATCAAGATCGCAGACTTCGGTCTCGCGAAGAAGTCGGATTCCGTGACGATGATCACGCAGATGGGAAAAGTCATCGGCACGCCCGCGTACATGTCGCCGGAACAGGCGGCGGGGCGTCCGGTCGGGCCGGCGAGCGACATCTTCTCGCTCGGCGTCGTGGCGTACGAACTCCTGAGCCGCCGCAAACCCTTCGAGGGGAAGTCGTATTCCGACGTGCTGGAGAAGATCCAGACGCTCGATGCGCCCTCGATCACCGACGTCAATCCGCTGATCGAGCCCGATCTGGAGCGCGTCATCGCGCGCATGCTCGAGAAGGACGACCGGGACCGGTATACCACCGCGGCAGCGCTGATCAGCGATCTCGAGGCCGCGATGGAAAAGGCCAAGATCCAGCGGGACCGGCGCCGCCTGGTATCTTACGTGCGCGACCCGGATGCGTACGACGCCAAGTCGAACGAAAAGATCGTAACGCAGAGCCTTTCTCGGGGCGCGTTCTTCATGCAGAAGGGCGAAGGCCATCTCGAGGACGCCCTCCTCGAATTCCGGCGTATTCTCTTCGTCGATCCCGGCAACGAACGCGCGCGCAAAAATCTCGAACGCATCAAACTCCAGCATGGAGGCGACCAGCGGACCGTTACCCTGGAAGCCGCGGCGGTAACGCCGGCGGCGGGCCGGGCACCGCGGGAACGCAAGGAGCCGCCGCGCCGACGCAGGCGTGCGTCGCGATGGTTGGTCGGCGCCAGTCTTGCCGCCGCGATCGTCGCGGCCGCCGCCGGTGTCTGGTTCGCGATGCCGTCGGGTGACTTGCCGTTCAAGCGTGTCGCATCGGCGGCGCGTGTCTCGCAGGTCGAGTCGCCGGTCACAGACCGGGCCGCGTCGGCTTCGGTGCCGATGGGGCCGGCGGTGGCGCCGGACTCCGCCAGCGAGAAGTCCGCGCCGACGCAACTGGACGTGATGGCGTCGATGACGACCGACCCGGTGGTGACGGCTACCGAAGAACACAAGCCGGCACCGACCCATCAAGCGGCCCGTGATCCCGCGACCGCAGCGAAGAAAGTCACGGATACCGCCGCGGCATCCGGGAAGAACGCGCAGAACGCGACCATCACGCAACCGGCCAAGTCGGGAACGGGAACGCTGTCCGTGTATTTCCTCGGCGGCGTCGGTGAAGTCGCCATCAACGGGAAGCCGTTTTCTCGTCAGCCGCCGTTCGAGGCGGTGTCGATGCCGGTGGGGACGTACCGCGTTGCCTGCCGCATGACCGGCGATGTAACGCCGAAGGAAGTCGTCGTCCACATCGAACCGGATCAGAGCACCGTGATCGAATACGAAGTCGGCGGTCAGCCCGTCGTCACGATGGATCGATGAAGCGAGGTCTGTCCATGCTCAGCGTCCGAAAGATCACAAGCACCGTGGCGCTCGTCACGCTGCTGGCGTCCGTCCTGTCGGCGGCCTACGAGCCCGCGCATGCGGGCACCGCGGCGGACGACCTCAAGCAGATCGAGTACCGGTATTACTTCCGCGGCCGCTACCAGCAGGCCATCGAAAGCCTCCAGACGTTCCTGGCGCGCGTCGATTTGACGCCGGCAGACGAAACTCGTGCCCGCGAAGTGTTGGCCGCCTCGTACGTGCTCGGCGGCGCACCGGCGATGGGCAAAGAGGTGTTCACGCAAATGATCGTCGCGCACCCGGACTACCCGGGACCGGATCCAACGGTCTTCAAGCTTGAGGTCGTGAACACGTACGCGGAGGCGCGATCGGACTACGCGGCGCTTACGATCAAAACCGCTCCCCGGCAGGACGCGCTCGCACAGAATGGCGCCAGTGGCGCCGATGCGGCGCTCCAACCGGAAGGTAAGCCCATCTACAAGAAATGGTGGTTCTACGCCGGCGCCGCGGCGCTCCTGCTCGTGGCCGGCGCCGCGGCCGGTGGAAGCGGCGGCGACAATCCGGCGCCGAGCGCGTCCACCGGAACGGTCGTCGTGGGGGTGAGGGTCCAGTGAAGTTCCGGCTGCGATTGATCATGCTCGTTGCGGCTCCGGTCATGTTCGCGTTGAATTGCTCGACGCCGAACGAACCGCTGGAGCCGCAGGGAAACATTGTGCTCCGTGTGCTGGCGCCCTCGTCGACGTCCGATGCCGCCGCGCCCGTGCTCGCCGTGGCGCCACCGGGCTTCGATTCGGTCGCCGTCAGCGTCTTCCGGGCCGGTAGCGCGATCACCCGCGAAGTCACCAAGGGCGCCGCCCTGGACGCGGACTCCGTCGACGTCTCGCTCTCGTGCGTCGCCGAGCCGAACAAGCGCGTCGGCGTCGACCTGTTCGAGAACGGGACGATGATCTATCATGGGGCCAATACCGACGTCGACGTTGTCGCGAACCAGCGGACGAGCGTCCTGGTCGACGTCTACCCGTTCTATATCTCGTCGTTCACCTCGACGCCGGGGGTCACGAACGAGGGCAGCGCGTTTGCATTACGCTGGTCGGGCGTGCCCATTGCGAACTCGTATCTTGTCGAAGCCAGCCCGACCGCGGACTTCGACACCATCGAGTGGCAGCAGACCGTCACCGATACGCTCTCCGCCGCGCAACTCGGCCCCGGGTCGCACTACTTCCGAGTGGCGCCGCGTACGCCGTACGCGACCGGCTCGTTCGCGGGCCCGCAGTTCGGCTACGTGTTGGGCGGCTCCAACAAAGTCGAGATCACCGGCTTTGGTGCGCCGGGTGCGATTCCCGGAGACGAGGTGTCCATCTACGGAGAGAACCTCGACTTCCCGGGGACCCAGGTCCAGATCGGCACGAAGGTCATGGAGATCGTCTCGTCGTCGTGGGGCGAGATCGTTGCACGCATGCCGCGCGACGCCACCACCGCGACGGTTTCGGCGACGAGTCTGCTCGGCACCGCCGTATCCAAGGATGAACTCATCGCGCAGCGAATCGCGTACGTGACGTCGACCGGTCAGTTCGCCAAGTCGTTCATCGACCTGATGTGGACCTATAAGGCCGACGTCGCGAATAGCGGTGTGGTCGCCGTTCCCATCGCGAATCTCGATACACGCGATATGAGCGTCTTCGACGTCATCGTCGTCGCCAACGATACCGGCACCGACGTCAGCAACTGGGGCGGCGGCAGCACCGCGCGTGCGCTCGCCATCATGGCCAGCGGTGCCAACGTGCTGGCGATGGGTGACGGCGGGATTTCGTTTCTGCTGATCGCGGTGCCGGCGTTCCGCGGAAACGTCTCGGTCAGCAGCCAGACGTCGTGCTACACGTCGAGCCCCAACGCGACCGTGTTTCAGACCCCGCATTCCCTGGGGGTCAGCCCCCTCGGAGGGTGGATCGACTTCTGCCAGAGCAACGAGCGTACACTGGCGGTCAACAACTCCAACGGGACGAATCAGTACGCCTCGACCGGCATCCTCTCCAACAAGTGGGTGCTGCTGGATACCACCGTCGGATCGCAGCGGTACCTCTACTGGGGATTCGCGGCCGACCCGAAGGGCTTTGCGAAGGCGGGGCAGGATTGCATGGCCAATATCATGAACCTGCTCGTCAAGGAGCGCGGTGCGGTTCCCGTGACGCCACTGCGCTGACGTCAAGGACGCGCCCACGGTCCTTGACACGCTCCGGTTCATCCCGCAAAATCCGTTCTTCCGGCGCTCTCGTGCGCCGTTCTCCGCAATACAGGTCCGCAAAGTTCGGCGAGGCATATCGTATGAAATATTCACGGTTGGTGTGGGTCGGTCTGGTGTGTGTGTTGGCCGCGTGCGGAAAATCCGGCGAGAAGAAAGCCGGCCAAACCTCGGCGGCGTCGGATTCCACGGCCGCGATGGGGCCGTCCGCCGTCGCGGGCGCGCTGGAGGCAAAAGGATTTCGCGTGGTGGAAGACCGGCGTGCCCCCGCCCAGCAATCCGAACGGCTCGCGTCGGCGGTGGTCTATCAGTCGGCCGATAAGACCCGGGGGGAATCGTCTACGTGCAGCGGCCGGTGGGTGGCGGCCCCGAGGAGGTCGTCTGGCACTGGTACTTCAAGGACTCGGCGCCCGATTCGGTCGACTTCACCGAACTCAACGGTGACGGACTCTGGGACATGCGGGTGTTCATGGGAGGCACCGCCAAACCGATTGACCTGCTGCAACGTGAAGCGTTCTCGCTCCTCGGCCCTCCGCTCCCGTCCCCCGTCGCCGAGAACGGGGAATCGTCGGCGCCGGCCGACCTGTGGAAATGTTTCGACGGTGACACCTCGACCGTGTGGCAGTCGACCGCACCGAAGACCTACATCGAGCTGCCGAATCCGCTGGGCGCGCCGATGAACGAACTCGACCTTCAGATGACCGGCAAGAAGCGTCCGAAGAAGATCGACGTATTTGCGGGGGACTCGAAGGTGCAAACACTCGATCTCGCCGAGACGGACGAGGTGCAGCGATTCCACCTGGATGCGCGGGCGGTCAACGCACCGTCGATCCGAATCGAGACGAAGGCAAGCGCGGACGCGCCCGTGGAGATCAGGGAGTTGCAGATCCGCTAGGGACCTGCGGGGTCGGGATCTTGGAATCCGCAGCGGGGACGATGTCCTTGAGCACCTCGAGGAACGTCTGGGCGACCTTCGGGTCCAGCTTGGTACCCGCCGTGGAAATGATCTCGTCTACCGCCACCTGGTGGCTGCGGCGCTTGCGGTAGGGGCGGTCGGACGTCATGGCGTCGTACATATCCGCCACCGCGATGATCCTCGATATCAGCGGAATATCCTCGCCCTTCAGACCATCCGGATACCCCGACCCGTCGAAGCACTCGTGATGGTGCTTGATCAGCGGCACGATCGGGTGCATCTCGCCGAGCATTTCGATCATCGAGGCACCCACCTGCACGTGATTTCGAACACGCTCCATCTCTTCCTGGGAGAGACGTCCGGGATGATTCAGTAGCTCGTCCGGGACGCCGATCTTGCCGATGTCGTGGAGCATCGCAGCCAGGTAGAGCTGGTGTTTGTCCTTGGTCGAGAGCTGGAGCTTCTCGGCGATCATCAAGGCGTATCGGCTGACGCGCGTCGAGTGACCAGCGGTGTACTGGTCCTTGGCCTGGATCGTTCTGACGAGCGTTTCGACCGTGTTGTAGAACAAGCCGCGGAGATCGTCGTACAGGCGTGCGTTGTCGACCGCGATGGCCACCTTCAGCGCCAGCGCGGAAAACAGCGCAAGATCGCGGCGCGTGAACGCGTTGGCCTTGTGGGAATCCACGTAGACGATTCCGAGCACGTTGTTGCGGTTCACCAGGGGCGCGCACATGGCGCTGCGCATGTCCAGGGCCGCCACGCTGCGCGAATGCATGAAACGCTCGTCGATGAGCGCGTCGCTGGAGATGATCGACGTCTGCTGGCGCACGGCGGTCTGGAGGATCGTCTGGCTCACCACGATCTCGGCGTCGTCCGCATGCTCGACGGCCGGGTACCGGGCGTAGGGAACGAGCGTCTCGGAGTTGCGCTGCAACAGGAAGACGAACCCGCGCGACGCCGGTACGCTCTCCATGATGATGGCGAGCAGGTTGTCGAGCAGGGCCTCGAGGTCCTCGATGTTGCGGAACGCATTGTCCGCGTTGTAGAGGACGTGCAAGGCCTTCTGCGCCGAACTCGCGTCCGACCCCAGGCCCGCGATGAATTCCTCCGACCCGGTGGATTCCGACTGCGGCAGGACGACCGACGCCTTCCTGGGCTTGGCGTCGATCGAGACCGTAATATTGAGGGGCGACCGCACCTCGTGAATCGACGAGTGCCCCGCCTCCACCACGATCCCCACGTTGGCGATGATCAGTTCGTCGCCCGGGCTCAGCCGCTCGTTGTTGACCCGCCGGCCGTTCAGGTATGTCCCGTTGGTGCTGCCGAGGTCCCGGACGAAGTACTGGCCGTTCTCGCTGCTGATCCGGCAGTGAAACCGCGAGATGGCCGTGTGATCGAGAACAATGACGTTCTCCGGGTCGCGACCGATGGTCAGCGGCAGGTTCTTGGGCTCCAGGGTGACGACGCGCCCTTTGGAGCCTCCCGACATGATGCGAAGGTGGAGCATGGCGTTGTTGGGAACCCGCTTGGGGCCGGTCCCGGGGGCTCTACTAGCAAGAATCAGGACAACCGCCTTGCCCGGGATGGGTGATCGTTGCGGGCCGGCGGGGCACCCAAATCCCCTAACCCCATGCCGTTTTCCGGGTTGGAAGCGAGGAGGGATTTTGTTGATTGACACATCGGATAACCGGCTCTCAATATACGAATCGGGCCGCCGAATCTGCGATTTTCAGCATCATCCCGCCTCGATCCCGGCGAAAGGAAGGACGTCATGATCACCGTCAAGGACCGCCCCGCTCTCGGGGAAAACGCGATGCGCGTGTTGGAAAGCCGATATCTGCGCAAGGACGCCGATGGCAACGTCGTGGAGACACCCGACGGAATGTTCCGACGCGTGGCCGCAACGGTGGCGGCGGCCGAGGCCAACTACGACGAATCGCCCGCGGAGTGGGAAGCGATCTTCTACGACATGATGTCGACGCTCGACTTTCTTCCCAATTCACCGACGCTGATGAACGCGGGCACCGAGATTCAGCAACTGTCCGCGTGTTTCGTGTTACCGGTGGAAGACTCGATGGAAGAGATATTCGATTCCATCAAGCACACCGCTCTGATTCACAAGAGCGGCGGCGGCACCGGTTTCTCATTCTCCAGAGTGCGTCCCAAGAACGACGCCGTGCAGAGTACGCACGGGGTGTCGAGCGGCCCCGTGTCCTTCATGACGGTTTTCGACGCCGCCACCGAAACCGTACGGCAGGGGGGCCGTCGCCGCGGCGCGAACATGGCGATCCTTCGCGTGGATCACCCCGACATCCTGGAGTTCATCGACGCCAAGCTCGCAAACGAGCGGCTCAACAACTTCAATCTGTCGGTCGCCATTACCGACAAGTTCATGGACGCGCTCGCACACGACGCGCACTACGACCTGGTCAATCCGCGCACACACGTCGTCGTCGGATCGCTGGAAGCGCGTGACGTGATGCGGCGCATCGTCGATCACGCATGGCAGAACGGCGAGCCGGGGATCGTGTTCATCGACCGGATCAATCGCGACAACCCGACGCCGGCGGTGGGCGCGATCGAGAGCACCAATCCCTGCGGCGAACAGCCGCTGTTGCCCTACGAGTCGTGCAATCTCGGGTCGATCAATCTCGCGCGCTTCGCCGACGGGGCTTTTGGAGACGCCGCGCTCGACCGCGAGCGGCTGGGCCGCGTCGTCGCCAACGCCGTGCGCTTCCTCGACGACGTCATCGACGCCAACCGGTATCCGCTGCCCCGCATCGAGTCGATGACGCGGGCCAACCGCAAGATCGGCCTGGGTGTGATGGGATTCGCCGACCTGCTCATCGCGATGGGGATTCCCTACGAATCGCCGGAAGCGGAAGCGCTCGCCGAAGATGTCATGGGTCTGATCGAAGCCGCGGCCGTCGAGGCGTCGCGCACGCTGGCCGCCGAACGAGGCGCGTTCCCCAACTTCGGCGAGAGCGTGTATGCCCGCCGTCACGAAGCGCCCCGGCGGCACGCGACGGTCACGACGATCGCGCCCACCGGATCGATCAGCATTATCGCCGGGGTGTCGAGCGGCGTGGAGCCGCTCTACGCCATCGCGTTCAAGCGCCGGATTCTCGACGGGGCCGAGCTGCTCGATGCGCACCCGGGCTTCGAGCGCGTGGCGCGCGACGAGGGCTTCTATTCGGACGCGCTCCTCGGTCGCGTCGCGCGCGAAGGGACCGTACGCGGCGTCGACAGCGTCCCGGAGCGGTGGCGTGCGCTGTTTCAAACCGCGCATGACGTCACGCCGGAGGGACACGTGCGTATTCAGGCGGCGTTTCAGCGTCATACCGAAAACGCCGTCTCCAAGACCGTCAACCTTTCGCACGAGGCCACGCGCGACGACGTCGAGGCGGTGTTTCGCCGCGCGTTCGAACTCGGTTGCAAGGGTGTGACGCTCTATCGCGACGGGAGCCGCGACCTCCAGGTGCTAAGCACGGGAAAGACGGCCCCCGCGGGGCCGCGCGTTCCGCGTCCGCGCCCGGAAGTCGTGACGGGACGGACGACGCGGATGGAGACGGGCTGCGGCAATCTCTACGTGACAACCAACGAGACGCCCGAGGGCCCGTTTGAACTCTTCGCGCAGATCGGAAAGGCGGGCGGATGCGCGGCGTCGCAAACCGAAGCGATCGGGCGCCTCGTCTCGCTGGCCCTGCGCTCCGGTGTCGATCCCCGCGGCATTGCGCGTCAGCTTCGCGGGGTGCGCTGCCCGTATCCGTCGTGGAACAAAGGACACAAGGTGCTCTCCTGCGCCGACGGCATCGGTCAGGCGCTGGACGGGTTTCTGGATACGATCGAACCCGTATCGGGAGACGCACCGGCGGGTGACCGCGCGGAACGCCTCGCGGGAACGTGCGTCGAGTGCGGGAACGTGCTCGAGTTCGAAGGTGGATGCGCGGTGTGTCGCGCGTGCGGGTATTCGCGCTGCTGATCGTTACCCGGTAACGTGAGCGGCGTAAGCCGCGATGGCGGGCGCCATCGACAGTCGCAGGACGAGTGCCAGCAGGAGCAGCGCGGGACCGAGCCACCACCCGCGGATCGAACGCCGGAACGGCCACGCGGTCCCGCCCGCGGCGGTCCCGAGTACGAGTGCCATGCCCGCGAGCCACGCGAGTGTCCAGGGGGGAAGTGCGACGGGTGTTGCGGTCACCAGATTGGTGGCGTGCGTATATACGACGTGCGCGGAGACCGATGTCTGAGCGGCGACGACCGCGAGTACGACCCAGGCGAGGAATCCGCGCGTCACCATGATCCCCGCCGCGAATACCCCCGTCGCGCCCAACATCCAGAAGAATGATGGAATCGCGTCGCCGTGGCCGCCGAGCCACGCCAGGGTCGACGCTGTGGTGTCCGGCGCCATCGGAACCGAGCGCGTCGCCGGCCCCCCGACCAGACCCAACCCGCAGATCGCACCGATCAGTACCGACAAGAGCCAGCGCAGCCATACGGCGTTTCCGTCCAGGGCACGCGTGTCCCCCCGGAATCGATGCCAGGCGAGCGGGAGGATGGCGGCGACCGGAACCATCCACGGAACGCCGAGCCACGCGACCACGAACACCGCGGCGCCGGCCCATACAGAGGAATGGGCGACCCGCTCCGCCGCCTCGTCGTGGGCACGCGTGCCCGACGGCGTCATCCCGATGGTCGATTGCGCCATGGCGACACGATAGCACGGATGGGTGTCACGGGCCACCGCGCTTGTCCCACCGATGACCGGTATGGTATCGTTCGGCATCGACTCTGGACCCGTTGGCCGCCGCAGCGTTTCGATCCCACAGCGTGCCCGCGGACGCGGCCGGAATTCCCGGCGCGATTTCCCGTCACCATAGATTATTGAGGAAGGTACCTTCGATGAAGCGATGGCTGTGTACGATACTGGTGGTTTGCGCGGTCGGCATGATCGCCGCGGCCGCGATCGCCGGCGACGAAAAGAAAGCGATGCCCAAGGACATGAAGATGGACGCGGCGACCCAGCAGGCCATGGAGGCCGCGATGGCGCCGGGCCCGAATCAGGAACTGATGAAGAAGCTCACGGGCAATTTCGACTATGCACTCAAGATGTGGATGGCGCCCGGGGCGGCTCCGATCGAGTCGAAGGGCAAGCGCACGGGCGAGATGGTCATGGACGGGCGGTATCTGCAGGAGACGTACACCGGCGACTTCATGGGACAGCCCTTCGAGGGACAGGGCACGCTGGCGTACGACAACTTCCAGAAGAAGTGGGTGTCGACGTGGATCGATAATTCCGGCACCGGCATCATGATGTCGACCGGGACCTGCGACGGCAAGGGCACCTGGGAGATGAAGGGCGAGATGCCCGATCCGATGAGCGGGAAGATGGTCATGACCCGCGGCGTCACCACGCTCAAGGACGACAACACTATCGTGATGTCCATGTACGCGCCGGGCCCGGACGGCAAGGATATGAAGATGATGGAGATGACACTCACGCGGTCGATGTAGTCCTCGCGCGCGAGAAGTTCGAATGCGGGAGCCGTCGCGAACGACGGCTCCCGTTTTTTTGTGCGGTTCAGCGAATCGCGCCGGGCCGGCCGACCAGGCGCCGGAGCACGCCGATCTGGCCCACGTGGTAGGACTCGTGAAACACAAGAAACGCGAGCCGCTGCCCGATCGTGCGGTCGCCGGAGGGCGCGGTCGCGGCGAGCGCGGCGTCGTCCACGGCGTCGAGGGCGGCGCGCACGCGCGCGGCACTGGCATCGAGGTCTTCAATCAACGCGGGGAGCGGCTTGAGCCCGTCCGTGGGTAACTCGCCCGACGAGCCGCGTCGATACAGCGCGACCTGCTCGTCGGACCAGTAGGGCGGCTGGCCGAGCATCGCGAGCATGCCGTTGCGCGACGCGACGATGTGACCCAGAACCCAGTTGATGCAGTTGCCGCCGCCGTCCGGACGCACGAGGCTGTCCTCGTGGGTGATCCCCTCGATGTTGACGCCGATGGTTCGCCCGGTCCACTCGAGCTGGTACGCCAGGGTCGGTCCGTCCACGCGCGTTCTCCGACGATCAGGCGGCCGCGTGCGCGCGGCCGTGCTCCTTGACCAGGTGGGCCGTCGGGATCTTCAGCCCGATCATGTCCCAGGGGAGAATCTCGCCCGTCGACCGCGCGCGCAACGCATACCAGTCGGGGTCGACGCCGGCGTCGCGGAAGACCTCGTCCCAGCGGCGCATGTCGAAGCACTCCGACCACGCGTCCATGCGCAACCCCGCCGCGCGGGCGCGCAACAGCGTGTCCGCGAGCCGCCGGTCGCCGCGCGAGAACACGGCCTCGAGATAGCTGATGTCCACGTCATGGAACTTGAGTTGCACCTGCGACGAGCGGTTGCACGACTTGATGAAGCGCTGCTTGGCGCGCAGCTCGTCGCGTGTATTCATCGCCTCCCACTGGAAGGGCGTGTGCGGCTTGGGAATGTGCGATGACACCGAGCAGTTGATCTGCGCGCGGCGGCCGAGCATGGTCTTGCGCAGCGTGCTGGCCGCGTCGGCGAGTTCGACGATACCGCGCAGGTCCTCGTCGCGTTCGGTGGGTGCGCCGATCAGGAAGTAGAACTTGATCAGCCGGTAACCGGCCTCGAACGCGGCCGCGCACCCCGACATCAGGTCCTCGTTCTTGATGGGCTTGCGAATCACCTCGCGCAGCCGGTCGGTCGCCACCTCGGGCGCCATGGTGAGCCCGGCCTTGCGGACCGTGCTGGTCAGCCCCGGAAGCTTCTTCAGGCCGGGGCCGACGCGAAGCGACGGGAGCGACACGTTGACGCGGCGCTCGCGAAACCGCTCCGAGATCGCCTGCAGCAGCTCGACGATGCCGGGGTAGTCGGCCGTCGAGAGACTGGTGAGGCTGATCTCGTCGTAGCCGGTTTCGCGGTACGACGCTTCGGCCAGTTCGAGCACGCGCTCGATGGAGCGCATCTTCAGCGGCCGGTAGTGCTGGACCGCCTGGCAGAACCGGCACTGGTTGGGACACCCGCGCATGATCTCGATGTTGATGCGGTCGTGTACGACCTCGACGTTGGGAATCACCGGGCGGACCGGGAAGGGCGCATGCTCCAGGTCCCAGATCGTGGTCTTGGGGATGCTCGCGGGCGCGGGCGGAACGTTCTCGATGCGCGCGAGCGTGCCGTCGGCATGATAGTCGACCCGGTACATCGACGGCACGTACATGCCGGGAATCGCGCACAACGCGCGGTGCAATTCGGTGCGCGGCCGTCCGCTGCGGCGCCACGCCTTGATCGTGTCGAGCGTGCGGTGGATGACATCTTCGGCGTCGCCGATCAGGATCGCGTCGAAGAACGGCGCCACCGGCTCCATGGCGAGGGTGATCGATCCGCCACCCAGGATAACCGGGTCGTTGATGCTGCGGTCCTCGGTCACCGCCGGGATGCGGGCCAGTTCGAGCATGTTGAGCAGGTTGGTGAACCCGAGCTCGTACTGCATCGAAAAACCGATCACGTCGAAGCGGTCGAGCGGCGTGAACGATTCCAGCGTCACCAGCGGAAGTTCGCGGGCGCGCAGTTCCGCCTCCATGTCGACCCAGGGCGCGAACACGCGCTCGGCGCACGCATCCTCGCGGTCGTTGATGATCGAATAGAGGATGCGCAGACCCAGGTGCGACATCCCGATCGCGTAGGTGTCGGGGAACGCCAGGGCCACCTTGATGTCGACGGACGCGTGGTCTTTGACGACGATGTTGCGCTCGCCACCCGCATACTGGCCGGGCTTGCTGACTCTCGGCAGGACCTCGTCGAATAGAATCTGTCGAATGGATGCGGCCATAGTAAACCCCCGGGATTTGGACCCGCTATTGTAACCCGGGGCACCGCCGCTGTCACGTGGTGTATACTGCGTTGGAAATCACGCCATGCCGGAACTCCCCGAAGTCGAAACCGTGGTTGTCGAACTCGCCCGGGTCCTGCCCGGACGGACGATTTCGCGCGCCTCGCTGTCCGCGCGCGATCTGTATCGTCGCGGGAGCCGGCCCGTGGGTGCGCTTGCGGGCGCCCGGATCGTGGCCGTGATCCGGCGGGGCAAGGCGATCCGCATTCGCACCGAACGTGACGGGGACGCGCTCGATCTGGTGGTCCACCTGGGCATGACGGGCCAGTTATCGTGGCGCGACATCGCGGCGGCGGCCGGATCCGCGGCGCGGCGCACGCGCACGTCTGGCGAGCGCCATCTGCACGCGCGGCTTCACTTCGACGATGGCAGCGACCTCGTGTACATCGATCCGAGACGCTTCGGCTACTTCTTCATCGGCGCTCCCGACGCGGTCACGGCGACACTGCCGATCGGACCGGATCCGTTCGACATGCGCGCGCCGGCGCTGGCGCGGGTGCTCGCGGGACGGCACGCGCCGATCAAGTCGCTGCTGTTGAATCAGCGCATCGTTTCGGGCATGGGGAACATCTACGTGGACGAGGCGCTATTCGTCGCCGGCATCCACCCGCTGACCGAGGGCGCCATCGCGGCGCCTCACGCCGCGAAGATTCTCTCGTCCGCGCGTCGCATTCTGAACCGCGCGATCCGCTCGGGCGGGACGACGATTCGCGACTACCGGCGGTCGGACGGGTCGAGCGGCGCGTTCCAGGGGAGGCTGGCGGTGTACGGGCGAGACGGGGAGCCGTGTCTGCGCTGCGGGACACCCGTCGAACGCATCGTCGTGTCGCAGCGCGGCACGCACTTCTGCCCGCGCTGTCAGCCGCGGGGTATTAGTGCTTCGAACCGAAGACGGTCCGCGGATCGCTCGCGTCGCGCAGCCCCTCGCCGAGGAGATTATAAGCGGTCACGCAAATGAAGATGGCCAGGCCGGGGAAGGTGATCATCCACCACGCGAAGTCCTGCTTCTCCGCGCTCGCCAGAATTCCGCCCCAGCTCGGCGTCGGCGGTTGCGTCCCCAGGCCGAGGAAACTCAGCGCCGCTTCGATCAGAATCGCGTTGGCGACCGCGAACGTCGCGGTCACCAGGACCGGGGCCAGCGAGTTGGGGAGGATGTGGCGGAAGATGATCTTGAGGTCGCTGGCGCCCAGCGCCCGCGCCGCCTCGGTAAACTCGCGCGACTTGAGGCGCACGAATTCCGCGCGTGTATATCGCGCGAGGTCCGTCCACCGGGTAATGCCGATGATGATCATGATGTTGTAGATGCTCGGCGGCAGAAACGCGATCACGGCGAGCACGAGAAACAGAAACGGAAAGCAGATAACGATCTCGATGACGCGGGAGAGCAGCACGTCGGCCACGCCGCCGTAGTAGCCGGCGACCGCACCCACCGACAGACCGATGATCAGCGAGATGCTGACCGCAACGATCCCGACCTTCAGCGAAATGCCCGCCCCGTGAATCATCCGGGCCATGACATCGCGCCCGAGTTCGTCGGTACCGATCAGGTGCTGCGCGTTCGGTTTCTCGAGCCGATTGTCGAGCGACGTCGCGATCGGTGAGTAAGGGATGGGTGGCATCACCAGCGCCACGGCCTCGTCGTACTTGACGTCGTCGAAGTCCACGTCCGCGAGTTGCGGGTAGTGCACGAAGTAGCGGAACGGAATCATTTGGGCAACGGCGGGAAACAGAGTCCGGTCCTGCCAGCGCATGACGATGGGCCGATTGTTCGCGAGCACGGGTGCGAGCCACGACACGGCGAACAGGGCGGCGACCACGAGCAGGCCCGTCATCCCGAACCGATCGCGCCGCAGGCGTCGCCACGTGAGCCGGGCGAACCCGGGGCCCGGTGGCTGCGGGGTCGTCGGCTGACCGGGCGCCGGAGTCGGATCGTGCGCCGCGAGCGTCATCGGTACGTCACCCGCGGATCCGCCCACGCGTACAACAGGTCCGCCAGAAGCGTGCTCAGCAGGACCAGGACGGCGCTGATGAAGCTCAGCCCCATGACCACCGGGTAGTCGCGCGCGCGGACCGCTTCGAAGAACAGGTTGCCGATTCCCGGCCACGAAAAGATGTACTCGATGATGACGCTGCCGCTGATCAGCGTGGGCAGCAGGAGGCCGAGCAACGTCACGATCGGGATCATCGTGTTGCGGAACACGTGCTGGTAGACGATGCGGTGTTCGTCGAGCCCCTTGGCGCGCGCCGTGCGAATGAAGTCCTGGCGAATCACTTCGAGAGACGACCCCCGGATGAAACGCGCGAGGTAGGCGAGCGACCCGTACGTCAGACAGGCGGTGGGAAGGATCATGTGCAGCGTGCGATCCCACCAGTAGTGGAGCAACCCGAAGTGCCGGGCGTCCATCGACTCCATTCCGTTGAACGGCAGGATCCGGAGCCGCACGCCGAAGAGCAGGATCAGGAGCAGAGCCACCCAGAACTCGGGAAGCGAATAGATCAGATAGAGTGCGGTGCCCCCCCACTTGTCGAACGCGGAATTCTGTTTCGCCGCGGAATAGAGCCCGAGCGGAACCGACAGAAACAGGGCGATCGTCAGCGACGCCAGGTTGAGCGACAAAGTCGCGGGAAGCCGCTCGGCGATCTTCGCGGCCACGGGGCGTCCGTCCTGGAACGAGTCTCCGAAATCAAGCGTGGCGAGGCGCTTGAGCCACGTGATGTACCGGACTTGAATCGGGTCGTTGAGACCGTAGAGGTCCAGCATCTTCCTGTAGTCTTCCGGAGAAAAGTGCGCCGACATCTGGCCACGCGTCGCCAGCTCCGCCGGGTTTCCCGGGGCGAGGTTGATCACGCCGAAGGTGACGATCGTGATACCGATCAGCGTGGGGATGAGAAGCAGCAGCCGGCGAAGTGTGTAGTGGAGCATCGCGTCAGGGGCCGGAAGCGACGCTCCCGCCTTCGTCGATCCACCAGTAGTCGGCGCCGGGCCAGAAGTCGTACAGACCGTTGAACGACACCACGACGCCGTGAATGCGTTTCGCGATCGGGCGCTTTTCGGGGACGGCGTTGATGAACGTGTACGGCTGGTCCTCGTGGATGATTCGGTGCACGCGATGATAGATCGCCGCACGCTTGTCCTGATCGAACTCCACGCGCCCCGCCTCGAGCAGGCTGTCGACAGACGCGTTCTTGTAGGAACCGTGGTTGAGTCCGTTGGGCGGCGTCATCGACGAATGGAACGTGTCGTAGACGTCGGGGTCGATGTCGAGTGTCCATCCCAGGACGCTCGCGTCGAATTCGCCCTTATCGATACGGTCGAAGAACGTGGCGCCCTCCACCTGCCGGATATTGACGCGGACGCCGGCCTTTCCGCACTCCTCCTGGAACAACTGCGCCAACTGGGCCGCAATGTTGCTGCCGTGGACGATGTTGAGTTCGAACTCGAACTTGTGACCGTCCCGGTCGCGGATGCCGTCGCCATCCGAATCCTTCCAGCCCGCGGCGTCCAGCAATGCCCTGGCCTGAGTCGGATCGAACGGCCAGGGCTTGACGGTCTTGTCGTACGCCCACGAATTCACGTAGAACGGGCCGCTGACCGCGCGGGCGAAGCCGGAATAGAGTTTGGCGTTGATGCTCTCCCGGTCGAGCAGCATGGTCATGGCGCGTCGAACGCGCGGATCGGAAAACAGCAGCGACCGGCAGTTCCAGACGATGTAGTTATACTGCGGGATATAATAGTGGTACTTGTTGAACCGGGCGTCGAAATCGGGGCCCACGCACTGTTTCTCCCACTGGATCTGCGTCACGCGCATCTCGTCGAGATCGCCGGTCTTGAGCATGTTGAGCGCGACGGCGTCGTCTTCGACCACCTTGAAGATGAACCGGTCGAGGTACGCTTTCTTGCCGTAGTAGCCGTCGTAGCGCTTGAGGCTGATGAACTGGCCCGTTCGCCATTCGTCCAGCATGAACGGACCCGACCCCACCGGGTTGCGATTGGCCGGATTGGTGAGGAAATCACCCTTGCCGTATACATGCTCGGGGATCGGCCATAACTGCGAAATCGCGAACAGACTGGGCGCAAACGGTTCCTTCCACACGAACACCACGGTGTGATCGTCGACCACCTCGAGCCGGTCGAGTTTCTGGAAAAACGCCTGTTTGTTGATCGCGGGAATCTTCGGGTCGCGGATCTTGTCCAGCGTGAACTTGACGTCCTCGGCCGTGATCGGCGTCCCGTCCTGCCAGTGGATGTCGGTGCGCAGCGTCACGGTAATTCGTCGGTGGTCGCTGCTGACCGCGGGCAGTTTTGCCGCGAGCACCGGGATGTAGTTGCCGTCCTTGTCGTAGTCGAAGAGAGGATCGTAGATCAGTCGCAGGATGAAATCCTCGTACTGCGTCGTGTAGAGAACCCAGTTCAATGTCTTGCAGTCCGACTCGAGACGTCGGATGACGGTTCCGCCCGGCCGGGGTTGTCCGGATGCGGTTTCCACGCGGGTCGTGTCGGCCGTCTGGGTTTTCTGGGCGTTGTCTCCGCGACTGCCGCAACCGCCGAGCGCTATGGCGACGACACCGGCGAAGACGGCATGACGAACGAAACGCACCATCGAGACTCCTCCTTCGGCTTCTCCGCGACACGGATGTGTCGGCACGGTCGGCGGGGCGGCGACACGCGGTCGCAGTGTAGCATCGCCCGGCGTTTGGCGAAAACCACAAAGGCCGTGCGCGCGCGCCGGCGCGTCCTGGTGTGTAACATATTGTCAAATAATGTGTAACGAGGTTGGGCGTGGCCGCGTCCGGGGAGGAGGTAGAGTCCGTTCTTCACGCGGCGATCCGTCTATGTTATACTATCCGAACGACTTGAACGCTCGGTGGTTCGATCTGGCGAGCCCGAATCACCGTCCGCGCGTCATCTTGACGCGCGTCATCGCAGAATCTCCACCCGGTTTGCGGCCTGGCAACGCGGTTTTTTCATCAGCTGGCCTGCGCGGAGGTGCTCATGATGGGCACGAAAAAGGGCATCGTGCTCGGTGCGTTGTTTTCGATCGCGGTTCTGACGGGCGTGGCCCGCTCGGAGCCGTCTTACCTCGTGTACCCGAACGTTTCGACCGTCTTTCAGTACGACACGGGTCGCTACGATCTGGTGACGTCGGGAAATCCGAAGTTCAATTCGCAGTACGCGGTCGCCGGCATGATGTTGTGGGACCGGACGGCGAATCGGATTCCGATCGAAATTTACCGCGCACCGTTGCTCACCGCATTCGAGCCGTCTCCCGACGGGCTCAATCACTACGTCGTGTCCGGAAACGATTTCGACGTCATCATCGACGGTTTCAGTTCGTCGCCGCACACGCTGGGGAGTCTGTGTCTGCGATTCTCGCCGGAGCCGTACGATGTGACGGTGCAGCTGGACGTCAACGGTGACCCCCAGCAGCGCCTCATGTTGCCGATCCCCGCGATGGAAGTCACCACGCCGTTACCCAACGGTTTCTTCTCCGACGTCGGTGTCTATCACGTCCACTGGGTGGGCGCGAACCGCCTGCAGATCATGGCGTTCTCCGACAAGAATGCGAACGGCGCGTTCGATGGCACGCCGGCATATACGATCGTCGCCCATGACATCCCCGTCAGCGTGCAGACGACCACGTGGGGCGGCGTCAAAGCTCTCTATCGATAGGCTGGTTCCGGTTGGACCGGCGACTACGACGCGGCGATGACGCCGCGGATCTCGTCGTCGGTGAGGATGTGGTCGGACTGTTTGGCGCGCTCGAAGATCCGATCCACCAGCGCGTCGGTGGGCGTGATGGCGCGCGAGGACAGCCAGTAGCGAACGTTCGACTTCCCGCTCATCGGTCCGATTTCGATGACCTGCTCCAGCCCGAACGCGTCGGCGGGGACACCGCTGTAGATGCGGTTCGCCAGCCACGCATCGCCCTTCTTGTACGCCTTCACGATCGCATCCGCGTGAACGCCCGTCTGCGTGCGAAACGCGTCGCGTCCCAGCACGGGATAGTTATCCGGGATCGGAACCTTGCAGGCCTCGGACACCTTGCGGGCGTACGCCGGAAGCTTCGTCAGGTCGTGGTCGTAGACGCCCATCAGTTTGAAATTCACCATCAGCATGTCGATAGGCGTATTGCCGACGCGCTCGCCAATGCCGAGCATCGACCCGTGGATGCGGTCGGCGCCGGCGTAGAACGCCGCGATCGAATTGGCGACGGCGACGTCGCGATCGCGGTGTCCGTGCCAGTCGACGCCGATCGACTTGCCCGAACGGGTGACCAGGCTTCGGATGAAGCGCACGACGGCGGCCGCGCCGTCGGGCGTCGCGTGTCCGACGGTATCGGAGATGCACACGCGCTCCACGTCGTGGTCGATGGCCAGCTGGTAGAGCCGTTCCAGCGTCTCCGGGCGCGACCGGGTGGTGTCCTCGGTGACGTACATCACCGGTACCTCGTTCTTGTGCGCGAACTCGATCGCCTCCTCGCTCACCTTCAGCATCCGCTCGACGGTCCAGTCCTCGGCGAACTGCCGGATCGGGCTGGAAAAGATGAACAGAGCCGCCTG
Source organism: Candidatus Latescibacterota bacterium (assembly GCA_963761125.1). GTDB lineage: Bacteria > Krumholzibacteriota > Krumholzibacteriia > WVZY01 > JAKEHA01 > JAKEHA01. The sequence goes on from CAVXFV010000004.1 coordinate 431,908, forward strand.
GACCTTGATCCCGGTCTTCTGCTGGATGTCGATAATGGGCAGAATGTCGTTCCGGTGCGTGCGCGCCGCGCAATACGGGTAGAGTTTCATCCGGGCGCCGGCGATCTCGCTCGCGATGGCGAGCACGTCGTTGAACGCGTGCGCACCCGCCGCCGGGAGGCCGATGGCAGCCGACGACGCCCCGAGGTCTTCCATGAAGTGCAGGATTTCGAGCTTGTCCGGCACGCTCGGGTTGGATACCGACGGCGACTGCAGGCCGTCGCGGAGCGTCTCGTCGTTCAGCTTGAGCGCATACGGCGGTGGCGGCGGAACGGGGTTCCAGTCGTGGATCAGGTCGTTTTCGTCGCTCGTCGCCATGGTGTTCGCTCCCTCGTTCCACGCTAGCAGAACCGGAGACGGGCTTCAACAGGCGTGACGCGTCGCGTTCGGCCGCCGGATCGGGTATGATCGCGGACATGGCGTGGCTCGACCGGCGCAGTGCTTCACTCCAGGCGGGACTGGATCGCGACCTCGTCGCGGCAGCCAGGCACCTGCGCCGGTGCGACCCGGTACTCGCCGAACTCGTCGACCGTTTCGGCCCGTACGAACTGCACGCGACGACGAACGCGTTCCAGGTGATGCTGGAGACGATCGTTTCGCAGCAACTGAGCACGCACGCTGCCCGGTCGATCTACGGTCGCGTTGCGACGCTGCTCGGCGCCCGCTCTCCGCGCCCGCGCGACCTGCTTGACGTGACCCACGCCGACCTGGTTGCATGCGGCCTCTCGCGGTCCAAGGCGGAGTACGCGCTGAACGTCGCGGCGACTTTCGAGGAGAAACGGCTGACGCGTCGAACGTTCCAGCGGATGAGCGACGCCGAGGTGACCGAGGTGCTCACGTCGATCAAGGGCGTGGGGGACTGGTCCGCGCACATGTTCCTCATTTTCGCGTTGAACCGCCTCGACGTGTTTCCCGTCGGCGACCTGAGTCTGCGCAAGACGATGATGGCGCGTTACCGCCTGCGGCGGAACACGCGTCCCCGGCGACTGGAACGAATCGCGGATAAGTGGCGGCCGTATAGGACGGTCGGCACGTTGTACATGTGGCGCAGTTACGATCCGGCGCCCGCCGGAGACGACTGACGACGCGCGGCAAGCGGCCGTTTGGGAGGATGAAATCATGGCGGTGAAAGTCGGTCTGGTGCTCGGTGGTGGCGGTGCCCGCGGCTATGCGCATATCGGTGTGCTTCGCGCGCTGGAGAAGCGGAAGTTCGCGGTCGCGGCGATCGCCGGGTGTTCGATGGGTGGAATCGTCGGCGCGTTGTTCTCGGCCGGCTTCTCGTCCGACAAGATCTACGAAATCTTCAGCGACGTGGACATGTTCCACCTGCTGGACCGAAGCCGCATGGGCGGACTGATCGGCGGCAAGGGGATCACGCGCAACCTGGAGAAGTACCTTCCCGCGACGTTCGCCGACCTGAAGATCCCGGTGGCCGTGACCGCGGTGGACGTGCAACTGGGCAAGGTGGTTGTTCTCAATCGCGGCGCGTTGTTGCCGGCGTTGCGGGCGACGAGCGCGTTGCCGGGGCTCTTTGCCGCGGTTCGTCACGAGGGGCGCATCCTGGTCGATGGCGGTCTGCTCAACGGTCTCCCGGTCGACATCATCCGCACCATGACGCTCTCTCCGGTCGTGGCGGTGCACACGGGCGCGCCGCCCGATCGCAAGCTCGTCTTCGACGACGAGCGCACGTTCTGGGAGAAACTGCGCGAGCCGGTTCTGCGCGGGAAACGGCCGCTCATCCTGGAGATGATGATGAAGGTGATCGACGTCCCGCAGGCCCCGCTCACGTCGATCCGTCTGTCGCTGAACCCCCCGGAAGTCCTCATCCGGCCCGCGCTCGACCCCGATCTGAAGATCGAGGACTACGCCCGCATCGACGAAGCGGTAGACGCCGGTTTCGAGGCGGCCTGCCAGAAGCTCGACGAAAACGAATCGGTTCTGCGCGCGACCCAGTAGCGCGCGGCGCTACTTCCCGCCGTGCAGCATCTCTTCGCGGGCGCGCCGGAACTCGCTGGTCTCGCTCCACTCGGCGGTGCGCGTCGTGGTCGCGAGCGTGTAGCCGACGACGAAGAGGGCTTCCATGTCTTCGGCCGCGCCCGACAGATCCCACGTGTCGCTGTATTCGTCCGCGGGCTTGTGGTAGCGCTCTGCGACGTATTCACGGCGCTTCTCCATTCCCCAGCCGGCCGGTCGGTCGCGGAATTCGACGCCGCTGTCGGAATACAGCGCGGGCACGCCCTTCTTCGCGAACGGGAAATGATCGGAGCGATAGTAGTATCCCTTTTCCGGTTCGCTGTCCGGCTCGGTCGTGCGCCCCATGGGGACGAGCGCCTGCGCGAGAAGCTGATCGAGATTCGACTGGCCGTACCCGACGACCACCATGTCGGTCGTGCGCCCCCAGATATTGACGCCGTCGACGTTGATTTCCGCGATCGTCTTCGCGAGCGGATACAGCGGATGTTCGGTGTAGTGCGTCGACCCGAGTAGCCCGCTCTCCTCGCCGGTCGTGAACAGGAACAGCACCGAGCGGAGCAGCGTTTGCTTGCGCCGCGCGAACGCGCGCGCGATTTCCAGTATGCCGGCGTCGCCGGAAGCATTGTCGAGGGCGCCGTTGTAGATGGAGTCGCCGGTGGCATCGGCTTTTCCGACGCCGAGGTGATCCCAGTGCGCCGAGTAAATGATGGTCTCGTCGCGATGGTCGGGGTCGGTGCCCGGGATCAGCCCGACGACGTTGTTCGATTCGATGGTGCGCGAACGATTCTTGATGGTCACCGATCCGACCAGCCCCATCGGTACCGGTTTGAAGTCGGCCGACAGCGCCGCCCGTTTGTCGTCGTCGAAGGATCGACCGGCGGTCTGGAACAGCGTCCGCGCCGCGTCCTCGGTAACCCACGATTCGAATGCGCAGCGCGACTTTCCCTTGTCCGCGCGCACGACGTCGAACTGCTCGCCCGACCAGCTGTTCTCGACCACTTCCCACGGGTAGCCGGCGGCCTCCGTATTATGGACGAGGATCGCGCCGGCGGCGCCCTTCTCGGCGGCCTCCTCGAACTTGTAGGTCCAGCGGCCGTAATAGGTCATCGCCTTGCCGCCGAACATCGATTCGTCCGGTAGCGGCGGGTCGTTGACCAGCATCACGACGATCTTCCCCTTCACGTCGGTCTTGTAGTCGTTCCATTTGTACTCGGGCGCGTCCACCCCGTAGCCGACGAACACCAGGTCGGCGTTCTTCACCGACGTGGCGTCGACCTGGCGCAATGTCCAGCCGACGAACTGACTCCCGCTCGCGAACGTGAGCTCGCCCGAACCGTGCGTCTTGTGCACGGTGAGCGACGGCGCGTTCGTCACTTCGTAGCCGTACATCGGAACCTTCTGGAGATAGGTGCCGTCGGGATTTCCCGGCGCGCACCCCATGCGCTTGAGCTGGTCGGTGAGATACGCGATCGCTTTGGTCTCCCCCGGCGAACCGGGCGCGCGACCGCCGAGATCGTCCGACGCCAGGAACTGGACGTGACGCGCGATGTTCTCCGGCGATATCACCGGCTCGCTGGACGCGAGCAGCGTCCCGGCGGCGGCAAGGATGACCAGCGCCATGAGCAGTTTCGGCCGTGGAATTCGCACGGGGACTCCTTTTCCGGGGCCGGAGCTATCCGGCGAGTTGAGTTTTCATGCGGCGCGCGGCAATGGGCATCATGATACACGCCATCGCGAGGAGAATCAGCACGTTCGATGTCGGAAACGGGGCATGGGGGCCGATAGCCGTCATCCCGCCGAGGGCGTCCATAATCTCGCCGGTCGGAAACACGAGCGCCAGCTTGCGCATCGCGGCCGGCGCGACTTCGAGCGGCCACCAGCATCCGCCGAGCGCCGCCATCACCAGCGAGACGATCACGCCGACCGCGTTGGCCTTGTCGGTGGAGCGGAAGAACGAGGCGAGCAGCATGCCGAGCGAGGCGGCGGCCAGCATGTACGCGCCGAGGACCGACGCCAGCTGCACCGGCTGGACGTCCAGGTGAACCCCGAGAATCAGCGACCCCATGCCCAGGATGATCGCCACCTGGATCGCGCCCCAGATGAGCCGCGCGACGATCTGCGCCACCAGAATGTCGCCGGTGCGCGTGGGACTCATCGTGATCCGCCGCGTCTTGCCGCTCTGGAGATCGGCGACCCAGAGCGTCAGAAAGAACGTCGTGAGCTGGAACATGATGAACATCACCAGCATCGCGGGAAGCGTGCGCTGCGCGCCCGTGGCGACCCTCGGCGCCGTGCCGCGCGCTGCGACGCGCATCGCGAGCGGATGGTCGCCGACGTCGAGCGACGCGGCCCGTTCCAGACGATCGCGCTGGAACGCCATCCGGTACAACGCTTCGCGCGTCTTCGCGCCGACGGCCTGGCTGCGGAGGTCGCCCGCATCGCCCTTGTGGACGCGCGCCACGACGTTCCCTCCCGCGCGCAGCGTCGCGAGCAGGCTATCGGGGAGTTCGACGCGCACCACGCCCGCGGTCGCGACCGAGTCGACCACCACGCTTCCGTCCGATTCCAGCACGTCCGCGAGTCCGCGTGCGACCGCCGGTGGATTCGCGCCCGCGTCGACGACCGCGTGCGTGACGGGCGACTCGGGTCCACCGCCGAACATGGTGCCGAAGATCCACGCCATCGCGACCGGCGCGATGAGCGACCAGATCAGCGACCCGCGGTCACGGATGGCAAGCGTGAGCTCGAGCTTCGCGATCGTCCACCAGGCGAATTGCACCTAGAGCAGCCTCCGTCGTCCGAAGAAAATCCCCGCGCCGAAGAAGCCGATGCAGGACGCCGCGAGCAGCGGGAGCGAGACGGGAATGTCGCGCCCGGTGAGACAGCGGGTCAGCGCGATGTTCGCCGCACCGGTGGGGATCCACTTTGCGAGCACCTGGAAGGTCGGCGGCGTGAACTCCGCGGGGAAGAATCCGCCGCCGAGAATCGTCAGAAAGATCATGAGAAGGGAACTCATCGCCGAGACCGCGCGCGGCGAATTGCTCAGCGAGAACACGATGCCGTTGATTCCGGCGATGAACAGCGCCAGCGCCATGACGATCAGGTTCGCCGTCAGGAGCCCCCGCGCGGGGATGTGCCAGATCAACCCGCCCAGGGTGCCCGCGAGGATGCCGACGATGTACGCGAACGACGCGCTGTACAACCGTTGTTCGAATGCGATCCGCCAGCGCGGCACCGGGGCGATGACCATCCGGTGGGTCACATGGTTGCGACGATCGAGCAGAAACGCGTGTTCGAGACGCAGCGACACGGCCAGCAGCCCGAACATCACCAGTCCGGGGAAGAAGAGCGCGGCCATGTTGAAATTGTCTTCCTCGTTGCCCTTGTCGTCGACGAGCGTGACGTCGATCTTCTGCAGCGACGACAATCCGCTCGCGCCGCGGCTCGCCGCGTAGAACTGCTCGGCGATGGCGCCGACTTCGTCCGCGGACGGGGCGTGGGTGCCGTTGAAGAACGCGCTCACCGATTGCATCGGGGATGCGAACTGTCCGAGGACGCCGTTGCCGATCGTCACCATCGAGCCCACCACGCCCCGCGCGACTTCGGGGCCGATGGTGTGACGCGGATTGGTGAAAAGTGCCAGCGTATCCGGTTGCATTCGCAACAGGCGATCGCCGAAACCGTCCGGGACCACGAGGGCGGCGGACGCGTCGCCCGCTTCGAACAGGCGGTCGACGGCGGCGAGGTCGGACGCGTCGACCACGTGGATCAGATCGCCGACCGGTCCGCGGTCGAAGGCGCTCCGAACCAGCTTGCTGACGAAGGAGCTGTCCTGGTCGACGACCGCGACATCGATCGTCGGGGTCCCGCCGTTCCCGCCGAAGACCATCTGATAGACGGCCATGAAAAAGAAGGGCACGGTGAGCCACAGGAGGATCGCCCCGGGTCTGCGGAACGTCCGGCGCCAGTACATGCGAAAGAAGGGCATGGTCGCGTTTTCCTAACTCACGGGCGTTCGACGATGGTCCCGGCGGTCCCCGCGACGATCTGTCCGATTTCCTCGAGCGACCCGATCGCGGCGCGCTTGCCGGTCTCTTCGACGAACGCGATCGCGGCTTCGACCTTCGGTCCCATCGATCCCGCGCCGAAGCGGTACGAGCGCAACTCCTCCGGCGTCGTCTCGCGCAGGAGCCGGTGATTGGCGGTTCCCCAGTCGGCGAAGACGCCGGCGACGTCGGTGGCCATCACCAGCAGGTCGGCGTTGACCTCGCGCGCGAGCACCGCGCTCGCACGATCCTTGTCGATCACGACTTCGGCGCCGACCAGCGACCCGTCGGCCGCGTACATCGTCGGAATGCCGCCGCCGCCCGCGCAGATCACGATGGTGTTGCGTTCGAGCAGCCACTTGATCGGGCGAATCTCGAAGATGCGTTTTGGCAGCGGGGAGGGAACCACGCGCCGCCAGCCGCTCCCGTCGGGCGCCACCGTCCAGTTGCGTTCGGCGGCGAGCGCGCGGGCTTCTTCTTCGGTGTACATCGGGCCGATCGGCTTGGACGGGTCCGAAAACGCGGGGTCCGCCGGGTCGACCTCCACCATCGTCAGCATGGTGGCGAGCGGGCGTTCGAACGGAACCAGGTTCCCGAGTTCCTGCTCGATCATGTATCCGATCATCCCTTCGGTCTCGGCGCCGAGCACGTCCAGCGGCGCGCTCTGGCCCCGCTCGGCCGCCTGAAGCGCGAGCAGTCCGACCTGCGGGCCGTTGCCGTGAGAGATGACGATGTCGTTGCCTTCGGCGACCGGCGCGAGCGCGCGGGCGGCGATGCGCACGTTGGCGCGCTGGTTCTCCGACGTCAGCGCTTCGCCGCGTTTCAACAGCGCGTTTCCGCCGAGCGCGACCACGATGCGGCGTCTGGCCATGATGGTTACTCGCCGAGCGTCGCCACGAGCACGGCCTTGATCGTGTGCAGGCGGTTCTCCGCCTGGTCGAACACGATCGAGTGGCGCGATTCGAATACGTCTTCGGTGACTTCGAGTCCATCGAGTCCGTATGCGCGGAAGATCGTTTCGCCGACCTTGGTGTGGCGATTGTGGAACGCGGGCAGGCAGTGCAGGAATTTGACGTCGGGGTTGCCCGTCTGCTTCACCACGTTCATGTTGACCTGATACGGCTTCATGATCCGGATGCGTTCTTCCCATTTGGATTCCGGTTCGCCCATCGAAACCCAGACGTCGGTGTAGAGGTAGTCGACGCCGTCCACGCCCTCGCCGACGTTCTCGGTGAGCGTGATGCGCGCGCCGCTTTCGGCGGCGATCCCGCGGCAGCGGTCCACGAGCTCGCCGGCCGGCCAGCACGCCTTCGGCGCCGCGAGACGGACGTCCATGCCCAGAATCGCCGCGCCGGCGAGCAGCGAGTTGCCCATGTTGTTGCGCGCGTCGCCCAGGTAGCAGAAGCTGATCTGCTCGATCGGCTTGTTCGAGTGCTCCGTCATCGTCAGGACGTCGGCCAGCACCTGCGTCGGGTGAAACTCGTCGGTCAGCCCGTTGAACACCGGCACGCCCGCGTGCGCCGCCAGCTCCTCGACGACGTCCTGGCCGTAGCCCCGATACTCGATGCCGTCGTACATGCGCCCCAGAACGCGGGCCGTGTCCTTCATCGTCTCCTTGTGACCGATCTGCGTGCCGCTCGGGCCCAGGTAGGTCACGTGCGCGCCCTGGTCGTACGCGGCGACTTCGAAGGCGCATCGCGTGCGCGTCGATGTCTTCTCGAAGATGAGCGCGATATTACGCCCCCGCAGCCGGGGGAGTTCGCGGTGTGCCTTCTTTTCCGCTTTCAGTTTTCGCGACAGGTCGAGCAGGAACAGGAGCTCGTCCTTCGAGAAGTCGAGATCCTTGAGGAAATGCCGGTTATGCAGATCGATGCGATCCATGTGTGCGCTCCAGTGACGTCCTCAGATCGGATCGCGCAGGAACGGGCACGTCATGCAATGACCGCCGCCCCGCCCGCGACCGAGTTCGGACCCGTCGATGGTCAATACTTTGATGCCCGCTTTGCGCAGGCGCTTGTTGGTGTACTCGTTCTTGGAATACGCGACGACGACGCCGGGTTCGATCGCGATCAGGTTGTTGCCGTCGTCCCACTGCTCGCGTTCGGCCTGGTACCCGTCGCCGCCGGTGCCGATGACCCGAAGCTTCGTCGTGCCGAGTGCGTCGGCGACCGCGTCCAGGAAGCTCTTCTCCTCGGTCAGTTCGATCTGTCCGGGTTTGTCGCCCGGCCGCAGGCTGAACGCACGGATGCGGTCGGCAACCTTGGGATACAGGGTCACCGCGTCGCGATCGACCATCGTAAAAACGGTGTCGAGGTGCATGTGCGCGCGGTCTTTGGACATCACGCATGCGATCACGCGGTCCGCGGCCTCGTAGCGAAAGAGCGACTGCGCCAGACGCTCCGCCATCTGCGCCGTGGTGCGCTCGCCGATGCCGACCAGCAGCGTCTTGTTTCCGATCGGCATGACGTCGCCGCCCTCGAGGGACGCGCGGCCCCAGTCTTCCTGTACGAAGCGTCCCTGTTCATCCTGGTCGGGATACCAGAACTCGAAATCGGCGGTGGCGAACATCGGGTGCCAGTTGTAGATGGCGGCCACGTGGACCACTTCGAGCTGGCGCGCCTCGAAGTACATCTGATTGAGCGTGACGCCGCTGTAGATCCACGACGACGAGTCGCGGGTAAAAATCGAATTGGGCAGCGGCGGCAGGACGAAGTCCGTCGGGTCCATCGTGACCAGTGTCAGCGAGTGCTTGCGCAGGAACGTGTCGTCGATCTCGGCGCGCGCGAGCCCGCCGATCAGGATCGTCGCCAGCCGGCGCGGATCCATTTCGAAGAGATACGCGCGGAAGTCCTTCACCATCGCCGCACCCACGGTGAGGCGCGTCACGGTCTTGTCCACGACGAACGAGCGCGCCTCCGGCTCCTTCAAGACGTCGGCGAGCAGGTCGTCCAGGTAGAAGACCTCGACGCCCCGCCGTTCGAGATGGGCGATGAACTTGTCGTGCTCGCCGCGGGCCTTGCGCACCCACAGCACGTCGTCGAACAGGAGTTCCTCGCAGTTCGACGGCGTCAAACGGCGGAGACTCAAATCGGGACGGTGGACGAGAACCTTGCGCAGCTTTCCGACCTCGGAGTCCACGCGGAACTGTCGTCATCGAATCACTCCCGGAGTTCCCGGCCGGTGAGCCGGATGAAAAGGCTTTCGAGGGAAGGGGGCTTGATCGCGACTTCCTGGAGTTGCTGCAGGGACGCCGCGATCTCGATCAGGCGCGACGCGTGATTCGACCCGGTCGGGATGGCGACGACCATCTCGCCGGCCTCGTCGCGCAGGATCTCCGCGTCGCCGAGTTCGCCGACGACGTGTCGCACGCGATCATGGTCGAACTGGCCGCGCAGGCTGAACAGCTGGACGTCTTCGACCTCGGCGCGCAACTGGGCGAGCGTGCCTTCCTTGATGATATGGCCGCCGTCGATAATCCCCACGCGTTGGCACAGCCGTTCGGCTTCCTCGAGATGGTGCGTGCTCATCAGCACCGCGGTGCCGTTGGCGGCGATTTCGCGGATGCGATCGAGCAACAGCAATCGCGTCTGCGGGTCGAGTCCGGTGGTCGGTTCGTCCAGGATCAGCGCGCGCGGCTCGTGCAGGATGCCGAGCACCAGTGTGAGGCGCCGCAGCATGCCGCCCGAAAACGTTCCCGCGGGCTGGTTGGCGTGGTCGGACAGCTCGATCCAGTCGAGAAGCCGGCGCGACCGTTCGCGCAGCGTGCGCCGGTCGACGCCGTAGAGCGACCCGAAGAACATGCAGTTTGCCATCGCGCTGATTTCGTCGACGACGATGGACTGTTGCGGTACGACGCCGAGAATGCGCTTCGCGGCCAGCGGCTCGCGCGTGATGTCGTGGTTGCCGATCGACGCCGACCCGGATGACGGTGCGGTCAGTCCGGAAAGGATGTTGATGGTCGTCGACTTGCCGGCGCCGTTGGGTCCCAGCAGTCCATAGACCTCGCCCGGCGCCACGCGAAATGACACGCCGCGGACCGCCTCGACTTTGCCGTAGGTTTTTGTTAGGTTCGTAACTTCTATCATGACCGCAACTTGGCTTTCTCGATGAGTCCGGCAAGTATAGGGGCGCGGGTAGGCCCGGTCAAGTCGGGCGATTGAACCGGAAAGGCGCCGTCGCGGCGATGATTCCCACGATTCGAATCCTGTACGAAGATAATCATCTGCTCGGCGTCTTGAAGCCCGCGGGGCTGCTGGTGCAGGGAGACAAGACCGGCGATCGCACCGCGCTGGAAATGGCGCGCGCGTACATCAAGGAGACATACCAGCGGCCGGGCAACGTGTTCCTGGGTCTCGTGCACCGGCTCGATCGTCCGGTTTCCGGCGTCATGGTGTTCGCGCGCACCTCGAAGGCGGCGTCGCGGCTATCGCGATCGTTCCATGACCGGCAGGTCGAGAAGATCTACCTGGCCGTCGTCGAAGGGGCGATGACCGAAGACGCCGGTGACCTCGCCGGGTTCGTCGAGCGCACGCACACGCGATCGCGCCTGGCCGCGAAGGAATCGGCGACGGCGCGCGAGGCGTCGCTCTCGTTTCGCGTGCTGGGACGGGGGGAGGTCGCGACGGCGCGCGCGGGGCGGAAGGGTGCGGGCGTTCGCGCGTGCACGTTGCTGGAGATTCGCCCGCGCACCGGCCGGCACCACCAGATCCGGCTTCAATTGTCGGCGGCGGGATATCCGATCGTCGGCGACATGAAGTATCGCGCATCCGAGCCGCTTGTCGACAGGGCCGTCGCGTTGCACGCGGCCTGTCTGCGCTTTCCCCACCCGGTTCGCGATGACGCCGTCGAGATCGCCGCGCCCCCGCCGGCGTCGGCTCCGTGGACGGCGTTCACGTCCGTGCTCGACGCCTACGCGCCGCCACCCCCGGCGCTTCCGCCCGCGCCATCCTGAGAATCACGCCTTCGCGCACGCCGCCGCCGCTGACCGTGACTACCCGCTTGCGCAACGCGGTCATGAATGCGATCACCACAGCGATCCCCGCGGGAACGATATCCGCCCGGTCCGGCGGGAGCCCGGGCATGCGCTTGCGTTCGGCGATCGTTCTCGAAAGACATGCCGATTCCAGCCGCCGCAGGTCGCCAAGGTGCAGGCGGGCGGTCGCGCGGATGCCGGTCTTTCCCCGCGCGGTCCCGCGCACCATGTCGACCGCCGTAGTCGCGGACCCGCCCGACGCAATCAGATCCGCGGTGCGGGCGATGCGCGCGACCGGTCGCGTGACCCGGCACACCGCGGCTTCGACTTCGCGCTGCAAGCGGTGGAATTCGTCGCGGTCGATCGGGTCGCGACGGAGATGTCGCTCGGTGAGTCGCAGCGCGCCGAGCGGCAGCGAGCGCGCGGTCAGCACGCGACCGCCCTGCGCAACGACGAACTCGGTGGATCCGCCGCCGACGTCGATCAGCACCGTTGTCGCGCGCGGACGCGCGAGCCGCGCCCGCGCCGACGCGAACGACATCTCGGCTTCTTCGCGCCCCCGGAGAATGCGCACGTCGATTCCGGCCACGCGAGCGATCCGGCGCGCGGCCTCTTCGCCGTTGCGGGCGGCGCGGAACGCGTAGGTCCCGACGGCGACGATGCGCGACGCGCCGCGCCGCGTCGCCGCCCGCGCGAGGTCGCGCACAGCGGTGGCGGTTCGGGATAGCGCGACGCCGCTCACGGTTCCGTCGCGGGAGAGGCGCTCGCCGATGCGCGTCGTCCGGCGATCGAAATAGACGGGGTCGATGCGCGTGCCATCCGAGCGCGCGACCAGCAGCTTGGTGGAATTGGTGCCGATGTCGATGACCGCGTAGACGGGTTCGCCGTCCGCGGAGCGCCGCGGTGTCATTTTCCGGCGCGCAGCGCGGAGAAGAGTCCCTGAATGGTGGGATCGTTGGGCGGGGAATGGTCGGCGGCCTTGTTCAACGCCTCCATCGCGCGGGCCGTGTCGCCCTTACGCTGGTAGAGTTCCACCAGGGCGAGATAGGCGTCGCGTTCGTAGCCGACGAAATTCGCGATGTGGGTGTAGCTGTCGATCGCGGCGTCGATCTTTCCCTCGGCGCGCTGAATCTCGGCCAGCGCGACGTAAGACGGGGGATACACCCCGTGGTTCGGGTCCACGATCTCGTTGAGCATGCTCTCCGCTTTGGCGTAGTCGCCGGCCAGGGCGGCGCATCGGGCGAGGCCGGTGATCGCGCGCTGGTCGTTGGGCGCGATCTTCAGCAGTTGCTCGTAGACACGCGTCGCGTTGGTCGCGTCCTTGCGCTTGAGATAGCAGTCTCCGAGGCAATCCAGGGCCCGGCGCGCGAAATCGTCGTCGCCGCCGACGCGCTCGAGCACCTCGATGGCGCGCGAGCACAGGCCCTGCTCCCATTCGAGAACGCCGAGGTTGTAGTTCACTTCGCGCGCGATGTAACGGTACGCCGGCGTGGGGAACTCGTGGTTGATTTCGTCGGCGCGTTCGTAGTGACGAAGCGCCGTGCCCTTCATTCCCATCTTGAGGTAGGCGTTACCCAGCGTGAAGTTCGAGAACGCGTCGGAGTACGCGCGCATCTGTCGCTGGTAGAGGTAGTCCGAGTTCACGAACGCCGCCGCCACCCCGAGGATGATGAGCGCGCGAACGATACCGAACTGTTTCTCCCGGAACGCCCGGACCAGATACACGACCGCATAGGCCGAAAATAGCGTCAGGACGGGAACGATCGGGAGGCGGAAGCGCGCGTTGACGAAGAACGCGATCACGCCGATCGAGTAGATGATCACGAACAGATAGAACATCGAGAGTTCCGCCCGTCGTCGCCACAACAGAACGCCGCCCAGAAGCGCGAGCGGGGCGACCAGCCAGAAGCCCGGCAGGATCACGTACTTCATCTTCGCGAGGTGCCAGAAGAAGTAGATGTACTTGTCGTTGGCTCGTTCTCCCGCGCCCCAGAACATCATGAATTTCTTGCCCAGCAGCGACAGCGCATCGTGCGGGTGCGACTGGATGAACTCGAAGCCCCGCTTGAAGTAATAGTGGGAGACCTCGGCGAGTTTCAGCTTGTGACCCATGTCGCGCTCGGCGATGGAGATGGCGTCGTTGTACCCGCCCCACCAGTCGGCCCGCGTCCCGGGAACGATGGCGGTCGACCCGTCCGATGCAGGGTTGTTTCCGATGTAGAAGTTGACGCCGCCGGACGCACCGATGGGGACGATCGCGTGCGCGACGACGAAGTTGCGGATCATTACCGGCATGATGGGAATCGCGCACGCGACGGCGACGACGGCGGTCCGCGCTACCCACCCGCGGCTTCCCGAAGGCCGCCGGCGCGCCGCCAGGTAGATCGCCAGCGGTACGACCGGGAAGAACACCATGATACTCGGCCGGTCGATCGTCGCCAGCCCGAGGAAGAACCCGCCGGCGGCGAACATCCACAGTTTGTGGCGCTTCATCGCCATCAAGAGCAAGAGCATGCTGAGCGTGTTGAGAAAGATGAACGTGGTCTCGATCAGGAGGTCGCCCTCCATGTAGACCAGCACCCAGTACAGCGCGGTCGTCAGTCCCGCAACCAGAGACACGGTGCGCGAGAAGAGTTCCCGCGCGGTCAGGTAGATGAGCCCCGCCGTCAGCGTGCCGATCACGTGGTGAACGAATACCGCGAACGCAATGCTGGTATGGCTGATCTTGTAGAGGACCGCGAGGAAGTACGGATAGAGCGGTCCGCGGAAGAACGCGTCGGTGCCGCGCGTGCCGCCCTTCATGATGTCCTGCGCCCACTCGTGGTGGTAGAGCGAGTCCATCACCGGGAAGTAGAACGTCGGATTGTATTTTCGGTTCAGAAAGAAGAACGCGAGGCGCAACGCGAACGCGACCGCGAGCACGATGGCCAGGTCGAGGCGGTCGGACGGGTTTCTCCAGCTGAACGGGCGCGCGACGTCGAGACGGTCGCGGCTCCGTGTCTGCGGCGCGTCCCGGGGGCCTCGCTCGGTCTTCTTGTTGCGTCGTGCCATGGCGTGTTCCTGAAACGGTCAGTCTAACATACGGTTACCGCGAGGAACAATCGCGTCGTCTGCGTCGTCGTGTGGAACGCTTCGTGCAGAGATTGGGATGCCAGCCAGCCGGAACGGCCGGGGCGGATTGACCGCGCCCGGGAGTGGGTCGGTGCTGCCGTGTACTGCACGCAATGAACAACCGTCCGAAGAAATCACAGCCCGCCAGCCGGCAGAATGCGGAACTCCTGGCCATGGTCCGGATCGCAAGCACGATCCTGCAGCGGACCGAACTCGACGATATTCTCGGGGCGATCACGCGGGAACTCGCTCAGTTGATCCGGTTCGACCGGTCGAGCATCGCCCTGATCGACGCCGACCGGCAGTTCCTTGTACTCCAGCACATCTTCAAAGGTTCGGGCGAACCGGAGCCGGTCGGCGAGGGATATCGCATCCCGCTCAGCGAGAGCTCCGTCATCGGGTGGGTTGCGCTCAATCGGCGCGCCGTCCTCCGGCCGGACGTCGCCACCGACAGCCGCTTCCCGGAGGTCCCCGGCGAGGACACGCTTCACTGCGACATGAGCGTCCCGCTGGTCGCGCACGGAACGGTCATTGGAACGCTCAATGCCGGGTCCTACACGCCGAATGCGTTCGACGACGCCGACCTGGAGAAACTCACCAACTGCGGCAACATCGCCAGCGGAGCGATCGAGCACGCGCTCCTGCTGGCCGAAGCCAAGGATCTCGGCGAGCGCTACCGCACGCTCCAGCGCAACGCAAGCGACGTCATCATGCTGATCGACCGCAACAGCGGCCGCCTCCTGGAAGTGAACCGGCAGTGTTGTGAAGTCCTGGGCCAGCCCGAGGCGGTCCTGCTGCGCCGGGCCTACTTCGATCTCTTTCCCATCGAGGATCAGTTTCAGGCGCGCCGCGATTTCATCAACATCATGAGCCAGAAGTCCAAGATGTTCCCGGACCGGCGGCTCCTGGGCCGTGACGGGGGCGTCCTGTTCGTCGACATCAGCGCGAGCCTGATCGAGATCAAGTCCGACACGTTCATCCAGGTGCTCGTGCACGACATCACCCAGCGCAAGATGCTCGAGCAGCAGATCATCCTGCAGAACCGGAACCTCCAGGACGCCAACAAGAAACTGCGCGAAGTCGATCGCATGAAAACCGAATTCCTGGCCAACATCAGCCACGAGTTGCGCACGCCGCTGTCGGTCATCATCGCCTATACGGAGGCTCTGCGCGACGGAATCGTCGGCGACAGCGATCGCAAACACTTCCTGGATGTCATCGCCGACAACGGCGCCAACTTGCTGCGTCTGATCAACGACCTTCTCGACCTGTCGAAGCTCGAAGTCACCGGGACGATGCTCAGCTTCACGCTCTCGCACATTCACGACGTCGTACGCGCGCTGTGGCCCAAAATCGATGAGGCCGCGAAGGAGAAGGGGATCGAAATTTCGTTCAAGCCCGGCTACGAAGTGCCGGTGGTCTACATCGACAACCGGCGAATCACCCAGGTCATCGCGTGTCTCGTCCAGAACGCGATCAAGTTCACCGACGCCGGCGGCCAGGTGGAGGTGCTCACGGTGCGAACGCCGGAGGGCGTGGAGGTGCGCGTTACCGACACGGGCGCGGGAATATCCGAGGAACAGCTCCCGCGGATCTTCGATACGTTCCGGCAGATCGACGGGTCGACGACGCGGCGCTGGGGAGGGCTCGGGATCGGGCTGGCGATCGCGAAGCATATCGTGCAGCTGCACGGCGGGCGTATCTGGGTCGAGAGCAAGGCGGGGCAGGGAAGCCAGTTTGCGTTTTTGATCCCGGTCGGGACCGAAGCGTTCCTTCGGCCGCGGGACGGCGAGGTGCAGGCGGTCTCGCCCGCGGTCGCCGCGGGCGTGTGGGACGCCGCCGATCCCGAATCATCTTGAGGACGGCGGTCATTCGAAAGAAAAAAAGAGCCGGCCCGGTGACCGGCTCTTTTGCTTTCTGGTGGCTTCGACGGCTACGCCCGTTGCGCCGGGGTCTCCTCTATCGTCTCGGTTAGAAGTACCGCGCTGTTGTTCGCGACCTTGAGCAGGCCGCGGCCGATTCGGTAGTGCGCGATGCGGTTGTCCTTGAGACGAACCGTGAGATCCCCCGTCCGCAGCGTCGTGATCAGTGGCGCGTGATGGGCGAGCACGCCCAGGTACCCCGCGCCTCCCGGGACGACGATCGACAGCACGTCGCCGTCGAACGCGGTCCGGTTGGGCGTCAGCATCTTGAATCTGAACGTCGCTTCGGCGGTCATCGCGGCCCGTCCTTAGGCCATCGACTTGGCGCGCTCGACGACATCGTCGATCGAACCAGCCATGTAAAACGCCTGCTCCGGGATCTCGTCGTGTTTGCCTTCGATGATCTCCTTGAAGCCGCGGATCGTGTCCTGGATTTTGACGTACTTGCCGGGCGTCCCCGTGAACACTTCGGCCACGAAGAACGGCTGCGACAGGAAGCGCTGAATCTTCCGCGCGCGGTTGACGACGAGCTTGTCCTCCTCGGACAGTTCGTCCATACCGAGAATGGCGATGATGTCCTGCAGTTCCTTGTTGCGCTGCAGAATCTCCTGCACCTGCCGCGCAACCTTGAAGTGCTCCACGCCGACGATCGACGGGCTCAGGATTCGCGACGTTGACGCCAGCGGATCCACGGCGGGATAGATGCCAAGCTCCGAAATCTGGCGCGAGAGCACCGTGGTCGCATCGAGGTGCGAGAACGTGGTCGCCGGCGCCGGGTCTGTGATGTCGTCTGCGGGCACGTAGATCGCCTGCACCGACGTGATCGAGCCCTTCTTGGTGGAGCAGATCCGCTCCTGCAGACCGCCCATTTCCGTCCCCAGCGTCGGCTGGTAACCCACGGCACTCGGCATGCGCCCGAGGAGCGCCGACACTTCCGATCCCGCCTGCACGAATCGGAAGATGTTGTCGATGAACAGGAGCACGTCCTGATTCTCTTCGTCGCGGAAGTACTCCGCAATGGTGACGCCCGTCAGGCCCACGCGCAGACGCGCGCCGGGCGGCTCGTTCATCTGTCCGAAAACCAGCGACGTCTTCGACACGACGCCGGACTCGTTCATTTCGAGCCACAGGTCGTTGCCTTCGCGCGTGCGCTCGCCGACGCCGGCGAACACCGAATAGCCGCCGTGCTCGGTGGCGATACTGCGGATGAGTTCCTGAATCAGAACCGTCTTGCCCACGCCCGCGCCGCCGAACAGCCCGATCTTTCCGCCCTTGGCGTAGGGTGCCAGAAGGTCGACGACCTTGATGCCGGTCTCGAGCTGCTGCACCTCGGTGGCCTGGTCCTCGAGGCTCGGCGCCGAGCGGTGAATCGGGTAGCGCTTGTCCGGATCCGCGATCGGGCCCTTGCCGTCGATGGCCTCGCCGAGGACGTTGAAGATGCGTCCCAGCGACTGGCTGCCCACCGGCACGGAGATCGGGGTTCCGAGGTCCACAACGTCCATGCCGCGAACCAGCCCGTCGGTCGACTTCATCGCGATCGCGCGTACGACGTTGTCGCCGATGTGAAGCGATACTTCGCACACGAGGTCGATGTCGCGCCCCGGGTCCTTGATCGACAGCGCGTTATAGATGTAGGGAAGCTGACCCGGGGGAAACTCCACGTCGACCGTGGGTCCGATTACCTGGACGATCTTGCCGATGGTGTGCGATCCGGGCTTCGAGCCCGTGGACTGCGCCGAGCGCGCCATGTTGACGTTGGCTTCCATGTCGTTCCTCTTCGGTTCGTGTGCTATTTCAGCGCCTCGGCGCCACCGACGATTTCTGCGAGTTCCTTGGTGATCGTGGCCTGACGCAGGCGGTTTCTCAGGATGACGAGATCATTCAGTTTTTCTTCGGCATTGCGGGTGGCCTGTTGCATCGCCGCCATGCGCGCCCCGTACTCGGACGCGAACGAGTCTGCGAGCGCCGAGAACATGCACGACGTGGCGTACAGCGGTATCAGGTCGGCGAACAATTCGTCCCGGTTGGGCTCGATGATGTAACTGTCGTCCGATGTCGCGCCTTCGACCGGCGGGATGCTCAAGAATTTCTGCGTGGTCACGCGGTACACCGCCGCCTTGATCGACTTGGCGTAGATCAGGTAGAGGGCGTCCACCTCGCCGCTCGCATAGAGCGCGAGCAACCGTCCGGTGATTTCTTTGATCTCCGGGAGTTCGAGCCGGTCGCTGACTCCCGCCTTGTGATAGATCAGCTTCACGGGACGGCGGCGGAAATGCGCATGGCCCTTCTTGCCGATCGTGATCAGCCGGCAGTTCTCTTCGCCGTGCTCATTCATGAACGCCTGCGCCGCCCGAATCAGGTTCGTATTGAACGCCCCGCACAACCCGCGGTCCGCGGTCACCAGGACGATGCCGGGTCTTTTGACTTCGTGCTGCGAGAACACGCGTCCCAGCGTGGTGCGGATCACGGGTTCGCCTTCGGCGATCGAGAACTCGATGGGAACGTCGGCCGACTCGTCGACGCCGCCGCCGGCGAGTCCGCCGAGCGTGCGATCCAGCTCCTCGGAGAACGGCCGCACCGCGTGCGCGCGGTTCTGCGCGCGCGTGAGTTTGGCCGCCGCCACGAGCTGCATGGCGCGCGTGATCTTGCCGATGTTCTCGACAGACCGAATCCGGAGTCTGATGTCGCGAAGTGTAGCCATGTGTTCCCGACGATCCTACGCCTTGAGGCCCAGCGCCGCCGCGAAGCGGGTCGTGAACTCGCCCGCCGCCTTGCGCGCTTCGGCTTCGAGCGTTTTGTCGAACGCTTTCTTCTCGCGCAACTGGTGGACGACGTCGGGGTACTGCTTGTCCATGAACTCGAAGAACTCGGCCTCGAAACGTTTGAGGCTGTCGCTCGGGAGTTCGTCCAGAAGCCCCTCGTTGGCGCAGAAGATCAGCAGTACCTGCTTCTCCGTGGGCAACGGAAGGTCCTCGTCCTGCTTGAGAATCTCGACCATCTTCTCGCCGCGCTTCAGCTGGGCGAGCGTCGACTTGTCGAGGTCCGACCCGAAGCGCGCGAAGTTCGCAAGCTCGCGATACTGCGCGAGTGCCAGGCGCAAGCGGCCGGCGACCTGCTTCATCATCTTCGTCTGCGCGTTCGAACCCACGCGGGAGACGGAGATACCGGCGTTGATGGCCGGGCGAATGCCGGAATAGAACAGATCACTCTCGAGGAAGATCTGGCCGTCGGTGATCGAGATCACGTTGGTCGGAATGTACGCGGTCACGTCGCCGAGCTGCGTTTCGATAATGGGAAGTGCCGTCAACGACCCGGCGCCGAGCTTGTCGGACAGCTTCGCCGCGCGCTCCAGCAGACGCGAGTGCAGGTAGAATACGTCGCCCGGGTACGCTTCGCGGCCCGGTGGACGACGGAGCAGCAGCGACATCTGACGGTACGCCTGCGCGTGCTTCGAAAGGTCGTCGTAGAAACACACCGCGTGGCCGCCGCGATCGCGGAAGAACTCGCCCAGCGTCGCGCCCGCGTAGGGTGCGAGGAACTGGAGCGGCGCCGGATCCGACGCCGACGCGCTGACGACGGTGGTGTACTCCATCGCGTTGTGCGCCTCCAGCCGGCGGACCAGTTGGGCCACCGTCGATTCCTTCTGTCCGATGGCGACGTAGATGCAGCGGACGCCGGACTCTTTCTGATTGATGATGGTATCGATGCAGAGCGCGGTCTTGCCGGTCTGGCGGTCGCCGATGATCAACTCGCGCTGACCGCGGCCGATGGGGATCATCGAGTCGATGGCCTTGATGCCGGTCTGCAGCGGCTCTTTCACCGGCTGGCGCTGCACCACGTTGGGGACGACCGCTTCGATCGGGCCGAACGTGTCCGTGGCGATCGGGCCCTTGCCGTCGATGGGCTGGCCGAGGGAGTTCACGACGCGACCGAGCAGCGCTTCGCCGATGGGAATCTGGGCGACCTTGCCGGTGCGCTTGACCGTGTCGCCTTCCCTGATGGCGGTGTCGGACCCGAACAGCACGGCGCCGACGTTGTCTTCCTCCAGATTGAGCACCATGCCGATGACGTTGCCCGGGAATTCGAGCAACTCGCCGGCCATCGCGTCCTCGAGGCCCCAGATACGGGCGATCCCGTCGCCGACCTGGAGGATCGTGCCCAGGGATTCCATCTCGAGCTTCGCGTCGGAAGACTGGAGCTGGGCCTGGATAATGGAACTTACTTCTTCGGGTCGAAAGGCCATTCTCGCTCTCCTCGATAACGTTCGATCAATGCACTCTCAACTCGTGCAGCTCACGGCGTAGTTCGCCGAGGCGGTTGCGGATGCTTCCGTCGATGATTCTGTCGCCGGTGAGCAGGATCATTCCGCCGATGATATCCGGGTCGACGCGCTTGACGATCTTCGCCGTCTTTCCGGTGCGTCGTTCGACTGCGATCTTCGTCTTGCGCTCCAGTTCCGCGTCGAGCGGCACCGCGGTGATGACGCTGACGCGCAGGATGCCGCGGTGGTCCTCGTAGAGCGCTTCGAACGACCGGGCGATCTCGCCGAACTTGTTGATTCGCTTCTTGTCGATCAGAAGCAGTACGAACTTCACGAACAGCCCCGACGCCTGATCGGCGATCGCTCGCGTGATCAGATCCTTCTTCTCGCCGGGGGTCACCCGCAGCGATGTCAGAAAACGCCGGAACGCCGGGTTGCTCTCGACGAGCCCGGCGAAGCTCGCTGCGTCGCCCTGCACCTGATCGAGGACGTCTTCCTCCATCGCGGCGTTGAACAGAGCAATCGCGTAGCGTTTTCCGATGCCGCTCAGAACCATGGCTACCGTCCCGCCGATCCGGCTTCGACTTCGTCCAGGAACTGGCTGATCAGCGTGCGGTGCTGCGTGTCGTCGAGACGCTGACGGATCAGCTTCTCGGTGGCGGTGAGCACGGAGTCGACCATCTGATCGCGAAACGTGGCGTTGGCCTTTTCCATCTCGATCCCGATGTCCTTCGTCGCCTTGACGCGCATGGCCACCGCCTCGCGCCGGGCGTCGTCACGCAATTGCGCGGCGATGCCGTTGGCTTCGTGGACGGCCTCCTGGATGCGAGAACCGGCGTACGGCCTCGATACCCGCCAGCTCCTCTTCGTACTTGCGGCGCAGCACGTCGGCATTCGCCTTCGCCTGTTCGATGTTCTCGAACTCCGTCGCGATCGCCTGACGGCGCTTCTCGACGAAGGCGAGCATCTTGTCCCATGCGTACTTGCGCAGGAGCCACAGGACGATCAGGAATCCGACGACCTGCGTGAGTAATGCTTTCCACTGAAGTTCCATCTCACACTCCTCGGCCGCGCGCTGTTATGCGCCGCGCGGGCCGTCCGACAGGGGAAAAGTCCCCGGTTACTGGATCTTGCCCATCAGCAGAAAGACCGTGACGAACGCGTAGATCGTGAGCGCCTCGATAAGCCCGGCGCCGATGATCATCGCCGTCTGAATCTTGCCCGACGCTTCCGGCTGACGGCCGATCGCTTCCATCGCCGAGCCGATGGCGCGGCTGAAGCCGATTCCCGAGCCGATGGCCGCGAGACCGAGGCCGATAGGGAGCGCGAAGCCAAGAGCGGTTGACGCATCCATGTTTCTTTTCCTCCTTGGTACCGGGTTATCCGGTGGTTGCGGGCGCCTCGTGGTGCCCCTCTTCCGCGTGGTCTTCGTGGGGAAGCCACAGCAGAATGTAAATCGTGCTCAACAGCGTGAACACGAGTGCCTGAATGAAACTGGTCAGAAACGCGAGCAGAATGAACGGAACCTGAAACGGAATACCGATCGGCGAATTCGCGAACGACAGGGCGGTGACCCCGAGGCTGCAGAACGCGAACAAGAGGACGTCCTCGCCCGACACGTTCCCGAAGAGTCGCAGCGACAGACTCACCGGTCGCGCGATCTCGCCGAGAATGTGAATCGGCAGCATGATGGGGACGAACGCCCATTCGACGGCACTCTTCGGCGATCCGGCGAGGTGCTTGAGATACCCGAGCGGCCCGTTGCGCGTGAGTCCGATCCAGTGAACGTAAAAGAACACGCACAGCGCCAGCGCCACGGTGGTGTTGGGGCTCGCCGTCGGCGACTTGCCGAGCGGCAGGGCACCGCAGATGTTCATCGCCAGGATATAAATGAACAGGGTTCCCAGAAAGGGAACGAACTCGCGTCCGCCGGGTCCGAGGACGCCGATGATGAAATTCGACAGGCCCTCGACCACCATCTCGACGACGTTCTGGAGTCGCCCGGGCACCATCTGCGGATTGCGCGACGCCAGCCGGGCCACGAGAATCAACATCCCCGCGATCGCGAACGAGAAGATCATGCCCTCCCAATGATGGAGGAACGACTTCACCGGTGAGTCGGGCAGGAATTGAATGATGGCGGAGATCCAGTTGAGGAGCTCGTGCGACGCTTCCTCGTGGACCATGTCGCCGGCGCCTTCGGCGACGAGGCGGACGGCGCCGTGGCCGATCAGCGAGTCGATCCCATGGAGTGCGAGAATGTTCAACGTCCCTCTCCCGCGTGCGCGGCGGATTCATCCAGCCCGAGGTACAGACGCCCCGCCGCCTTCATGACGGCCACGAACAACGGCCACGTAAAGCCCGCGACCAGCCATCCCGCGGGCAGGTGAAGCAGCGCGAGACACACGAGCCCTACTCCGTAGAGCAGCGGGAACTTGATTCCCAGCGCGACGGCGATGGCGGTCTTGTCGCGCGGCCCGTCGGCCAGTACGCGCCGGACGATCGCGGCGATCATTCCCAGGTTTACCAGCGACCAGGCGATGCCGACGATCCATCCCGCCGCGGCCATCAGCCCGCAATACGTGGCGAACGGCGCCGCGAGGACGAGGCCCAGGATGATCGACGTCTTACGCACGCGATGCAGCAGGTCCGGGTCCACCGCGGACCATGCCGCGTTCGTGGCGTTATGGCGCACTTCGATCACGCTTGTCTCCGTCGTTCAGGGCGTTCGCCTTCCGAATGACGAGGGTGACCTCGCGCACACCGGCAGCGAATCCCAGCAGCAAGAAGACGATGGTAAAAACGGGGTTAAGGTTGAGTTTCTTGTCGAGATATCGACCGATCAGAAGACCGGCTATCGGAGGCACCGCCATCAAGAACGGGATTGTCGACAACAACCCCGCCTGCCGCGCCCACGAATATCGGTCCTTGTCGGACTTCACGACCCGGACCCGGAGGGTTTCCACCACATGTCAGCGCAGCCTGTGGGCCCATTCCTCAAGACGCCAGACTCTACCGTGCGGGGATTCCCGTCAGCAACCGCTAATAGGCTATGTGAAACGTTTATCAAAGTCAATGCAAATCCCCCCGTGCCATGTGTTTGTCGGCATGCCGTTTCCGGTCAAGGAGTTACTGTCCGCCGGCCTCGACGGACGCCTTGGCGGCCGTGGCTTTGCGGGTTTCCTTCATCTGGCGCTCGAGATCGGCGACGCGCCGCTTGAGGTCGTCGAGGTCCGCGGACGCGTCGGTCTTGCCGGATGCGATCGCCTCGGCGGCGGTGATGCGGTCGGCTGCCTTGCGCGCCCGGTCGCGAACCTCCGCCACCGGATCGCTGTCCGCCACCCGGCGCAGATCGCTGACCGCCGACGTAGCGCCGATCGTCGCCAGGGCGTCGATGGTCGTTTCCCGCGTGCGCAGGAACCAGTCGTCGAGGAACGGAATCAGGAAGTCAGCGGCGCGGGCGCGGTCGCTGTCCTTCGGCAGCGCTTTGGCAAGCCCTGCGTACGTGGCGATCGCCGTGTGGCGATGATCGCGGCGGTTTCCCGGCGTGCAGTAGGGCTTGATGCGGTCCATGACCGCGGGGTCGCCGAGGTCGCCGAGTCCCTTGAGCGCGGCCACGCGCACGATGCTGCGCTCGGATTCCGGCTTGAGTGCGGCGATGCACGTCTTCGATGCGTCGTCGGCATGCATTTTCACCAGGCTGGAGATCGCCTGAGCCTGCACACCCCACGCCGCGTCGGAGCCAACGTGGCGCGCCAGTGCCGACGCCGCGCGCTCGTCGCGGTAGAAGTCGCCGAGCGCCTCGGCGCTGGCGAGACGAACTCTTGCATCGGCGGCCTCGAGGCCCTCGATCAACGCGTCCCGCGCGCCGTCCGTTCCCGCGCGCCCGAGCGCGAGGGCCGCGTCGCGGCGCAGACCGTAAAATCCGTCGGCCATCACAACCGCCCGCAGCGCGGGAACCGTCCGCGAGTCGGAGCCCTTGTCGCCCAGCGCCTCGGCGGCACGGACGCGGGACATAAAATCGCCGTGCTCGAGCTGGTACAGGAGTTCCGTGGTCGTCTTGGGGAAGTCGAGTTCCTTGAGAATCCAGTCGCCCTTGTCGAAGATGACCATCTTTGGTTCGGCGGGAAGCGGGAAGTAGTAGTCCTGCGTCGTGCCCTCGACGACGATGCGCTGCGTCCGGCTGCCGCCGTCCCACGTCAGCTCGACGTCGACCGGGACGCGGAACACCGGAACCAGGCCTCCCACTTTCTGCGTCTGCTCGACGTGGAGCGTGAGCACCATCTCTGCGGCGTCCCACGAGTCCGACACCTTGAACACGGGATGTCCCGCAAGATAGGCCCACTGCTCGAAGAACCAGTCGAGGTTCTCGCCGCTGGTCTGCCGAACGGCCCGCATCAGGTCGCGCGTATCGACCGTTTTGAATTTGTTCTCGGTCCCGTAGTTGTGGATGGTCTGGTCGTAGAGCTTGTCGCCCAGCAGGAAACGCAGCATGTGCAGAAGGCTCGCGCCTTTGACGTAGACCAGCGAACTGTTGCGCGCGTCCTGCCGGTTGAAGAAGTCGACCACCATCGGCCGCGGCTCGGCGTTGTCCGCCTTGATCACGTCGTTGTGCGCGTCGCGCATCTGGTACCGGAACGCGTCGTCACCGTCGTGGTGCTCCATATAAAGGTAGGCGTAGTAGGTGGCGAACCCCTCGTTGAGCCACATCTCGCTCCACTCGCGGCACGTCAGCATGTCGCCCCACCACTGATGCGCCAGTTCGTGCGAGACCAGATTCTGGTCGCTGCGGGTCAGCTCGTCACCGGCGTCGTGCATCGTGCGCATGTTCATCACCGTGGCCGACGTGTTCTCCATCCCGCCGTAAATGAAGTTCTGGACGCTGATCTGGGCGTACTTCGCGTACGGGTAGTCGATGCCGGTCTTCTTCGCGAAGAACCCGACCATTTCGGGCGTCTGACCGTAGCCCCGGAGAATGGTCGCGTCGTCCTTGTCCGGCGGTACGACGTACCACAGCGGGAGGTCGTTGTACTTGTCCTCGTAGATGTGGTACTTGGCAACCGCCAGCATGATGAGATAGCTGACCTGCGGCTGCTGGAGACGATAGAGGAACTCGGTCTTGTCGCCGATGTCCTGTTTGCGCACCAGCGCGCCGTTGGAAATGGCGGTGTAACCTTTGGGGACGGTGAATCGTCCTTCGAACGTGGCCTTGTCGTCGGGATAATCGTGGCAGGGAATCCAGTACCGGTTGTCCTCGCCTTCACCCTGCGACCACACTTCGTAGCGCTTCTCGGCGATGCCCTTCTCGGGCTTGACCCAGTAGAGTCCGATCCTGGGCGCCCCGCGGTAACGAATGACCACGGTGACCTCGTCGCCGCGCGCGAGCGGGGGATCGCAGTGGACGACCAGCTGGTCGCCGGCTGTCGGTTCGGTTTCGAATTCGATCCACGATGTGCTTTGCGTGGCGGGAACCGGGTAGTCGAACGCGGCGTCGCGGCCGTCGACGCGGACGGAGTCGATCTCGAGTCCGACGCAGTTGAAGGTGATCCGGTCCACGCCGTCTCGGAGGGATCGAATCGTGTGCGCGACCGAACCGTCGATGCGCTGGCCGACGAGGTCCACATCGAGGTTGAGGCCGATGTGGATCGTGTCGAATGCCCGGCTGGGCGCGACGAACGCCAGGGGGTCGGGCGACATCGCGCGCGGCGGGTCGGCGGCGCGCACGACACCGGGAAGGGCCAGCGCAGTGGCGCCGGCGACTGCGAGCACCGCGATGCGACGCGAGATTCCCCCGAAATGTCGCACGCACGCGCGTGTAGATCGGTCCATATGACGCCGCGGTCGGTACCTGCGGAAGGGAGGATCCCATGGGAATTGCGATACTGGTAACGGTTGGAATCGTCTTCGGGGCGTTCGTCGTCGGTGCGGTCATGCTCCACATCCTTTTGGCTTTGCTCTTTCTGCCGATCAAGATCGGCTTCGGTCTGGTCAAGGCGGTGGGAGCGATTGTCATGCTCCCGGTCGCCGCTGTCGTGATGACGGTCGCTGCCGGTGGGCTCGCGGTTCTGGCGGGCTTCGGTCTGATCGCCTTCATCCTTCACACTATTTTCTAAGCGCCGCGCCCCGGGCGGCGACGTAGCGCGCAAGCGCGTCACGCCAGTCGGGCATCGTGTCTATCCCCATCGCCGCCAGCGCCCGATTTTCCAGCACTGAGTTCGCCGGCCGCGCACGGACGATTTCCAGTCGGCCGCGCGGATCGCTTCCACCGGGACCTCCAGGCCGGCCAACCGGAGTGCTTCGGTCGCAAATTCGTTACCACGAACACTCGCCACCGTTGGTGGCGTGATAGATGCCCGCCGGAACACCCCGGTCGACGATCGCCCGCACTTGCCGGCGAGGTCGAGCGTGAAGGTCGGTGTCAGGCGTTCGTCGGAGACGACACGCAGCGGACCACCCGCCGAGCGCGCGCGCGAGGATCGTTTCCACGAAATTCGTTCCCTTGCCGCGGCACGGATTCGTTCCGTGAGAGCCCGCTCGTCCGGACGATCGCGTGTGCCGCGCATTCCGCGCGCGCGAAGTACTCGCCCGCGAGCTTGCTGATCCCGTAGGCGTTGATCGGGCGCGGCATATCCGACTCCACGTATGGCGTCGATTTGCTTCCATCGAACACATAGTCGGTGCTGATGTGGACCAGTTGCGCGCCGTGAGCGGCTGCCGCGCGCGCCACGTGGCGAGCGCCGAGCGCATTGATTTCGAAAGCATCGAGGGTGGCGGTCTCGCAGGCGTCCACGTGGGTCATCGCCGCGCAGTTGATCACCCACTCGGGATGTTCTTCGCGGACGACGGACTCGACCGCCTCCGCGCGGCGGATGTCCGCCCGGTCGTGGGTGACGGCGATCGCGTCGTGCCCGGAGAATTCCGAGACGACATCGCGGCCGAGCTGGCCGCTGGCACCGAAGATCGCGACCTTCACGTCGAAGGAACCGCCCGCGTATCAGGACGTCGATTGAGGGGTGTGCTCGCCGGTATCTCGAAGCCGGCCCGCCAGGATCAGGATGCCTATTCGTATCACATCGAACACGAAAAAGAAAGGGATGGCCAGTCGCTGGTACCAGCGCGCGTAGCGCCCGAAGAATCGGCGCGCGCTTTCGAACTTGTGGCCGATCTTGCGGCGCGAGAGCTGGCCTCCGGTGCTCGCCGAAATCTTGTGCCACACGCGAGACGCGGGCACGTACCGGATCTCGAAGCCGGCCCGGTGTGCGCGCACGCACAAATCGGCGTCCTCGAAGTAGGCGCGGTACGCGGTGTCGAGCCGGCCGACGCGTTCCAGCACCGACCGGCGGATCAGCATCGCGCACCCGGTGATGTAGTCGACGGAGCGCACGGAGTCGTATTGACCGTGGTCGGTCTCGCGGATGCCGATGTGGCGGGCCGTCCCGCGCCACATCGAGATCACTCCCCCCGCGAACCAGATGCGATCGGCGGATTCTCATAGTAGATCTTCGGGCCGGCGATGCCGATCGCCGGAGCGGCGAGCATCGGGCGCAGGAGTTCGTCGACGAACGCCGGGTCCACCACGGTGTCGTTGTTGAGCAGCAGGACGAAGTCCGCGCCGTCGGTGAGGGCGCGTTCGATGCCGGCGTTGTTTCCGCCCGCGAAGCCCAGGTTCGCGCCGGTCTCCACGATCGTCACGCGGTCGGCGTAGCGGTCGCGCACCGCGGCGACGGTGCCGTCGGTGGACGCGTTGTCCACGAGGACGATGCGCACGCCGGGCGTGCCCACGGCTGCAAGCGAATCGATGCACGCCAGCGTGAGGTCGCGTCCGTTCCACGTGAGAACGATGATGGCGACGACGGGATGCGGCGGTGGGCTCGGCGGATTCATCCCCGCATTATAGAGAGGCGTCCGGCTGTCTGCCATCCCGATCCCACCTCCCGTCTTGACGCGCCCGTCCGCGCATCGTACGCTTTGACACGGTGTTCCGCGACGCGCGTTCGGCCGCTCGTTCGATGCCCGCCGCCCACCTCTCGGAAATGAAAAACGCTCAACGCATCGGGTTCGCCTTGCTGGCGCTGGTGGTTCTGGTCGCCATCGCCGGGGTCAAGCGCGTGCCGTCCGGATTCGAAGCCGTTCGCGTGGCGCGTGACGGCGGCACCCGGGTGGAAGCGTCCGGCCTGCATCTGGCGTTTCCCGGGACGAAACTCGTCCGCTATCCGGTGGGGAAACACGCCTTCCGCGTTCCGGCGAAGGGCACGATGCCGGTGCGTTTTCAGAACGGCCAGGCGGTGGACGTCGCGTTTGCGTTCGATCTGGATATCGCGTCCGGGTCGTCGGAAAAGATCTACAGCCGTTTCTCTACCGATTTTCCCGCGGCGTTCGAGCGCCTGGTGAACGCGGCCGCCGAGATCGAGGCGGCGGCGGCGCTCCCGCCGGACGACCCGCACGCCTTTGCGCGCGCGGTGGTGACGCAGGCGAAGGACCAGCTCACGACGCTCGGCATCACCGTGACGAAGGCGTCGCTCTTGCGCTGGGGGGACCAATCGTTCGAGTCCGATTCGTCGCTCGCGTCGGGGACGGTGACGAAGGCGTCACGCTCGCCGCGGCGGCTCGTCATCGTCGGCATCGACGGCGGCGACTGGAAAAACCTCCAGCCATTGATCAAGCAGGGGAAGCTTCCCAACTTCGCGCGGTTGGTGAGCGACGGGGCCACCGGGCCGCTTCGTTCCGAGGAGCCGATGCTCTCCCCGCTCTTGTGGACGACGATGGCGACCGGTCGCCAGCCGGAGAAACACGGCGTCTTGAACTTCACCGTCGCCGATCCCAGGACCGGCGTGCGCGTGCCGATCAGCCGTCTCTACCGCAAAGTGGACGCGTTCTGGGACATGCTGGGCGACTACGGGCGCACGGTGGCAATCATCGGCTGGCTCGCGACCGACCCGGCCGAGAAGGTCAACGGCCTGGTCGTGACCGACAAGTTCGGCTACCTCGCCTACGCACCGGAAGACACGGCGCACGCGTCGGCCACCAGTGTCTATCCACCGTCGCGCCGCGACGAACTGTCTCGGCTCGTCGTGCACGGCCCGCAGATCCCGGATTCGGACATTCAGAAGTTCGTCGCGCTGTCGCCCAAACAGATCGACGCGCGGCGGGTGTCGCCCGATCCCCGCGACCCGGTGAACAACCTGATCCATCTCTACGCCTCGACCTTGACGTTTCGGAACATCGCCAGACACGTCCTCGACACCGACCACCCCGACGTGCTCGCGGTTTACTTCGAATGGGTCGATGCCATGAGCCACCTGTTCATGCTCGATTCGCCGCCGCGGATGCCCGACGTTCCGGCCGACGAGTACGCGATGTACAAGAACGTGATCGAGCAGGTGTACATCGTGCAGGACGAAATCCTCGGCGAGTTTATGAACGCAATCGATGACCACACCGTCCTGATGGTGATCTCCGACCACGGGTTCAAGAGCGGCGACTCGCGCCTTCACAATCGCCCGGAGATCTGGGCCGGCAACGCCGCCAAGTGGCATCGCATCGACGGGATCATCGGGTTCTACGGCGCGGGCGTGACGAAGGGAGCGCCGCTCGACGGGGCGTCGATCCTCGACGTCGCCCCCACCGTG
The DNA here is from genome assembly GCA_963761125.1 of Candidatus Latescibacterota bacterium. GTDB lineage: Bacteria > Krumholzibacteriota > Krumholzibacteriia > WVZY01 > JAKEHA01 > JAKEHA01. Next base: position 461,862 of record CAVXFV010000004.1, read on the forward strand.
CTCGCACTCACCGGGCTGCCACGCGCCAAGGACATGCCGGGAGATCCCGTCGCGATGGCATTCGCCGACAGCGTGGTGTCCACGTTCAATCCCGAGATCCTGCCGACGCTGGACCGGAAACGCGAGGAGACGGCCACCGCCACCAACGATGCGGCGACGACCGAGCAGATGAAGAAACTCGAAGCGCTGGGTTACCTCACGCCGGACAACGCCGACGCGCACAACAATCTCGGACAACGCTACCAGCAGCAGGGCGATTTCCAGAAGGCGATCGACGAGTACAAGCAGGCGATCGCGATGCGCCCGAATTTCCACGGCGCGTACAATAACCTCGCGGTCTGCTACGGCAAGCTGAAGATGTTTCCGCAGGCGGAAGAAGCGCTGGAGAAGTGCATCTCGCTCAAGCCCGACGATTTCTATGCAATGAACAACCTCGCCGTTATGTACATCCAGACCGGTCGCGTGCCGGACGGTGTCGCCATGGCCGAAAAGGCGGTCAAGACCGAACCCGGGTACGCGAACGGACGCGTGACGCTGGGATCGCTCTACGCCATGACGAAGCGCTACGACGAAGCCGAAACGCAGTTCCGCGAAGCGCTCAAGATCGATCCCGAAAATCACGATGCGAAAGCCAACCTCGAGAAACTCCAGCGCGTGAAGGGTTCCCAATGACGACGCGAACGAAGAAAGCGCTCCTGCTCATCCTGGACGGCTGGGGATGGCGCGAGGAGACGGAAGCCAACGCGGTCCGCCAGGCGCGCACGCCGAACGTCGACCGGCTGTGGAACGAGTATCCGCACACGCTGATCCAGGCGTCGGGTCCCTGGGTCGGGCTTCCCGACGGACAGATGGGCAACAGCGAGGTCGGCCATCTCAACATCGGCGCCGGGCGCGTGGTCTACCAGGACATCGTGCGCATCGACCGTGCGATCCGGGACGGGTCGTTTTTCGAGATTCCGGTGCTGGTCGACGCGATGGGCCGTTCGAAGGCGACCGGCGCGCTTCACCTGATGGGGTTGCTCTCCGACGGCGGGGTCCACAGTCATCAGCGGCACCTCGACGCCTTGCTGGAACTCGCGAAGCGGCATGGCGTGCGCGACGTCTACGTGCACGCGATCCTCGACGGCCGCGACACGTCACCGAACGGCGGTGTCGGCTATCTGGAGAAGCTCGACACGACCATGAAGTCGCTCGGCGTGGGGAAGGTGGCGTCGGTTGTGGGGCGCTACTACGCCATGGATCGCGACAAGCGCTGGGACCGTACCCGGCGCGCGTACGACCTGCTGACGCTCGGCGAGGGCCGGCGGGCGACGAATGCCGTGGAGGCGGTGCGCGAATCGTACGAGCGCGGCGTCACCGACGAATTCGTGGAGCCGATCGTCGTTACCGACGAAGACGGACCTCCCGGCGGTGTGGTCAACGACGGCGACACGATCGTCTTCTTCAACTTTCGGGCGGACCGGGCGCGGCAGATCACACACGCCTTCGTCGACGACCACTTCTCCGACTTCCCGAGGACGAAACGCCCGCGCGTTCACTACGTGTGCATGGCGAGATACTACGAGGACGCCTACCTGCCGGTGGCGTTCCCGCCCGAGTCGCGTCACCACATTCTTGTCGACGTCGCGGCGTCGCACGGCAAGGCGACGCTCCGCATCGCCGAGACCGAAAAGTACGCGCACGTGACCTACTTCTTCAACGGCGGGGAAGAGACGAATTCAAGGGTGAGCGGCGGATCATGATCCCGTCCGCGAAGGTGGCGACATATGATTTGCAACCCGAGATGAGCGCGGACGCGGTGTGCAAGGAACTGGTGGAAGCGCTTCGGACCGATCACTACGACTACATCGTGTGCAACTTCGCCAACCCGGACATGGTGGGCCACACCGGCGTGATGTCGGCGGCGATCAAGGCCTGCGAGAGCAATACGGTACCCTCAAAGTTTGAAGCGGCTACATATCCATGTATTGCTCCAGGTTTTAAATAAACTATCAGCCTCTTTGTTTGAGAAAAAATGGTCTCTATAAAAATAGCTATGTTTGAAAAGGCTCACTATATAACTTTGAATATACTTAAGATCCGAGGTATGCATTTCCCTTACATTTACATCCTGAAAACTACTAAAACCAGATATTTTTTTTTCGTTAATCGTAAAAACTGTCCCTGCATCTACCAAAATAAATTTATTTTCCTCAGCTATCTGCATTATATTATAATTAAAATTTTCAACACGTAAAATTAAATGCTTAAAGTCTTTATTTTTTGCTTCCCTGAGGACAGATTTGAATAATTTATCTAAATCTCCATTGGTACTACCGACAAAACAATATATCTTTATCGCACCCATTTTTCTTTTAAAAAAATGACTATCCCATTTCCTTTCTTCAAGAACACAAAGGGATAAAATCCTTTCGGCTGAAATTGTAGCAAAGAAAAACGAACCTTTTTTAAAATTGGAAACCCAACTTTTGCCATTGTGATAAGGTTGACTTGTTTCACGTTTTAAAAATTGATTGATTTTCAATCTATTATTAGTTATTTCGGTTTGCATATAGTTATAAGCGTTACTTTTTATTTTGCTTTATTCAACGTTAAAAAAATTATCGATTTAATTTAATACTTTTCTCTTTCAAATATTTCTAAATATTTTGATACTTGTTTTCGCGGATCGCACAATTCAAGTCCAACAGAACGACAGTTTTCACTAATTTCTCTGTAACTCTGTACGTCTAAATCCATTATATATTTTATTCCATTTGCCAGGTCTGAACTATCTCCAAGCTTTGCACGGTAACCTGTTTTACCGGTAATTACCAAATCAAGGGCAACGCCCATTTCAAAAGATACAACTGGTGTTCCGCACATTATCGATTGGTTTATCATCATTGGACCGGAATCCTCTATGGAAGGACAAACAAAAAGATCTGCAGCCTGAAACAGTTTTGCAATTTCTTCATGACTTAGTCCAGAACCCATGGCTAAATAGTCAAAAGGAAATAAACTTTTATAATTATCCTGCTCAATCCCGGTGATAACCAAAAGAATATCTGATGCCCAAATTCTGTCAGATCTATCTTTTAAAATCCTTAAACATTCTACCAGTTCGCTAAAACCTTTTCTTTTTTCTCCAATATTCATTGCAGCAAATAATATTATTTTTTTGTAAATAGGTAATTTAATTGATTTTCTGACCTCTTCTTTGTCCGCGGGTGAAAATAATCCGTCATTAATTGGAAGAAGAATTTTATGATAATTCGAGTTACTGAATAAAGTACTTTCTTGTAATTGTTTGTATTGCCATTCAGTAGCTGCTATTGGTATTATTTTTGTCTTTTCAATATATCCTTTCTTAAACTTCCAATTTAAATACGACTGATCTTCAAGTTTATCCGAAAATAACCCGGGACAATTACCACAAGTTTTGGTATATCCTTTACAATTCCACGCATAGTGACAACCGCCTGTCATTGGCGCCATATCCATCATATAAAGTAAAATCAGCGCTCCTGTATTTTTATTTAATTCATAAAGGTTTTTAAAGTTTAGAAATTTTGGCATAAACAGGACAATAATAACATCAGGAGTAAAAGGAAGTTTTTTAAGAAAAGTTTCAGTAGAATAATAATCTTTGGTCAGATCTGGTTGAAGAATGTAATAGTTTTTATCAATATTAGATTTCTTATTTTTAGTTAACCGATTAAATACGTTTTTTGATTTTCGCAAAATCTTCTTTAAATAATGCCTGTAGAACGAATCAACTGACATTATATCTATATCTTTCTGCTTTATCCAACCCTGTGTAATAAGTTTTATATCAACATTTGGCAGGGAGCGTAAATATACAAGCATATCTTTTGCAACTATGCCTGCTGATTTGTAAGGATTCGGACTGGAAAGTATAAGAATGTTCATATTTATTACAAGTTCCAGATACCTAAAGCATTTTGATTAATTATTTTTCTGTACTGCAAAGGGAATATTATTGCCCCTAAACTTCCTAAAATAATATTTGCTGTGAGAATACCGTTTATACCGAATTTATTTCCAAGGAATACCGCGAAAGGAACATTTAATAATGCCAGTGTTATACTGGTATAAACCTGGAGCTTGATTTTACCAACACCATTAAGAAATTGACCAAAAATCCCATTCCAGCAATTTATTATAACCCAAGTAACAACCAATAATGATAGAGTAAACGGAATTGTTACCAGTTTTCCAATCCATATTTTATAAATCCATGGCGATAACACTAACATAATTATTCCCATTAATGTCATGATAAACCAAATTATTAATAACCTCTTCATAACTCTTCTTATCCAATCTATTTCTTTTTTTACCCATGCTTCTGTAAATGCGCTCCAAAATGGATTAATAATTATCGAAAATAACATCAGAATGATATTAAAATATTTGAACGCAATATTATAAGGTGTCACCTTAGCTGGCCCGAATAATTGTGAAATAATTATATTATTTGTCTGGTACAAGGCGACAACAGAAATCTGTATGATAAAAAATTTTAGTCCAAGTGAGAACAGATCTTTTACTTTACTTATATCAACGTGTTTTAGTGATGGTTTGTAAAATTTATATTTACCGTTAAAGAACCATAGACTGGAAATAATAAAAACAATTACAGGCATACTGCTGATTATTATTCCCAAATAAATTAATGATCCGTTTGAAATTTTTGTTAAAAGAATAATAAATAATAGAGACATTATATTTGCAAACAAATCAAGAAGGGATGCTCTAGCGGGCTGCTGATCAGCAATTAATAATGTACCAATAAGTTTAAAAATAAACCTTAGACAGAAAAACGTAAATATTATAAGCGCTAATATATTCAATTCGTTTTGCAGTCCAGGTAGATTTTCCGCATTTAGGATTGCTGACCAATTGATAAAATTATTAACTATAAAAAAGATAATTAAAACTACAGAAATAATTACCGACAACACGGCATAAGTTGTACTGACATATGTCTTAGCTAATTCCTGGTTATTATCAGCTACAGCTTCAGCAAATCTATTCCTTAATCCATTACCTAATCCAATATCAAAAAAACCAAACCAACCAATTATTGAACTCAAAGTTATCCAGATTCCATACTTAGTCGGATTAAGATAATGAATTGTTAATGGCACAATAGCTAACCCAATTGCAATATTCAAACCTTTAATTATAAATAAAGCAGCGATATTCTTTTTTGCTTTAATACTTCTGGGATTGCCAGCAGTAAATTGCCCGATAAAATTTTTTATAAGTTTATTGATCAATTCGTGTTATTAATAGTTTTCAGTATTTTAATTCTATCTATTTAAATTCTGATCTCTGTCGTCTAATTCCCGGTTCTTGATCTCCTACCTCCTGCCTCCCGCACTCCATCCCTCCCACGATTCCCTTTCCTCACAGCTTCGCCGGGTGACTCACAATTGCCGGAAAAACAAGAGAAAGTTACATATAAAAACGAAAAATATTATTGCTGAAGTAGTGTCGCTGTAAATGAACCGATTCCCTGTAAAGAGAATAATAAATTTATAAAAAATTATTGAATAATTTGTGTGCAATGTGGATAGGGTAATAGAAAAGATACCTATTCCAGAATGGGGAGTAAGATTTCTCCTCCCGGAGCCTGTCTGCCTCTCGGCAGAGTCGTCGAAATGACGAAAGGAAATAGATTTGAGGGGGAAGAAAGAAAAGAGGTTAAAAATAAGTCAGTTAAACAATAAGTATGTAACGTTCTTTTGTCTTGACACAAAAGAACCAAAAAGTCAAGACTGCAAAATAAATGCTAAAATTATTTCGATACTTCGCTGGAATAAAATAACCTGCCTACCCGTCTTCGACGAGGTAAACCGGCAGGCAGGTGAAAGGAGAAAACTTTTCAAAAACAAGGCGTAAGATTTCTCCTCCCGGAGCCTGTCTGCCTCTGGCAGAGTCGTCGAAATGACGCCTACCTATATTATTTGTTAATTGTGATTTGCCCCCTGCCCTTCGACCTCATCCCGGGAAAAAGGTTCTGCAGATTATAACGGTGTATTGAACAATTCAGAATAGAATCTGTCTTTGTATTTAAATGAGGCAAAGTGAATTCTTACAGATGGAAAATATTTCTTAGAGATTAGAAGCCTGATCGATTTTTTGCTTAATTATAACTTTTTTTTTGGCAAACACGGGACGAATTCTCTGGCATTTAATTGGTTCGGTATCCTGACAGGGATGGGTGCGGATTATTACAATCTCTACTTTAAGATTATCGTTTTTTCCACCCTGAAGAGGAATAAAGTTAAATGCGCCATCTGATTATATAATACCTCATAAACTGAAAAAAATATCCTGGTACTCAGAGGAAAAACTAAAAGGAAGTGCATAAAAGTTTGGTACGGGATGAATACACAAACCTGTTAAAAGATCCATTGGAACAGAGCGAAGAACGCTTCCGGAATATATTTGAAAAACCGAAAGCGATTATGATGTTCATTGATCCTGAAACAGGCGATATACTTGATGCAAACACGGCAGCAGCAGAATTTTACGGCTGGCCGGCAGAGAAGCTTCGTACAATGAAGGTAAAGGATATTAATTTGCTTTCAGAGACCGAGATTGCCGCTGAACTTAAGGCAGCGGTAAATGAACAAAGAAACTATTTTGTTTTCCGCCATCGCCGCTCCGGAGGACGGGAATGTGTTGTGGAAGTTTACTCTTCACCTTTAATAATAGAGGGAAAGCAGAGGCTCCTTTCCATTATACATGATATTACAGATAGAAAAAAAACCGAAGATCAGCTAAGAAAATTATCGAGTGCAGTTGAACAAAGTCCTGACAGTATAATTATAACCGATTATAAAGGCAATATTGAATATGCGAATCCCGAGTTCACCAGGATAACGGGATACACCCCGGAAGAAGTCATGGGTAAGAACCCGAGAATATTTAAATCAGGTAAAACCGATCCCGCTTTGTACAAAGATTTATGGGAAACAATATTAAGCGGTAAAAAGTGGCAGGGTGCATTTGAGAACAGGAAGAAATCGGGTGAAATATACTGGGAGTCTGTAAACATTGCGCCTGTGTTTGACCCGGCAGGAATTATTACACATTTTGTTGCTGTAAAAGAGGATATTACGCAGCAAAAGAAACACGAGGAACAGCTCTCGCGTTTAAACCGTACACTCCATGCCCTGAGGAGAATCAGTAATGCGGTTCACAGCGCCGGCGATGAAAAAACTTTTATGCAGGAGGTATGTAATATTGTTACGGAGGACTGCGGGCACATGTTGGTGTGGATAGGGTTCGCCCTGCAGGATGAGGCACGAACTGTTGAACCTGTTGCGTACGCGGGTTTTGAAAAAGGTTTTATTGAATCTCTTAATATTACCTGGGCTGATACACTGCTTGGCGGAGGACCGACAGGCACTGCTATCCGAACGGGAAAACCATCATTCTGCGCCGATACAAAAACTGATTCCCGATTCAAACCATGGCGTGATGAAGCCGTTAAACGGGGTGCCTCATCGTCTATAGCACTTCCACTTAAAATCGATAAGGAAACAATCGGGGCGCTTTCAATTTATTCGAAGGATTCCGATTCATTCCCACAAGAGGAAATTGCACTTTTAACCGAACTGGCAGAAGATCTCGCCTATGGTATTTCTATAATCCGCTTAAAGAAAGCACACGATATTAAAACTGCAGAAGTTGCAGATGCCAACGGCCAGTTGAGGCTGGAAATTGAGAAGGAGAAACAGGTTGAACTTCTTCTTAAAGAATCACTCGATAAGGAGAAAGAACTTAATGAACTGAAGTCCAGTTTTATTTCGACCACATCACACGAGTTCAGGACACCGCTTACTTCCATACTATCCTCCATGCAGCTCATCCAGCGTTACAGGCAAAAGTGGAGCGATGTCAGAATTGAAGAACAGTTCGGTAAAATAAAGGATTCGGTCTTTAATCTTACCAGGCTGCTTGACGATATTCTTACAATCAGCCACGCAGACAGCGGAAGGATAATATTCAATCCGCAGGAAATAGATCTTCACGCGTTTTTCCTGCAGATAATGGAAGAGATAAGACATATGGCATTACCTTCGCATCATTTTAACTATGAATATGCAGCAGAAAGAAAAAAATACTACCTGGATGCAAAACTGATAAGATTTATAATGCTGAACCTTCTTTCAAATGCATTTAAATATTCGCCTGAAGGCGGAAGAATTAAACTGATGATTTCATCAACTCCTGAGTACCTGCAGTTTTCAGTAAGCGACGAGGGAATCGGTATCCCAAATAAAGATATGGACGACCTGTTTAAACCGTTTTTCAGAGCAGGCAATACGGGAGAAATTGAAGGAACGGGACTAGGACTTTCTATCGTCCGCCGTGCAGTTGATATGCATAACGGGATTATTAAATGCCGGTCAGAAATAGGAAACGGGACAGAATTTGAGGTGAGAATTCCGTGGTAAATGCGGGGAAAAAAATACTTGTAATAGAGGATGATAAGACTGTAAGGGAGAATATTGTTTCCCTGCTTACCGAGGAGGATTACAATGTTAATGCTTCGGGAAGCGGAGATGAAGGAATAATACTGGCTAAAAAAATGCTGCCTGATTTAATCATCTGCGATATAATGATGAAGGGTACAGACGGATACCAGGTTTTAAACAGCTTTCGTTTGATCATTCTACCAGGTCAATACCGTTTATTTTCCTAACTGCCAAAGTGGAAAAAGAAGATATAAGGCTGGGGATGAACCTCGGGGCAGACGATTATTTATTCAAGCCTTTTGATGCTGAAGAACTGCTAAAGGCAATTTCATCCCGGATGAAGAGAGTGGAAACGCTTAAGGCGGACTACGAACCGGCTGCGGAGAGTGAAGCTGCCAAAACATATTCTATGGATGATAAACTTTTCATACAGGTCAATAAAATCCCGGTTCTTATTAATATTGCCGATATAGTGTTTATCTCGGCTGACAGGCAGTACTGCACATTAAAAATAAACGACGGGAAATCATATTTATTAAGGAAGTCAATATCTCACTGGGA